>NZ_AUFP01000005.1 GCF_000426565.1 Segatella albensis DSM 11370 = JCM 12258 | reverse complement strand
CGGGAGAGTAGGTAACCGCCTCCTTTTAAATCAAGCCTCGATTACGAAAGTATTCGGGGCTTTTTTCGTTTCATATAACTCGGGATATTGCTGGGCTATAGAGGAGAAAAGTCATGCTCAGGCTTCTTCATGATAAAAGCCTGCCAGTTTTTCTTTCTGACAGGCCTATATATGTAGCTCATATTTTGAGAATTTCCGTGCACCGGGTCGGATGCTTCCAAATTCGCGAATTATGGAACTCTATTCGCTGGGATTGGGAATGCTTATATTCTATTAAAGAATTATCTTGTCTTTTTGAATACCAAAGTCTTAGGCATTTTTATCCATTTACGATTTCTTGCAATTTTTATGGTACTTCCTTTTTCTTGAGTTAAAGTGTATGTACCATCTGGATTACATGTCAAAGTTGCCTCTAGATCTTCACTTCCATAATCGTTGATGATTTCTATTTGAGCATTCCTTTTATTAACTATTTTTGCTGATGTAAATAACCATTTCCTACCATCGTGTATATCACCAAAGAAGCCTGCTATCTTGCCGAATATTTCTTGATGTGGTACTAGAATGTCATTTTTATAGAAGTTCATATCTATATAAACTTCATATTCATTGTTGTACAAATGTCCTTTGAAAGTTGTACTATCTGCTTGTGCAAAGCCTTTTAGAGCCATAAATAACAGGCCCATTATAATTATGTTTTTTCTCATATTTCTTTGTATTATGTTTTTTGTGCAAATATAAACTATTTGCATCAAGAAATATTCTGTTTTTTGAAAAATGTTGTCTTCAAAGTTGCATTTTTAGTAATTTTATGTTACCTTTGCGCTGGTTACATGTTTGATTAGGGAGGGAGAACTATGTATTTTCCAGACTATATATTTGAAACAAGTTGGGAGGTTTGCAATAAAGTAGGAGGTATTTATACAGTACTTTCTACCAAAGCAAAAACTCTACACGATAAATTGAAAGATCATATTATCTTTCTAGGGCCTAATTGTTGGGAGAATGAGACTTGTCCATATTTTATAGAAGATAGTAGTCTCTTTTCTGATTGGGTTACGAAGACACGTGAACAAGGATTAGAGTTAAAGGTAGGAAGATGGGATATTCCAGGAAGACCTTTAGCTTTTATTGTTGGTTACAAGTCCTTTTTTAATAAAAAGAATGAAATATACGGTCGTCTATGGGAGGATTTCCAAGTAGATAGTTTACATGCTTATGGTGATTATGATGATAGTGCAATGTTTGCTTATGCTACAGCCAAGGTTGTAGAGAGTTTTTATGATTTCTATCATCTTAATGGTAAAAAAGTAATATTTCATGCCAATGAGTGGCAAACAGGTTTTGCTGCTCTATTCTTACAAAAAATGGTTCCATCTATTGCGTCCATATTTACAACTCATGCAACTTGTATTGGACGAAGTATTGCTGGAAACAATAAGCCTTTATATGATTATCTATTCGCCTATAATGGAGATCAAATGGCGCGGGAGTTGAATATGGAGAGTAAGCATTCTATTGAAAAACAAACAGCATTTCATGTAGATTGCTTTACCACGGTTAGTGATATTACAGCCAACGAATGTAAGGAATTATTGGATAAATCTGTAGACTATGTCTTACCAAATGGTTTTGAAAATAATTTTGTTCCTAAGGGCGATTCTTTTACAAAGCATAGAGAAAGTGCTCGTAAACGTTGTTTTGCGATTGCGAATGCTTTGATAGGACAAGAGTTTTCTGATGAGAACACCTTGATTATATCAACAAGTGGACGTTATGAATTTCGTAATAAAGGAGTTGATGTTTTTATCGAATCTATGAATCGTTTGAAACGTTCTAAAGATTTGGGTAAGAAGATACTTGCTTTTATAGAAGTTCCAGGTTGGGTAGGTTCACCTCGTCAGGATTTAATAGATAGATTAAATTCAAATAAAAAAATCACAACTCCACTTGAGGTTCCTGAAATTACTCATTGGTTGAATAATATGAGTCAAGACAATGTTCTTGGCATGTTGAAATATCTAGATTTCCATAATGCCACAGATGATGTTGTAAAACTCATATTTTTACCATGCTATCTTACAGGTGATGATGGTATTGTGAATATGACATATTATGACGTGGTGTTGGGTAATGACTTATGTATTTATCCTTCATACTATGAGCCTTGGGGATATACACCCTTAGAAGCGATAGCCTTTAAGGTACCTTGTATTACTACAGATTTAGCAGGTTTTGGCTTATGGGCTAATTCTGTGAAAGGAGGTTATAGTGAGATAGAGGATGGAGTGAAAGTTATCCATCGTACAGATTATAATTATTCAGAGGTAGCAGATGTTATCAAAGATACAGTTATAAAATATTCCAATATGAATGCTGATGAAATTAATCAGTGTCGTAGTAATGCTGAAACTTTATCAGAGAAAGCATTATGGGAGAATTTTATCAAGCACTATGAGAAAGCCTATGACTATGCTTTGCGTGCTTCAGAGAAGAGAAACGAAAATTGATTAGAATATATATAAACTATTTGAATTATGAAAATTAAAGCTGATTATGCCAATGCTCCTCTTTGGAAGGAGTTGACCGTTAAATCACGTCTTCCAGAGCAGTTGAAGTGCCTTGACGAACTAGCTCATAATATGTGGTGGGCTTGGAATTACGAAGCTCGTAACATGTTTAAAAGTCTTGACGAGAAACTTTATGAAGAAGTGGGACACAATCCAGTTCTGCTTCTAGAGCGTCTCAGTTACGATCGTAAGGAGGAAATTGTGAAGGATAAGGCAATGATGAAGACTGTTAATGAAGTCTATAAGTTGTTTCGTCAATATATGGATGAAAAACCTAATGCAGAGCGTCCTTCTGTTGCATATTTCTCTATGGAATATGGATTAAACCAAGTATTGAAGATATATTCAGGAGGTTTAGGAATGTTAGCAGGAGACTATTTGAAGGAGGCTTCAGATAGTAATGTAGACATGTGTGCAGTAGGTTTCTTGTATCGTTATGGCTATTTCACTCAATCTTTGAGTATGGATGGTCAGCAGATAGCAAATTACGAAGCACAGAATTTTAATTCATTGCCTATAGAACGAGTTGTAGATGAGAAAGGAAATCCTGTTGTCGTAGATGTACCATATATAAATTATCAAGTTCACGCCTATGTATGGCAGGTAAATGTCGGTCGAATTAAGTTGTATTTGTTGGATACAGACAACGAGATGAACTCAGAATTCGATAAGCCTATTACTCATGCTCTCTATGGTGGTGATTGGGAAAACCGCTTAAAGCAAGAAATCCTGTTAGGTATTGGTGGTATACTTGCCTTAAAGAAACTTGGAATCAAAAAAGACATTTATCATTGTAATGAGGGACATGCAGCATTGTGTAATTTGCAGCGTCTTTGTGACTATGTAGATGGTGGACTTACATTTAATCAAGCATTAGAATTGGTTCGTGCTTCTTCTCTTTACACTGTCCACACCCCAGTTCCTGCTGGTCATGATTATTTTGATGAAGCACTCTTTGGAAAATATATGGGTGGTTATCCAGCCAAACTAGGCATCTCATGGGACGAGTTTATTGGTATGGGTCGTCAGAATCCTGATGATCATGGAGAAAGGTTCTGTATGTCAACCTTTGCATGTAACACTTGCCAAGAAGTAAATGGTGTAAGTAAATTGCATGGTTGGGTTTCTCAGAAAATGTTTGCTCCTATATGGAATGGATATTTCCCAGAGGAGAATCATGTAGGTTATGTTACCAATGGAGTACATTTCCCAACATGGACAGCAACAGAGTGGCGTAAGCTTTATGATAAGTATTTCGACAAGAACTTTATGCACGATCAAAGTAATGAAAAGATCTGGCATGCGATATACAACGTTTCTGACGATGAGATTTGGAATACCCGCTTGACACTTAAGAAGAAATTGGTAGACTATATTCGTGAGAAGTTTACACAGACATGGTTGCGTAATCAAGGAGATCCAGCTCGCGTAATGACTTTGTTAGAGCGTATCAATCCTAATGCATTGATGATAGGATTCTGTCGCCGTTTTGCCACTTATAAGCGTGCCCATCTTCTATTTACAGATCTAGACCGTCTCAATAAGATCGTTAATAATCCAGAGCGTCCAGTTCTGTTCTTCTTCTCTGGTAAAGCTCATCCTGCAGATGGTGCCGGACAAGGACTGATAAAGAGAATTTATGAGATCAGTCAGCGTCCAGAGTTCCTTGGAAAGATTATCTTCCTGGAAGATTATGATATGCAGTTGGCACGTCGTCTAGTATCAGGTGTAGATATTTGGATGAACACCCCAACCCGTCCTCTTGAGGCATCTGGTACATCAGGTGAGAAAGCCGAGATGAACGGAGTTGTTAACCTGTCAGTTCTTGATGGATGGTGGGTAGAAGGTTATCGTGAAGGTGCTGGATGGGCATTACCACAGAAGCGTACCTACGAGAATCAAGGTTACCAAGATGCACTTGATGCCGCTACTATCTATAATTTATTGGAGAATGACATCATTCCAATGTATTATAACAAGGGTGATAAATCATATAGCCCTGATTGGATAAAGGTAGTGAAGAATTCTATTGCAACTATTGCTCCACATTATACGATGAAGCGTCTGTTGGATGATTATTACGATAAGTTCTATATCAAGGAAGCTAAGCGTTTCAAAGAACTTTCTGCAAATGACAATCGTTTGGCTAAGGATATCGCTCTTTGGAAAGAGACCGTTGCAGAGCGATGGGATTCTATCCACGTAGTAGATAAGGATACACAAGTACTAGAAACAGGTGGAGAGACTGGAGTAAAATACACAGTCAAGTATGTTATTGATGAGCAAGGTCTTGATGATGCAGTCGGCTTGGAATTGGTAACGTTGAAACCTGCAAGCGATCCTTCTGATCATGAAATCTATAGTGTCCATCAGTTTAAGGTTATAGGTCATGAAGGTAACAATTATACCTTTGAAACAGAAGTAGAACCAGATAAGGCAGGATCATTCCGTACATGTGTCCGTATGTATCCTAAGAACAAGAATCTTCCACATCGTCAGGATTTCTGCTACGTGAAGTGGTTAGACTAAAAATAGTATGAGACATATTTGGTAAAACAAATATGTCTCATATAAGTCAGCATATATGTAAATGCTCTTATATCAACGAATTGCGCATTAACCGGTAGAAAAGTGATGTTGCTGATGTATAATTTCAACGCTACCCGAAGCGAGTACAAGTACAAGGGCACGGGCGCTGTTAATGCAGAAAAGAACAGACTATAAAACCACTATCAAGATGAATAGGAAAACTATCATCATCACACTGCTCGCTCTCGTCGCTATTATGGGCTGGGCACAGACAATAAATTCATATCTGTCCTTTATCCAAAAGCAGTCGGTGAGACCATTCGATTATATTACTCAGAAGATAAAGGATTATAATGTGGTAGCATTGGGCGAGGACCATTGGATAAAAGATCACATGCTATTCTTGGCTGATTACCTCAACCATGCTGCAAACGATACAACGTTTCACATTGACGCGCTGGCTTGGGAAAGCGGTAATAGCATTGACCAGAAAGAGGCCGACACGCTAATGATGTCGAAAACCTTTCGTGAGGACTTGGCACTGCAGATTCTCCGTGATGCACCTGACACATACGGCTGGCCGTACAAGGAAGCAATGGAGGACATCAAGGCCTTGTGGCATTACAACAGAGCGCAAGGCAAGTTCTCCCGTCTGCTCTTACTTGACCCACCTTATATGTTGCAATTTTTGGATGGTGACAAATACGAATACACGCTGAGCCGCGACCAGTCAACAGCCAACAAAATTGCGGGATACGTTGGCCAGAACAAGAAGGTACTTTACTATGCAGGATCTTCACATACACAGCGTCAGTTCCATTGTGCCTATAATGCGAAGTCTGGAATGTATCATGTACAGGCAACGGCTGGGAAGATTCTTTCTGTTCTCTATCCTAACAGGTTTTTCTCTATTAAACTCTGGGGTGGGCTGATGGGCAGTAATGGCTATATTCCTGTAACTGATGAATTCCGTTGGGAACGTTGTAGCGATGGGTTGGCAGATGATGCATTCCGTTTGAATGGCGACCATCCTGTTGCTTTCGACATCGTTGGCAGTCCATTTGCAAGCATTAAAGTCTCGGACTTCTTCCATTTCATCTATACAGAGCAGATGTTGAGTAAGACGAACGGGAGTCCTTATTATGAAGCAGAAACAATGGGCGACCGCATCGACGGCATTGTATTCTTTCGTCCTGTCAGTGAGTTCTCCACTCCTCACATGGAGCCAAAACTTTTCGATGATAGTTTTGTTAAGCGTATCAGCAAACGTACTAAAGGCGAGGTGAAAACACGCAACGATGTCTATCAATATATCAAGAAAGGACATCCGACATTGGCAGAAGAGGTCGAAAAGTATATTAAATAGGAACAAAGAATAATGAACAAGAAAACTATCATTACCGTAGAGTTCGCCTTATTCACTAAGGAAATGCAGGGATGCTAATGATGACGAGAAAAGGAGCTATTCATGATAGATTAGGAATATTAAATTCAGATAAAAAAAAGACCGACATTAATGATGCCGGTCTTTTTTTTGTTATATATGAATTTATTATACGATATATTGAGAAGAGATACTCTCATTGTTGACAACGCGTTTGATAGTTTCAGCGAACATATCAGCAACGCTCAATTGTTTAACCTTAGAACAACGTTGTGTATAAGGAATAGAATCTGTGAAAACAATCTCCTCAAGGTCAGACTCCTGAACACGTTCAGAAGCAGGACCACTCATAACGCAGTGAGAAGCACATGCACGGACGCTTAAAGCACCAGCTTCTTTCATGATATTGGCAGCTTTTGTGATAGTACCAGCTGTGTCAACCATATCATCGATGATAACGACATTCTTACCTTTTACATCACCAATAATCTGCATACTAGCTACAACATTTGCACGAGCACGAGTCTTATTGCATAATACCAATGGGCAACCCAGATATTTTGCATAAGTGTTAGCACGCTTACTACCGCCGACATCAGGAGATGCAATTACTAGATCTTTGAGGTGAAGAGACTGAAGATAAGGTAAGATTACACCAGATGCATAAAGATGATCTACAGGAACATTGAAGAATCCCTGAATCTGATCAGCATGTAAATCCATAGTAATCACGCGGTCGATACCAGCTACACTTAGAAGATCGGCAACAAGTTTTGCACCAATACTAACTCTTGGCTTATCCTTACGATCCTGTCGTGCCCAACCGAAGTAAGGGATTACAGCGATGATGTTTCGTGCAGAAGCACGTTTTGCAGCATCAATCATAAGTAAGAGCTCCATGAGGTTGTCTGAATTAGGGAATGTACTCTGTACCAAGAAGACATCGCGTCCGCGAATAGATTCTTCATATGATACAGCGAATTCGCCATCAGAGAATTTAGTTACTACCAAATTACCTAATGGGCATCCTAAACTTGCGCAGATTTTTTCTGCAAGGTATCTCGTGTTAGTTCCTGAGAATACCAAAAAAGAGTTGTTATCACTCATTTTACTTAGCGTTTATATTTAATATAATAGTATATCCTTTTATCCTACTGCTTTTCTCAATTTTTCGAAGTGAGCTATCAACTCTTTGAAATCTGATTCATGATGAATGTCAAATCTGTTCCATAGGTCACCACAGATTACAACACCTCCGAACCCTAAATCTTTAGCTAATTTGATGTTATCAATGCTCATACCACCAAGCGCATAAACCTTCTTGTCGATAAGTCCGTTTTTAGCGGCTTCTTCAAGTTGGTTCATATTAAAGTTCGACTTCTCATCCTTGAATTCTATACAATCGAAAATGTTTTTAAGAAATATATAGTTGGATTTTTTCTTTAAATCCTTTATTTGTTCTATCTGAGTACAGGTTCGGCTGATTTTCCCCTTATAAGAATCCGGTATGGAATCAGAAGGGTTATCAATATGTATACCGGCTAAATTATATTCCTGTCTTAAATAAAAATGATCGTGAACTGTAATTTTTCGATAGTAGTCTTCAGGTAATAAAGATAACAAGCGCTCACAATACATCGGTGTCGATCCCGGTTTGTATAAGTGCAAGTTATCCATACCCTCATCAAAGAGAGATGTCAGTATTTTGTCTTCTTCCACAAAGAATGTGGATTTAGTCATTATTACTAATTTCATCTGTCTATTTGTCTTTCCTTTTGCAAAAGTATGAAATTTATCTGGAATTTACAATGTTATCCGAAATAAAAAGCTAACTTTGTGGCAAAAATTAGTTTTAATCAAGTATGAGCGTAAATTTGGATACTTTTGATGGCATCAAGCAGCCAATATATATATTAGAGGAATCAAAACTTAGAGATAATCTACAATTAATAAGAAGTGTAGCTCTTCGTTCAGACGTTGAGATTATTCTGGCTTTCAAGGCTTATGCGTTGTGGAAGACCTTTCCGATTTTCAGAGAATATATCAATGCCACCACCGCAAGTTCCCTGTGTGAGGCTAAGTTGGCTCTTGAAGAGTTTGGCAGTAAGGCACATACATTCTCACCTGCATATAACGATTTCGAGATAGATGAGATAGCCAAGTGTTCCAGTCATCTAACTTTTAATTCCCTTACACAATATGAGCGTTATCATGAAAGGGCTCGTCGACAGAATTCGCAAATAAGTTTTGGAATCCGAGTGAATCCCGAGTATTCCGAGGTGGGTACGGATCTGTATAATCCTTGTGCTCCTGGCACAAGATTTGGCGTGCTAGCCGAAGATCTTCCGTCAGTGTTACCTTCTGATATAGAAGGCTTTCATTGCCATTGTCATTGTGAGAGTGGCTCTGACGTGTTTGCCCGAACCTTGAAACATATAGAGGATAAATTCTCGGGATGGTTCGATCAAATAAAGTGGATAAATTTCGGAGGCGGTCATCTGATGACAAGAAAAGACTATGATATAGAACTTCTGGTAAAAACCCTTCATGATTTCCATGCCAGATATCCACATCTCCATGTCATACTTGAACCCGGAAGTGCCTTTGGATGGCAAACAGGACCTCTTGTCTCTCATGTCGTTGATATCGTAGAAAATCATGGTATCCGAACGGCCATACTTGACGTGAGTTTCACTTGTCATATGCCAGACTGTTTGGAGATGCCATATCATCCAGTAGTCAGAGGGGCGAAGACCTTGGAAGACTATGAGGAGGACTTGAAACAAGGTCGTACTCAGAGACTTCCGAATGTTTATCGATTAGGTGGTAATTCTTGTCTTAGCGGAGATTTCATGAGCAGTTGGCAATTTGACCATGAACTGGAGATCGGGGAAAATATCATCTTTGAAGATATGCTACATTACACTACGGTGAAGACAACAACTTTTAATGGCATCAGTCATCCTGCGATTGGAATTGCGCATATGGATGGAGAATTGGAGATTTTACGAACTTATCATTATGAAGATTACAAGGGTCGAATGGATTAAGCCAATTAGAGTGCAGTAAAAGGGTAATTTACGAAGTTAACTGCATCAGCCAGTGTAGTTAACTTCGTAAGCCTGCGCAGTTAACTTCGTAGGCTCACATAGTTAACTATGTAACGTTACGCAGTTAACTTCGCAAATTAACGTAGATGATACCGAAGGATTTGTTGCCCCTTTTATTTATAATAAGGTGTAGAAATGAAAATACATATTTTTTTGAAAAAAAACCTTCGAAAAATTTGCAGGCTCAGAAAAAAGTGTTACCTTTGCACTCGCATTTAGGGAAATGCTCCTAATTATTTAGGAAATTATGCGGCAATAGCTCAGTTGGTAGAGCACGACCTTGCCAAGGTCGGGGTCGCGAGTTCGAGTCTCGTTTGCCGCTCAACATTCTGAATAAAGCCAAGAGAATCTTCTCAACTGCCCAGGTGGCGGAATTGGTAGACGCGCACGTTTCAGGTGCGTGTGTTTCACGACGTGCAGGTTCGAGTCCTGTTCTGGGCACATTTATTCAGAATGACGTACATGTTGGAGAGGTGGCGGAATTGGTAGACGCGCTACTTTGAGGGGGTAGTGATAATTGCATCGTGGGAGTTCGAGTCTCCTCCTCTTCACACATTTATTTTTTTAGAAAACACATCATTATGCGGCAATAGCTCAGTTGGTAGAGCACGACCTTGCCAAGGTCGGGGTCGCGAGTTCGAGTCTCGTTTGCCGCTCTCTATTATTTTTAGGAAAACATTTTTTTTCATGAATTTATATATTAGATATTTTGATAAAGAGGCATTGGTTTCTGATGCTGATGGTGCAATAGATTTCCTAAGTGATATTCCTGAAATTGGTTTGGATGAAGATTTAGCAGAAGATATTCGTGAATATGCTGCTAGTGATGTATTCTATCCAAAGCGATACAAGGTACGTCCTCGTGTTTATTTTATCATTATCAAAACTACGGCAAAGAGTATGCTTGAATTTAAAGAGAAAAAGGCAGTTCGTCCTGTTGATGAAGAACGTCGTGATTCAAGCATTTCTGTTGTTACCAAGTTGAATGAAGAAGTCCCAGGATGGTATGAAGGCGAATTGGATTTCAAGCGCGTTGTGATGATACCAGCCACGGGAAAACATGAATATCGTGACACTCATTTTGCAGTTCAGTGCAAGGCTATGTCTGGGCAGGATTGTTATGATCGTATTGTAGATTACTTGCGCAGTCATGTAGATAGTCGCAGTCAGTTCCCATCAGCCAAAGGAAAGAATTTCCATTTCAAGTATTTGGGAATGTGGAAATAAACTTTAATGCTATTTTACTATGAATAAAGTAATGCTTATTGGTAATGTCGGTAAAGAACCCGATGTGAGATATTATGAAGCTAATCAAGCTGTGGCTCAATTGTCTCTTGCTACAACAGAGCGTGGCTATACGCTCCAGAATGGAACACAAGTGCCAGATCACACCGATTGGCATAATCTAGTGTTCTATCATAAGATGGCACAGATCGTAGAACGCTATGTCCATAAAGGCGATAAACTCTATATAGAGGGTAGAATAAGGTATCGTTCTTATGATGATAAGCAAGGGCGTCGTCATTATGTTACTGAGATCGTAGTAGAAAATATGGAAATGTTATCTCCTAAGAGCCAGAACTCGGCGCCGACAGATACTGGTAATAAATCATCAGAACAACCTTCGTCCGAGCAATCTTCTGACGATACGGCATTACCGTTTTAATTGTCTTTAAATCTTGAATATATATATATTACAACAGATATCTTCACTTATAGAATTCCGACCGATTTCTATAGGTGTATTTGTAGCAGCTATTTTGGCTGCTATTCTGCTTTTATTGTCGGGTTTTGCAAGTGGGGCAGAAATTGCTTATTTCAGTTTGTCACCTCAAGACATAGAGGATCTTTCTCCTGAGAAGAGTCAGAACGATCGGCTTATCAAAATTTTGCGCGAAGATTCAGAACGTACATTAGCCACTATCTTGATCACGAATAATTTTGTCAATGTGACCATTATTATGTTGTGCAATTTTGTTCTTGATTCATTGACGGTATTCCATTCCGAGTGGTTCAAGTTTTTCTGTTTCACGGTACTACTTACCTTCCTTCTTCTACTTTTTGGTGAGATCATGCCTAAAGTCTATAGTCGTCAGAATCCGTTGACTTTTTGTAGAAGATCCGTTAATGGAATATTCTTTTTCCGTAAGTTGTTTTGGCCTTTGAGCAGCATTCTTTTGAAGAGTGGGGTGATAGCAGAGAAGGCAGCTCCTAAGGAAAAACGCCTGTTGAGTGTTGATGATCTGGAACAAGCTTTGGAACTTACCGACAAGGAAGAAATCAAGGATGAGCAGAGTATGCTTCAAGGCATCATACGATTTGGTGATGAAACAGCGAAAGAAGTGATGACCAGTCGACAGGATATTGTAGATTTAGATATTAAGAGTACTTATCAAGAAGTATTGACATGTATTGCAGAAAACAATTATAGCCGTATTCCGGTTTATCAAAATAATACAGACAATATTCGTGGCATCCTCTATATTAAGGATTTACTGCCACATCTTAGCAAAGGTTCTAACTTCAGATGGCAGAGCTTGATACGTCCTCCTTATTTTGTTCCTGAGACAAAGAAAATAGACGATTTGCTTCGCGAATTCCAGAATAACAAAGTGCATATAGCAATTGTTGTGGACGAGTTTGGCGGTACAAGTGGCATTGTTACTCTTGAAGACATCCTTGAGGAGATTGTTGGTGAAATCAATGATGAGTTTGACGAAGAAGAAAAGTTCTATTCCAAACTCAACTATAATACGTTTGTTTTTGAAGGTAAGACACTTCTTTGTGATTTCTGTAAGATATTAAATGTAGATGATGATGAGTTTGCTGATGTAGAAGGCGAAGCTGACACCCTTGCAGGATTACTTCTTGAAATCAAAGGTGATTTCCCAAGTTTACATGAGAAAATAGACTATAAGCATTATACCTTTGAAGTAATGGAGATAGAAGAACGTAGAATCAGTAAAGTGAAAGTTACCGTTCATCCTCTTCCTAAATCAGATACTAAAGTATAGCATCATGGCTTTGATATCTATTCAGAAAATCTCTGATGACGTCCTGTTAGGACTTTGGCGAATAGAGGAAACTATCGAAGAATTCTATTCCCGTTATCCATTCTTGCAAGTATATAGAAAAGAACTTGATGAGAAATACAAATTCGAAGGTCGTCAGAAGGAATATCTTTCTATTCGCGCACTTCTCTTTGAGATGACCCATGATGAAAAACTGCGTATTGATCATCTGCCATCAGGTAAGCCCACACTTAAAGGATGGCAACTTAGTATCAGTCATACTAAAGGTTTTGCGGTGTTGATACTTTCCCAGACCCGTCCTGTTGCCGTCGATATAGAATATCTTAGCGACCGCGTTAACAAGATAGCGCATAAGTTTATTCGTCCTGATGAAACTGCTGTTGATACTATGTCCCGACTTATTCATTGGAGCGTTAAAGAGACGGTCTATAAATATTTTTCTGACGAAGACTTACAATATTTTGAAATGCGCCTTCAAGATGTTACTTCTGATAAATGTAAAGTTGAGAATCTGAAGACAAAAAAAACTGTTGAAGCCAAATTTGTCATCAACAGTTCTTATGTATTGAGTTATCTTTATTAGAGTATACCTTTTGAAGAAGGTAACTCATAGTGATAAATGTCTCTTCTTACAGCCATTTTCAGACTTCGTGCCAGAGCTTTGAAGATACCCTCGATTTTGTGATGCTCGTTCACGCCTTCAGCCTTAATGTTCAGATTCATCTTAGCAGCGTCACTTAGACTCTTAAAGAAATGCATGAACATTTCAGTAGGCATCTCGCCAATTTTCTCACGCTTGAATTCTGCATCCCATATAAGCCAAGGTCTTCCGCCAAAGTCTAAAGCAACTTGGCAAAGACAATCATCCATAGGTAAACAATAGCCGTAGCGCTCAATGCCACGTTTGTCACCCAATGCCTTCAGAATGCATTCACCCAATGCTATTCCGGTATCTTCGATTGTATGATGCTCATCAACTTCTAGATCGCCCTTGGTGTGAATCTTAAGATCCATCATACCATGTTTGCCAATTTGTTCTAACATATGGTCGAAGAATCCCAAACCTGTAGAGATATCACATTTTCCAGAGCCGTCCAAGTTCAGACGGATGTCAATATCAGTTTCTTTTGTGGTGCGTTTCACCTCAGCGATTCTTTCGCCAGCAAACAAAATCTCAGCGATTTTATCCCATGTCATACCGTCTTGTCCTAGGATGAGGGCTTTACATCCGAGATTCTTTGCCAACTCAGCATCACTTTCTCGATCACCAATTACATAACTGTTTTCTAAGTCATATTCTGGGTTGTCGATAAATTTTTTGAGCATGCCTGTTCCAGGCTTACGCATAGGTGAGTTGTCTTCTGGGAAGTGACGGTCGATAAACTGTTCATCAAAAGTTATTCCTTCACCTTCTAATGTCTGTATCACGAATTTGTGTACAGGCCAAAAAGTGTCTTCTGGGAAGGAGTCGGTTCCTAATCCGTCCTGATTGCTTACCATCACGAACTTGAAGTCAAGGTGTGAACGAATAAACCCCAGATTACGGAATACACCGTTTGTAAATTTTAGTTTTTCGAATGAGTCAATTTGTTCATCTTCAGGTTCCTCAATGAGCGTTCCATCTCGGTCGATGAATAATACTTTAGTTGGTTTCATGATTTAATTTTATCTTCTCTTGTTCTTGTTTCTCGGCCGAACCGTAATATAGATAAAGCGCTACGATTTCCCATGTCGCGAATATTACGAAAACGAACCAAGTAATAGTGAATACCACAAACATCAAACCGACAAAGTAGTTCGGGAGTCCTACAGGGTCACCAAGATATGCTCCTATTTGAGCATAGATCTGCGATAAACTCAGAACGATGGCAGGTAAAGCTACGATTGCCATAAGGCACGCGATAATTAGCGAACTTAGCAGTAGAATCGTTAACAAGCCACCAAAGTGCCTAACTCCTAAAACAATATAATGTCCGATGTGTTTGATTTTTCTGATGATGTTTCGAGTCTTGCATTGATGTACCCATCTAAGAATGGAAAGTACCAGAAATAGTGCAGATACAAAACATCCTAGGTAAACGATGGTTTGTATAATCCACGAACTCAAAGGATACTCAATGCCCCAATCACGCAAAGCTAGAAAGGGTAGATGGAAGATCGTAGTGATACTGGCGAAAATTGAGAATACTAATGCTGCAATCCAATTTTGGCGCAAGGCACTCCTCCAGTGATGAGTGAGGATCTCCAAAGCATCACTCATGCATGCCTTAAAACTTCTGTGTTTATATATATCAATTTCCATTTCTTCTGAATTCTGAACAAGTTATTGCTGTTGCTATAGCCACATTTAAACTGTCGGCAGTAGCTTTACCTTCTGGATAATTTGGAATCAGTAACCGATGATTTACCTTTTCTGCAATGGCAGGCGAGATACCTTTGCCCTCATTACCCATGATAATGATACCATTTGCAGTAAGATCCTTTTGATATATATTATCACCATCCAAGAAGGTTCCGTATATAGGGATTTCTGTTGATAAAGTATTAAGGTATTCCTTTAGATTTAGGTAAGTAACCTTTACTCTGGCAATACTTCCCATAGTGGCCTGTACAACCTTAGGATTATAGATGTCTGCCGTATCTTCAGAGCATAGAATGGTATCAATGCCAAACCAGTCGGCAATTCGGATGATTGTACCCAAATTGCCAGGATCTTGCACTCCATCGAGCGCCAGAATCAATGATTTTGCAGGATCTGTGATATGATTGCCACCATTCTGTCGGAATATCGCCAATACTTGTTGTGGATGCTGTAAGAAACTTACCTTTCTGAGTTCATTCTCATCTACCTCAATAACTTCAGTATTAATCAAGTACTGTTGGTTGTTTGCCAACCATTCGTGAGTAGCGATGACCATTTCGGCAGATGCCAATTCTAGCAAATCGCCCACCACTTTAGGGCCTTCTGCTACGAAGACACCGTCCTTTTTACGATTCTTCTTCAACTCTAGTGAGTGAATGTATTTTATCTTAGCTTTACTAATCATTATGTCTGCAAAGTTAATAAAAAGATGATAGATGCGTAAAAATCTCCAATCTTTTTATTACCTTTGCCCCATAAATTTAAGGATTTTGAAGATATTTAAACTTATCATATTCGTATTTTTACTATTGCTTAGTGCTTGTACGGTTACAAAATTTGTACCCCAGAAGCAATATTTGTTAGACCGAGTAGATATTAAATCTGATCAACGAGGATTTGATGCCGCTAGTCTTGCACCCTATATTCATCAAAAGGCAAACTCTAAATGGTTCTCGATGTTTAGAATACCATTGGCAGTTTATTCCGCTTCCGGTCGTGACACCTCTCGATGGATTAATCGTAGGTTACAGAAAATAGGGGAGAAACCGGTTATTTTTGATACCTTACAAGCTCGTCTCTCGTGCCAGGACCTGCGCACCGCTCTACAGAATCTCGGATACATGCATGCGTCTGTTTCTTTTAATGCCAAAGTGCGTGGTAAGAAACTTCGTGCTATATATACTTTGCATCCCAATGAACCTTTTTATATTGGAGCTGTCAACTACGATATTCAGGATGATAGCATTGCCCGGTTGATGAACAATTCCTATAAGATGGGATTGCGTGCTGGTATGCAGTTTACTGTAAATACGCTCAACGAAGAGCGTAAGCGTCTCACTGAGTTCTTGCAGAATCATGGATATTTCAAGTTTCATAAAGATTTTATCCAGTATACTGCCGATTCTATAAAGGGTAGCAATAAAGTGCAGATAGGATTACACCTATATAAATATAGATTGGGTACAGATTCTGCAGAGACCCTTCATCCTCGGTACAAGATTGGTCAAGTCAATTTCCTTAGCGGTGATTCAGATCGTATTCATTTGCGTCATCATGTACTTGAAGTGAATACAGATATCAAACCTTCATACGAATATAGAGCCCGTGACCTCCAGACTACTTATAATAATTTCAGTCGCCTTCAGGCCGTAAGGTACACTAATATTCGCTTTATAGAGCACCCCGATACAAACCTTCTTGACTGTAATATCCAAATCAGTACCAATAAACCTTCTACAATTTCTTTTCAGCCAGAAGGTACCAATACGGCAGGTGATCTTGGTGCAGCAGCTTCGCTCACCTATACCAATCGTAATCTTTTTCGAGGTAGTGAACAGTTTAGTGTCGCTTTGCGTGGCGCATTCGAGGCTATTACCAGACTTGAAGGGTATTCCGATCGAAACTATCAAGAATATTCTATAGAAACTAAACTCGCTTTCCCTCAATTTGTTGCACCTTTCCTGTCGACAACATTCCGTCATCGGCAGATGGCAACTTCTGAGCTTGCTGTGAGTTGGAACTTTCAGAATCGTCCGGAGTTTTATCGTCGAGTATTTTCTACAGCTTGGCGTTATCGTTGGGCAGAACCTCGACATCATCTTAACTATCGCTTCGATTTGCTCGATTTGAATTATGTTTATATGCCATGGATATCGGAAACTTTCAAACACGATTACCTTGACAGCGTAAGTAATAGAAATGCGATCTTGCGTTACAATTATGAAGACCTCTTTATAATGAAGATTGGTTTTGGATTGACTTATTCTGATGGCGTGAATGCTTTCCGTGCTAATGTCGAGACTGCAGGCAATCTACTCAATGCAGTGGCTAAATCATTTCATTTCAGACAGAATGCGATAGGGCAGAATACCTTTCTTAATATAGCCTATGCGCAGTATGCTAAATTTGATTTCTATTATACGCGTCTTCTTCAGTTTGACCTTCGTAATGCTCTCGCGATGCATATGGGATTTGGCTTGGCTTATCCTTATGGCAACAGTACTGTGCTACCTTTTGAGAAACGTTATTTCTCTGGCGGTGCTAACTCGGTAAGAGGATGGGGTGTGCGAGAATTAGGTCCTGGTAGCTATCGAGGCACCGATGGACGTATTGATTTTATCAATCATACGGGTGATTTGAAACTTGATATGAATATCGAATATCGTACCTATCTGTTCTGGAAACTTCATGGCGCTGCCTTCGTTGATGCCGGTAATATCTGGACTTTGAGAGATTATGCTAACCAACCGGGGGGAAAGTTCTATTTCAGAGAATTTTATAAGCAGATAGCTGTGGCTTATGGACTGGGATTACGACTCAATTTCGATTATTTTATTCTACGATTAGATATGGGAATGAAGGCTATTAACCCAGCTTATACGGATAAAGATTCACATTACCCATTCCTTCATCCAAGTTTGAAGCGAGACCTTAATCTTCACTTCGCAGTAGGCTTGCCATTCTAACCTTCCAATGTCCACTTCTCCGGCGCATATCTAAAAGAAATTTCGCCTCATTTATTTTTCTGCAAGCATTGCCGATGGTGTCCATTCTCAAATAGTTGTGTACGGTAATACCAACTTGGGCAATACTGTCATTGTCGGCAAAGTTTATGTTGTCGATATCTGCGCTGGCCCCTTCAGTCTGTGCCCTAAGACTATCAATGTCAGCTTGATGAACCTGTGAAGCGGCATATCTGAGCCATATTTCCGATTCTGGTGTACAATATGGTAAAGCTTCCTCAAAATGCCAGTTGAAATATTTCGTGGCAAAAGCATTTACTGTTGCCTCGATGTTCCTTTCATCACTTGTGTGGAAATAGTTACATGATGTAAAGAATAGCGCGATAATACCGATATATACTAATTTCTTCATCTTAAAAAGATTAAATTTCTGACAAAGGTAACAAAAACTTTGGTAATGCTAATCTTTTTTTTTACTTTTGCATAAAATAGAAACTTAAAATGCTAAGATTTATATCCTTCGGCAGCGGAAGTAGCGGAAACTGCTATTATTTATATACCGAAACAGACTCATTGCTAATCGATGTCGGAGTAGGAATCAGAACTTTGAAGAAACACTTCCATAACTATGGACTGCGCTTCGATAATATTCATCGTATTCTCATCACTCATGATCATGCCGACCATGTGAAATCGGTAGGAAGTATTAGCAGTGAATATCAATTGCCTGTTTATACTACCCGTAAAGTTCATGACGGTATTGAGCGTAATTATTGTGTGCGCAAGAAAATTCAAGCTAATGAGGTACATGTCATTGAGGCTGGAAAATCTTTCCACGCGGGGGAATTTCGTATCACTCCTTTTCATGTACCCCATGATAGTTCCGACAATGTGGGCTACAAGATAGAATATGGTGGTATCGTATTCTGTATGATGACTGATGTGGGACATCTCACAGAAGAGATGCTCCAATATATCAGTGAAGCCAACTATCTAGTAATAGAGGCTAATCATGACAGAGAGATGCTCCTTCGTGGTCCGTATCCTGAATATCTCAAACAGCGTATTACTGGTCCTAACGGTCATCTGAGTAACGATGAGTGTGCGAAGGCTCTTGCCGAACATGCTACTCCGGAATTGCATCATGTGTGGCTTTGCCATCTTAGCGAAGAGAATAATCATCCAGAACTGGCGCGTAAGACCATTGAACAAGTGCTGAAAAGTTATGGAATTGTGCCTGGTAAGGACTTTGAGCTTGATGTACTTAAACGTAAAACACCAAGTGAGATTTATAAATTAGAGTAATCTAGTAATAAAAGAAAATGAGAAAGAATATTCTTCGTGTAGCCTTCGTGGCTTTCGCATTGATGTGTGGAGCTCAAGCTCATGCACAGGTAAGTTTGGGCGATGTGCTCAGTAGTGCCGCTCAAGCTATGTCTGGCGACAATGCATCATCTACTAAGAGTGCTATTACAAGTATCTTTAATAGCAAGAAGGTAGCCACTGCTGATAAGTTAGTGGGAACTTGGAGTTATCAAGAGCCAGCTATTGTCTTGTCTGACGCTAATGTGTTTAAAAATCTAGGTGGCAAGATTGCTTCGGCTGCCATTGAGAAAAAGTTGCAGAATCAGTTCAATAAAATAGGACTCTCTAAAGGACGTATGCAGATGACCTTCTACAAGAATGGTAATTTTGCACAGCAAGTGGGTACAAAGAAAGCAACAGGTACTTACAAGGTAGAAGGGCAGCATTTGATACTCACCTATATGGGAGGAGCTGGTCAGTTCTCGTGTATTTCTCAGATTGATGGCAAAGACTTGTTGATCGTGATGGATGCCAGTAAACTGCTTAAGTATGCCAAAACAGTAGGTGCCCTTACCGGAAATAGCACAGCAAATACACTTGGTTCTATTTTGAGCGGTTATGATGGATTACAATGCGGATTAAAACTGGTTAGAATAGTTAATAAAAATTAATCTGTTGATTTTTAAGGAATTAAAGAAAAGATTTCAAATAAAAACATGTAAATTTGCACCCGCATTCACGAGTTGGATGCATAAAATTCAAACCTAATTAAATTATATTAAAATGGCAACAAAAATCAGATTGCAGCGTGGCGGTCGTAAGAGCTATGCTTTCTATCGTATCGTAATCGCTGACGTTAACTCACCACGTGATGGTAAATTTACTGAGAAGATTGGTACTTACAATCCTAACACCAATCCTGCTACTGTAGATTTGAATTTCGATCGCGCACTTTACTGGGTAGAGTGTGGTGCACAGCCTACAGACACTGTTCGTAACATTCTTAAGGGCGAAGGTGTTTATATGATGAAGCATCTTCGTGGTGGTGTCAAGAAGGGTTCATTCGATGAGGCTGAGGCTCAGAAGCGTTTCGACGCTTGGAAAGCTTCTAAGGATCAGAAGAATGTAGCTGTTCGCGATGCAGAGACACAGGCTAAGAAGGATGCTGCTGCAAAGGAACTCGAGGCTGAAAAGAAGATTAATGAAGCAATTGCAAAGAAGGTAGCTGAGAAGAAGGCTGCTGAGGCTGCTGCTAAGGCAGAGGCTGAAGCTGCTAAGGCTGCTGAAGAGGCTGCACCTGCAGAGGGTGAGGCTGAGGCACCAGCTGAGGCTTAATCTTCAGATTAGTTTGCTTAAGGCAGACTATAAAAGGTATGGTCACGATAATTCATTGCTTGGGTTATCGTGACTTTTCTGTTTGTATACATCTGCGGAAAAGATAAATGTTTGATTTTCTAGAAGTTATAATCAGATGGATTCCAAATGATATCTGGGTTATGCTTTTATTCTGGCAACTGCAAAATATAAATAGAAAATTTGCCATTTCGATTTTTTGATGTATCTTTGCAATATGATAGATACAAGCGCATTTCAAGGTAAAAAGGCCGCATATTACACATTAGGCTGTAAGCTAAATTTCTCAGAGACTTCTACTTTCGCAAAGGCACTTCAGGAAATGGGAGTGGTGACGGCAGAGAAGGGTGAGAAAGCAGATATTTGTCTGATCAATACTTGTTCGGTAACAGATGTTGCTGATCAGAAATGCAGACACGTGATACATCATATGGTACGAGAAAATCCAGGAGCTTTTGTTGTTGTTACAGGATGTTATGCTCAATTGAAACCAGAAACAATTTCTAAGATTGATGGTGTGGATTTGGTATTGGGTAGTAATGAAAAAGCTAATCTAGTACAATATTTGAATGATGCATGGACATCATCTCTGCAAAAGGGTACTGAGGAGAAAGACCATTTACATGAGTTCCATCGTGTGAAAACTAAGGATATCAAGACCTTCCAGCCTTCATGCTCTCGTGGTAATCGTACGAGGTATTTCTTAAAAGTACAGGATGGATGTAATTACTTCTGTACATATTGTACCATACCATATGCTCGTGGCTTTTCAAGAAATCCAAGTATAGCATCATTGGTGGAACAGGCTGAACAGGCAGCTTCAGAGGGCGGTAAGGAAATCGTTCTCACGGGTGTCAATATTGGAGACTTTGGCGAAACTACTCATGAGAAATTCATCGACCTTGTAAAGGCTCTTGATCAAGTTAAAGGAATCGAAAGATTCCGAATTTCTAGTTTGGAACCTGATCTTTGTAGCGATGAACTTATCGAATATTGCGCACAGAGTCGTGCTTTTATGCCACATTTCCATATACCATTACAGAGTGGTAGTGATGAAGTGTTGAAGTTAATGCATCGTCGTTATGATACTGCACTCTTTGCCCATAAGATAAATCTCATCAAAGAGAAAATGCCGGATGCCTTTATCGGAGTAGATGTCATGGTAGGCTGTAGAGGAGAGAAACCGGAATATTTTGAGAATTGCTATGATTTCCTTAATTCTCTTCCTGTTACCCAGTTACACGTATTCCCTTATAGTGAACGTCCAGGTACGAGTGCTTTGTCTATTCCGTATGTTGTGACAGATCAGGAGCGTAAAAAACGTAGTCATAGACTCTTGGAATTGAGTGAACATAAGACACAAGATTTCTATGCTCAGTATATTGGTCAGGAGGCCGAAGTACTCTTCGAGAAAGCAAGTAAAGGAAAGGCTATGCATGGCTTTACCAAAAACTACATACGAGTAGAACTTTCTCCAAAAGAGGCACGTGAGGAATATGACAACGAAATCATTCGTGTGAAACTAGTTGGATTCAATCATGATAAATCGGCTTTGAAATGTGAAATCATCCGATAGAGATGGATAAAGTTGCTATTGTTATATTAAATTGGAATGGAAAGAAGATGCTTGAGAAGTATCTTCCTAGTGTGATAGAGTACTCTCTTTCTGATGCTTCTGTTTGGGTAGCTGATAATGCCTCGACAGATGGTAGTATGCATATGTTGGAGACCTGTTATCCACAGATTAAGACCTTAGTATTTGAGCAGAACTATGGTTTCGCAGAGGGATATAATAAAGCCTTCGAACATATAGAAGCTGAATATTATATCTTGTTGAATAGCGATGTTGAAGTAACTCCTCATTGGTTGAATCCTTTAATTAAATATATGGATTCGCATCCAGAAGTTGCAGCATGCCAACCTAAACTCCTTTCGGAGTATGATAAGGACAGTTTTGAGTATGCTGGTGCATCAGGAGGATTTATAGATAAATATGGTTACCCATTCTGTAGAGGGCGTATCTTCGATGTAGTAGAAAAGGATTCAGGACAGTATGATGATATTGTTGACATAACATGGGCGACAGGAGCTTGCCTGATGATTAGGTCAAAAGATTATCATGAGGTTGGGGGCTTGGACGGAAGATTCTTTGCTCATAATGAAGAGATTGATTTATGTTGGCGGTTGAATTTGATGGGACGCAGAATAGTGTGTATTCCAGAAAGTAAAGCGTATCATGTTGGAGGTGGAACTTTGCCTAAGGCAAATCCAATGAAGACCTACTTGAACTTCCGTAATAATCTGACGATGTTATATAAGAATCTCCCAGATAGAGAACTGAAGCATGTTATGAGAGTAAGATATTTTCTTGATTATATCGCTGCATTCGAAACCTTAATATTGAATGGAAACCTGGGGAATTTTAAAGCTATCTTTAAGGCTCGTAAGGCTTTTAGAAAATGGAAAGAAGAGTTCAGGAAAGATCGCTTGAGAATACAAAGTCATCGTATGGATAAGGGGATTGATTGTAGAAAAAGATATTCAATCTTATGGCAGTATTATGCCAAGGGGCATAAAAAATATAATCAGTTACCTCTTTAATAGTGCGACAGTGATGTTGTCAAATAGCAATAAAGGAATTTGGATAATAAATATTATAAAGATTTCGGAAGTTGGATAAGGGAACAGTTTCCTTATCGAGTGCAGAAAATTTCTATTGATGCAGGTTTTTCTTGTCCTAATCGGGATGGTAGGATTTCGTCGGGTGGTTGTATATATTGCGATAATCGGACATTCAATCCTAGTTATTGTCATCGCCATGAGTCAATTTCTATGCAGTTGGAGAAAGGAAAGGAATTCTTCGGGCGTAAGTACCCGGATATGAAATATCTTGCTTATTTCCAGGCCTATACCAATACTTATGCTCCTCTTTCAGACTTAAAAAGGATGTATGAAGAAGCTTTAGGAGTAGAAGATGTCGTTGGTATTGTGATAGGGACGCGTCCTGATTGTGTTAGTGATGAGTTGTTGGATTATCTTGCAGAGTTAAATAAGAGAACCTTTGTACTGATAGAATATGGTATAGAAAGTGCTAATGATGAGACTCTACTTAGAATCAATCGTGGACATAATTTTGAATGTTGCAGGTTAGCTGTTGAGAAAGCTCATAATCGTGGCTTGCTTACAGGAGGACATATCATATTAGGTTTACCAGGGGAAGATGCTGAAGAAAGTCTTCGACAGGCTCCGATTATTTCTTCTTTGCCACTTGATATCCTTAAGATTCATCAGATGCAGATTATTCGGGGTACCAAACTTGCTCAGGAATACGAAGCGCATCCTTTTCATGTTTATACCGTAGAAGAATATATAGATTTGATAGTTGCCTATATTGGGAAATTACGTAAAGACTTAGTATTAGAGCGATTTGTCAGTCAGTCACCACCAGAATTGCTGATTGCCCCAAAGTGGGGACTGAAGAATTATGAATTTACCAATATTTTGAATAATAAACTAAAAGAGGTATATGGGGATAAATAAATACACCTGTTGGTTAACCCCAACAAGGTGTATTTATTTGTTCTTTAATATATATTCTTTGTTTTGATCTTTTAAGCTTACTCCTTGTGCAGTGTCTTTTCCGAGCCAATCATCGATGAGCATCCTTGCAATGCTTAGTGGCTCTGGTATTGTGGGCAAATTTTCACGGGTAAACCATGCACCTTGGGTCAGTTCTTCTTTCTGTATGTGAATATCGCCAGAAACATAATCAGCATGATAGCCTATCATGATTCCACTTGGATATGGCCATGGTTGACTGCCAAAGTATCTTAGGTTTGTAATATTGATGCCTGTTTCTTCCATAACTTCACGATGTACAGCTTGTTCTAAGGTTTCGCCAGTTTCAACAAATCCGGCCACCAATCCATAGAATTTAGACCTGTAGTTTTTCCCTCTTACGAGTAAAACTTCATCTCCTTTGTGTATCAAAGTTATAACAGCAGTTGCTAATTGCGGCCAAACTTCTTTTCCACAATTCGTGCATCGCTTGGAAATTTCTGTATGCATTTTCATAGGGGCTCCACAGACACCACAGAATTGAGTGTTGGTATCCCAATAGATAAGTTCCTGACATTTGCCGGCCTTATCATATAAATCTGTAGGTAACTTATAATACGATTGTCGAAGAGGGCATTGTTCTAATTGCTCTTTTTTAATATTGCAATTATCAGCAATCTGTAATCCTTCTGAAGGGTTATCAATACGGAGAGTTCTTACTTCTGTACCATCCTCCATAGGGGAGGTACTCATGATGTGAGTCCATGGATGAATTTTAATAGGGCATTCCTCGCTAAGAGGAATAGTATAATTCTGCTCATCTTGTTTGATGAGCAGAATGTCCGTTTTGCAAAAAATAAACCAATATGTCATTGTTATTTAGCTTTAGGGAAAAGTATTTTATAGTCTCTTTCTGCAGCAGGCTTTGTCCAAGCTTCTGGGATAAATTTCCAGTTGTGGTTAGGTTGGGGATTAACGGTTCCCATCTTTTCGATTTCCATCATCAAGTAATATCGTTGGTCACGTTCTGATCTCCAGATGATACGACTCTCTAAGCTGTCTCTTGGTATTCCTGCGCCACGGGTTAGTAACTCTCCGCCACCATTACCGCGGTAACTGTTTATAGCAACTTTGTACCATGCTTTTTCATCGAAAGGTTTACCATTACTCATTCTTAGGATCTTTACTTTCTCGCCATTAGGTTTGGTGACATCTACGACATAGTCGATTCCGGCAGCAGAGTCGAAATTAAAGGTAAAGTTCTTAAAACCAGTATGTTGGTTGTCTCCCTTGTTCAAATCAAGTAGCAAAAGATGATCCTCTGGAGATTTCATAGTGTTCACCCATAAATCATAACTCATTTCCAGATGTTTTCTGATTTCTTCACCAGTGAGTTTCATGACATATAATTGATTCTCGAATTTGTAGAGATTGAACATATCGCTAACTCTTACATCTCCAGCATCGATCTTAGAATCAAAGTTTAATGGGGCATTAAAGGAAATGTCAGCCCCTGTAATCTGAAGTTGAAGGTTGAGAATGAAATCGGTGAAGGCACAGTTGCCAAAGAAACTCTCACGAGTATAAATAGGAGTCTCAAAACTACCAATCTTCTTGTTTACGAAATCATTAACCTTTTTGATTTGGGGCTTGAAGTAATCCATAAACTTCTGATCAATAGGTTGCGAGGTGATGTCAACGAGTTTACCATTTACATCAACATTTCCATCCTTTATTGTAATTTCTGCATCAGCGACAGAGATAGCATTGTTTGCTGGGTCTAAGCATACGACCTTTTGTCCTGCATTATTCGTTATTGTTTCACAGTGGCGTGTATGATCATGCCCAAAAAGAATCAAGTTGAATCCAGGAACCTCCTTAGCTACTTTTATAGAAGCATCTTCAACATAGTCTGGTGTTTCTATACCACCTTTCTCTCCACTGTGGAAAAGACCAATAATGACATTAGGCTTCTCGTTTTTTCTGAGGTAGTCTATCCAGTACTTTGCACAACTTACCATATCTTGGAATCTTAGTCCTTTCCAGATGTTTTCCTGTAGCCAGTTAGGGATAGCTGGTGTGATCATACCCAATATTGCAACCTTCACTCCATTACGTTCTATGATTTTATATGGTGGAAGATAAGGCTTATTTGTCTTATTGTCGATAATATTAGCACCAAGCATTGGACATTTCACTTCCTTGATCCATTTATCGTATACAGCATGACCTGTTTCTACATCATGGTTTCCCATTGTTTCAGCATCATACTTCATATAGTTGATGATATCTGCTGCTATATTCGTACTTGTTGTATCCACATAATTATAATAATAGCATGTAGGTTGTCCTTGTAGAATATCACCATTGTCTAATAGGATCAGATTCCTTCCGTATTTTTTACGCAAGCTCTTTACATAGCTATTCACTCTGGCCAAGGAACCAGGTTTGTCAGTACGATTGATAAAATCATAGGGAAAGAAACTACCGTGAACGTCACTAGTTTCGATGATACGCAGTTTGACAGTCTTTTGTGCCATGATAGGTACATTTAAAATAAGTGCCATAAATAGCACAGAAATGAACTTTTTCATATTAATATGTCTATTTTATTGCAAAGATACAAAAGATGGTTGATATAACCTAATTTTGAACTAAGTTTCCATATCTTTGTGTTTTTGGTATGATTTTTGCTAGATGATTTATAGAAATATAAGGAAAGTATTATGGCATTTATAGATTATTATAAGATTCTAGGTGTTGATAAAAATATCCCTCAAAAGGATGTTCGATCAGCATATCGTAAACGAGCAAAACAGTTTCATCCGGATCTTCATCCGAATGATCCTAAGGCAAAAGCTAAGTTCCAAGCTCTGAATGAGGCCTATGATGTGATTTCAAACCCGGAGAAACGAGCAAAATATGATAAATATGGTGAGCAGTGGCGTAATGCTGATGCTTATGAAAATGCCTCTGGATTTGGTGGGGGAGGAGGAAATCCTTTTGAGGGATTTGATTTCTCTTCTTTCGGTCATGGTGGCGGTGGCTTTTCTAGTTTCTTCCAGGATCTATTTGGTGGTGCTGGTCCTCGCTTTCATGCATCAAGTGGATTTGGCTCTCAGTATTCGACACCTCAAGATGATGGCGATGTAGAATCGAAGGTAACGATAGATTTATATACAGCTCTTCTTGGTGGTGATGTTATTGTTAAATTACCGAATGGTAAGAAAGTAAAATTAAAGATTAAACCAGAAACTCAAGAGGGCACTAAGGTTCGATTGAGAGGTAAAGGTAGAGTTGGTAGTAATGGTGTGCAGGGTGATTTGATTATTTGTTATCATGTGCAATTACCGACAGGACTTACTGAGCATCAAAAGAGTTTGTTAAGAGAAATGCAGCAAGGATAAAAAAAGGTCGATAGAAAATTTTTCTATCGACCTTTTTTATGTTATCTTAATTGGTTTTCTATTCAAGAATTTTAATCATGTTGAAAGAACTAATCTTTCCTTCTGGAGATACTGTTGCATTGATTTTAAAGTGTGCTTCTGTCTCTTTTGAAGGATCTGTTCTGGTGAGGTCCTCACGTGCAGAGAAATTCACTTGATACTCATATTCCTCATCTCCGACTTCTCGCTTCTTGATTTGATAATCATTATTAATATGCCAATTCATATTAGTAATATCATCCTTATATATTTTATTCATAAAGCTTACAACATCACTCTTTGTTGCACTACTTTTCCCTAGAAAACTAGACATTACGTCTTCTACTTGATCTGTCAGTCTATCCTGGTTACGAGAATTGATACTTTGGAAGAATCTGCGGAATAGAGAACTGATCATCTGCTTCTCTTGAGGCTGTAAGTCTTTAGATTTAGCCTTTTTGATGTTATCGCGAGCCTCATCTATATGTCCGCCTGCAGGATGTTCCTGAAGATAAGTTTCAAAAGCCTCAATACTATTTTCTCTTTCTGCAACGTTCCAGTCTATAGAATCAATTCTGTTCAGGGCTTCTTGGCGATGTTGAGAATTAGGGTGACTGTTGAGATATGCTTCAAGGGAAGATTTAGAATTACTCATAAGAGCATTAGTCCAATCTTGATCGTTTTGTTGAAGAAGAGCAAGATGAGCCTGTATAGAATCAAGATGTGCAGTAGGAGCATCCTTATAGGTGTCCAGATAACTTTGTAAGACAGCAGGATCTGTACTAGTCATTGCATATTCATAGGCTTCATTTTCTTTGTTATCTTGTGCAGAAGAATACATATAATATCCTATTCCAACCACGACTAAAGCTATGAAGAATGAAACAACATAAATCGCACTTTTATTTTTTTTAGGTGCTGAATTGTTATTAGTTTGATGAGGTGTGTTAGGAATAGTTGGCGGTACGATTGGTTTGATAGGTTCCTTCATATCTTGTGTTTCCAAAATATTAGGATTGCCTGCAATCTTTACACCGCAATTTGGACAAAATGGTGCTTTGTCACTTACTACGTGACCGCACTCAGGACATTTAATAATTGCCATATTTATTTGTATTAAATTTACTGTAAACTTTCTCTTTATCGATGTCGAAACCTGATTTCTTTCAGTCGATGTTGTCCCATGAACCTACTTTTGTCGACATATCCGTTTATGCCATTTAGATGACCTTTTCCTGTGTATTGCCACATTTCAAAGTCTCTTCCATCGATAAGTCTAGGCTCTTTTCTTGAATATTGAGCAATCATGAGGCGATAACTATCGATTTTACCAGCCAAAGTATGGTCGTAGAAATTGGCTCCTGTATATATTAATGGCTTTTGCCGATAAGATTTTTCGACTAAATGAAGAAATTTAAACAGACTGTCACAGAATTCTTCGACACCAAGCCCACTTTTAGTTTCTACATCAATCATAGGAATTAGATCTTGATCGCTAGGTCTACATTGGGCCATAAAATTTTTTAATTGATCTTCTTGTGGAATTCTTGCACGATAAAAATGATAAGAACCAACCTTTAAGCCATATCGATGAGCTAGATCAATGTTTGATTTATATTTATCGTCAACGCGAGAACCTCCTTCTGTGGCCTTCAAATACACATAATGTATATGTCCATTATCGCCAATAGTTTCCCAAAATACATTTCCTTGATAATGGCTTAAATCTATGCCGTGGACATGTCCACAAGTATCTTCACATTCTACTTGGGCCCGAACGCCAATGAATGTAAAAAGGCTTATAAGAATTATGATGATTCTATTCATGTTGGCAAAGATACGCATTATTCCTCAATCTCGGAAAGAGACGATGTAAAATTATGTAAAAAATTACTAGTCGATTCTATTGGTGCATATTTGAAATAGCGTATACAATGGTTAATATTCTTTCTAAAGGTTCCATTTGTTGTATGTACTAATCCTGCTTCACTTTGCTGGAATTTCCATTCTCTGGTGGCTTCTTCTACAGTTTGGTGAAGTGCTTTCAGTGTCATCTTGTATGCATCTTTCTCTATGTGATGTACAAAAGGAATTTCGTCCATCTCAAAACCGAAAAATAGGATAAGAATGCTTCCTTGTAATTGAGCGATTCTGCTGATATGAAGCTTCTTCAGCCAATCTTCTAGTTTCACAAAATCTACTTTATCTCCTCTTGTTCGTAAGTATTGACCAATCTGTATGATGCCTTTTAGGTTTATATCTAAATTGAGCATGGTTTGCACATTAGTCACGATGATTCGTAAGAGATAAATTGTTTCTACAGAAGTATCTATCGAATGATGTTCATCGGTTTGTATTTTTATAAATTTCTTGTGCAAGAAAGGATTCGTCATCTCCGCCTCTGTTGTCGATGATCCTTTTACATTATTCAATAATCGATTTAGTTTCTGTAGCTTATAATTTGTCATAGGCTCCAAAGACTCCTCCGAATTGAAATATTGGATTCTGAGTTTTTTGAATACGTTTCTCTGTATGAAATTCATAAATTTTCTTTAACTAAATTTTCTTGGATATCTGAATATGATTGATAAAAGTGCAGCCACGCCTATTGCCATCGGATAATATAAATAGGGTAGGATATCTATTGGGTTTATTTTGGCAAGACCAGCCGCCAATAACATTTGGACACCATACGGTATTAAACCTTGTATAGTACAAGAGAATGTGTCGAGGATGCTGGCTGCCTTACGATTGTCTACACCAAACTTGTCTCCAATTCGTTTTGAGATACTGCCCACAGTTAAAATAGCCACCGTATTATTAGCAGTACAGATATTTACAAATGAGACCAATGCCGCAATAGAGAGTTCTGCACCTTTCTTGCTATTTACATGTGCGGTAAGTTTTTCTATGATGAAGTCTATACCTCCATTGTTTCGTATGATTTCCAACATACCACCAGCCATCATAGCAATAATTACGAGTTCTCCCATATTAAGGACACCGTCTCCCATAGCACCAAACCATCCGTAGATAGAAAAATCTTTGTTCGCAATCCCTATGATGCCACATAACAATAAGCCCAAAGAAAGGACTGCCATCACATTCTTCCCCAAAATGGCCGTAATTAATACGATAAAATATGGTATCACTTTTATCCATTCTACTTTGGCAATCTCTGGAGGTTGCTGTGTCCCGGAGCCTATGATAGAATAAATAATTAGAACGATAATTGCTGCTGGAATTACAATCTGAGCATTTACTCTAAACTTATCGCTCATCCTGCATCCTTGGGTCTGTGTTGCCACAACGGTAGTATCGGAGATGAAAGATAAATTATCGCCAAAGTATGCTCCTCCAACAATGGTTGCCGTCATCAGAGGTATACTGTTACCTGTGGACATTGCGATGCCTGCTGCTATTGGCACTAAAGCCACAACAGTGCCAACGCTTGTTCCTATCGAAATAGAAATGAAACAAGCAGCCAAAAATAGTCCAGGCATAATCATTTCTGTAGGTAGATAGTTGAGAGCTAGATTTACGGTGGCGTCAATAGCACCTATACTCTTGGCAGAAGCTGCAAAAGCGCCAGCCAGAACATATATCCATAACATTAGCATGAGGTTGCTAGAACCAGCTCCCTTGCTATAAGTGTCAATACGTTTTCTTACAGGAATACCACCAGTGATCATGATAGCATAGATACTTGATATCATAAATGCTACCGATAGACTCAAATTAGGTTCATTATCCGTTTTGTCTACAGAATATATTGTAAACATGGCGATAAAGAACATTAAAACTATCAATGGCGATAAAGCTAAGAATCCTTTTTTGTTACTCATTCTATTATAACTGTGTGCGTCTGTAGAAGTCGACATTTTCTTTACTCAACAGTTCTATAGGCATATAATTTACCGGGTTGACTTTCTTCTTTAAGACAATAGCTTTGAAGAGAGTGTCTATGCATGAGTATCCTTGCTGATAAGCATGCTGAGCGATAAGGAAAGATATGCTACCTTCTTTTAGGCAATTTGCGTTTTTGTTCACCATATCGTATCCCATCATCTGTACATCTCTTTTGTTAGATTTCAAAAGATACTCTCCGACGATGTGCGCTTTTGATCCCATCGTTATGCCGTGATGAACAGCTGGATGTTCCTTAAAGAATTGTTCCAAAGCTTTAGTGTATTCGCTGCGGTTACCGTCTACAGGAAGTTGCAGATCTATAATTTTGATTTCCGGGAAATGGTCATGCATATAATGTCTGAAGCCCACCTCACGATTATCTTGCTGTTTACTGGTTACTAATCCATTTTTGGTTTGTTTCATGAGCATGATTTCAGTTTCTTTAGATGCAATCAGCATAAGCATTTTAGCAGCGAAGTAACCACTAGAGAAGGAATCTTGTCCGAAGAAAGATAAAGGTTTCAAGTCGGGCATATATGAGTCGAGCAAGATGAAAGGAATGTTCTGCTCATGTAGTTTATCTGTGAATTTGCGAGTCTCCTCTAGAGTTGAAGGTACAATGACCACACCGTCTGGTTCCTCGTTTAGTATACTATAGAATTGTTTTTCAAAAGAAGAATCATCAAATCGTTGATAATATTTAATGTCTACCTCGATATGGAAATCACGACGAGTGTCTTCGCATTTCTTTGCGCCTTCTTCTATTTCCTCCCAATAGGCTTCGTGTTCGTGCTTGGGCACCAACAGATAGAAATGGTACTCCTTATTATATGCAAGAGCACTTGCATACATATTAGGCTGATAATTCATTTCCTTTAATGCCTTCTCAACCTTTTCTCTTGCAGGTTTTGAGACGTTAGGGCGATCGTGTAAAACTCGATCCACTGTGCCTACAGAAACACCAGCTCTTTCGGCAATGTCTTTGATTCTAATTTTTGAAGCCATATTTCTAAGCGTTTGTTGTGCTCCTTGCGTGCCTCAATGGTTTTAGGTCGCTTGTGTCCGCACACATTATATGTTTACGACCACAAATATATAAAATAAAGTCGAATTGTGCGAATACACAGCCCCAAAAGTGTTGCAAAATGTGTGTTTTTTGTCTTTCCAGCTCTTTTTCTCCAATTTTTTTGCAATTTGTTTCGTGATTAGCAAATAAATCGTTACTTTTGCGAATGGAAGCAAACGATGAAAATAATCTATGATAAACGAAATATAAAACGAATTAGAAAAATGGCAAAAATTGTAACATTAGGCGAAATAATGCTTCGTCTGTCTCCAGAAGGCAACGATCGCTTTATTCAGAGTGATCATTTCCGGATTATTCCGGGAGGAGGTGAAGCTAATGTAGCTGTGAGTTTAGCAAATTATGGGCATGAGGCATACTTTGTAAGTAAACTACCTTCTCATGAAATTGGGCAGATAGCAGTAAATGCATTGCGTCGTTATGGCGTGAATACCCAATATATATCCCGTGGTGGAGAACGTGTGGGATTGTATTATGCAGAGACAGGAGCCTCGATGCGTCCGTCTAAGGTGATTTATGATCGTGCACATAGTTCTATAGCAGAGGCAGAGCCTTCTGATTTCGATTTTGATGCTATCATGGAAGATGCGCAGTGGTTTCATTGGAGCGGAATTACTCCAGCAATCAGTGATAAGGCTGCAGAATTAACGAGGTTAGCATGTGAGGCAGCAAAGCATCATGGCGTGACAATTTCAGTGGATTTGAATTTCCGCAAGAAGTTGTGGACTTCAGAGAAGGCAATTTCTGTGATGCGCCCTTTAATGAAATATGTTGATGTTTGTATTGGTAACGAGGAGGATGCTCAACTATGTTTAGGTTTTAAACCAGATGCCGATGTTGAAGGTGGTAAGACCGATGCCTCTGGCTATTATAATATCTTTAAAGGTATGATGCAAGAGTTTGGTTTCCAGTATGTTGTAAGTACACTCCGTGAATCTATCTCTGCTTCAAATAATGGTTGGAAAGCCCTTATATATAATGGTAAGGAATTCTACGAAAGTAAGCATTACGATATCAATCCTATTATTGATCGTGTAGGTGGAGGTGACAGTTTCTCCGGTGGTCTTATCCATGGCTTGCTCACTAAAGAGACACAAGGTGAAGCCCTTGAGTTTGCTGTAGCAGCATCAGCCTTGAAGCATACCATTCCAGGTGATTTCAATTTGGTAAGTGTATCCGAAGTGGAAAGTCTTGCAGGTGGTAATGCTAATGGTCGAGTACAGCGTTAAACCGATAAAAGAATATAAGTCATGGCAAAATTCAATAAAGTACAGGTCATTACAGCAATGAAAGATACGGGAATGGTTCCTGTATTCTTCAATAGCGATTTAGATATTTGTAAAAACGTTATAAAGGCATGTTATGATGGTGGAGTTCGTGTATTCGAATTTACGAATCGTGGTGACTTCGCTCATGAAGTCTTTGGTGAGTTAGTAAAATGGGCAGTTCGTGAATGCCCAGATTTAATACTCGGTGCAGGAACTATTGTAGATGCTCCTACAGCAGCTCTTTATTTACAACTTGGAGCCAACTTCATTGTTGGACCAAATTTCAATCCAGAGATAGCATCAGTATGCAATCGCCGTTTAGTACCATATTCTCCTGGTTGTGGTTCTGTAAGTGAGATGAGCAATGCCCAGGCTGCGGGTTGTGATATCACCAAAGTATTCCCAGCAGGTAATGTTGGTGGTCCTTCGTTTGTAAAAAACGTATTAGGTCCATTACGTTGGAGTAATATTATGGTAACAGGAGCCGTTTCTCCTGAGCGTGCGAACCTCACAGAGTGGATTAAGGCTGGTGTGCTTTGTGTAGGTATGGGTAGTAAACTATTTCCAAAGGAAGTGATTGTTGCCAAGAATTGGAAAGCAATCACCGATAAATGTGTGGAAGCACTTGGATATATTAAAGAAGCAAGAGCTTAAAACTCCTCATATTGTGAGTATCATTATCATGTTGATAATGGCACTCACATTTTTTTCGGCTTGTTCACCATCGCATCGCGATGAAGTGGATGAGCTGAATCTTAAATCTTATGCGTATCATTATCAGGATTTAGATTCAGTACGTTTCTATGCACTAAAAGCATTACAGTTGTCCAACGATTACGATGCAGGTCAGGCTGAGGCCTTTAATAACTTAGCTTTTGTGAGCATTATCAGAATGGACTACATAGGTGCTCGCAAGATATTGATACAAGCCGAGTCTATCACAGATAATCAAATAGAGCAGTTCATAGCTGATGTACAGATGATGCGTCTTTGTCAGCGAGAATCTCGAAACAAGGAATTTTATGTATATCATGAGCGTGCACAGAGCCGATTGAAACGAATTAACGAAGAGAAGAATACACTTTCTGAGCATTTGCGTAAACGATTACTTTATGCTCAGTCTGAATTTAATATTGTTACAGCCACCTACTATTATTATGTAGGTTTGTATAAGCCTTTTAGAGAATCTTTAAAGGCTATCGATCCTAATGAAGTAGAGCAAGATACGGCCCAGTATCTTAACTATTTGTATAATATTGGTTCTGGTGGTGCTATTATTAGAGAATCAGCCGATGAAGTATGTCTTTCAGAATTTGATTACCTACTGAAATGTTATTTGCTGGCCGGTGATAGATATCCTTTTTGGGCTGCGAACTCCCTTCAAGCAATGAGTGAGCACCTGAATAGTCCTCATCAACTGGATCTTTTGCTTAAGAATAATCTTCCTGCAATAAAATATATAAACACCGATCAGATGCCCGATCAACTTCTTGCAGGGAATTTAGCTGAGCGTGCTTTATATTTATTCAGTCAGTATGGTGATGTTTATCAGACAGCAGGTGCGAATCGTACTTTGGCAGAATGTTATTGGAGTATTCACGACTATCGGTCTGCGATTTCGTGTCTTGGAGATGCCCTAAACAGAAATAAAGCCATTTCTCAGGCACCCGACCTTGTGGCATCCATTCGTGAACAATTAAGTTTGAGCTATTCTGCTCTTAACGATAAGGCCTCGAGTGATTATAATCGTAACATCTATCTTGATATGCAAGAGCAGACTCGTCAGGATCGACAGTTGGAAGCTCGTGCCGAACTTCTTAATCAAAGTACTTCCCAACTTAACTGGATGCTTCTTGCAGTCGCTGTAGCAATTATTCTGTTGTGTGTACTACTTTTTTGGTTTAGTAGATTACGTAAGAATGATGATTTACAGTTTACGTTAAATAAATTGTTGGAGCCTTTGCATACATGGATGAAGCAGAATCTACAAGAGTCTCGCGAAGTGAATGACAAGTTTGAGGAGATTGATGAGCAAATCCAAGTTGCACAGATTCATATGTTGGCTAATAAAAAGCGAAATCTAGAGCAGCGTGCTAAAATACAATTAGTGAATGAAGTTACCCCGTTTATAGACCGTATGCTTAACGAGGTGGCTCGTCTAGGTAACAGTCAGGAATCAGAAGAAACTAAGAAACAACGCTACGATTATATTGTAGAACTTACAGATAAGATTAATGATTATAATAATGTGTTGACTCAGTGGATTCAACTCCGACAAGGAGAATTGAACCTGAATATCGAAAGTTTCAAGTTACAAGATTTGTTCGATATTGTAAAGAAGGGCAGAATGAGCTTCCAACTTAAGAATTTGGAACTTGATGTCCATGATACCCCAGTTGTGGTCAAGGCAGATAAGACGTTGACCCTTTTTATGCTCAACACCCTTGCTGACAATGCCAAAAAGTTTACCCCTGCGGGTGGTAAGATAACTATAGACGCCGTATCAACCGAAAAATATGTGGAGATCAGCGTTTCCGATACAGGAGAGGGAATGACAGAAGAACAAGTAAGTCATATATTCGACCGCAAGCCTATTATTGATGAACAAATCAATAATGTTCCGAAAGAACAGAAGTCGCATGGCTTTGGATTACTGAACTGTAAAGGAATCATAGAGAAATATAAAAAAGTGAGTTCCCTGTTTTCGGTGTGTGAAATCTTTGCTGAAAGCCACTATGGTCAAGGCTCCATATTCAGGTTTCGGTTGCCAAAAGGTTTTGTTCGGTTCATATTGTTACTGTGTATGGTCATGACAAGCATGTACAGTATGGCGAAAGGTATATCCGATTACGGTAAGAAGGCAGCACTGTTTGCCGACAGCGCATATTTCAGTAATATCGAGGGTACTTATGAACGTACTCTTGTGATGGCAGACTCAGCCCGTAAATATCTTAACCTTATTTATTTGAGTCAGCATCCTAAGGGACGTCATCTAATGGTCAAGGAATCATCTTCGGGAGTACCTTCCGAGATTATCTGGTTTCACGATAGTGTCAAGGTAAACTATAATATTATTCTTGATATTAGGAACGAGAGTGCGGTAGCTGCCTTAGCACTACATAAATGGGATTTGTACCATTACAATAATTCCGTTTACACCTTACTGTTCCGCGAACATTCTGCCGATAACACCCTCGCTTCATACGTGCGTACCATGCAACAGGCAGAGAATTCTCGTATTGTGGCCATTGTGTTGTTGATATTGGTTCTGCTTTTGATTCCTGTTGCATTTTACTTTCTTTTTTATCGCCATAAAATCTTTTTCAAATATTGTGTGGAGAAGGTCAATGGTGTGAACGATATCTTACTGAAGTCAGAAACGAGTGAGAACAAACTGAAACAGATTGATCAGATATGGTCACCTCATACACGTTCCTCAGTAACTGGTGATGTCAATACAGCATCGTTGAATCCTTTGATTGATAAAATACGGGATGCGCTCAAAAACAATATTGCCGTCACTAATCATCAAAAGAATCAGATGACCCTGGCCCGTGATGAATTGCGGCGTGTAGATTATGAGAATGCTCGACTGCATATCAGCAATAGCGTGCTGGAAAATTGTCTATCCACATTGAAGCATGAGACGATGTACTATCCTTCGAGGATTAGACAACTTATTACCTTAGATGCTAAAGATATCTCTGTCATTAAAGATGTAGCAGAATATTACAAAGAACTGTACACTCTTCTCAGTGCTCAGGCCATGCGTCAGATAGAGGGCAATATAAAATATGACAAAGACCTTATACTTTATCTTTTCGAAATACTTAATAAAGTGTGTGGTTGTCTTCTCTGTGAGGCAAAGATAGAGGATAAGGATGATAGATACGTTATCATTTCTCAGAGATCAAATCGGCTTTTGCTTACTGACGATCAGTGCCGTTTATTGTTTACGCCGATGACGTGTGATATTAGATTCTTGCTATGTAAGCAAATTATCAGAGAGGTGGGCGAGATAACCAATCTCAGAGCCTGTGGTATACAAGCTGTGCGCCGTGCCTCTACCGTTGAAATAGAAATAATAATGCCAAAAAGAATATGGAAAAATTTAAAGTAATTATTGTAGAAGATGTTCCTTTAGAGTTGAAAGGTACAGAAGGTATTTTTCGTAATGATATACCTGAAGCCGAAATTGTGGGAACAGCGGATAGTGAAGTGGCATATTGGAAACTTATCAATCAACAACTTCCAGATTTGGTGCTGCTCGATTTAGGCTTGGGAGGTAGTACAACGGTAGGTGTAGAAATCTGCCGTAATACTAAGGAGAAATATCCTAATGTCAAGGTATTGATATTCACAGGTGAGATATTAAACGAGAAATTGTGGGTAGATGTACTTGATGCCGGTTGTGATGGTATCATATTGAAAAGTGGAGAACTCCTTACGCGTGGTGATGTGGCCAGTTGTATGGGCGGTAAGAAACTCGTTTTCAATCAACCGATTCTACAGAAAATTGTTGAGCGTTTCGAAAAGAGCGTTAACAATCAGATACTCCGTCAGGAGGCTCTTGTCAATTATGAGATTGATGAATATGATGAACGATTCCTGCGTCATCTTGCTTTAGGCTATACTAAGGAACAGATTACGAATCTGCGTGGTATGCCTTTTGGTGTAAAAAGTCTGGAAAAACGTCAGAATGAATTAGTTCAGAAACTCTTCTCTGATGGTAATGGAGGTGTTGGCGTGAATGCTACACGTTTGGTGGTTAAGGCTTTGGAACTTCGTATTTTAGATATCGACAATCTACAACCTGACGAAGAGTGAAACAACGATATTATCACATCACTTCATGGATTTTCATCTGGCTGGCAATCATTCAGCTTGTGGTAATCTTTGGTTCGTGGCTTATTACCTCACTGGTGCCGAATGTTCACATGCTGTCCTTATTAAGTAGTGAAGGTATCAGATGGTATTTTGGAGGTGTCGTCGACGATTTAGCTTCCCCGGTATTGGTATGGATTATTCTATGCTGTATCACGTATGGTGCCGTTGTCAGGAGCAGAATATTGCACTTCGACCGTCATGAATACCGTCAGCGTATAGGCATACAACTAGTCCTGTTAGAGTTATTTATTTCTATTATTATTATGACTCTGCTTACAGCTGTTCCTCATGCCATTCTGTTGAGTGTGAGCGGTGACTTGTTTCCAAGTGGTTTCTCGCGCAGTATTGTGCCGGTTGTTACTTTTACCGTTAGTGCAATGAGCGTGAGTTTCGGAGCTGTGAGTGGTAATCTCAAGCGAGTAGAGGATGTAGTAGAAGCTATGACCATAGGTTTGGGTTGGGGAAGCCCGCTTATTATCATTTATATTGTGTTGTGTCAGTTATTATACTCCTTGGGTTTCGTGTTCTCTGTGAACTTTCCATAAATAATGTATATAACAGCGTAGTCTTGCGCTGTTGATACATTTGACAAAGAGAATGATACAAAGAAATGAAACGCAATTGTCTTTTTTTTCGTACCTTTGCTGCGAAATAATCGAAAGACAATGAAAAATATCATGAGTAAATATCCGAAACAATGTTTCGCTATTCTTTTTGCGATTTGCGTCTTTGCTTTTTGGATGTTTCGTTTTCCTTTTGTATTAGCCTATCAGGAACAGATGCAACTGTTTCTCTGGAATGATTCCTTTCTGATGGAATATCTAACATTCCCAGGTGGTATGGCTAGTTATTTGGGACAGTTTTTGGTACAGTTCTTTAACAACATCCCATTGGGAGCCTTGATTATGACGTTGGCTATTACTGGTGTGCAACAGTTATGCTGGAGAATAATCATAAGGCAACAGGTGAGCGATGCGCTTTATCCACTCAGTTTTCTTCCTGCTCTGGGTTTGTGGTTGGTGATGAGTGATGAGGATGTACTGATGACTTATGTTGTGGCTATCTTAGTGTCGCTTCTAATGATGTGTTTTGTTCCACGCCGTCCTCTTGTCAGATTGTTGTATCTACTCTTGATATCGACTGCTGTTTTTTGGCTTTTCGGTATTGCAGTCTTGATGCCAGTAGTATATATAGGTTTGGTATTTGCGAATCGTCATAAGGCCATTGATATAATAATAGGTGTGATAGGCATAGGCGTAGTGCTCGTGAGTGCATATGTCAGTGCATGGATAGCACCATATCCTTTAGCCCGGATAATGAAAGGCATCGACTATTTCAGATTTCCTATAGGTTTTGATATATGGCTCTATCTTTGGATGGCTCTTGTGTTGTTGGTGTTAGCTTTGTCGCCTGTCGTTCAAAAACTATCGGTTCCTATATCGATTACAACTCGTCTCATTTTAGGAACATTACTTGTGGCTATTGTTGTAGGTATTAGCCTTCCTTTGGCTTACGATCGCGATATTTATGATGATATCGAGTATGATTTCATGGTGCGAACACAGCGTTGGCAAGATATCATCAACAAATCAGCAGAAATGGCACCTGTGTCAAGTACTGCGGAATGTGCCGTAGCACTGGCACAATGGAAAGAACAGCAGATGACAAATCAGCAGTTGCTGATGTTCATGAAACGTGCCAACCGTATGCCTAAAACGGAACTTACCGTGATGATGCTGAATGAAATCTATTTCCGGGTGAACATGGTGAATGCTTCACAGCGTTTTGCTTTTGAAGGTGTCGAGTTTATTCCTAACTATAAAAAGAGTGGGCGACTGATCAAACGACTTGCCGAGACGAATTTGGTGAATGGTGAATATGATGTGGCTCGTAAATATCTGCAGATGCTGCAAGAAACAATCTATTATCGCGAGTGGGCTGACGAGACGATGAATCTCGTGGATCATCCTCAACTTATTCTTCAGCATCCACTCTATGGACCGATGCGTAAGTATCTATCGCATAAGGATACGATGTTTATCTGATGTGTCTATGTAAAGGGTAAAATGCTATGATAACAGAATTTTGAATCTATGTTTTGATATGGAAAAGATTTCTTCGATATACACAATAGTTAGTGTGAGCGTATTGTCACTTCTTATATGTGGCCTGTCGGCTTGTAGCTCCCGACCTAATGATGCAATTTTGCAAAGTCGTCTGCCTCATATCTATCCCGACTATGCCGGTGTGACCATTCCCGTAGGTATTGCACCTATGAACTTCAATATTGTTGAGGCTGATGAAGAAGATGCTTATGTTGAGGTTGAAGGCTCCAAAAGTGGAAACTTGAAGAGTACCGGTTGTCTGGCTCATTTTGATGTGAATGAATGGCATGACTTCGTTGCTCAGAACCGGGGTGGTCAACTCTTATTCAAAGTATATGTGAAGCGGTCTGGAGAATGGTATAGTTATCGACCATTCTCAATGTATGTAAGTAAGTATACGTTGGGAGAGTGGGGGATGACCTATCGCCTAGTAGCCCCAAGTTATGAGATTTTCAGCAAGATGGGTATCTATCAGCGCAACCTGAGCAATTTTGACGAAGAAGCAATTCTGGAAAATACACAGGTACCAGGAATGTGTATCAATTGTCATACCAGTAATCGTACTAATCCTGATGCTTTTACTTTCCATGTGCGTGGTGAACATGGTGCTACTTTTGTAAGATATAACGGCAGAGATGAATGGTTGAAGGCAAAGAATGAAAAACTCGGAGGTTCAATGGTGTATCCATATTGGCATCCAAGTGGTCGTTACTGTGCGTTCTCTACCAACGATACCCATCAGATGTTTCATTCTACGCCTCATGAGCGCATCGAGGTGTACGATAAAAAGTCGGATGTGCTGGTATATGATGTCGCTCATCGTCGTATCCTTACAGATTCTCTCATCTCGACTAAAGATTGGAGTGAGAATATTCCAGTCTTTTCACCAGATGGAAAAAGTCTATATTTTGTATCAGCCCGTCAACAGATATATCCAGAAGATTATAAGAAACAACGTTATAACCTCTGTCGCATATCCTTTGATGCCGCTACGGGGAAATTTGGTAACAAGGTAGATACTTTGATAGATGCAGCATCTATGGGCAAGAGCATCACATGGCCACGCCCATCATATGATGGGCGGTATATCATGTATACATTAATGGATTATGGCTATTTCTCCGTGTGGCACAATGAGAGCGATTTATGGTTACTAGATTTGAAGACTGGTGAGAATCGTCCGTTGAGGGATGTAAATAGTAAGCGGTCGGAGAGCCTGCATAATTGGAATATAAACAGTCATTGGTTCTTCTTTACAAGTCGTAGAGATGACGGGCTATATACACGAATTTATTTCTCGAGTATCGATGACCATGGTAAGGTGACCAAACCGTTTCTGTTGCCTCAGCAGAATCCTTTGGTGTATTATCGCCGGTTAATGTATTCGTATAACACACCAGATTTCACTCTAAAACCGGTGAAGTTGAATGCTCGTAAGGCTGGTGAGGTTATAGAGAGCGATGAACGTATAGAAACGAGGTTCTAAGACGATCCCGCTCTCTTAGTATAGAGATCTAAATTATCGAATGATGATAAGGGAGAAATAGGGCAGCTCACGCTGCTCTATTTCTTTTGGTTGTTGTAGGTGGATTCGTTCAGAGGTTCCGATATTTTCAAAATAGTCATATTTATACTGTGGATTTTTCTGTATAAATGCTATGATTTTATCACGACATGCAGATAACTTCATTATAACTACGGTATGGTTGTCGTAGAGTAAGTTGTTGAGCAGATCTTCATCGAAAGTACCTGGAAGAACAACAAGTTTTTCTTGTTGGCTGACTAACGAAAGATTAGCCATAGAAGCCGCAGCAGAGATGGAACTGATGCCAGCAATCTGTTCTATATCAATATCTTTCGATTTTAGAGTGTCAAGCATATAGTGAATTGAACCATAGATCGTAATATCACCTTCTACACCGAAAACTACCTTCTTTCCAGTTCTCTGTAAGTCTATTGCCTTTTGTGCAAGTGTATTGTAAACAACGAGCGTATTCTCTCGATTTCGAGACATGGGAAGATAATAAAGCATTACATCAGAAGTTATCTGGTGTGCTTTTATGATATCAAAAGTTCTTGAAACTATCCTATAAGTATCTTTGCTCTCTTTTAAATGTTTGATGGATATATTGTCTATAGATTTCTCTGTAGTGGGAAGAAAAATCATATCGGCATTTTTCAATCTTTCCAGTGCTTGAAGTGTAATCATTTCAGGATCTCCAGGACCTAAAGAAACAAAAGATATAGGGTATATTTTCATTTATATTGTTAATATTTTGATATTTATCTTTTTATTTTCCACCTTCTCATCTCTTTTCTGTTATCTCAGAACCAATATATTTTCGGTTTACGAGAAGAAGGACTGTAGGGCGTATGTTATAATCTTGAGATGTCATTCCATGAGTTTTGGTTTTATATCCCAATATGATTCTGTTGTTATCGTGAGTCAATTTGATGTTATTGATTTCAGTAGCATGATTTGTTTCCGGCAACACTTTAGCAATAACAAAATATTTGTCGAAATTGATGCTTGTTGGAGCGCCATCCTTGCCCATAACAGTTGCACTTCCGAAGTAATTGTCCAGTTCTTTCTGACTTTGTAGTCTTAGAAGTTGCTCACCTTGAGGTGCATCATTGCGATAGAAATAGTGATAAGCCTCTTTAAATTTAATACTGTCCTTACTTCCTGTGCATGAAATCATCGTAAGGAGTACAAAGATGAATATTGTTAAGAATTTGATACTTTTCATATACTAATTATTTTTGTCTATTTTTTAGTATAATGCAGAAAAAACAGAAATCTTGCCTAAAGAAGTGCACTTTCTAATATTTCTCATTTTCCTGCTGATATTAACTCTTTGAGGCATTCGGGCAATTCTACATGGTCACAGTTGATGCCGGCCAATAAGGTCTCGCCATTTTGGGTGATACTGAACTTCATACATCGCAGATCCTCCTTGCAGGCATGACGGCAAATCAGTTTCTTTTTCTCGAGAGAAGCTAAAACCTTAGAAGTGTTGGAGTGGGTGAGTTCCATCTCTTTAGCGATCTCACCAGAAGAGATATTTCTATTGTCAGATATGATACAAAGCAGCATGATCTCATTGATATTGAGACCAAACTGCTTCTGTAGTGTCTGTTCAAAAGTACTTATCATTCGATAGATACTTCTGATGTGGCATAGACATTCCTTGTTCATTTCTGTAAAATACTTTTAATGGCGTTCTCTAACTGTGTGTGATCCATCGCTCCAACCTGCATTTGAGGTTTCCCTTCCTTAGGAATGAAGAGAAGTGTAGGGATGGAACGTATGTCGAACATTGTAGAAAGTTCTTGTTGTTTGTCAATATCCACCTTATAGAAATCTACTTGCCCGTCATATTCCTTTGCCAATGATTCTAGAATCGGCGCTGTCGCTTTGCATGGTCCACACCATACAGCATAGAAATCGATGACAGCAGGACGTTCACCCTTAAATTTCCACTCGTTAGGATTAGCTTCGTAATCCATGATGCTATTTTTAAAAGATTCTAAAGTCAATTCTTTTACGTTCATTTTCTTTTCCTCCTTATTTGTTTGTTCCTTTACTATAGTCGTTTTCTTCTCGTTTTTTGTTCTACAACTCATGGGTAAAATAGTTAGGCCGAGTATCGCAGCGATGATGATTTTTGTCTTCATTGTTTCTTTATTTTGTTTTTATATTTAGTTGTTCCTCAAGAAATTCTGCCGCATCAGCCACGCAATCATTGCATGGACGAAGTACTTGATGAGTTGCGACACCCTTTAGTTCCTTGCAAATAGTACTACCGTTGCGAGCTTTGAACTTCTCCATAATGGTTCGCATATCCTTCATTGACTGCACCTTATCCTTACGGTTCAAACCTAGTACGACGCCTGCGCCTACCAAACTGCCACAGGTGCCTTCCATACATCCCATTCCTACACCAAAAGCATTGGTGACATTCTTGATCGTTTCCTCATCCATACCGGCATAGTCGCAATATGTACAAGCTATGGCCTGTGCGCAGTTGTATCCTTTTACCTTTCGTTCTACCGCTTTTTCTATTCTTGATTCCATATTGTTATTTGTTTTTTGCTTTACATATCATTTGTGTCATATTTCCCATAGGACAGAATGTACACCATGTGCGTGGACGATATATTATGGTGAGAATGACTCCCACGATAAGCGAGGTGAGCATGATACCATATAGTCCGAAGGCAAACTGAGCCACCCAAGGCTCTACCGCTACAGGGTATGCCCAATGCCAAGGTACATCAAATGTCCATAGCAGATGAATAGTCTCATGTAGTTCTCTTGTTCCCTTTGCTACCATGATGGTAAAAACCAGCATTTGTATAAAGAAGAACATGAAGAATATCAGAAAGGTATTTCTGAACCAGTGAGAGGATAGCCAGCGAGGAGCGAGTTTCCGTCGTGTCATACCTAATGTGTTACCTAGATGCATAAACAGTTGCCCACGACCGCAATAGTTGTTACACCAAGTTTTACTGCCTCTAGTGGCTGCGATGATCAGAGGAATGATCATACAAATCATACCTAACCACGCAAATACAATGTTGAAAAATCCTATTGTGAAGTATGCTGCCGATACAATCCACATATAGTCATACCATTTATTCTGTTTCATACTGCTCTTAATACTTTATGGATAGCTCCGGCAGGACAAGCCTTTTCGCATTTGCCGCAGCCTATACATTTGTCTTCATCTACTAAGGAGTAGCATCCTTTATAAATTGTTATAGCCTCTTGGGGACAAACTTTCATGCATACACCACAGGCTACACAGTGATCTGTTTCTACTTCTGCTTTATATTTACTTATTCTCATATATTATTTTCCGTTGGAAATATTTGCAAATATATGCTATATATTATTATTAAACAATTTTCTTGTGGAAAATAATTGTATTCTTAACATAATTTACGAATGTGATGCGGAAAATAAATACTTATTATGAACATATGTTCGTAATTATTTCTTAACTTTGCTCTGTATTTACGAACGTACGTTCATAATGAGTTTATTATATGGCAAGACCAAAACATAACAGAATAGTATCAGAATCTCCCGTAATATCGGGCTTTCGACCTTACGGACGTTGTTGCTCAAAGGGTGAATGCGTACAGATGAAATATGATGAGTATGAAGTGATACGTCTCATAGATCATGACGGAAAGATGCAGGCTGAAGCAGCAGAGCAGATGAATATATCCCGTCCTACGCTTACAAGAATCTATGCATGTGCGCGTAAAAAATTGGCTATTGCACTAGTTGAAGGAAAACGTATTGTAATTACTAACGATAATATTGATTTCAAGATTTATCAACAACAAAAAACAAATATACAAGTTATGAATCAGAAAATCGCAATCCCTACATGTGAGGGTAAACTATGGCAGCATTTCGGAAAAGCACCGGAAGTGACCTTTGTGACAGTTGAAAATGGCGAAGTGAAGGAATCTGTTGTTATGCAGGCTCCTGAGCATGAGCATGGTGCAATGCCTAGATTTATAGCTGCTCAAGGTGCTACTGATGTACTTTGTGGCGGTTTGGGACAAGGTGCTGTAAATATGCTTAATCAGTTGGGAATCCAAGTGCATGGCGGTGCTCCAACTATTGCTGTTGATGAAGTGCTGAGCCAATATCTTGGTGGAACAATCGTCTATGGTGACAGTAGTTGTCATCATCATTGCGACCATCATCATGAATAAGGGCAGACGGCGATAGATTTTGTTCTATCGCTTTTTTTTATTATAGCATTATGACCTGCTCACCAAAGTTTAACGAACCTTTCATTGCTTAATTTCCCACTGATAAAAGGTGCTCATAATTCGCGAAATTAGAATTAATGATAAGTTGATTATGAATTTACGAATTGTAGATAAAATACAACTGGTTGATAATCAGATTGTTATGTTTTTGCTTTCTGATTTGATCATCAAAATATACAGGAATATTGGCTTTCTCAGTTAACTGCGCAAGGCTACATACCTATTTGCGTCAACTTACGAAGTTAACTTCGTAAGTCGATGAAGTTAACTTCATTCAGAAAATCAACTTTTTGAGGAGGATTTTCCATATTTATGAGAGATTAAAAGTCCCTAAAAAGTTCTAGATGAGATAGAAAACAGGACATATTTTCTTTTAACAGTTTCAAGATAAAGGTTTAAATATTACAAAATAGAATGTTAAATATTCCATTAATAGTTCTTTTTCTGTTTATATTCTTTCATATGTAGATAAAGGAGATTAATTTTGTGTAGTTATCTCGATTGACATTGCCTTGCTTGAAGTTCCGGATTAGGTTCAGCCTCAGAATTCTTGTTGCCTGTGATGCCTATCAGAAACAGGCCACATACGCATTGCTACTTGGTTTTATGACCTTGATATTAATGGATAAACTAGTGTAAAGCTATACGAATGACAATTTTTATCTGTCTTGCTGTGGGGCAGTTCTCGTAGGGTAGGCGAGATGATAAAAAAATAGGGCGTATCAAAAAAGATACGCCCTATTCATATAAGTTAAGGTATCAATTACTTGTTACCTTTTTCCATTTCTTCCTTCAACTTAGCAAGCGCGTCGAGGTCACCAAGAGTTGTACCTGCAGCAACATTGTTGATAACAGGAGCCTCTGCCTTGTGAGCTGTGTGCTTGCGAGCTGGCTTGAAGTCGTCCTTAACCTCCTCAAATGTACGAGAGTGAGAAAGGATGATACGCTTAGTATCCTTAACGAACTCGATTACCATGAAGTCAAGTTCCTCGCCCTGCTGAGCCTGAGTGCCATCCTGCTTTACAAGATGCTTAGGAGTAGCGAAGCCTTCACCACCCTCATCGAGAGTGATAACAGCACCCTTATCCATCATCTCAGTGATCTTACCATGGTGTACAGAACCTGGAGTGTAAAGAGTCTCGTAAGTATCCCAAGGGTTATCCTCGAGCTGCTTGTGACCAAGGCTCAAACGACGATTCTCCTTATCGATATCGAGAACTACAACGTCGATTTCAGCACCTACTGAAGTGAACTCTGAAGGGTGCTTAACCTTCTTAGTCCAAGAAAGGTCACTGATATGGATCAAACCATCAACACCTTCCTCAAGTTCTACGAAGATACCGAAGTTAGTGAAGTTGCGAACCTTAGCGGTGTGCTTGCTACCTACAGGGTACTTAACCTCGATAGTCTCCCAAGGATCTTCCTTAAGCTGCTTGATACCAAGGCTCATCTTACGCTCATCACGGTCGAGAGTCAAGATAACAGCCTCTACTTCGTCACCAACCTTCATGAATTCCTGAGCAGAACGTAAGTGCTGGCTCCAAGACATCTCTGATACGTGGATAAGACCCTCTACGCCAGGCTGAATCTCTACGAATGCACCGTAGTCTGCCATAACGACAACCTTACCCTTAACGTGATCACCAACCTTCAAGTTTGCATCAAGAGCATCCCATGGGTGTGGAGTAAGCTGCTTCAAACCAAGAGCGATACGCTTCTTCTCCTCATCGAAGTCGAGGATTACAACGTTGATCTTCTGGTCGAGAGTTACAACCTCGTGAGGATCGCTTACGCGGCCCCAAGAAAGGTCTGTGATATGGATAAGTCCGTCAACACCACCGAGGTCAACGAATACACCATAAGATGTGATATTTTTAACGGTACCCTCAAGGATCTGACCCTTCTCGAGCTTACCGATAATTTCTTTGCGCTGTGCTTCCAACTCAGCCTCGATAAGAGCCTTGTGAGAAACAACAACATTGCGGAACTCCTGGTTGATCTTTACAACCTTGAATTCCATAGTCTTGCCTACGAATACATCGTAGTCGCGTATAGGGTGAACGTCAATCTGACTTCCTGGAAGGAAGGCCTCGATTCCAAATACGTCAACGATCATACCGCCCTTGGTACGACACTTGATGTAACCCTGGATAACCTCTTCATTCTCAAGAGCAGCGTTAACCTTATCCCAGCTCTTAGCCAAACGAGCCTTCTTGTGAGACAATACTAACTGGCCACGCTTGTCTTCCTGATCCTCTACATAAACCTCTACCTTGTCACCAACTTTGAGGTCTGGGTTGTAGCGGAACTCTGAAGCAGGGATGATACCATCGCTCTTGTAGCCGATGTTTACGATAACCTCTTTCTTATCAGCAGAGATTACAGTTCCTTCTACTACTTCGTGCTCCTGAATTTTGTTAAGGGTTTCGTCATAAGCCTTCTCAAGGTCGGCTTTCTTGACGCTTGAACTTGCGCCATTTTCGAATTCTTCCCAATCGAAGTTGTCCAATGGCTGAACGTTCTTAAAATCTGACATAAATTAAATAAATTAAAAATTAATAAAGTTTGACTTTATATTGATTATATATGTATCTGGGCACACTTCACCCAAATCGGGTGCAAAATTACATAAATATCATGATATAACATGCTGAAAATGAAAGAGTTTTGTTGTGATTATATATTTTTAACATTTAAAGGCGATATTTTTTGCTGTCTATGCAATAAATCTGCAATGCTATCGTTATTAACGCGCATGAGAAAAATTGGTCGGCTTATATATATATTAGGTATATTGTTTGCGACATCACTTGTGTCGTGTGTGGATGATGAGTCTTTTTCATCATCTGAGGTTTGTTTGTTGACTTTCTCTAAAGATACAATCGAGATGGATACGCTTTTTTCTCATGTTCCTTCCGTGACTCGTTCTTTTTGGATTTATAACCATTCGGATGCCAACCTTAAGTTCTCGGTAAAGCTGAAAGATGGCAACCAGTCGGGGTTTCGTGTCAATGTTGATGGCATAGACTTGGTGAGAAATGGTTTCCAGTTTGATGGTATCGAGGTGAGAAAGAATGATAGCGTTCGTGCCTATGTTGAGCTGACCGCTTTTCAGGGAGGCAAGAAAACGCCGAGAAAAGTTTCTGATGCGTTAGAGTTTACTCTAAATGGAGGGAAGAAACAGAAGGTGATACTGAATGCGTGGAGCTGGGACGCGATACTTCTGCACTCGTTGAATGTGAATCGTGACACAATATTATCGTCAGAATCCCCGGTTGTGGTCTATGGAGGAATTCATGTGGCTCCGGGGGCAACCTTGACGATTGGTGCCGGCGAACGATTGTTTTTTCATGAAAATGCTGCTTTGACGGTAGAAGGGACTCTTAGAATAGAAGGAAATAAGGAACATAGAGTGACGCTTCGTGGCGACCGTTTGGATTGTTTGTTTATCGATTTGTCATACGATGATACACCGGGAAGATGGCGCGGTATCAGGTTCTCCAAGGATTCTTATGGCAATAACATCAACTATGCAGATATTCATGGGGCCTATGATGGAATCGTTTGCGATACCTCGGCTCAAAGAGTTGATAAGTTGGTACTTGATCATTCTATTATTCATAACTGTCAAGGGTATGGATTGAAGTTGTACGATTCTCAGATCAATGTACAGAATTGTCAGATTACCAATGCGCAGAACGATTGCGTGATGGTGGATGGGGGCTATGTAACATTCAATAATTGTACGCTGGCACAATTCTATCCGTTTAGTGCGCGAAGGGGAGCAGCCTTGCATCTTATAGCGAGAAAGTCTGACTGGCGATTGAGTGTAAAAAACAGTATTATTACCGGATATGGAGATGATGAACTGAAGGGAGAAGTTGGCGAAGATTCGACCAAGTGGAACTATTATTTCGAAGACTGCATGATTCGCACACCTCAGGTAGAAACATCAGACAGTTCACATTTCGTCCACGTATATTACGAAGATGTGAAAGACACAATACAGTATGGAGAAAAACATTTTGTAAATATAGACACAAAACATTTCAAGTATGATTTTCATTTAGCGAAAACTTCTGCTGCGATAGGTAAAGGTAATCGGGAAACCTCTTTGCCGACAGATTGTACGGGAAGAGTTCGGGATGAAGAGCCAGATTTAGGATGTTTTGAATATAAAGAGTAAGAAATGAAAGATTTAAAAATTGAGATTAATTATAAGTTTGCTCAGTTGACAGAGTTAAACGAGAAAGACCAGGAATTGATTAAGGCAGCATGCAAAGCTACCGATCATTCTTATTGTAATTATAGTCATTTCCATGTAGGAGCAGCCATCCGACTTTCTGACGGTTCTATCATGATAGGCGCTAATCAGGAGAATGCCGCATTCCCATCAGGTCTTTGCGCTGAGCGTACAGCAATCTTCGCAGCCCAAGCCCAGCATCCAGAATTTTCTATAGAGACCTTGGCGATAGCAGCACGTAACGATAACGGATTCATGAAAGATCCGATAACCCCTTGTGGCAGTTGTCGACAGGTAATCTTGGAAATAGAAGACCGATACAAGCAACCAGTACGCATTCTCTTGTATGGAACAGATGGTGTTTACGTGTTGAATAGCGTAAAAGATCTGTTGCCATTCTCGTTTGTAGACTCGAATATGCGATAATGAGAAGCAGTTTGTGCCTAGAAAGTAAAATGGGCACGAACTGCCCTGTTAAGGCGGAATAGCGTATTGTTAAATTATTGCTAATAAATGATAAAATTCCATTTGTTCGTCATTTATTGATTCTGAATTTATCTATATTTGCAGATAGTTTAATCTGAAGGAACAATACAGATGAAGAATAAATGGCTTGCTATCATGTTTTCGATATCCCTTCTCGGGGAGATCCCAATAGGTGTGAAGGCTATGGAAGTTGCTGATATAGTCAGTTCTGGCTTTCAAGAGATTGGTATTAGCTATACGGCAGGTCGTCTTCATGTATCGGGTGGAAATGGTCTCCTGTTATCTATATACAATGTGGCAGGCGAGTGCGTTTCCAGTTTCCGAGTAGAGGGGAATGATAAAACTTATGATTTGCATCTTCTAAAGGGATGTTATATAATTAAGGTAGGAAATACAGTAAGGAAGATTTCTGTATGTTAATAGAAGGAGTGGATTGATTAGTGAAGTTACAAAATCTAATATCTATTATATTTGCTATTTTGTTGTGCAGTTGTCATGACAAAGTAGAAAACATGAATCATCAACTTACGTTAGGAAGTTATGCTGCCTTTTCTTATGATTCATTGACATTAAACTCTCATCGTATTCGGGAACAACTAGATAGAATGATCCGCAATGATGTGGATTCTACGACAGCAGATTATCGTACTCGTAGCTATTATATGAATGATGGTGCATTCTTATGGATAGATCGCCATGGGGTAGACTGTCGGGCTGACAGTCTGTTGAAGTATTTGCACACTCTAAGCGGTGAAGGCTTTTCTCCTGAGAAATTTCGTGTACATCAGATAGAGAAAGATTTGTCTTGTATCAGGAATTTAGACATCCCACAAGGTGTTTCTATCAATCGGATTATGGGCCGGCTGGAATATAATCTGACGAAAGCATATCTGCGTTATTCTTCTGGGCAAAGGTTTGGATATATGAACCCAACCTATGTTTTTAATCGTTTAGATCCAATGGATCCAAATGCCGTAAAAGATTCTTCGCCAGTACGTTATCGTACTTTGTATGATGTTCATATGGAACATGCAGGGAAGGATTTTTGGCCAATGGCAATCCGTAAGATTTATAATGATAGTGTGTCCATATTCCTTCATGAGATACAACCTACAAGTCCGATGTATAAGCAACTCGGTCGTCTGTTACAGTCGACAGCAGACCCGGAGAAGCGCATTCGCATCTTGTGTAATATGGAACGTTTGCGTTGGCGGTTGAAAGACTATCCCCAGCGATATAAGAAATATGTATTGTTGAATATCCCTTCGTATCGTCTACGAGCTATTGACGGCGACAAGGAACTAACCATGCGTGTCGGTTGTGGTACACAAAACACGAAAACACCTTTACTCTCCAGTTGGATCAAGCGTATGGATGTGAATCCTCAATGGATCATGCCACGTAGTATCATAGAGAAAAGTGTTGTTCACCATGTAGGAAATCGACGTTGGTTTGAAAGTCAGAACTATTATGTTCGTTATCGCAAGACGGGGAAAACTATTCCGATAGAGCAAGTTACTTATAATATGCTGAAGGATAAGGATTTCTTGGTTATCCAAAAAGGAGGAAAAGGTAACTCTCTCGGACGAATAATCTTTCGTTTTGATAATGGATTCTCAATATTCCTCCACGATACATCCAACCGCGATTTTTTTGCCAAGGATAGTCGTGATGTGAGCCATGGGTGTGTGCGTGTGCAGAAGCCCTTCGATCTTGCCCTATTCCTATTGAAGAATAAGGATGAGGATACGATTCATAAACTAAGATATTCTATGGAAGTGGATTCTATAAACTCAGACACCGTCAAAAAGAAATGGTTGCTGTCGAGTTTACCGGTAGAGCCACAAATCCCACTTTTTATTACCTATTTCACAATTTATCCAGATATAAATGGAAACTTAGTTTTCTATCCTGATGTATATGGATATGATGATGTTATTTATAGGTATTTGAAAAATTATAGATGAAAGATGACGAACTAGTCCGGTTAATAAGTAATCCCGATACTGCGACAAAAGGTTTCGAGATACTTGTAATCCAGTATAGAGAGCAGCTATATTGGAAGATTCGTCATCTAGTTCTTGATCATGATGATGCAAGTGATGTGCTGCAGAATACTTTTATCAAGGTATGGAAGAATATAAGAAATTTCGAAGGAAAGTCAGCTCTTTCCACTTGGTTATACCGTATCGCAATCAATGAAAGTCTAGACTTTATTCGTCGACAGAAAAAGAAGATCTCAACAGATGAAATCGAAGGCTCCGTAGCTAATCGATTGTTGGCCGATGAATATTTTGATGGTGATGAAACCCAAGCAATGTTGCAAGATGCTATTGCAAGTCTGCCAGAAGTACAGCGTACAGTTTTCACATTAAAGTATTATAATGGTATGAAGTATTCTGATATCAGTAAGATTCTCGGTACTTCAGAAGGAGCATTAAAAGCATCATATCATTTGGCCGTGAAGAAAATTACAGAATATTTTAAGACGCATGATTAAACCTTGTAAGGTTAGTCACGTCAAACCCATAAAGGATACAAATATGAACGAAGAAGAAAAGCTAATATTAGAGAAATTTGGTAAGGACACACCTTTCAAAGTGCCTGACGGCTTCTTTGATGATTTTACCAAAGATCTGATGGCTAAGTTGCCTGAACAGCAGGAAAATGCACCGAAGAAGCGCCCTGCCGCAATCATTCGTCGTATGTCTGTGATTATAACTTCAGCAGCTGTATTCATCGGGGTTTGTATTTTGGCAGTGTCGTATCTTTTGCAAAAACCTGAACAACCTGTAGTTGCTAAGCAAGCAAAAGATAATCATATAGAGAATATCAACAATACTTATAATAGTATTGATGAAGCTGCAGAATATACAATGCTTGATAATGAAGATATTTATGCCTATGTATCAGAAAGATAATATGTCGACATTTCTAAGATCTTTAGTGATTGCCTTAGGGCTGTTACTGAATACTACCTCCATGATGGCTATAGAACTGCCAAAGTTTGATCCACAGAAATGGCAGGCTGATATGGAACAGTATATTGTGATGCGTGCTGCTCTGACTCCGCAGGAAGCAGTAAAGTTTTTCCCTATTTATAGAGAGTGGAAAACGAAGGAAAGGGCTATCTTTATGCAGCGTCGTCGATTCCGTCATGTCGATACCAGTGATAATAGGGCAAGTGCTGAATTTATTCGAACACAAGATGAATTTGATATTCAGATGAAGAAGTTGCAACAGACTTATCACAATAAGTTTATGAAGATTCTTCCGGCTGGTAAGGTGATGGAAATCATTAAAGCAGAAGATCAGTTTCATAGAAATGCTTTCAGAAGAATTATGGAGAAAAGATGATGTAATCGATTTATATCATGTTCTTGTAAAGAGTTGAATGCTCTTTTCTTAGATTTTATTCCTTAGAATGACTTTTAGCATAAATGGGGGAGATGTTTTACCCCCAATGCTAGAAGATTGATTTGAATAGGGAATATATGGTTGAAATAACAGCTCCTATTGATGGGAGAAGGTTATTTCTTTTTCTTTCTCCTCTTTCCAGTAGACTTGAATAGTTCTTTCCATCCGTTGAAATCTCTCTTGATGATGAATCCCAATCCCTGTGTATTCAAACTGTTACGTGTAAAATATCGGTCATTGGTTTGATTATACACACGTACAGCGAAGTTACCATTCGGATTGATGAGATATCGTAGGTCAAAGTCTCCGATGAAACTGGTCGTTGCGTTGGCATTATCACGGTAACCGAATTGTCCGTTGAAAAGAAGGCGATTGTTAAGTAGACTTCCATTCAGTAATCCTTCATATTCAGCATTGTTGAATCCTTCTGTACCTGTTGAAATGTTGGCTCCTAAGTTCCAGTTAGAATTGTTCACCACATTTTTAAGTACAGTATTTAGTTGTTGACTGATAGCACCACTTAATAGTCCTTGCATGGCCAATGACGTTTGGCTTTGCTGTTCTGCACTCTCGGCAGAAGCATTATTGTTACCAGGTGTCATGAATCTACCTACAGCAAGCAAATATAAAACTTGTTGGTTGAGTTCTTCCTCACTGTTGAGTAGCGATGTGATCATCTGTTTTGCATCAGCGTTTACGGTAGGCATATCTAGTCCGAATGTGATTTTCGGAGATCCAGGTGTTCCGGTGATATTCATCAAACAATCTACGCGGATGTTGTTGGATGCAAAGGAATTGCCTAGATGTAAATCAGCAAGACTAACTCCATTTACCGTGTACATGGCAGGCAAACGAAGTAGGGCATTGTATGGGTCACCACCAAAGACAATCGTTCCACCTTGTTGAAATTTAAATTCCTTCTTGATTACATTTTGAATGGTCAGCGTATAGAGACCTCTATCTACGAGGTATGTTCCATACATATCGAAAGCCCCTTTATTGAAATAGTTGGCTCTGATAACACCACTACCATTCAGGGTAATATTATCGCCCGTCTCATTATCCATCATTACTCGAAGAGTAAGATTAGGATTTGCATGAATGAGGAAGTTCATTCTAAGGTCGGTAGGGATGTCGATCGTTTTCGAATCCTTTACGATGGTGTCGTTCTCCTCTTTTTCTATTTTTGCAATATCACGCCAATGTATGAAGTCCTGTGTGCCGATAGCGTCCGGACTTGCAGCATTATATGTAAAGATTGTACCCTTCTCAGGAGTAGCATTAATGTCGAGTGTAACCTCATCGCTGTTTCCATGAATGTCGCATTTTCCCGTTCCAAAGACAATACCATAGAATGTGTTTGTTCCGAATTCATGTGTTTCATAACTCAGAAGATGGTCTGCTTTGATTGCTATGTCATAGCTTAATTTCGTGAGGTTCTTATGATGAATGCCTCCATTGATGATGCCAAGATTACCATATCTATCTGTTATTGTATCATTTTGAAGATAGATTTCGTCAGGAACAGCATGTACTTTGACATTCTTTAATGTATAATCTACATTTGTAGGCTTGAGATGTATCTTACCATTTACTGTTAGATCACCTTTTAGGTTCACCTTACTGAGTGGCCCTATGAGATATGCATGTCCAACGGCATTGGCGTCAACGTCACTCATGAATGAACCGCAGAAACTCTCCAGAAATTGTACTTTTGTTCCCAGAGCATGAATGTCCAAATAAATATCGTCTTGTGCAGGAGCTACATAACCATTAATAAGCGTTTGAACACCTGGTCCATCGTTAGCGATGGCATCAATATTTATCTGTTTCTGTTGATTATCGTAAGTAGCATTGGCAAAGAGAGTACCCATCTCACCATTCTGGAACTTGAAATCCCTTACCTTCAGTTTTGCCGATGCCGATGGCTTATGGAAAGCATTCGCGATATAAGCCTGTCCCGAAGCCTGTCCGGAGAAACTAACAGAATGGAAGTTTACCAAATCCAAGATATATTTCACGTTAACATCCTGCAGGCTCACCATCAACGTGTCCTGACTATTTGGCGTCGCCAGTCCTGAAACGATGATATGTTGCTGGTTATGAGCGATTTCGAAATGGTCTACGAGAACCCTATTTTTCTCGTATACGATATCGCTAGGTTCGATGTTCCAAATCGTATCACCTATTATAATATGAGAAGGATGAATGTTGATATGAGCAGCATCTTTTCTCTTTAAGGTCTTGAAGAAATCAGTTTCCGTATCCAGACTACCTCTTATCGGCAATTTCTTTTCTCCATTGTCGTAATTTAAACTTGCGCGCAACTTATTGCTTGCAGCATTAGCATATACGTCATATACAGGCCCATTGTCATTCTCAGTGATGGTTTTGATATGAAGATGCGCCGTAAGCGTATCGCGTGGGGTAGAGATGTTGATACGCCCTTGCCGGTATATGGTTCCATCGTATGTGAAATCAGGCATCAATAACTCGATGTTAGATTGGCTGTTATGGTCGTTGATGAATCCGTTGAGCGTAATCGGTTGCGTGATGCTCAGAGGCAGATGCAAGATCTCCCTTACCCATTCACAGTCATGGATGTTAGCCTGTATCTTAAAGTTATTTTCAGATGTCTTCTTGTATGCAGGAAGTCCCGGCAAAGATGGAATTTTGCTGGCTAAAAGATTAATGATACTTTGCGGTAGGGTAGAATAGTTGTATTGTCCGTCTACATTGATTTCTGCAAAAGGAGAACTAAAATACAGATAAGATTCTTTACCCTGATTTTTGGCTCTGATTTTGATATGATTCAAAGCATAATCACGATGTAAAGTCTTGATGCCCAGTATGACACTTGGTGAAAGATGGTTTATTTCAGCCAAAAGATTATATTGTCGTCCGACGATACCATATTTACCTTTTACGGAAATATCTACGTTAGGGTCTTTGATAGAAGCCAAACCGTTCGCAATCTGGTTGAGATACGAACCATCGATATGGATATTCCGATAAGTATATTTGTTGTAATCGAATCTGTTGATCTCACCTTTGGCGATGAGTGATGATAACTTAATATCACGAGGTTGCAGATTACCGTTGATTTTAAGATTAGCGATCATCAACCCGAACATTGGATTGTCGAGGATACGATGTAGATTCAACCCGTTAGTAGAGATGGAAGTAGAAATGTGATTCCCGAGTTTTACTAAATTTATATTCGCATTTCCCGCATCTGTGGAGAATACACCATCTGTCGTAATATTCCTCTTTTCACCCGCTATGTTTCCCTTAAAGTTGATGGTTCCCAGTCTTTCGATTTCCTTAGGAATGTTGAATCTACTTCCGAAATTACTTGTGATAAATTTTATACCATTTGCCGATAAGTTCAAGTTGCCGATATGCGCTGAGAACCGAGGGCTACGGGCAAGGTTTGAAATCCGTCCTTTACCTTGCAGATTCACCGTTCCGTTACCAGAGCGCAAGTTGAGTTTCTGCACGTGGACGGCATCACCGGTACCACTAAATGTAGACTCTAAATATATCGGGTTCTTGAAATTCTTGAATACAGTAGCCAAACACGATATGTCATAGAGAGTTATCTTGCTTTGGCTGATCCTTCCATTAAAGCAGATGCTACGCTTGTCAATGCTACCGTTTTTCCTATCGTAGGTGGCATAGATTCCGTCTATGTCCAGTTCAGTTCCCGGCAGCTCCAGATAGAAATCTCTGAGCTGTGCCCCATGCTCATCAACATTGAGTTTGAATTGCAATTTCTTGACCTTCAATCCTTTACCCTCATTTGCTGAAAATTTCTTAACGTTTAGAGCGATACTATTATCCGTAAGATGCTCCAGTACGATATGCGAAGACAGATCAGAAATTACCAAATGATGCGTATCGAACACATGAGTTGGTGCGACATCACGCTGGTCATATTTTATCCTACCATGCCTGATGATCAGACTACCGATTCGTAAGTCCAACGGCGTATGCTCGGTAGTATCTTTCGAAGCTAAAGAGTCGAGAACAAATTGAAAGTTCGGTTTACTGTCAGCCGTTTGCTTATACAGATGCGCGTTAAGACCGAACAACTGAGCCGAAGAAATAGAAATCCTCCCCTCGAATAAAGGAATGAAATCAATGCTAGCCGATACACGAGTCGCATAGAACATAGAGTCGTTCTTTTGGTCAAGCATCGATACATCATCAATAATAACACGGTTGAAGAATCCCAGGTCAACTCTGCCTACAGCCACCTTCGTGCCGAATTTCTGTTCGAGTGCAGATGCAACTTCCCTTCCGAGATAATTCTGTACGGGTGGCAGATTTATCGCGATAAAAATAGCCGTAATAAGGCCAAGAATCGACCATATTATGGCATTAGAAATATGCTTTAACTTCTTCAGATTCGAATAATTCTAGAATTTTGCTACAAAATTAGAAAAAAATGGTTGCAAAAGGAAATAAATAATCATTTTTTGTTTTGTTAACGGCAATTTTTTGCTAATTTTGCAGCAACTAATAAAAATATCAGCAGTAATTGAATATTGACAGTACGCATTTATTTAAGATAAAAGTTTAAACCTTATATTTTTAAAGTAGTTATGACAAATGTAATTAAGTTACGTAAAGGCTTAGACATTAACTTGAAGGGCAGAGCAGAAGGTAAGAAAGTCCAGATTGCAAAGTCGGAAGAGTACGCGATGGTACCGGAAGACTTCCCAGGACTTACTCCGAAAGTTCTTGTCCGTGAGGGTGATCATGTCAATGTCGGTGATGCTTTGTTTGCCAACAAGGCTTATCCTGATGTTAAGTTTGCCTCTCCTGTAAGCGGTCAAGTAACGGCTGTGATACGTGGAAACAGACGTAAGGTTCTTTGCGTAAAGGTAAAGACTGATGCAGAGCAGCAGTTTGTTGATTTTGGTAAAAAGGATGTTAGTAATCTCGATGGAGATGCTGTAAAGAAGGCTTTGTGCGAAGCAGGATTGTTCGGATTTATTAATCAGTTGCCTTATGCAGTATCTACCAACTCAGAAACTACACCTAAGGCAATTTTTGTATCAGCCCTTAGAGATATGCCTTTGGCAGCTGACTTTGAGGTTGAGTTAGAGGGTAACGAAGAGGCTTTCCAGACAGGTCTTACCGCTTTGAGTAAGATCGCCAAGGTATATCTTGGTGTTGGAGCTCAGCAGAATTCATCAGCCCTTACCAATGCCAAGGACGTAGAAGTTAACATTTTCGATGGTCCTTGTCCAGCAGGTAACGTAGGCGTTCAGGTAAATCACATTTCTCCGGTGAACAAAGGTGAGATCGTATGGACAGTAGATCCATCAGCAGTCATCTTCTTCGGTCGCCTGTTTGCAGAAGGCAAAGTCGACATGACCAGAACCATTGCCATCGCAGGTAGTGAAGTTACAGCTCCTGCTTATGCAGACGTTCTTGTCGGAACACCGATCCGAACGATTCTCGAAGGAAACCTGAAGCACGATGAGCATATTCGCGTGATCAACGGCAATCCTCTTACCGGTAAGAAAGCAGATTTAGCGAATGATTATTTAGGTGCACACACAAGTGAGGTGACCGTGATTCCAGAGGGCGACAATGCCGACGAGATGTTAGGTTGGATACTTCCACGTGCCAAAGAATTCTCTACCAGTCGTAGCTATTTCAGTTGGTTGTTCGGTAAGAAGAAAACCTACGAATTGGATGCCCGTGTGAAGGGTGGAGAGCGCCACATGATTATGAGTGGAGAATACGACAAGGTATTACCGATGGATATCTATGGCGAATTCCTGATCAAAGCCATCATTGCAGGCGATATCGACAAACAGGAACAGTTAGGTATCTATGAAGTAAGTCCAGAAGATTTCGCTTTGGCCGAATTCGTTGATTCTTCAAAGTTGGAATTGCAGAAGATTGTTCGTGAAGGTTTGAACATCCTCCGTAAAGAGAATGCATAAGAAAGTCTCAAACTTCAAATATAATAAGAAATGAGTTTAAGAAATTATCTAAATAAAATAAAGCCAAACTTCGAAGAAGGTGGCAAGCTACATGCTTTCCAGAGCGTCTTCGAAGGTTTCGAGAGCTTTCTCTATGTGCCAAACACAACGGCACAGAGTGGCGCTAACATCCATGACGCTATCGATTCAAAGCGTATTATGAGTATGGTCGTCATCGCTCTCATTCCAGCCATGCTGTTTGGTATGTATAATGTGGGCTATCAGAATTACGCAGCAGCAAACATGCTTGCCGGTGCTAGTTTCTGGGCTATGTTTGGTTTCGGTTTCCTTGCCGTATTACCAAAGATCTTGGTTAGTTACATTGTTGGTTTGGGTATTGAGTTTGCCTGGGCACAGTGGAAGCACGAAGAGATACAGGAAGGTTACCTCGTATCAGGAATCATTATTCCATTGATCATTCCGGTGAGCACACCATTATGGATGCTTGCCATAGCAATAGCTTTTGCAGTCATTATTGCGAAAGAGATTTTTGGTGGAACAGGTATGAATGTGTTCAACGTTGCCGTTGTAGCACGTATGTTCCTCTTCTTCTCTTATCCATCTGTCATGACTGGCGATAAGGTTTGGATTGCAAAAGACACTATTTTCGGTTTGGGTAATGCCCTTCCTGATGGTTTCACAATGGCTACACCTCTTGGACAGATCGCCCAAGGTATTACACCAACATCTAATCTTAGCGATATGATTCTTGGTTTTATTCCAGGTAGTATTGGTGAGACAAGTGTTATCGCCATTGCTATTGGTGCCATCATTCTACTTTGGTCAGGAATTGCAAGTTGGAAGACCATGGGTAGTGTCTTTGTTGGCGGTATCGTGATGGCTTTGCTTTTCCAAGCACTCGGTATGACCCCTATTCAGTGGTATGAGCATATCGTACTTGGCGGTTTCTGCTTCGGTGCTGTGTTTATGGCAACAGACCCTGTAACCTCAGCACGTACAGAGACAGGAAAGTATATATATGGTTTCTTGATTGGTGCGATGGCAGTTATTGTACGTGTGATGAACCCTGGTTATCCAGAGGGTATGATGCTCGCTATCTTGTTTGGTAATATGGTAGCTCCGCTTATCGACTATTGCGTAGTACAGCGTAATATCAACAAGCGTGCTCAACGTGCTATTAATAAATAAGGAGGAATGCAAAATGAAAACAAATTCTAATAGCTATACAATAATATATTCAGCTGTAATAGTTGTTATCGTAGCATTCCTGCTCGCATTTGTATATCAGGTATTGAAACCTGCTCAGGATGCCAACGTAGCACTTGATCAACAGAAGCAGATTTTGAATTCTCTGAATCTTCGCGATCTCGATAATGAGACAGCCGTAGCAAAATACAAAGAAGTTGTTAAGGCAGAGAAAGAAGTGGATGGTATGAAATACTATGAGTGCGAGATAGACGGTCAGAAGAAGACAGTTTTCTCACTCAAGGGTATGGGGCTCTGGGGAGGTATCTCAGGTTATATCTCTGTGGATGCTGACAACAATACTGTATATGGTGCATACTTCAATCATGAAGGAGAAACTGCCGGACTTGGTGCAGAAATCAAGGACAACGTAAACTGGCAGAAGAAGTTCAATGGTAAGAAGATCTTCAAAGATGGTTCTACAGATATCGCCCTTGGCGTTAAGAAAGAAGTGAAGAACCCTGAGAATGAGGTAGATGCCGTAACAGGTGCAACTCTAACTTCAAATGGTGTAAACGACATGTTGAAGACCTGTCTTGCTAAATATAAACTTGTTAAGAAATAAGGAAATATGTCACTTTTTAGTAAACAAAATAAGGCAGCATTCGTAGAGCCATTAAACCTGAATAACCCTATCATGGTTCAGGTACTTGGTATCTGTAGTGCTCTTGCCGTTACCTCACAGTTGAAGCCTGCTATCGTGATGGGTTTAGCTGTGACAGTTATTACGGCTTTTTCTAATGTAATTATTTCAATCATACGTAACACAATCCCTCAGCGCATTCGTATCATCGTTCAGCTAGTGGTAGTAGCAGCTTTGGTAACTATTGTGAGCCAAGTATTGAAAGCATTTGCGTATGATGTCAGTGTTCAACTTTCGGTATATGTCGGTCTGATCATTACCAACTGCATCCTGATGGGTCGTCTTGAGGCTTTCGCAATGATGAACAAGCCTTGGCCATCATTCCTTGATGGTATCGGCAACGGCCTAGGCTATGCGATGATTCTGTTCGTTGTAGGTGCAGCTCGTGAATTCTTTGGTCGAGGAAGTCTTTTAGGTTTCAAGATCATTCCAGACGCAGTATACAACGCAGGTTATATGAATAATGGTATGATGACAATGTCGGCAATGGCCCTTATCCTTTTAGGATGTGTAATATGGGTACACCGTTCATTCTTTTATAAGGAGGAGAAATAAAAATGGAACACGCAATTAATTTATTCTTCCGTTCGATTTTCGTCGACAATATGATTTTTGCATATTTCTTGGGTATGTGCTCTTTCTTGGCTGTATCTAAGAATGTAAAAACATCATTCGGACTTGGTATGGCAGTGACATTCGTGCTGTTCATCACCGTTCCTGTAGATTACCTCCTTCAGACTAAGGTTCTCGGTCCTGACTGTCTATTCCAAGGAGTTGATTTGAGTTATCTGAGTTTCATTCTCTTTATTGCCGTAATCGCAGGTATGACACAGTTGGTAGAGATGGCAGTAGAAAAGTACTCACCATCATTATACAGTGCTCTTGGAATTTTCCTTCCACTTATCGCTGTTAACTGTGCCATCATGGGTGCTTCTCTTTTCATGCAGCAGCGTATCCAACTTGAAGCAAGTAATACTCAGGCCATTACCAGTGTAGGAGATAGTATCGTATATGCATTAGGTTCAGGTATTGGTTGGACTCTAGCAATCTGTTTGATGGGTGCAATTCGTGAGAAACTTCAGTATAGTGATGTTCCAAAGCCACTTCAGGGTCTTGGTATCACCTTTATCACAGTAGGTTTGATGGCAATGGCTATGCTATGCTTCTCAGGTCTTAAATTCTAATAGGAGGGGAATGAAATGAATACAACTTTTATTATAGCAAGTATAGGAGTCTTTCTGATCACGATTCTCCTGTTGGTTATCATTCTACTTGTTGCAAAGCGTTACCTTTCACCAAGTGGCAATGTAAACATTGAGATCAATGGCGATAAGACTATTAACGTACCTCAGGGTAATAGCTTGATGTCCACTCTTAACGAGAATGGTATCTATTTACCTTCAGCATGTGGTGGTAAAGCCAGTTGTGGTCAGTGTAAGGTACAAGTTCTTGAAGGTGGTGGCGAAATCTTGGATTCAGAGCGTCCACACTTCACTCGTAAGCAAATCAAGGAACATTGGCGTCTTGGATGTCAGTGTAAGGTAAAGGGCGACCTTAAAATTAAGGTTCCAGAAAGCGTTCTTGGTGTTAAGGAGTGGGAGTGTACCGTTATCAGCAACAAGAATGTTTCTAGCTTTATCAAGGAGTTCAAGGTTGCTCTTCCTCCAGGTGAGCATATGGACTTTATTCCAGGTAGTTACGCACAGATTAAGATTCCAGCATACGATTGTATCGATTACGATAAAGATTTTGATAAGGATCTTATTGGTGAGGAATATATCGGAGCATGGAAGAAGTTCAATATCTTCTCGCTCAAGGCTCATAACCCAGAGCCAACAGTGCGAGCTTACTCTATGGCCAATTATCCTGATGAGGGCGATATCATCACTCTTACAGTACGTATCGCATCAACTCCATTTTTGCCACGTCCACAGGTTGGCTTCCAGAATGTACCTACAGGTATAGCCTCTTCTTATATCTTCTCATTGAAGCCAGGTGATAAGGTAATGATGAGTGGTCCTTATGGTGATTTCCATCCTAACTTTACTTCTGGTAAGGAAATGATTTGGATTGGTGGTGGTGCTGGTATGGCTCCTCTTCGTGCACAGATCATGCACATGACAAAGACCTTGCATACTACAGATCGTGAACTTCACTTCTTCTATGGTGCCCGCAGTCTGAACGAAGCATTCTTCATGGAAGACTTCTGGGAATTGGAGAAAGAGTTCCCTAACTTCCACTTGCATCTGAGTCTTGACCGTCCAGATCCTGTAGCAGACGCAGCCGGTGTTAAGTATTACGCAGGTTTCGCAGTAAACTGTGTTCGTGATACCTATCTGAAAGACCATGAGGCTCCGGAGGATTGTGAGTACTATCTCTGTGGACCTCCAATGTTGATTAAGACAGTTACAGAATATCTTGATTCTCTTGGTGTTGATCCAGAGAGTATCATGTATGATAACTTTGGATAAAAGTAGAAATCACTTATTCAATTCTATACATTAATGAGCTCGGTATTGCACCGAGCTCATCTCTTTTCCCCGAACTAATCCCGAAGGCATTCGTATCTGTTTCCATTAGAAAAAGATAGTCTTTTCGGTCTTTAGGATTCTAGAGAGAGGAATCTTTTTCCCAATGGTTTTTATTGTTTGAGCATTTGCCATAGGAATCTGTACGATGATAATACTATCATTCTTTTCACAATATTCTTCTAAACATGTGACGGAAGAATATATTTCATTAAAAATCTCACTATCAGAATTTATCAAGAAAGTTGATTTTTGGATTCTGAAACCACCTTTCCCTTCAATATATTTGGATAGCAAGCCACGCATTTTATCATTGCCGATATCATATAATAGTAAGAATATCATATCTGCTTTTTCATGTTTTGTGCAAACTGTTGAATCTCAAGAAACATTTCAAATCTTCTACTGTTCCCTCTTTCGGATTGTCTAGAGCAAGAAGAAAGATATTCATTAGTCTCTTTTAATAAAATTTGTCTTCCTGGTGCATCTAATATAACGTGAGTTCGACGAATTATAACTATCTGAAAATTTGGTGATTAGCGATTTTATTTGTAACTTTATAGTGTTCAAAATCAAGGATTTACAAACAAAAATCGCTATGATCACTGAGGACAAAGTTACAGAAATTTTCTTTATGGCAGATGAATTCTGCAAGTTTTTTGATGCAATGATGTTAAAATACACCATTAAGGACACAAAAAAGCGTAGTTATCATAGAAAATCCACTCTATCTAAGGCTGAAGTAATGCTGATAATGATACTTTTTCATTCCTCTGGTTATCGTTGTCTGAAGCATTTCTACCTTGAGAAGGTGTGCAAACATTTGCGTCACCTATTCCCTGAAGTAGTATCGTATAACCGTTTTGTAGAACTTGAAAAAGAAGTAGACATTCCTCTGGCTTTGTTTATAAAGAAGGTTCTTTTAGGTAAATGTACCGGCATTAGTTTTGTAGATAGCACTCCACTACGAGTTTGCCGGAATCAGCGCATACACATGCACAAAGTGTTTAAGGGCATTGCTCAAAGAGGTAAATGTTCTATGTGATGGTTCTTTGGTTTTAAACTACATTTGATTTGTAATGAGAAAGGGGAACTTCTGAATTTTATGATAACTCCAGGTGATGTAGACGACCGTGAACCATTGAAATATAAAGCTTTCGTGGAATTCATATATGGAAAGTTAGTTGGAGATAAGGGGTACATCTGCAAAAACCTTTTCCAGAGGTTATTTGTTGATGGTATACAACTTATCACAAAATTGAAAAACAACATGAAAGGAGCTTTGGTAAGTATGTCGGACAAACTATTGCTTAGAAAGAGAGCTATTATTGAAACTGTTAATGACGAACTTAAGAATATAGCACAAGTTGAACACTCCAGACATAGATGTTTTGATAATTTTGTGGTAAATTTACTCGGAGCATTGGCTGCATACTGTCTTTTTCCAAAAAAGCCGTGTATCAATGTACAAAGAACTATTGATACACAGCTAACTTTATTTTGAATTCGTCGAACTCACGTTATGTTATATTCGAGCATATAATCTGCCAGTTGTTTCCCATCTATTAGTACAATCTTTCTAGTGGATTCTTCAGTACACTTTTGGGCAGTCTTAGCATAAGTAGAAGTGGTAATGAAAACACCTTTAGAAGCCTTCTTACCATCCGGTACACCTATAAACTGTTGGATTTCTCGGCTACCTACTGGTACAGTCCATCTTTTAGCTTGTATATAGATGTTATCTAATCCTAGTTTATCTTCCTTTATTATTCCATCTATACCACCATCCTTAGAATACTGGGTAACTAATCCGTAATCATCATTACCACCACCATAGCCCATACCTTTAAGCAGATCTACAACTAGCTTTTCAAAGAATTGTGGTGTTTGCTTCAATACTAAGGCCAACAATTCTTCAGATATATCATCGTTAATCAGTTTGTAAGCACTTTTAAGGTTTTCTATAGGGGTTAATTCTTCTGTAGTGGTAGAAGTTGCGGTATTCTTCTTATTTACTTCTCCTTTAGCATAAGAAGCAAATTCTGGATAAGCCATCAAATCTTCTATACATAATGAAGTATGATTTGCCAGATAATTCTTACCCCTTTGGGGAATATCTATAAATAAAGCCCTACGGAAATACTGTCTAGCCCAGCCTAATCTATCTTCAAACTGATTAGTATTACCAGATTTGGTTTTAGTAGTACAATCATCTTCAGATAGATTAAAATGCTTCTTTACTTTATCCTTTATTTCGGATTTTGTAAGTTTCCCATCTTTTAGGAATAGAAGGAATGGGTATAAGAAATCTTCAAACTTAGGTAGCATAATATCTGGTTTTAAGTTGTTATATCTGGATTATTTTAACTGGTTTATTCTGTTCTTTAGCATAGTCTATGGTAAACTTCGTACCCCTACTAGTGCCATCCCAGAAAGCTAGTACACAATCACATTCATCTACTATCAGCTTATTCCTTCTAGTGGAGCACCCTTACCATACTTATCATAGTTAGGGAAGTATTCTATTAGTTTAAGCCCTTTCTTCTTTGCAAACTCTCTAGCATAGGTATCAGCCCCTTTAGCACCCCCAGAAACTATAGTATCTGGGATGTATTTTAGATATGCTTCTATATCTACTGGGGGACAGGTTCTACTACCTATTATAGCTAGTTTCATTTCGTTCCAAAAAAGACACTATTTTAGATGGAATCTTAGTATCGTTTGGCTTACCTAAATTAACGTAATATTCAACTAGTTTTTCTTTGTTTTTTTTACTAATATTACTAATACCAATAGCATTTATATAATTGATAAGCATCCGAAGATTCGCATCCTTTATTAATGGTGAAAAAAACCTTTTGGATGGTAATATCTTAGCAGAAATACCATTTTCAAAATTAATAGTTTTTATTTTGTCATTATTATAGCATAGAATATTATTGGGGATGGTTTCTCTTATACCCAATAGGTATTCTGCATATTCCCCAACAGGACATATTTCATAATTATCCTTCTCGGCTATTTTTGTCAATACTAAATAAATCGATGGAAAAACAGGCTTTCCATCTTCAATAATTGGATAGCAATATACCCCACGACAAACTCTGATTAAAACATCTTTCGCACAAAGGGTTACTAAAATAGTCCTTATATGGGTATATGATAAGTTTTTTATTTCCCTAAAGTCATCAATAGTTAGAACTGTTCCTCTTTTAATTGTCTTTAAAAGATTAATGACTTTGTACATTCCAGAATCATCAATGATAAAATTAGTAATCATATTCTAATCACGGGCTATTTCTTCAATATCATAAAAACAACAATCATCTGGGAATTTTATATTTGGAATCCATAAAGGATACCCATCCCAACCTTTATCTTTGCTCCCTATTATACGATACATAGTTAAAACTACTTCCTTTTTGTAGCTATCACCCAATGTTCTGTCATTGGGAGATAGTAATGTACCAGTACCTTTAGTAATATCGCGGTCTAATCTTACTATCAATTTACACTTTAATTGAGGCCTTTTGGCCTTCAATCCTTGAATACAGGCAACAAACTTGTTTGTATTGAAATCCTCTATAGTTTCACTCTTAACAAGATTAAGAAGTCTTATAATTAACTCAGGTTCAGCATCTACACTCTTTTCTGATGCGTATTGTGAAATAATCTGATTTATTGTTTCTACATTAATTCTAAGGGGTAATTCGGCAAATAAATTCACGCCACCGTGTATAAAGTTTAGATATTCATTGTCTATGACATTCTTTCGTGTGGGTCGTATATAACTTGGGAAAATAAGTTGGATATTATCAAGATTATCTTCGACTTGCTTAATAAGCATCTCGTTAGAAGCATTAAGGTCGGAAAATAGCTTATATAGTCCTTTCGGAATAAACATACGAACCATCTGCTTTTCCCTATCATATCCAAATATGCGTGAATGTTGCCAAAAAGTATCGGCTTGTGGTGTTTTAGAATTTCTACAATAATATACAGTTTGCAAATTGGGAAAGGTAATACCTCTGCCCAAAGTGTTGCCACCAACTACAATATTAAAACCTTTTGACAAGTCTAATGCATCTGGATTATCAGGATCTCTACATACAAAACTTTTAGAATTTAAAGGAATAACCAATAATTCAGTGTTATCTAGGATTTCAATTACCGATTCTTTAATATCCTCATAATCTTCTAAATCTGGTTTTGTTTGTTGTAAATTTCTCCATTCTGCACGAAGATTTGTATCAAAGGCCTTTTCTTCTGTAGATCTCTGCAAAAGATTAAGATGGTCTTGTATCGTTGTAACAAATTTATTATGTACATTTATCCTCATACTTGGGTGTATCATAAAATTACAATTATACTGACCATTTAGTTTTCTATGGGCGCAGTTAACTAAAAATGAAAAAACACTCCTACTTAGCCCTATTGGGCAAATAACGTCACCCCCTTCTATTATAGAATCAAGTTCATAATCTGGTGTAAATATGGTATTTAGAGATTGTGTCTTGGGATAAAAGTAATTACCACCTAGATAATTATCTCCAGGCTTAAAATAGTAAACAAACTTTGGCCTCCACCCAGACATTGAAGTTTGTAAGATAACTGCTTGTGGAGTTGCGGTTACTTCTATATAGATTGTGTTAGCAGCAGATGCTTTAATTTCCGACAATCTTTTATTAATAGTACTAACTCTGTCTTTATTTACTAATGTGTTAAGACTGGATGCATCAGCTTCATCGTCAAAGATAACGAGGAATAAGCCTTTACATATATTAGTATTTAATAAATGGTTCTTCCATCTTGATAATACACGAGAGTTCTTTTTTAGGACTACTACTGTTGGTTTTATTAGGGATGCTTGTGTTAATAAAGATTCCTCTTTTTCATTTAACACATTAAAACCAGATAGCGAGTTTTTAACTCTATTATATGTCTGCCTATGGAGATCAACATTGTCAGTAGTTAATAGCAAAAATATCTTATATCCTTCATCTGCCATAGCAGAAATAATACCAAGCATTTGGGCAGTTTTCCCACTTTGGACATTGCCAAGGAGTAAAGCATTTAATTGCCTATTAATATCAAAATTCTCATTTATCCTTTGAATAAATGAAGCAGATGTTACGTTAATAGTTTGTACTAACTCTGCATTATCAATCTTGGAAATATACTGATTATGATACATATGCTATACTAAAGATAGAATAAACTTACCCGTTGTCGTTTTTTGTAATCTAAGATGGCTTTTCCCAAATTTTCTCAAAGTATCTTCTGTTACAGGTGTGCCAATTTCCAAAGCGCCATAATTCTCCATTTGTCCTTTTATCCATCGGCCTAATATTTTTAAATCATTTTCTGATCTAAAGTTCTTCGAGTAATCACCTTGCCTTGAACATTCAAATTCATAACCATCGGTGGTTACTACTGTAAATGCACCTTGTTCTTTATCAGGTATTAAATCAATATCAGGCAAATTCTTACCTACAATTATTTCTACTTCATACCATCCTCTTGGACTATACTTCCCTTTAATTTTACCCTTTCCAAAATAGGTGTTTAGGTTGCTCTTTGCTTCAGTCTTTAATGGAATGTCAACATATGCTCCAGTAATAGTGCTTAACTCTTTTTGCAATTGGCTTTTAGTTAGCTTTTTTACATATGAGTAATCTTTTAGCAATTCAAAATCAACCTCTTTGAATTTCTCAATTACAGGCAAATCCTTAAAATCTGTTCCAAGAGCGTTGGTTATCTGCTTAATATATGAATTAATTTGTTTGCCTTCATCGTTCTGAAATAATACATCTGCTTCTATAAGGTTTTGGGATGTACCTACAAAACTACCAAGATTTGACGAACCCACAAATGATGCAAGGCAAGAACTTCCTTGCATAAAAGAATACATTTTACCGTGGTATAATGCTTTGGGTGATAAAAAAACTTTGCCACTATTATACCTTGTTAAGAAACCATCCAATTCTTTAATGGCATTATATTGAGGCTTAGTAAAACCATCTAAATAATTCATACCAATAAACAATGATAGGTTTAATCCTCCCTCACGAAACTCAACAATTTGTTTTAGAGCCGCAATGGAGTCATTAGTAATAAAACCAGTTGCGACATTAAAATCAGTAGCATTATCAACCAATCTATTATATAGACTTGAAATACTTCTTGTATGTACTTGTTGTTGTATAATAGGGTTTGCGGGTAGTAATAATTCCATATGACGACTATTTTGTGATTAGTTTATATCTATCTTCAAATGAAAGATTCATAAGTTGCTTTCTTTGTTCATCAAGATTAACTTTTTCATATTCCCCAAAGAATAATGGTTTTAATGCATTAGCAATAGCGTGTACACCAACAGGGGGTACAGCATTTCCTATTTGTCTTCTAACTTCAGTTGTATTTCCATAGAAGATGAAATCATCAGGGAATGCTTGAATCCTAGCTCTTTCTCTGTTAGTTAAAGGCCTATTTTCTGGATAATGATAGCCCCAAGTTCCGCCACCACCAGCAGCAATTATTGTTTTTGAAGGTTCTCCCCTATGTATTCTTCTATAAACGTGACTAATCATCCCTTTCACATAATACTCGCTATCCTTAGGTATGCAAGTAAAGTTCCCACCTTCAGGAATCAAGCTAATAATTTTTTTTGTCCTTTCTTGAACTTTCAAAAGTTCATTATTATAAGGAACTTTTTCAACACCTTCAAATGCCTCTCCAACAGTTACATAGGGCAATAAACCCTTATCTGTTCCGTGAGTTGGTTTGGGATGTTCGAAATGGAAACCAGTGTCAACTCTAATACCAACTATTAAAACTCGTTCTCTATATTCTGGTACCCCATAATCAGCGAAATTGTAAAGATGTGGAATCACCACATAGCCAGGTTCTATGTTCTGGAAATCCTCAATAATTTGTTTAATTGCTTTTTTCTTATTAGCAGTCAAGATTCCTTTTACATTTTCAGCCACGAATGCTTTGGGTTTCTTAGCGTCAACAAACCTAAGAAAACTTTTATATAAATTTCCACGTTCTCCATTGAGTCCAGGTTGTTTCCAAATAATAGAGAAATCTTGGCAGGGAAAGCCTCCTAGAATTAAATCACAATCAGGTATATTGGGGTCAGTGTAAGGATCTATTTTTTCAATATCACCTTCAACAATTACATTACCAAAATGATTTCTAAAGGTTTCACAAGCCTCGTGTTTGAAATCATTTGCCCATAAAGTTTTGTAGTTCCCGACTTGTTCAAAACCAAGATCGAGTCCACCACATCCAGAAAAAAGTGAAATAATTCTTATTTCTTTTTGTTTCATATCTGATTTGTTTATATTTCCTTTATTGATTGATTTTGCCGCATTTTGCCGCAAAATTACAACTTTAATTTTAATTATAATAAGGTAATACATTTTTTTAACTGCAAAAGTTTGGATATTTCGTGTATTTTACTTTCTAAAGTCCCCAATGGTATTATTTTGCTATCCATCAAAACTATAATACAAAAATCCAGCCCTTTAGGACTGGATTACTATACATATTATATATATAGGTATTATCTAACAAAGAAGTGGTGGCTAGCTACTTCATCTATAGCATCACCATCCGCTTCCAGTGTACCATTGTCACCATCCCTTACTAGTGTCTGGATGGGATAGTAGTTAGCTTTATCTACTGCTTCTGATTCAGGGATGATGGATACTTCCTTATCATCATCTACATATAAGCCTACACCGTCTGTAGGTTCGCTAAGGTATTCTTCTACTGCATCAAATACCTTCTGGCTAAAAGCCCTTAATTCTTGAATGGAATCGTACATAGTCTTATTCTTTATCTGGTTACAAAATTACTACTTTTTCTTCACCTAGTCAGGGAATACACCTACTTTAACTTTCGGTAGGTGTATTCTGGGCTTCAGCCTTTTTCCTTTCACGGTACTTCCTTTTTCTTTCGGCATTACTGGCCTTAGCCTTGTCGGTATCCTTGTGGGCTTCCCTATACTGCTTCTGATAGGCCAGATATGCTTCCCTTCTGTCTGTGGTTTGGTAGGTGGCTACAAACCTTTGGATATATGCACCTTCGGCTTCTACTAATCCCACACCATTAGGGGTGAAATCTGTGTAGATTTTGTGGTTTCTTGAATCCAGAAGGTACTTATGCTTGTTATCCATATAGTCATAGATAGTAATAACGGTAAGCATCTTATTATCTTCCATTCTGTCAATAGTAGCCCACTTAATCATCTGGTGTATGATTTCAAATCTTACCTTATCATCTGTGATTTCGGCTACATTATCAGAAGTACCATTTTCATATTCATCCTTGTACTGGAATAGTAGGTTTTTAAAATCCATAATCTGGCTAGTGAAAGATGCTATCTGGGTATTCTGGGCTTCTATCTTCTTATTCAAGTCGGCTATGAATCTATCTGCCTTAGCAGTATCTATAGTGCCTTCCACATAGGCTTTGTATTCCACCTTTTCAGCTCGTTTCTGGATGGATGCTATTTCTGTCTTTGCCACTTCTATCTTCTGGTTAAGAAGTACTATCTGGGCTTCATAGTATTCCTTTTGGCCTTCTGCCTTCTTATCCATCTTAGCCACATACAAGGGGCTAGCGCAAAGCCACAAAGCGGAATCCACCATATTTATATTAATAGTAGTCTTACATCCACACTTAACACAGTGGTAGAAGTTGTGGCTTTTCACTGCCATCATCACCTTACCACAGTCTGGGCATCTAAGGATACCTTTGCCAAAGTAATAGGTGCTATACTTCTTTTTGGGGGCTATGATATTCTTCTGGGCAATTTCCTTGCACTTTTCAACTATTTCCACTGTGACCAGGGCAGGGTACACATTGCCTTCAGTTTTCAGATTCATCCTACTTCCTTCACTGGATGGTACACCAGCATAGGCAGTATTAGTAAGGATGTGGTTTACGGCTACTTCGGCAGCGTATGCAGATTTATCAGTGAAGATACCCATTTCACGGATTTCTTTGGCTAGGCTTCTGAAGCTATATTTGCCAGTAAGGTACATAGTGTATAGCATCTTCACTACTTCTGCTTCATCATCCTTCGGCACTAAACGCTTTTCTTCATCTACAGTGTAGCCATAAAGGATGAAGCCACCAGTATAGTAAGATTGCTTTCTTCTGGCATCCTTGCTCCTCTTAAAGCGTTCCTTCTTAGTCCTCATTTCGGATTTTGCCATCTGTGAGAAAAGCGTAAATACCACTTCAGCACCTTCATTGATACTGCCATCATCATTAAACAGTCTAATAGATGGATTTTTGATGATTAGTTGCACCTTGTGGGAAGTCAAGTATTCTAGTACGGAAAAGTTAATCTTCTTCCTTCTGGCTATACGGCTTACTTCCCAACAGTACACACAATCCACACCAATACCAGATTCTATGTACTGCTTCATCTGGTTAAGGCCAGCCCTTTCTTCTTCTTCTTCCAGTTTGATACCAGATTCCTTTTCACAGATGGGGATAATGTCTTCAGGCTTGTAGCCATCACTAATAGCCATCTGGTAAATCTCTCGCTCTTGTTCGGTGAATTTGTTATTATTAATTCTGGGTACAAAGGTACATAGAAAATAACACCCCCCAAAAAACATACTAAAGAATTACATTACTTGTAAGAGATGCATTTTTACAAACGATAATCGTATCAACATCACGAATAGGAATTCGATGTTTACCCTCTTCATTGGTAACAATAAAAGCATTATTGCTAATACTGAGTTTTATACCGTAATTGTTTAAAACAAGTTCCATAGGCTTAATTTTATGTTATGTAGCAAAAATAGATTTTATACTTTTTTAATTTAAAGAACCTTTCATTGTTTAATTTTCCATCGATAAAGGTGACTCATAATTTGCGAATTTAGAATTGAAGATAGGGGTAATTATGAATATTAAAAATATGAATAAAATACAACTTGTTGGTAATCAGATGTTTATATGCTTACTGTTTTAATTAAATCATCAAAATATATAGGAATGGCCTTTTCTTCAGTTAACTGCATAGGGCTACATACCTATTCGCGTGAGCTTACGAAGTTAACTTCGTAAGCCGATGAAGTTAACTGCATTCAAGAAATCAGTATTTTCTGGAGTATTTTTTATGTTTTGTGAGGCATAAAACCTCAGTGTACGTTCTAGATGGGCAGAAATAGTTGTCTCTTTTTCTTTTAATACTTGTGAGATAAAGTTTAAATAAAGTGAATAATTACAGTATAGTTAAAGTGCATACTAAAAGTATGTGTAGCAGAGTTTGAATCGTTTTAATCCTTGATAGAATGCGCCTTCTAACATTTCAAATAATTAGCAATGAAGAACTATATTTGTCTTAATCCTTGTTGTAATGGAATATGCTTTCATTTTCGTGATTCTCCTCTTATAAAGGAATTCGAAGGATTTCAAGATACGGAAGATTATAAACCTATTGAACGTATTCTTATAAATCTCACAAATCATCCTTATGAGGATTGGTCTACAGAGCAAAAACAAGCAGCCGTTAGCTTCGGAAATGTGATAGACTTACCATTCCCAATGATATCTCCTGAAGCTAGTTCTGATGAGATCAAGTCTTTGACTAATGAATATGTTCATAAGATAGAAGAAATCTCAGAGAATAAGATAGCAACAGTACATGTTATGGGAGAGATGAATTTTGTATTCTCTATAGTTACAATACTCAAAGCAAATGGGTATAGATGTATTGCTTCGACGACAGATAGAGATGTCCAAATAAATGAGGATGGTATCAAAACTGCAATCTTTAAGTTTCATCAATTCCGTGATTATTAAAAACTTATTAGTTTCTAACTTATATGGGTCATCTGCAGGTGGCCCTTATTCTAGTTTTACATATTAATGACTTTAAACCAACCTTATTAAGCATGTAATTGGATGATTACACAAAACTTTAATGTTTAAAAGTGAATTGTTGTTTTTCAAGATTTAGATGATGAGCGGAATACGGGAATCGAACCCGCCTCCCAGGCTTGGGAAGCCCGTACACTACCGATGTGCTAATTCCGCGAGTGAGCCGATACCGGGACTCGAACCCGGGACCTACGCATTACGAATGCGTTGCTCTACCAACTGAGCCATATCGGCGAAACCGATTGCAAATATACTACTTTTATTTTAAATAACAAAAGATGTCGCGAAAAAATCGCGACATCTTTATATTTTATGAGAAAAATTATTTGAATGTTAATTCTTCTTTATTAGGATTTTTCCCTATCGAGATGGTATCACCAGGCTGAATTTCTCCACTCAAGATCTTTTCGCACACACCGTCTTCGATATATTGTTGGATAGCTCTCTTTAAAGGACGTGCACCAAACTGTACATCATATCCCTTGGTGGCAACAAATTCCTTGGCTTTATCTGTGAGTGCAATATGATATCCTAATCCTTCGATTCTTCCAATAAGTCCTCTTAGTTCTATATCTATAATCTTCTTGATAGCCTCAAGGTCTAATTGGTCGAAGGTGATGATTTCATCAAGTCGATTCAAGAATTCTGGTGAGAATTGCTTACTTAAACTCTTCTGGATGATAGAACGAGCATAAGCTTTATCGTTGTCATCCATTGCTATGCCTGAAGTACCACCAGCGGTGAATCCTACACCATGAGAGAATTCCTTGAGCTGACGTGTGCCGGCATTTGATGTCATGATGATCACGGTATTTCGGAAGTCAACCAATCGACCATTGCCATCGGTAAGTCTACCTTCGTCAAGTACTTGTAATAATAGGTTGAAGACATTACCATGTGCCTTTTCGATCTCATCGAGCAATACGATAGAGTAAGGATGACGGCGTACACGTTCTGTCAATTGACCGCCTTCTTCGTAACCTACATATCCTGGAGGTGCACCAATAAGTCTACTTGTGTTGAAACTTTCGGTGTATTCGCTCATGTCTATACGGATCAAAGCATCAGTAGAGCCAAACATCTGCTCTGCCAATTTCTTAGCGAGGTAGGTTTTACCTACACCTGTCGGACCCAAGAACATGAAGACACCAATAGGGTGGTTAGGGTCTTTTAATCCTACGCGATTTCTTTGAATGGCTTTCACCATCTTGTCGATAGCACTATCTTGGGCGATGACATCATTCTTCAGTATGTTAGCCATATTACGAAGTTTAACGCCTTCGTTTTCTGCCATTCTCTGTACAGGTACTCCTGTTATCATGCTTACTACATCGGCAACCTGTTCGCCGTCTACCTCAACCTTGTCACCAGTTTCTCCCTTTGCCCAACTTGCTTCCAGTTCTTGCAGTTGTTTTTCCATACTCAACTGCTTATCGCGAAATCCAGCAGCTAACTCAAAGTTTTGATTTTGAACAGCACTTTGCTTTTTGTGTTTCAAATCTTCGATTTCTTTCTGTAAATCTGTTATCTCTGGTGGAATAATCGCATTCTTAAGATGTACACGTGAACCTACCTCGTCAAGAACATCAATAGCCTTATCTGGGAAAAATCTGTCAGTGACATATCTATCTGTCAATTTGACACATGCCATTAAAGCCTCGTCAGTATATTTCACATGATGATGAGCTTCATATCTGTCTTTGATATTCTCCAAGATCTGTAAAGTTTCGGTCTTTGTAGTAGGTTCCACCACAACTTTCTGGAAACGACGCTCCAAAGCACCATCCTTTTCGATAGAATTACGATATTCGTCGAGTGTGGTCGCACCAATACATTGTATGGCTCCGCGAGCCAATGCTGGTTTCAAAATGTTGGCAGCGTCCATAGAACCTGGAGCAGAACCAGCTCCTATGATTGTATGAATCTCATCGATGAAGATGATAATGTCTGGGTTGCGCTCCAGTTCCTTGATAAGAGCTTTTATGCGCTCCTCAAACTGACCTCTATACTTTGTGCCTGCTACAATAGAAGTCATATCAAGACTTACTACGCGTTTACCAAATAATACTGGTGAAGTGTTGCGTTTTACAATCAACTGAGCTAATCCCTCTACGATAGCGCTCTTTCCGACACCGGGTTCACCTATTAAGATAGGATTGTTCTTTTTGCGTCGACCTAAGATTTCGGTAACACGTTGTATTTCCTTTTCTCTTCCTACGACAGGATCAAGTTTGTCTTCTTGAGCAGCAGCTGTCAAATCAATAGAGAAATTGTCAAGTACAGGAGTGTTTGATTTTCCTCTTTTTTCTGTTGTCGTTGTGTTCTTGCTATTCTGTGACGACATATTGTTTGCCATCATAGAATCATCCTCTTCATCTTCCTCATCAGGTATTTGTAATCCATCCTCTGTCGGGGTGGAAGTAATCTTCTTGAGGTAGGACAGAGTGTCTTCGTAATTCATATTGTTTTCTTCTAATACTTGTTTTGCTCCATTGTTGGTTTGATCATGAAGCAAAGCAAGCAATAAATGTTGGATGTCGACAATCTGTGTATGCTGCACACGAGCCTCTAACACAGATAGTTTTAATATATTGCTTGCTTGTTGGTTTAATACAAGTTCCGATGTTATTATCGGTTCTTGAATCTCGTCTTCTTTAGCTTTATATTCTAGTTCTTTCTTGATATCTTGTATGTTGATTTCAAAACTAGAAAATAGGTCGGGAATGATGCCATCTCGTTCTCTTAATATTCCGAGAAGAAGATGCTCCGGACCTACTGAACGACTGGCCAGACGAGAAGCCTCCTCGCGTGAGAATGCGAGGATTTCAGAAACTCTAGGCGAAAACTGACTGGTCATTTTGTTATATCCTTTCTTTTTATAGTTCTACATTATCTATACTATCTTGCAAAGATAGCATTTTCTATTATATAGAGCAAAGGGTGTGCCAAAAAAATAAGAAAGAAGATGTAAAAAAGTAAAATCGTGAAAAAGGCGTTTTTTTTGCTTTAAAGACTTTTATATATAGAATAAATGTTGTATCTTTGCCATGTTTTTTGGACCTTAAAATCGCTTAGAACGAAAATAAATGGCCTTAAACGAGAAATATAAATTAAATACATCATAAGAAAATGGATGAAAATCAGACGATCGATAAAGATCGAATTATGAAAATCAACATCGAAGAAGAGATGAAGAGCTCTTATATCGACTATTCTATGTCGGTAATTGTAGCTCGTGCCCTTCCAGATGTTCGTGATGGTTTCAAACCTGTGCATCGTCGTATCCTTTACGGTATGCTTGGTATCGGAAATACTAGTGACAAACCTTACAAGAAGTGTGCTCGTGTTGTAGGTGAAGTTCTTGGTAAATACCATCCTCATGGTGACTCTTCTGTTTATGGCGCTTTGGTTCGTATGGGCCAAGAATGGAATATGCGTTATAAACTTATTGATGGTCAGGGTAACTTCGGTTCTGTGGATGGTGACTCTCCTGCTGCTATGCGTTATACGGAGTGCCGACTCAGTAAGATGGGTGAACATATCATGGACGACCTTGATAAGGAAACCGTTGATATGGTCAACAACTTCGATGATACTTTGCAGGAGCCGTCTGTAATGCCTACTAAGATTCCTAACCTCCTTGTTAATGGTGGTAATGGTATTGCTGTAGGTATGGCTACGAATATCCCTACACACAATCTGCGTGAGGTTATCGATGGTTGTTGCGCATATATTGATAATCCTGATATCGAACTCGATGAATTGATGAAGTATATCCCTGCTCCAGATTTCCCTACAGGTGCTACTATTTATGGCATCCAAGGTGTGAAGGATGCATATGAAACAGGTCGAGGACGTATCGTGATTCGTGCTACTGCCGAAATCGAAAGTGATGAGAATCATGATAAGATCGTTGTCACGGAAATTCCTTATGGAGTAAATAAGCAGATGCTTATTGAATATATCGCCGAATTAGTAAAAGAAGGCAAGCTCGATGGAATCTCTAATGCTAACGATGAATCTGGTCGTCAAGGTATGCGTATCGTGATTGACGTGAAGCGTGATGCTAATGCAAATGTGGTACTTAACAAGTTGTTTAAGATGACAGCTTTACAGAGCTCATTCTCTGTTAACTGCATTGCGTTGGTTAAAGGTCGTCCACGTCTGCTTGGACTGAAAGATTGTATCAAGTATTTCGTAGAGCATCGTCATGATGTAACGATCCGCCGTACACAGTACGAGTTGCGTAAGGCACAGGAACGTGCTCATATCCTCGAAGGATTGATCATCGCATGTGATAATATCGATGAAGTTGTACATATTATTCGTGCAAGTAAAACACCTTCTGATGCTCAGCGTAATTTGGAGCAACGCTTCGAACTCGATGAACTTCAAAGTAAGGCCATTGTAGATATGCGTCTCAGTCAGCTTACAGGTCTTCGTATGGATCAGTTGCATGCTGAGTACGATGAGTTGATGAAGCAGATCGAATATCTTAATCAGATTTTGAGCGATCCTGAACTTTGCAAGAAGGTGATGAAGGATGAGCTCAATGAGGTAAAAGAGAAATATGGCGATGAGCGTCGTACACAGATTAAGCCGGACGATCACGAGTTTAATCCAGAGGATTTCTATCCTAACGATCCTGTGGTTATCACCGTGAGTCATCTTGGCTATATCAAGCGTACACCACTTGCAGATTTCCGTGAGCAGGCTCGTGGTGGTGTAGGTTCTAAGGGTGCTCGTACTCGTGAGAAGGATTTCACCGAATATATATATCCTGCTACAATGCATCAGACGATGCTCTTCTTCACCAAGAAGGGTCGTTGCTATTGGCTTAAGTGTTACGAAATCCCAGAAGGTGACCGTAATTCTAAGGGGCGCGCTATTCAGAACCTGTTGAACATTGATTCTGATGATAGCGTAAATGCATTCCTTCGCTTACGTGGAAAAGGTTTGAGTGATGAAGAATTCATCAATTCACATTATATAGTATTCGCAACTAAGAATGGTACTGTGAAGAAGACATTGCTCGAACAGTATTCTCGTCCACGTGCTAATGGTGTGATCGCTATCAATATCGCCGAGAACGATGAAGTCGTAGATGTTCGCCTTACTAATGGTAATAATGAATTGATTATGGCTAACCGTAATGGTCGTGCTGTTCGTTTCCATGAGAATACCATTCGTACCATGGGTCGTACGGCTACTGGTGTTCGTGGTATGCGACTTGATGATGAAAATGATGCAGTAATCGGCATGGTCGTAGTTAATGATCCAGAGCATGAGACTGTTATGGTTGTGAGCGAACAAGGTTATGGTAAGCGTTCACAGGTAGAAGATTATCGTGTTACTAACCGTGGTGGTAAGGGTGTTAAGACTCTTGCTATTACAGAGAAGACTGGTTTGCTTGTAGCTATCAAGAATGTTACCGACGAAAACGACTTGATGATCATCAATAAGAGTGGTATCGTAATTCGTCTGGCTGTAGCCGATGTACGAGTTATGGGTCGTGCTACTCAGGGTGTTCGTCTTATCAATTTAGCTAAGAAGAACGATGTCATTGCTAGTGTATGTAAGGTAATGAGTAGTGAACTCGAAGCAACAGTAGAAGAGGAAAGTCGCGCAGCTTGGGCCAAGAAGAGTGAAGAGATAAGTGGTGATAATACTGTACAGAAATCTGCAGAGGAGACAGCAGAACCAACTGTTAACGAAGCTGATGATACCGAGGAAGAAAGCCCAATCTCTCCAAACGTAGATTTTGAATGATAAAAAAATCTTAAATAATCGAGGCAAATGACCGTTATATCAAAAATATTTCGGTTATTTGCTTTCGAAATTAATTTTGCCAAACCTTTAAAATTAAACAATATGAAAAAATTAATGATTGCAGCCTTGATGATGGTAGGTACATCGGCTGCCTTTGCTGGTGACAGCGATGCATTGAAAGCTATCCTTAAAACTAATAGCTATGCAGATGCTGAACAGTTGATTAAGCAAAACCTTAACACGCTTGCTAATAGTGCTGAAAAAGCTAAAGCTTACAATCACTTGGTAGATCTCGCTATGAAAGTATATAGTGATCAGCAGGCTATTGAGCAGACTAATATGACCAATAAGCAGTTAGGTCTTAAGAAGGATCCTCAGCCTTATGATACTACTGCAATGTATAACTCTGCTGTTCAGGCTATCAAGGCTGGATTAGAGTGCTATAAGTATGACCAGCAGCCTAACGAGAAGGGTAAGGTAAAGCCAAAGTTTGATGGTAATATTGCTCGCCTTTGGGGTGCTCGCACCAATCTTGTAAATGGTGGTCAGATTGCTGCACAGAAGGGTAATGCTAAGAAGGTACTTGAATATTGGGGTACATTCCTTGATACAGAAAGTGAACCAATGTTCGCTTCAATGGATCGTAAGTCAGAGAGTGAATATATAGGTCAGGTAGCACTTTTCGGTGCTCGCTATGCATATCAGGAGAAGCAGATGGATCTTTGCGAAAAGTATTGTGACATCGCTATGAAGAGTCCTGCTGAGGCTAAGGATGCTCTAAATTTGAAACTATATAGCATGAAGAGTAATTTGGCAACTAAGGCTGATTCCTTGGCTTATGTTGATAAGTTGAAAGCTCTCTATGCACAGGATCAGACCAATGAGGTTATCCTTGACAATCTTAATGGTATGTATCAGGGTTTGAAGATGGATAAGGAGCAACTCGAACTTCTTGATGCAGCTATCGCAGCTAATCCTAAGGGCTTTGTTGCTTATGCAGATAAGGGTATGTACTATATCGCAAAGAATGATGCAGATAAAGCTGTAAAGTGCTTGATGGAAGCTGAGAAGATTCAGCCAGAGAATGTTGTCGTTCTTACCTATCTGGGCGCTTGTCTTAATGTGAAGGCTTCTAATCTCCAAGATCCTAATGGTCGTAAGGTAGTATATACCGAGGCTTTGAAGTATCTCGACAAAGCAAAGGAATTAGATCCTAACAAGGCACAGGCTAACTGGGGTTATAACCGCTATCAGGCTTGCTATGGTCTTTATGGTGCTAAAGATCCTAAGACTATAGCTGCAGAGCAGGAGAGTCACTAATATTTAAATCTATATTTTATATAGCCCTTGTTTGTATTTCCCTATGCAAATAAGGGCTTTTTTATATTAAACACTAAAAATTAGGATTATGATTTTAAGTACAACACCCTCTATTGAGGGACATCCTGTATTGGAATACAAAGGTGTAGTAACAGGTGAAACTATTATTGGTGCTAACTTCGTTAAAGATATTTTTGCCAGTGTACGTGATTTTGTGGGAGGTCGCAGCAACAGTTATGAGCAGGTGTTGCGTGAGGCTAAAGATACTTCTATGCACGAGATGGTACAGCGCGCTCAGGCATTAGGCGCCAATGCAGTTGTTGGAATCGATTTCGATTACGAGACAATAGGTTCCAGTGGATCTATGCTTATGGTAGCTTGTAGTGGTACAGCTGTAGTTATATAAGAATATTCAGTTTTTTTGTGATTTATGATATGTCTATTCATTCTTTGATAACAAGAGATGCGAATTTCTTTTGGTCAAGGGTGAATAGACTTTTTTTATAAATATATGTAATTCCATTTCATGACTATCTCGAACGGATCCCGAAGGATTATGTAGCAGTTGCACAGTTGAATTCGCGAATTCTGAATTCATGGAATGAGGCTTAAATATTATAAAAATAAAGTTTATCCAATAAGGACGATACACATACCAGATGAGTCATCTTGTGAAGAATAGAATGAAATTAATGAATCGAGAGTAGAAGCATGCGGCGTCCCAATCGACTATTGATAGCCTTACGGAATAGCATATATTTCTTCGTATAATCCTTATCAGGAAGTGGAAATAACCCTTTGCTGCGTAAATTTTGAATAGCGATATCAAGGTGCTTACTACTATGCGTCAACAAGATCGTATTATAGAGATAATCCATCGAAAGTTGTGCGATACGGCGGTTTAATGCTACGCGGTCGGCTTCTGGTAAAGTACTTGCCAGATATTGTAAGCGGAAGATAATGTCACGAGTATCGTGAAGGCGCTTAAGTTGATGACGCCGATTATTGTTATGCATGATAGATTGTGAACGCTGGCGATAGTAATAAGCCTTGGCCTTTGTAGAGAATACACGTTCTGCACGTAAAAGAAGTTGAGGAGTGAACTCTTCGTCCTCGTGAAGAATACCAGGAGTAAAGCGCAAAGTGTGGAGTATAGAGCGGCGGAAAATATATCCACAAGCAGTAGCATGTAGATTATAACTATGCATATATTCGCTGCCCGAGATTGGACCGTTGTATTCAAAAGCCACCTCGGAAGTTGGACGATGGCTCGTATCGAAAATCACCATATCAGGATTATGGTAGCGCGCAATGTCGAGACAATGCTCGTAAGGCGCTTGAATGAGCATATCATCACCATCCACAAATTGTATATATTCACCATTGGCTATCTGTAGTCCACGGTTACGAGCTGCCGAAAGCCCTTGGTTACGCTGTCGAATATAGATAATCTCGTCGATAATATCACTAAGAGAAGTGAGTGGGGGAAGATCAGAACCATCATCGACGAGGATGATTTCCCGATCATCTCGACTGAGGGACAGACGGAGAATGCTATCGATGCAACTTCGGAGCATTTCATCATCGATGTTGTATGTGGTGATGATGAAACTGATTTGAGGCTTTGAATTTTGGGTGGAAATCTGCATGATAATGGTTCTTTTTTCAAAAGCAAAGGTAATAAAAAGAATTGAATAACGTTATTTATGTAATGAAAAAAGTAAAACACGATGATGAATATTCGCATATCCTAAAGTATACCGGGATGTTCGGAGGTGTACAAGGAGGAAATGTTCTGCTTTCGCTTGTAAAGAACAAATTGGTAGCTTTGATTCTCGGTCCAGAGGGATTGGGATTAATCTCGTTGTTTAATTCGGTCATTAAATTTGTGTCAGATTCTACCACTATGGGGCTCTCAATGAGTAGTGTGCGAGAACTATCTGTAGCTTTCCGGCAAAACGAAAAGATTGGCGATAAAGTTGAGATGGTAAGAATGTGGAGCTTGATGGTAGCTCTGTGGGGTACAGTAATATGCATTGTGTTGAGTCCATGGTTAGATACTTTCGTATTTTCCAAAGAAGGACATATGATTCATTTCGTACTTCTTTCGCCAGTAGTCTTCTTGATGGCAATCGTTTGTGGAGAGATAGCAGTATTAAAAGCTACCCAACAACTCAAATATCTTGCTTTGCAGTCGATAGAATATTCTGGAGCGGCTTTGTTGATTGCTACACCTCTTTATTATATATGGGGACAGAAGGCTATCGTTCCTTCTCTGTTATTATTAGCTGTTGCGCAATGGCTACTTGTTGTAGTAAGGTCTTATCGCTTATTTCCATTGAAAATATCTTTTCGGAAACAATTCATCGCAGAAGGGTGCGGAATGATGCGGTTAGGTTTGGTATTCGTTGTGGCGACAGCTATCGGTAGTGGTACAGAATTGATAGTGAGGTCGTATCTGGAACATCACGGAGGATTGAACGTCGTAGGACTCTATAATGCAGGATATATGCTTACGATGACCTGTGCAGGAGTGGTCTTATCAGCTTTGGAAACTGATTACTTCCCACGACTGTCTGGAGTGCAGAGTCAATTGGAGTTTTGTGAGTTGGTGAATAGACAGATCGAAATGTGTATACTTCTCTTAGCACCACTGTTGGCATTGCTCTTGCTGTTTCTTCCCATACTAATTCCATTACTTTATAGTCGTGGATTCCTACTTGCTACCGATATGACCCGACTATTAATAGTTGCAGTCTTTGTGAGAGGTTTTTATTTACCTTTAGAGTATATCCCTTTGGCAAAAGGTGATAGTGTTTCGTATCTTATCATTGAACTAAGTTATAGTGTGGTACTTATTCCCTCGATGATATTTTTCCAGAATCAGTTTGATATTACGGGCATGGGAATTGCCTTATTGTTTTCGTCTATCATAATTCTATTATTCGATTTGCTGTATTGTTATTGGAAATATGATTATCTGCCAGATGAAAATGTAATTAAGAAATTTATGGTTTATTTGTTTCTCTTATCTATAATGTGTGGAATTATATTCTTATATGAAGACTTTATAGAAATCGCCTTGTCATCAGTTGTAGTGATAGTTATCTCGGTATTATCAATTAAAACTTTAAGTAGGAAAGTTCCTATGATAAATGAAATTTTAAAGAAATGCAGATTGAAATGCAAATAGGTTTTTGCGTTAAACCGATATAAAAAAAAGGTTTGATTCTTGTCTATTTGATTCTTTTTGTTAACTTTGTGCTGAAATTAGTATATTATGACTTTATTGATCGTTACCATACTTGTTTTAGCATATCTTCTCATAGCCACTGAGAACCTTACTAATATAAACAAAGCAGCTGTTGCTATCTTTGCTGCAGCTTTGGGCTGGGTGCTGTATATCTGTTATGGTACTGATTTCGTGATGAGCCAACATAATAGTGAATATCTGGTCTTTTTAGGGAAAGCATCGTCTACAAGTGCCAGTGTAAAACATTATATAGCACAGAATATTTTTCTTCCTTATGTTGGTAGAGCATCAGAAGTAGTGTTGTTCTTATTAGCTACGATGACAATCGTAGAGATTCTGAACAATAACGGTTGTTTCGATTTCGTCAGACAGTTGTTGCGTACACGGAACAGCCGAAAAATGTTATGGACGTTATCTGTGGTGACTTTTATTATTTCGGCCAATCTCGATAACCTCTCTACTACGGTGATGATGCTTACGATCATGCATTCTATTATCCCTAATCGACGTCAACGTATGATTTACGGATCTGCTATTGTCGTATCGGCTAATTGTGGTGGTGCTCTTACGGTAATAGGTAATCCTGAAGGACTTGTGCTATGGAATTTGGGAGCTGTGACGGCAACGAATTTCTCTGCTGCTTTAGCTATTCCTTGTGTGGTGGCTTGGAGTGTACCTACTTATTTAATGGGGAGAATGTTACCAGAACACGTAGATACAGAGTGGATTACAATGCCATATCGTGGTGATGATACCCGTCTGAATATCTGGCAACGATTACTCATGCTGTTTGTAGGTATTGGAGGCTTGTGGTTTATTCCTACCTTTAGAGATATTACAAAACTCAGTCCATTCTTGGGCGCTATGTGTGTGCTTGCCATCTTGTGGATTGTAAACGAGATCTTTAATCGTAAATTGATGAATTCCGACATGATGGCTCAACGTCGCATCCCTCAGGCTTTGCAATATGGCGTAATTCAAATGATGCTTTATGTAATGGGAATGATGCTTGCTATTGGCGTCGTGGTAGAAACAGGCGCTATAGAGTGGGTGTGGACCTATCTAGAAGCATATTTGCATAATATTTGGATCTATGGATTAATAGCAGGTGCAATCAGTTCGGTAGTGGAGAATTTCGCTACGGCGATGAGTTTCTTCTCACTTTCACCTTTTACCGTGCAGTCACTTGCTGATACTTCTTCGATGATCGGCATCAATGGCGCTTACTGGAAAATTATAGCTTTCTCTGTGATGGCAGGAGGAAATATTCTGGCTATAGGTTCTATCAGTGGTGTAGCGCTGCTCAAGATGGAAAAGATGCATCTTGGTTGGTATTTCCGAAATGTGGGGTGGAAGTGCCTCTTTGGAATGATAGCCGGACTCGTTGAATTATGGATTGTAATGTGAAAAAGATAACTAATCAAAAAATAAGAAAAGGTATTAAGTATTATGGCTAAAATTAAGACAATCGGAATCCTGACCTCTGGAGGTGACGCTCCTGGTATGAATGCTGCTATTCGCGCAGTCACACGTGCTGGTATTTATAATGGATTCGAAATCAAGGCTATCTATCGAGGTTATGACGGACTAATTCAGAATGATATCAAGCCTTTTACTACAGAAAACGTAAGTGGTATCATCGGTACCGGTGGTACTATCCTAAAAACCGCAAGAAGTAAAGAGTTTATGACTGAGGAAGGTCGACAGAAGGCCTATGAAAACTTGCAAGCACAAGGTATTGATGCTTTGGTCGTAATAGGTGGTAACGGATCGTTGACGGGTGCTATGAATTTTGCTCGTGACTATGATGTCTGCTGTATCGGTCTTCCTGGTACTATTGATAACGACTTGTACGGTACAGATAATACTATAGGTTATGATACTACCATGAATACAATTGTAGAGTGTGTCGATCGTATTCGAGACACGGCGCAAAGTCATGAGCGTATTTTCTTTATCGAAGTAATGGGACGTGACGCAGGATTCTTAGCTCAGAATTCAGCAATCGCTAGTGGCGCTGAAGCAGCTATTATTCCAGAGGATTCTACAGATGTTGACCAGTTAGCTCAATTTATGGAGCGTGGTATCCGTAAATCAAAGAAGAGTTGTATTGTGGTTGTTTCTGAAAGTCCGAAATGTGGCGCTTTGTATTATGCAGATCGTGTGCGTAAGGAGTTCCCTGAATATGATGTGCGCGTGTCTATCTTAGGTCATTTACAGCGAGGTGGACGTCCAACAGCACGAGATAGAATTCTTGCAAGTAGAACGGGTTGCGGAGCCGTAGAAGCCATTATGCAAGGACAGCGCAATGTAATGGTCGGTGTGAGAAACAATGAAGTGGTTTATGTACCATTGAGTGAAGCAATTCGATCAGATAAACCTTTCGATAGAAAACTGATAAAGGTACTCGATGAGTTGAGTATCTAATATTAAAAAGGTATAAAAAAAGTACCGTAATTGTGAAATAAAAATACATAAATTTGGTAGAACAAAACAATTTCGGTACTTTTGATGCTTGGAAAACGACAATATTATATTTAACTAAAATAATTAATAGCTTATGGCAACAATTAATGGACACATTTCTCAGATCATTGGTCCTGTCATCGATGTCTATTTCGACACGAAGGGCGAGGATCCCGAGAAAGTGCTTCCAAAAATTAATGAGGCCTTGAAGGTAAAACGTCCTGATGGTCGCGACTTGATCATCGAGGTGAAACAGCATATCGGTGAAGATACCGTACGTTGTGTCGCTATGGACAACACCGATGGTTTGCAGCGTGGGCTCGAAGCCGTTTCGACGGGAAGTCCAATCGTGATGCCTGTAGGTGAGCAAATTAAAGGCCGAATGCTGAATGTCATTGGTGAACCAATCGACGGTATGAAAAAACTAGATATGCAGGGTGCATATCCTATTCACCGTGAAGCACCGAAGTTTGACGAACTCTCTACCCATAAGGAAATGCTTGCCACTGGTATAAAGGTTATCGACTTGCTCGAACCTTATATGAAAGGTGGTAAAATTGGATTGTTTGGTGGAGCTGGCGTAGGTAAGACTGTGCTCATCATGGAGTTGATAAATAATATCGCCAAGGGACATAATGGCTATTCTGTTTTTGCAGGAGTAGGAGAGCGTACACGTGAAGGTAATGACTTGATTCGTGATATGCTTGAATCCGGTGTTATTAAATATGGCGAAAAGTTCAGAAAGGCCATGGAAGAAGGTAAATGGGATCTTTCTTTGGTAGACCCTGAAGAACTGAAGAAGTCACAAGCCACCCTTGTTTATGGTCAGATGAACGAACCACCTGGGGCACGTTCCTCAGTAGCTCTTTCAGGACTTACTGTGGCAGAGGAATTCCGTGATCATGGTGGCGCTAATGGTGAAGCAGCTGATATCATGTTCTTCATTGATAATATCTTCCGTTTCACACAGGCAGGCTCTGAGGTTTCTGCGTTGCTTGGTCGAATGCCTTCAGCTGTAGGTTATCAGCCTACATTGGCTTCGGAGATGGGACAAATGCAGGAACGAATCACTTCTACCAAGAATGGTTCTATTACTTCTGTTCAGGCTGTGTATGTACCTGCCGATGACCTTACTGACCCTGCGCCTGCTACAACTTTTACCCATTTGGATGCTACTACGGTGTTGAATCGTAAAATCACAGAGTTGGGTATCTATCCAGCTGTAGATCCTTTGGCTAGTACTTCGCGTATTCTTGATCCACTTATCGTTGGTAAGGAGCATTATGAATGTGCACAACGCGTGAAGGAATTGTTGCAGCATTATAATGAGCTACAAGATATTATTGCTATCTTGGGTATGGATGAACTCTCTGATGAGGATAAACTCACAGTGGCTCGTGCACGTCGTGTACAGCGATTCTTGTCTCAACCGTTTGCTGTTGCTGAACAGTTTACTGGTACTCCAGGTGTAATGGTAAGTATCGAGGATACTATCAAGGGCTTTAATGCTATTATGGATGGTGAAGTAGATGACTTACCAGAGCAGGCGTTCTTAAATGTTGGTACCATTGAGGATGCTAAGGAGAAGGGTAAGAAACTTCTCGAACAAGCTAAAGGATAATGCCTATGTTGAGTCTTAAGATTGTATCTCCGGAGAAAATCATCTTCGATGGAAATGTGGAGAGTATCAGAGTTCCTGGAACACTTGGCTCGTTCGAGATTCTTGAAAATCATGCTCCTATCATTTCTTCTCTTGAGACTGGTGTCGTAGAATATTCAACCAAAGATGGCATGAATTCGCTGAACATAAAAGGTGGGTTCGTTGAAGTGAAGAAGAATGAAGTGAACGTGTGTGTGGAAGTTTAATCAAATGTGATAAATTGATGATAGATAAGAATATAGATCATTTGAGTTGGAATTATCGTAAACAGGGAATAGGACTGGTTGGAGCTTTATTCTTGATGGGCTTGCTTCTCATCAATTTGCTTCATCTGGAGAATATCTTGACTGCGTTTATCACTTCCACTGTGTATGGTCTGATCATTGAATTTGCGGATGGATTGGTTTGGGGAAAGGTTGCTCGGAAAGCTGCCGATAATCTCACCAATTTCTTTATGGGAGTATCCATTGTGAGAATTTTATCTGCATTATTGATGATACTTATTTATTATATGATAGCAGGTCGGGCTGCAATGTTCAATTTTCTGGTCGTGTTTGCATGCTTTTATCTCGCTATCATTCTTCATCATACACTTTTCTTCCGCAAACATGCTGACGTAGGGTCAGTGAATTAAAGTATAGACGTAAATGAAAAATATTAAAACATTGCTTCTTCTACTGATGATAGTTTTACTACCATTTCAGCTTTATGCAAACAATGAGAAGAAGGGGGAGAAATTGGATATACCGGAAATTGTTCTCGGGCATCTTTCTGATGCATACGAATGGCATATCACCTCGTATGAAGGCAAGAACTTGTCGATACCTCTTCCTATCATTGTTCAGAGTAAAGCCAGTGGGAAGTGGGTTTGCTGTACTGCAGAGAGTTTGCCAAAACCTTTTTATTTCGACGAAAAGCATCATGGAAAGATATATGAAAAATTGGCTGATGGCTCAACGGTCCGTCCTTTAGATTTGAGTATCACTAAGACGGTGGCTCAAATATGGATTGTTGTTATCATCATGCTTATTGTCTTTCTTTCTTGTGCCCGCTGGTACAAACATCATGATGACAGAAAGGAAGCTCCAGGAGGATTTGTAGGAATGATGGAGGCTACGGTAATGTATATCTATGATGACGTTGTCAAAGCTTCTATCGGAGAAAACCATAGTCGTTCTTATGCTCCTTATCTGCTTACGGTATTCTTCTTTATTCTAACGTGTAATCTAATAGGTTTGATTCCTATATTCCCGGGTGGTGCCAATGTGACGGGTAATATCAATATTACTTTGTTTTTGGCTGTATGCACAATGATTGCAATCAACCTGTTTGGTAATAAGGAGTATTGGAAGGATATCTTTTGGCCAAAAGTTCCGGTCTTCTTGAAATGTCCGGTACCTTTGATGCCTGTCATTGAACTCTTTGGCGTTTTTACAAAACCATTTGCACTCATGATTCGTCTTTTTGCTAATATGATGGCGGGTCATGCAGTAATTCTAAGTTTCACCTGTGTCATCTTTTTGGGATGGTCTATGGGTGTAGGCTTTGGCCTTGGCCTGAATACATTCAGCATCATCATGTTGCTGTTTATGAATCTACTCGAACTTCTTGTAGCTTTTGTTCAGGCTTATGTGTTCACTCTGCTTAGTGCCGTATTCATTGGCTTAGCGCATAAAGAAGAGGAAGCAGAGTAATAATAAAAGAAAAAGAATAACTAATAACAATAAAAATTTAAAGCTATGTTAATTTCAACATTATTGGCTGCAGAAGGCCTGGCTAAGCTAGGTTGCGGTCTTGGAGCAGGTATTGCAGTAATCGGTGCAGGTTTAGGTATTGGTAAAATTGGTGGCCAGGCAATGGACGCTATAGCTCGCCAGCCAGAAGCTTCTAGCAAGATTCAGACTAACATGATTTTGACTTCTGCTTTCGTTGAGGGTTGTGCCCTCTTTGCAATTGCAGCGTGCGCATTCTTGATTTAAGTGTAAGAATTAATGGATAATTTACCATCAATACTAACGCCGGATCCTGGATTACTATTGTGGATGTTCCTGGCGTTCGTGGTGGTCTTAGGTGTTCTTGCCAAATTTGGTTTTCCTGTCATCATTCGTATGGTAGAAGAACGAAAAAATTATATCGACGATAGTTTGCGCAAGGCACATGAAGCCTCAGAACGACTTGAAAACATCAAGCAGGAAGGGGAATCCATTTTGCAGGAAGCTCGCGAGAAACAAGCTGATATCCTTAAGGAGGCTGCTGGAACTCGTGATGCTATTGTAGAAAAGGCTCAGGAAAAAGCACGAGAGGAGAGTGCTCGCATCATTAGTGAGGCGAGAATTCAAATCGAAAGCGAGAAACAAAACGCTGTTCGCGAGATTCGTTCTCAGGTAGCTGAACTTAGTGTTCAAATTGCAGAGAAGATTCTTAAAGAGAAACTTTCTACTGATGATAAGCAAATGGAATTGGTAAACCGATTGCTGGATGAAGTTTCTTCTGAAAATAAAAAAGGATAATAGCTTATGGATTTAGGTGTAATATCGGTAAGATATGCTCGGGCACTCCTAAAGAGTGCTACAGAGCAAAAGATCGAAGAACAGGTGTATAAGGATATGGCTTCTTTGGCAGAATGCTATATGGAGGTGCCTGAATTGCGATCTTCGATAGATAACCCTATGCTTTCTGGTGAGAAGAAAATGCATCTGCTTACAACAGCACTGGGAAATAACCCACAGGAACTGAGTAAGCGTTTTGTAGTTCTTGTAATGAAAGAGGATAGGGAAAACGCCCTGCAATTCATGGCTAATTCATATATCACTCTTTATAGACAACAGAAGAATATCACCCGCGGTAAACTGACGACTGCCTCTGCTGTGTCGGCTGCTACAGAACAGAAGATGAAGCAGATGGTGGAAGCTAAAACTCAGGGTACTGTAGAATTTACTACTGAGGTAGATCCTACTATCATTGGAGGATTTATTCTTGAGTATGATACCTACAGAATGGATGCAAGTGTTAAGTCGAAACTTAACAATATACTTGTTGAATTAAAAAAGTAAATTTCAAATGTCAGAAAAAATAAAACCAAGTGAAGTATCTGAAGTTCTTGTAAAGGAGTTGCAAGGCATCAATGATGCAAATCAGTTTGATGAGGTAGGTACTGTACTTACCGTAGCTGATGGCGTGGCCCATATATATGGACTACGTAATGTTGAGGCTTCTGAACTTCTTGAGTTCGAGAATGGTACTATGGCTATTGTCATGAACCTGGAGGAAGACAATGTGGGTTGTGTGCTTCTAGGGGATACTGCTGGCATCAAGGAAGGACAGAAAGTTAAGCGTACACATCGTATTGCTTCTATCCGTGTTAATGATAATTTCCTAGGACGTGTTGTTAATCCTATAGGTCAGCCTATCGACGGTAAGGGCGATATTGATCTTACTGATTCTTTGGAGATGCCGCTTGATCGTAAGGCTCCTGGAGTAATTTATCGTCAACCAGTAAAGGAACCTCTTCAGACGGGTCTTAAGGCGGTAGACTCTATGATTCCTATTGGCCGTGGCCAGCGTGAGTTGATAATTGGTGACCGACAGACTGGCAAAACGGCTGTCGCTGTTGATACGATTATCAATCAGAAAAGTAACTATGATGCAGGTAAACCAGTATATTGTATTTATGTAGCTATTGGACAGAAGGCTTCTACTGTAGCTAGTCTTGTTCAAACTTTACAGGATCATGGCGCAATGCCTTATACTATTGTTGTGAGTGCTACAGCTGCTGATCCTGCTGCTATGCAATATTATGCACCTTTTGCCGGTGCTGCTATCGGTGAATACTTCCGCGATCGTGGCTATCATGCGCTAGTTGTTTATGATGATTTGTCAAAACAAGCTGTGGCCTATCGTGAAGTTTCGTTGATTCTTCGCCGACCTTCTGGTCGTGAAGCATATCCGGGTGATGTGTTCTATCTGCATAGTCGTTTACTTGAGCGTGCTGCTCGTATCAACGATCAACAGGAAATTGCAGAGCAGATGAATGATCTTCCTGAGAGTTTGAAAGGACATGTTCGTGGTGGTGGTTCACTTACAGCTCTTCCTATCATTGAAACTCAGGCTGGTGATGTTTCTGCATACATTCCAACAAACGTAATCTCTATCACGGATGGACAAATTTATCTGGAGACTAACCTCTTTAACCAAGGATTCCGTCCTGCTATTAATGTAGGTATATCAGTTTCTCGTGTAGGTGGTTCTGCTCAGGTGAAGAGTATGAAGAAAGTTGCTGGTACCCTTAAAATTGATATGGCACAGTATCGTGAGCTTGAGAGTTTCTCTAAGTTTGCTAGCGATATGGATGCTGTTACGGCTATGACATTGGATCGTGGACGTAAGAATAATCAGTTGCTTATCCAGCCTCAATATAGTCCTATGCCTGTAGGTGAACAGATCGCAATTATATATTGCGGTGTTCATGGTTTGATGCACGATGTTCCTGTAGATGAGGTACGTAAGTGTCAGGATCAATTCCTTGATGCTATGCGGTCACAACATCAGGATGCTATAGATATATTAGCTAGTGGAAAACTGACTGAGGAAGTGGAAAATACCATCAAGGAAGTTATGGCTAATGTAGCCGGACAATTTAAAGCGTAATAGCCTATGCCGTCGTTGAAAGAGATAAAAACTCGTATTGCTTCTGTCAATAGTACTCGTAAGATAACGAGTGCCATGAAGATGGTGGCTTCATCGAAACTGCATCATGCACAGGTGGCTATACAAAATATGCTTCCTTACGAAAACCAATTGGAACATATCTTGAAGAGTTTCCTGCTTTCTACTCCGGATACTGACACACCTTTTGAGGGAAGTCATGCTGAGCTGAAGCGTGTGGCATTAGTTGTTTTCAGCTCCAATAGTTCGCTATGTGGTGGCTTTAATAATAATGTTATCAAGATGATGCTGGAAACGATTGACGAGTACAAGAGTCAAGGTGTCGACGATATTATTATTTATCCTATCGGGCGTAAGATTGAAGAAAAGGTTAAGAAATTAGGTCTCCCATGTGCAGGTAGTTTCATGGATTTAGTTGATAAACCAAAGTCTGCACCTTGTGCTGATATTGTACGCGAATTGGGTAATTTGTTCTTGAAAGGTGAGATAGATAAAGTAGAACTTATTTATCATCATTTCAAGAGTGCAGGTAGTCAGATCTTGACTCGTAAGACTTTATTGCCAATAGACCTTTCTACTGAGACTATTGGAGAGAATAATGATCGTGATCTTTCAAGTAATGTAGCTACTGCTAAAGCTCAGGAATATCTTAGAAAAAAACATGCTAAGGAGAGAAATGAGGAAAAGCAGGATGTTGCAATCAATGATGATTTTATTGTAGAACCTGATTTGCATACTGTTCTTAGTAGTTTGATTCCTAAGCAATTACATCTTATGATGTATACAGCCTTGTTGGATAGTATAGCCAGTGAGCATGCTGCTCGAATGGTTGCTATGCAGACTGCTACGGATAATGCAGATGAGTTGCTTCGTGACTTGAATTTACAATTTAATAAGAGTCGTCAGGCCGCTATTACGAATGAATTGTTAGACATTGTGGGGGGAAGTTCAAATAATTAAATACAACTTCTCTATAAGAATAAGCAAAGGGTGAGTCAAAAAATAAACTTTGACTCACCCTTTTTCTTTTGGTATATAAATATGAATAATAAACCTTTTTGTTGTTATCTCATGATGTGTACTTGTGCTTGCTATTACTTTCTTTCCGATTCTTTGATGTATCCGTGTCGGAAAGCATAAAGTAGTTCTTCGAGATCAGCAATTTGTTGACGGAGTTCTCTACCTTTGTCAGTATCAGCAACAAGCATCCTGCGATTACTCATCTCTACAATCTGAGTAGTTGATTTGATGTCTGTTCCTGTTCTGATAGCATCTTCAGTACTTGTAAAAGGCTCATGTTGTACCAATTGGAATCCTCTGGAATGATATACTAGGGTATAACCAGCAATACCCGTTTCATTATGGTAGGCTTTGCTGAATCCTCCATCGATAACCATCAGTTTTCCATTTGCTTTGACAGGATTTTCACCACTCGTTGCCCTTACTGGTACATGCCCATTGATGATATGTCGGTTCAGTCCTTCTACACCAAAGGAATCAAGGATTCTATCTATGACTTCCTCATTATCTCTTAGTTTGAAGTAATTGCCCTTTTCTTCATGCCATGTTTCCTTATCTTTGATGAAGTATCTTTCAAATGTAGCCATTTTGCTTTTATCAAACAGGGGACTATCTTTTCCGCACCATAAATAAAGAAAATAGTCGATGGCATATTGTCTTTCATCTGGGTCAGAATCATTTTGGAAAGCTGTTCTGATCAGCATATCGATGTTATGCAGTAATTTCCGACCTGCATATTTCCTTCCAGGAAATATCTCGACAGTTTTCAGGGAGCCGTCCTCATTCAATGGGATAGAAGCGTGGAACAATAAATTATTATTATAGATAGCATACATGCAACCATGTTGCAACATAGCACGCATGTGTTTATGCAATTTTTCGCTAACCATAAACGAGTGATGTAATTTACGCATGAGCAGTTTCTCTTCGTCAGTTAATGCGTTTGGATCTTTCTCATTAATGGTTGGAAAGTTACATGATGTCATTTCGTATTCCTTTCCATCTATATTAATAGTTCCATTCTTGTAGTCAATATGATTAAATAGACATCTTGATGTCATATCCCAATCAGGATGACTTTCGAAGATCTGGTTTTCCAGTTTAAACTGCAGAATAGATATTGCCTTGTGCATTTGGGCAGTCAGTCGACAAGTGCGTTCATCAAGATGGGAACCTTCTCCTGTTATTTTCGGGATGAATTCCTCGCAAGGATCATTCTTGTATGTTTCCATTGCAAAGGTAGCTAATGGTACAAGGTTGATACCATATCCCTCTTCAAGGGTTGCCAGATTGGCATACCTCAGCGATAAACGTATCACATTGCAGATACAAGCATTGTTTCCAGCAGCTGCTCCCATCCATAGAATGTCATGGTTTCCCCATTGAATATCCCAATTCTGACGATGGCGAAGATAATCCATGATGATGTGTGCTCCAGGTCCTCTATCATAGATGTCACCAAGGATATGTAGTTGATCGATAACGAGATGCTGGATGACATTTGCTATTGCAATGATAAAATCATCAGCCCTTCCCGTAGAAATTATAGTGTCGACGATGACATTTACATATGCAGTTTTATCCCTATCTTCTGTACGCTCATGAAGTAATTCCTGGATAATGTATGAAAAATCAGAAGGTAAGTTCTTTCTTACCTTTGAACGCGTATATTTGCTAGATACATCACGACAGACAGCTACGAGTTGATGTAGTGTAATGTGATACCAATCATCTATATCTTCCTCATTTTGTTTTACAAGTTCTAGCTTCTGTTCAGGATAATAAATTAGTGTGCATAGTTCCCGTTTCTCAGTTTCTCTTAGAGTATTACCGAAGAGATCGTTTACTTTGCGTTTGATATTACCCGATGCATTTTTCAGCACATGAATAAAAGCCTCATATTCTCCATGAATATCAGCAAGAAAATGTTCAGTACCTTTCGGAAGATTCAGAATAGCCTGAAGATTGATAATCTCGGTACTAGCATCTGCAATTGTTGGGAAAGATTGAGCTAATAGCTCAAGGTATCTCATATCTTTTTCTATCTCGTAATGCTTCATACGAATTAGTATTATATAATTACTATTCAGTAATTATCTTTTGTATTTGTTTTGATGTTTTGTCCTCGATAGCTTCTATAGGCATATATCCTTCAGTGAGTCCTGTAGTTTCTGCCATCACTTGAAAGACTCGTTGTGAGAACTTCCTGATCTTGAGTTGTTCGATTCTTTCTTCGAGGATATCATCGTTATATTCTGTGTCGTGAAGTAAAATTTGTAGTTTTTGGAGGTAGGAGAGAGGTATATTCTGATGTGGAATTCTACTCTCTATCTGTAGAAGCTGTTCTAGAATTGCGTCTTCGTTATCTTGTTCTTTATGTTCACCTAAAGATAAAGCTACTCTTTCTTTTATTTTTTCAGTTTTTCTTTGTTCATATTTTGCAATGACCTTATCATATAAGGATTTAAATTCTGCTTGCATCTCGGCTTCACTGATTTGGTGAGTCAATATGCAGTTACTTATTCTATAGATCTGAGAATTCCACTTCCGTTTTCTCAGATAGTCAAATTCTGCAACTGTTGTTGCCACAATAGCCTGAGCATCTTTAATTTCTTTCTTTTGGTATAGCATCCTCTGTATAGGCCGACGTGTCGTAGGTTTTTTCATATTCCAGAAAGAAATACCTCCTAATGGGCTAACGATATACGGGATTCCCATCTTTTTTGCCTTACGAGTAATCTTGTTCGCTTTAGAACTCCAAACACCAAGAATGTGGACGATATCAGCATCTTCCAGTCTATCAGTACGATTACAGTCCTGTAATATCCTCATGTAGTTTTGCCATACATAAGTTTTATTTGCTTTTGAAGTAATGTACAGATATATCTTCATATTTTAAAGTTTATGTGATGTGAAATCATTCTTGTCAGCTCGCAGATATTGCCATTTATGATATAAAATTCTCCATATAAAAGTTAGCTCATAAAATGGCATCTTAAATGTTGATATATTGCTATCAAATTGATGTACAGCTTTGTTGGCTGTTATCCAACGTATAGAAAACAAGAGAGCAATGCAGAAAATAGCTATTCCTAGTAATATAAAGTTCTCTTTTAATATACTGTAAATAACGGCGAAAATATTCAAACATAATGATGTATGTAACAAGACATTACATGTGTTTTTCCACAGTTTTGGTCGGATTGTACGGTCTAATACTGCTTTGCTTGCCAAATCATATAAATGAAGATATTTCCAAGTCTTTTTCGTAGGCTTATCTTCTAAGAGAATACATTCTGGTTCGCAGGCAATTAAAGTACCATTCCTTTTGGCATATTTATTGATGAGGAAGTTATATTCTCCTCGAATCAACTGAAGATTGCCACGAAATCCCTCTTGTGCCAAGAACTCGTCTTTCTTGAATCCTATTAAATGCATATTAGTACTAAAAGCAAGTTTGGTAGCTCTTTTCATGAAATCGCATGAACGCAAGATGTGCTCAAATCTTTTGTATTCAGATGTTGCCTCATCATACATAGTGACACCCATAACTAAATTGTTCTTATGTGTACAATATTGGCTAATTGCGTTCAGCCAACCTTCAGATTGTGGTCGGTTTGTTGGGTCGACAAGTAAAATCCAATTATAATGAGCAGCTTTTACACCAAGAGTAATTTGTAACTTCTTGCGGCTCATATATCTGCTGGATTCAGGAATAAGAGTATAGTATAATTTGTCACCCCATTCACCTTTCAAGCGTTTTAACACATCTATGGTATCATTATCGCCTCGTTCGGCAACAACAATAATTTGGAACTTTTTGTCAAAATTCTGATTAAGAAATAAAGGAAGATGATTTTCTAATTTTCTTGCCTGATCATGAGGGGTAAATATAATGCTAATTCCCTCATCTTCAAAAATTTCCCCCTTTGTTAAATTAGTCCTTACTCTTTTGAAGAATGGGTTAAATACGCATGCTGCTATTGTACAAAAAAGTACAATACAGCATGCTATAATTGTCAATGTATCTATTTCTAACATACTTGCAAAGATAAGTATTTTAATTAGAAAAAGATGATGGAATCCTAATTATTTTAGAAAACCGTAGATTTTACTTGAAGTCTTCTGTTATGTATCCAGTTGGAAGTTTCCTACAATTGTATTGACTTGCCATGATTTCGCCATATGCTCCAGCACTTCTTATCGCGATGAAATCACCTCTATGGCATTTGTTGATATCGATGGCTTTAGCAAAGACATCACTAGACTCGCAGATAGGTCCTACGACATCGTATGTCTCACAAGGCTCTTCGCTAGAGATATTCTCTATTTTGTGATAAGCCTGATATAAAGCAGGCCTGATAAGATCTGTCATACCAGCATCAACGATTGCAAATTGTTTTGCTGTACCTTGTTTAACATATAGAGTTTTGGTAATCAATGAACCCATCTGACCAACAACGGCCCTTCCAAGTTCAAAGTGTAGTTTTTGGCCAGGTCGCAAGTTTAGATGCTGGGCATAGGTATCGAAATAATCCTTAAAGTCAGGAATTGGCTTTCTGTTAGGATGATTATAATCAATTCCAAGTCCACCACCAACATTAATGTTTTCTACTTTAATATGGTGAAGTTCCAATTGGTTCTGTAAGTCATTGATACGATTGCAGAGTGCTATAAAGTCAGTCATATCAAGTATTTGACTTCCAATATGGAAATGAAGACCAACGAATTTGATATTTTTCATCTTACTGGCCTTTTCTATTACCTCTTCCATATCCTGCATAGCGATGCCGAATTTGTTTTCAGCTAATCCTGTTGTGATGTTTGCATGTGTATGTGCGCCTACATTCGGATTAATTCGAAAAGCAACTTGGGCAATTTTACCTTTCTTCTCTGCAAGTTCATTTATTACCTCAAGCTCAGGAATGCTTTCTACGTTGAAGCAAAAAATGTTGCAGTCGAGTCCAAGATTGATTTCCCAATCACTTTTGCCTACGCCTGCATATACAATTTTCTGACTTGGGAATCCAGCTTCGATACTTCTTTCTATTTCACCACCACTTACACAATCAGCTCCTAATCCTGCCTGACAGATGACATTAAGAACCTTTCTGTTAGCATTAGCTTTGATTGCATAGTGCACAACAAATCCTTCGTGTTTACTGGCTTCATTGTTGATGGCACGTAATGTTTCGCGGAGCAAATCTGTATCGTAGTAATAAAAAGGTGTACGAATTTGCTGGAATTTGTCTATAGGAAAATTTCCCTTCATGATTGTGTTGTGTTTGTCCTATTTTTAGTTTTTATTAAAGAGAACGTCGCTCAAACTTTGTAGTGCACGCTTCTTATCAGATTCCTTGATGAGGAAAGAGATGTTGTAATTGCTACCTCCATAACTAATCATTCTTACAGGAATATTCTTCATAGCTTCAGCAGCAATAGTTTCGAAGCCCAAATTACTCCAGTCAAGGTCGCCTACAACGCATACGATGCACATATCATTGTCGACAGTAACAGTTCCATATTTTTTCAATTCATCTACGATCTCATTGAGATGAGTATTATTGTCAATGCTCATGCTTACACCAACTTCCGATGTAGCAATCATATCAATAGGAGTCTGATAGCTTTCAAAGATCTCGAACACTTTACGAAGGAACCCCGTAGCTAAGAGCATACGAGAAGATTTTATTTTGATAGCTGTGATATTGTCTTTTGCTGCTACAGCCTTAATCTTACCACGTACAATGACATTGTCGATAATCGTTCCATCAGCTTTTGGATCCATGGTGTTCTTAAGTCTGACAGGTATACCGGCATACTTTGCAGGTTGAACACATGTAGGATGTAATATTTTGGCACCGAAATAAGCTAATTCGGCAGCTTCTTCAAAGTTGAGTTGTCGTACAGCTTCCGTTTTGTCTACAATACGAGGATCGTTATTGTGCATACCATCAATATCAGTCCATATTTGTATTTCTTCTGCAGGTAAGGCTGCACCGATGAGAGAAGCTGTATAGTCAGAACCACCACGTTGCAGATTATCTACCTCACCATAGGCATTTCGACAGATAAAGCCCTGTGTGATATAAATTTGATATCCCTCATTTTTCTTCATGATGTCATCAAGTTTCTCTTTAATGTATTGAGGGTCTGGTTCTGCGTTTTTGTCTGTGCGCATAAAGTCCAGAGCGTTGAGTAAGGTAGCCTTTACGCCAATTTCCTTTAGGTAGTTGACAACCATATTTGTACTCATGATCTCGCCCTGAGCAACGATACTTTTCTCTTCGAAACTAGTAAAAAGGTCTTTGGTGAAAGAACGCAGATAGTCAAATTCACCACATAGAAATTCTTGAGTAGCCTTTTTCATTTCATCAGTAGAGTAGAGATCTTCTACATGTTGCATGTATTTCTCCTCCAACTTATTGATAACTTCATTGGCACCTTCAGGATTTTTCTTATAGAGATAGTCGCTGATTTCAACGAGAGAATTAGTTGTTCCACTCATCGCAGAGAGTACAACGAATGTTGGTTCACCTGATTCAGTGATTAAGGAGGAAACTTCCTTCATGCGCTCTGGCGAGCCTACTGAAGTACCTCCGAATTTCATTACCTTCATAATCTATGTTTTTTAGTTGTTATCTTCTTCACCATCCTCAGTGAGGTCGAGATGATTATATTCTTTTGTCACATCGCTGATCATTCCATCCTTACAGCGGTATACGATACCTTGGAATTTGTCGAGCATTGGAATATTATGTGTAGTCATAACTACAGAAGTTCCAGTTGTTGTGACATCTTTTAGTAGCTTAATGATATTGGTTGCTGTCTCAGGATCAAGATTTCCTGTAGGTTCATCAGCGATAATAACCTTTGGCTTATTGAGAATAGCTCTAGCGATAGCAATTCGTTGCTGTTCACCTCCAGAAAGTTCGTGTGGCATTCTGTCTATCTTGTCAAGCATACCAACTTCATCCAAAACATCTTGGATGCGCTGTTGAATTTCCTTTTTATCTTTCCATCCTGTTGCCTGTAACACAAATTGCAGATTCTTCTTTACAGTTCTATCGTGTAATAATTGGAAATCCTGGAAGATAATACCCATTTCCTTTCTTAGAGCAGGGATATCTTTACGTTTGATTTCTAACAGGTCTCGCCCAAGTACCTCTGCCTTTTCATTTTCTTTTGAGTAGAGGTCAAGTTCGCAGTACATTGTTTTAAGGAGTGAACTCTTTCCAGAACCCACCTTTCCAATGATATAAATAAATTCTCCTTCATCTACATGAAAGTTCACATCCTTCAGTACGCAATTATCTTCTTGATATACGTCTACATTCTCGTAATCTATTAGCATAATGTCAATATTTTTATTTATCTATGATAAGTTCCATTAAATTTAGCAAGGCGGCGGTCTTTATCCCAATCAGGATTATGTCGCTTAAGAAGTTCTGCAGCAACATCCTCAATTCTTAATTCTTTATCAGATAGCAATACAATTAAATGATAAAGAATGTCGGAAACTTCGTATACGAGCTTCTCGTTGGTTCCAGAAACAGCTTCAATTACAGTCTCAAGTACTTCTTCTCCAACTTTTTGTGCTATTCTGTTAGTTCCTTTCTTAAATAGAGCCGTAGTATAGCTGCCTTCAGGCATATCTTCTTTCCTTTTGTTGATGAAATCTTGCAATTCACTTAAGAAGAGAATAGGATTGTATGTGTTATCTTCAGCCCAACATGTGTCAGTCCCCTTATGGCAAGTAGGTCCCATAGGGTGAACCTTTACAAGTAAAGTATCTTTATCGCAATCATTTTTAATGCTTACGAGGTTCAAGAAATTTCCTGAAGTTTCCCCCTTAGTCCAAAGACATTTGCGTGTTCTACTCCAGAATGTTACCTTTTTTGTTTCTATAGTTTTTTTGTAGGCTTCTTCATTCATATATCCCAGCATCAGAACGTTTTTTGTTACTGCGTCTTGTATAATTGCTGGCACGAGTCCACCCATCTTTTCAAAGTCTATTTCCATATTATAGTCTTACGTTTATATCATTATTTTTTAGATATGCTTTCAACTCTGATATTTTTATTTCTCCGAAATGAAAGACACTTGCGGCCAATGCTGCATCAGCTTTTCCTATGTTGAAAGCATCTTTGAAATGTTCCATCGTACCAGCACCACCACTGGCAATGATAGGTATGCTTACTTCTTCTGCAAGTCGAGCTAAAGCCTCGTTAGCAAATCCTTTCTTTATACCATCATGGTTCATCGAGGTAAAGAGAATTTCTCCGGCACCTTTATCTTCAACCTCTTTAGCCCAGTCGAATAATCCCAGTTCAATTCTTTCTCTTCCACCTTTGATGTAGCAATGCCAACCATCATCATCCATTCTTGCATCAATGGCGCAGACACAAACCTGTGAACCATAATGATTAGTTATTTCATTAATTAATTCAGGATGAAGAATAGCAGCACTGTTGACGCTCACCTTATCTGCTCCGGCATTTAGTAGTCTATCAACATCTTCAAGAGTATTGATACCACCGCCGACAGTGAATGGAATATTGATTTCCGCAGCCACGCGAGTCACCATGTCCGTGAAAGTCTTTCTGCCTTCATAGCTCGCTGTGATGTCTAGGAATACAAGTTCGTCGGCACCAGCGTCACTATATGCTTTGCCTAATTCCACAGGATCTCCGGCACTTCGCAAATTCACGAAGTTTGTTCCTTTTACAGTCTCTCCGTTCTTGACGTCGAGGCAAGGTACTATTCTTTTGGCTAATCCTTTGTTCATAGTAACTCTTTTATATTTATTTTTCCTTCATAAAAGGCTTTACCAAAAACAACAGCAGGAATTCCCAATCTATCGAGTTCGATAATATCCTTGTTGCTGGAAACACCACCGCTTGCAATGAGATGTAGGGTAGGGTATTCCTTCATGATTTCCTGATATAATTTGATAGCAGGCCCCTGCAAGGTTCCGTCTTTACTTATTTCTGTACACAATACTTTTTTGATACCTTTTTCTACGTATTGTTTGAGGAATGGTAGCAAGTCTTCTTCAGAGTCCTCTTTCCAACCATTTATACTAATCTTTCCATTCCTTACGTCAGCACCTAGAATAAGTCGATCTGCCCCATATTTCTCTACCCATTTCATAAATTGCTCGGGATGTGTGACAGCGACACTTCCAATGGTTACCATAGCTGCACCTGCATGGAAAGCCTTTTCGATATCCTCTTCGCTTTTGATACCTCCTCCAAAATCAACTATAAGTTTTGTGTTCTCAGTTATTTCCTTCAAAACCTTATCGTTGACAACATGCTTAGATTTTGCTCCGTCAAGGTCAACGACATGCAGACGCTTGAATCCTAGATGCTCAAAATGTTTTGCAACGCTAACAGGGTCATCATTGTAGACTTTTTTTTGAGCATAGTCACCTTTGGTCAATCTAACGCATTGCCCGTTGATAATATCTATTGCTGGAATCAGTTCTATATTCATAATTCGAGGAAATTCTTTAATATTTGCTCTCCGATTTTTCCACTTTTCTCAGGATGAAACTGACAAGTGTAGAAATTATCCTTGTGCATAGCAGCACTATAGGGGAGGATATAGTTTGCGGTAGCTATGGTTTCATTAGATAATGGAACATAATAGCTGTGGACAAAATAGGTATATGGGTGCTCTCTCAAACCTTCCAGAAGGGGAGTACTTAGATTATATATTTCATTCCATCCCATTGCTGGCACCTTATCTTCATGACGCTGAGGAGAAAATCTTTTTACTTCAGCATCAAAGATGCCAATACAATCCACGTCACCTTCTTCAGAATGTTTACATAGCAATTGTTGGCCAACACATATACCCAGAACAGGCTGTTTCAAATCAGCAATGACTTGGTCGAGATGATGTGCTCTGAGATAAGTCATGGCTTCTTTTGCATTACCTTGTCCCGGAAATAAGACTTTGTCAGCCTTGCAGAGTAACTCAGGATTGTCCGTTAATATAGGTTCAATTCCGAGTCGTTTCATGGCATTTACTACAGAATAGATATTTCCTGCATTGTATTTTACAATTGCTATTTGCATTATGAGAAGATAATAGTTTTGTTATGGTACGTTAGAATCTTTCTTTCTATATGTTTTGATACAGCTCTGCTTAAAACGATTTTCTCCAAATCTTTTCCCTTAAGTACAAGGCTTTCTGGGGTATCTTTATGTGTGATACGTGTTACGTCTTGTTCTATTATTGGTCCTGCATCGAGTTCAGCTGTTACATAATGACTTGTAGCACCAATGATTTTAACACCACGTTCCCATGCCTGATGATAAGGCTTTGCTCCAACAAAAGCAGGTAAGAAAGAATGGTGAATGTTGATAATATGATTTGGATACGACTTAATCATTTCATCGCTTATGATCTGCATATATCGAGCTAATACAATGAAAGTTACCTTTTCTTTCTTCAACAATTCCATTTCTGCTTTTTCTACTTCAGCCTTGTTGCTATGATCCTTTTTTATGCTCCAAACATAATATGGGATATTAAACTGTTCAGCAACATATCTCAAGTCTTCGTGGTTGCTGACGATACATGGAATCTCGACATTGAATTCACCAGCTTTGTATCTTGCCAGAAGATCATAAAGGCAATGGCTCATTTTGCTGACGAAGATAGCCATGCGAGGTTTTTCGTCATTAAAATAGAGGTTGAATTCCATGTCATACCTTTTGGCATAGAGAGTCGTGATTAAGTCTTTAATTTTTTCGCGTGGAATTAGGAATTTTTCGAGTTCCCATTCTATGCGCATAAAGAACATTCCATCTTCGTGGTCCACATATTGATCCAGATAAACAATATTTCCCTGATTATCTGTAATGAATTTGGTGACTTCTGTAATGATTCCCTGTTTATCAGGGCAATGTAGAAGTAATATTGCTGTTGGTTTCATTCTCAAATCTTTTACGTATCTCTTAGGTGCAAAGATACGAAAAAGTTTCAAATTAAAAGCAAAAATGAATGATTTTTTTGCAATTCGGCGCGAAAGCACGTATAATTATGCCTCTTTGCTATCAGCGGAGCGCAATATTACGGATGTTGCTCCTATTGTAAACAAAGTTCCGTCTTCGATAACTCGACGTTCTCTGTCACCAAGAATTTCATTGTCCACGAAAGTTCCTGTATAGCTTGGCCCATCTCTAAGAACATATTTAAGTTTCTTATTCTTGTCGTAACTTACGTTGATGACACAATGGTTCATGTCGATACTAGGATCAACTGTTTCGATAGGGCAGTTGATACCACTTCCTTTCATATATCTACCAATAACGTTGTCACCCAACTGTAGAGGAATTACCTGTTTGTAGTGGAAGACATTTTCAATGACAACAATACTTCCAAATCCCTTTTCGTTGGCATTTTCGTCTGGGTTCTCATCTTTTTGTGCATTTCTTAATTTAGAAACACCAAGTCGGATGCCAAACTCCTTACCACAGTCCGGACATTGGAATATTAATTTTTGGCCTGTTGTATATTTTGTTTCGTCAAATGGGATATAATGATCACATTTTGGACAGCGAACTCTTTTCATACAAAAACGATTTTAGTTTCTTACTTTTGTTATCCACCCATCACTGAATTCCTTCTGATTGTGAAGCTGATTCAAATACTTATAAGCTTCATTTTCAGTCTTGTATGTACCATAGATTACTTTGGTACTAGGGGTTGTGACAACACGAGCAGAACCCAAGCCCTTCTTTTTAAGTTGTTCTACATATTCCTGTGCGTTTGCTTTTGCAACACGGCTAGCGAGAACAATTGTATAATACTCCGAAGGTTCAACGTCTTTGTTGTCTGTCAACGATTTCGTTTCGTTAGTATTATTCTTATATACTATTGTCTTTTTGTTATTCTTCTTAACAGAATTCGCATTAACAGAAGTTCTCATTGTACATTCCTCCTTAGGCATGATTCTGTTCAATAATCCAGTATCGATTTTACTACGTGTAATCGCATTTGAATCATTGTTTCCTAAAGGAGTAGCAACTGCGAAGAAGACGATTATAGCAATACATGCTGCTGCCAAGTTGCGCAGAACGCTCATCTTGAACTGCAAACTTACAACCTTGTCATCTTCCTCCTGTTCAATATCGTTGAAGATACTTTGTGTTGTAGTCAGAGTAACAGTAGGCGTTGGTTGGAGAGAATTTGCAGTGACCTTTTCCTCTTCGGCAATAGTTTGAAGACTTTTCATCTCGAAACTACTTAAACCATATAAATTAGGGGTTAATATGCCAGCCTCACATGGTTCGAATATATAGCTGCCGACTTCATTAAGGCGTAGGGTTCCTACGTCTGTAAGTTCATAGCTACCATAATTTTCCAAATGCTGTTTAAGTTCGTTTACTTCATCGCTGATACGATTCACAGCTTCTGGATAACTAATATCGTATGCTTCAACATAACTCTGCGCAAGGAGAGAATCATTCATCTTGAGCTGAGGGTTGAAACCTATCGTACGGAGAGGAGGCAAAAACAAATTCTCGTTTTTGTCGTAACGTGCGTCAACATGATGTGCCATAAATCCTCCAAAATCAGGGACTATGACACAGTCATTGCTGAGTAACAGTATTTCTATATGTCTATCAAGTTCAATCACGTTTGCAAATTTAACCAAAAAGTTCGAATGTTCCAAATATTTTTAATGATTAAATATAAAAAGTTTGAAATACTTTTCTAGCTCAATATATTTTGTTACCTTTGCCGTATATTTTATAATGTAATCTAATTAAAAGAATTTGATTCTATCACAATAATGCGTAAGTCGATTACTTTTTTGTTTTTATTAATTGTGGTTCTTTCAGGCTGTAAACGTCAGGAACCTAAGACCATCTCGATAGGAGAGGATCGTCAGGCTAAAAAGTTACTCCAAGGTATCTGGGTTAATGATGATGACGACGATGTAGCTTTCCGAGCTAAAGGAGATACCATTTATTATCCTGATTCTACGAGTCAACCTGTGTATTTCCGTATCTATGGAGACACGTTAGAGTTGAGGGGTGCAAATTCTGTGAAATATCAGATTGTGAAGCAGTCTGCTCATCTCTTTCAGTTTAAGAATCAGAACGGAGAAACGGTGAAACTGGTCAAGAGTGATGATCCTATCGATAAGATTGAGTTTATTGGTAAACGTCCTGTAGCTCTGAATCAGAACCAGTTGATCAAGCGAGATTCGATATTAATGTATAATGGAGAGCGTTATCATACCTATATTCAGGTAAACCCAACGACATATAAGGTTGTGAAGCCAGTTTATAATGATGAAGGTGTTGAGGTTGATAATGTTTATTACGATAATATCATCCATATTAGCGTGTTCCAAGGTGCCCGTCAACTATTCTCACGTGATTTTAAAAAGAAAGACTTCTCAGGAAAGATTCCTTCTGCATATTTACGTCAAAGCATTCTTAGTGATATTCTGTTTGATAGAATAGATGCTGCTGGTTTGCATTTTATATCTGAAATAGCCATCCCAGATAGTCCAAGTAGCTATCAGGTTGATATTCTGATCTCTTTTGATGGTAAGATGACCAAGAAGGTAGAGTAGAGGAATACATCTTATATATGTAAAAAGGCACAAGTTTTAAACTTGTGCCTTTTTATTGTCTTTTGTTTAGCTTTATACTCCGCAGAAGAAGAGTACAATGATTTGTGCTGTAAGAATTCTAAGGAACATACTTAGAGGATATACTGTAGAATAACCTACCGCAGAAGCCTCACCAATACATTCGCTGTTAGCGTAAGCTAAAGCAGGAGGGTCCGTATATGCACCCGAGATCATACCCATAATAGTAAAGTAATTGAATTTATACTTCAAACGGGCGATAGTTGCCACTATTAATATAGGTATTACAGTAATGATAAAACCGGTATATACATATTTTAGTCCATCTCCAGCCACAACAGTTTCCCAGAACCCATTACCAGCTTTGATACCAACGGAAGCTAGGAATAATACCAGTCCAAATTCTCGTAGCATCATATTTGCCGAAGTTGTGGTATAGGTAACCAAACCCATACGATAACCGAAACGGCCGATGAGGATAGCTATGATCAATGGACCACCAGCAAGACCGAGTTTCATAGGAACAGGCATACCAGGAATAGCGATTGGTAGGCTACCAAAGATCAAACCAACGATTATACCCACGAAGATCGTTGCGATATTTGGTGCGTTCAAGCGTTTTTCAGAGTTTCCCATTAGTTCTGCAACACGATTGACATTCTCCTCCGGACCAACAACCATTACGCGGTCTCCAACATGGAAATGGTGGTTACGGCTAGCGAAGAGATCCATTCCCTGTCGGGTAATTCTGGTAATGTTGACGCCATAAAGAGAAGAAAAATGCATTTTGCCCAAACTCTTTCCGTTCATAGAAGAGTTGGTTACCACAATTCGACGGCTGATCATTGGCTGTGGTTGATTTTCTTCGTCCCAGTTAACTTCAATCTCAGGACCAATGAAAGCTTTGATAGCTTCAGCATCAGATTCGGCGCATACGATGAGAACTTCATCATTTAGTTCTATCTTGGTGTCACGCATAGGTGTGCTCAAGGCACCTTCATGCATGATACGAGTGCATACAATGTCGCGATTCAAGAATTTAGAGATCTCTTCCAAAGTTCTTCCTGCGATGTATGAGTTAGCCACCTTTAGATGCATAGGGTGTGGTTTAGCATGTGGATCCTCTGCTTCAGCCTCTTTGATAGCCTCGTTCTCTTTATTAAAGTTGACCTTGCAGATATATTTTACCACAATCGTAGAGAGGATGATACCGAGAACACCAAGAGGGTAGGCGCAAGCATAACCCGAAGCGATAATAGGAATCTGTCCGTTAGGGAAAACAGAACGCAAAGCCTCATTGGCAGCACCAAGACCAGGAGTGTTTGTTACGGCACCATAGAGAGTACCTACCATCATAGGGAGGTTGTTTTTGTCTGATGTATCAAAGAAGATATAATAACAAGCGAACATGACCAGCACATTGAGTACGATAGCCAGAGCGCTAAGCATATTTAGTTTTATACCATCTTTTCCGAAACTCTCGAAGAAACCAGGACCAACCTGAAGTCCGACCATGAAGACGAACAGAATCAGACCGAAATCCTGTAGAAAGTTGAGTACAGGCAAAGTACCGGTAAAACCGATATGTCCTGCAACGATACCAGCAAAAAGTACGAATGTTACGCCAAGAGAGATACCTTTGAATTTAATTTTTCCGAGGTAAACACCTATAGCTATAACAAGAGAATAGAGTAACGCAATATGCGCTACTCCATCCTGTTCTGTAAATAGATTAATTATCCAATCCATTAAATAATCTATTTATTATGTTTATTTTTCGATTGCTGCTACACCTGGGAGTTCCTTACCCTCGATAGCCTCAAGAAGAGCACCACCACCGGTAGAGATGTAAGAAACCTGATCAGCAAGACCGAACTTGTTGATACAAGCTACAGAGTCACCACCACCGATCAGAGAGAATGCACCCTCCTTTGTAGCTTCAGCGATAGCCTCAGCGATAGCCTTAGAGCCACCAGCGAAGTTGTCAAACTCGAATACACCAGCAGGACCGTTCCAAAGAATTGTCTTGCTACCCTTGATAGCGTTAGCGAAAGCCTTACGAGTGTCAGGACCTGCATCCATACCTTCCCAACCTTCAGGGATGTTCATAGAAGGAGCTACCTGAGTGTTAGCGTCGTTCTTGAAGTCATCACCACAGATAGAGTCTGTACCGAGTACGAGGTTTACGTTGTTCTCTTTAGCCTTCTTCATTACGTCAAGAGCAACATCCAACTTGTCATCCTCGCAGATAGACTTACCGATCTTACCACCCTGAGCCTTAGCGAAAGTATATGTCATACCACCACAAAGAATCAAGTTATCTACCTTTGTAAGAAGGTTCTCGATGATACCGATCTTTGTAGAAACCTTAGAACCACCCATGATAGCGGTGAAAGGACGCTTAATGTTATTCAATACGTTATCAACAGCCTTAACCTCTTTCTCCATCAAGTAGCCAAGCATCTTGTGATCCTTGTCGAAGTTGTCAGCGATAACAGCTGTAGAAGCGTGCTTACGGTGAGCTGTACCGAATGCATCCATTACGTAAACGTCAGCATAAGAAGCCAATTTCTTAGCGAACTCCTTCTGACGGTTTTTCATTTCTGCCTTAGCAGCATCATACTCAGGAGTACCCTTTTCTACACCTACTGGTTTACCTTCCTCTTCAGGATAGTAACGAAGGTTCTCAAGGAGGAGAGCCTCACCTGGCTTAAGAGCTGCAGCCTCTGCATCAGCTTTACCACAATCAGCAGCGAACTTAACCTCAACGCCGAGGTTGTTGCTTACATTCTTAACGATCTGCTTAAGAGAAAGTTCTGGCTTAACTTTGCCTTTTGGCTTACCCATGTGGCTCATCATGATCAGAGCACCACCATCAGCAAGTACCTTCTTCAAGGTTGGAAGAGCACCCTTGATACGAGTCTCGTCAGTTACATTACCATTTTCGTCCAATGGAACATTGAAGTCTACACGAACGATTGCCTTGTGACCGGCAAAGTTGAAATCTTCGATTTTCATTTTAATATTGAATTAAATAAGTTAAAATTATCACTTTTACGCAGCGCAAAATTACAAATTTTCTTTTAATTAAAGAAAGCTGTTTTTGTTTTTCTTCGAAAAAAGTGTGCAATCTACAAGAATTGTAAACTCTGCTTAGCATTTTTAATTCGGCTCATTCAATAAGTGTATAAATCTTATCGGATGAATCTTAGATATTTATAATATTTTAAACTTTTGTCGGGAATTGTTAAATGAAAAATGGTTCCACTTATTGTTCTATCTAGAAAATTCCGGGCCCCTCTAAGTGTCTCAATAGTATGAAAAATGCTTCTCAAGGAGATGATTTCTGAACGAAGTTAACTTCATTAGCTTACGTAGTTAACTTTGTAAGTTTACGTGAATAGGTATATAGCCTTATGCAGTTAACAGAAAAAGCCTATAAATCCAGTATTTTGAAGTTTGAAATTAAATGCGGAATACGCAACTTGTTGATTATCAGTCGGTTGTGTTTTGCCTATAATTTTGATATTTGTAATTGTCCAGTTTAAAATTCAGAATTTGCGAATTATGATCGCCTTTCTTCGGTTGAAAATTAAACAAATGAAAGGTTCGTTAAACTTTGGTGAATTCAACTGGTCAATTGCAGCATAATCCTTCGGGATTCCTTCGGGATCGTCTCGGGTTGTTATAAAGAGAAAAACTCCTGCCGGATATTCCCGAAAGACTATCCGGCAAGACCTATATAACTTAGAGGAAATACTTATTCTTCGTATTCGGTATGATCTTCAATACCGGCATATTCCAAAGCCTCAATGCGCTCTCTGCAAGTTCCGCATTTGCCGCAATGTTTTTCTCCGCCTTTGTAGCAACTCCATGTCTCTGTATAGTCTATTCCAAGTTTCTTGCCGATTACAGCAATCTCACCTTTGGTAATGTTAGTATAAGGAGCTGAAACTTCTACGTTTACGTAAGTTCCTGCAATAGAAGCTTTATTGATGGCAGTGATGAATTCAGGTCGACAATCAGGATAGATTGTATGGTCACCGGCATGGTTAGCGATAAGTACTTTCTTGAGATTATGGCTCTCAGCAATACCGATAGCGATGCTAAGCATGATACCATTTCGGAATGGAACCACAGTAGATTTCATGTTTTCTTCATTGTAGTTACCTTCAGGTATAGCCTCAGCACCCTCGAGCAAAGAACTTTTGAAGTATTCGTGTATGAAATCAAGATTGATAGTAATATGCTTGATACCCAGTCGCTCACAATGTTTCTTAGCATAAGGAATTTCCTTTGCGTTGTGGTTGCTACCATAGTCGAAACTGATACCTAAGGCAATTTCGTCTTTTTTGTCGTACAATAGAGTGATGGAGTCCATGCCTCCGCTCACGATAATAACAGAATCTTTCATAATTATGTTTGTTTTGTTGTTCAAATTATCCGAAGAGGCATCTCAACGCTTCTTCCACTTTTCTTACAGGATGGATTTCTATGTTATATTTCTTTTTAGGGAATCCATTCATGTTATATTTTGGAATGATGATGTGCCCGAAGCCAAGTTTTTCGGCCTCGGCGATACGTTGCTCAATTCTGCTTATAGGTCTTACCTCACCGCTGAGACCAACTTCTCCGGCCATACACCATCCCGTTTCTATCGCTGTATCTACATTGCTGCTCAGTACAGCTGCTATGACACTTAGATCCATGGCCAAATCAGTTACCCTTAGGCCTCCGGCTATATTCAGGAAGACATCCTTCTGCATGAGTTTGAAGCCAACTCTTTTCTCCAGTACCGCCAATAGCATATTCAGTCGTCTCTGGTCGAATCCCGTGGCTTGTCGTTGAGGCATACCGTATGCCGCACTACTTACTAAAGCCTGCGTCTCTACAAGGAAAGGTCTTACGCCTTCTATGGCAGATGATATGGCTATACCTGACAAACCATCATGGTCATCGGTAAGTAATAGTTCTGATGGGTTGCTAACCTGTCGAAGTCCACTTTGTAGCATTTCATAAATACCTAACTCTGAGGTACTTCCAAATCGATTCTTCATGCTTCGCAAGATGCGATACATATAGTGTTGGTCGCCCTCGAATTGAATAACGGTATCGACGATATGTTCAAGGATTTTCGGTCCAGCAATAGTGCCCTCTTTGTTGATATGTCCGATAAGGATAACAGGTATTCCGCTAGTTTTGGCAAATCGGAGGAGGGAAGAGGCACATTCGCGAACCTGTGATATCGTACCAGGGCCACTATCCACACTTTGTGTAGCAATTGTCTGTATAGAGTCGATAATAATCAGTTGAGGCTTGATGTTTTGAATATTCTCAAAGATCTTTTCAAGCGAAGTTTCGCAAAGCACTTCTATATTGTCTCCCGGTTGTGTGCTGAGTCTTTCAGCTCTTAGCTTGATTTGGTGTGCGCTTTCCTCGCCACTAACATATAATACCCTCAAGTCGGTGAGATTCAGAATAGTCTGTAAGGTAAGCGTACTCTTGCCGATGCCCGGTTCGCCACCCAATAGTGTGATACTTCCTGGTACCAGACCGCCACCCAAGACGCGATTCAGCTCCTCGTCACGCATATTAATTCTTGGTTCATCCTGTGCCGATATATCCTTGAGCTTCTGTGGCTTATGCCCATTTGTGGAAATACCGCCAAACATAGAAGCAGCCCCACCATGATGCATACTCATGGCGGCATTTCGTGCAGCATTCAATCCAGTATCGTTAGCGATACGAATCTCCTTGAAAGTATTCCATTGTCCACAATTCGGACACTTTCCAATCCATTTACTTGATTCCTGTCCACAATTGCTGCAGACATATGCTATTTTGTCTTTAGCCATAAATCGTTATATTTACGAGCAAAAGTACAATTTTATTTTTAAGTGGCAAAATAAAATAACGATTTAAAATTTGCATATTCGCTCAACTTACAGTAACTTTGCAGTCATATATGAGAAAGTTGATACCATTCCTATTCGTTATGTTGGTTTTCGCATCTTGTGGTAACTCATACAAAGAGAACCAACGTATTTCCAGAGCCGAGCGTGCGCGTATCGATTCTATTGACCGCGCGTCTTTTAAAGTAGGTGTTCTTCCTACTCTCGACTGTTTACCTATATATGTTGCGTATAGCGAAAATTTGTTTGATACCTTAGGGGTTGAGGTTCATATCAAGCCCTTTACGGCACAGATGGACTGTGATACGGCTTTGATAGGTGGAAGCGTAGAGGGAAGTATCACCGACTTGATTCGCGCCCGTCATCTGCAAGAACAAGGAGTAGGACTTGATTGTTCGATCTCCACCAATACCTATTGGCAATTGATTACGAATCGTCTTTCTCGTATCAAATCGCTTGATCAGTTGAGTGATAAGATGATAGCCATTACTCGCAATTCTGCTACCGACTATCTTGCAGATATCGCGATAAAAAGAGGAAAACCTAAATATGACTGTTATCGCATACAGATAAATGATATATATATTAGGTTGGCGATGCTTCGCAATAACGAAATGGATGCCATGCTGCTTACCGAGCCACAGGCCACAACAGCACGTTTGCTGAATAATCCTGTGTTGCTTGACAGTCGTGACCTAAAAGAAAATCTGGGGGCTTTTGCTTTTAGAACGAAGATCTATCGCGATAAGCGTCGTCGTGAACAATATAGAAAATTTGTCAAGGCCTACAACATGGCTTGTGATAGTATTAATAAGAACGGTCTGCAACATTATGCAGCTCTTATTAGTAAGTATATGGGCGCTGATGAGCGTACGATAAAGGCCTTGCCTAAGTTACGTTTTCAACATGCGTCACGTCCCATTCGAAATTAAGTAAATATTTATGGATAATATTAATGATATTATTGAAGATATCGATGTATGCCGAGATCTAGGAAAGACGATACAGGCATTGGTAGAGTTCTTCAGCAAACATCCGTATATTCATGTGAGTTCCCAGTTTGATTCGATTCAGGGAAATTACAATCTTATGATGGATTATCTGGCTAAGGGATATGAAGATCCCAAACGTCCATCATTATATACCGACCTGTTGAAGTCGGTATGGCGTTTGGCCTCTAATGTCAAACTGCAACAAATGATTCGGGAGAATACTACTTATCACACCATCTCAGAGAAGATAAGTCGGGATAAGTTTCCGGAAGATGGTATCCGCCAAGTTCTGGAAGACTATGTTACCAGTTTAGCGATGCTGGATTTAGAACCGGAGGAATCGCGCGAAAGCAAAACCCAGGAAATATATTCCAAGCATCAGAGTCAGATCAATAGCATCTTTAATCGTGTTCTGTTGAGCCAGCAATGGAGTGATTCTGATGAGAAATTTTATGAAGAAATACTAACTTCTCCTACAACAGAGTCATCGGATGCACAAGTAATATTGAGTGCTGTAATGCTTGCTGCACTCAATATTTTTGATGTCAACAAGTTTAAACTTCTTGTTCATATATATATGGCAGCAACCGATGAGCGCTTACGCCAGCGCGCTTTGGTAGGATGGTTTCTTGTATATCCATATGCCCCAAAACTATTTGAACAGGTTGATGAACTTCTGGCAGAGGTGACAGAGGATGATAAACGATGCGAGGAAATCTTGCAAACCCAGAAGCAGTTCTTCTATTGTCTGAACGCAGAGAAAGTTTCCAAAGATATTCAGGAGGGTATTATACCTAATTTGGTTAAGGACAATAATATCCGTTTTACGCCTCTAAATGTCGAGGAAACAGATTCTGAGAATCTTGATGACATCCTACATCCTGATCGTGAAGAGAAAGCGATGGAAAGGATCGAAGAAAGTATTCGCCGTATGGCAGATATGGAACAGCAAGGTAATGATATCTATTATGGAGAATTCTCCAAGATGAAACGTTTCGCTTTCTTCTACACACTAAGCAATTGGTTCGTTCCCTTCGATGTTAATCATCCCGATTTGGCTAAGGTGAGAGAGAAATTCAAGGATGTAGATGTCTTGAAGAAAGTATTGACTTCAGGAACATTCTGTGATAGTGACAGATACAGCTTTGCCTTCGCTATGGTGACGATTATAGAACAGGTACCACAGGAGATTCGTGAGATGTTGTTTTCTGATGGTGTGAAGATAGGAGCAATCGTTTGCGATATCGATTACGAATCACCAACGTTCATACGTCGTAATTATCTACAAGATTTGTATCGATTCTTCCTGTTGTATACCGATAAAAACGATTTTGTTAACCCTTATCAGTTGAACCTGAAGGAAGAGTCTCCTTTCTTATTTGCCTCGAAGCGTATCGGTACCACACAACTTAAGAACCATGTAACCTCATTGTGCAAGTTCTTCCATCTGAACGGCTATTCTAAAGAAGAGAAGCTCATACTTTCACTCTGGGAAAATGATATCAAAGACTTCGATTTCTATATGTTGCAAGGCTCACATAGGTTGAAGAGCGAGAAGGGCAATCCGATAGAATGGTATCTTAAGGCTTATACACTTTGTCCGGATAGTAAGGGAGCCATTCGTGGATTGGCAGAAAGCTATTTGCGAGCCGAAAAGTTTGACGAGTCAGAGAAATATTATAATCAACTCATACTTCTAGACCCTAAACATTGGCAATATGAATTGGGACTAGCCGTAGCCAAGATGAGCCAAGACCAATGTGATGAAGCACTCGGGTTGTTGTACAAATTAGATTTAGAACACCCTAATCGCGTAAGTATCAGGAGGGTTTTAGCATGGACGCTGATGAAGGCAGGAAAACTCGAGCAGTCTCATAGACAGTATGAGCAATTGTTGGAGATGGATAAGCCACAGGGAGCAGATTATCTGAATGCCGGATATTGCGCATGGTTTCAGAATCGCATCACAGATAGCATATCACTATTTCGTAAATATATCGCTTTCTTGTCTGATGACGAGAAGAAAGATTTCTTCTTCCAGATTCAACGAGAAATCAAGACACTTGGCGTATCAAAATCAGCTGCCGAAATTCATCTGATGATAGATTTATGTAGGCGAGACACTAATAACTAATTAAATAAATTAACACAATGGGAGGTTTCTTCGGAACTATTTCTGTAAGAAGTTGCGTAAATGATTTGTATTACGGTACTGATTACAATTCACATTTAGGCACCAAGCGTGCTGGTTTGGTAACATTTGATAAAGAGCGCGGTTTTAGTCGAGCTATCCACAGTCTGGAGCGGAATTATTTTCGTTCAAGATTTGAAGATGAGATAGATGGCTTTACGGGCAATATCGGATTAGGCGTGATAAGCGATACCGATCCTCAACCTATCATCATCAATTCCCACCTCGGTAGATATGCTGTTGTGACAGTTGCTCATATTACCAATTTGAAGAGTATTTCCGAGGAACTGATGAAGAAGAAAATCCATCTGAGTGAGATGTCGGCCAACAACATCAACCAGACGGAGTTGGTAGCCTTGCTTATTAATATGGGTAAGGACTTTGTGGACGGCATAAGAAATGTATTCCGCCACATAGAAGGTTCATGCTCTATGCTTGTGCTTACAGAAGACGGCATCATCGCTGCCCGCGACTTGCTGGGTCGTACGCCGATTGTCATTGGCCATAAAGATGGCGCTTATGCTGTTAGTAGCGAGAGTTCTTGTTTCCCTAATCTTGATTATAAGGTTTTACGAGATGTTGGTCCTGGAGAAATCGTGAAACTTCGTGCTGATGGTATCGAAGTATTACAGAAACCATACGATAAAGAGCAGATTTGCTCATTCCTCTGGGTATATTACGGGTTCCCTTCGAGCGACTATGAAGGCATAAACGTTGAGGCTGTTCGTGAGGCTAATGGTAAGGCGATGGGCGAGGAAGACGACACACCAGCAGACTTGGTCTGTGGCATACCAGACTCCGGAGTCGGTACAGCCTTAGGTTATTCCGAAGGACATGGCATTCCATATAAGCGAGCCGTGTTGAAGTATACTCCAACATGGCCACGTAGTTTTACTCCGGGAAACCAAAGCCGTCGCAGTCTGGTAGCTAAGATGAAGCTGATTCCAAATGGGTCTATATTGAAAGGAAACCGTGTTGTGTTCTGCGATGATAGTATTGTGCGTGGTACCCAACTTCGCGACAACGTTCGTACATTCTTCGATTATGGAGCCAAAGAGGTACATGCGCGAATCTCATGCCCTCCATTGGTTTATGGTTGCCCATTTATTGGCTTTACCACGAGCAAGAGCGATATGGAACTGATAACCCGTCGTATCATCAACGACTTTGAAGGTGATCCGAATAAGAATTTGGAGAAGTATGCCACAACAGGCAGCGACGAGTATAATCGCATGGTCGAGGAGATTGGTCGTCGACTTGGACTTACCTCTGTGAAATTCAATAAGATAGAAACTTTGATAAAAAGTATAGGATTACCTAAATGCAAGGTTTGTACCCATTGTTTTGATGGTAGCAGCTATTGTGAAAAGCTCAAGGAAGAATAATTCCTAAAGAAATATAAATCCAACTTAAAGATGCGAGCGTATCGTACTTTTGAGTTGGATTTATTTTAATAGATTACACGTGTCATTCCTTCTATATCTTGTCGACATCGATAGAAAGACCAATTGAAAGAGATGTTCCCTTTGTTGCCGGCGAATTCCAGTAGTAAGTTTTCGGAATATAGTTAAACAAATTATCCACGATGGTGGTAATCCTATATGCCTTCTTCATTTGTAGCGCCAGAGAAAATCTCCAAATAGAATAAGCATTACTAGTTTCTCCTTTTGAGTGAGGACGAGAAAGATAACGTCCCGAAATCGATGATGATAATCTGTAATCTTTTGCGAACAGTTTTTCATAATCAAGATGCCATGTCATGCTATGTGGTCTTGGCTGGGAGAATTGTGATGTGATACTGTTGGCACTTGCATGTAAATAGTTGTAAGCAATGCCAGTACCAAGTCCTGATTTTGTATGATATTTAGCGTTAAAGTCAACCCCATAGATTGTCACGCCATCATCGTTACAATATTTTTCTCCCGCATTATCCTTATCATCGCCAGGAAAGTCGGTAGTTGTTATTCGATTGTTATATTTAAATAACCCAATAACGTCATACTATAGCTACCATCAAGCCATCCTTTGGTTTGTCCATAATGCTCAAAAGAAATATTATAGTTGTTACTCCTCTCAGGTTTAAGATTCTCATTACCGTAGATCATCATGATACCAGCCATATCAAAGTTCATGTACATCTCTTTTAATGATGGAGCTCGAAACCCTCCAGCATAAGAACTACGGATGGAGAATCCCGGCAACTTCAGCATAGCAGCCAATCGAGCTGTAGTGGCATCGGAATGTGATGCAGAAAAATAATCATTTCGCACACTTGCCACCATGTTGAACCATTGAGTGGGATTGTAGTCGAACTGTACGAATGCATCATATGACTGTTGCCTCTTCGCCTCATTATTTTTAAACTGATATGTTGTAAGATAATCATTAAGATAGTCAGCTCCGACAGTAAGAATATTCCTATTGAATGGTAAGTTCAGTAAAGTATGAACCACATGCTGTCGATTGCTATAGTCATGATCATTTGTGCGGATACGGTTTACATACCTAGCCTTATCATATTGATCATAAGCATACGATAATTCAAAGCTTCCCCCTTTGGAGAAATTGTAAAGCAAACGTAATCCTGTACTATAATCCTTATAGATATCCATGTAATTGCTCCGTTTGCTATGGCGATTAAAATAACTGCCACGTGCAATAAATCTCAACCTGTCAGATAGTCGGTAAGTCAATCTCTCTTTTAAGTTTATGGTACAACCTCCCCATATATTTTGTAGATTAGATTTGGTATCAAAAGCATCGGTAAGGCGGACTGTGTTCACACGAGTTTGCTGAAAACAGGTTTGAGAATTCCATTGCCCCTGGTTAAAACTCATCCGTATACCATTTCTCCAATTATTTCCAGTTGAAAAATACCGACTATTTAGATTAACAGTCCACGGTTCTGTATTTTCACGTGATATCAGGTTGACCACGCCTCCAACAGCATTAGCTCCATAAAGGGCAGAGGCAGCACCCTTTACGATTTCTACACGACCAATATTGTTGAGGTCCAGTCGGTTATAGTCGATATTATCCATGGTTTCACCAGCTAAACGTTCACCATCTACGAGAAATAATATCGCGTTTCCGCTCACACCATTCATGTTTAATGCCGTTTCTTGTGACATGGCATAAGAGAACTCTAATCCAGGAAGTTCGTTGGTGAGCAAATCCTGAATGTTTGTCGCATCACTACGCTGGATATCATCCAGTCCTATCACCTGCGTTACCACAGGTACATCCTTTAACGTCTTAGGAGTACGAGTAGCAGTTACTACAACTTGTTCTAGATTCAATACGCTATCCACATTGAATCTAGCCCTCTTAACAGGCACAACGGGTGTACTTGCCATAAGTACATAAGTCGTGGCAAGTCCACCCAAAGTGAGAAGCTTTCTTCTGAACATTATTTAGCGTTTTTGGATGCTTCAAAGGTATTGATCATAGCCATAGGCATGGCACCATATTGTAAATTAAATTTAAGCGTAAGCTTGTTGCTTGTATATCCTCCTGTAAGCACACCTGAATATTTCTTTCCATTCTCCGTGGTACCATTAAATTCTTTGTTGGTAATGGTATAGTTTCCATCTTGTCCAGTAATCGTTACATCCTTGATAGTAATACTTGGAACTTGCATAGGAGGATTACCGAAACTGCCTATCTCAACATCTACGGTTGCATCATCCTTTGCTTTTATAGAGACAGTAATATCTTTAAATTCCGTGTCTTGTCCCATTACGTTACAAGTTAAACTTGAAGTGTATTTTCCTGCGACTACTTTGGCAGCACCAACTGTGGTTTCGTCATCATCACTACTACAAGAAGCCATAGCTACCATTCCCAATAATGCAATCATGCATACAGATAGTTTCTTAAAAATTTTCATTGTCTTTTTTATTACCTTAAAATTTAAACCTTATTATATTATTATTTCGTCTTCATCCAGTTTTGTGTAGTCTCTACGATCCAGTCTATTATTTGTTGAGATGATTCAGGGAGAATTCCGTAGTTGCTAAATACAACATTTTCTCCCGCATTCTTGGAAAGACCAGTATATTTTGCCATTTCCCCAACACTAGACATCAGATAAATACCTTGTACCAAGATACGTTTTTTCGACTTTTTTGCCTTGTCGATAAGAGGTATAACATCATTCGCAAAGTTCTGTCCCATACCAATCAATTCTGTGTCGACATAATCAATCTTTGAATTCTGCTTAATAAAATCGTTTGTACGTTTCAGAAGAGAATTCCAGAAACCGATACGGTCAGGATCGCCATGAGCGAGAATCAAGACACCCTCATTCTTTTCATCTTTCGACATCTCCTTGACACGTTCCATCATAGTCTTCTCGATAATATCAGAACTCATCAAGACAGGTCCTACGACAAAACGAATATTACTTTTTACCAATTCAGCGTTTTCTTCAGCTAACGCCTGTCTTACGGTTGGATCATACTTTAAACCAAGAATATTAGGAATATCATCCTCAGAATGACTAGATGGAGCGATAAATAGCGGTAGGGCAAATACCGTGTCGATACCTTGTTTTTCACAGTCTTTTACTACCGATGAAATATTCGGTTGTGAGAATTCCATCAACGCGACACGCTTATAACAGATACCCGGGATGTCAACAGAATTGAGTTGCTTTTCAAGGTCAAGTACGGGTCTGTTCCATTGAGGCGAAGGCGCTCCATGGGCGATTACTACTAATGCGGTTTTAGCATTCAAATGTATACTCACCATGATCGAGGCGAGTATAAATAATACAGTTTTTGTCTTCATATTTGATATATATAAACTTTTCCCAAAACAGTTTGTCGAAGTGTTCGCGTGTGGGGATAGCGTAAAAGCTTATCTCGAGAGGGAACTCCTGTTTGCGAGTGCAAAGGTAATATCAAATAGAAAACCTCACAATACCTAAAATTTATGATTCTTGTTCTTACCTATAAGTAGGTATTATTAGGTAAGGACTATTCATAGACTGTGGCAACGACCTTACGAGGTCCACCATAGTTACGAAATTCACAGAGATAGATGCCCTGCCACGTGCCCAGATTCAGTCTGCCATTGGTGATAGGAATCGTGATACTTACGCCAAACAACGAACTCTTGGCATGTGCCGGCATATCATCAGCGCCCTCTAGGACATGATCATAATAAGGTTCATTCTCCTTGACGAGATGATTCAAGATCTTCTCCATATCACCCCTCACATCCGGGTCAGCATTTTCGTTGACAGAGAGCGCACAAGAAGTATGTTTGACAAAGAGATTGAGCAATCCCATCTTAGGTAAAGGATGGGGTAGGTTCTCCAAGATCTCTCGTGTGACGAGATGACAACCTCTACGTTTTTCTGTAAGTCGAAATTCAATCTGTCGTATCATATGTTTTTTTGTTTTTCTTTTCGAGGAATCCGTCCTTAGGTTTAAAATCATCAGGAGAAATCACCCTTATATTGTTGTCTATCAGCATCTGAGCAAATACGCCATTGCCCGAGACCAATCTTCCGTAGAAAGAGCCATCATAGATTTTTCCACATCCGCAACTTGGACTTCTTGGCTGAAGGATAGCCAGTTCCACGGCCTCGTCTTTGGCGATTCTGAAGGCTGCCATAGCCCCCTTCCTGAATTCATCATCCACGGACAAACCATCTGCCGTAGATACTGTCCCATTCACGATTTCGGCTGGTTTGCGAGGCGTTGGTAATCCGCCCAAGACCTCCGGACAAACAGGTATCACAGTATGTTTTTCCTGTAATCCGAGCAACCGCTCATCCTTGTTGTTACCCCCGTTGTATTTACAATTTTCGCCGAGGAGGCATGCGCTAACGATTATTTTCATACAAACCCTTCCTTTATTTGAGAACAAAGATAAATCAAATTTTTGAGATAAAAGCATAAAATTGTCATAAGCTATGTTTTCGGGAATCCCTCCGACCCATTCGGACATCTCCTCACGACCCTTTGGGATTCCTTCGGGACAGGGGAGCGCTACATTCCGTCCTTCAGGATTACGATTGCAAAGATACAACATCCTGAAATAGCGATGATGCGTTGTGATACGTTATTGTGCAATATTGTACATGACCTCCTGATAATAAATACGTTAAGGTTTGCCTAAAATGTTCGAGGATGATGCGTACCTGGCGTGAACAGTATCAGTTCCTCTACCGAGTTTTGGCATCATAGGAGAAGATGTAGCTGTGATGTTATATTTATAGAATCTATATAATTTCTTGATAATCAATGCTTTGTTCAACAATAGGGTGATGTTTCGAAGTTTATTTCATTTTGTCGGAGTTGAGGATCGTAATCATTTTCCCATCGATTTTGATAGCTCCGTTAGCTTCGAATTCCGACAGACAACGCAGAAGCGAGAACTTCTGTATACCGAACATGTCAGCCAGTTCTTGTCTGCTCTTGTCTAGTTTGATGATGCGACTTTGCTGCTCTTTGGCGGCCTTGATGAGAAAATAAGCCACCTTCTCGCGTACCGTGAAGAGCGACAGCATACGGAGCTTTTGGGTGAGGAAAACGTCAATGGAGGAGAGTCTACGAATGAAATTCATGCGCAAATGTTCGTTTTCATCGATAAGTCGTTTCAACTCCGATGGCTTCATGCGCAGAATCGTTGTCGGTTTGGCCGTCTCCACGCTTACGGGCATCGCATTATTCTCGGCGAAGATAAAGGCGGGAGCTATCAGCATACAAGCCTTCAGACGGTCTATCTGAACTTGCTTGCCCGACAATCCCGTCATCCTGGATATTAGTTCTCCGCTGAGGATGAAGTCGGCATAGCGACAAGGTAATCCGGCCAACGTATAGATTTCCTTGGCGGGATATTCCACGATCCTGTATTCCGTAGAACTCAGCATCTCTTCGATTTCACGAGCAGAAAAACCTTCGAAGAGAGGACTTGTCTGTAGTATCTGATATATTGAACCTTCCATATTCTTATCCGTTTTTATGATGATAACGGACATCTCCCTCACATATTGTATAACGAAAACAATCCCCCGATAATAGTTATCGAGGGATTCTTGTTGTCTTATAAAATATAGTTTTTGAGGTCCTCTTCTACTGTCGAGTTTCCGGCAATACCGAAGTTCTCGACCAGTATCTTGAGTACACCTTTTGAGATGAACGCCGGGAGGGTAGGACCGAGATGAATGTTCTTGACACCCAAATGCAACAGGGCGAGAAGTACGATGACAGCCTTCTGTTCATACCATGCGATATTGAAGAATATCGGTAGGTCGTTGATGTCATTGGCCCCGAAGATTTCCTTTAACTTGAGAGCCACAACAGCCCATGAATAAGAGTCGTTACATTGTCCTGCGTCGAGCACACGTGGAATACCGTTGATGTCGCCAAGGTTCAGTTTGTTGTACTTATATTTTGCGCATCCACTTGTAAGGATTACCACATCCTGAGGCAAGGCTTTGGCAAACTCCTCATAATAGTTGCGACTCTTCATGCGACCATCGCAACCGCTCATCACCACGAATTTGCGGATGGCGCCACTCTTTACGGCCTCTACGATCTTGTCGGAAAGAGCGAAGACCTGAGCGTGGGCAAAACCTCCTACGATCTTTCCGGTCTCTATCTGCTGAGGAGCATCACAAGTCTTGGCCATGACGATGACCTCAGAGAAGTCTTTGTGCCCATTGGCGTCGGCCTCGATATGTTTCCATCCAGGGAATCCCGTAGAGTTGGTTGTGAAGACACGATGCGCATAACTAGCATTCTTAGAAGGAGGTATGATACAGTTGGTCGTGAACACGATCGGCCCGTTGAAACTTTCGAATTCCTCCTTTTGCTTCCACCACGCATTACCATAGTTGCCCACGAGATGCTTATACTTCTTAAGCTGAGGGTAGTAGTGGGCCGGCAACATCTCACCATGTGTATACACGTCCACTCCCGTACCCTCAGTTTGTTGAAGTAAATCCTCGATATCCTTGAGGTCGTGACCGGATATGAGGATGCCCGGATTCTTTCCGACACCTATATTAACTTGAGTAATTTCCGGATTTCCGTAGGTCTCGGTATTGGCTGCATCGAGCAACGCCATCACGTCGACACCATATTTGCCCGTCTCCAAGGTGATGTCGAGGAGCGATTGCATATCACTCTCGGGGTTAGCGATAACGCTTAGCGCCTTGCAGATGAAGTCTATGATATGCTCATCACGCTTGTTGAGTCGTGCCGCATGCTCATAGTAAGCCGCGATACCCTTCAGTCCCAAAGTGGTAAGTTCCTTGAGCGAACGCAAGTCAGCATCCTCGTTGCGCAAGATACCCTCACGTTCACCCTCTGCCTCATAGTCAGCCTTCTCGCCGCCCCATCTTACCTCTTGGTAATCCGGTAAGGCCACAGCATGATCGCGGGCAATCGACAAGAGTTGCTTCTTGATACTGATACCCTTATCCACCTTGTTCAATATCGCCTGATCGTCGAAGTTAGCATTCGTGATCGTAGAGAATAGCGCATCCGACAAGAACTTGCCCACACAAGTCTTCTCATAGTCGAGCTGCTGTTTGTTGAGTTCGTGAGCGATGGCTCCAACACCACGTACCACGCTCAACAGCAAATCCTGCCATTTAGCGGTAGAAGCCTCTTTGCCACATACACCCTTGATGGTACAACCGGTTCCCTTTGCCGTCTCCTGACATTGGAAACAAAACATTTTATGGTCTGTCATTTTCTTTATTACCTTTTGATTCTCGGTGGCAAAGGTACGTATATCACAAACAAAGCCTCGGTAACAATTGTTACCAAGGCATGTTAATGTTATGTTAAAAAAACTTTAAGATTTCTGATTCTTAGGCGTAGGAATGCAATCCTCCGAGAACATAGTTTACGCCGAAATAGGTCATGATGATGCAGAGAAACGCCAACACCATATAGAGATGATAGATCTTCGGTCGACGGAATATCGGGAGCGTGTGAGTATGCAAAACTACGGCATATATCATGAATGTGATGAGCGCCCACGTCTCTTTAGGGTCCCAACTCCAATACGTTCCCCAACTAATGTTTGCCCATATAGCTCCAACGAAGATGCCTATACCCATGGTGGTGATGGCAGGATAGAGCAATAGACGACTCAGCAATTGTAGCATCTCCGTTTGCGACTTCATCAATAATCCGAGAACGCCACACACAAAGGTGAGGGCGAGTAGGGCATAGCTTATCATGATGATGCTCACGTGGATGCTCAATAAGGGCGAATTCAATACGGGCATGATATGACCGATGGCTGGATCCATCTGGTTGATATGGCTCACGAGTAATAGAAATCCGGAGAGTAGAAACCCAAAGAGGGTGAGATAGTAGGATGGCGATGTAGGGAGCAGAAAAGAGAACAGAATGCAGAACAACATGACAAACCAAGCTACGCTCAGCATCGACTCATATCCGTTGCTTAGTGGGATGTTGTTGCTGATGATCCATCGTAGGACAAGAGAGAACGTGAGGGCGAGGAAGGATATGGCCAGCATGAGTTTGAAACCACGGATGCGTACCAAGAAGGCGAGGAAACCTAATGTGAGATTCACGATGAACAGAATCGTGGCGAAAGGAACCTGATTGTTGATGCGCTCAGCCTCTACTTGTATCGTGGAAGGTATACCCGCAACCGACGTCCTCTGTTTGCTGATATTCTCGTCAACGATTTGCATCAATCGCGTATTGTTGCCACTATTGGCCGAACGATAGAGCTCGTTGATACTCTTCGTCTGAATCAAGTTCAACGCCTTACCCATACGCAATTCAGCTATCAGGTTTACCTTGTCGTCGAGACGGGCCGCCTGCTCGTGTAAGGCATCATGACAACCTTGGCGATAATATTCCTCTACAAGTTGTTTAAGTATGTAACCATTCGAACTAAACAATTCATTTACAGATACATAGTCGTCAAGATGCAAGTAATCCTTTAGTTCGCTACCTTTCACCTTGATAATCTTCTCCTGAGCCCATTGGTCGCCCCAAAAGATAAATCCCGTAAGGATTTGTTCCGGAGAACATCCCTTGTAAGAACGCCCTCCCGAAATCTTGTGTGTAAACTCGTAAGCATAGGTTTGTATCTGACAGATGCGTGTGTTATATTGCATGAACATCTCGCACATATGACTGGCCACAGGTCGTGGAAGAACTGTAGTCTGGGCTTTCAGAGCAGATGTAGAACAGCAGAGAAAGAAAACGAAAGCGGTCTTGCGGAGCAACGGATTTTTCAGCAACTTGCGGAAAGTCCCCTTAGGATTGAAAAGCATCCAGAAGAGCGAAAAGAAGAGAAGAACATATCCGGTATAGGTTACGGGTATTCCCCATGGGTCACTATTGATGCATAAAGTACTACCATTGGCATCCTCATCATACGAGTTTTGATAGATGCGGATATGATCATGACAAAAGATATGATTCATCGATACGACGCCTCGTGTACTTTTGCCTTGTTCCTTGACCGTAATCGTAGAGGCATAATCGGCCGCAGCATCCGATCCTTCGTATTTTTGAATATCGAAACTCTCCAGTTTGATGCTGAAAGGCAGCGGTTCGCGTCTCATCCCACCATCTTTCTCTTCAAGATACTCATTGGAAGTTTCGCCTACTCGCAAATGTACAACTCCTCTGAAAGAATAGAGATGAGTGAGAAGTGCTCCTATAAGAATGATGACAAAGGAAAGATGGAGTAGGAGGATATTCTTCGATGCAATCTTGTTTCTCAGAATATAGATGAACCCTGTAACGGTAAGCACAATCCAAAGCGAACAAAACCACCACGAACCGTATAAGTGTGCCGAAGCATAAGGCGTTCCTACAAATTTCTCGCTCAAAGAGATTATCATCATGGCGAGGATGACACAAATGTAGGAGATGATAACAAGTTTTTTAAGTATCTTCATGTTTTTGTATAATAAGAGACCTGACAAGACAAAGCCTGTCAGGTCGGTATAGAGATCAATTAGATAGAGCGAAGGAACTTCACGATAGCATCTCGATCGCTCTTAGGGAGATTATAAAACTTCAAAGCAGAACTATAGGCATGACTGTTCTTGCTGTAAGCATGCCACATGATAGCCTCTATCTCGTTGCGTGCCCGACAGTCGTGCAAACGATCCTCGGCTCCCGTGTTGATAAGCGATAGACCACGGCCCCAAAGAGGAGTAGTACGACACCAACTACCATGAATGTCATTCTTCATATACAGTTTATGTTGCATCATGTCGCTATAAGGATAGATGGTCTGATGAGGATAGCGAGGTAATGGTTTACCCGCACATATCTCTGGTTCCCAGTAGTCGTCATTACCAGTCTTCCACGAAGGACGGTGACAACTGGCACATCCAATCTCCATGAACAACTTCTTACCGCGTTGTACCTCCTTGTCGTTCAAGTTACGTGCACGAGGAATAGCCAATCCACGATGCCATACCATGAAGTTATAAAATTGCTCAGTGGTCTGGTCGGGCGTAAAGTTATGCCATTTATTATCAAACTGGTTCGTCTTCGGGTCGAGTAAGTTGCGTACGGCATCAGCAATTCCCGCATCCGTACCATCAGCATAATAAGGAGAAGACGGGTTCGCCTTGATTTGTGTGATAACATCAGGATTCTCGCTCATAGCCTGTGCCCACGCAGAAGTGGTATAGAGATAAGGACGATCCGGACGACTCACGTTTGTGATATTCCAGATAGCGTTAGCACCAGGTCCATCCTGTAACGTACCACGTGTAAGGGCATAAGTGAATCGTTTCACGAACTTTCTATCACCAGCCTTATACCATGCGTTAGCCGTAAAGTCGTTGGCAGAAGCATCCCAGAAACTACTATTCACATATTCAGCCACGTTCATTCCCGCACGCTTAAAATAGCCAGCCGTCTTGGCATATTGTGCACGAATAGAATCATTAGGGATAGCATCCAACAATCCTGTACCGATAACACCTATCGTAGATTCCAGACGGACATCATAATTTGTTGGCTGAGGTTTGGTGTTGAAAGCCGACTGTGCGATGGTCACCTCCGGATAAATCAAGTCGAATGACTCGCCATCAGGAAAATGCATAGGAAGTCCGCTTTCCATTTTCGTGACGTGCTCCCATTTGATGTTGATGCCGTTCTCGTTGACAGGAGGAAGGAAAGGTGCAGAAGCCTGAGTTTGCGGCATGGCCGTCACCTCGGAAACATACGGCCCATCGTTGGAACCCTCATGGTTTGGATGATAGATTACCAACAAGTAACCGTTACCATTGGCATACTCCGTGCGATATTGAGCCTGCCACTTGCCATGACCATATTGAGGATGACAGTCGAAACAGCTGCTGCGTACAGAGGCAGGACCGAGTCCCTTGAAAGGAGCCTTATTTTCTGTATAGTTACGCTCAAACATCTGCTCACCAGCAAAGAAGGCGTTGAATAATGACGGATTTTCATCTACCACAGGAGTTTGGTCAGAGTATGCACTCGAACCGATATTCTCGGTAGTTCCTAATTTACCTCCAGGATACCATTCTTCGGCAGAAAAGTTACCTGTAGTTTCCCCTATATAATTGGCCTCGGGCATCTCGTTGGTCTGTATGCCCGTGGCATCATCGCTACAGCCCGTCAGCAAAGTAGCCAATGCGACTGTAGCGGATGAAAGAAAATATATACTTTGTTTCATATCTAATTATTTCTGACGGATAATCCATGCGCCGGCAGCATTTAAAGCCTCGTCTAAAGCCTGAACCTTCTCGATACAGTTCTTTACTTGTGCGTCACCAGGGGCGTCGATGAAGGCCTTGCCACTATTCTTGGCTGACTCTAAGGCTGCGATAGCTTCGTTAAGCGCGTTGTTCAAGGCTGTATATCCTTCATATTTATGCTGTTGCATATAGTTCATCAAAGAATTCTTGGCAGGAACGGTTGCGTTGATGTCGCGTAAACCATAGAGTGAATTCTTGATAGAGTAGATGTTGTCCTGGTAATCCTGGAAAGAACGCTTGCTGTAAGGTGACTCGATATAATCGGCTGCATCCTGGTCGTCGCCTTGACCGGTAGCTACACGATAAGCCTGACCCAACTTCTGGGTGTATACTTCCTGACAAATATCAGAGCAACCACCAACGAAGATATTCTGGAGAGTTTCCTGCCATGTAGGGAACATACCATTGGCAGAACCGGCACTTATTACCTCAAGACCATAGCCGATACCTTTGCTTGACAAACCAGCATAGTGTGTACCGTCGAGAGTCCATTTGGCAGCGTTCACAGTATTTTTTACGCTTTCGCTGGCCTTGTCTCCCATCCAACCATAGGCGAGTAGGGATGTCATATTGCGAAGGTCTCCGGCAACGGCAACGGCGAAGGCACATTCGTCAAGAGTCTTGATAGAAGTAAGTTGCTTCTCGGTCTCGTTTTCTGCTGTAAGAGCAGCCAAGGTACGGTTAGCACCATTACGGAAGAGGATGAACTCTAATCCATGGAAGCCCAATACAGAGTCGAAATCATGGTTCTTCTTATATACGAACTTATCGGCCTGTGCTCCGTTGATACCAGCGATCACATCCTTATCGTTCAAAGCCTTTACCAACTGGTCGTGGTCGAGAGGCCAAGAGTCGATATGTGGGTCGATATTATTGTCGGTAGCGGCACCATAGAGGAAAGACTCACTCTCTTCCCAATATTTACGGGCAGTCTTGAAAGCGTTACAGGCAGCGTCGATATCAGTCTGTGTCAAGGTTCCAGCCTTGCGCTTAGCATATAGGTTCTGACAAGCCTCATAAAGGGTCTGTGTATTTGTTGCCAAATCCGTGTAAGTAGGTTCTACCACATTCTTGACATAATTTTCTGCGATAGCTTGCATCTCGGAGGAAGTTGTTGCTTCTGTGTTCTCGTTGTTGTCATCACTACTACAAGAAGTGGTGGTTAATGTCATCGTGCTTATTGCTGCGAAGAGCAAAGCATACTTGAAATACTTTTTCATCGTTTTTTTTATATTTGATTAATTAAATTCTCTGATTTATTTAGAGGAAGAATCCCTCGTATACCACACCGATATTGATAGAAGGTTCGTTATTATAGGAATTCTTGAATTTGCGCAAGTTATATTCAGCCTTGATACCGATTTGTGGAACAGGATGATAGTTGATGCCTGCGGCCAAAATCTGTTTGTTGGTCCATTGCTTTGTCGTGGCGTGAATATAAGAATCATAATATTCGTAATGACCGAAGACATAAAGTTTCTTATTGTCGGCACGAAGAGACTCAATCTGCGAGAAAATATCATAACCAGCCTCGATCATGGTAGCAATAGCATGACTACCGAAATATTTTCCGTTACCCGACTCGTAAGGTTTTACCAACGAGGTGGTAGGGTAAACATAAGAAGTAATCTTGTTGGCATCGCTCACATATCCATAGTCTGCATTTCCGCGAACAATCCAGTTGTGTGCGTTATAAGTGAAGTCGATGGTTCCGATATATACGTTTCCCTTGATGTTCTTAGCATCACTGGTCTCCATATCATGAGGTACGGCGTTGTGCATAGCTTGTCCGTAATAGCCACTCATACCGATGCGTAAACCTGGGATGGAATAGTTATCGAGACGACCAGCTATAGCATATTTGTTGGCAACATCAAACTCGAAAGGAGATTGTGTGCCACCTTTTATCCAGTTTGTACGACTGAAGTTGAAAGCGTTCAAACCAGCAAGCACTTGGGCCTCATAACGAAATCTCCCTAAGCGTCCCCAAAGAGAAATACCGGTCTGATGCCAGGTACAAGGGAGTATTGTGTTTTCTCCTTCCGGACGATATACTGTGAAGAAGTTTAATGGTTCATGATTGGCGTTGGTCAATCCGATAGGTACTACAATATGTCCCATCTTTAGATTTAAAGCACGTGAGAAGGACTTCTGCAACCAAAATTGCTCCAATTCCACTTCGCCGCCTCGTTCGTTTTCCTGTTCAAACTCGATAGCTTCATCGGCTTCGTATTCAGTAGAAGAACCACTACCGCCATGTTCAAACTCAATCTCACTACCCAAGGTCCAACCTTTACCGAAATCGTAACCTAGATAGATCACAGCATGAGGGATGTCGAAACGTCCATGACTCGGATCGTTCTTGTATTTCTGAGGAACCGTATATCGATTGCCGTTGTCACTATAGAAGTTTTTGCTGTAGGCAACTTCTCCATATCCTCCGATGCTGAGACGTTTCCCTCCGGCATGATTCATCACAGAATCGGCCGCATGGGTCTGGGCATCTGCATATATACCACTTGTAAATGTCATGATTCCAGCAAGAATGCTGATTTTGAATGAATTATTCATATCTGAAATATATTATGTATTTTCGCATTATTTCCGGATGCAAAAGTACGGATCTTTACATTTCTATACAATACTTAAAAATTGGTAAAAGTATGGATACCTACTTTTGGGGATGGGGGATAGACGTAAAAAATAAAAGGCACGTTTCTCAACGTACCTAATATCTATTATACAAAAACATTATGAACTTTATTATTTCGTGAACTCTTCTGTCCCACTTATTGTATGTTGGCTAAAGAAGAATGGACTGCTTTATTCTTTCTTTTACAAAAACGTTCACATTGGGCACAAATGTCATATCCTAGCATCGCGCCAAGAATGAAGTCTTCTTCTGGTGAAAGTTTGCATAATGGTTTTGTCACAATAAGTCTGATCGCATCCAGACATTCTCGTTTGCCGAAATAAAGGTTCAGACGGTCGTTACCCACGGGTTGGAGTATATATTCTATACCTTGATGCTGTAGGCGCTCAAGGGCCTCCTCCTCGTATTTCTTGTTGAAGGTGTAGAGTATCATGTTGCGTACACCTTTTCTATACTCGTATATGTGGTTGGCGAGAACTTTTAACTCTATTGGCATAATTGTTTATATGTACGGGATAATAGGAAAAACTAAAGAGATTTCTTGATGCTGTCGAGCCATGCGTCGATGCGACCTTCTGTCTTGTCATCTTCGTTGACGTCATCAAGGGCAAGACCTACAAACTTACCATCAACAACAGCTTCGCTGTCATCATAGTTGTAATCGTCTGCTGATACTCCAGGAAGTACATTCGCTCCGGCTTCTACAACGGCATCATAGAGTTCCTTCATGCCTCCACAGAAGGTATCGCAATAACTTTCGCTGTCGCCACAACCGAATAAGGCAACGGTCTTGCCGGATAATCCTGTGGCTTTCAGAGTCTTGATACCATCATACCAGTCATCTTGTAATTCTCCGGCTCCCCAGGTAGAAGTCCCTAGAATCAAGTTATTATTACCGTTAATATCATCGGCTTTAAGGTTCTGGACATCAATTGCGTTCACGCCCAATTTCTTGGCGATAGTTTCTGCGATTGTCTGACATGTTCCTGTAGAGGAGCCGTAGATTACTATTGTTTTCTCCATCGTTTTATTAATTTTAGGGTTTATTTTTCGGGTCATCCTTATAAGTAGGATACAACCCATGAACAATTTCTTGGCTGCAAAGATACAGGCAATCGTAGAAATCTGCAATACTTAAAAATGGGTAAAGATATTTCTACCTACTTTAGGGGATAGATAAAAATAGGCACGCTCCATAACGTACCTATTTATGATGATGAATATGATATATGTATGTCATTTCAAAGGCACACCATACGTATTTTTAACTTCTTTCATTACAAAGACACTATGGAAATAACCTACGCTCTCTATGTTTCCCAGTTTGGTACGCATGAACTCTTGGTAAGAATCCATATCGCGCGTTTGAATCTTTAGGGTGAAGTCATACTCTCCACTCGTGTTATAACATTCCGTTATCTCCTCAATACCTTGTATTGTTTCCATGAAATCATCCATCAATTGTTGGGAATGATGTCTCAGGCGCATATTGCAGAGTACGGTAATCCCATTCCCCGTCTTTTTAGAGTCCAGAATTGCATGGTATCCCTTGATAAATCCCTCACGCTCCAGTCGCTTCTGTCGGTCGAAAGTTGGCGATGTTGAGAGGTTTATCCGAGCTGCAAGTTCTTTGATCGTGAGCGTGGAATCCTTTTGGAGAATGCGCAATATCTTGCGATCTGTATCGTCTAAATCTTCGTATTTCATGCTTTTTGATAGAATAATATTCTGTTATTCGATGTGATAATAGCACAAAAATAGTATATTTTTCTGAAGTTGCCAAATAATATTTGATAAATGATATTGTTCTATTATCTTTGCACATCGAAAATCATTATAAAAACGAATATCAAATGACAAAATTTATCAAAGGTGTAGAGGTTCCTCAGAGAGCCGATTTCGTGGGAAGTTTTCTTCGTCCATCTGATCTTAGTATAAGTAATTGTGACAGATATGTAGCGGAGGTGATAGAGAAACAGAAACAATTAGGTTATCATATTATTACGGATGGTGAGTTCAATAGAACCTATTGGCATCTAGATTTCTTCTGGGGATTTGGAGGTGTTGCCCATGAGCGTGGAGGAGACGTTATTTTTAACGGGGAGAAAGCCCAACTCGAACGGGTCTATCTTACCGGTAAACTTACCGCCCAGCCTCATCCTTTCATAGAGGCCTTCAGACGTACCCAACAATATGAGGATGCTCAGAGTATCGCCAAACTTACGATTCCTGCTCCGGCACAATTTTTCCAACAACTCATCATTCCTCAGAATTATTCCTCCACACGTGCGATTTATCCTGATTTCGAAGATTTGATACACGACATCGCTTTCGTATATCGTGATTTCATTCGCCAATTCTATGAGATAGGAGGTCGTTATCTGCAATTCGATGATTGTACTTGGGGTGCTATTGTTGGCGAGGCAGCAGCCCAACGATACGCCAGTCTAAGTACTAATCTCGATGAAGTCAAGGACCTTTTACTTACTGTCAACAATTTATCTTTAGAGGGTCGTCCCGAAGGCTTAGTTGTAGCATCCCATATCTGCCGTGGCAATTACCATTCTACCTGGTTTAATAGTGGAGCATACGATTCAGTAGCCGACTGGGTGTTTGCGCGAGAGAAAGTAGACGTCCTCTATCTAGAGTATGATGATGAACGTTCAGGAGGTTTTGAACCCTTGAGTAAGGTAAGTGACGATAAACATGTCGTCCTCGGACTTATCACCACCAAGCGTCCGGAATTGGAGGATAAATCCTATATCATCCATCGCATCCATGAGGCTGCTCAATATATTCCGCTCAATCGACTTTCACTTTCTCCTCAATGTGGTTTTGCTTCTTGTGCCATAGGTAACAAACTCACCCAAGAGGAACAATGGAATAAACTTCGTCTGGTTCGCGAGATTGCAGATGAAGTATGGCCCGCCCGATAAACGAAAAACATAAAAATAAGTAGAAAAACGTGGAGATATAAGAAATAATATTTATATTTGATGCAGAAAAGAACATAATTCGGTGATACTCAAAAACATAAGCTTATGAGAAAGTGGATAGCGCTGATGATATTCTGCATCTGTAGTTTGATGATAGGAGCACAGAATGTGAAGACTATCAGAGGGCATATAAGCGATGAGAAAGGGCACGATATCAAGGCTGCCTCGGTTATCGCAGATGATGGGCATACAGCTACGGTTTCCAATGAGAACGGGGATTTTATCTTGAACGTGCCGGAGAAGACACGTACCGTTACTGTATCACATCTAGGTTATCTTTCGGAGGTACTTAAGATTGAAGAAAAGACAGAACTCAGCATCCACCTACACTCTAAGGCTGTGATGCTACAAGATGTGTTGGTGGCTGATGCTGAGGATGTCTTGAAGATTGCCATTCAGAATATTCCGAAGAATTATGTGATGCAACCACAATTGTATGATTGCTTTTATCGCGAGACGACGTGCAAGGGTAGGCGGTTTATCTATGTTGCTGAGGCTGTGATGCAGATGTATAAGATGGCGACAGACTGCGGTATTGACTTTGATAAAGTGGCTATTGGCAAGGCGCGTCGATTGATTTCCACGCAGGCTAATGATACCTTGGGAGCTAAGATAGCAGGTGGTCCTACGACTCCATTGATCCTCGATATCGTGAAGAACCGAGATTATTTGTTGAATGATGTCGTTCTTTCGCAATATAAGTTTTCGATGAGGCCTGCTCCTATGACAACAGATGGCAGAAGTGAGGTTATCGTGACGATAAAACCTTATCGCGTGACCGATGAGGCTCTACTTTGGGGAGATTTCTATATCGATACGGAGTCGATGGCTATCCGACAAGTCAACTTGCAATTGGATATGAAGGATCGTAATAAGGCAGAGCGCTTTATGTTGCAACGAAAGCCTGTAGGTGTGAGGTTTAAACCCCAGTATTTGAATATTCAGTTGAACTATCGCCCGGACAGTTATGGAAAACTCTTTTTGGGCTATATCCGTTCGGATATTGCCTTTAAATGCGATTGGAAACGACGATTGTTCTCGGCAGGCTATCGGGTAACCTCAGAAATGGTAGTAACAGACGTGAAAGTTGATGGTATAAAGCCGATTAAGGGAAAAGACAGTTTTCGTAAACAAGAATCTCTTTATGACCATCCCGAATATTTTGGTGATGCAGATTTCTGGCAGAAATATAATATCATAGCCCCAACAGAAAACTTGCTCAATGGCATCAAGAAATTTATGAAGCGCGGAAAATAAACAAATTTGGGCAACGAAACGGAATAGAATTGACGAGAAATCCGTACCTTTGCAGTCGATAAGATTGTAAGGAAAAAGGTTATGGATAAGAATCGGATAGATATGCTTCACGGTCCTCTGTTGGGCAAGATCATGAGTTTTGCGCTCCCTTTTGCGGTAAGTAGCATCTTGCAACAGTTGTTCAATTCCGTGGATGTTGCTGTCGTAGGTCGCTTTGCATCGAGCGAAGCCCTTGCTGCGGTAGGGGCCAACACGTTTCTCATCAACCTGATGCTTAATCTTTTTCTAGGAATTTCGATAGGAGCTAATGTGGTCATCGCCAATCTGATAGGCCAACGTGATGGTAAGCGCATCCGAAAAGCTGTGGGCAGCACGATGGTAATCGCTTTGGTGTGTGGATGCATCATGCTCATGGTGGGATTGGCCATAGCGCGTCCTGTTTTGGAGTGGATGGGGACTCCGCAGAATATCTTGGATGATGCCGTACTCTATCTGAGAATCTATTTCCTAGGAGTTCCTTGCTTTATGGTCTACAACTTTGGAGCTTCGATATTGAGAAGTAAAGGCGATACCAAGCGACCGCTATATATCCTTGTCATAGCGGGAGTTATCAACGCCATGCTCAACCTATTGTTTGTTATCGTATTTCGGATGAGTGTGGCCGGAGTTGCTATTGCCACAGGTATAGCCAACCTATTTAGTGCCGTCGTAATCATATATTTGTTGAAGCACGAAAAGATGCCTTTCCGACTTCGATGGCGATATCTGAGTTTAGACCGACAAGAGGTAAAGCGCATTCTTCAGATAGGTATACCGGCAGGTTTGCAAACCATGGTATTCTCACTTAGTAATGTGTTTGTACAGACGAGCATCAATACCTATGGTTCTTCGGCTATCGCCGGGGCAAGCATCAGTCAGATGTTCGACTACTATTGCTATTTCTTGATGGTAGGTTTTAATAGTGCGGCCGTAACCTTCGTGGGACAAAACTATGGAGCCGGTCGCATAGACCGTTGCAAACGTATCTTTTGGATCTGTTTGGGAGGTGGAGCGTTAGCCTGTCTAGCAGGAAATCTACTCTTCATATTAGGCTCCGATAGTTTCGTTTCCATCTTCTCCGAAGACCGCGAGGTGGCGCGATATGCCATGCTTCGTATGTCTACGGTTTTGTGGTTTCAATGGATGGCAGCAGGTTACGAGATACCGGCATCTGCCATGCGAGGCTTGGGTCATTCCATGGAGCCAGCCTTGATCACGATATTTGGTACGTGCGTGTTCCGTCTGGTATGGATATTCACCATCGTTCCTGTATGGACAGGTTTCCAACATCTGATGATGATATATCCTATCTCGTGGATCTTTACCGTTCTGTTGATGGTTCCCGTATATATTTGGCAGAGTAGAAAGGCATTTGCGCGATTCTAATCTTATCCGATATATGATTGCCACCTTTTACAAGGGATACTTGATATATTGTGTGATATTTCTTGTTTCAAGAATAAAAATAGTATTTCATATCGCAAGCAATTTCTCTAAATCTTTAAATAAATTTAATGATAAATAGCGCACAAAAATTCCCGATGAAGCAAAAGACTCAAATAGTCTATTTCGGCTGTAGGCTTTTGCGGTACTCGCTGGGTGATAGGCCAAGGTGCTTGGTACAGTAGCGACTGAAGTACGAGAGCGAGGCGAAATTCATACGCTCGGCTATCTGGGTGAGCGACAGGCGTTCGTCGTCGAGATAGTCTTTCAGTATGGGCACGGTGTGGCGGTCGATGTAGGAGGTAACGGTGTGACCAGTCACCCGTTTGATGGTGGCAGATAGGTATTTGGGTGACACATTCAAGCGCTCTGCATAATAGCTAACGTCTCGTTCTGTGCGACTGATGCCAGTAGCAAGCAGAGCCATGAGCTGTTTCACGATATAGGCCGTGCGGTCGGTTTGGGTGTCTGTGGTGTCGCGTTGAGCATGGGCCTCAAATATGTCGTACATCATAGTTAGACAGAGACTGCCCATCAGTTCGCGGTAGAACTGCAGATGGCGGTCGCCCATACGCTCACGAATCCTATGGAAGTCGCATAGTAGATGGCAGACATGCTCATCGGTAAGTTTGATGACTGGGTTTTGGTTCAACGAGATGCTACCTCCGATGCTGTAGTTGTTCGATGGCAGCAGGTTCTGTAGAAACTTATAGTCAGCCGCAAACCATTCCACCTGCAGGTCGCTGTGTGCCGCAAGGTTACTTACGTTGTCGGGGTAGGGTATCACTACCAAGTCGTTCTTCTTGATGTGATAGCAATGCTCATTGAACACAAAACTGCCCTCGCCAGCCGTGCACAACAGGTGTATGCAGGTATGGCTCAATTCCTTCTCGTTCATCGCGTAGAAGTCATTGGAATATTGAAAATCTACCTCCATGGTTGCGAAATTACACATTATTTTTAATATAAACAAACGAATTATGCAAAAAGTGAAAATCGTGACGCTTTTTGTGAAACAATTGTATGAAAGAATCATCGTATCTTTGCACCGTGAAAGCTGCGATTAAGCGAGCAAAGAGCCGAATACTATTCGAACTTTTCCGAGCGAAAGCAGGTTCGAACGAAGTTCAAACTTTAAAACGATTAGAACAATGGATTTCAGAATGCAAGATCGCATGGAGTTGAAGGCATTAGTAGACTTCTACGCAACAGAGAGTGACAAGAATAATCAGGACTGCTACGTTGATATTTTCCGTCCCGACATCAAGCTGAATGTTTATTTCGGCGGTAAGCTGGGCATGTCGGCAACCGATGTACAGGATATGATTCGCCAGTACAAGGCATTCGGCGCAGCCAAAGTATCGTTCCACATGAATGGCCAGCAGAACGTTGACTTTGTGGACGAGACCCACGCTACTGGAACCTGCTACGCACTTGCTACGTTGGTAACAGAGCAGGAGGGTAAAGACGTACTGACAACTCATGCAGTTCGCTACTACGATAAGTATGTGAAGATAGACGGTCGCTGGTGGATTGCAGAGCGCGAGCAGTATTTTGAGTGGTCAACCAATCAGACTTTAGGATAAAAAGAATATGGCAAAAGTATTGATAGCATATTTCTCTCGTCGTGGAGAGAACTACGTGAACGGAAGCATAAAGAATTTGAAACAGGGAAACACTGAGGTTGTGGCAGGAAAGATAAAGGATCTGCTGCCTGATGCCGATGTATTCCAAATTGACACGACTTACGAATATTCAAAGGACTATATGACCTGCATCGAGGAAGCCAAGCAGGAGTTACGTGAACAGGCTCGCCCAGAAGTAAAGAATCCTCTGGAGAGCATCGATGAATACGACACCATCATCCTCGGCTATCCCAACTGGTGGGGTACGATGCCGATGGTATGTTACACGTTCTTGGAGTCGTATGACTTCACTGGCAAGACCATTATTCCATACTGCACCAATGAGGGCAGTGGTATGGGCAGTAGTGTCCGCTTCATCAAGAAACTTTGTCCCACGGCTTACGTCATCGATGGCACACCCATTCATGGGGCAGAGGCTGCTAACGCAGACCGCGAGGCAAGAGAAATAGCTGAATTAGCAAAATAAAACAGATTACTAATAAGATAAACAATACGACTATGCAGAACTTTGATTACATGACCCCGACGCGACTTATCTTTGGTAAGGAGTCTATTGTGAAGCTGCCCAGCGTCATGGCGCAGTTTGGTAAGAAAATTCTCCTCACTTATGGTGGTGGAAGCATTAAAAAAATAGGTCTTTATGACCGCGTGAAGGAACTGCTGGAAGGCTATGACATCGTGGAACTCTCTGGCATTCAACCCAATCCTAAATATGACCCAAGCGTGCTTGATGGCGTGCGCCTCTGCAAGGAACACAATATCGACGTTATCCTTGCTGTGGGTGGTGGCAGCGTACTCGACTGCTCGAAAGCCATCGCTGCTGGTGCCAAATACGACGGCGACCCATGGAATTTGATTTCTTATAAGGTAAAGGCGCAGGCAGCCCTGCCTATTGTCGATATCATCACTCTAGCCGCTACGGGGTCAGAATACGATTGTGGAGGCGTTATCTCACGCACAGAGACCAACGACAAAATCGGTTATCTCGACCCACATCTGTTTCCTGCCGTTTCTATTCTCGACCCCGTCTATACATTCACCGTATCGAAGAAGCAGACAGCTGCAGGTATTGCCGATGCAATGAACCACACAATCGAACAGTACTTCGTGGCCGACTCTACGCTGCTCAATGACGGTTTCTGCGAATCGATGCTGCGCAGTCTGATGGAGAACGGTCGCAAATGTTTGGAGAATCCAGAGGACTATACCGCTCGTGCTGAGATGATGCTCTGTTGTACCTATGGCTGCAACGGTATTTTGGCCCTTGGCAATAGCCAGTCAGGTTGGCCATGTCACGGCATTGAACATGCCCTAAGTGCCTATTACGACATTACCCACGGCGAAGGTCTTGCCATTATCACGCCTCGTTGGATGCGTCATATTCTCAATGAGCGCACACTGCCACGCTTCGTGAAGTACGGCATCAACGTGTTTGGTATCGATGCCTCACTGCCTAAGCAGGAGATTGCCGAGAAGGCCATCGACGCTACTTATAAGTTCTTTGAGAGCATCAATATCCCAATGCACCTGCGTGAGGTCGGCATCGATGACAGCCGTATTGACGAGATGGCCCACCACATTGCTGTGAACGAAGGTCTTGAGAATGCTTATGTTTCCTTGACCGAGCAGGACATCAAGGAGATTCTGATGGCAAGTCTGTAAACAAACAACTGAACGATATGGAGACATTCAGATTATCAAACGGTGTGGAGATACCCCTGTTGGGCTATGGCGTTTTTCAGGTGTCGCCTGAAGAGTGTGAACGCTGTGTGACGGATGCGCTTAGCGTTGGTTACCGTCTTATTGATACGGCACAGGCCTACTTTAATGAAGAAGGGGTGGGTAATGCCTGGCGCAAGAGTGGACAGAAGCGTGAGGATTTGTTCCTAGTAACAAAAGTCTGGATTTCGAATGCAGGCGAGGAAAAAGCGGCTAAGAGCATCGATGAGAGCCTGCGCAAGTTGCAGACAGAATATATTGACCTGCTGCTTATCCATCAAGCCTACGGCGATGTGTTTGGCACGTGGCGGGCTATGGAGAAGGCCTATCGCGACGGGAAGGTTCGCGCCATTGGTGTGAGCAACTTCCAGGCAGGCCGTTTCTTCGACTTCGCACACTATGTGGAGGTGAAGCCGATGGTGAACCAACTACAGTGTAATACGCTCATACAGCAGACAGGCATCGAGCCTATACATGCTGCGTTTGGCACGAAGATGATGGCATGGGGGCCGCTTGGTGGACAGGGTGTCGATAGTATCGTGAAGAGTGAACAACTGGCTGGCATCGGAGCTAAGTATGGCAAGAGTGCAGCACAGGTTGCCCTTCGTTGGCTCACCCAGCGTGGTATCGTGGCTATTCCCAAGAGTACACACAAGGAGCGCATGGCTCAGAATTTCGATATCTTTAATTTTTCATTGACAGATGAAGAGATGGCACAGATTGCCACCATGAACCAGCATGACACGGGTACCATCAACTTTAGCGATCCCCAGTTTGTGAAGTATTTGATTGAAACATACGGATAAAATGAAAGTAATGAAATATATCTTGGCATCAGCCCTATGTATGCTGGTGTCAACAGCATGCAGCGGAACAAAAAAGAATGAAGCAAGCGTCAATGAACCTGCTTCGGAAGAGACTCAGACCGAAACTGTGAAAAAGGATGGCAAGACACTCATCGTATTCTTCTCGCATGCCGGTGACAACTACAGCGTGGGCAATATCAAGGTGGGTAACACGAAGATTGTGGCTGACTACATCAGCGAGATTATTGGTGCTGACCAGTTTGAAATTGTCACCCACAAGTACGATGGTATGGCCTACGCACCGCTCACGGAGTTAGCCAAGGAAGAGCAGAAGAATGGTGAACTGCCTCCATTCGAGGGAACTGTGGAAAATATCGGCCAGTATGATACCATCTTTATCGGTGGCCCTGTGTGGTGGGGGACCTATCCGCAGGTGATGTTTACCTTTTTCTCGAAGTATGATTTGAACGGTAAGACTATCATTCCCTTCACTACGCATGAGGGCTCTGGTCTTGGCAGTTGTGTGAAGGACGTGAAGAAGGCTTATCCTAATGCGAACGTTACAGGTGAGTTCTCCATGTACGGACACGATGTGCGCAATGGTAAGGAACGAGTAGAAAAGTGGCTTAAAAAAATAGGATTCTAAGATGAGAAAGATATCAGTATTAGTTGGTGCTGGCAGCATTGGCCAGGCCATTATTCGCAGAGCGGTCACCGTCTGCCCGCATTACCGCAGGAACAGAACGAGGCATTGGCCACGCCACCAGTAGAAGAACTATTGGAACTGCCGTTCCTGAAGACCATCGATGATACGCTGAAGGCCTACCAGTATTCGAAGCGTTGCAACGTGCTTCGTGTAATGTACGAGGCAACCCGCTGGGGTCGTCGCGGAGCTACCATTAACTCCATCTCTCCAGGTATCATTATCACACCGCTGGCCAATGATGAACTTCATGGCCCTCGCAAGGAGGGTTATCTGAAGATGATTGAAGGAATGCCCGCCCGTCGTGCAGGAACACCAGACGAGGTTGGCGATCTCGCAGAGTTTCTGATGTCCTCGCGTGGTCGTTTTATCAGTGGTGCAGACATGCTCATTGATGGCGGTTGCACAGCCAGCTATTGGTATGGTGATTTGCAATATTTGAAAGCAACACATTAAATGATTGGAAATCATGTAACTTAGCACGCATATTTATTCCATATATGGTAAAGATAATAACATACAAGCCACAATATAAGCAGGATTTCATCCGTCTAAACCGACAGTGGATAGAGGCGTATTTCAAGTTGGAGGAGTCAGACTTGAAGACCTTTGCTCATATCGAAGAATACATCATCGGTCGTGGCGGACAAATCTTTCTGGCTGTCGATGACGAGGAAACGGTTGTCGGCTGTTGTGCACTGATTCCACATCCCGAGAAAGATTCTCATGAACTGGCAAAGATGGCAGTCTCGCCAAATGTACAGGGAAAGGGCATAGGTCTCCAACTTGGCAATGCTCTGTTGGACTACGCCGGCAGTCACGGCGTGAAGCGTATATTCCTTGAAGGCAATACTCATCTTAAAGCATCTATTGCCTTGTATCGCAAACTTGGATTCAAGGAAATACCGCTGATTGACAATTCCTATGAGCGTTGTGATATACTGATGGAACTGCGGACAGACGTGCAATCGCATAAAGAATTATGCCCTTGACGGTTGCTACGTAGATTAGTCTGGGGGATGTTTTCATTCATGACAGCATAAAATATGTAAGCAGATGAAAGCAATTCTAACAGTTCTCGCTTTGATGCTCTACATTGGGGTTGAAGCACAGGAAACAATAAAATTGAAAGAAAATATGATACAGGAAGTTGATTTTAACGTATGGCCGAAAGGTGAGTTGAACACAGCATTCGCCCAGTATTTCATCGGCAACAGTTATCTGGCTCCGCTCGATGCACAGAACGGTGGCCCAGTGAACGTAACCTTTGAGCCTCGCTGCCGTAACAATTGGCACATTCACCACAAGTCGGTGCAAGTGCTCGTCTGCGTCGCAGGTCGTGGCTGGTATGTCGAGGAAGGCAAGGAGCCTCAGGAGATGCGTCCTGGCACGGTTATCGCCATTCCTGCCGAGGCAAAGCACTGGCATGGAGCTGCCAAGGATTCGTGGTTTCAGCATCTGACCTATATGACGAAAGTTGAGGATGGATCATCCACCACATGGCTCGAGCCCGTTGTGGATAAAGAATATGAAAAACTGCCAGGCAGCAATGCCCCACAGATTACCTCATCAGCAGAGGAATACCATGCACGGATGTTTCCCGGCTACAAGTCGGACTTTAAGCGTACCGACCCTGAGTTTATCGAGCGTTTTGACAACTTCGCATTCGATGAGGTAATCAAGCAGACATCCGACAAACTTGACGACCACACCCGCTTCATCTGCTATTTGGCTACACTGCTCGGCTGTCAGGGTATTGATGAATTCCGTGCTTTGCTACCTGCTGCGCTTAATATGGGCGTAACACCCGTAGAGGTGAAGGAAATCGTTTATCAGGCTACGGCCTATCTCGGCATCGGACGCGTCTTTCCTTTCCTGAAGGCCACCAACGAAATCTTCGACCAGCGCGGCATTGCCCTGCCGTTGCCTCCGCAGGCACAGACCACCCAGGAGAATCGTCGCGAGGCTGGCGCACAGGCACAGGTCGATTGTTTCGGAGAGGGTATGCGCGACTTCTGGAAGTCTGGTCCCGAAGACAGCCGCCACATCAACCATTGGCTAGCCGACAACTGCTTCGGTGACTACTACACCCGCACAGGCTTGGATATGAAGTTCCGCGAACTGATCACATTTTGTTTCCTTGCTGCGCAGGGTGGTTGCGAGCCACAGCTAAAGGGACATATCAACGGTAATTACCATGTTGGCAACGACAAGAACTTCCTTATCGCTGTCATCTCCTCGAACCTCCCCTTCATCGGCTATCCACGCACGTTGAATGCCCTCAACTGCATCCGAGAGGTAGAAGCAGCAAAGAAACAATAGATGTTTCACCTGCGATTTGCAATATTTTAAGGCAACATACTAATTCCTTTGACGCTCAGCGGACATACCCATGCCATGCAGTTGCGCTTCATGGGCTTCACCCCTTCCAAGTGGCTCTATCCTGAGTGCGATGGTCTTTACACGCAGTTCGATGCTGCTACCGACTATCGCACCGTCATGCCGCAGTTCCGCAACTATGATGCCAATGCCCAGTTGTTGGCTCTCATCCGTCGTTTCGCAGAAGAAAAAGATGCATCCCCGGCCCAGATTTCACTGGCATGGATGCTTCGCACGATGCCTCTGAGGTTCAACTCACCGATGCGGAGTTTACTGAGATAGACAACGCCCTCCATCATACTCCAATGTCAGAGGTGTTTGGAGGCTCAAAGATAACAAAATAAACCCAGATAATTGAGAAAACAAAAAGTATATTAGCAGATGAAAGTATTACTGATTAACGGAAGCCCACATGCACATGGTTGTACCCGCACGGCACTCGACATCGTGGCAGTGGAGCTGGAGCGGAACGGGATTGAGACGGAGGTCGTCCACGTAGGACATAAGGATATCCGCGGATGCATCGGATGTTATAAGTGCCGGGAGTAAGGACGTTGTGTTTTCAATAATGATATGGTCAATGAGGTGGCCAAGAAATTGGAGGAAGCCGACGGACTGGTCATCGGATCACCCGTCTATTATGCAGGGCCTAACGGAACGCTTATCTCATTCCTCAACCGATTGTTCTTTTCTGCCTCGTTTGAGAAGCGGTTCAAGGTAGGAGCGGCTGTGGTTTCTGCCCGCAGGATGGGTACGACAGCGACGCTCGACCAGTTGAATAAGTATTTCCTACACGGCGAGATGCCTGTGGTCGCAAGTCGCTACTGGAATGCCGTGCATGGTAATAACCCTGAAGAAGTAATGAAAGATGAAGAAGGACTACAGACTATGCGCGTTCTGGGTCGCAACATGGCTTTCCTTATCCGCGCCATTGCCCGTGAGCGCGAGGCTGTCGGACTGCCAGAGACAGCCCCCACACGTATTGCAACGAACTTTATCCGATAAAAAGATGGATGATAAGCAACAGATAGAAGCACTCTATAAATAGATGTATCTGGCGATGATTGCCAAGGATACGATAACGCTCAATTATGTTCATGCCGATGAATTCGTACTGACCCACATGACAGGGATGCGCCAGCCGAAATAGGTTTATATCCAATCTATAGCCAACGGCACGCTGAACTACTATAGAAAACATGAACGGACTCATTAGGCAATACATATCGAAAGGGACTATTATGGCTAATTATTCACATCAATACATGACAAAAGTAATGCACAAGATTAACATGAGAGCAAAAGAAAATAGAACTTCTTGACACCTGCAGAATGCTTTTACGAAAAAATATCGTAAATTTGCACTTGCTAGTTGAATTCACGAAAGTTTAACGAACCTTTCATTCCTAAATTTTCACTCTTAAAAAGGTGCTCATAATTCGCGAATTTAGAAATTATGACGGGCTGGTTATGAATATTGAAATTATAACGGAATCGCAACTGGCTGATTATTAGATGGTTATAATCTTGATATTTAGTCCTGTCATCAAAATATACAGAAAATAGCGGCTTGCTCAGTTAACTACGTAGCTCGCCATATCTATTCTCGTGAGCTTATTCAGTTAACTTCGTAAGCCGATGAAGTTAACTTCATTCAGAAATTCAGCTTTTAGAAGTTGATTCTCCATATTTTTGAGAGTCTAAAAGTTTCCCATATGTTCTAGAAGGAGCACAAAACTGTGCACGATTTCTTTTAACAGTTGTCATATTAAAGTTTAAAGATTATAAAATTTTTTCTTCGGGATGTCTTCGGAAATCGTTCGGGATCTGAAGAGGCTATAATTTGTTTCTATAAGTTTTGTTTTTATAGAAATGAATGCCATTATATATGGGATATGACTTTTTGCAACCAAGTTGTAGCAAGAAAATCTTTATTTTGCATCAAATAAAAAGGGTATTTATGTTTTGGGATCTAGTATCGAATTATTATGAACTTTTCGAAAACCTATATAATGGTAAGGTTAATCGAAAAATGTGTAGGAAGATTGCAGATAAAATTTCTTCTGACGATAATGTATTGGAATGTGCGTGTGGTACAGGCATGAATCCTGATGAATTATGTTCCTGGCACTTTTGAGTAGCTGAGTCCTACCCAGCAGGTGTTAAGTCCCAATGTCTGGGCTAAAAGAACCAGTTGTTCTCCGTAGTAGCCAGCACGTTCATTCAGGTCCGTCGGATTTTTCACCTGCTATTATCAAATAGTTTGTGACGTTACGAAACTTTCCATATTTAGCCAGCCTTTCCAAGAATGCCTTTGGCTCGTTCTGGATTAGCTGTATGTGCAGGCTACCTTCTTTATTGATTTCTGCAATTTTATCGTTCAGCACTTTAACCACTTTGTCGGTTAATGGTTGACTTTTATATGCCCTTACGCTGTGGCGGGCTTCAATAGCTTCTTGTATTGTCATATTGTTATTTATTTTTTATATTTATAATATAGTTTCTTGCAATAGTTCCAACCACCTGTTGACCATAGGGCAAGGAAAACGAGAACAGGCTGAAAGAACAGTCGTATAAGACGTGCCTGATCGGTATCAAGTCCAAAGGCATCAATGTGGTTTACGTATTGATTTATGTTGCCTGGGAATATGAGCACATAGAAAAGTGCGAGCAATGCTCCAACAAGTGCTTTCTTTTTATAGAGGAATAACATGCTAAGTCCGAGGCAAATTTCCACCACACCTGATGCAAGAACAATAAAGTCGGTGAAGTCTGTACTGAACTGCAGCCACACTGGTACTTGAGCCACAAACTCCTGACGTGCATGAGTAAGATGGCTATAACCTGCATAGGTCATAAAGAGACCCAGCAGTAAACGGAAACAGAATTTTAAATACTTCATAATGTTTATGTTATTTTCTATGTTTTGCTTCTTAATTCAAAGATTTCAATTATTTCTTTAATGTTTCAATAATTGTGTCTAATTTTTCTGCGAGTTGCTGATAATCATCTATTTGAAGCGGACAGGCAGAGAGTTGTTTGCCTATACCTGCAGGAATAAGCTGGTATGCTTGTTCTTCCATCTCGAGACCCTTCTCTGTGAGACTGACAAATTGCTGGCGCTTGTCGTGCTCTCCCTTTCTTCGGCTAATAATTCCTTGTTTCTGCATGCGTTGGAGTAGGGGCGTGACGGTGTTAGTCTCTAACTGCAGACGATGGGCAATGTCGTTTACAGGCTGATTGTCTTTTTCCCAAAGCACCATCAGCACCAGATACTGTGGATAGGTGATGCCCAGTTCAGTCAGCATCGGTGTGTATGCCTGTGTTATTAGTCGACTTGCTGTATATAAACGGAAACAAATCTGATTGTCGAGTTGTAATTCTGCGTGCATAAATCTTAATTTCTATAATTGAGTTTAGAAAAGCATAGCTTCAACGTCCTTCTCAAAGTCCTTTGGAGCTGTAGTAGGAGCGTAGCGCTTGATAGAGGGGTGAAACCACACTTGCTGGCTGTGTTTACTATTAAAAGTACTTTGCCTTCAAACTGCTTAAAATCTAATTCTTTACCTTTGCTCGTTAAAGCTTTGAAATCATAAATTCTTGTCATACCTAATAATTTTGAATTGTTTTCTGCATTATTGCTGTTCTTTATTTGAAACTGTAGATATGTCGCTTGCGATATTTCTGCTGCAAATATAGAAATAGTATTTTATGTCGCAAGCGATTTAATTTAATCTTTAAGCAACTTTAACGATAAATCGTGTGCGATATTTGTTATTAATTAATAATACACTATTTCTTGGTATTGCAATGTATTGATATATTTCATATCTTTGCGACAGAAATATGAAGAAATAACATGCAATGGAAACGATAGTTATTGGACTCTTAGTGCCGATGTTGGGCATTGTTCTTGGTTCGGCAGTGGTGTTTCTGACAGGAAAAGAGATGTCGGGCTTGCTACAAAAGTCACTGCTTGGTTTTGCGGCTGGTGTTATGGTGGCAGCATCATTTTGGTCGTTGTTGTTACCAGCTGTTGAGATGCAGGGCGATTCTAAATGGGCCGTAATGCCTGCTGTTGTAGGATTTCTGTTAGGCATTGGCTTTCTTTTACTTATTGATATGCTAACCCCTCATCTGCATATTGGCACAACACAGCCAGAAGGCCTGCGTTCAAGTTTTTCTCGTACTACAATGTTGATGCTTGCAGTTACAATTCATCATTTTCCAGAAGGCATGGCTATCGGTGTTGTTCTGGCTGGAGCAGGGCAGGAGGGCGTTGACATTAGTGTTGCCAGTGCACTCGTTGTGTCACTTGGCATTGCCATTCAGAATGTACCTGAGGGTGCTATCGTCTCTATTCCAATGCGTACATCGGGCAAGACACGTACAAAATCTTTTTTGTTGGGATGTTTAAGTGGTATTGCTCAGCCTTTAGGAGCGATTCTTGTCATCCTGCTGGCAACCCTGTTTGTTCCTATGCTCTCTTACATGCTGGCTTTTGCTGCAGGAGCAATGCTCTATGTGGTTGTGGAGGAATTGATACCCGAAGCCAGTAGTGGTGAGCATACTAATCTGAGTACCATTCTTTTTGCTGTAGGCTTTGCTCTTATGATGTTGCTTGATGTGATATTATAGTTATAGGTGATGAAAATAATGCAAATATGCAGAACTTTGATTATATGACTCCGACTCGCTTTATTTTTGGCAAGGAGTCGATTGTGAAGCTGCCCAGCGTCATGGCGCAGTTTGGAAAGAGAATTCTGTCGCTGATATACTTCAGGAAGATAAGACCCAGCACGACACCTTTATACTCCGAGGCATCAAGGTTGCCACACAGTTTGTCTGCTGCTCTCCATATTTTCTCCTCAAATTATTGTGCTAAATTCTCATCGGAATAGTAAGTTTAGTTTGGATTATGGATATATAATATGGGAATAAACTAAACCATGAAGTGTATTATCAAGCTGGTCTCTCTTTTTTTTGACGGCAATTGCATCTTTTGGTCTTGTTATGCGAACTTTTTTTTCTTTGAATTCTTGGTTAGGGTTTGCCTATTTTATTGTGTCAAATATGTCCGTTAGATACGACACTATTCTTCTTCCCCGTTGCCACTTCGAACTATTGGAAGTCTTAAACTCTTTCTCATTATGATAGATAAGCATGTATGGCAGACAGCAAAAGTTTTATTGAAATACTCCGTTTGCTTGATGCCTAATTTTATGCTCAATTGGTCATTTGGCTTTCTTCTGCTTGGTTATTTAGCAAAGTATTGTTCGGTGATTTGGAGCAAATTCATTCGGTCATTTTAACCCTCCAGATTGTAGTCTGTTGCTTAAAACTGTCTATTTGGCCCCAAATTCTGCATAAATATTAAATTTCAATTCCTTGTTTCATTCTAAAATGCATTTTTCATGGCAAAGAACAACCAGTCTACAGACAGGTAGATGCAAGTAACCTACCTGTTACCTACGAGAAATAACAGAAATGGAATAAATAAAGCACTACTCTTACTATACCTCTACAATACAATTCCTATAATCTTCCTCCTATTGTTGTCCGTTTGTTGTCCGTTCATTTAGCGAACAACAAACGGACAACAATCGAACCAATAGCCTTGTAATAGTATGGTTGTAGTATAGCTGTAATAAGGGAAAGACAAAGTATATATACAAGATTATTTAATAAAAGTAAAAAATAATAACATCATTAATTCTAAAAAAAACTATCTTTGCGAATAAATTACTTCTTCGTAGCCTTAAACAACACTTTTCCTAATATATACATCACATTCTATACACAATCATTAAAGGTATAAATATATGAAACAGAAGAAAAATTGGATAATCACCGTTCTTCTCATCATCTGCAACCTAAACGTGGTACAAGCAGAAACATTACGAGGAACAGTAAAAGATGCAATTACTGGTGAGCCATTAATAGGTGCTACTGTTAGAATTGCTGAATTGGAAAATGTTGCTGTAGTATCAGATATTGACGGCAACTATATAATAAATATCAAGCAAGGCGGCCGCTATACTGTTGAAACAAACTACATTGGCTACGAACCGAGTCTAATGAAAGAAATAATGATTTCTGGCGCAAAAGAAGTTGTTATTGACATTACTCTACGTGAAAGAACTAATGAAATAAAAGAAGTTATTGTGCGACCTCGTATCAATAAGGAAGCAACAGTTAACCCCACTGTACTGACAGGTGGTGTGATGCTTTCTATGGAGGAAGCCAGTAGATTTGCAGGTGGTTATAACGACCCTGCCCGTTTGGTAATGTCGTTTGCTGGTGTATCAGGCGAAGCTGACGGAAGTGGCCTTTCCATACATGGCAATGCCCCCGAACGTATGCAGTATCGCATAGAAGGTATTGAAGTTTTTACCCCAAACCACTTTAACGATACCTGGAATGCAGGCTATGGACTGGTGAGCGCTCTGAATTCTAACGTCATTGGCAACAGCGACTTCTTTACTTCAACCTTCAATGCCAACTACAACAATGCTCTGAGCGGTGTGTTCGACGTAAAGATGCGATCGGGTAACAACTCAAAGCACGAAAACATACTTCAGATAGGTACCATATCTGAGGAGTTGACACTTGAGGGGCCTATCTCACGACAGAACAACAGTAGCTACATCGTGAACTATCGTTATGGTTTCACTTCGCTAATGGATCAACTGAACTTGATAGACACAGACGGAGCACATGTAAAATTCCAAGATTTCTCTATCAAGCTCAATTTCCCAACCAAACGTGCAGGCACATTCTCTATTTTCGGTCTGGGCTTCCACGACAACACATGGGATGGTCGAATGAAACTTGAAGACATACATTCTGCATACGACGTTTCTGACGTCGAAGCTAAAGTATCACAACTGTTGGCTGGAATTTCTCACAAAATTCACTTAGGCAATAAGTGGAGTTGGCGTACCACGGCAGCCTATAACATGCAGCACCTAAAGAGTGACACATATTACTACGGACTTATGCGTTCTGATAATGACGTCCTCAAACAGCCACTGGCGTATGAAGAACCCGAGAAGAAATATCTCTTCAGCAACCAAAAGATGAACGAAGACCGATTGCAGTTTAACACAGAACTGTCGAAACAGCTTACAGACAAGTGGCTTACTCAATTTGGTGGCGGATACTCTCATCGTTTCTTCAATCTCACATATCGCTCTGCTGATAAGGTCTATGCACCAGTCAACACCATGCAAGAATACACCAATATGAAGGACAACACAGGCTTGGCAAACGTGTTCTGGCAGAACCTTTTCACAATAAACAATCATCTAAGCCTTTCGGCTGGTATTTCTGGGAATTACTTCCTGCTCTCAAAAGATCTGTCAATAGAGCCTCGCATCAGCATAAAGTGGGATGCTAACGATAAAAACAGTTTATCACTGGGCTATGGCCTGCATTCTATGGTGGAAAAACTTGATGCCTACTTCTATCGCGATGCACAAGGAAATCTGGTAAACAAAGATCTGGGATTGAGCAAGGCACATCATCTGCATGCCACCTACATTCATAAATTCAACAGCAATCTTACATTGCGCATGAATGCCTACTATGAATATGGATTCAATACTCCAGTAGGTATTAACGGCAGCACATATTGTGTAACGAACCGCTACTTCTTCTACACCGACGAACCGCTTGAAAACAAAGGAAATACTCGCAACTATGGCGGCGACATCACCCTTGAACACTATATGAGTCATGGATTCTTCGGACAGACAAACTTTTCTCTCTATAAGTCACAATATAGGGGCGAAGACAAGGTATGGCGCAACCAACTCTACGATCGTGGCTTTATGTTCAAAATACTGGGTGGTAAAGAATGGATGTTGGGTAAGAACGTACTCAATGTCAGCGCAAAATACTCTATCCAAGGCGGTTTACGCTATACACCTATCGACGTAGAGCAAATGCGTGCAAATGTAGCTGCAGGTATCATCGACGACAATCCTATATACAAGGATAATGAGGCTTTTTCAAAGCATTTCGATCCCACAAGCATCATTGACCTTACCGTTAGCTATAAAATCAACAAACGGAAAGTAAGTCACACTATTGCTTTCGAAGGTCTTAACATTCTGGGAACCAAGACTCCAATGTTCCAGCGTTTCGATTTGGGCACTCTCGATGTGCGCACAGACAAAGGCGGCGTCTCATTGCCAAATATCTTCTATCGTCTTGACTTCTAATAGTAAATTACATAAAATAAGAAATAGCTATGACACATAAAAACATACTTATCTGCTGTATGATAGCCTTAATTTACGGCATAACATCGTGTAAGGAGGCAAAAGTACAAGAAAACAAAGAAACACAGAATGTTGTGAGCACAGAACTTCTCCGCACCTCTCAAAGCTGGGATGGTGTGGAGCTGCCCGACTATCTGCAAGGGCGCCCCGAACTGGTGGCTGTGAAATACGTGTTCCCCGCAGGTAAGAAACTGGGCTGGCATCATCATCCCGTAATGAACTACGGCATACTGGTGCAAGGTGAACTTACCATCATCGGACAAGACGGCAAAAAGAAGGTTGTGCATGAAGGTGAAGCTGTAGTTGAAATGGTAAATACCATTCATCACGGCGAAAACCGAGGCAAGGAACCAGTCATCCTCTATATGTTTTACCTTGCACAAAAAGGCATACCACTTGCCGTACAGCATCCCGAGATTCCACTATAGTGAACTAAATAAAAGTATCATTATAACAAGATTGCTATGAAATTGAATATCTACGAAGAAGCAAGCCGCTGCCTGTTGTGCGAAGATGCCCCATGCACTCAAGCCTGCAGGACAGGCGACCCTGCACGTGCTATTCGTGCCATACGTTTCGACAACAGTAAGCCCGCACTGCAATGGGTAAAAGACTGCAGCGACGAAGATTTAGAGCGAGCAGAACAAGTGTGCATTCACTCAGGCGGTTCTATCAATATCAAGGAAATACTGCATAACATCAGCCAAGACGATGTGGACAACAGCAACTATCCAGATCTTCATATCATATTCTGCGGTATTCATTGTGAGAACCCATTCTTCCTGGCCTCGTCGGCTGTCTGTACCAACTACGATATGGTTAGCCGTGCTTTCGAGGCTGGATGGGCAGGTGTATTCTATAAGACCATCTGTATGCAGGAAATAAAGGAAGTGTCACCACGTTTCGACGCAATGCATAACAATGACACACACGGTGATTTCTATGGATTCCGGAACATGGAACAACTGAGCGAGAATCCTGTAGATCTCGATTTTGACATTCTTCACCGATTGAAAAAAGACTACCCATCAAAGGTAGTCATAGCCTCTATAATGGGACAGAATGAGGAAGAGTGGATTTGTTTGGCCAAAAAGGCCGAGGAGGCTGGTTGTGATGCGATAGAACTGAACTTTTCATGTCCTCAGATGAAACACAAGGGCATGGGCAGCGATGTTGGACAAAGTCAGGAACTAGTAAAGAAATATACCGCTTGTGTAAAACGAAGTGTGAGCATACCTGTCATCCCCAAAATGACACCTAATATCACACATATTGCCGAACCTGCAGTAGCCGCAGTAGAGGCTGGTGCCGATGCAATTTCTGCCATCAACACCATAAAAAGCGTTACGATGGCTGCCGAGGCTGAAGTAGCAGGACAGCGCACCATCTCTGGGTATTCAGGTCGTGCTGTACGACCAATTGCCCTACGTCACATTTTGGAACTGGCACAAGCCCTCTCGCATACATCCCTCAGTGGTATAGGCGGCATTGAGACTTGGCGGGATGCCTTAGAATTCATCCAACTTGGCTGTACAAACGTTCAGGTGTGCACTGCAGTCATGCAGTATGGCTATCGAATCATAGATGACCTAACACTTGGTCTTCAGCGCTATATGGCAAAACGCAACATCACACAGTTACAACATTTGGTTGGCGAACAGTTGCCGAAATTTTTTAAACCCAATAACCTTGATCGTGATACCATCGTCTATCCAAAGATTGTTCGAGACCTATGTATCGGCTGTGGCCGCTGCTATATTTCTTGTATGGACGGAGGTCATCAGGCTGTCACTTTCGACACAGCCACCCGTGAACCCCATATTATAGGTTTCAAATGCGTAGGTTGTCACCTATGCCGCCTCGTCTGTCCAACAGGAGCTATAAGCGTATGTAAAAGAATAATAAAAAAAAACTTATAATCATAAAACAATGAAGAATATATTATATCTATTAACATTATGTCTTTTCATGCAGTCATGTTCTAAGAAGAACACTAAGATCTGTATTGAGGAAGATACAAGTCAGTTTGTAACTATTACCGATGTTGTGCCCGACGCCATCCTGGAGATACGCTACTACGGCACGTACAACTTCGTGGGCAGTCGCATCGACGGCTATGAGGAGCCTACGGCACTGCTCACCAAGCAGGCTGCAGACAGTCTGAAGGCCGTCAGCGATGATGTGAAAGCACAAGGCTATCGCCTGAAGATCTACGATGCCTACCGTCCGCAGAAAGGCGTTGACCACTTCGTGCGCTGGGCAGAGGACATCAACGACACGCTGATGAAACCCTATTTCTATCCCGATCTCGACAAGAGCGTGCTCTTTCCTCAGGAATACATCTGTCTGAAGAGCGGACATACGCGTGGCAGCACCGTTGACTTGACACTGTTCGACATGAACACTGAAAAGGAACTCGACATGGGCGGCACCTTCGACTGGTTCGGCCCAGAGAGCCATCCCGACTTCTGTGGCAATCCTGAAACGGGCGAGTACACAGGTGACAACTCAAAGTCTCCTGCTGAGCCTAAGCGCAGCATCACCCCCGAGCAGTTCCAGAACCGCATGATTCTCCGCCAGGCCATGCTCCGCCACGGCTTCAAGCCTTTCGACACCGAGTGGTGGCACTTTACCCTGAAGGACGAACCCTTCCCCGACACCTATTTTACATTCCCAGTCAAACAATTAAAGTAAGAGATGAGACAGGTAAAACTATGGATGAGAGCCGCCATCCTCTTCATCTGCGGCGCAAGTATATTCACCTCGTGTACGAACGACGATGACCCTGTGACCCCGCCGACCGACGAGGTGGAGACGCAACTGCAGAAGATGACGTTGCGCGAAAAGGTGGGGCAACTGTTCTACGTGCGTCCGGAGTGTCTCGACACCACCATTCACTTCAACCTGGTCAGTACCATAGACCACAGTGCAGACGACATCAAGAAAATCAAGCTGCAGGCCGTGAACGGCACGATGCAGGGCGTGAACGAGAAGTACCCCGTGGGCGGCATCATCCTCTATGCCCATAACATCGAGGACGAAGCGCAGCTGGCCAGATTCATCTCGCAGATACGCACCCTAAACGGCTCACCGCTGCTTTGCATCGACGAGGAGGGAGGACGCGTGGCCCGTATCGGAAACAATGAGAACTTCCAGGTGGAGAAGTTTGAGTCGATGGGCGCCATCGGTGCCACGGGTGACCCGCAGAATGCCTACCACTGCGGCAACACCATCGGCGCCTACCTCAGGAGATATGGCTTCGACATCGACTTCGCCCCCGTGGCCGACGTGAACACCAATCCGGAGAACATCGTCATCGGTGCCCGTGCCTTCAGCGACGACCCTGCGGTGGCAGCACCGATGGTCGTCAACTACCTGCAGGGGCTGAAGGATGCCGGCGTGACTGGCTGCATCAAGCACTTCCCTGGCCATGGCGACACCAAGGCAGACACGCACTATGGCTATGCACAGAGCCTGAAGACTTGGGAACAGATGAAGGACTGCGAGATGATCACCTTCAAGGCAGGCATCCAATGGGGTACTCAGTTGATAATGACGGCTCACATCGCCACGCCTAATGTCACGGGGTCTGACATCCCCGCCACCATGTCGTCCGTCATCCTGCAGGACAAACTGCGCGGTGAACTGGGCTACCAGAACATCATCATCACCGATGCGATGGAGATGGGAGCCATCACCAAGCAGTACACCAATGGCGAAGCCGCTGTGGGTACGCTCCAGGCTGGTGCCGACATCGTGCTGGGTCCGCAGAACTTCGTGGAAGCCTTCGATGCCGTGGTCAAGGCCGTGGAAGACGGCAGGCTCTCCGAACAGCGCATTGACCAAAGCGTGCGCCGCATACTGAAACTGAAGAGGCAAATAGGACGATAGTGACAATCAGAGACTATAGCGTGTAGGCATGATAATATAATAAAATCGGCACAATGCAAACATCTACAAAAATCTGCAAATATCAGGTGACAACTACCCCCAAAATGAGTATCGGATATTTGCAGATTTTTACCCCTATTTTTCGTACTTTCTACCGCAGAATGTGCTAATTTTTATTTGCAGATTTTTGCAAGTATTTGATAATAAGTTAGTTATTGAATTTGTTGAAATACTCTAATAATACAGTATAACTAATTATCAATCAGTGTATTATAAACTATTTTCCGACGCAGAAGTTACTATCTGCAAATATAATCCGCTGATATACAGCAATATAACATTAGTTTATATTATAACGTAAAAACAACCATTTTTATTGCCTTGAAATGGCGTTTATAACGTAACATTCATAACACCACCGCCAACGTTGGCCAGATAGCTGTTCAGATGTGAATGTACATCGATTATGCCCTGAGCCTGTACCATTGCCGCAAACATCAGCGAGATTAGCGTTATCCTCAGTCTCATACCTTTTTGCTTATTATTCGATTTCAATCTTCTTAATTACTTTGGCAGGGACACCACCGACAATCGTGTTTGCCTCGACATCCTTTGTCACGACAGCACCAGCTGCAACAATGGCACCATCACCAATGGTGACTCCGGCAAGAATTGTTGCATTGGCTCCAATCCAAACATTCTTGCCTATGTGAATAGGGGCATAGCTCATGCTCTGACGTCTGGCAGGGTCAAGGGCGTGATTGATGGTTGCCAACACGACGTTGTGTCCAATAAGTGCGCCTTCATCGATGGTGATACCACCCTGATCCTGAAATTTACAGCCCATGTTGATGAAGACTCGCTCCCCAATGACGGTGTTCTTACCGCAGTCGGTATGGAACGGTGGAAACATTCCAACCGTCTTGGGAAACTCTCGTCCCCAAAGCTGCTTCAATAAAGCGTGTAGCTGTTCTGGAGTATGATACTTCCCGTTAATCTCGGCAGTTATCTTTAGTGCCTCCTGCGACAACTGATGAAACATCATGTGGACTTTGCCGCCACCAACTACAGGCTTACCTGATGCCATATAGTCACGAAATTCTTGTATTGTCATTATCTTTTGATTTATTGTTCTTTTGTAAATTTATAAACAGCCCACGTAGGTATAATAACCAATAGCAATAAGGTTATCTCTACCAATGCGTAGGAGCCAAAATAGTCAACCATTGTATGAAATTTCAAAACTCCATCTACAAGGAATATCAGGAGGGCAAACCAGCAGACATAGAAGATGGTTGCATATTTGATTTTTCGTTTCTTTAGTTTCATATTTACAATATAGATTCTAATATTTCTTTATTTGTAGGCATATACAAGCCCATACTTCTCATGCAGTTTGCGGAGGGAACCATCTTTCTTCATATTACTTATGACATTGTTCACCATCTGCAACAAATCTTCTTGCCCTTTCTGCATCAGCACACCAATCTCACCGTGAGTAAAGGGAGTGTTCAATAGTGGGGCAGCGAGTCGGGAATCGGTCTGCACATAGTAAGGTGCCTCTGTAATCTCTGTTATCATCACGTCGGCTACACCTTCAGCAATGAGTGTAGGAATTTCCTCGTTCTTGGGGTGTATCATGATGTTAGCGTGAGTCAGGTTATCGTTGGCAAACTTCTCATTCAGCCCTCCTGGATTTACCATAACTGTCACTTCTGGCTTGTTGATGTCGGTCAACGACTTGTAGCGGTCTGCTTCAGAAGCTCTGCAAAGGATGGTCTTGCCGTTAGCCAGATAGCCGTCACTCATTAGCATTGTTTTACGTCGGGTGTCAGTGATAGTTATACCACCAATAGCAAGGTCGAATATCTGAGGCTCTGTAAGTACATCGGCTGCCAACGTAGGCCATGAGGTCTTTTTGAACTCTATATTTACGCCCAACCTATTTGCTATCTCTGTGGCAACCTCAATATCGAAGCCCCAATAAACTCCATCAGGTTGGCAGAAAGATAGCGGTCTGTAGTCACCAGTAGTGCCAATGAGGATAGTGCCATGTTCAATAATCTCTGCAACTTTACCATTGAGGGGAATGTTCGTTAAGGTTGAAAGGATGAAAATGGAATGTTGTTCGTTTTCCTTTCCGAACTGGATAGCTCCCTTTAGATCATTCTCTGGGAAAAGCTTTGTACTGTCGAAATAGTAAAGCCCATCTTGACTGTTGTACCAACCGCCTATATATCCTTCGTGCTGCAAGACATGGTGCACAACCTTGTTGAGCAAGTCACGCATGCTCGAACTCAGCTCGCTTGCTACCGACGGGACGCAAGAATGGCTGTTTTGAGTAGCAGCAAAACTGACGGCTATTCCTTCAGTCGGTTCCGTCATCGTGCGGATGTCAAGAGTAAATCCGTTGGGGTGGTTTTGACTGAAAGTCCAAACCTTGTCAGCAATATTTGTTATGTTGCTTTGCTTTGTTGTGTTGTCATCATTTGAAGAACATGAGGCAAAACAGGTTGTTCCACAAATGGTCAGGACAGCTATAATCAGCCAAATTTTTAGTCTTTCTCGTATCATATCACAGTATTATTTCCATTGTTGTTTTTTTTATCTACTTCTATCTCCTTCTAACGTCCTCTATCTGCGGAGCAAGCGAAAGCTGAATTAGGATTTTTTATTCTGTTGTATATTCAAACCAATCAAAATCTGCATATCCGTCACCACCTTGGGCAAACAAGCCAAGCATAACGCCTGTGAATCCACCTATCACTTCGGTTGAAAGATAGCGGAAATCCATTTTGCTAAGTGTAGTGAATGATTTGCCATCGGCTGAAACTTGCATGTAGTAATAATCCTTGTCAGAGCTGATGCGTATATAAGCCTGAGAGTCTTTCAATTCAACGGGTTGACCGGTATGACAGAGTGCTCCCACACGGATGTTTGACTTGACAACTAGCTTTCCTTTTTTTCGTTCTACAATCAAATCATAATGATTTAACGGTGCGGCATAAGCCGTGATTCCTGCTTGCGAGCCTTCTGTTAGATGTGATGCGTCAACGAGCGCGGTGGCGCTGAAGTATAACTCTGTCTGGCGCCTTGCCACAAAGGTGGGTGATGTGGCTGCATCGAGAGGCGTAGAAGTGGAATGTAGACGCAGCCATCCCTTTCGCTCGGTGAGCGAGTAGCGTGAATAATCGGGATTACCTATACTCATCCATCCCCAAGGTAATCCTATGCTGCTGTAGCTGTCGGCTGGTACCTCGCGCTTGATATATTTAAACTCTTCGCGAACAGGGTCAAGGGGCATTGGGACTTCAGGCAAGGTGTTGCATTTCATGTCGATGGCGATAGTTCCATTGCCATTGACCACAGGCCATGCATCCTTGTCCCAACGTACAGGTGCAAGCAGTGTTTCGCGTCCCATCACATGCAGGAGGTAACCGCTGGTGCGATACCCCAGACATATCATCCACCATGAGGAGTCGGGCGCTTGTATGAGGTCTGCATGTCCGAGTCCTTGAATATTGCTGTTCTGCATCTTCATACTGAAATGCGTGAGAATGGGGTTTGCAGGATTCGGCTCATAGGGACCGAACAGTGATTTACTTCGCAAGATGTTGACGTGGTGGCCATGTTCCGTGCCGCCTTCGGCAAGCATCATGTAATAATAGCCGTCTTTCTTGTATATGTGCGGTCCTTCAGGATAACGTCCGCCGAGTCCCGTTCCCAAGTGATGAAAATCGCCTGTACGCTGACCTGTATTAACGTCAATTTCGCAGATGTTGATTTCACCCGGCTTGATTCCTGGGCGTGTTTCGTCTGCTGCTGCTTTCCATAAGAAATAGCACTTCCCTTCGTCCCAAAAGAGGGTAGGGTCGCAACTGCCGAGGGCAAAGTCAATGAATATGGGGTCGGACCATTCTTTAGATGGGTCATCTGTCCATACGTAGAAATGACGACGTGATGGGAAAATGGTGGTCACCATGTAATAGCGGCCCTCATGATAGCGGATGGTTGGAGCATAGATGCCCGCATTAGTCCAACCCTGTTCCGGCTGGCTTTGTGTGTAAAGCCCCGAGAGGTCAAGCTGCGATTTGCGCGAGAGGCAATTACCTACCTGTTCCCAGTGTATCAAGTCTTTGCTGTGGAAAACTGGTACTCCAGGAAAATACTGGAACGTGCTGTTGACAAGGTAGAAGTCTTTTCCGTTTGTGCACACACTTGGGTCGGCATGAAAGCCGGGAAGCACAGGGTTGCGATAGCCCTGAGCCAGAATGTTCAAAGACGCTATAACAGCGATAGATGTTATGAATAACAGTTTTTTCATAATTGTTTATTCTTTGCCGTGATAGGATGGATGTTCATTATCAGGATTAATGACTAATTTTTCAACTACGATTTCTGGGTCTATCATAACAACTTTAATGGTATGATTGCCTGCTGTAGGTATGTCGAAATCGATGCTTAGCCATCGAAGGTTGTCGAAAATTTCGCTACGCATCCGTTGACGTGTGCCAGACAGATAGATGTCGCTTGCAGGTTGAGGAAGTGGTTTCAGCACCTTAGAACGTGCAATGTTCTCTTTTGTATATTCGTTGAAGGTGTCCACATATCCTTGTCGTGCATCAATGGTCTGCATCTCGCCATCATCGACACGAACACCGATACGGAGTCCGCGAGCTGGGTTTATGTCGTTGGTGGGCAAAATTCCCAGTGCAAGCTTCTGCTTGCCTGATTGTGAGAAGTGGATGTCATATTCCAATGTTGCGCCATCACCCAGAGGACGGCTTTTTGCTGTAACGGGTTCAATGCCCATATTGCCCTTGCCGCGTCCCAGTCCTGGCAAAAACACCCAGCGTGCATCATCTGTGGCTGTTCTGCGTGTGTAGTCATGAGCCATGATGGCTGTCTCGCTGACGGTTATGCCAGTTTTGTCCGATGGTTTGGCCACTTGAGGCAAGGTGTTCTCGTTTGGCATCGACCACATGCGGTAGCCAATGTGCTTGTCAAGCATCATGCCATCCCACTTGCCTCCAGCAATGACCTTGTTATATTTGTCGGTCATCTGCTTGTCACGCTCAAAAAGCGTCTGCATTGTAATCGAATCACCCAAAGTTGCCGCCAGATATATCTTCGCCACTCCAGCACTTGCCACAGCCGGGTATTCTACCAATTGATAGAAGGCATCCTGCATTTCCGCAGGCATCTTCTTGCTGAGTGAAAGGGTGCGTTTCTCCAACTCATCCCAACGGTTGAACATACGTTGTTCCTCACCAGTCTCAACGCTGTAGATACCCACACGCTGTACCTCTGGCTTGCGCTCCAGATTCATATTTGAATATTCCGTAACGATGTCTGCAATTTCTCTTGCATATTCGCCGCCAAAGATGCTTCGTGCCCAATCTACCATGTATTGGTCTATCTTGTCGGCAGGATAATCGTCAGGATTCCAGGCATAATGCATAATGAAGTCTATAGGCATTTCCTTTGGTTTGAGGTCGCCTACATTGATAATCCAGATACGGTCAATGCCCGTCTGGTATGCCAGATTCAGTTGCTCGCGAATCTTTGCGGCAGTCGTAGTATTTATCCACCGGTCATTCCAGGGTCCACCGTTCATGTCAATGTGGTAGTACATGCCCATGCCTCCTTTGCGTGTCTGTTCCTTCTCTGGTCCTGTGCGACGGATGTATCCCCAGTTGTTGTCGCAGAAGAGCAGGGTGACATCATCAGGAACGGTGAAACCAGCATCGTAATAGCGTTGCACCTCGGTGAAGATGGCCCACAATTGCGGAACCTCACTGGCAGGTTTCTTATACACACGTTCAATAATCTCGCGCTGACCATCCACCACATCTTTCAACGTCTTCATATTGTCCTCATCATCACCATTGCCCATAGCTACATCGCCGTCACCACGCATACCGATGGTTATCAGATTGTCGTATGCCTTATTGCGCTCAAGACCCTCTTCAAAGAATCTGTCAAGATTGGCCTTGTTCGTCGCATAATCCCACGCACCTATACTGTCTTTACGATATACATACTCCTTGTGGGCACGCATCATCGGCTCGTGATGGCTGGTTCCCATGACGATGCCCATATCATCAGCCAACTGAGGCGAGAGAGGGTCATCTTCGTTGAAACGGCTGTCCCACATGGCCGGCCAGAAGTAGTTGGCTTTCAGACGGAGCATGAGTTCAAAGATACGAGCGTATGCTTTAGAGTTGATTCCACCAAACTGGTTCTTGCACCACGTGCCGAACGAAGGCCATTCATCGTTGATGAATATGCCGCGGTATTTTACTTTAGGTTCACCATCCGTATAGATGCCGCTTTTAGCAAAGAGCTGATCATGTTTCTGGATGGGTGCATCAGCCATCCAGTACCAGGGCGAGACTCCTATTTGTCTTGACAGTTCATAGATGCCATAAATGGTGCCACGCTTGTCAGACCCCAAAATGACGAGCTTGCCCTTGTCCGTAAAAATCAAATACTGCTCCCATTTGCCCTGCAGTTCTTTTGACTGCTGTTTGTACTTCTTGGCCAGTTTGCTTTTTCCTATGGTGCCCACTACAACAGGTGCATTTGCACTGCCAGTGACGGCTTTGAGGTCGTGGCGCAGATTCTCCACAGCCATTCTTACCCCCTTCCAGTCGAGAGGGTCGTATGTGATGGTGTCTGATGTTCCCGTCAGTTCCACGTCATATATCGAGCTTCGCTTAAAATTAATGAATTCTGTGGCGTATGCAATGTTTGCACATGCTATCACCAACAGTAAGCTGATCATTTTTTTAGTCATATAATAATATTGTTGTTGTTGAATTATAATCTAAGTTGTCTGCGATATTCCTGGGGAGTGATTCCAGCCATCTTGCGGAAGATACGGATGAAATAACTATGGTCGCTAAATCCAAGTTTGTAGGCAACCTCTTTCACCGAACAATCAGAGGTGAAGAGCAGCAATTGGGCGCGTTCCACCTTTTTACGGTTGATGTACTGAACAGGTGTCTGGGCAAATTCCTGCTTAAAAAGCCGGATGAAGTAGGTCTTGGTGACGGTTGCCACATCGGCCAGTTCTGTCACGTCTATCTCATCGGCAATATGTTCATGAATATGCTTCAGTACGCGTTTCATGCGCTCATCGGATGTCCAGATGCGGGGCTTCGCCTCCCGAAGGAAGTGCGACATAATCATCAGCATGGCACCTCTCAACTCCATTTTCTCCCATAGTGCCATGTTCATGTACCGTTCCACATAATCGGAAGTCTGTGCCGACGTATCGTAGCTCTTCGGATCGGGCCCTGGAAGCTTAGCGTCGGGATGCTGTGTTGACACATATTCAAACAACCGTTTGACGCTGTTCCCCGCCCAAACCTCGGTAGGTAGTTCATACGTCTCCTGCATATCTACTTCGTTCTTAAATCCTTCATACATGTGAATATAATACAATTTGAATACCCCATGACACTCATACGAATGAATGACAAAAGCTGGTATGATATACATGTACCCTGGCTTTAACCTAACGTCCTTATCCGGCAGATGAAGCATAGCCTCTCCTTCCATTATATAAAAGATGCGGATGAAGGGAGAACTCACTTTCTGCCAGTTCCAATCAGCATGATGCGTGGCATAGCCTACATTCAGCATCATCAGGTTCATTGACTCTATCGGTATCTGTATCATCGCATAATGATATTTAGCAATTTTGCTGCAAAATTACAAAAATTCTTTGATTTTTTAATGAAAGCGATAGGACAAAATTGCACTCCGCCCACTGTTATCATAATAATGTCCTATTATTGGATAATATTTTGATCTGTTGGTAACTATATATTTTGTACCTTTGCAGACAAATCGAAATACTTTATTTTAGAATCAATGAACAGATACAGATTATTGGCAGTCATCGCCATTGTAATAACGATTGGGGTGACAAAGGCTCAGGATACTATTGATATATGGAATCTTCCGCCCCTCAGCATAGAGCAAGGACGTTATACCACCGACTGGGACAACCTGAGCCGGCAATATAATACGCCTGCATGGTGGCGTGAGGCAAAACTGGGTGCATGGTCTCACTGGGATCCGCAATCAGCGGCAGAGGATGGTGACTGGTATTCGCGTGGTATGTATATGGAAGGTCATCCCCAATCGAAATTCCATCAGACTATTGGCGGTTTCACCGGAGTGATGCTCGGACTCTTCGCGCATTGCGGTAATGAAACAAGCGCTGGGTATGCTGATGTTGACTGGTTTGAGTATCTTATACAATAAAAAAAACATATGAAATCTATTATTACTCTTTTTGCTTTTCTGTTTAGTACAGGACTCGCAGCACAAACAAGCCAGACGTTGTTTGATGACGGATGGACATTTAGCCAAGATGGTAAGACCATCAGTGTGAACCTACCCCATGACTGGGACATCTATACGGCTCCCAATCCCGAAAGCGGTGCTACCGGTACGGGAGGAGGCTGGTATGCCGCAGGTAAGGGCGAATACCGCAAGAAATTCGCAACGCCCAAAGGTGAGATTGTGAAACTCCACTTTGAGGGTGTCTATCAGAAAGCGGAGGTTTTCGTGAACGGCCAAAAGGCTGGACAGCATGGTTACGGCTATACTCCGTTTACCATCGATGTCACACCATATTTATTTAAAGGCAAGCGGCAGAATGAGGTCGTTGTGAAAGTAAATAACAGTGAACAGCCCAACTGCCGTTGGTATAGCGGTTCTGGCATCTATCGCCATGTGTGGCTCGAGACCATGCCCGCGTTGCATATTTCGGAGAATGGTGTATTCGTGACGACACCGAAGATTGAGGCCAATAAAGCTACAGTCAATGTGGAAGTGACCGTGCAAAACGAAGGCAATTCTGAACAGCAGAGTATCGTAGAGGTAGAAGGCCAGCAGAAAACGGTACTTCTGAAGGCAGGCGAAAGCAAGAAGGTAGACTTTAGCTATACCATCAGTAACCCGCATCTTTGGTCACCCGATGATCCATATCTTTATACCGCAAATGTGAAACTCTCAACTCTCAGCTCTCAACTCTCAACGAAATATGGCATCCGCTCCTTCTCGTTCGATGCTGAGAAGGGCTTTATGCTCAATGGTAAGCCTATGGTTCTTAATGGCGCCTGCGTGCATCACGACGACGGCGTGTTGGGTTCGATGGCCTTCGATGCGGCAGAAATCCGTAAGGTAAAACTGATGAAGGAGGCTGGGTTTAACCTCATCCGCACTTCACATAATCCTACAACACGTGCTTTCCTCGATGCCTGTGACTCAATCGGTATGCTCGTTATCGGTGAGGCCTTCGACGGTTGGCGTACAGCCAAGTTGAAATACGACTATTCAACACTCATTGACTCATGCTATCGCGAGGATATTCACGCAATGGTGATGCGTGATCGTAACCACCCCAGCATCATCTCTTGGAGCCTAGGCAACGAGGTTATCGAGCGCAAGGAATTACGTGTTGTCCATACAGCACGCCTGCTGAAGAAGGCTGTCTTGGAGATTGATGACACACGTCCTATCACTGAAGCCCTCTGTGCTTGGGACCGCGACTGGGAAATCTATGATCCCCACTTCGAGGTGCTTGATATCGGTGGTTACAACTATATGATTTTCAAGCACGGCAGTGACCATCAGCGCGACCCCAAGCGCGTGATGTGGCAGACGGAAAGTTATCCGCGTGATGCCTTCCGCAACTGGGCAACTGTGAATGACCATCCCTATGTAGTAGGTGACATGGTGTGGACAGGTCTCGACTATCTGGGTGAATCGGGCATTGGTCGCTATTATTATGAGGGCGAACGGCCGGGCGAAAGCTTTGCTGAGGGGGGACAGCCCGATTGGCACGGTGCTTACTGTGGTGATGTGGACATCACCGGCTGGCGCAAGCCCATCAGCCATTACCGTGAGATGTTGTGGGACGTCAAAGGTCAGTGGTCAAAGGCCAATGGTTTGTATATGGCAGTGAAAGAGCCCAACGGCTATCGTGGAAACATCAAGGAGACCATGTGGAGTGTATGGCCTACGTGGGAGAGTTGGAACTGGACAGGCAGTACTGACTACAAGGGTGAGGCTGTTCCCTCCTGGGAGGGTAAACCCATTGATGTGGAGGTTTATACGAAAGCGCCTAAGGTAAAACTTTATCTGAACGACAAACTTGTAGGTACGAAACAGGTGAGCCGCGATACACAGTTCAAAGCAGTGTTTAGCATTCCCTACGAGGTAGGTGTGCTGCGTGCTGAAGCTGATGGAAAGAGTGTGACACTTGCCACTGCCGGCGAACCTGCACGTCTGCGACTCACTGCCGACCGCAATGTGATTGCTGCCGGAGGTCAGGATTTGGCATATATTACTGTTGAGGTAGTCGACAAGGATGGTCGCGTCTGTCCTGATGCAGCCATTCCCTGTGAGGCTGTCGTGAAAGGTCAGGGCCAGTTGATGGCTTTTGCTTCTGCCGATTTGAAGGACCGTGAACCGAAAACCTCTTCTCGTGTCACCACTTGGAAGGGTCGCGCCTTGCTTGTAGTACGCAGCAGTAAGACCAAAGGTAAGGCCCAGATTAACATCAAGAGCAGTCTTCCTACAGCCACACTGACCATTATCTCAAAGTAAAGATGAAAAGAGTCCTCGTCTTCATAGCCTCCATGCTGACCTTGACAGCTCAGGCACAAACCACACCCGACTGGGAGAATCCCGCCGTGCTGGGCATCAACAAACTGCCCTATCATGCCACGTTGCAACTGCCTTCGAAATGGAAGGAATGTCCGGAGATATTCAGTCTCGACGGCGAGTGGCAATTCCATTGGAGCCGCAATCCGGAGGAAAGGCCTGTGGGATTTGAGAGAGAGGACTATGACGTAAGCCAATGGCACAAAATCAAGGTGCCGGGCAACTGGCAGACGCAGGGCTTCGGCACCCCCATCTATACCAATATCGAATACCCTTTTAAGCGTAACCGCCCCAGTGTGACGAGTGAACCTCCACATGACTGGACCGCCTACGAGAACCGCAACCCCGTGGGTTCGTATGTGACGTTCGTCAATGTGACCAAAGAAATGCTCGCTAAGAACCTGATTCTTCATTTCGGCGGTGTGCATTCCGCCATGTATGTGTGGATTAACGGTAAAAAAGTGGGCTATAGTCAGAACTCCATGTCGCCCGCAGAATTTGACGTGACAAGCTATCTGCGCGAAGGCATGAACAAACTTGCCGTAGAAGTGTATCGCTGGTCAGACGGCAGTTATCTGGAGGATCAGGACATGTGGCGCCTTTCCGGCATCTTCCGCGAGGTGCAGCTATGGGTACGTCCGTTGGTGCATATAGCCGACTATCGTGTGACGGCTGTGCCGAACAGCGACTATAGCGAGGCGGAAGTGTGCGCAAAGATAAGCATCTGCAACACTGGGAAGCGAGTTGCCAAGGTGTTCCCCGTATTTAAAATTGAAGAGAAAATAAATAGCCAGTTACGCCCGCTGACAATCAATGCCGGCGACACCGTTTGCCAAATATATCATTACACATTAAAGAATCCCCAATTATGGTCGGCCGAGAAACCGAACCTCTACCCTTTCAGCGTGGAGTTGCAGGATAAAAAGAGACAGTCAATAGAGCATTTCGACTATCATCTGGGTGTGAAGCGCGTGGAATGTGTGGACGAGGTGTTTAAGATTAACGGACGGAATGTGAAGCTTCGCGGCGTGAACCGCCACGACCATCATCCTGTCACGGGCCGCTACGTGGATGATGCCACCTACAAACAGGATTTGCGCCTGATGAAACAGGCCAACATCAACTTCCTGCGCACCTCGCATTACCCCGACCGCGAGTATATCTACGAACTCTGCGACCGCTGGGGCATCTACGTGATGGATGAGGCCAACCAGGAATCTCACGGTTATGGCTATGCCAACGAAGAAATGGGGCACGATACTGCTTGGCGGGATGCCCATGTGGACCGTGCCGAATCGCTCGTAAAACGCGACTACAATCATCCTTGCATCATTCTTTGGAGTTTGGGCAATGAGGGTGGGGTAGGCCCCAACATCCAGGCCATGCACGACAAGGTTTGCGAACTCGACTCAACACGTCTCCCCTTCTACGATTGCCATCCCCGTTATTCTGCTCTCCACGACCATGGCTATCCTTCGCCAGAAGATCTACGCCGCGAGGCTGAGAAGGAAACGGAGAAACCGCTTATTGCCAGGGAGTATGCCCATGCTATGGGCAACTCTATGGGAAACCTGCAGGAGTACTGGGATGTAATCTATTCAGACTCTAGTATTGCAGGTGCAGCCGTGTGGGACTGGGTAGACCAGGGACTCCTGAAAAAGGATGGCGATATTAAATACTATGCTTATGGTGGCGACTATGGAGACAAGCCTAACCTCGACGCTTTCTGCATCAATGGACTGCTGGCTCCTGACCGCACGCCGCATCCCCACTACTATGAGGTGCAGTATGTCTATCAGCCTTTGCAGTTCGTTCAGGAGGGCGATAGCATCCGTATCATCAACCGTGACTATTTTACCGGCATCGACCAGTATGAATACTATTGTGAGGTCTATCATAACGGGGAACTGGTCACCGGAGAACTTGCAAGAATAACGGGTGACAAATTCGGAATCCCCTATCCATTCTACCCCTACAACGAACCAGAACTGATTCTGAATGTCTATGCCCGTCTGCGTCAGTCCACACCATGGGCAGAAGAGGGATTCGTCGTTGCCCGCGAACAGTTCATTCTCAAACCTGAAGAGTTTTGGTATGGTGTCAGCGAGGGGAATGCGAAGCCTGTGAAATCTGCAGAGGATATGGTATTTACAACAGATAACTGCTACGTCACCATCAACCATACCGGGGCTCTCAGCTCGTGGATTGTCGATGGCAAACAGATGTTGCAGGCTCCTTTGGAACCCTATTTCTGGAAACCCGAGAACGACAATCAGCACGCCGCTCATTTTGCTGAGCGTATGGCTCCTTGGCGCGATGCAGCAGAGAATCGTACGGTAAAATCCATTCGTGTCAAGAACCATCAAGTGATTGTCGACATGACGCTGTCTGTAGGAGCCGAACTGACGTTGACATATACCGTAAAGAATGACGGACGTATCAGGGTGGATATGGACTACCGTCCTACGGCCACCGATACCCCTTTGATTCCCAAATTCGGTATGCGTTTGCGCTTGCCTGCCGACATGACCCATATCGAATACTACGGTCGTGGCCCATGGGAGAACTATCCCGATCGTAAGCGTAGTGCATTCTTGGGGCGATATCAGATGCCACTTACTGAATATGAGACGGAATACATCCGTCCGCAGGATAACGGCTGCAGGACAGATGTACGCTGGTTTTGTATTTCAAATGGAGAAAAGACCCTTCGCATCGACGGCTTGCAACCTCTTTGCATTCGCGCCTGGGACTATGGCGAAGAGAATCTGGAGGGAGTCCGCCATCCCCATGAAATCATGCGAGGATGCTATGTCAATCTGAACATCGACCTCAATATTCATGGTGTGGGTGGCATCGACACATGGGGCAGGCGCACCTTACCCCAGTACACCATCGACGGCAATAAGCCTTATCGCTATGCCTTTATACTCAGTTGGCAAAACAAATATAACTAAAATAACTTGGAATAACAAAGAGCAATTAAGAACGCTTAACACAACAAAAGCCCTCAAAATGAGAGCTTTAGTAGTAGTTTATCCAAATTGTTCCAAGTTGTTTATAATCAGCTATTTGCCCACGCACCAACGGCAATCCACGTAATATCGGCGTTCTACGGCTTTAATCGGTACAAAACTAATTTTCGAAAGTCTTTTCGAAAGTTAGTGAAAGTGCAAATACTTGATAATAAGCGCTTTGACAGTTCAACTTGTACCGCGCCTTTTTGCTCGACTTGAGAAATGCTCGCTAGAATGTATTATCCCACTGGATATCAACGAGTTTCTCTTTGTTCGCTACATATTTCAATTCTGCCGCAAAGTTACACATTTATCACGAAAAAACGTGCAGAATGCGCTATCTTTTTTATAATTCATCCCAACGAATGGAATATGATTCTAACAACTTTGCGGGTATTTGTAGTTCTGTAGCGGTTTTGCGCCAGTCTTTGATTGCAGCACGCACCTCCTCAATAATTTCTGATGCTTCTTGGTGTTCAAGCATGTAGCTTTCACTTGCAGAGAGTAACGCGTTGATGTCTGACTCTTCTGTGTATGAGTTAATAAGCAAGCATTGATGTAACTTCGCTCCTGGATTGATGTCGTATGCAGGAGAGAGTGTCCAGCCTTTCGGGGTAAGCAGGAAACCGTGATTACGGAAGTGGTCGTCAGTGTTGCCAAACATGACGTTGAATGCCACTCTGCGATAGAGTTCGCGGAGATTCTGGCGCACATCGGTACATCCACGAAGGATGAAATCAACAATGTCAAGATAGCCGTTACCTGTGCTGCTGCCAGCACCATCATCCAAGCCAAGTAACGACATTGCAGAAGCAAAATGTATGCGACGTCCTTCTGCTGTTCTATCGAAGCGTTCTGAAAGCAGCAGGTCACGGTCTTTTGAAATCTTGATGGTGCGTGTTTTTGCCACGTTGATGCTAGCTTTGGCCGCCAGCTGATGCGAGAAGTGCTCAATAAGCTCAGTATTCTCCAAATCTTTTTTTGAAGGGAACTTTGCTACGTACAGTTTCCCGTCTGTATCAACCACGTTGGCCTTAGGACGAGCACCACCGAGCGAGGTTCCCGGGTCAATCAACTGGTCAAGCCAGCGTTGATCCGGCAATTCATTGCGCTCCTCTGCCAACTCAATCTCATGGCATGCATCGCACAGGGCACGAAGACTCTCAATAGGGGGAACAAGGTATTTTGCACTTGCGTTAATATAGTTATCGTCATCTTCAACTTTGTAACGTATGCCGCCCATACGGGTGAAGTCCTCGATACCAATAAGGTAGTCGTAATTGGTGAGCATACGTTTCGGTTTGCCTTCCTGTTGGGCAGTCAGTCGCTCTCTGCGGTCAAGCAGTAAACGTCCCCAGCGATCAGGGAATGAATCTTTGACAAAGCCGAATACATTATCATTACCACGAGGATGCTGCAACGAAGGAACATTCAGCAGGTCACCACTTAGCAGGATGCCGCCATGTTGTTTCAACCACTGGCGCGAATACTCAAAGACAAAATGATCCTTGCCGCGAACGTGTTCGTAGCCTAATATTCCAATCTCTTCGGGAGAGGTTAGGAAGTCAAAATCTGCGTAAACTGTAATCCTTTTCATTTTCTGAGTAATTCTGCATCCTGAAGTTGTCTGCCAAGAGCATCGTCAGCAGCCAACAGGGTGATATCCTTTTCCAGATTAAGTGCAAAGAGAACGCGCGCATAGATGCCCATGGAAACCGTTGGGTCGCCATGTTCTACCTTTGAGACAGTCAGGCGTGTCACAGTAGCTCTGTCTGCAATGTCCTGCATAGACAAATGTCTACGCTTGCGGGCCAACATGATTTGCTCGCCCATAATCTTCAGGTTCTGGCTTAATGCCCTTGGCATCGTTTTACCAAATGTATTCTTTCCCATAATTGTATCTTATTGGGCGCAAAGTTAAATAAAAATGTTTGATATAACAAACATTTTATGAAAAATTTGAAGCTTGACTCTTGTTTTTGATTCTTTTGGTGCGAAAACAGTACTCCATTAGTCAGTCTGGTGGGACATTTTGCTATTCTCGCTTTCAGAATTTGTTAAAAGACCAATATTTTTGCCTGTTTGCTCATATTTTTAGCAAAACTTGATATTTTCTGCTGAAAAAACGTTATCTTTGTACCCTATATTATAATAATGTGTAACATGGAAGGTAAAGACTTAAATCGTCTAAAAGTAGTGCTTGCAGAGAAGAAGCGCACCAATAAGTGGTTGGCCGAGCAAATAGGCGTTGACCAAGCCACGGTGTCCAAATGGTGTACCAACAGCGCACAACCCAATTTGGAAAATTTGATAGAGGTTGCCAGATGTCTTGAAGTTAACGTCAATGAACTTCTGCGAATGTAGTGAGGGAGTAGGAAGGAGTAGCGCAGGCGTAGGATAGGCGGAGCGTAATCCAAGCTTATACCTTCGGAGATGGTTCGAAGAAGGTTCGGAGATGACACATTAGAGATTGAAGAGGCATGAAGATAAATGATGTAAAATGAAATTAATATACGATGCAGAATAGTTTTATAACGAATAAAGACAAGTTGCTGTCAGATATTATCAACGGCATCCTTCCAAAGAGTCAGTCTTTGGATGTGCTTGTTGGGTATTTCTATTTCTCTGGATATAAACTTATTTCCGAGAAGCTGATAGACAAACATGTACGCATCCTTGTTGGGCTTGATATAGACACACGGATTACAAAATACATTCGTGAGATAGATACATTGGCCGATTATAACAAATCTCGCAGTCAGCTCAAAGATGACTACTACAACCACTTCGTAAGACTGTTTAACGAAACTGATTTCCTTGATAGCCAGCCAAAACTAGAGTCCTTCAAACTATTCTATGACAAGATAAAGGCCGGAACCTTGGAAATCAGAAAGACCGACGAACCTTGTCATGCCAAGATGTATATCTTTGACTATCGCGAAGATATTAACGAGGGAGGTGAAGACCCTGGCTCTGTCATTACTGGTTCCAGTAATCTTTCTTACGAAGGCCTGGCTGGTCGTGTAGAGATTAATGCTCGCTTCAATGACAAGCAATCGTATACTGATGCGAAGACCATTTTCAAGGAGCTTTGGGAGAAGTCTATGATTATTGCCGACAAGGATCATGTCGATGACTTCGACACGAAGGTTATTGACCGAATCTGGTTTGAAAAGCTGTATAGCCCCTACAAGATGTACCTCCGTGTACTCAAGGAATACTTTGCTATCCCCACAACAGAGAACTTGCTGACCCCTTACGATATTACTGATGGCAAGTTCTCTAATTTGAAATACCAAACAGACGCTGTACAGATGGCAATCAATGCCATTAAGAATCACAATGGTGTGATAGTGGCCGATGTTGTAGGATTGGGCAAAAGTATCATCGCTTCTACCGTTGCCCGTAATCTCCGTCTGAGGACACTTGTGGTTTGTCCGCCTCACCTGGAAGAACAATGGCGCAGTTATCGTGATGACTTCGGTTTTACAGCTTCCATATATACAACCGGCAAGTTGGAAGAGGCTTTAAAGTATTACGAACGAATAGTGAAGGCAGACGAGCAGTATCTGATAGTTGTTGACGAGGCTCACCGCTACCGTAACGAATACACGATTGACTACACCATTCTGCACCAGCTTTGTTCGGGTAACAAGGTGATGTTGTTGACGGCAACCCCCTTTAACAACCGTCCTGATGACATTTATGCGATGCTGAAACTTTTCCAAATTCCAACAAAATCCACCTTGAAGACGGTTGATAATTTGGGGGCCAAGTTCAAAGATTTGATTACTACTTACAAACAACTTCGGAAAGACCAACGCGAGGGGAAGAAAACTGATGCAGAGGTTTCAAATGAGGCTGGACGTATTGCTAACGAGATTCGATCTATTATCAGTCCACTTGTCATTCGCCGTTCGCGTATAGACCTAAAGGAGATACCCGAATACGCAGAAGATTTAAAACAGCAGAACATCCAATTGGTTATTCCCAACGACCCCATAGAACTGGATTATGACCTGAGTAGTCTGAAAGACCTGTATCTTGAAACGCTTGACCGTATCAGCGAAGATGAAGGCAGATACAGGGACGATGGGAAATACCGCTTCAAGGCGGCCCGATACTCTCCTGTCTTATATCTTAAAGAGGAATTAAGACAGGAACTTTCCGACCTATTGGAAGAAAAGACAGGTGTTGAACTGAATCTGTTGTTTGGACGACAGGCCAATGTCGCAAAATTCATGCGTCGTTTGCTCGTGCGTCGCTTTGAAAGTTCTGAATATGCCTTCCGTATGTCATTGGAATATATGATAGGTAGTTCTCGTCAAATCTTAAAATGGATTGAGGGAAAGGGCAAAATGCCTGTCTATAAAAAAGGTAATCTGCCCGATGTTGATGACTTCTATAAGACCGATGATGATGGTAACGACCTCATTACGGATACATACGAAAAGTATGAGAAACGTGGTTTCTTTGAAATCGACATGAAGTATATCAAGGAGTCCTTCGTTGAGGACATCAAGGCTGATATGGCTCTCCTTTTAGAGATACAGAAGAAATGGTTCGGAGAGGACGGAACTATCATGAGCGACCCCAAATTGGAATCGTTCAAAGGTATCTTGGACAAACAACTTGCCAAGGAGCCCCAGCGAAAAATCATTGTGTTTACTGAGTTTGCCGATACCGCCGATTATCTTGGCGCGGCTTTGCAAGATTACGGTCTTCCCGTATTCAAATACACCTCTGCAGATGCTTCTCAAGCCAACAAGAACACCATCAACGCTAACTTCAATGCTGGAGAGAAAAAGGAGTATTGGCGGGATGACTATAAAATACTGGTAGCCACCGATGCCATATCTGAAGGATACAACCTGCATCGCGCCGGAACCGTTATCAACTACGACATACCCTACAACCCGACCCGCATTATTCAGCGTATAGGGCGTATCAATCGTGTTAATAAGAAAGTGTTCGACCAGTTGTATATCTACAACTATTTCCCTACGGATGTGGGCGAATCGGAAACCCGCACCAAGGAAATCTCCACGCTAAAGATGGCTATGGTTCACGCCATTATGGGCGAAGACACCAAAGTGCTGACCAAGGATGAGGAAATACAGTCCTATTTCTTGGAGCAATACCGGAAAGAAATGGCAAAGAGCGAAGAGGTCTCATGGGACGTTAAGTTCCAGAAGTTGCTGAATGCAGCCAAGGGAACAGAGATTTTCGATGAAGCCATGCAACTGCCGCATCGTGCCCGTACTGGCCGTTCTGTTGCAAAGCCAAGAAGCGGAGTCCTAATGTTTGGCAAGAAAGGTAACGACTTCGTCTTTAAGATAGGTAATGATGAAGGATTGATTGTTCAGCTGACAGCAGAAGAAGCCATTGGGCTTTTCGAAGCAGAGATGTCCGAACAGCCCGCACCACTCTCTGAGTCTTTCGAACCTGCTTACCAGTTGACAAGATCTCATTTGTTCAGTAGTGATGTGCAGGACAAGAACGAGAAAGCACGCATAGAAGCCATGCAGAAAGTAAAAGTGATGCTGAACCGCAAGGCTCTGCCAACCGATTATCTGAAAGACTTGATGAAAGTCATTCAGAGCGACGGTTTGTCTGGTTATGAGCTTCGCTTTATCAACCAATTGAAGCCGGCAGATTACTCAAAACTACCCGACCAGATAGACGAGTACTATATTAACCGCATCATCGAAACCTGCAATCATGTGGATGATGGTGAGGAATCAATCATATTAGCAGAAGAATTAAAGTAGCATACGAGATATGGAGTTCAATAAAGCATATAACCGCGCAGAGTTTCTCTCCTTCCTGAGAACCAGTTTCCTGCCAGAGGATTTCCAGCAGGAAACGAGGGTTGTCGATAATCCTGTTCAGTTCCAATACACGCAGCAAGTAACACGTCTTGGAGAATGTGAGTCTTTGGGCTTGGTCGTTTATGAAGTGCGACACAGTTCAAAACACGATGCCCGTGTTGGTCTGACGAAAGAGGCTTTCCGCCTGTTGGCTGATGAATTCTGTGAACGGGCCTTGGTGTTCTTTGTACCAGAAGATGACAACAATAACTATCGTTTCTCACTGATTGAGATAACTCTTGACCAGTCAGGATCTTCATCACGTGTTAGCCGTCGCTACTCCAATCCCCATCGCTATTCCTATTATCTCGGTAAGGGTATCGCATATTATACCCCTAACAAATATCTGAATGAATACGGCCGCGTGGTTAGCGTAGAGGATTTGCGCAACCGTTTCTCGGTGGAGGTGCTTACCAAGGCTTTCTATCAGGAACTTAGCGACTGGTATGCCTGGGCAATCATGGTGGTGCGCTTCCCTAATGATTTGAAGACGTTAGAAGATAATCAGAGGTATAACTCTGAGGCCATGATACGCCTGATTACCCGCCTCATCTTTGTCTGGTTCCTCAAACAACGCCACTTGGTGCCCGATGAATTCTTTGACGAGCAGTTTATTGCCAATGAACTGATTCAAGGCTTCACCCCTCATGCTGAAACGACTCTGTTTGGAAAGTCATACGACAGCAAGTATTATAAAGGTGTGTTGCAGAATCTGTTTTTTGCCATGCTGAATAGTCCCATCACCCCAGAGGGCAAGGACACCATTTCTGAACGTCGTTTCCGTAATGGGCGTGGCGATTATGACAACAACAAACTGATGCGTCATGAGGATTTGTTTATCAATCCTGACAAGTTCGTGGAATTGGCCAACAAATACGTGCCATTCCTGAATGGTGGATTGTTCGACTGTCTGGATGACAAGGACAAAGGCATCTATATTGATGCTTTTACTGATAGAAAGGCTATTAGTGACCAGTTGGTGATACCAGATTTTCTGTTCTTTGGTGACGAAGTGGGCAAAAACATAGACCTTTCCGAGTGGTACGGCGACAAGAAAAAAAAGAAGGTTAGCGCACGTGGTATCATTGACATCCTTAAACGCTATAACTTCACGGTAGAGGAAAATACGCCCTTCGATCAGGAGGTATCACTTGACCCAGAACTGTTAGGTAAGGTGTTTGAGAATCTTTTGGCTGCATATAACCCAGAAACCCAAACAACAGCCCGCAAGCAGACTGGCTCTTTCTATACTCCTCGTGAAATAGTGCAATATATGGTTGATGAAAGTCTGATAGCCCATTTGAAGCGAACGGTAGGTGAAGAGTTAGAATCCGAATATCGGAAACTGGTGCAATACACAGATGAGGAGCCAAATCTTACTGATGACCAGAAGCGCCAGATTATGCAGTCGCTCTACGAATGTAAAGTGCTCGACCCTGCTTGTGGTTCAGGAGCATTCCCAATGGGTATGCTTCAGCAGATGGTCCATATTCTTGGACAACTTGACCCCAATAATGAGCAATGGAAGGACATGATGTTAGAGAATGCAATAGAGGAAGCTTATAATGCGGAACATGGAGTTTCGGAAGAAGAGGAAAAAGAAATCAAGGCTGATATCTTTAGAAGTTTTGATGAAAATCTGAACCGTCCTGACTATGCCCGTAAGCTCTACCTGATAGAGAACTGTATCTATGGCGTAGATATCCAGCCTATCGCCATTCAGATTAGCAAACTCCGTTTCTTTATCTCTTTGGTGGTTGACCAAAAGACCAACAACAATCCTGTAGATAACTTTGGTATCCGTCCCTTGCCTAACCTCGAAGCAAAGTTTGTAGCAGCAAACACCTTGGTCGGATTGGAGAAAAAGGAAGCAACCCTATTTGATTCAGAAGATATCAAGCAGAAAGAAAGGGAACTTATTCTTGCCAAACACAAAATATTTGGAGCAAAGACTGTTCGCACAAAGCGAAAGTATAAAGATAGGGTAGCTGAGTTGCGTATGGAAATTGCTAATAAGTTGAAAGAAGCTAATTACATTCGCAATGAGGAAGCCCAACAATTGGCAGGATGGGATATGTTTGATCAAAACACATCATCACCATTCTTTGACCCTGAATGGATGTTCGGAGTGAGTGAAGGTTTTGACATGATTATTGGTAATCCCCCCTATTTGCGCATCCAAGGCTTGCGGAATACAAATGACAGATTTGTAAATTATCTCAGTCAAAAATACAAATCTGCGACAGGTTCTTTTGATTTCTATGTTTGTTTCGTGGAAGCAGGATTAAGATTTATCCATAAGCAGGGCTTGGTAAATTATATTATGCCAGTAAAATGGTCTAATGCAAGTTTTGGCAAGGGTCTCCGCAAGTTAGTGGCATCTAAGAAGTGCGCTAACCGCATCATAAACTTTGGAGAATATCAAGTGTTTAATGCTTCCACTTATACAGCTCTCCAATGGTTCAAGCCAAATTCTGGCGCTTTGGCATACAATGAGTTGGATCGCGACTTGACCACAAATGTGGAATTAAAGAAATATCTTGATTCTCTTTCTGAGAACAACTTTTCACATATCGACGAAAGTAAACTGACAGAAGATACATGGGTGCTGACCAGTGACATTATAAACCATTTGCTCGAAACACTTAACAAGCAACCCAGACGTGTAGAAAATGTATTTTCGAAAATATTTCAAGGGCTTGCAACAAGTAAAGACGATGTCTATTTCTTGCAAGATTGCAATGAAAGTGGAAACTTAGTTACAGGATATTCGAATCAGCTTGAACGAACTGTACAGATTGAAAAAGGATTAGTTCGTCCTTTGTTAAAAGGCGAAGATGTTCATCGTTATGAAGTAATCAAAACTAATCGAGTTGTTATCTTCCCATATAAATTGGTAGAAGGTAAAGCTGTCCTTTATGAAGAGAATGAACTGAAAAAACTGTACCCCAATGGATATTCATACTTGAAGGAGTGTGAAACCATTCTACGCAGTAGAGAAAAAGGGCGTTTCAATATTGATGGAGCTTGGTTCCAATTTGGACGAAAGCAAGGTATTTCATCTGCAGAAGAAATAAAACTTGTTGCTCCTGATATTTCTATGGGTGGTAATTTTGCATTAGATATAAAAGGGCAATTTTACCAAACGACAACTATTTACGGATATATCAAGTATGAGAATGTAAAATGCTCATATAAATCCTTGTTGGCACTTTTAAATTCACATCTTTGTTGGTGGTTTATGCAAAATACAGGTAATGTAATGGCCAATGGCTATTATCGATATAAACCAGCCTACATCAATCCGTTCCCACTACCCGGTGACGAAGCTATTATTGCAGCCGAGCCAATAATAGAGCCATTGGTAGACTGCCTAACATATTTGTATAACAAAGACAATAGTGATATATACGCACATACATCCAATAAGAATTTATGTATTCATTTCAATGATATTCTTGATATGGTGGTCTATGAATTATATTTTGCCGACCACATGAAAGAACAGAATATATATGTAATTGAGCGATTGAAACAATCTCCTTTAGTAGATTTGTCTATAAAAGACATTCGTGAACGTATTGAGAAAACGTATAAATGGTTCCAGACTTCGGACAATCTTGTTCGACAGAGTTTAATGCTCCTTGATACCAGAAGTAAAGATATACTATATTTAATTCACTTAAATGCAACAACCCATGAGTAAGATTAAATCCCTTCAACTGAATAATTTTAAGTTTTTTCGTCAAAGTGATCCAATCATATTAAATGGCAAACATCTACTCCTTTATGGTGAAAACGGCAGCGGTAAAAGTTCTATCTTTTGGGGATTATACACTCTGTTGGAAGCGGCATACAAACAACCTAATGAGGTAAAATCATATTTCAATTCAAGCGATATATCCCTTGTAAATATTTTTGCCAACAAACAGACAGCTCCTGGAACTGGTATTGAACATTATGACTCATATGTCACAATTGAAACCGACAATGGGAAAACTTTTAAAGCATCATTGTTAGATACGACTATTTGTGGAAACAATGATGCTAAAGAATCTCGAAAAGCGATGGATTTTCTCAACTATCAATCTCTTTTTGCCTTTCAGCATTTTAAAAATAGCGAAAATGTAGACTTATCAGATGTGTTTGACTACTACATATTGCCGTATGTTACATTTACTCCAATTAGAGTTAATGGCAAAGAGATTTCTAATGCAGGGGAGATGTGGAAAGAGTATCAGAATGGACCTATAAAAGTAGGAGGGAACATAAAGAAAAATAATAAAAATGAATTTCAAAGATTTGAATCTCATTTTAGAAATGAATTTCAAAGATTGATAGATTTTATCAATCAGAATTCCTACGACATCATTAAAGAACTTGGTTATGATATTCATTTCACGCTTTCATATACGTTACCTTCAAGTTATATAGGATATAAAGTTTATGACTATCACAAATATAAGATTATTCTCACGATAGATAGTTACAATGGAAAAAGCATCTCAATTAATCGCCCACAAACATTCCTCAACGAGGCGAAGTTAACTGCATTGGCACTTTCCATACGCTTATGTGTCTTGAAGTATAGAACAAACACATTAGCAGCTGATGCTTTACAGGTACTGGTATTGGATGATATTATGATAAGTTTGGATATGAGTAACAGGGAGATGCTGAGCGAGTTACTGCTGAAAAATGGAGGCTATGCTGATAAATATCAACTACTATTTTTTACTCACGACAGAAATCTTTTCCAGTTTATCGATAGAAGGATTGGGCAATTGAACAACAAGAGTAATTGGAAAGAAATTGGTATTTATATTGGGAAAGATTCTCATGGTATCGAATATCCTGTAATAGTTGACGAAGAAGCGGATTCATATAGTAAGGCACAAAAATTTAAGGACGCTTTTGATTACGAGACTGCTTCAATTTATATACGTAAGACATTAGAACAAATATTAAAGAATTTGCTTCCACCAGAAATATTAAAGTCCGATCCTGATACATTTGTATCTTTACAATCTATGTGGGATAAATTTAAGCAGATTTATAGTCCAGATGCAAATATTATAAACCTTTTTAAAAACTCAAAATTGCTAATACTAAATCCATCTGCACACCTATTATCAAAACCAATATATAAACGTGAACTTGATAGGGCTTTTAAGCTAGTTGATGAACTCAAAAAGATTTCTTCAAAATACAAGGAAATTGTTTTGATCGAAAAAGGGGCGAAAGTTCAGTTTAAAACAACAAGTACCCCGCAGTATTTGTGTTCATTTAATTTGGATGTTGCTATGTGTGCTGATAGAGAAACAAAGCAAGTTGCTAATGAACCCAGATGTTCTAATATATATTTTGAATATGATGGCAAACAATATTATGATCCAAATACAGGCCAGTCTGATATAAATCATCCGTTAAAAACTGCGACGCCTAAATTGTCACGATTTGTCAAAGGGCTTTCTCAAAATCCATTCAATATTACTGAAAATGATTTTTTAGATAATGCAAAAGTAAATGGTATTTCATTGCGTGAGTATTTAGATGGGCATAGTTTAACTATATGAAATGTAAGATTCTCATCATAGCCTAAAGGTTTCAATAACAAGAGAAGAATATGAGGATTAATATGTCGCCCATGAATTGAATATATGAGAATATGAATCTAACAAAAAATAAATACGAAATATTGCTACTCCTGCACCATAAACTATGCAGCTCAAATACTTGCAATGATGCAGGGATAGTAGATAACCTACTTCGTGAATTGAATGAGATTGAGAAATTCCATTTGTTTCCAACAGACCCCATCCTCGCAAAAGTAAATACTATTTACGAAAGGTGCACAGACAAAGGTTTAACGCTAACACTTCGTTTAGAGTTAGCGAAAGAGTTTTATATCTATTTAGCAAAGATGATGTTCTCATTTGAGGGGGCAACATTGCCAAGTAGAGAACAATATATTAAATTATTGGAATATAACAGGACGGAGTTCCCGTATGAATTAGCAAATAAATGGGGTGAGCGTCTCGCAAATACGACAGAGTTTAAGGATGATCTGTTTTTCTTTATGATTATGAAAAACAGTTTAACAATAGCCTCTGAGGATGCATATCTTACATATCGAAAAGAACTACGTATTACCCCAATAGATTTCTCAATGCCCTTTAAACTGGAGGAATCCTTATCAGATGAGATTAAGAAGGATGTTAATGATATTCTTTTACGAACACACAAGAAATATATTGATTATGTTGAAACTAATTATTTTAGAATAAGAAATGTATTTAGGTATTACTGTAAAAAAATCGTCGTATACGTTCAATGTAATTACAGAAATAATGCATGTTTGGTAATGATTAATGTTTATGATTCTTTATCTGACAGTTTGAGTATCTATCCAAATAATGTTGAGATAATGTATCGCTTTGCAAACGTAGAAGCTATTGACCAAAAAATAACCGATTCATTACTAACAGGTTTTATATATCCTAATTGTTCAAATATTGAACATATTTTTTCTATTTCTGGTATTCATCATGATCTAAACAGAATCTTTATTCGCTATGCATCTTCACCTAATATTGTAGATTATATAACATACATTTTACGCGGGCAACTTAAATCTGTTAGCATAACTGATACGAATGAGATTGTTGTTGATAAGGAAAAATGGTTACTTCTTATAGACGAAACTCCATCTATAAAGAATTTGAATGATCTTTTGTATGATGGGAACACGTTAAAATACAAAGCTGTAATCTTTAGGTTTTATGTAGGCGAAGATATAGAAGAAATGCTAAATAGCCTAAAGATTAAATTCTTAGATGTAAGTACGTTGGGGCGTGAGGTCATCAATAATCAAAATGGTGAAATGATACATCTGTTTATAAAAGAACGGCTTGGACAAATACAACTCGATGATTCTTACATGGATATTCCTAAAGGCGAATTGTTGATTAAACGTTTAGAGAATTGCGTGAAGGGACGAGAGGGATGGAGTGAATATGAAATATTAGGAACAGATATATTTCATTATCTTTTTGGTGATGGTTTCAGAAATTACACCTATGAATTTCAATCAACAACATATGATGGTATCTCTCGAAGAGACCTAGTGGTAAATAACACATATAAAGAAACTCCGAGTTTTTGGCAAATGGTAAAAGACGACTACAAATCAAGGTTAATAATTGTTGACTTTAAAAATTACAAGGAAGGATTGTCAGCAGATGACTTTTATAAGCCCACGAAATATATTAACCCTTTGGTCGGAAATTTTGTCATTATATTCTCAAGATGTGGTCTTTCTGAATCAGCAAAAATTTGCCAAAACAATTTACTAATTGAGAATAAGCTGATTATATGTTTATCTGATAGTGATTTAATTAATATGATTAATCAAAAAATGAATGGTCAGGATCCTTTGTGTAGCTTAGAGAATATTTATTTTACTCTATGCAAGAATCATTAAATTATGATTGTCCATCAATATTAATGTAAGGAACCGAAAGATATGAATAGCGAAACCAATTTCAAACCCAAAAGAGTAACAGACCCCAATGATCGTCTTGATGAAGACGGAAATTGGTGTATCCGAGGACTTTTTAGACATACTCAAGCCATTGCTCATAAAGTAGAATGTCATGACAAGTCAGCTAATACTGATGGATACATTGAACTTGTAGATGACGAAGAACGTCCTGTTGGGAAATTGGTGGTGCAAGCTAAAACATATAAATCAAAATATGAGGGACAGAACAAAGCGGAGATTCCTGCTTATTTTGTAGCTTACGCCATGAGAATGCGTAATGAAGTTTGCATTTTCTTTTCTGTTGATGCAAATGATAATAAGATTTATTGGAAATACATTTCTGATGACTATATAAGACATTTTAATAATGAGGGAGATAATATAATTCACACATATGAATTCCATAATGATGAAATAGTAACGAGCAAGAACGTTGCTACAACTATTGACCGTTGGAAACAAATATTCAATGATAAAATCGCACAGCTAACAAAAGAGAAGAAGAGTACAGAGGAGGTAATGTCAGAAAGCCGTTCAGCATTTGAACGGATTAATACGGATTTTCACAACTTAAAGGATTCCTTTATTGATAGAAAAGAGATAGGAATGCTTTGCCAATGGGTCAAAGATGACCTCTCAGAAAATGAGTCTTGTGTGAAATTGCTCGTTGGCAATGCTGGTATGGGAAAAAGCGTTGTAATCAGAAAGACCATTCAAAGACTGGAAAAGGATGGCATTAAATGTTTCGCAATTAAAGCGGACAAGCTACAACCCCCTGTAGGATATACGAGCAATGAACACTTGGAACTATTGAGAAACACATTTGCCAGCTTAAATAAAGAAAAAAGGTCTGTGTTAGTTATAGACCAAATTGATGCTTTGTCACAATACATAAATAGCGACAGAAGCAAATTAGAAAATATCACGGCCCTGATTAAACTCTTTTCTGATGGTGATAAATCAGGAAACGTAAGGATTATTGTATCTTGCCGCTCCTTTGATTTGGATTTTGACCCTAAACTAAGTCTGTTGGGACGTGAGCCTAAAATTGAACTTGCGCTGTTGGCGAAAGAAGATGTGGAGAAGGTGCTTGATAGACTGAAAGTAGGGCTTTATAAGGAACTGGGTGATAAAACGAAAACAGTACTGCAAACACCCCAGCATTTGAATCTGTTCTGCCGAATATATGCGCAAAACAAGAGAAATGACTATTATTCGATTACAGACTTGTATGATGAATTGTGGCTACAGACAATCAACTTGGCAGAAGTAAAAATCAACAAAGAGATTGCAGAAAAGATTCTCTATGACCTGGCACTTAAGATTTATGATGACGAAACATTAACCCCTCAATGGGATTATGATACGTCTGAATTTAAAGAAGCAAATTATCTGATTAGTGAAGGTATTATCGAACAAATAGATAATAGGGCAACATTCTTCCACCAAAGCATGTATGACTATGTCTTTGCCCGATATTATAAAAAAGAGAAACGCTCGCTGATTCAAGATTTGCTGGCAAAGGAGAAGCACCAAGGAATATTTATGCGCTCAACTGTGAATTTCGTCTTGGATTATGAGAGGGCCAAAAACGAGAAGCAATATAAAGAGGACGTAAAGACAATTCTGTTTTCAGGTAAGATTAGGACTCATATTCAGCTTATGCTTTTGTGGGCAATGGCAAACAGGGAGGACATATTGCTGTTTGAGAAGAAATGTATCAAAGATTTGTATGTACAGAATAGATTGCTGTTCTTTTCATTTATCAGACGGACATACAATAAGGAATGGTATCAGATCATTACGCCACTTATTGCTAAGGAGATTAAGACGATGAGAATCGGAGATGCTGTTTATGAGAATGTTTATGGGTATTTCTGGAATCACGTTCAGATGAGTACTGAAGATGTATTCAAATTGGTTGATAGCATAAAGGATGAAATAACAAGAAATGCTATTGCCAGAAATATTCTGCGTGCAACTCCTGATTACACATTTGATATTGTTACGAAATGGTACAAAGTCTTATGTGACACCCCCTATTATAAAGCTGACTTCTTAGAAAGGGCTTTGCCAACTAATCCTCAATTCGTATTAGACAACATATCTGAATTGATAGATTATATTTTAAACCCACAAGAGAAAGAAAATCATCATGAAGAGCGAGTAGTGGAAACAATATTAGAGGAGATTTGCACTCCTCTAAAGGAAAAGTACCCCGAAGTTTTTTATCCAATTCTACGTGATAGAATACTTTATGCTATAAATGCAAATAGGACACCTTCGTGGAGAGATGTTATTGACAATAACAATGTGTTCCCTCTGATGATGGATCAGCATCATCATGCATATGCTTTGCATGAATGGTTCGGAGAGATGTTGAAGAGACAAGTTCAGCATCAAACTACTAATGCTATTGCAGACATAAAATATCTGTTGGGGCAAAGGGAGGCAAGTTGCTATTGCTTTGCTTTTAGAGCAATGAAAGAATCCCCATCCTTGTTTACTGATGATATCATTGCGATTCTTAAAGATACAAAGTTGGTGGATGATTTGTTATCTTATAGTGATGCTACATATTATTTCTTGGAGATGTTAAGAGCTTGGTTCCCGTTTATTGATAGTGACACATTGACCTTATGCCAGGAACTTATATACGACTTTAAGTCGGATTCTGATATGCAACCAGATAAGAAAAGATCATATACCGGGGCATTTTATCCACATTTAGGTTATGAGCAAAGGAAATTGATTTGGGCCATACCAAAGAATCTGAGAAATAGCAATATAAAGCGCAAAAAGCAAGAGTTAGATCGAAGATTAGGGTTTGAATGGAAAAACGAGAAACCCGACCATGAGGTTACTGCTGCAGTCGTCTGTGGCGGACTGATGTCTTCTGAACAATACAAAACCATGTCATGTGAGGTTTGGCAGAAATCTTTTTATGGCATCAAGGATTTTGCAAAGGGAAAGTTTCGCTATTTTGACAATCGTGCACATGCTGACGCATTTAAACAATGTGTCAGCGAACGGCCAGACTATTTCGAGAAATTAGTATTTCAGATATTTGAAGAAGAGCATGTTCCAGCCATCTACAAATTATCAGGTCTCGATGGCTTAAGAATAGCAGATTATCCAAAAAACAAATTGTTGCCACTTCTTTGGAAATGTATGGATATGTTTGACCAACTGTGCAAAGAGGGTTTTGGATATAGACTTTTTGAGGTTGTTGACAATGTCACTATTACAGAAGGAGCGCATATCGATAGAATTGTAGGGTTCCTAAAAAGAATCATTTTATCTGAATATAACTCGAAATATGATGTGAGTATCGAAGACCGATTTGATAAAGCTATTACAAATGACACGCTAAGTGCTGGTGTTAATAGCACTCAAGGACATGCTATACAATCATTGACCAAGATTGGAAAATTACAGACAAGAAAAGCGATGGTCTATGATTTCTTTATGGATACATGCGATGAACTTTCTATAGAGCATCAATTAACTGTTATGCTTTATCTGCAAAGAGAGTGCTATTACAATGAACTATACAATATGGTTATGTTTAGATATGCAAATAGGTCAGTTGCCGACTATCTGTTTCTGAATGCGGATAGAATGCATTGGTTTTGGTGTAATGATCCCGATCAGATACTTCCATACTTCAGAATGATACTCTCTAAGAGAAGAGCAAAACCAATCTTGGTTCAGATTATGTTTTTCGGAATGCAATATGAGAAGTCGAAAGAATTATCCAAGGAGATGTTCGAGGACATTCTTTCCCAAAATGAAGAAGAGGTAATAAGAAAGATTATTCCATTAGCATACCAGCATTTATCTGATGAAACTTATGGAGAACAAAGTGAAGCCTTATTGCGACGATTTGCTAATGATAATCGGAATGAAATCAGACATTCCTATTTCATATGGTGCAGCAAAATGTCCGAATCAAGAATAGAGCTGTTTAAAGATTTACTGGCTTTATGGCTCAATAGTTCTTTAGAGAGTGGTTACCATGATATTGTCGAGTATCTTAAAAAATGCTGTAATGATTATCCTTATGAAAGCTATCAATGTATAAGGATGTTGATAGATAGCAAAAGTAATATCACTTATTATGACGAAGAGGAATTACTAAAGATTCTATTAGCAATTTATCGTATTTTTATGGATGACGAGGATTACGAAAAAGCAGATGAAGTGATGGATGTTTTTGATGAAATGATGCTGAATTCATACTCAAACGGGATGGCTAAGGTTCTTAAGGAAATTGAGAAAAATTAGTTTTATCTACAACATATTAAATATAATGTGTATGTTTTGCAAACATAATTATAATATGGCACTGGCAATAAACATAGAAGACCTGTTGAACAAACAGAAGATAGAGTCCAATAGGATTGAGTTCAAGAAGGGTTGGAATCCGGTAAGCATATACCATAGCGTGTATGCTTTCGTTAATGATTTCAACGATATTGGAGGTGGGCTTATATTGGCAGGGCCACGGGGTGACTGATATATTGATATAGATGGTATAACGACACACGAATTTCATGGAATAGAGAAGTAATGCCGGAATAATAATGTTATTGAAATAAAGTAAGACGAGATATGAGCGCTAAGAACGATAAGGAGCTAAACTTAAACTTTGATGAGTATATCCGTCAGGGGGATCCTCAGAAAAAAGAGAGGGCTGAAGCTTGGCGCGTAGCTATTGGCTTGCAGGCGGTGGATGGGCTAAAGGTCTCCGGCTACTTGTTGGAACTTGCCCGAAGAAATATCGAGGGTGAAATCACCATGGAAGAGGTTGACAAACTCTTAGATGAGTATTATGAAGAGAAACATAGAATAAGGGATACTTGGAGAGAATATGAGACCTACACAAAGATTGATGTTCATCCAGACCCCGAAGGCAGTAAAAGGGGAAGGCCAATATGATACATAACAGACATCTTCTTCGTGGCAGAAAAACTTGCTGCCGGTAAATAGATTGCGTTATACAATGACATCAAAGTGGTACGTAAAGGATAAAAAGCCAAAACAGTAAAAGTCAATTTATAGATTATCAATTAAATGCCAAACACATTCATCATCATAAAAGGGCAGCCCAAGGCTTTGCAGATAGAGCAGTTCCAGATGGGCGGTAATGGTGTGTACGACGTGAAGTTCAAGTCTTCGCCTCGTACATATCATTACAGGTATAATGATGTTGTTTGGTTGAAGGATGCCGTCTGGCATGATCATCTGCATTGTAAGGTTTACATTGCTGGAAGAGAACAACATAATGTTGAAGACATTCGTTCTTTCCAACATGGAGAACAAACGCATTGGCGAATTACATTCAGTAATGGTTATGTGCAAGACTACCTTCATGGTAGTATTCAAGTGGTAGAATCGTGTCTGGCAGACGACATAGCAAATAATGCTTTTGAATTCCTAAAGCGTATTGCACAGGTTAATGAACTGGGAAAGGATGAGGAGCACGGCGGCATCCTTCCTGCACTTTATGAAAAGATAGACTTCATTGATAAGGAGTTGGTCGCAGCCCCATATCTTAACCCCAATGAATACCATGTCAAAAGGCATCGGGTATCTGATCTGATTTTTCCTTTTGGTTGTAACTCCAGTCAAGAGAAAGCCGTAAGGTGTGCTTTTGAGAACCAAATCAGCGTGATTCAAGGGCCTCCAGGAACTGGAAAGACACAGACGATCCTGAATATCATTGCTAACATCTTGGTACAGGGAAAAACGGTGATGGTGGTCTCTAACAATAACTCTGCAACTGCCAATGTGTTGGAGAAATTGCAGAAGTACGGACTGGACTTCATCGTGGCTCCATTAGGAAAAAGGGAAAACAAGGAGGCCTTTGTTAATAACCAACCTGTTGTTCCAGATGAATTACAGACTTGGAGTTTATCGATGACAGATTCGTTCCAAGAGAAACGAAGAGCGGGTGACACTTTGAAACAACTGCGGAAAGTGTTTGAGTTGCAGGAAGGTTTGGCTTCTGCGAAGCAAGAACTGAAGGCAATAGAGCTGGAGTGGGAGCATTTTAAGCAGGACAATCAGATTGATGAAGAGGCGTTTTCGCCTAAAAGAACTGCTAAATCCCAACGTATTATGAATCTTTGGCTTCGCTATCAGTCTTATGCCGAAGGCGATGTCATTACATATGGTACGTTTGGCAAATTAGTGGAACGCATCAAGTGGGCTTGGATGAATTTTACCAGGAAATATCTTCTTGGCGTAAAGTCGCCGTTAGATAGAAACAATATCCAGCCGATCATCTTGGAGCTACAGGCATTGTACTATATTGTGAGGATTAAGGAACTGACCGATTTCATAGATGACCATGTAAGTCAGCTCGCCAGTTATGACTCAAAGACATTGTCTTCAGCACTAACAGACCATTCGATGGCCGTTCTAAAAAATGCTCTCAATGGCAGATACTGCAAGGAGCAACGCCGGATGTTTAATGACGTGAAAGAGTTGCGCCTTTACGCAGAAGAATTAGTGAATCAATATCCTGTTGTTTTGAGTACAACGTTTTCTGCAAGAACAGCTGTCCCTGATATGGTTTATGACTATCTTATTATGGATGAAGCTTCGCAGGTCTCTATTGAAACTGGTGCTTTGGCTCTTACTTGTGCTAAGAATGCTGTAATTGTGGGTGACACCCTCCAGCTCCCGAATGTGGTTACGGATGAGGTCAAGTTGAAAATGGACAGCATATTCAAAGAATACAAGGTGATGGAAGGGTACAACTGTGCTGAGTACAGCTTTCTTCAGTCTGTCTGTGCAGTTATGCCAAACATCAAGCAAATCTTGCTCAGAGAGCACTACCGCTGTCATCCAAAAATCATCAACTTTTGCAATCAGCGCTTCTATGGTGGGAATCTGTTGATTATGACAGAAGACAATGATGAGCCCAACGTACTGACAGCCATCAAAACAGCTCCAGGACATCATACGCGTGGTCACTATAACCAGCGCGAGATAGATGTGGTAAAGGAGGAAATCATGCCAAACCTGCAAGATGAAACGGATATTGGCATCATCACGCCTTATAACCAACAGGTGAATGAATTTAACCATCAGATTCCCACAATAGAGGCCGCCACCATTCATAAGTATCAGGGGCGAGAAAAGAACACCATCATCATGAGTGTCGTGGATGACGAAATAACTGATTTCGCAGATGATCCCAATTTGTTGAATGTCGCCATATCAAGAGCGAAGAAACACTTCTGCCTAGTCGTTTCAGGTAACGAACAGGAGAAAGCAGGAAACATCACAGATCTGGTAGACTATATCGCCTACAACAATTTCTCCGTGACGGAGAGTAAAATCAGCTCTATTTTCGATTATCTCTACAGTCAATATACAGCCGAGCGTATAGCTTTTCTTGCAGGTCATCGTAATATTTCTGAATATGATTCAGAGAATCTGACATTCTCATTGATTGAGAACATCATTCATGAGTACCCTGAATACGCTCACTTGGGTGTGTTCTGTCACACTCCGCTAAGGACCGTTGTAAGAGATTGGTCGTTACTCAATGATGATGAACACAAATACATTTCTCATTATTCAACTCATCTTGACTTTCTCATAGTAAATCACGTTACAAAAAAGCCAGTGCTTGCGATTGAGACCGATGGGTATAACTTCCATCATGAAGAAACGGACCAACATCGACGTGACGAAATGAAGAACCACATTCTTGATGTATATGGTTTGCCCTTGCTTCGTTTGTCAACGACTGGTAGTGGAGAAAAGTATAAGATAATAAAAGTTTTAAAAGACATAATGTGCTAATTGTGACAAATGTGATGCTGTGACACTTTTTCAAGTTTGACATTATGTGCATAGTGTTTATGATTCATTGGAGTTGCAGTCTATGTTCTAAAACCAATGATGAATTATGACCACTGCTTGCTATCTTATCTGGTCAGCCATCCCACCTAACGAAGTAGGGCGGGGTATTAGGCTTCCCGACCTTGAAAAAAAGTGGCATCGGCAAGCCGATTTTCTGATTTCGTGACCTCTGCTTGCAGATTTATCTGGTCAGTCTCACCGACACCCCAAAGGGTATTAGACAATAGAAACGCCATTGCTTCATTGTGTGATTTGGCACAAGTGAAACAATGGCGCATGATTGCATGGTATGCCTTTAGAACAATTCTTCCAGCGGTTTCTTTTGTTCAATAGTGATGATACCGTTCTTCTGTTCGTAGGCGTTGATGCACCTACGGAACATCAGTTCAATGACATCACGGATGCTACTGTGGTTGCGGTCGGCAATGGCACGAACCTTGTCAACAAGTTCTTTGTTACAGATGGTATTGAAACGCACCCAGTCCGTTTGGGTAGTTGCAACAGATGCTGTCGTTGGTGTTTTTTCTTGATTGACATTGGGTGTCATATCCCTTTGTGCTTCATTGGGACGTTGTGAAACCTGATTGTTGTTCTGATAGCCAGCGCCATTATTGTACGTTGGTCTGCTTGGCGTACTTGAAACGCCTGAGTTGTTAAATGAAGAATCTGGATCCATAGTTCTGAAACTTTAGTGATGTTATAAATATTTGAAAATTGTATTCGGTCAAGAAAAGAAGATTCTAAATCTCCGTTGAATTTGATGAATCGTTGAGCCCTTGGGTGCAGGTGCCGAGTATTCAGCAATATTGCCCTTCAACATGCCACATGATTGAAGTGGTAGTGTTCATCAAAATGCCAGATAACACAGGGTACTTACCTCACTATATTTCTTTCTTTATTGAAAGGTTGTTGAATGTTTGTTGAGATGTTAAGTATCTTGTAACCAATGTCTTTGGCTCTTTTATTCAACAATTCAACAATATATTATAAGAGATGAGAAATGTTGTCATGACTGACGGTGTAGAATCGCCCGATGCGACGCACTTCAGCATAGCCAGTAGTGTTGTCTCTGTCTATGACATATGTGGAGTAAGATAGTGCATTGTCAGCATGAGGCAACTTCCACAGGTCTTTGAGTATTCGCTTGACCTGTGCTTTGTCCATCTTGAACACCTTATATATATAGTCGTCATTCCACTGCTTCATCTCATCCAGTTCGTTCTGGATAATGTTCATCCTGTCGAAGATGAAGAGCACATGAAGTTGTGGATTGCGCTCGAAGTAATTGTATATTCTATCTTGTACCATATTCTTGAATGCTTTTATGCGGATAACACTCATTCTCTTATTGAGAACATGATATATATATTCTATATTGTATTGATTCCTTCATTTAAACACCAAACAGCATTTGACCAAGTTCCTCTTGTTTGACTTCAACTCTTTCTGTTGGAAAGATTGTTGAAGTAGCAAGAGATGTCTTGCGAGACAACAAATCATCTAATGTTTCATCAAAAGATTTGATGTCAGCTCTTACAGCCATTGGATAGTAAACGAATACATCCTTGGTCTGTCCAATACGATATGCACGGTCAGTTGCCTGATTTTCTTTTGCTGGATTCCAATGTCTGCTATAATGGATGACATGATTAGCCGCTGTTACATTGAGCCCCATACCGGCAGCTACAGGTGACATGATAATCACGTTAAAACCATCAACAGCTTGAAATTCATTTATACTTGATTGCCTTGATTGCTTGTTTGGCATATTCCTCTTAACAATAGATGGTGTATCACCATTTATGATTTTAGTAATGATGCCATATCTTTCAAGGCAAAGCTTCTGAAGCATTTTTTGTGTCTCCTTGCGTTCCACGAAGATAATAACCTTCTCTTCTTTTTTCTTTATTTCGTCAAGGAACTTGATAGTAGCTTGCAATCTTGCACTTGTATCAACAATTTCATCAGTTTCGTGATTGAGAAGAGTTGAATCATAAAGATACGGATGCTCTGAAACCTCACGTAGGTGCATGATTGTAACGAGCATATTGGGCTGTATGCCACTCGTATAGTCATTCACAACAGATGCATATGTCTCCTTTTGTACAGGTGGCATAAGCACTTTTTCTTTTAATTCTATTTTGTTAGGCAAATCCTTTGCGGCATCTTTTTTCAGTCGTCGCATAAAGTATACACCAAGTTTGTCATGAACTTCGTTGCCTAGAGCTACAATGTCTGTATCTTCCTTCTTTAGAGGATTCTGGTATTGAGCAGCAAATGCCTTTGCATTACCTAGAAGACCTGGCACACAGAAGTCCATAATACACCACAAATCCAGCAGAGAGTTCTCTACAGGAGTTCCTGTCATGGCTATTTTGAAGTTACATTTTAAAGCCTTAGCTGCATTCGTGACAAGTGTACCTGGCGATTTTATTTTCTGTGCTTCGTCCAAAGCAACCACATCAAATTCTACAGCACAGAAGTTTAATTGAGAGATGCGCAGTGACTCATAATTTGTAAGAATAATATCCATCTTTTGCATCTTATCTACTATGCTCTTATCGAACTTTCTTGTTACATCTTTTGATGTCAGCATGTTGATTTTCATGCGGGGTTGCATGAAAAATCTTTCATACTCATTCTTCCAGTTTTCTAATAGAGATATTGGTGCAACAATAAGATACGGCTTATGATTGGCATACTTGCGTGAATGCCAGTCTATAAAATAAAGTATCTGTAGAGTCTTACCAAGTCCCATATCATCAGCCATCAAGCATCCACTGGCTTTACTCTTGTACAGGTGTTGCAACCATGCCACACCCTCTTTTTGATGGTCTTTAAGAGAGAACCCTTCTTGAAGGAACGGATCTGTGAAAAGCGTATATTTATCACCTTTCTCTATAGTTCTTTCCTTTACCGCAAATCCCAACTCTTCGGCATTTTCTTCAATAATGAGTACATTTCTCGCTTCATTGCCATTCTCACTTTCAACTTTTGCTGGCTGTGAAGGATCCTTCAGCTGCTTTTCTGCAGTTTGAGCTAGAAACATTGCATCTTCGATATCAAGTTGAGTATTGTTGTATTCGACAATGCCTTTTTTGTTTTCTTTTGCTGATTGGATTTCTCTCTTCAGTTTTTCTAATTCTTCTTCACTGTTAATGGTGACTTTTGTTGTGCCATTTTTGGGCGTTTCAACAGTAGCACCAGCTATCCAGCAGGATTTATATGGACAAATGAAAGGATAGAACTTTGGCTTATATACACCTATTTCAATCACTCTGTCACTATACAGTTCTGATAAATCAAAAGCATTAGGGTCAAAGTATTCAGTTGGTTGTTCTATCATCTTCTGAATTTCGTCTCTGCTCTTGTGCTTTCCGCACTGTTCTTTCAGATAGTGCAGGTTTTCTTTCTGTTCCTTATTGAGCACAATACGAACACGTTCACCGTTTTCACGCTGAACTGGATATTGAGCTTGTACTTTACGCATTTTGTCAAAATACGTTTGGAATTTGTCATTTTCTTCAATATCAACAGCTGGTTCTACTGTAAATCCTTCATCATCTCGTCCGATTTCAATCTTAATACGCTCTGGTGCATATACATTTTCGTTTTCAAGATAACTGTCCAATTGACAACCAGCCTGTTCTGCAAGCGCTTTAATCTCTGCAAAACAGCGAAGATTATAATCTGTTGTTTTATCTTCTTCTGGTGTAGAATTGAAAGCATCAACTCTGTTGAGTAAAGCATACTGAGCTTCATTGAGTAAGTATTTGTCACGTCCTTTGACTAAGATATTACCACCTCTCTCACATACTATCAATTCTCCATCAGGAACATAGGTGAGAAACTCTACTTTATATTCAAAGTCAGATAAGTTGAGCATACTTGTGCCAACGAGACGCATAGCTTTATCGTATGGCTGTGGTACTCCAAGAAGTATTCTTTCATCCTCATCCAAAAGATATATATTCTCGTAAGGTAACAAGCATCCTTCCTTAGAGGCATAAGCATAGCCATTATCTACCAATGTTGCAAGAGGCAAATAGTAGATACAATCATCCGTGGCCTTCCATTCTTGGAAATGGAGGTCGTGACCATTGTAATTGACAATGAACATGATGCCTTTACTGTTTATAATCTGACTTAACATAATTGTTTCTAAATTTTTACTTTAATAAAATCATTTTTGTTATATTCTTGTTTATACACGAGGCCGCCACCAGCTTCTTTTATGTAGCCGATAGAAAATTCACTACCACTTGTTGAATGAACGATTTGTTGCCATCCATTTGTGTTCGGTCTTTTTATCCAAATGCTACCTGTAGCCTTGGCTCCACCAACAAGAGGGCGTATATGAACATATTGTTGTCCTCTTGAAATGTTTATATAGAAGCCTTTATTGTTGCATACAATTCTACATTTGTCATGTGCTATCCATTTACTGGAAATTGACCATGAGATTCTGGTTTCATAAACAACTTGCTTGTTATTTGATGGTGGTGGAGTAGTGTGCTTTGCCTCATTACAGACATTCGGCTCTTTGTTCTCTACTCTTGCCGTTGGTCTCAAATATTCTGGGACATCATCAAACAATGTTTTTTCAACTGGTTTGGCTTTGGGCTTATATTCTTCTTTTGGAATAGGCTTTGCCTTAAACAAATCATTGTCCTTTGATTCCAAGAAAGATACGCTCGTATTACTTGAAGATAATACCTTTTCTTGCATCCAATCATTCAAGCGATCCTGCCAATAACCTTGATGGGTCATACGTCCCTCATTGTAGTGACTCTTATAGCCCCAATCACTAATTTCGATAAGATTATTCATTGAAGGAATCTTCAACTCGGCTGTACTGTTAATCAGTCTTCTTTTATTAGTGACCAGTTTAACCTTTGCATGATTATGATTGTAAACATACAAAGCACCTGTATCAGAAAACTCAACTATCATTTTGTCCTTCATGAACAATACGAGAGCTGAAGTCTGCGATGTGCGAGACTCTGTCTCTATATAAAATGGCAGGAATATACCACTTATACGGCTATCTCCTTGCAACAAGCGTTTTGTTGCTGTCGAACCTACGATTCTAAAGGCACTGACATATTCGACATACCTAAGCCAAAAGATCTTACGGTCTCTGTCTTGTACACAAACTTCAAAGAAAGTTTCGATAATCTTCCGATTGAACCAAAGATTTACAAGTTGCTTGGCCTTTTTAAGTTTCTGAGCTTCTTTTTCTGTTGCACCAATAAAAGGTGCCCATGTTGAAGTCAATGTAATATCACCAAGTATTCTGTTAGCAAATTTGCATAGTCTTGTACGCTTCAATTCGTCACCACTTTCATTAACACGCGAAACTAAATCTGCAAATACCAGTTTCTTGGTGCGATCATTATCATGAAGTTCAATGACAGACTCAACATAGTCAAGATCTGTTATTTTGTTGGCTTCAAAGAAGTTAACAATCACATCAGAATAGTAAGATTGACTAATAGAAGCAGATTTGTTACAGAAGTACGATGGTGCAGCTTTCAAATCTTGTTTCTTTTGAGTCAACAAAGCACATAAGCGTCGTGGACCTGCTTCATCAAAGAGATTAGCATGATTCTTCATCGCCATATACTTTTTGTTGTTGTCCTTATAAGCTTGTAACTTCTTTCTGAGAAGCTCACATGTCTGCGCACGAAATTCAGGATCTATCATGTTCCATGTGTCAAGACAATAGAATGACAATCCATTGAAAAATAAGTCTCTCCAGTTTGTATCAAGAAGAGTTAATGCATACTGATAAGCGCCTTCATTGCCCTGCAATTTCATGAGGTAATATGATACAATGCGAAGTTCACGAATACTCCAGATACTCATATCCTGATTATTCTCCTTTGCATTTTTGATTACCTTCATGATGACTTCGTCAATCGTCTGTTGGGAAACTTTTACTGTTGTGTCTGTCATCATGCGCTCCTCAATTTCTTTTAAGGTACGCATGTCGCGGTTGATGGCCAACTCTGTCTGATGGTCAACAGCACGGTCTGCTTGCAAGTGGAAATCCTGTAAGATACCTTTATTGATATTTAAGAGTGCATATATATCTTCCATTATTTTTTCTTATTTATTAATCGCTTGTTAGCAATATCTTCCAACTGCTTTTCAGCGTTTGTTCTTACTCGAAACTCAACACGTCGAGACAGAAATTTATCTTCTTCACCATTTTTCTTGTAAATCAGATGGCTTGATGATAAGCCGTTGGCTGTTACGAGTTTCTTCATCCAGATAATATCATTTGGTGGCATCAAACCAAAACAATATTGGAGTACAGATCTTGTTCTGTCCTGTGATAACTCCATGTTTGAGTAGTAGCCTCCATTACTATTTGTATGTCCCTCGATACGTATCTCAACTATGTTGTCGCGATATTCCGGACGTTTCAGAACTGCGATATATCTAGGAAAGAAATCATTTAGAATCTCCTTGAATCTTGGCTTCAATTCCTGTTTGCCTTCATCAAACAACATCGACGGTTCTTGAAAACGTATGCACAGTGAAGAGTCGATGGTTGCTCTCCATGTTGCCAAATCATCTTTGAACTCTTTTTGGAGGTCTATATATAATTGCGTCTTGGTCTTATCGTATTTCTTGACGATTTCTTCATCTTGTTCTGCATTTTTTTGCACCTGTAAAAGTGCTCCCATCAGCAGCAGAATAAAAATGAATAGAAGACCAGCCATCAAGTCACCTGTAGAGAGTGAAAATGCATTTTCTTCTCTGCCTTCGTATTCAATATGTCTTTTCTTCATTATTTCTTATAACGTGAAATTGTATCAGTCAACATTTCTGTAACTTCATTCTGTCGTTCGATAGTTGATGCCAAGGCACCTGTTGTCTGAGTGAGACTAGAAGTGTAGCTTGCAAGATACTTGTCAGTGGTATCTTTAACAGTGCGACTATATTCTGTCAAGCCACTTTGCAATTGAGAGAAGATAGAACCAAGTCCTTGTTTGATGAGATCGAACTTTTGTACATACTCATCTGACAACTGCCCAGAGTTTTTGAGCATTTCAGTAACTTGATCAATACCTTTTTGACTTGCAGTCTGGAGTTGAGCTAGTCTTGCAGCATAGTCGTTTTGTCCCTTATTGAACAACTCGGTTGCAAGCTTCATATCACTACTGATAGTACGAAGATTGCTGGTACTTACAGTTATCTCACCCTGAGCTTGTTTGAAACCATTCATTGTGCCGGTTACATACTCATTCATCTTTTCCAATCTTTCCAAACCTACATTGAAATTCTCAAGCAGCTTCTTTGTTTGAGAGGTTGTATCTTCCTGGAGAGCAATAAGGTCTGTTTGCTTGCTGTTGATGTCATCTGTGATACCCTTGACAGATTGCTGTACCGAGTTAGAAAGGGTAGAGATAGTACCTGTAAGGAATGATCCCATCTTTTCTGCAGCATCAGCAAGTTTGCTAACCATTTGATTGCTTTGCTCTTGTGATGATTGAGAGATTCCTGACATGACTTCTTTGACCTCTGTGATGGCATTACTGATAGCTCCTGTAGCATAAGTAATCTGCTCTTGCATCTGCTGCATAGCTGTTGAATTGGCATTCGCAGAGGTGTTTGAAATCTCAGAAATAGCATGTTTGACTTCTTCGATAGTAACTTGCAGTGTAGCAGATATATTCTCCATGTTTTTAGGGAAATCTGCCATTGCTTGTGTGGCGGTACCAAGCTGCATCGCAAGATTTTCAAGTTCTGATGTTGCAGACCCAGAAAGACCCGTACTAAACTCATTTAAGAGTGATTGCATGCTTTGCTTCAACTCATCTACCACATTCTGCATCATATCGGTAGCTGGAGATGAAACCGTATCTGCCATCTTATCGATATGTTCTACAACAGCCTTGGTGGTGGCATCAACACTTTCCATAAGTGGTACAATCTTTTGTTGCATCTGTCGTGAGAGCGTCTCATCAAAGCCCTGGTTTAGTTCCATTGCCAAATCGGTAGAGAATGACATGAGAGCCTTTGATTGCTTAGTATTCTCAGTAAGAATCTCACGTATAGCATTACCTATTGTGACATTTTGACCTTCTGCATTTGTATAAGTAAGTTTATTAGCTATTTCTAATGTCTGCTGCTGAAGATCATTTTTCAAAGCTTTGTATAACTGGTTGACTATATTCTGTTGATTAATATTAGCTAACACGAGGTCATCTATATAATACTCAGAATCCAACATGTCTGTTAGTTCTTTGACATCTTTATATAGTCTATGTCTTAATGCTTTATCAGCGGCTGTAAATAAAATAGAGAATGTCATACCGAGCAATGATGTCAAGAACGCAGTACCCATACCAGCCAATAACCCTTGAATACTTTCATTGATTCTTTCTGTATTGCTACTATCAAAACCTTTAATACCCAATGTCAAACCAAGGAACGTACCAAGGAGACCTAAACCAACGAGAGTTCCCGCTGCAGTGTCGAGCATTCGTAAGTTAAGTTTGTTATATTTACACACGCTATAGTCATTAATATACTCAGAAGCAGGAATATTAGATTTCTTGCCATCGTGTGTCTCAATATTGATAGTTTTACTATAAGTCTCCGCAAGGGGAGCAATCTTAGTTTCTTTGAGAGAATCCAAGATATTGTCATTATTAAGGAGCTTTTTTATTGCTTCCTTAATATTGTACAACTTATACTCTTCCTTACAAAATAGCAGGAAGACGATTATAATGACTGCGGCCGAAGCCCATGTTGTAAAATCAGACATAACCTATATCTTTTGATCTTTTGTTTAATATTCAAATGTAATAATCTCTTTAATATTTACTTTGCATGAATCTTCATCGGTAATATACCAATAAGGATGAGTGTTTGAATAAGTGCGTCCAGTATCTATGATACAATTTCAATATGTTGTTTTTGAAACACCATACCCTTACTTTTTTTATTTGTACAGGATTAGGAATGGGCATATCGAGCAACTTGAGCAACATAAATTTACTGTAAAGACGGAAGATCGGTTTGTCTTTCGTATAGTCTTCATCAGCAGCCATTCGTAGAACCCAGGAAACCTGAAAGTCCATAACGGCTTCTTTACCTTTGTCGCCTTCCGAATGGTCTGTCATGAATTTTGATGTTCTGTTCATAATTTCAATAACTCAAATATGATAATTGGATGTGAATATACAAAAGGGATTATTGTATTGATAATAGATTTTTTAATTTCTCAACTTCCATTTTTAATTTTTCTGGGTTCTGTTCCGCGAGCTTTTGAAGGTTGAGGAGTTTCCATTTGACAGAAGGATAATTTTTGAAATATTCAAATTCATATCCATCCCATTTAGGAGCTCCATTTTCAAAACTGACTAAAAAACGGCGATCGTCATCAGTCATAAGTGAATTTACATCTGCAATGAGCTTGGTACGTGTCTCTTCAAATTCTTCGTATGTGAATGGAGTTTCAGTCATTCCGACAAATTGGTTGACAAGTGCCTCATGTTGGTCAATAAGGGTTGGTGCAAATGACTCATGTATAGGACGGTCACTGCCAAGCAAGCAGAAAATGAGACCTTCACGGCAATCCTTCAGCGGAATTGTCATGTACTTTACATCGAATAGGTCTCGTGGATGTTGACGTGAGAGTGCTGCTGCAACCTTACCTCCATAGAGTAGTGAAATAGGAACAATGTCAGCGATACAATATACTTGAAACTCATCCTGAGCCTTTTCGCATAATGGAAGATGCATTAACTCACCACCAACGATACCTCGTTTTGTTTGGTTAACCTCAACCTTGACTTGTTTGCCTCGGTATTCGCAGAGTAATTTGCATGTAGCGTAGTTTGGAATGATGTGCATACCAGGGAATGCTTTACGTGCTTTCTCACTAATCGATTTCAGATGAAAGTTAATGTCATCGATACTTTTCTTGCGGTCTGCCAAAGGAATATAAGTGAGATCAATGTCAACTGAATACCTAGGCAGATTCCTTAGGAAAAGATTGATTGCCGTTCCTCCGTGTACAGCAAAAACCTTTTCTTCCATAACCAAAGGTAAAAGACGCAACAGAAGGTCAACCTTCTGAGCATAAACGCTTGATAGTATATCTTGTTTATTCATATTCTGCTAATTCTCTTGGAATTGTGATTTTGTATTTTGAGACATAGACACCACCTTTGCACAATTGTATTTTAGAAGTGCCAAGGTTTATTCGGCCAACATCAATAGCTTGAAACCAAGGATAATTAGCCTTTTCTGCCATATATAAAAACATTCTTTTGACAGTCATGTTATTAGTTGTTTCAAGCAATTGTTGAACTTTGGCTGGGCGAAGTGCCGTTAATTGCTCCATGATGTAATATAAATCCATGAAGCTATATCTATTTGGGGCCAATAGAAGACATTCCATGAAAGCAAGTTCAGGTGAAGATGCTTGTAGGGTATAATTATTTTGCTTTATTGCTTGTTTCTGGATTAGGCCGAAAGCCGATGTCGTAAAAAACTCTATTGTCATATCAAACAAATCACTTTTTGCCCATTGAGGAGTTCTTGGCTCATTGCTAGCAACCATAAGTTGAGGTTTCCCCATTGGTACAAAATGGTAATAACCAGAAAGTTCAAGAGCAGAGTGGGCTGCTACACGATACTGTTTACCAGTTTGCTCCTGGCAACTTGCTAAAGCCGCCAATGCTGATAGAGAATCTCCGCTACGATACATCACCCCCTTAGACAAGGATGTCAGCCAGCCAGATTTACGGTACTGCTTCATCAACTGATCAGAATACCCCTGCTTCTTTAGTCCCTCGGAAAATAGTATTCCTCCAGGGAGTATATTCATTAGTAATGAGTTGATTTTGCTCTTCGTTTCTATAGCCATATTTTATAATACGTTGAATATTTCAACCGCAAAGATATAATTTTTTTAGGATATAACCAAACATTTGGTTGAAAATAATGCGTTTTTCTATAGTTTTACTTTAGTTTTATGCAAAAAAAACTTGTTGGAATTGGCATTATCAGCAGGTCAAACATAAAAAACGTCTGAACTAATTGGTATATAGATTCGGCAATATGGCTTGTTATTGCCGAATCTATAATGATTATTAGGTTGCTATTCCATTTTTACGATAGCCTCAATCATTTTCTTCGAAGACATCTTGGCATAGTTCTGTGTGCTTGACACTTGCTTATGTCCTAGTAGGGCAGCAATGGTATAAATGTCAACTCCTTTATCCAGCAACTGCATGGCGAAAGTATGCCGGAAGCAGTGGAAGGTGATGTGCTTGCGGATTTTTGCCTTGCTGACCCATCGGCCAATATGAGTTACAAGAATGCTTTCAGTAATCATGGGGAATATCTTACCCTCAGATTTCGATTCACCTAACACTCTGATGGCTGGAAGAGACAAGGGCAATTGAATCAAAGTGCCCGTTTTCTTGATACGGAACCTGATATACGCTTTTCTTCCACGGTTATGATGTATATTTTCCCATCTGAGAGCAAGGATGTCACTCCTTCTTAATCCAGTATAGATGGAAAACATACCAGCCCTGTACACATCAGGATTATCATCATATGGTGTACTTGCCAACTGCTTGATTTCCGCACTCGATAAGTATTCCTTAGGAATGTCATGGTTCCATTTTATCTTTTCCACGCATGTTGTGTAGTCTTCAGAAAGAATATTGTCCCTATAGGCAAAATGGACAATGCTAAGGAATGCATTGAAATATGCACTTGCAGAGTTCTTGGATAGCTTTTTCTTGGTGTGCTGCAGCCCCTTGGCACGAAGCAGGTAAAGACGGAACCGTTCGCATAGGCTCGCATTGATGTCCCTAAACTTGCATTGTCCCTTACAAAATCTCTCAAAATGAAGTCGGCTGCTTTGGTATTTTGCACCATGACAATCACCGTTCATTCTGAAATATTCCAAGAAATCTTCGTCAAGCCTGGCCTTAGCCAAGAAACTGTAGTCGTGACGGACCAGCTGCAGATACCTTTCACATCTAATCGTCTCTGCTATCTCTTCCACAGCTCTGTTATGTTTGAGCTGCTGACTATTTTCTGGGTTAGTGTATATCTCCAAGTTCAAGCATTCGTACCTCACGCTATTGCCCTTGATGTCATGAATGGCAGGATTGAACTCCAGGTAGATGGATTTCATTTTACCCTGTGAAATATTTCTGTTCTTTAGAGTCACTTGTGACATAATGTACCTCCTTTCTTTACGATAGTCAGTATATCTACCTTGTTATAGACCTGGCTTTTATTATGTCTTTTCACTCTTATCCTATGCAGGGCAGCAAGAGCAAAGATAACTTCCTCATCAATATCGAAGAGTGTACAGACTTCTTCAAGGGACAGCCAACGTTTCAGTGCAATAGATTCTCGTTTCCATGCTTCTTCACAGGCAGACTTGCAGAAACGACGATACATACCAACATAGTATGAAGGAATAGAATTACGTATTGCAAACTTTAATACCCAGCATCTGCTCATGCCCGTGTAGCGCATCAGCTCTTTCAAAGAGTAACTGGCATAACCGATAGGGGAGGTTAGTGTAATTGGAAGAGCCGAGAACCATCTGACGAACTTTTTCCAAGCAATCACATAGTTCCCATCGTTGTTCTTTTTAGCATCAATGATGCCGTTTGCAATGAGTTTGTTAATGTATTGGCGGCTGAATCCAGAAAGGCGAGCCGCTTCTCCTACGGAAAGCATCTCATGAGAGAGTTTTGCTTTCCATTCTGCGTCCAAACTATCGTATGGATCGTAGAAGTGTTTCTTGTTATTGTATATCATATTATCAAAACCTGCTTTAGTGCAGGCATGATAATATAATGAAATCGGTGCAATGCAAACATCTACAAAAATCTGCAAATATCAGGTGACAACTACCCTCAAAATGAGTATCGGATATTTGCATATTTTTACCCCTGTTTTTCGTACTTTCTACCGTAGAATGTGATGGTTTTTATTTGCAGATTTTTGCAAATAGTTGATAATTAGACAGTTGCTATATTTGTTAAAATGTTCTAACAAAGTATTGCAACTATCTAATAACCAATGCATTACAATCTACTTACCCACGCAGAATCTACTTTCCCACGCAAAATCTACTTTCCCACGCAGAAGTTACTATCTGTAAATATAAGTATCTGATAATCAATATAAACGCCTTTGTCTTAGGGCGTCTAAAGTGACTCCGAGGGACGGTGGGGGGACGTAAAATAGGCAAAAATCTGCAAATATGACTGCCGTCAAAAAAAAGAAAATGCAAACATCTGCAAAATCGATTTTCCAGTTTTTTGCACGTTTACACTTTTTAACGCAGATTTTTGCGGATTCTTGCATTAAGGTTTAGTTTAGGTTATGGATATTTAATATGGGTATAAACTAAACCAAAGGGTTGCGCTATCAAACAGAATAATTGGCTTCTCTTTCTTTTTGGACGGCAATCATATCTCATATTTAGAGTTATATGCGTGTATTTTGCTTCCAAATTCGATAAAAATGCGAATTTGGAGATAAAAATCTATAAAATAGTGTGGTTTTAGGCGAAAAAAGTACAAAGATAATATTTTTTTTATTATATTTACACCAAAATTGCTCAGTATGACATTACAAAAGTGGGTAGAAAATAGAGCTATTCATGGTTTTCCTACGTTTTCTGTTGAGGATGTAAGGGCTGCTGACTTGTGCTCTTCAGAACAGATTCTTCAAAATGAACTTTCCAGACTTAGTTCAAACAAGACTATAGCCAGTGTATATAGAGGGTATTACGTTATTATTCCCGTTCACTATGTTTTACGTGGGTCAGTTCCTGCGACCTACTATATTGATCAGTTAATGTCGTACCTGCAAAAGCCTTACTATGTATGTATGCTTAGCGCAGCCGAGATGCTTGGTGCAGCTCATCAGCGTCCCCAGCAATTCTCTGTAATGACGACTTTTCCTAAGCGTAGGACAGTTTCTACTCGTAATGTAACCATAGATTGGTTTTATCGGGATGGACTACCGGAGGAAGCCCTAATTACAAAGAATACAGAAACGGGAACTATCCGTATATCAAATCCTCTTCTAACCGCCGCTGACTTAGTGCAATATCAGCAACATGTAGGCGGATTGTCGCGAGTCGCCACCATACTTGAAGAACTTTCAGAGCAGATTGACATTAATAATCAGTTTGCGCCACTTGCAACTTATGTGAAAAAGGTTGTATGGCAACGACTTGGCTATATACTTGAAAATGTTGTCGGGGAAAAGAAGTTAGCAGATAAATTGTATGAACAGCTTCGTACATCATCGGGGTATTTCAAATATCAACCTTTGAGTACATCGGCAGAAGATAATCTATCTGTTAGAGACAGCCGGTGGAAGATAAACATAAACGTAGAAATAGAAACAGACGATATATGATTAATAGAACAGCGATACAGCAATGGAGCGAACATGCTCCGTGGATAGATAATGCCCAGATTGAGCAAGACCTGATTATATGCCGTGCCTTGGTTTCCATCTTTAGTGATGAGTTCCTTGCATCGCAGTTGGCATTCCGAGGTGGAACAGCTTTGCATAAGCTCTATCTTTCACCCCAGCCACGTTATAGCGAAGAAATAGCTAATATAAAAGAGAGAAAAGTAAGCAAAGATTTACACCTTATATATTTGAGATTATGAATAATAGATTTTTCTTAATAGCCATATTGATATATTTATCTGTGCAAGTTTTGGGACAGGATGTTGTTCCACGTCAGGCTCCTATAGATAATATGTCATCTTTTGAGGATTCGATAAATAATGACAAAGGTGACAATTCTGAATTCACAAAGATTCCAATTATTATTGATTCTACTGAAGGATGGGAGTGGATTGACAAGGAGGAAAGTGAGGATGTATTTGAAGCATACCCATTACGAATGTCCTACAACAAATATAAGTCACATCCACAATATCGTGTAATTGGTGAAGAAGTTTATAATGAAAAAGGGCAACTGGTTAGAGTTGTTGACATATTTGATTTTAATCGACGTCCAATATCCCAAAGAGTAACAGACGAGCTTTTGCGGCAAACATATATTAATGATTATAAGACTAACAAGTACAACTTCAAAAAGGAAAATCAAATTGCGCAGAATTACGTTAAGAAAGAGTTGAAACTCATAACGTCATCCCGTTTTTATTGGAGTAAGGAAGGAGTAGGGTATCTTCAGCAACTAGAATTGGATCATGCTGATGATTTTGATATTCTTTTAAAAATCGAACGATTGAATGACACTTCTTTCAAATTGATATATGGAGATGTTAAGGGTAATTCGGTGAGCACATGGAAGGTAGCCTATTTACCAAATGGACAATATAAATCAAAAATTATAGCTACTCGTTTGCCCTTAGAGAAAATAAAAGTTCGAATAAGGGTGTATGAACTCAAGAATGGAAAGTTGACAATACACGAAGATTAACAATTAGCTTCCTTTATATGAATAACACAGAGCAACTCCGACAGCTAATGACTCTCGATGCCAACATGAATACATCTGACATCGAAGAGCGTTTTGAAAAAATAGCAAAGATGCTGTTTGAAAGTTTTGCTATCCAAAAGGGTGAGAAGAAGTATCTTTTTAAGGAGATTGAATTTTACTTCTACAACAAGAATCATCGTGATATTATCACTCATCCACGAGTGTCCAAACCATTATATTGGTACGTTAATGATTTCGGAGGAATAGACCTTAACTTTTCAAGTAGTATTGAGTCTACAAACAAATTTGATGATAAAGGGAAGATAGTTCAGAAGTTTGTGCTAGATGATAGTGCATACTTTGGCGGTATTCTTATTCGTCAGTTGATAGAAAAGAAAAGTGGCAAAGTTCTGAAAGGTCCATTAGCTTGTGCTGAGTTATTCAGAAGTTACGATGCTACGGGGAGTAATATGAAAGATGACTTACCGATACTAGTGGAATGTGATAATGGGAATGCAGAAAACATAATTACAAAATCTCGTGTTAATATTCTGAGATCAAATCAAATTGCAGAAAAGAAAGTAGACAATATTCTTTATGCGTATTCAAAATACCCAGAAAAGGAGAAACTGTACAAAGATTTTTGTGATTTTATAGAGAAACCTTATGGTTATTTGCGATAAACATCTTCACGATGATATTGCCCAATCATGATCTAATATACCTCACGGCTCCTCCACTTCCAAAAGGATAATCTGAAATATCTTTGTTTAAGTATGGCGAATCTTCTATGAGTTTACCTTCAAAGACACAACGTTCTTTATCAAACGTCGTACCATCTTCTGCAACAGTTGTCCAATGCCAGGAATTGACCTCTATGACGCTACGGACAACTCCTTTATAAACACCCAGCACATACTTAACCTCGTGAGGTGCATTTTTACTAATCTTCCAATACTTTCGGGTAGCTTCATAAATGTCAAGCCTGCGATATACCCCATTCGCTTTTGCCTGATTGAAACTTCTATTTAGACTAACTAATAGCAATGTCTCACCATGATTTATGTTTATTTTCGAACAATTGTATATGGCATTTATCTCATCAACGTCTTTAATACCTTCATTCCATTGATGATGACCTGCAACAATATTTGTCAATTGATTTATCTTGTTAAACTTGCTGTAGGTTAATAAATCGATGAGCGTAGATTCCACAATATATGCAACATCTTCTGTTAAGTTATGTCGTAAGATATAGAGGTTGACTTGTTTTCCTTCTTGCAGAATACTCCGGATTTTATCAAGTTTAAGAGAGGGGTTGCTTGGTTTAATTGGATAAGGTACGGTTTAGTTTATTCCCATATTAAATATCCATAACCTAAACTAAACCTTTTATCTTTCGACTACGAAACCAGCATTACTTTACAAGGGACAAACTCGAATACAACGGAAGACTGACGGGGGACAAAAACGTATTCGTCTTACATAGAACAATAAAATGTTATCAAGTGCCGTTACTATAAAAAGGGTTAGAAATGACAATGAGCATCACTAAAAGACATACCAGATTCATTCCTTGCTCGCTTCTCAGCGATTGCAAGAATGTGCAAAAATCTGCGTTAAAAAGTGTAAACGTGCAAAGAACTGGAAAATCAATTTTGCAGATGTTTGCATTTTCTTTTTTTGAAGGCAGTCATATTTGCAGATTTTTGCCTATTTTGCGTCCCCCCACCGTCCCTCGGAGTCACTTTAGACACCCTAAAACAAAGGCGTTTGTGCTGATTATCAACCACTTATATTTGCAGATAGTAACTTCTGCGTCGGAAAGTAGATTCTGCGTGGGAAAGTAAGTTACTAAAAACGAGATATTATGAGCGTTATCAATACCTTCGACCAACGGACCATTGAAGCTCTCGCATATTATGTTTACGCTTTAGTTGATCCAAGAGACAATAAGATTTTCTATATCGGCAAAGGAAAAGGAAACAGAGTATTTCAGCACGCAAAAGATGCTCTGAACGAAGAAGACGAAAACCTTACTTTTGGACGGCAAAGATAATTATATCCTCAGATTCCTTCGTGCGCGTATGCGTATATATAATAAGGACTGCCGTTTCTGCTTTCGTGAGTCGATGAAATTAGGTTGCAAAGGTAACTGTTGTTCCTTCATCTACCCAAGGTGATCCATCGGTATGACTCCAAATCTCCACACCATACGGGTTGTATTTGGAGCCATAACCTTGTGCTGATGGTCACAACACCTTGTGAAGCAACATAATTTTTAATCACTCCCGAAAGTAGAGAAATCTACAGTAGGGAAATAAAAACTTCAAGATTATGGCAAATCAAGCAACAACCACCTACAAGGTGACAGGTACACGCAAGGCTGTAAACGACCTGTGGAGCACACTCCAAAAGATGGAGGTAAACAGTAAGAACATCTGGCTTTACCAGTTGACAGAGCACTACGGCGTCGACTACGAAACAAAGCAAATTTGTGTTCGTGGTCACATCTATTGGGCAGAGTATGAGGAAGACCCAGCCAATGACTACTATCTGCTATCCTTTGAAACAGAAACAGCATGGGATGCTTGCAACGAGTTATTCGAGGAGATTAACCATCTGCTATGGGATGAACTCTCTATCTCATACAGAGTCTGTGAATGTGGCTGTGAGGTCTATTATGTGCATGATGAGTGTGACTTCTTCCCTGAAGAGGTAGCAGTCAGTTCAAGCGGAGAACCATTCGAGGATGCTTGTGATGACATCTACACCACCCTCAAAGATGCTATCAATGATTGGTGTGAGAAGATGAACGTCAAGCAAGGTGAGCGAACTGATGAGGAAATGATGAACTTCATCAACGAGTATGAGTATGACGATGATGATACCTACTTCTACATCCGTCAATTTACATTTGAATAACTAACCTGCGGTGGTATGCGGTCGCTACCGATGGCATACCATCGCACAACATCCCAACCATTATGTACACAGATGAAGATAACAATTCCGATTTGATAGGAGCATTTTGTGAACTCCTATTTCCATGGAAAGGTCACAGCAATGGCATCATCGTTGATGACTACGGTAATGAATGGCTCGTTCAGCTGACCAACGGCAAAGAAGTCCCAGTTTATAAAGACGAAGTTTTTATTGTATAGATTTAAGAGAGTCCATCTGTCGCATTTGACATTTGGGTTCTCTTTCTTTTGGTCGGCAAAAAAACACTTGTAATATGTATGATTGCTTATTCTTGGAGTTGAATATAAATTCGGCAATAAAAAGCGATTATTGCCGAATTTATATAACCGTACAAAACAACTACACTTCTATCTGATAGTAATCTCTTTGTACAGGATGGTGTTGTAAGCCTTTCTTTAGTCAAGGAGTGAGTTCTGCAAGTTCCATGATGTCTAACATCTTGAACAAGACTCCATCAATAGATGAATGCCAGCTTTGATGAAAGTGACCGTAATACCAATGTGTAAGTGTCTTGGGCACTGCTCTCAATTTGGTATAGATTGCATCCATTGTCTCACGTTCATTCTGCACATCATCTAACAGACCGTCATCATAGATTGCCCATTGCAATAATCCATCTTTGTTCTGTAGTTCACAGAAAGATGGGGCTGTATGCGTCACGACTGTATCTATCTTATACAAATTGGTTATTTCAGACAGTACATCATTGTTGAAAACAGGTGCTTCATCCTGCCAATAATAGTTAGGTGAAAGAAATTCGTTGTCAGAAGAGTTATGGCTGTACCTATGTGCCTTTCTTTGATTGTGTTCCCACGAATCTATTCTTGTCTGACGGTCAACAGATATTGCTCCACCGACACAGAGTATGGTGTGACCATTGGCTTTTACTACAGAGTAGTCAGGAATGCAAGTAAACCTTTTATGCCGGAATGTCTTTCCGTCAAAGTATTCTGGATTGTCATGATTGCCACGGATGAAAAGAAACCAGTTGTTGGATTCGTTTACTCGCTTGGCATTGCGCTTAACAATATTCTCATAGTACCCTTTTCTCTCAAAGCCAAAGCCACAATCACCAGCCACGATGACCAGAGTATCTTTCATCTGATATTGGACACAAACTTTATTCACGAGGAGATTGAAGTCCCCGTGGATGTCGCCACAGATGACAATGCTGCGGCAGTCTGAAAAAACGTATATGTTGTGATGCGTTTCAGTTCTCATTATAGGAACGCCGTGTTGAAGAGGGCAAGAAGACGCTGGGCATCCAAACCTCTTAGTCCTGCATTCTTGAAGAAGTCTGGATTAGGCAATTCTCCTATCCTTTGATAGAAATCACTCATGTCATTCTTCAATTTATCGGGCAGCGAGAATCGAGAGTCTTGTGGCAGCATGGCTATTAGCCTGAACACGTCTTTCTTGTGCTTCTCGATGTCACGGCTGTCAACTTGCTCACCTTCTGCTTTTCTGTCCAGCATTTCCGTGTATGCCTTGGCTTTAAGGCAAATGAGAGCTTCTGGACTTGCTACATGAATGTCGTCGATGTTCCTGCTATGCTCAATTGTAAAATCGTAGTAGTCATCATCCATCAAGATGGCTGACAGACTGGACAGGTCTTCTCCTACACTTATGGGTTCTATGTGCGCATCGGATGGCAGGTTAAGGATTCCTGTACTGCGGGCGAACAGTTCAATTTGCTTTGGATATGTCTTGTCTTCAGGATTTGTAAAGCGATAGTATTCATGCTTGAACTCGTTTTCTCCCTTGCTTCGACCAGCATAATTTGCGGATTTGATAAAATCCCACAAACGGGCTCCGAAATCTGGAGTGAGAGCTTCTACTACAAGAATAAGGTCAAGATCCTTTGTCGCACGAGGATTCATGTCCAGTTCTTCTTCTAGCAGATTGCAAGCTGCACCGCCTATCAGCACATACTTATCCTTATAATCATTGAAATATTCCTTCCAACGTTCAATTCCTGTTACCATTTCATTTCTTTAATTAAAGTGTCACACTCCATTTGTATTCTTTCGTCTTCGCTGTCCTTCATGCACAGATAGAGCGATAGCCTGTCTGCCCATTCATTCTCAGACAGCAGGGCAGGAGAGTATTTCCATACTTCCACCTTTATGTCGCCATATTCCTTATTCATCATGGCGGCATTCTCCTTGGCTGTAGCTTTGGCTATCGCAATGACAGGAGTAGCCGGTTCCGCAAGCATGGTGTAATGTCCCATCGCAGTCTCTCCAGCCATCAAACTACCTTCTGGTTTTTTGTCTGTGAAAAGAATGCGCTCTATAGGCGATGTCATCAACGGAAGAGATTTCTTCCAAATTTCTTCCTTGCTCATCGTTATGTGAACATGTTTCTGTTTGCCTCCTGTAAGGGCAATGATACCATTGGTCACAAGCCATCGAAGAGCGACGTTAATAGTCGGGTATGCCAAGCCTGTAAGTTCCGCTATCTCCGAAGCAGTAAGACCGTCGATTGTTCTTGTTTCAAGGTGATAGAGCACCAGCATCTGGGCTACAGGTGGCATCTTCTCAGATATTTCCTTTACCGTGTTCTTCATCTCACGCAATACAATTAGCATACTTGGGATGAAAATGATTTTCCCTGGTACAATGAAATCGACCTTAGCCTGGGTGAGCCGAGCTATCTGATAAGATGCTACTGATTCTAAAGCAAAGATAACAGGATGTTGAAATGCCTCTATCATCTTAGCTTGATGTTTGGCTAACTGCATTGGAGTAATGCCGTCAAGTCCTGTTGGTATCGCAATAGTGACTTGCGTTTCCATGAACTCAAGATCATAATAGCTATAACTTGTAGCAATCGCTATGGGCAACCTTTTATCCTCGCCTTTGGCGTGAGTTAGCTGCCTTGTCTTATAGCCTGTCAAGTCTTCCAGATAATCTGTTATAGTCGCTATATTATATTTCATTTTGCAAATTATATTATGCGAGAAATTTTGTGCAAATATACATATAATATCTCAATCCGCCAAACATTTACCTCAAAAAGTGCATAATGAGGCTTTCTAAGTCTAATATTTTGCATTTTTCAATGGATTTCGTCACTTTATCATTGCCAAAACTTCATAGATTGGCTTACTTGACCTTCTTCTTTGAGTTCATTCTTTTCCTCTTTCCTCTCCTGCAGGAGTTCTCATGCAGCTGTCTTACAGACCGCGTTGCTGAACATCCTAATCGCTTTCCTCTATCTTCTGTTGTAACCTTCCACAGCATTGCCTCTTTAGCATGTCAATGTGCGTCCTTCGTTTACCATACTTCCTGGTGAATATGAATGATACGCTACATCTTCGCTTTGTCCTTCTCCGTCTGATAACCATGACGTGCCACCAATGAGCAGTTGACTGTCGACCATCCTCCTTATAGTATCTGTCACTGAATTGTTCTTATTCCGACTTCTTCATTTATGCCTTTTCCGGGCGAAGCGAGTACAATTACTTTTTCCGTCGCAAAGTTAGTGCAAGCCGTATTCTGCAAGTACCATGTGCCTTATTCCCTGATTTTTTTTCAAAAACTTTTTGCCGTCTGTGCCAGCCAATAAAAACTTTTCCTGGCCCAAGGGTGAAAAAAAATCGGTAATTCCTTGCATTCCCATACTTCCCTTGCCAACTCTTAAAGCAACGTAAAAAATAAATGTTTCACTTCTAAAAATTCAAAAAAATGAAAAAGATCGAGAACACTTTCACAGTATTAGGTTTCGTAGGTAAGGACGCTCAAGTCCGTGAGTTCGAAAACGCAAGCGTAGCACGCTTCTCTGTAGCAGTCTGCCGTGGCGAGAAGGACAAGGAAGGTAAGACACAGTATACCTCAGCCTTCATCTCTATCGAGGCATGGCGTAAGAACGAGAACAAGGATTCTTTTGATCGTATCAAGAAGGGCGTCATGCTCACATGTGAGGGCTACTTCAAGTCTGAGGAATGGACAGAGGAGGACGGCACAGTCCGCAACCGCGTCATCATAGTGGCTAACAAGTTCTACGAAACTCCAGAAAAGGAGCTGGAAGAGAAAAAGGAGAAAGGCAAATAAGCCTTCCTCCTCATCTTGAAAGCGGTCTTCGGACCGTTTTTTCCTAATAACTTCTTGTTGCACTTATATTGTACGTATAGTTATAGCGGTGAATCCAATTGAAAATTTCCCTAAACTTATTATATTACTAGTTACTACATACAATAATAACCAACAATTTATCTTCAAGTTTTTCATCTGTCGCCATACCCCAGATGCATTCTGTATCGCTTGTGAAATAACCACTAATTAGTGATACTATCTGGTTCATCTCATCCATTTGCAAAGGATTCTTGGAGGATGTAGCCATATACAGTATTACTTTATTGTAATCTTTATGGCAGATATTGCTGTAGCTGTTCATTTCACGAATGATACTATCAATCCTCGTTTCACTAAAATGTGGAAATGAAATGATTCTTCTTTTAAGTATTGCATTAGCATGATAGAGATAGTCAAGATCATTTTTGTCTATCTTAATTTGCATGCCATTCTGTGTAAGTTGGGCAATAAGCTCTTCTAATTCTTCACCTTGACTAATATTCGATTTAATGTTGTTATCTATCATGATAATATTTGTTTTGAGATAAACAATACAACTTCTTTTGTTGATGATTCTCTGAAATTCCAAAAGACATTACCCTCGTCTGGTAACTCGTCAATATATGTCTTGATAGGATATAATGCTTCCCCAAACGTATCTGGATTATAATGCTCAACAGTAAATGTCAGCAGATAGTTAGCATGATTTGGATTAATATTCTTTCTCAATTCTGTAGTTGCTTCACTAATTTTCTCGTTATAAGCGCAAGAATGAATTGAAAGTTCATTTCTGCCTTTAATCATCGTAAAAAAGTCATTAAAATCAAAACAGACTAACCCATGAATTTCTACATTGTGACGAATCAAAGACAAAAAGCTTTTGAATTCATTGTAAAATTCATCCTTGTTAGTGAATGACAGAACAGAATCAATGTCTGCCATTTCTGGAACTTGCAGCTCTGAGTCTATCAGAATTGCAATAGCTCGCTTGGCTTTCTTATGATTGGCAAGTACATTCTTAATATTCTGAATACCATTTTTTGATGATACCAGTACCATATTCATCAATACATAAGAACTATTCCCTAAAGAATAGATGTGTTCGGAACGTAGTTGGCTAATAACCAATTCACTTACTTGATCAGCCGCAATCAACCTTACAGATTCTAATACTATTTCTTCCATATCATTTAACCTTCACAAACATTGTTCTAATCGCAAGAAGTACCATCATTCCAGAAATAAGTAAACTAATTGTCTCTCCAGGAATCCATCTATTTCTTGGATCATCATTGAATATACCATAAAAATTAATGCTATCGCAATACCCAATTACATTCGTAGATAAGTGGATATTGACATATCTTTCAACCAAAGTAGGAATTCCCTCATAGTTGATATGCCAGCAACCCAAGTGAAATATTCCGCAAGCAATCAGGATTAGAGAGAAGGGGACGAATCCGTTTCTGAAAAATCTATGATGCCAAAGTTTTGAAGAGTAAAACCACGAGTAACCAAGTAAATGGATCAGATTTTCGTATTTTTTTGTTATGTTGTATTTGTTCTCCATAATTATATAATTAGGATAAAGGGAGATACATAATCTCCATTGTAGAAAATAACAATTTAACCAATTCTTTCACAAATGAAATATGATCCATTCATCTTGTGAGGATCAATATTAATCCCATATTTGCTCGTGAATAAACTTGCAAGCAATGGCTGCTCGCGAGTTAATCCAAGGGGTGGAGTAGTAGAAGTTGTACTTGTTTCTACAAACATTCCTTTTTCAAGTCGCTGACGTTTGTCTGTACATGGGGCATTACCGTTGTTCTTGACTAAAATTTTCCAAAGTGCCATAATTGAATATCTAATAAATTAAAATAATATTGCAAAGGTAATGTTCAAAAGTGCCGGTTGTGGGCATACCTTTGGATAATTTAATCCCACAGATATAAAAAATTATCGTGAAATAGATCTAAACCTTCCTGAAATGCCTCTTGTTCTTCGGGTGCTATTGTCCCATGAGCATACAGTTCAAAAGCATATATCATTTTGTCAAGGGCTTTATTCCATTTCTCCATAGAAGAGAAATTTCCGGAATATCCATGTTTGTCATATGACCTGAAGGCACGAAGTCTTGTAGCGATTAACTGCGCTATCAAATGACCAGTTTGCCATATTTCTTCTTCAGGATAGTCATGCTTATGACTCCAATTCTTATTTGATTTATTTTGTCGTTTCATCCTTGTTTAAATTATTTGTCATATTATAAGCTGCATATGATATTATGGCCTGGTTACCTAAAGAAGGATCTATAGCAAAAAAAACATGATATTGTTTGCAGCCACACACTGTTGAAACTAAATAATGCAACATCGATTTCTCCTTTGGAGTTAATACTTTTTGCCCTGTTGTCACAAGCAGTATCAAGTGCTCCATATTTGGAATCATCTTGTAGTCTTTGATTAGTCTACATAGATATTCCACACCTGATTCTTTCATAGCAAATGACTGAATTACTTCTGTGCAGAACTTCTCAGAGTAAAATAATTGGTATAGATGGTCGATACTGAGATCTTCTAGCCATGGAATTATCTTTGCAATGTATTCAGCGATAACAGATAACCTTCTGTAATATAAATCCATGAATTCTTCCCTGAATCTTTTCTTTCTCTTCGACCTGTTGGCCTTGGATTTAGATAGATATTCTTTAGCTTCTTTGGACAGTTCTTGATGCTTACATATCGACAACTCTTTCAGTGTGGGAACTTTTCCACCATGCTTAGCAATGATTTCTGCATAGAAGTCGAATTTCTCTTTGTAATTCTTAAAGTCAGATGGCTTGCAAAACATATCATCGAAGCACTGTTCGTGAGTCTGCGGTGTGAATCCATAAAAGGATGAGTGCCATAGACAGCATGCAGCAATCTCAGGTAAGGTTGCAGTGACATCTTTGTCAATGACAATCTCTTTAGTTAGAGAGTGATCCCAAAGATCACCTTCCATTGGCCATGCTTCTATGTGCTTGTCGCCTTCATAATCTGAGTAATATCCAATCTTACAGACATTCCCATTTGCATCATTAGATACTTTTGGTTCCAACTTGATTAGCATGTCGTAATGCAATTTATACCATCCCAATGCATTATTCACCTTATAATGCTCTATGAGATATGGCTCCATTTCCTTGAATGTTACTTTTTTGAGTAGTTCTTTGTATGTCATAATGTTTAATTTTAATCTGTAAAATCATATTTATCCCAATCAAGGTCATCGTCTTCATCAACACTTGTACTATATGACGTATTGCTACAAATCTCAATGTTGAAATCTCTGACCCAAAGTAAATCATATATTGAAAACTGAAGATGGCTCCAAAGATTATGAAACGCATATATCAAGTGCATGTCATTTGTCTGGGAACTATCCAGACCTTCATTCCAATTATCTTCTTCTCCCAGATAGAGTAGCTGATTTGCAAAATCTTTGCTATTCTCTCTATCACGAGAACATAGGTGGAAACTACTCGCCACACCAGAATCGTAAGTTGACATGAAATCATCTAGCGCACCATTTAGCACTTGCCACATTTTCTTTGATCGTATCGTTTGTACGGGATGCGTTCTTGGATAGGTATACCCCAGAAAACATTTCCCTTCAACCTCGATTTCATCAGTGTATGAACTGCTTTTAGTCTTGTTATATATTTCGATAGATCTTTCTCGCATGATTATCAAATGTTCTTTCATTGACATGTTGAAATCAGTAAGCAATGACTTGTTATAGTCATTCATAGCAAATTTCTTGTCAAGAAAAGATTTTCGCAGGCATAGAAGTCGCTGAATCGCAAATGCATTTCTTTCACGAAGTTCCCACTTATTATTGATCTGATAGTAGAGATTAAGTATCTCAATCTCAATAGCTTTTATCTCAGGAGATTCAAATAAACACCTTACTTCAGACTCAAACTGTTTCTTTTGCTCTTTTAATGGAATTGTATTCATAACCATATCATTTTGATGCAAAAATATAAAAGAGGTATGCCAACTGTGGGCATACCTCTCTGAAACTTAACACACATACTGAAATGTGTGACTCTATTTCTTACTTGTTGATAAATGTCTTGGTACATGTATCTTTCTTATAATTATAATAGAATTTTTTGAAGACCTTGTTTCCTTGATGTTTCACAATACTTATCACATTCTGGTCCTTCAGATTAAAGTTATGCTCGTCCATGAACACATGATAATATTCTGGATTGCCAATAAACATCAGCGTATCTATATCCTTGTAAAAGTCCTCATTTTGCGGCCATAATGGAATATAGACTTCCTGTGCAACAGCAATGATTGAAATTTCCAATTCATTTGCCAATTGTTTAAGCTCGGTGATTATATACTTCAGTTCCTCAATCCTCTTTTTGTTGCGAATGCCAGATTCTACGTTTAGCAACTGAACGTAATCAATGTAGACTAACCTTGTATTATTTTCGATTACTGCCTTCTTAACTGCACAGATTATTTCTTCAATACTGATATTAGCCTTGTCATTAATAATAAAAGGGTATTTCTTAACTCTCTTTTTGGCATTCTTAAATTTCTTGATATCATTATCAAGTTCTGATTCATCATAGTCAATACCGTTATTTTCATTTATTTGAGGATCGCCATATAAACGACTAATAATATAAGGGTACTTATCAAAATCTATATCACTTTTCATAAAAGCCATTTTGTTTATAGCATGTTCTCCTTCCATTTCCGGAAGAAAGTAAACAGAAGGAATATGTTCAGTTGATATATTGAGAGCACTTCGCAATGAGAAAATCGTTTTTCCTTGTGCAGGTTTTCCCATGAGCATTGCTAATTCTCCTTTGTGCCAACCGTGTAGCAAATAATCAAGTCCATGATTACCTGTAATTAGTGCATCTATATCAATGAAATCGAAAGACTTGTAATTGTTGTCGAGGATTTTGTCAAGAGCAGTGTAAATCTCATCTTCGGTCTCATAAGGAATGGTTCTAAAATATCTATTCCCATTTATCATTGCTGATAAGGAAGATGAATGCTTGTTATAAAAAACAAACACAGGAATATTATGAGCTTCTGCATATGCCAATTCGTAACTAACACCAAGAGAAGCATTAGAGCATTCTGCTATGACCATATCACATGACTGTAGCCAGTTAACATCACGTTCATAGATATGTGAGTCGATTATCCGAGTCTGCTGCTTCATGCTAATTGCAGTTTTGCCGATATGTTTGGTCAGCACTTTATCTTTCGGCTGATATAATCAATCATCCTTTGATACAGTTCTGCATCAGCTCTGCCACCACGAATGGAGCCTGCGAAATAAACTTTGTTGTTCATACTGCTTTACTTTTGTAATTTGGTGCAAAAGTAAAATGGAGCTATGCCAACTGTGGGCATAACTCCATAAAAGTTTTATTTCTCCATCAATTTACCATGACCTAAGCCAGAATTCATTAAAAATATCGCTCTCTGTGTCTTCTGTTGCTTCAGGTAGCAAATCATAGAATGAAAAGATATTGAAGCCAAACGATTCCGCAATTTTGTATGATTCGAATTTTGGATCATCGCGATCAATACATGTGATTAATGCATAATGTTTCTGCCAGATATCATTATCATGTTCTTGATCTACATAATGGCGATCAAATTTCTTTCTATATACTTCTAATTGGTTACGTGATACTCCGTCATCATCATAGGAATTATGAAGCATCGTATAATATTTGTTTTCTATCAAAATAGCATGATGCTCTGTTTCTCCATTGCACTGAAGAGCTACTTCTACCCAAAGATCAATATTCCAGTATTCTTTCCATACCTTTACTTCTGATACTATTACGTCATCTGACATTGGTATTTCTAAAAGCAAGCCTAACATATACCTACAATAATGTCTCAGCAGAGGTTTGTTGTCGATATCACATTCATTGGCAGCTCTTCTCAGCGTCCATGATAATACATAATCCATAACTATCTCAACTTTGCCGTCTGTTTCGCTTGAATCACGCATCAATCTTGGTAGCGATTTATCTTTAGTGTCCATATTTCAACTTTATTTATTATACAACCAATATTCAAATTCAAGTATTACTATTACATTGAGGAAAGATGTGAGACTATATCACTTAGAAGTGACTTTGTCTCTCTAATAAATAAATCTGTATCTTTAAGTCTATTTGTCATTTTCAAATATCCAATCCAACCTACCTTATCTTTACTCGTAATATAAGGACTGAATTTATCTATGGATTGTAGTGATGCCACCAATGAATCAAAATTATCACCTTTACACTGGTTTTTCTCCAAATAAGTAATTCCTATACTTTTTTCGTCTGCTTGGTTTATCAACGCAAGTTTTAAGATGTTTCTTCCTTCAGAATCCTTAATAAAGAATCTCACCCAGTCATTTTGGTATTCAGCTTTCTCAAGATGTAATTGATACTCGCAGAAATTATTTAGGCAAGCGTAAATATACTGCCATCTTAATAGACTTTCGAGTTTGATATTGTCACGATCATATCTTTTCTTTTTAAAATCATTGACCGCAGTTTTCATTTTCTTTTCAAAATTGCTTATATCGATGTTTTCTCGATCAATAGAGAATGCTAACCCTAGAGCTTTTCCTACTAATTCCATCTCCTCTGAAGACCAGAAACTGCTAGTGTGATTGATACCATAAACAGGGATATCTCCGATAACTCCATAATCTAACTTTACCAAATCTGATAATAGTGGCTTCGTATTTTCGACAATGAGATCAGTACAGTTCTTACCCCCTAAACAGATGATGTGCTTTGGATGAATTTTTTCAATCAGTTTCTTAGTATATTGGATAGATTCCAACTGTGCTGATTTGATTTCTTTTCCGACTAAGTCATTCTCATCATGGGTTGAGAAAAATGTAGCGTTGGTAAAAACGAATTGGCTCTCATTATCCAGCATAGAGCCTAGACCCGCAAAATCAAGAATAGAGCGTAAATTCGTTAGAATACGCCATTTCTGGATTGTTTCATGCTTACCTTTATAAGTATTGCCTAAAAGTAAATCTTCACTTTTCTCGAATCTATCTTTAAGAAACGTACCACCATGACCAGGATTAATACCTATTACCATCAATTCTACAGGCTTGTCATCTGTGATGTCGGTCAATTTAGACTGAGTGTAAAAATCCATATTCAGCTTAGAAGCAAGTGGCAAGTAGAAATTATAGGTTTCCTCTGCCCATTCTTTCAATTCTTCTTGAATCTTGTATATAAATCGTTTTTTTTATATTATTTTTCTAATAATTTTAAATCCTGTGCTGCCTGAATGAATGAGAGGAAACGTTCGTCGCCATGGAGGGTGTGGCCTGTTGTCCACTCAATAATATCAGCATGTGGAACACCTGCTTTATCAAGGATTTTAGCTACGACTTCTCGCTGCTCTTCTGTCTTGGCTGAACATCCCCAATAAGGTTCTATTTCGCGATCGTCATGGATATCATACCAACAGCCCAATTCTGCTCCTTGAATTAATAATCTAAAGCCGATATTGCTTACTTCAATATTATAAGACTTATGAAGATCAGCATATTGTAGAATGCGATGTCTCCAATCCTGCATCAACTCAAAGGAAAGCTGCTTCTGTAATTCGCGCATCCCAGACTTCAATTCATCCAATTCGTTTATTTTTGCTAAAACTGTTTTCCACTGCTCGCCTTTATTCTGAATTTCAATATCCTGCTCATTCTTTAGCAGTTTATCGCGCAAAAAATCTACTATTTCCATTGCTAGTTTTTGATTAAATCTATTATTAAATATACCATTCAAGAAGTCATAAAATTGCATGATTGCAGATTTCAAAGGCAATTCTTTTTTTGGAATAAGCGATAGACAATCTTGCTTCAACCATTCCAACAATTCCTTATCTACTACAGTAGTACGCGAAGAGAACTTCTGCATTAAATCTTTCTCACAAGTTGTACACTGAGGACACGATTGCCCGCAATCACATAAACAGCTACAAGCGTCATTGGTTTTGCAAGCCCGATCCTGATTGTTGCTATTCCAATCTTCTGGCAAGCGGAAAACCGACATTGGTAGATACTGAAGAAAATCGTGGTTTTTAGGCAAAATGACTATGAAAATCTGGTTGTCACGAAAACGATTATTCTTGCGAAGCGTTGCAATATAGCGTGCCAATTGATTGCGCTGGAACACAGCACCCTTTAATTTATTTTCAATAATAATCGCATATTTACCTGGTTCATGAATGCAAACATCAATATGTTCCTTTTCAGTTGTAACGACCGGAGCTTTTACCCAGTTCATGTCGAAACCACAGGGCTGTAGAAATCTACGAATAAATGATGTGCACAACGGGTTTCTCTGTTCTGGAGCATATTTAAATATGTGAGCTAAAATTAAGCTTGTGAAAGGTTCATTCACCCCTGCTAAGTCCAAAAGGTTAAATGCATAAGGTGTTTTATTTTCTGACTCTGAAATACGCTTATACAACTGTTCCGAGAGAACAAGTAGATGATTCATTTTTACAGTCTGTTCCATAAGTCTTTAGATATGTAAAGCCATCATTCTGCCGAATAGATTGTTTCATCCTTGAAAATATATCTACCAGGAAGTAGATCTTCAAAAGCCATGTTGTCAGATGTTGTATAGACATCATCCAAGTGGCCAATATAGCCTTCGGGAACTTCGAATACAACTCCGTTATCCTCAAAGGAATGAAGTTGAAGCACGGAATTCTTTGTCTTTACATCAGAAGGTAAATTCTGATTCTCAAATTGAACTTCAATAATCATAATGCTGTATCTTTAATTATTTTTTCATTTATTCTTCTCCCAGATACCTTTGCCAATACGAGCTATTTCATCGCGGAGCCACTGGGGCTCGAGCACTTCAAGGGAATCGCCTTGACATAGAAGCTCTTGTTGGAAATCGATAGAAGGTCGTACTTGGAGTTCAAAAATGCTGTAGGAATTGGTATGTTCCAACTCTTTTTGAGCACCTGATGGAAGTAAAGGAAGATCGCGAAGATAATGTGCCTGACGTGCATCCACTTTCAATAGTACACGCTGAATGGGGTAGTTTTCATCTGTGATAATACCAAAACATCCGTTAAAATATTCTTCTGGTGAAAAATCGACAGGATATTCAAAGGTGTGAGAGGATAAACGGAAATTCTTGATGCGATCAAGGCAGAATATGGTAATGAAGCCTGTTGACCATGCCTTACCAACCATATACCAACGTTGTCTGAACAACTTTACACAGAGTGGCATTACATAGTGCTGACGTGAATCTCCTCGCCAATAGTTATAATAGGTTATATGAATCAAACAATCTTTCTTCATGGCATCTATTATCGAATCCAAGTACTTCATACCAGAAGGAATATCCTCGAGAATAATCCTATTCTTGATGGACTTACTTCCAATAAGAGAATTGGTCACAGAGTAGGTGCTAAGTAGCCAGTTCTCAATACTGTCGTTATGTAAATCACTGGTATTGCTGATATAATATCTATATAGCCCACCTTTTTCACACTCAATCAATAGACCGAATGTATCGAAAATGTTGTCGCGCCATTTATGAAATGTGCGTTTAAGCATTTCCTCACCGCCACTTAGATCTACGTTGTCCATCCATTTGCGGTTAAGATCCTCAAAAGTAATCTTACCTGCTCTGTTGATGGTCTCAACGATCCATACAAGTTTGTTTGTCTGATTCAATGCCATATTCGTAAGTTTTAAACTTTATTTGTGGCAAAGTTATACAAAAGGTATGTCATTCACGGGCATAACCTTGATTTTTTTTTGTTTTTTAGTCGATATCATTATAAAACTAGTTTTTTGTGGCAATTTTATAGAAATAATTAGAGCATTAATAATCGAGCAGACGACCATAGTCGTTCCACTCTCCATACATCTTACCATTCTTTGTTTCCTCAATGAGATGCCTCAATCCTCGCTCATACATTTCAGGATAACGACCTTTGTAGAAAGCCACATTGTAAGCACGAATGCGTTGATAAAGATAGGGAAGGAACGAAACTTAGTCCATACACAAGCTTGTTTCAAAGCCAGCTCTACATCTGGATCGAATTTGAAACTTCTTGCGCCCATTGGTGGAAGTACCTTGCGACCAGCATCAGTCATAAGCCCGAGTTTTTCAAGTCTGCGAACACGTTCTTTATTTAGTTCAGTCCAAGGGCTGTTTTTTCTGCGAGGAGAGAAACGTTGATAGCTGATGCTATCTATCTTTCCAGCAGTACTGTCAATCCATCCATAGCACAGAGTTTCTTCTACAGCATCAAGATACCACAGATGATCATCGCCTGTAGGTTTACCTCGTTCTGCATGAATCCAGCCTTCTGTTTCAACGCTTGAATTTTCAGCTAACCAATGTCTGAACTCCTGTCTACACTTGATGTTAAGTATGTTCTTCTGATCTGACATTTTACTCGATATTAGATTTAGCCCAACCAGCTATTTGCTTGATCAGGTCTTTAGGAACCTCTGCGGTATATGGTATCTGAATGCTACCTTTGGCATACTTGAAACCATATTCATCCAATATATTGCTGAGATGTGCTACGACTGCTTCACCAGGATAAAGACCTATGTGATTCTTGGACGCTGCAAAGTGAATGATGTTCTTTTTCTCACGATAAGTAGGCATCTGCCAGGCAATCTTTTCAGTAGCCTCCGACAAAACCTCTCGAATGGCATTACGAACCTGTTCAAGCTGAGGACGAATGTCTTCACCTTGTTCATCTATATATTCATCTATTGTTTCTGGGCCTTTACCTTTACCACAGAAGTGATGTTGATTGTCATTGCGGAATGTACGTCCGCATTTTGGGCATTTCCACATATTGTTATTTGTTACCGATAATCTTTTCAAGTGTTTTGCCTTTTGCAAGGTCATCCACCAGTTTATCCAGAATGCGAAGATCTCTCATTCGTGGATCTTCTATTTCCTCGATTTTGATACCGCAGATTCTACCTTTGTTGTTTTTTCAGCCAACTGGTATTTTTCATCAAGAAAGCCAGCTTTCACTGCCCGTTGTAGAAGTTCTGCTCCTCTTACATTTGCAAGCGGATCTACGAGATTCTCATAAGGTCCAGCCTTATATAATTTATTAAATAAGGTAGAACACTCATAGATTTTATCGATAGATTCAGAGAAACGAGTCAAGACGGCTATAGTATATGGCTTATACTTCTTACTTCGTTCATTCAAAGTCCTTTTAAGATAATCTGTAGGAAACATCGATTCGATAAAATTAATAAGACCTCTGTAATCGTGGCCTTTCATATAATCAATAATCTCTGGAACCCATTTCTGAACCCCATCAAAATCAAAATTCGTGGGTAGACTATCTACTTGCTCATCGACATCTAGATAATATACGACTTGGCGATGAAGCTTGTCTATCTCGGCAAGACTCAGTGCTACTTCTTGTCTATTCATATCATTCCTCCTTATTTTGTCTTATTATCAAGTGATGGGAACAATCCAATAGCTTCCTGTTTCTTCTTATCAAGAACTCGAGCATAAATTTGAGTAGTCTGAAGTTCTCTATGACCAAGCATCTTTGAAACAGTATAGATATCTGCACCAAAGTTGAGCATCAAAACAGCGAATGTATGGCGTGCACAGTGAAAAGTAAGATCTTTCGTAATTCCTGCAGCCAATAGCCATCGACGGAGTTCTAACAAAGTCTATGAACTATATTTGAATCCTGAGAAGACTTTTTCGTCTGCCTTCCCGCGTACTCCGAGATACATCTCTGCTTGTTTTGGAATGTCAAGATATTCCTGTCCACCAGTCTTTTTCTGTTTCCATACAATACGAGTAAAGCCACCGAACTGTTGGACTTCACTCCAAACTAGGTTCTGGAGATCAATTTTCCGGATGCCAGTGAAACATGAAAATAGAAAGGCATTCTTTAGATACGGATATTTACAAGGTGTATCGTTAAGTTTTACCACCTCATCCCAATCAAGATGTTCTCTTACAACCTCATCTTGTTTAAATCCCTTAATGCCTCTTAAAGGATTGACAGCGATGATATGCTCTTCAAATGCTTGATTGATACAAGCTTTAAGCTTGTTGAAATAAGAATGCTTCGAGTTAAGTGATAAGCTTTGGAACAGGTTGGTTCCACCTTTCTCTATACGCTTATGCTTATCTTTTTCTACTGTTTCAAGGAACTTTTTGAAACCTTTGATCCACTCCGTAGTGATCTCATCGAATGTTGTTGATTCATCGCAATAAGCTTCCAGATAACGTAAGCAACTACGCCAATTGCCCCAATTGCCCTGGCTGTCATCACGAAAACGTTCCTCACACATCTTACGATAATAAGGAAGAAAATAGGTGTTGCCTTTGTAAGCCTGCAAAACCTCGTAAGACCCTTTGGTGAGTTCTATTATACGCTCAGACTTAATAGCTTTAGCTTGAGCCATTGTACGACGGTTCTGTTCCTTAACTGAAGTCTTGTTGCCTGTAAAAGATAAAGTTTCAGGAACTCACGAGTTCTTTTACCATTGTGTCGGATATCCAAATACAAACTGGATGATCCATCTGAAAGGACTCTTTCTCTTAGTGTAACGGACTCCTTTCTGCCGTTCGATTCTGTAGTGTTTGCCATAATTGGAAAGTTTGAAACATTTTACTTTTGTCACTTGAGTGACCAAATTCGGTCACTTGTGGTTCCTCGAGTGACCACGTAGTGACAAAAGTACCTGTTTTCATCCTCAAACTTAGATAAATTTGGCAGTTTATTCAGAATCGACGTGAATAGACAAACATCTGCAGTTAAAGGCCTTATTTGTCTATTCTTGTCTTTTCTTTGTTTTTGTTAATGCTTGTTTATTAGCATTTTACTTTCCCACGCAGAAATGTTTAAAAATATTATTCAGCGTTTCTTGTGGCGTAATCTGTCCTCCCGTGATTTCTGCCAATTGCTCTAGACAGATGCGAAGATCCTCAGCCAAAAGGTCGCCACTAAGATCCATATCCATTCCTTCGATAACACGCTCTATAGTCTCTTTTGCATGAACGAGGGCTTCGTAGTGACGGGCAGAGGTTACGATGATGCTATTCTCGTTGATTTCCGGAATGTCGGCAACAGTATAGAGTTCATGCTCCAGACTATCAAGATGCTCTCCTTGTTTTGCTGATATCTGGATGTATGCTGCATGAGGTATCGTGATGTCGTAAGGAGTTGATACCTTGTCTATCTTGTTTTGGATGATGATAAGTTGTTTGTCTTTACAACGTTCTGCGATGTCGCTTTGCTCGTCAGATGTTGGCTGTGCATCTATGAGCCAAAGGATGATACTCGCTTCCTCGAGCTTTTGATAAGTGCGCTCGATGCCTAACCGTTCGATCGTATCATCGGTATGACGTATACCTGCTGTATCGATAAAACGGAAGGTGATACCTTGGATGATGGTGGTGTCTTCGATAACATCGCGGGTTGTTCCATCGATGTCGCTTACGATGGCTTTCTCTTCGTGAAGAAGGCGATTGAGTAGGGTACTTTTACCAACATTGGTCTTGCCGATGATAGCTACGGCTATGCCTTGTTTCAAGGCGTTTCCCGTTTCGAAACTGTGGGCAAGGGTAGTGATACGATTGTCTATCTTCTCGGCCAGTTGGCGCAAATCGCTACGGTCGGCAAACTCGAGTTCTTCGTGGTCGCTGAAGTCTAACTCAAGTTCTAGAAGAGAAGTCATCTTTAGTAGCTGGTCGCGTAAAGTGCTGAGTTCGCTGCTAAAATGTCCTTTGAGCTGACTGAGTGCGAGCTTGTGGGTAGCGCGATTGCTGGCTGCGATAAGATCTGCAACGGCCTCGGCTTGACTCAGATCCATTTTCCCGTTGAGATAAGCTCGTTGGGTATATTCGCCAGGAAGGGCTTGACGGGCACCAGCTTCGATGAGCGCATGAACGGCTTGGTTGAGAATGTAGCGACTGCCGTGGCATGATATCTCTACAGAATCTTCACCTGTATAGCTATGAGGTGCTCGGAAAATGCTGACAAGGACATCATCAATTTCTTCGCCTGACAGATTGCGTAGAATTCCATATTTGATGCTGTTGGCTGGAGCATCGGTAATATTTCTACTGAAGAGAAGTGAAGTGATGGAGATGGCGTCTGGACCACTTAGTCTAATAATGCCAATGGCGCCTCCCGCAGGAGTCGCCAAGGCACAAATCGTATCGTTTTGTATTTGCATTTTAGATTCGCTCAAGTACTTTTGTTATCAAACTGTCGATGTTGTTCTTGTAGTTAGCATTGGCTTTCTTAGCTCTGCGGTTGGCGATAACCATGCAGCAAGTGAGGGCCTTATGTCCCATAAGTTTGCTAAGTCCGGCAAGCGCAGAACTCTCCATCTCGAAGTTGGTGATTCTCAAGCCTTTATATTCAAAACTTTCAATCTTTTCGTTAAGGTTAGGGTCAGCCAAAGGAAGACGCAACTCTCGACCTTGTGGACCATAGAATCCGCCACAAGCGATGGTCACACCATGTACCATATCGGTTTGTGCGATGCGTTCCAAAAGTTCAGGATCGTTATCGATGCAATATGGATTTCCCATGTGAAGATTCCAGCCTATGTGATCTTTGAAGTGTTTCTCGAAGTCGAGGTCACTAGCTTTGTCACGATTTGCGTAGAAGTTGAGCAGGCCATCGAAACCTATACTCTTCACGCTGGCAATAAATGTGCCTGTAGGGGTGTTTGGCTGAAGACCGCCACATGTTCCTATGCGCACAATATTGAGTTGATGGAAATCTGGTTTCAATTCACGAGTCTTTAAGTCGATATTCTTGAGTGCATCAAGTTCGTTGACAACGATATCGATATTATCGCATCCGATACCTGTACTTACCACGGTGATACGCTTGTCTTTGAAAGTTCCTGTAATGGTATGGAACTCTCGGCTTTCTACTTCGCATTCTATATTATTAAAATGTGATGCTACAAGGGATACTCTGCCTGGGTCACCTACAAGGATTATTTTGTCGGCCAATTGGTCTGGGCGTATATGTAGATGGAAACAACTGCCATCTGTATTTATTATTAGTTCTGATTCTTCAAAATGTTTGCTCATTTTCTTCTCTTTTTTGGTTAGTATTCTTGTTTTCGCTTATATATTCTACATACAAATATACAAAGAAATAAATTGTGTCGCAAAAAGTTTTTAGACTATTTAACTACTTATTTCAAGAAAACCAGATATACTGCTGCTATAAGACAGAGAAAAGCAAGTGCGTGATTCCAATGTAAGGATTCGCCTTGGAACATGACTCCTGCTATAACTGTGAAAACAACGAGTGAGATACATTCTTGTATTACTTTGAGCTGTACTAATGAGAAGGGACCTCCGTTGTCATGGAAACCAATGCGGTTGGCTGGTACCTGACAGCAATACTCCAAGAAGGCGATACACCATGAGAATAGGATAACACCTATTAGGGGCCAATGTGTGCTGACCCCTGTCTGCTGTAGTTTAAGATGCCCGTACCAGGCTAATGTCATAAAGATGTTGCTCATGACGAGCAGGATAATTGTGTAAATTCCGTTCATTTTATTCAATTAATTTTCGTGCCATGCTGGCTGCTGCTCGACGACCGTCGCCCATAGCGAGGATTACGGTGGCACCTCCGCGCACAATGTCGCCTCCGGCATACAGATTCTTGATGTTACTCTGCATATTGTCGTCTACGACTATCGTGTTCTTCCTACCTAGTTTGATACCTTCTATTGATTTAGGTACTAGTGGGTTAGGACTTACTCCTACGGCTACGATAACTTGGTCGCAACTAAGGGTCTGGGTGTTTCCCGTAGGCTCTGGACGTCTGCGTCCGCTGGCGTCAGGTTCGCCTAATGCCATTTCTTCGAGCACAACTGCTGACACACAGCCGTTTTCATCGGCCAGATATTCTTTTGGATTATGTAATGTCAAGAAATGTATACCTTCTTCTTTTGCATGCTTTACTTCTTCGAGGCGTGCTGGCATCTCGGCTTCGCTTCGTCTGTAGACAAGTGTTACGTCGGCTCCTAGTCGCTTGGCTGTACGGCAAGAGTCCATAGCTGTATTGCCACCACCTACGACGAGTACTTTCTTACCAATATTGATTGGCGTATCGGTCTTGGGGTTGGCGGCATCCATGAGGTTGACACGTGTAAGATACTCGTTACTGCTCATGATATTAATGTAGTTTTCTCCGGGAATACCCATGAAGTTGGGTAGTCCTGCACCTGAACCTACGAAGAATCCGCGGAATCCCTGACGCTCTAAATCCTTGATTTTGATGGTTTTGCCTACTATGCAGTCGGTTTGAAAGTGTACTCCCATCTTACGAAGGTTGTCGATTTCAACATCTACGATCTTGTTAGGAAGTCGGAATTCTGGTATTCCGTATTTCAATACTCCACCTATTTCGTGAAGGGCTTCGAATACATATACCTCAAATCCACGTTTTACCATATCGCCTGCAAAACTTAATCCGGATGGACCTGAGCCTATGACTGCTACCTTGATGCCATTGGATGGAGCAATCTTAGGTAGCGCGGTCTTTCCGTTTTCTCGCTCATAGTCGGCCGCGAAGCGCTCCAGATAGCCTATGGCCACGGCAGGCTTGTTCATCTTGAGATGGATGCATTGGCTCTCACATTGTTTTTCCTGTGGACATACGCGTCCGCAAACTGCCGGAAGAGCAGAGGTGTTCTTGAGAACCTTGGCTGCTGCAAGAAACTGCCCGCGCTCAATATTCTTGATGAATGATGGGATGTTGATGTTTACGGGACATCCCTCAACGCATGTTGGATGAGCGCAGTCGAGACAACGATGTGCTTCGGTTACAGCCATCTCTTTGGTGAGTCCCTTGTTGACTTCCTCTAATCGGGTGGTTGCTCGATAGGTTGCGTCTAATTCAGGCATCTGTACACGTGGAATTGCCATTCGCTCCTTTGGTTTCATCAAACTTCGTAAGTTGTTGCGCCATTCGGAGTTACGGTCTGTGAGAACTTCGATGGAATCTGCGTCTGAATCGTTGTCCGTTACAACATCTTCTACACCTGTTCGTGACTGTATATCAGTTGTAGAACAGATATGGTCGGAGTAGTGATTCATCTCTTCGCGCTCTACATTTTTGAAAGTTCCCATACGTTTGAACATCTCGTCCCAATCTACAAGGTCTCCGTCAAATTCAGGACCGTCGATGCATACGAATTTGGTCTTTCCACCAATAGTAAGTCGACAGGCTCCACACATTCCTGTACCATCAACCATGATAGTATTGAGTGATACTTCGTTAGGAATTCCGTATTTGTGGGCAAGTATTGAGGTGAACTTCATCATTACTGGTGGTCCGATAGCCAATACTTTGTCGACATGTTCACGTTGGATTACTTTTTCCACACCTTGCGTAACGACACCTTTTTCGCCAAGACTTCCGTCATCGGTCATGATGATGACTTCGTCGGAGTATTCGCGTACATCATCTATCATGATTACAAGTTCCTTGGTTCTTCCGGCAAGTACTGAGATGATCTTGTTTCCCGCCTTTTTAAGGGCTGTGAGAATAGGGAGGATAGCAGCTATACCGATACCGCCACCAGCACAGATTACTGTACCGTAATTTTCGATATGCGAAGCATTTCCCAGAGGACCTACAATGTCGAGTACAGAGTCGCCGACATTGAGTTTGCAGAATTTCGTAGAAGAAAGACCTACTTCCTGTATCACAAGTGTGATAGTTCCTTTTTTGTCATCAGACTTGGCTATGGTGTAGGGTACACGTTCGCTGTTCTTGTCAACACGTACGATAATGAAATTACCCGGTCGACAGCTATGGGCGATGAGAGGAGCTTCTACTTCCATGCAGAATACTTTCTCGGAAAATTGTTCTTTACTAAGGATCTTGTTCATGATATTAGTTCTTTATGGTGTTTTATGGAATACTATACTTGGAGTAGTGTTTGCGTCAAAAAGGGAAATACATTCTTGATGTATAAAAGGTAAGTTCAGAGATCCAAGGTTTGGAAATGGAATCTCTGAACTTTTATATGTTTTAGTCCATCTTGTCGTCGAGCATCTCGAAACCACAGTATGGTACGAGAACCTTTGGTACACGGATACCTTCTGGTGTCTGATTGTTCTCGAGGATTGTTGCGACAATACGTGGAAGTGCTAATGCAGAACCGTTGAGGGTGTGGCAAAGTTCAATCTTCTTGTCATCTGCATGGCGATAACGGCAATGGAGACGATTAGCCTGATAGCTCTCGAAGTTAGAAACAGAAGAAACCTCGAGCCAACGCTTCTGTGCTGCTGAATAGGTTTCGAAGTCAACGCAGATACTTGAAGTGAAACTCATGTCACCACCACAAAGGAGTAACAAATGATATGGCAACTCCAACTTCTTGAGCAGACCTTCTACGTGGTCGAGCATCTCATGCCATGATGTGTAAGAGTGTTCTGGAGTATCGATACGTACGATTTCAACCTTATCGAACTGGTGTAGACGGTTAAGTCCACGAACATCCTTGCCATAGCTACCTGCCTCGCGACGGAAACATGCAGAATATGCACAACGCTTGATAGGAAGGTCTTTCTCATCAAGAATCTCATCGCGGAAGATGTTGGTTACAGGAACTTCAGCGGTAGGGATGAGGAATAGATTGTCCAGATTAGCATGATACATCTGTCCTTCCTTATCAGGTAACTGACCTGTGCCATAACCAGAAGCTTCATTGACAACATATGGAGGTTGAATCTCTACATATCCAGACTTGCGAGCTTCATCGAGGAAGAAAGCCTCAAGTGCACGCTGGAAACGAGCCATCTTACCGATATAAACAGGGAATCCTGCACCTGTAATCTTAACACCAAGGTCGAAATCTACAAGATTGAATTTCTTGAGCAAATCCCAATGGCAAAGAGCATCGTCGCCAAGGTTTGGCAAATTGCTGATATCTTCCTTGATAACAACGTTGCTTGATGCGTCCTTACCTTCTGGAACGTCATCATTTGGAATGTTAGGAATATCGAGAAGTTGGTGGGTCATGTCTGCCTGAGCCTTGTCCATAATCTCTTCAAGGGCTTTGTCAGCAGCTTTTAACTGAGCAACTTCTTCTTTTATTTTGTTAGCTTCCTCTTTCTTACCTTCTTTCATCAGGCCACCAATTTGCTTGGAAAGCTGATTCTGTTGCTGCTTGTTTGCATCTAACTTTTGTTGAGCTTCTCGACGGATTTTGTCGAATTCCAGTACTTTCTCAATGGCTTCACGAGCGCCATCGAAATGCTTCTTCTCAAGACCTTTAATTACGCGTTCGGTCTCTTCACTAATGAGTTTAAGTGTAAGCATACTTAATATCTGATTTTAAATTTTACTATCTAAGACGCAAAATTAATAAAATTAATTGATATACGAGAAAGAAGAAGGAAAAAAACGAGAAAAAGAAGGGGCAATAATAAAAGGTAGACTAGAATGTTGAGGGAATGGAAATATATAAATAGCAGAAAGCCTATCCTTGGTGAGGATAGGCTTCTATGTTTGTTTGGAATAAGTTTTGATTTTATAATTTAAGCTTCAGCTTTCTTTGTTTTTTCAGCGTAAGCTTCTGGTGAAAGTACAGAAACAGTACTCTTGTCCTTGCGACCCTTGTGGAAGTATACAATACCATCTGTAAGAGCGTAAAGAGTATCGTCTTTACCCTGTGCTACATTCTCACCTGGGAAGTGCTTGTTACCGCGCTGACGAACGATGATGTTACCAGCTACGATTTTCTGACCACCCCAAATCTTAACGCCTAATCTCTGAGCTGCTGATTCACGGCCGTTCTTTGAACTACCTACACCTTTTTTATGTGCCATAATTACCTCCGATTTTAAGCGATTACTTGTTTAACTTCAACTTCTGTGAACTGTGAACGATGACCGTTCTTCTTGCGATAGTCCTTGCGGCGCTTCATCTTGAAGACGATAACCTTGTCACCCTTTACGAGTGGGTTCACAACTTCTACTACTACCTTTGCTCCATTTACAGTAGGGGCACCAACTGTGACATTACCCTCGTTGTCTACGAGAAGTACTTTGTCAAACTCAACAGTCTTACCAGCTTCTACATCTTTGAGGTGGTGTACGAAAAGCTTCTTACCTTCCTCAGCCTTGAACTGCTGACCGTTAATTTCTACAATTGCGTACATTTTAATTTATTAAACGGGTTTTTCCGCTAGGCGATTGGCGGTTGCCAATACTTATTCGAGCCCAAACGGACTAAATCGGCTGCAAATTTACAAAATATCTTTCACTTATTGTCTCTTTTATGCTATAAAATGTGTATTTTAAGATTAATTAGCTTTTTGGGGGGTGTATACAAAAAAAGCGATGGACTTCACAGTCGACCGCTCCAAATCTTCAATAGGTATTAGTTTTTTTTAAGGTAAAAAGATTGTTTTCAGGATAACAGTCACAAAGGTATATCTTTTTTTTTATTTACCAAATTTTTAATGTGCTTTTTTTTATCAATTCTTAATTGTGTACCCACACAATAGAGTTTTTTAACATTATTTAGTGAAATCGATTGCGTTAAAATATAATTAGGAATGCGTAAGCATCTCGAAAATTTGCTTATAGCTCACCGAAATTGCGTTTTTACCTTTTCTTCGGAAGGACCAAGTTTAGGATGATTCCGACGACGGCAGAAAGTCCGATACCCGATATCGCAAAGTTGCCCGATGAAAGTATGGCTCCACCCAGTCCCATGGTCAGCATGACCGAACTAATGATCACATTCCTTGTCTCACTTACATCTACCTTGTTGCGTACAAACGTCTGAATACCCACATTAGCGATAGTACCGAAGAGCAACAACATGATACCACCCAGTACAGCCTGAGGAATACTTTGTAGCAGAGCACTAAGTTTTCCGATCACAGAGAAGACGATAGCCGTAGCCGCAGAAATACGGATAATGCGAGGACTTGTGATCTTTGTAATCGACATAGCTCCCGTAACCTCGGAATATGTAGTCTCAGGAGGACCACCCAAGAATGCAGAAACGAGACAAGCAAGTCCGTCGCCTAACATCGTCCGATGAAGACCGGGATCTTTCACAAAGTCCTTCTCGGCAACGGCCCCTACGGTATATACATCTCCGATATGTTCGATGACAGGAGCTATCGCAACAGGAATCATATATAAGAAAGGAGCCCACTCGAAATGCTCTATCGTGTCGAGATGGAACGGTATCGAGAACCACGAAGCCTCAGCCACAACATGCAAGTCAACTTCTCCCATGGCGAGGGCAACGATAAATCCCACGACGACGCCTCCGATGATAGGGACGAGTTTGAGGAGCCCTTTTCCCAACGTAAGAATGAGAATGGCTGTGAGTAAAGATGCGAAAGCCAGTAGCCAATTTGTTTTGGCCATATCTACAGCACTTCCGGAGAGCGAAAGACCGATAAGGATGATGACAGGTCCGATGACGACAGGAGGAAAGAGTTTGTCGAGCAACTTGCGTTCTTGCCATTTCACGAGGATGCTCATGACAAAATATACCAAGGCCACACCCACGAGTCCTGCTATTGCACCTTGGAGTCCCCAATGTTTACTAGCTGAGATGATAGGAGCGATGAAGGCAAAGGATGAGCCTAAGAAGATGGGAACCTTACCACCCGTCACAAGATGGAATACAAACGTGCCGATACCAGCTGTAAATAAGGCTGTAGCAGGCGACAGACCAATAAGTAATGGTACTAGAACGGTAGCTCCAAAGGCTACGAAAAGAAACTGAATGCCTACAAGAGTACTCTTGAAAGGAGACAGTTCTGTAGTAGGGGAATTACTGATTTTCATAATTTCTTTAATGCTTTCTGTAGTTCTAGAATGCAAAGTTACGAATTATTTGTTGATTTTTAGTATCTTTGCAGGAGATATCCATATAAAGATGAAGAAAAAGTGGCTGATTGCAATAATCGTATTTCTGATATTAGCGGTTTATACTTATATAGATCCAGTAGAATGCGGATGGATGCCTCTATGTCCTTTCCGAAGGATTACGGGGTGGAACTGTCCGTTTTGTGGTAGCCAACGATTTCTCCACGACATTCTTTTGGGTCATCCGATACAAGCCATCGTCCATAACTATTATCTCGTGTTAGCTCTGCCATATCTCGTACTAGTAATGCTGAGGATTGTTATGCAGCCTAGCAAAAGGAGAAGACAACTGAGTAGAGTGGTGGAAAATCGGTTTGTCTTCGCTTTCTATCTAATAACGATGGTAGTATGGCTCTTTATTCGAAATATTTTGTATCTTTGCGCATGAAGTATATAAAAATCAAAGACTATGATGAAGAAGATAATCTTAGCCCTAATAATGATGCTTGCGGTATGGCAAGCTCAGGCTCAGGTGAAGCGAGAATTCCGCGGGGCCTGGATTCAGAATGTGAACGGACAATTCCAAGGACTGTCTCGCGACCAGATTCAGAGAACGTTGACCTATCAACTTGATGAATTGCAGAAAGATGGTGTTAATGCCATCATCTTTCAGGTGCGTACGGAGTGTGATGCCTTCTATCCGAGTAAACTGGAACCTTGGAGTAAATTCCTTACAGGTCAACAAGGTAAGGCTCCTGTACCTTATTGGGACCCACTACAATGGATGATTGAGGCATGTCACAAAAGAGGTATGGAGTTGCATGCCTGGATCAATCCTTTCCGCGCCAAGACCAAGACCACAAATGTGTTGGCCAACGATCATGTCGCTATAACTCATCCACAAAATGTCTTCGCTTACGATGGACTCTACATCTTGAATCCGGCATTACAAGAGAACCGAGATTATATCTGTCGGGTAATAAGTGATATTGTGAGCAGATACGACATCGATGGTCTACACATGGATGATTATTTCTATCCTTATCCGGCTCCCGGACAGGTTATCCCCGACGAGGCCCAGTTCCGTTGCGATCCTCATGGCTTTGGTAATATCGGGGATTGGCGTCGAGACAACGTAGATGTGTTCATCAAACAGGCTTCCGAGACGATACATCGACTGAAACCTTGGGTGAAGTTTGGTATTAGTCCTTTTGGTATCTATCGCAACAAGAGGAATGATCCTAACGGTTCTGATACCAAGGGCTTGCAGAATTATGACGATTTGTATGCCGACGTGCTCAAATGGGTAAACAACGGATGGATTGATTATTGTGTCCCTCAGTTGTATTGGCAGATCGGGCATCCTACGGCTGATTATGCTACGTTGATAAATTGGTGGAATAGGCATGCGGCTAATCGTCCGCTCTATATCGGAGAGGATGTGGAGCGTACCGTAAAATATGCTGACCCGAAGAATCCGCAAAGTCATCAACTTCCGGCCAAGCATCGTCTGCATAAGCAGATGAGAAATGTCAAGGGTAGCGTGTTGTGGTATGCAAAGGTTGCCGTAGACAATCCGGGCAACTATGGTACGGTTCTCCGAGAGGATTATTGGAGATATCCGGCTCTTACTCCGGAGATGCCGTTTCTCGATAATAAGGCTCCTAAGGCTCCTAAAAAGGTGAAGATGGTATGGACGATCGATGGGCCTATGCTGTTCTGGAAGGCTCCTAAGGCGAAGAAGTGGGGCGAAGAGGCTAACAAATATGTGGTTTATCGATTCGTAAAGGGGGAGAGGGTGAACCTCGAAGATCCTTCGAAGATCGTGAAAGTTACTTACGACATACCTGTTAAACTGCCGTATGTGGATGGGAAGACTCAATATACGTATGTGGTGACGGCTCTCGATCGCGTAGGAAATGAGAGTAAAGGAACGAAGAAAAAGTTGAAGCTATAATGAAACGACCGAAAGTAAAAATTACGGTTGTAGACCGAAAAGGGCCGCGCCATTCTTAAAAAAGACCCTCATCATCCAATAGCGGGTGATGAGGATCTTGCTTTTATGGAAGTCTGGATTAGAACTGGCTCCAGTCGATATTTCTCATGATAGAGAGCGCCTTCTTCCAGTCGCAGTCGAGCGCGAAGCGAACAGGAAAGTCATTTCTATCTACATAAGACCTTACGAGTTCTGCATCCTTATCGTTGAAGAGTGGACAATCCAAGGTGGCCTTAATGAAATAAGAGTTTACGATAGCCTTATCCTTACAGTCCTTCATGCGGCTCTGATAAGCGGTAATATATTGGTTCATCGCCAAGCTCTGCTCATTCAGCAACTTGATGCGGTCATTATACAACTTCAGGTCGTTAGGGTTAGAGAGGATATCTCCGGCCACACGCGAACGCATATAAGTAAGTTCATCCACTTTGAAAGCCGCGATTCTGCGTGTCTCCAAACTCTGTGTAGAGTCTTTGCAGATTGCAGTATTCGTCTTCATCAATTCTTTGAGTACATCTTGTGCTTGTGCAGGCATACTCAGTAAAAATGCTGCTAAGGCAGCCAACATGATTTTCTTCATATTTCTCTAATTTAATATTCTATTATTATGCGTGTCGGAGCAAATAAATGCTGTGGTCGATACACGCGGGTAATTCTTCTTTATAATGTGTGACCATGATCAAGGTCTTGTTGTCACGCTTACAGAAGGTCTCTATCACATCCTTCACCAGTCGACGGTTCGTGTTGTCGAGACCATGGAGTGGTTCGTCGAGAATCAACAGCTCTGGGTCTTTGACGAAGGCACGAGCCAAAAGGATTAATCTCTGTTCGCCACTCGACAGTTTTAGGAAGGTACGATTCTCCAATTCGTCCAGTCCGAAGATATGCATCCAAAACCTGCATTTCTCCAAATCGTCACCCGTAGGTTTCACGTAGAGTCCTACGCTATCCTTGAGTCCGCTTGCGACGATACGGATGGCTGAAATGTCTCGTTGATAGGCTCGATGCAATTCCGGCGACACATAGCCGATATGCTTCTTGATGTCCCAGATACTCTCGCCACTACCACGACTGTTGCCAAAGAGCGCAATATCACAGGCATAACTCTGTGGGTTGTCGGCACATACCAGACTGAGCAAGGTAGACTTGCCTGCGCCATTCTGTCCGCTAAGTGCCCATCTTTCTCCATTCAGTACCGTCCAGTCGAGTTCCTTGAGGATTGTACGCTTGCCATATCGTATGCTCACTTTGTTCATCTTCACCACCTCATGGGTGTGATATTCCTCCGTCTTGTAAGGCAAGTTGAGGATAGCTTGGGTGCGCTCCTCGTCGAGAACGTGGGCGGGTACAGGTTGCAAAGCTTCGAGATACTCCTCGCGCGTAACCTTCGGCATCACCACCATATTCTTCATTTCCACGATATGTGTGATGAAGTCTGGTATGTCATCCGTTTTGGAGAGTACCAAGATAATCTGCAAAGCCCGTTCTGCCGAGAGAACGCGGAGCAGCTCCTTGAGCTGGTCACGCGTCTCCGCATCCAGTCCGATGAAAGGATTGTCCATGATCAGCACGCGTGGGTCGGCAAAGAGCGTACTAGCCAACTTGAACTTGCGTAGTTCTCCACTAGAGAGTAGGATGATATATTTATCCAGCAGATGCTCCATGTGGAAGAGCTCATAGATATGTTTCTGCAACTGTCGACGCTCCGGAGTATCCTTGCCAGCGAGGGCAAAAGCCTCCTCGAGTTTAGCCCCAACAGTAGGCGTATTCTCATCGATTTCCTGTTGGTTCCACCTCTGTTGCAGATAGTAAGTACGGTCATTATCGCCACCATACGAATCTCGGAACGTGATATATCGTATATTGTCGCTCACCATCTCATTACAGCTAGGCGAGAAATCATATTCCGGGTCACGCATGAGCAAAGGATGGCGCCCCACGATCATGTCGACGAACATCGACTTACCACAGCCGTTGCGTCCCACGATAGCTATATGTTCACCATCACAAAGTTCAAAGTTCACAGGCTCCGCCATGCGCCATTGTGGCATACGAGCCACGCCATTTTCAATCTTGATAATTCTCTGCATCTCTCTTATATCATTTGATCCGTTCTTTGTTTCTGTTCACAAAATCTTTCCACGAACCATAATGTTTGGCGCCCGTCTCCGGTCTTCCCATCTGCAAGAAATGACAATAGGCTGCGCCGAGTGCGTCGGTAGCATCCATAAACTTAGGCATATCGTCATCGTTGATGTTGAGCAGTCTTTGGAGCATGTTGGCCACCTGTTCCTTAGAAGCCTGACCTTGTCCTGTGATAGCCATCTTGATCTTTAATGGCGCATATTCATGTATCGGTACATCATGATGGATGGCGGCCGCTATGGCCACACCTTGGGCGCGACCGAGTTTGAGCATCGACTGTACATTCTTGCCGAAGAAGGGAGCTTCGATGGCCATTTCGTCGGGCAGATATTCATCGATGATACCTGTGACGCGCTCGAAGATTTTACCCAACCGGAGGTATGGGTCGCTCTCTCTGCGCATATCGATTACTCCCATGACGACAAGGTTGGCTTTATTGCCCACAACTCGGAGTACGCCATATCCCATGACGTTCGTACCAGGGTCGATACCTAATATGATCTTTTCGGGTATATCTTTTCGCATATTGTCTGAAGTTGCCATCTATCGATCCATATAAGGATTGGTAGCAAGCTCGTTGCCCATCGTCGTCTGCTGTCCATGTCCTGGGAAGATGCGAGTCTCATCGGGCAGTTGACCGAGTTGGCGGAGACTCTGGATAATGAGGAATTGGTTGCCGCCGATGAAGTCGGTACGACCGATTGAACCACGAAATAGCGTATCGCCGGAGAACAAGATGTTTTCTTCCTTGCAATAGTAGCACACGCCGCCGGCACTATGGCCCGGAGTTGTGATGACCCTAAATTCATGGTTTCCGAATTTCACGCTATCGCCATCATCGAGATAGTTGGCCGCAGCAGGATATTCGTTGTTGATGTCGAGGTTGAAGAGCATTTTGGCTTGACCCTTGAGGTCTTTCATCAACTCCTCGTCACGATTGTTGTATTCCGGACGGAGTTGGAACTCGTGATAGATGGTGTCGTTGCCGAAGTTGTGGTCTACGTGACCATGCGTAGCAAGTAAATGTTTTGAAGTCAATTCATTCTGGCGAATATAGTCGACGATAGCCTGTCGTTCCTCCTCATAGTAAGCGCCACAATCGATGATGACACACTCCTTGGTCTCATCACTTACCACGTAGCAATTTTCAGAGATCATATTCACCTGAAATCTTTCGATATGTATCATAATATTCTTATAATCTTAAAGTTACATATGTCCCGATAAATCTATCGTTTGGTCGAAGGAACATAGATAAGTTTCTTGTCCTCCTTGAACCAAGGTTCATCGAACCATGTGCTCAGGTCGGTAACTTCTACGATATTCTCGTAAGGTTTGAGTTCTGCCTTTAAGTCGCCGCCTTTCAAGCATAACAGTCCGTTAGGCAAAGCATTCTGTTGCTTCCTGGCGAAGTTCTTGCGGATGATTTTCATGAGGTCGGGCAGAGGCATTACGGCACGACTCACCACAAAATCATATTCACCTTTTTCCTCTTCGCCACGAAGATGTACGGCATCGACGTTCTTTAGTCCAATAGCTTGGGCCACCTCCGTAGCCACGCGAATCTTCTTGCCTGTGCCGTCGATTAATCGGAACTGGGCTTCTGGAAAGAGAATGGCAAGAGGAATACCCGGGAAACCGCCACCTGTACCGAAGTCGAGGATACGAGAGCCTGGGACAAAGTTGATGGCTTTGGCAATAGCCAGAGAATGGAGGATATGGTGTTCGTACAGATTATCAATATCCTTGCGCGAGATGACGTTGATCTTCGCATTCCAGTCACGATACAAAGCATCGAGAGCATCAAACTGTCGTTTCTGTTCGTCGCTTAGGTGTGTGAAATATTTCTCTATTATTTGTGCCATGTTATCTCTTAATATACTTTTTACTCAATTTTCGGCAAAGATATGAAAAATAGCTGAATTATCAGTCCATTTATGGAGAATTAACGAATTTCTCACTTTATTATAAGACTGGCACGCCTTTCGGGGTGCATACGTATATGTAATATTTGCAATCCCATCGTTTTACCCCCGAGGGTACGCTCCGCGACCCCCGGTTATCATAGAGGCAACCCCTCCGGGGTGTGAGGTATGCGCCCGATATGTGTGATGCGTGTCGAGGGGATATGTTGTGTATATCGAGGGGGGAGGTATATGTCTGATATACTTGCGCATATTCCCCCGGAGCTATGGTACTAGTATACCCTAGAGATTCGCATCTGTTCCGCTTGTGTGTATTCCCCGGAGCTATGGTATGAGTATTCCCCTAGAGGATTCGCATCTATTATGCTTGCAAGTATTCCCCGGAGGGGATATCTCTGTGATAACCGGGGGTCGCGATAGCGTACCCTCGGATGAGGGATGATAGCATACTAGCAAGCACCCCGGAGGGGTACACGAGCTATGCTCTTCTGAGTTGTTCCATCGCTTCATGAGCCATTCTATGTGTCTCAGGCAACTGGGGAAACCTGTGATAGCTCACAATCTTGACCGTCGCGGATTCATGTCTTCTTCTTGCTGAAATACATTGTAGGATAAGGTCGGAGTTGGCCGACTCACTTGTTGGCTGTCTGTCCCAATTCTGTTGGATATATGCTACATTGGTCAGAAAGATGATTGTAGAGTGGACTGGAAGAACCTCCATGGCGTGTTGCATCACAGTTAACATCATGCGGAATTCTGTGGTATGGTCATCTGCAACGACATGGGTATTTATCTCCTTTCCGTTCTGCTCTATGATGTATGCGCCAGCGCTACAACGTTCTTCATGTGCATAATCACACGATGCACCAACCCAGACGTAATAGTTATCTGACTGCATCTTGAACTTCGGCTTTTCTGTTATTTTCCTGAATTTTTCTCTCATATCGTGTGCTTTGGAGTCCTTCTTCTTGGGGCTTTTTTAGGGCTTTTCTTTTTTTACACTTCTTTGGGGATGATGTTGCAAAGATACGTTGAATTTTTGAAACTACCAAATATTTTGTCGATTATTTTCTATAAAGTTTATATAGATTAAATATTTTCTTATCTTATGCTATCTGACTATGCTTGCATGTATCCATCTCGGATATGGCACGCCCTTCGGGGTGCACTCACAGCCAGCCGCATACTCCGAGGGTACGCTCCGCGACCCCCGGTTATCTCAGCGATATCCCCTCCGGGGAATATGTGCGAGCGGAATAGATGCGAACCTCTAGGGGGAATATGTGCAAGTATATATATCCCTTCGATATACACAACATATTTCCTCGACACATGCACGATATATCTAGCGCACATATCATACCTCGGAGGGGGGTATGCTGCTACGCGTCCCTCAATCGGCATTTACAATAAATGTTTTCTATATTTTTAGAAAGAGTTTTTGCATAACAGGATAAAAATATGTACATTTGCATATCGGTTGAATTAACTTATGCTAAGCCCCTTTGCCTAATATGAATGTTTTAAACATAAAAAGTCACTATTATTATGCGTTTTTCTAAGAAATATAACTTTGCATCTATATTATGTTGACTATTGTAATGGGAAAAAATAATGTTGGGTGAAGAAAGAAAAAATGGTGAAATGGAACTAACAAACGGCATATATGAAAATCTGATATATAAGGCTCTGCTAAAGAAACTATTGCAACTGCCTGAGAATAGACATGCTCTGAAAATACCAATGGATTCTGCTGAAGCACCTAAACTGTTGACCAATTATATTGCTGGTATCATTCAGCAAATGTTGGGTGACGATAAAATCTTTGAGGGTATTGAAGAAAAGATAGGTTTCGTTAATCAGGTTATTAGGTTTATAGAAACAGATTGGAATCCTAATTGGGACGATGACTTGCTTGTGCAAGGGGATAAACTACTGAGTGGTATCATAGATGGAACTGGTAAGACGCCTCAACAGATTAAAGCTCTGAACGATTTCCGACCAAAGTCTGGTTTCCTGTCGAGTAACTTGTTTACTGGATCTAACTCAGACTTGAATATGCAGAGTGAGATTAATCTAGATATTATGTCGGCTGACGAGATATACTGGATCGTGGCTTTTATCCGGTTCTCCGGGGTTAGAATCTTTAATGATGCTTTGAGAAAGTTTCTGGAAAAGCCAAATGCAAAGTTGCACATCATCACAACATCATATATGGGTGCCTCGGAACCTAAGGCTGTGGAATGGCTCAAAAATCTAAATCCAGACAAGGTCGAGATCAAAGTGAATTATGATTGTTCGTTGGATAGGTTGCATGCTAAATCATATATCTTTGTCAGAAATAGTGGTTTGAGCACAGCCTATATCGGTAGCTCGAATATTTCGAGGAGTGCTCTTACACAAGGGCTGGAGTGGAATATCCGCGTGACTAATCAGGAGAATCCTCAGATTATCAAAACAGCTATTGCCACCTTTGAAACGTATTGGAATAGACAGGATTTTGAAGACTTTGATGAGGAAAAATTCCGTAAGAGTATATACGAAGCTAATCATCATGATACTTTAAAACGGAAGGATTATCCTGTATTCACCATACGACCAGAGCAAAAAGATATTCTTGATAAACTAACTGTGGAGCGTAATGTGCATAATAGTTATCGTAATCTAGTGGTGGCGGCAACGGGTACGGGTAAAACTGTTATAGCAGCTTTCGACTATAGACGCTTCTGTGAACAGCATCCTGGGCATACTCGGTTGTTGTTTATCGCTCATCGTGAGGAGATATTGGAACAGAGTCGACGTACTTTTGCTTCTGTGTTGAATGATCATGACTTTGGAGAGTTGTGGGTTGGACGATATGTGCCTACTAAGATGGGTAACCTCGATCATCTGTTTATTAGTATTCAGACTTTTAATAGTAACAGGAAACTCTTCGAATCGTTTGGTAGCGACTATTATGATATGATCATTATCGATGAATGTCACCATAGTCAGGCGTCAAGTTATCGAATTCTGTTTAGTATGTTTGCTCCCCAACTATTGGTAGGATTGACGGCTACTCCGGAGCGTGCCGATGGTCTTTCGCTCTTGCCGGATTTTAACAACCGAATTGCTGCAGAAATGCGATTGCCTGAGGCCATCAACAGAATGTTGCTGGTCCCATTCCAGTATTTCTGTATAGGAGACCAGTTTACGAGCTTGTCTCATATCGCATGGAAAAATGGGGGATATGATGAGGATGAACTCTATAAAAAGTTGAATACTGCCGACCGCTTGCATCTTATCACCCAGACGATACCTCGATATTTGTCGGATGAGAACCGTTGTCGTGCTCTTTGTTTCTGCATTCGTAAGGAGCATGCTCGCGATATGGCTGTGGGACTTTGCAAAGCTGGATATCGGGCTGATTATCTGACTGGTGACGATAATGAGGAACGAAGAAAACGGGTTCTTGATAATTTCCGTGAGCGCAAAATCAATTATCTCTGTGTGGTTGACTTATTAAATGAGGGTGTGGACATTCCGGAGATCGATACTGTGTTGTTCCTTCGACCAACAAAGAGTTTGACAATTTTTCTGCAGCAATTAGGACGTGGACTCCGCTTGTCTCCAGATAAAGATTGCTTGACGGTTTTGGATTATGTCTCTCAAGCTAATCGTAATTATAGTTATGAGAGTAGAATTCGTGCTCTTGTGGGACGTACTTCTCGTAACATCCTTGATGAGGTAAGTGAGGGGTTTTCGTTGTTACCTCGTGGATGTTCTATCATGATGGATAAACTCTCGCGACAATATGTGCTGGAGAATCTCAAGGGGGCTATCTTCAATCTGAAACGTCTTCAACTTGAGGTGCAGAATTATCGTCTAAACTTTACAGATAGTCTTGAACTGGGTAACTTTCTTGCGCATTTTAATCTTGATATTCGGGTGTTATATAAGGTTTCTTGTTGGAGTAAACTGAAACGTAGGGCTGGTATCATCAGTTATCCGGAGGATAAGAATACGGAGATATATGAGGCTAACATGAAGAGAATGATCCATTGGAACGATTTGAATCTCATCCATTTTGTACAGAAGTTGATTGCTGATGATTTTGAGTATGATCATACGGCAACAAACGAGAAATATGCTCTGATGCTATATTATGGTTTGTATCGTGAAGGCATCTTGAAGACTGGATATGTGAACGTGGATGCTGCCTTGAAGGTGTTCGGTCGTTATCCATATTTTGTGCAGGAATTACGGGAGATGATGGATTATCTGGATAGTAACTTGAATGTATCGACAGAGCGTATACCGGAATTGGGTGATTGTCCGTTGGCATTATTCGGATGTTATACGCGTGAGGAACAACTCATCTTGTATGGAAAAATCAAGGCTGATAAGTCTATGATTCCTCAAGCGGGTCTGTATAATATCAAGGAGAAAAATACGGAGTTGTTATGGGTGACGCTCAACAAGAGTGATAAGGATTTCTCGCCTAGTACTCAGTATAATGACTATGCCATTAATGAGAAACTTTTTCATTGGCAGAGTCAAAATACTGCCAGTCATGATAATGCGGGATGCAGGTATGTTACTCAGAAGCAGACGGGAAAGAAATTTCTCCTCTTTGTGAGAGAAAATAAGAAGGATGCGTTTGGTTTTACCACTCCTTATTATTGTCTAGGGTTAGTAGACTATGTGAAGAGTGTGGGTGATCGTCCTATGAACATCACATGGCGATTGCATCATGATATTCCTGGATTTATATTAAACAAAGCCATGAAACTGGCTGTAGGATAATTTGGTATAGTATGAGGACGATAGAAGTTGTGGCTGCTGTCATTTGCCGCGAAAACAAGGTCTTTGCCACTCAACGTGGATATGGTGAATTCAAAGATTGGTGGGAGTTTCCTGGAGGAAAAATAGAAATCGGGGAGACGTCGGAGGAAGCCTTGAAACGTGAAATTCGTGAGGAACTTCATACTGAAATTTCTGTGGATAAATTTCTGACGACGGTAGAATATGATTATCCTAAATTTCATCTTGTCATGTATTGTTATATATGTCATGTCATCAAGGGGGAACTGGAATTGGTAGAGGCTGAAGATGCAAGATGGTTGGGCGAGGAGAATTTAGATGTCGTCAACTGGTTACCAGCTGATATGATGGTGGTGAAGGAGATAACAAGATTAAGGCTCTGCTAAAGAAACTATAATATCTCTCTTGCTATCCATGCGCAAGCTTCGGCATCGGCAAGGGCATGATGATGGTTTTCAAGATGATAGCCACAAAGTTCGGAGATGGTGTGCAACTGGTGGTTAGGCGCATCCGGAAAAGCTTTTCGCGACCCTATGCATGTGCAATAGAATTCATAGTCGGGATAGTCCATCTTATAAAATTGGAAGACGGCCTTCAAGCAACTTTCGTCGAAGGATTTGTTGTGAGCGACAAGGGGTAGTCCGGCAATCTTTGGCTCTATCTGTTTCCATACTTCCGGAAAGATGGGGGCATTCTCGGTATCTTTACTGGTGAGACCATGTACCTTACTACACCAATAGTTATACTTATTCGGTTCGGGGTGTATCAAAGAATAGAAACGGTCTACGATCTCGCCGTTTCTTACGATGATGATACCTACACTACAGACGCTACTTCGTTTACTATTTGCTGTCTCGAAATCTATTGCTGCAAAGTCTTTCATATTAGCCTTGTATATATTTCTGTCTGATTGCTTTGGGAAGTTTTGACGCTATGAGTAGATACGACTCCCTAATCCATTCTTTTACTTGCGACTCTTCCAGTTGCGTATAATATATGTCGCTCCAATGTTTCTTGTTCCAATGCCATGCCGGTCGTACAGCAGAAAACTGTTCCCGAAGTTCTTCATTTCTTTCGGGTGTCAATTTCAGAGCGAGTCTTGGGATAGAGTCTTCCACACCTTGTCCTTCGCCTCCCAACCATAGACAGACAAAGATTTTGCCTTCCAATCGGAAATTGATGATGTCGTCGCCGAAGGCTTGATCTTCGGTCACGCCATAGAGGGATAGGGCATAGGTTCGTACCTGTTCGATGTTCATAATCTTTATCTATTCTAAAAGTCCTAACTCCTTTTTTATGCTCTTTATCTCGTTCTCCGTTTCAGTTAAAACGTTATCGGCGAATTCTGTAAAAGCATCACGGATTTCCGGACAATTATTTTCTAAAGCCCAGTTCTTTGTTTCTTCTACATATTTAAGACTCTCCTTATCGCCTTTTCCAAGACATTCGTGGAGTTTCTTTAACTTCTCTTCTATAATACTTCCTTCCATAATTTGAGATCTTCATTTGAAAGAGAATATAAAAAAAGGGATATCTAAACGATATCCCTTTGGTGATTCCGTTGGGATTCGAACCCAAGACCCACAGCTTAGAAGGCTGTTGCTCTAATCCAACTGAGCTACGGAACCAAAACCGAGTGCAAAAGTAGTGTTTTTTATGCACATGACCAAATTTTGGGACAATTATTTTATAGATAATGTTAAAAAAAGCCTAAAGACTTTCGTCCTCAGGCTTCTTGATATTTGATTTTAACTTGGGTAGATGCTTCTTCTTGCGTAACCAGTTGGCTTTGCGCTTCTCGTATTCCTCCCTATGGGTTTCTAAGAAATTATCTGCCATAACTTTTCTACTTCTTAAATCTACTGTAGATTACGCTAACTTCTATTGGGGTATTTGGGCCACCGACAAGACGGGTGCTGGATAATCCCATGTTGTTGGATACGCTATTTAATGTGACCGTTCCATTCGATGATTTCGTTGTCTTCAACGTTATAGGAACAAGTACGGCCTTGTTGTAGTTGGAACTTTTACCCTTGTTGGCATACATGTCATTCACCATATTGCTAATATTATTAAAGATATAGCTATTGGTGGTTGAGTTATATGCCGCATAATATGAGGTCTTGTTGTTCGGTAAATCGTGATTCTCAAAGAAACTGTTTATGCTGTCCTTAGGAATTAGCAATAGATTGGAAGGAACGGGAAGAGTGTACTTGTCGACCTCCTTGTTGTTGATTCTCTGCATCTCTATCTTCACAGTATTCAACGTGTAATCGGTATGCGATTGCTTGATGTCGTCTACCGGTAGGGTGATCTCAGTAAAAATACCTGCAGGACTCTTCACATAGGTACATGAATTATCGTCGACCATAAGTTTCACAGACTTTGCGTCATTACTGATGTGATTGGTCTGCAATACTTCATCGGTACCCGTAACATATGCGTCTTTCACCATCTTTGTGGTATCCGACATAAAGAGTTGGCGCATATTGATCCAACTGGTCGTGATGTCGACCATCGTTCCAAGTCCTCCTGTGGTCTGCACATAGAAACCTGCGAATACATGATGTAGGAATTTATATGGTGTGGCATAATACTCCGGATGGTCGTAGTACATTTGGGCGAGATAGGCGCCAAGGTCTTCATAGGTCTTTCCGTCTTTTGCTGTATATGGCTTGTCGAGACGGAGGGTGATGCTATGGATCGATCCGTTCGAAGTACGGACGGAATCGCTCAGACTGTTGTCTTTGACGCTCCAACTTGTTTCCTGTGTATAGCCGTTCTTTCGGATGTATCCACTCTTTATGGGATCGAAGTTGGAATAATATTTATGACCCTCGGGTAGGGGCTTGCCAAGTTCGTAGACTTTCAACTTCATGGAATTTGTAGAGTCACCATAGAATTTGGTGAAGAACAGGTTCAAGGTTGTAAGGTATGGTTTGGCTCTACCACTTTTTGTTTTGGTCACCACAGTATCCTCCGGGAGGAATCCAGGATCTGCCAAGGTGCTGAACTCCAACATATAGTCGCCCGTAACGCAAGCTTTCGTCTCCGGATCGCGCACTTTACCTATATATCCGTTACTGGAATGTGCTAATACGGAATCTATGGCTATCGAACGGCTGAGGGCTTTGAAAGACGCATTTGTAATGTATAAAGCATCTTTGTTGTCGATAAGCGAATTTCCAAAAGTATCTGTCGTATCATCACATGATGTGATGGCTAGCGTAGCAAGAGCTACCGCAGCAAGAGTTTTTAAATTCATAGTTATTCGTTAGGACAAATCTGGTTGATGAACTCCTTGTAGCTGTCGAAATTATCTTCTCCAGGATAGTTCATAATAGGAAGATTCTTTTCTTGAGCATGCTTCAAAAGGTCTGCGTTTACTTCTTTTCCTGCCTCGATAATGCCATCGCTATAGTCGATAGCCAATTTGCCCAATTCCTTGAAATCGAATTTTTCCTTGTATGGCTCCAGCAAATCAATAGTAGCATCTCGGAACTCTACGAATTGTTTGAAGTTGTCGCCTAAATCGTTTTTCAACTGATCGTTGAAAAGGGATGTGATGATCTTGGAGTTGGCAAAAGATGGCTCGTCCTTGTATGCGGTCTTAATATAGAAAGGAACGACGGCACTCATCCAGCCTTGACAGACGATAACATCTGGAACCCATCGTAATTTCTTTACGGTCTCGAGGACGCCACGAGCAAAGAATATAGCTCGCTCTCCGTTATCGGGATATTCCTCGCCACTTTCATCGGCAGACATCTGACGGTTGGTGAAATAGTCGTCGTTGTCTATGAAATATACCTGCATACGCGCAGCCTGAATAGAAGCGACTTTAATAATAAGTGGATGGTCGGTATCATTAATAATCAGATTCATACCGGAGAGTCGGATAACTTCGTGCAATTGTCCACGACGCTCATTGATGTTTCCCCATTTAGGCATGAACGTACGAATCTCAAAACCACCTTCTTGTATCTTCTGAGGCAGCATGCGACCCAGAATTGACATTTCGGTCTCAGGAACATAAGGTGTGATTTCCTGATTGATAAATAATACTCTTGTTTTTGCCATTTTCAAAACTTATTATTTCTGGCAAAGGTACAAAAAAAAGTCTAATTTTCAGCATAAATTCAACAAAAAGCGGTAAAATAGCCGTTGAATTCGCATATTTTTAAAATTATTCTTCCTTATTTAAGAAAAAAGTTGTTATTTTGCAGTCCGAATAGAAGGAGAGTACTCTTCTTTTCAAAATCGAATTAAAGAAAGATGAAAGTAATTACTAAGATTGTTGACCTTCAAAATGAGCTTTTCGCGGCTCGTAAGGAAGGTAAGGAAATTGGCCTCGTGCCTACTATGGGAGCTCTTCACGAAGGGCATGCTTCACTCGTTAAGCGTAGCGTTAAGGAGAATGATATTACTGTGGTTTCTGTTTTCCTGAATCCTACTCAATTTAATGACCAAGGTGACTTGGATCGTTATCCTCGTACGCTTGAGGCTGATTGCAAGTTGCTCGAAGATTGCGGGGCTTCTTATTGCTTCGCTCCGTCTGTAGATGAGATGTATCCGACTCCTGATGAGCGTCATTTTGAATTTCCTCCGGTAAGTACAGTCATGGAAGGCGCTAAACGTCCTGGACATTTTAATGGTGTATGCCAGGTGGTAAGTCGCTTGTTCTATATCGTTCGCCCTAATCGTGCTTATTTTGGCGAAAAGGATTGGCAGCAGATTGCTGTCGTCAAGCAATTGGTGAAGTTTATCGGTATGTCGGATAGCTTGCAGATTGTGGAGTGCCCGATTATTCGCGACGAGGATGGTTTGGCTAAGAGTAGTCGTAATTCGCTCTTGAGTAAGGATGAGCGTGCAATCGCTCCTGCTATCTTCAAGGCTTTGAAGGAGAGCGTAGAGTATGCGAAGAATCATAATGTAAAGGAGACCCACGATAAGGTGGTAGCGGATATTAATGCCGTCGAGGGTCTTGAGGTGGAATATTTTGAAATCGTAGATGGCAATACGCTTCAGGATGTGACCAACTGGGAGGATTCTCCTTATGTCGTAGGTTGTATTACCGTTTATTGTGGCAAGACTCCTATTCGTTTGATTGATCATATAAAATATAAAGAGTAATGCAGATTGAGGTTTTAAAAAGTAAATTGCATTGTGCTACCGTTACAGAGGCTAATTTGAACTATATGGGTAGTATCACGATAGATGAGGATCTGTTGGATGCTGCTAATATGATTGCTGGCGAGAAGGTGCAGATCGTAGACAATAATAATGGGGAGCGCTTCGAAACTTATATTATTAAAGGTGAGCGTGGCTCTGGTTGTATTTGTCTGAATGGTGCTGCTGCCCGTAAGGTGGTAGTAGGGGATACGGTAATTATTATTAGTTATGCTCTGATGGATTTCGAGGAGGCTAAAACTTTCAAGCCTACTATCGTTTTCCCAAAGGAGGGAAATAAATTGTAATCTTACTTTTCTCCTATAAGGGGAGATAAATAAGGGTAATCTTGTTCCCCGATAAGGGAATTACATAAAAGATAATTTAAAACGAATAAAGCCTTCTCAAAATAGAGAAGGCTTTATTATTTGTATAGAATGGATGATTATTCTATTACTACAAGAGGATCTTCCTCGAGTACAGCCTGACCAACCTTTACGCAGATTGCGGTAACTTTACCGTCTTTTTCTGCCTCGATGTTGTTGGCCATCTTCATAGCTTCAAGAACAAGAACGGTATCGCCGGCCTTAACTTCCTGACCTACCTCAACGTTGATACCAGTAATAGTACCTGGAAGTGGGGCCTTAACGGCGTTGTTGGCATTTACGTTAGCTGCTGGAGTAGCCTCTGTGGCCTCCTCTGCAACAGGTTTGCCTAAAACTGGTTTCTCTTTCTTTGGTTCCTCTTTCTTTTCGAGCTGAACCTGATAGTCGTCACCATTTACCTGAACGGCAGCAACATTATTTTCATCAATATCGCCGATGGTTACTTTGTATTCCTTACCATCGATAGTATATTTAAATTCTTTCATGAATTCTATTTCTAAATAATTAAAAACTCCAACGACCTATTCTTTATGGTTTAGGTGTTACTCCAAATGGTTTGGCATTCCACAAAGTGTGGCGATGCTGAATAGTAATAATGCCTGGTTCTGGATCGTGAACATTATTGCCCTCGAACTCGTATAGAGCCATAGCAATTGCAGCATATACGTTTTTATCCATTTTCTTTATATTTAATTATAGAAAGCTCCTGTCGGAGCCTTCTTAATTTTACATAGGCATGCAACCATGCTTCTTGGCTGGCAGGTTCTGACGCTTTGTAGCAAGCTGGGCCAAACCGCGGCAGATGCGGAAACGGGTGTTTCTTGGTTCGATGACATCGTCGATATAACCGAACTGGGCTGCCTGGTATGGATTAGCGAATGTATCGGTATATTCATCCTCTTTTTCTGCGAGGAATGCCTTGACATCACCACCTTCTTCCTTCACTTTCTTAGCTTCCTTACCACAGAGGATTGCTACGGCACCACTTGCTCCCATTACGGCAATCTCTGCTGATGGCCATGCGAAGTTAAGGTCTGAACGTAATTGCTTGCAACCCATAACGATATGACTACCACCATAGCTCTTGCGGAGTGTGATTGTGATCTTTGGAACTGTTGCTTCGCCATAAGCGTAAAGCAACTGGGCTCCATGCTGGATAACGGCATTATATTCCTGACCTGTACCTGGCAAGAAACCTGGTACGTCAACTAAAGATACGATTGGAATATTGAATGCGTCGCAGAAACGTACGAAACGTGCGCCCTTACGACTGGCGTTTACATCAAGTACACCTGCATAAGCGGCAGGCTGATTGGCTACGATACCTACGCTCTGACCGTTGAAACGAGCAAAACCTGTGATGATGTTCTTGGCAAACTTAGGCTGTACCTCGAAGAACTCTCCATTATCGGTAACGGCTGATATCACCTTATACATATCGTAAGCTTGGTTTGGATCCTCTGGGATAATCTCGTTGAGGATATCTTCCTTGCGGTCGATAGGGTCGTTGCATTCTACGCGTGGAGCTTCCTCCATATTATTTGATGGAATATAAGAAAGGAGAGTCTTGATAAGTTCCATAGCCTCTTCCTCGGTCTTTGCTGTGAAGTGGGTCACACCACTCTTAGAGGCGTGAACGCTTGCTCCACCCAGATGCTCGGCATCAATATCCTCACCGGTAACGGTCTTTACAACCTTAGGACCTGTAAGGAACATGTAAGATGTACCTTCGGTCATCAAGATGAAGTCGGTAAGTGCTGGACTATATACCGCACCACCGGCACAAGGGCCCATGATAGCAGAAATCTGTGGGATAACACCAGAAGCGAGGATGTTACGCTCGAAGATCTCACCATAACCAGCAAGAGCTGAGATTCCTTCCTGAATACGAGCACCACCAGAGTCGTTCATGCAAATAACAGGAGCGCCCATCTTCATGGCCATATCCATAACTTTGCAAATCTTCTGAGCCATAGTCTCAGAAAGAGAACCGCCATTTACTGTGAAGTCTTGTGCGTATACGTAAACAAGACGACCATCAATAGTAGCAGAACCAGCTACAACGCCATCTCCGAGAAATTGCTTTTTCTCCATGCCGAAGTTGTGACAACGATGAAGTTTGAACATATCATACTCTTCGAAACTGCCTTCGTCTACCAACATTTCAATACGCTCGCGGGCTGTGTATTTGCCACGTGCATGCTGTTTCTCGATGGCTTTCTCGCCACCTCCAAGACGGGCTTGTTCGCGCTTGGCGATCAGCTCTTTAATCTTTTCTACTTGTTTGCTCATAATATATAATATTATTCTTTATTTTCTAAATCCGTGCAAAGATAATCAATTTATTTTAGAATAAAGAACAATTTTAGACAAAGTAACATTAAAATAGGTTCCGGCTATTAGAATTCTATCAGAATCTTTGTGTTTATTTGTCGACCTGTGAGGTAGTTTGGTACGGCATATTGTTGACTCGTTACGTCGGTCACCCAATAGTAGCTGTTCACATTATTAATATCGAACAGATTGAAGCAATCGATTCCGAACCATACCTTCTTGAAGATATTCTTCGTATGATGGTCATGGTTGTCGAGTAGGAGATAGGTCATGCCGATATCGGCTCTGCGATAGGCAGGAGCTCGGAAACTATTGTGCTCGATTTCGCGATGGGGTGCCGAGAATGGTAATCCGTCGATATAGGCGAGTTTCAGATTCATGCGCCATCGGGTAGTCCCAGGGAAATAGTCGGTAAAGTTTAGGTTGATTCCAAAACGTTGGTCGGTAGGCAAGGGAATGCTTTGCCCATGCAAATTCATACGGGTGTTCATAAAGGATAGACTAATCCAACTGTCTGCTCCGGGTACAAATTCGCCGTAGAGTTTCATGTCGATTCCTGCTGCATGTCCTTGGGCTTCGTTATTACCATAATATACCACCTTCACATTATTTACAGAATATGGTATCAGATTGCTCAAGGCTTTGTAGTAAGCTTCTGCGCTCAACTTGAAATGGCGATTGTTCAACATGAACCGATAGTCATATCCTACGATGAAATGTATACTTTGTTGACTCTTGATCTTATTGTTGAGTCTGGCATAGGTCGAACCATTGATATGTAATGTGTCGCGAAGTTCCTTAAAGAAAGGAGCCTGATAATAGATGCCGGCAGCCAGTCGGATTGTCGTGTTTTCGCTATAGGCTGGTATGATACCTAAACTGACGCGAGGGCTGACGATGGTTTCACGATTGAAGTTCCAATGGCTCATCCTTATACCATAATTCAAGGTAAAATGGGTATGTTCGCCGATACTTGAGAATCGCCAAGTATCTTGGATATAAAATTCTGAACGGTTGGCGTCCAACGTGTTGTTGGCCCTCAAGGCATAGTACATACTCAAGTCGTTTCCTGTATGTGGAATACTATAGCCAGAAGAGTCGCGCATTTCATATTCATTTGCGGTCTCCTCGATATGTTCGCGTTTTAGCGTGAGGGCTGTCTCTATCTCGTGTTTGCCGGTCTTGTGCCACATCGTAAGTTTACCGCTCAGCACACGAGCCTTCAGATAATTGCGCGTATGTTCAAAATAAGTACCCACGCCAAGATTTTCTGAGGTTTCGGTCTGGTCGAGCCAATATTGTCCTTGTATATCATACTTCTCTTGTTCGCTCGTATAGAAAGCACTTCCTGTGAAGTTTACACGTGTGTTTATTCCGAGATATCGGGTGATGCTCATGCTACCGAAATATGTAAGGAATCGGTCTTTCTCTTGTCCGTCGAAGTATACGCGGAAGTTCTTTACATTCTGTTGAGTACCAAAGGCGGTTTCGCGATCTTTGGGTACAAATTGATAATGATTATCCGAGATGTTTCCGATGAGATCAAACTTCCATCTTGCATTCGGTTTGTAACTCAGAAAGGTTTGATAGTCCAAAAAATTCGGTCGATATTCTCCCTTTTCATCGAGTGTCCCTAATAGATATTGGTTGGTCTTATATCTTATGCTGTTGAGCCACGATATGTTCTTACTACCTATACCGATATATCCATCGGCTCCTAACAAGGAAGCAGCTATAGAACCTTCGAGATGCCTTTGGGTTCCGTTCGGATCCATAAGATTCTTATAGGTGATGTCGAGGGCCGAGCTCATCTTGTCACCATATTTGGCCGAATAGCCACCTGTAGAGAATCCGATTTTGTCTACCATATAAGGGTTGATGACCGATAAGCCTTCCTGTTGTCCACTTCTTACAAGGAATGGACGGAATATCTCTATATGATTGATATATACGGAATTTTCATCGAAGCTTCCTCCTCTTACATTATATTGTGAGGACAGTTCATTATGCGTGCTCACACCAGCTTGTTGCTGTACGAGTTCTTCCACGCCATTTCCCGTTACCGAGGGAGCGTTCTTCATATCTTTGATTTTCAGGTTTTGCGTTTGGTCACTTTGTATGCGTTCACCTTGTACCTGTACTTCGTCGAGCGTGTTCTCGCTATATAATATCACCCTTAGCGTTTGTTTTCCTCGTGGGTTCCTCAACGTTCTAACTTTCGTTCGGTATCCGACCATTGAAAATCTAACATTCACAGAATCAGCAGATTGTAGAGTGAGTTTAAATTCACCCTTTAGCGAGGTCATCGTCATCTTACCTTGACTTACTACAGCCACAGTAACCAGTTCTATAGGCTTCTGTTCTGCATCGGTTACGCGACCTTGGAGCACAAAGGATTGTGCCATGGCTTTCATGGTCAGGATAGCTAGGAGGATCGTATAAAATAATTTCTGCTTCATCTTACGATAATTAACGTAGACAAAGCAGAAATATTATAATATAAAGATGTAAATTATAATCTTGTAACTTGTTTTACACCTTTGATGGTACGTAATTTCTTGATGAGTTGTTGTGATTTGCTGGCATCATCGATCAGCACAACGACATTTCCCGAGAACAATCCGTCGTGACTATCGATATTAATCGATCTCATCGTCAGAGTCTCTTCTTTAGCGATAACATTCGTGATGTTGCTCACGATACCAATATCATCGTTGCCGATAATTCTCAACGTGATCGCATATTTGCTGACACCCTTACCACTCCAACGAGCTTTCACAATACGATAACCAAAACGCTTACGCAATTCAGGAGCATTAGGACAGTCTTTTCTGTGAATTTTGATACCGCCACTTACCGTAACGAAACCAAACACAGGATCGCCATAGATAGGGTGACAACATTGAGCCAATTGAAAATCGATACCCTTCAGGTTTTGGTCGATGACGAGCACATCATCATTTCCTTTCAATATCTCCTCGTCTGGATTCTCAAATTGGAAAGTCTCAGCACTTTTAGCTTCTTTCGGAGCATCCAACTTCAATTCTCGGTCGCGCTCCTCCACATACTTTTCTATTACCTCGTTTGGGTCCAACTTCTCGTCGGAAATATCCTTATAGAAGTCGCTTACCTCTTTATATCCCAACCTCTTGATGAGACGGAACATGATACTTTCCTCGGCTTCGATCTTCTTGTTCTTGAATCTCCTTTCGAGCAATTCCTTGGCATATAAACCCTCCTTAGCTTGAGTTTCCTTGATGGCAAGTCGGATCTTTGATTTCGCCTTACTTGTTGTCACGTAATTCAACCAGTCGCGCTTTGGCGTCTGGTTACTTTGGGTCATGATCTCTACTTGGTCGCCCGAATGTAACGTTTCGCGCATATTGCATACCTTGCCATTGATTTTTCCGCCGACACAAGTATTACCGATATTCGAGTGGATGCGATAGGCGAGGTCGAGGATTGTGGCGCCTTTCGGCATCTTTAGCAGGTCTCCCTTTGGCGTAAACACATATACCTCGTCTTCGTACAAATCCATCTTGAACTGGTCCATCAATTGCAAGTCGTCGTTGTTCTCCAGAGCGCTTCGGATATTAGCCAACCAATCGTCGATACCGCCCTCACTTTTGATACCTTTATATCGCCAATGGGCAGCCAGACCATGCTCGGCCACCTCGTCCATTCTCTCGGTACGAATCTGTACCTCTACCCATTTGTTCTGAGGTCCAAGTACGGTAATGTGCAAACTCTCATAACCATTTGATTTAGGTACACTTAGCCAATCTCGTAAACGTTTAGGATTAGGCTGATACATATCTGTGATTATCGAGTAAACCTGCCAACATTGCATTTTCTCCTTCTCTACAGGTGAGTCGAGGATGATGCGGATGGCGAAAAGATCGTAGATGCCTTCGAAACCGCATTTCTGCTTTTTCATCTTCTGCCATATCGAATGGATACTCTTGGTACGTCCTTTCATATGGAACTTGAGTCCTGCATTTTCGAGTTTCGTCTGAATAGGTTCGATGAAAGACTTGATATAAGCGTCACGTGCCGCTTTGGTAGCGTTCAACTTATCCTTGATCATATAATAGGCATCGTGCTCCAGATATTTCAACGACAGATCCTCAAGTTCACTTTTCAGTTTGTATAGACCCAGTTTATGAGCCAAGGGAGCATACAGATAACTGGCCTCCTCGCTTACTTGATGTTTAGCCTCAACAGCCTCTGTATCACGTATTTGTCGCATGACGTTCACGCGGTCGGCTATCATGATGAGGATGACGCGCATATCCTCAGAGAAAGAGATCAGCAAGTTTCTGAAGTTCTCACTCTCGATGATAGGGTTGCGCTTGTATAGATCGTGGATTCTGCAAAGTCCTCGGATGATATGAGCGACACTCTCTCCGAATTTTTCGTTGATTTCATCGAGTGTAGTAAAATCGCTCACGACACTCTGATAGAGTAGGATAGCGAGTACACCATCACGCTTGAGTCCGATCTCGTCTACCGCAATCTCTGCAGTTTGTAAAGCATGTAATACCGGATTCAGGTTGAATACGTCACGCTGGATCTGATGATTATCGATACCCTTCTGAATGTGCTCTCTGATTTTCTCCTCATCATCAGATTTCAGAGAATCTCCGATGGTCGTCTTTAACTTTTCGAGGATAGCAAGACATTCCTCACGTTCCTCAGCAGTAAACTCGAATTTATCATTGTTCATATCGCAGTCCTTATTTGTTTCTGGCAAAGATATAAAAAAAACTCCACTTAAATTTCTCAATCTCATGAAAACTAACTATCTTTGTGGCATATTTACCATATTTTAGGTAGAAAATACACATAATAACCATAAACCGAAAAATAAATATCATGCTAAATCAACAAGATTTGAATCAAATTGCTAACCGCGGAATCTCTGAACAGCAAATTGAGCGTCAATTGAAGCAGATCAAAGATGGATTTCCATTCTTGAAACTGGATGGAGCTGCGGAAGTAGGCAAAGGGATATTGGCTTTGGGGGCTGAAGAGGCTCAAAACTATATCCGTACATGGAATGCATACAAGACCGAGGGACATCAGGTAGTAAAGTTTGTACCAGCCTCGGGAGCTGCCAGTCGTATGTTCAAGAATATGTTTGCGTTCTTGAATGCTGATTACGACACACCCCAAACAGATTTCGAGAAGACTTTCTTCGATCATATTAAGGACTTTGCCTTTTATGAGGCTCTTGATGAAAAATGTAGCAAGAACGAGGGCAAGTCTGTTAGCAACTTGATATCTTCAGGAAACTATAAAGCCGTTGTAGCTAACATGCTTGAGGCCAAGGGCTTGAATTATGGACAACTACCTAAAGGTTTGTTACTTTTCCATCATTACGAGAATGGATCGCGTACTCCTATGGAGGAGCATCTCGTAGAGGCTGCTCTTTATGCCAACAGCAATGGAGACGCTTATGTCCACTTTACGGTTTCTCATGACCATTTGGAACTCTTCAAGGCTAAGGTGGCCGAGAAGCAGGCCTATTATGAGAAGAAATACGATGTACATTATCATATTAGTTTCTCTGAGCAAAAACCTTCTACCGATACGATAGCAGCCAATCCGGATAATACGCCTTTCCGCAACGAAGATGGTTCGTTGTTGTTCCGTCCAGGAGGTCATGGCGCTCTTATCGAGAACCTCAACGAGATCGATGGCGATGTCATCTTCATCAAGAATATAGATAATGTGGTATCTGATCGTCTGAAAAAAGATACCATTACTTGGAAACAGGTTATTGCCGGAGTTCTCGTTACCCTTCAACAAAAAAATTTCGAGTATCTTCGTATCTTAGATAGTGGAAAATATAATCATGCCAAACTTGAAGAGATCATCCGATTCCTCCAGCGTGATTTATATTGTCGTAAGGGCGATATCAAAAATCTTGAGGATGCCGACCTTGTCATCTATCTCAAGCGCAAACTCAACCGTCCGATGCGTGTATGTGGCGTCGTAAAGAATGTTGGAGAACCAGGAGGTGGTCCGTTCCTTACCTATAATCAGGATGGTACAATAAGTTTGCAGATTCTCGAGTCTTCGCAGATAGACCAGAACAACAAGGAATCTTTGCAGATGTTTACCAATGGTACTCATTTCAATCCTGTCGACCTTGTATGCGCCACCCGCGATTATCAAGGACATCCTTTCAACCTACCGGATTTCGTAGACCATACCACAGGTTTCATCAGCAGCAAGAGTAAGAACGGACGCGACTTGAAGGCTCTTGAGTTACCGGGTCTTTGGAATGGAGCTATGAGCGATTGGAATACCATCTTCGTAGAAGTTCCTTTGAGCACCTTTAATCCGGTAAAGACTGTAAATGACCTCCTCAGAGATGTTCATCAATAATCTTGAATTATGCAGATATATTTCACAGGCATCATCATAGCCATAAGTACCTTTTTGATTATCGGATTGTTCCATCCGATAGTCATTAAGGTAGAGTATCACACAGGCACCAGATATTGGTGGTTTTTCCTTCTCACAGGTATCATCAGTCTCGTGGCAGCATTACTTATCGCTAATGTGATTATCTCCTCACTTTTGGGTGTACTTGGTGCCACCTTATTGTGGAGTATCGGCGAACTCTTCGAGCAACGGAAACGAGTGCTCAGAGGGTGGTTCCCGATGAATCCAAAACGAAAAAAGGAGTACGAATAATACCGTACTCCTTTTTCTATATTCTTTATTTCTCAGCAATACATTCCATCTCTATCAACCATTGAGGTCGGCATACAGGTGCGAACAGCACGATATGCGGAATGTCGGGATAATGCTCAGACATATATTTCTCTACCACCTCCTTATCGGAGATATCCCTCAGATAGATGATAAAATATCGCGTATCTTCGATACAAGCCTCTCCATCCTTCAACAGAGCATCGATATTTTCAAGCAGACGTTCCATCTGTTTTCTTACGTCACCTAAATATAATACATCACCATGCTTGTCGATACTGGCTGTTCCCGAAATGAAATACCTGCTCTTATCACCAATCTTCAATCGGGTTCCTCGTTCAAAGGCCACACCATATTCATGTGTAGGATTCAGATGCTCCAAGGCCTCCAAAAACTTCTGATTCTCTAACGTAATGTCGGGAACTGATAGAAAGTCGATGGCTACACAAGCATTTCTTGTCTCAGACCTTCCGCCAATACCCGTACTTGCGATGAAATGTGTGTTTATCGTCAAACCTTGTTGACGGAAGAAGTCGTTCCGGGCCTTTACCACGCCTTCGTAGTTCACGTCGATATTGGCCACATATATCCACGTCCTTACCAGATGTTGACGGATGTCCAGATTTCGCTTTTCAGCAAGTTTCATATATTTATCAAAGAGGATAAGCGTCTGCAGATAACTACTTTTGCCGACAGCCTCCTTATCATCAAGGCGAAGACTATCGAAGATGTCATGACAAGTCTCGTCAGAAGTCTTCAACAGGATAGATATCTTGCTACCATCAAGAGGAGGTTGTTCCACGATGGTATGCGCACAAGAAGATATATATTGATACACACAACTATTAAGCAACAGTTGATATTGGTTTTGAATATCGCTCAAGAATATCTTGCAATAAGAAAGTTGACGATTGTTTTTTTTCTCCAGTTCTATATATTTGATCAATGTTCTCCCAAGTATCTTGAGTCGTTGGTCAAAAGATCCCTCATTTGGTGCTGATATGATATTATATTTATTCATCGTTAATTTATTTTCGGCAAAGGTACGAATTTTATAGTAAAAATAGATAAGAGGCTTTCCTTTTCATGAAAAATACCTAATTATGGGGATAGGAGGACGAAAAACAAAATATCGTAATCAGAATAAAAAAAAATTAACCGCTTAAACCTTCGATAAGATGCCACATCAAAGAAGCAAACAGACTTAAATGTTTCAAAACAAAAGAACTAAATTAGACGATTATGAAGAAAATGGTTTTGGCTCTGGTAGCCGTAATTAGTATGTCTACTGCCGTAATGGCGCAGAACGAAGAAAAGAAAGTTTTTCGTTCCATAGACAAGAAAGAGATGATCCAGCATCATACAGATGCTATGGTAAAGAGGTATCAGCTCAGCGAAAAACAGGCTAAGCTCTTACTTGAACTCAACAAGAAATATGCTGATAAACTCCCTATGAAGGGGATGCCACACTATCGTCTTCATGTACAAGGCCTCCGTCAGATGCTTCGTGATTCAATCGTCAATATGCCCCGTCCTGATTTTGACAAGATGAAGAAAATAGCACAACCTAATCGAGATAAGGTGATGGAAAAACGTCAGAAGATGATGGGGAAACGCCAAGAGATGATAGAAAAGCATCAGAAGATGATGGAAACAAAACAGGCTTACGAGGAAGAACTGAAGAGTATCCTTGGCGCAGACAAATATGAGCAATATCAGCAGGATATAAAGGAGCACATGAAGCGTGCCGACCGCAAATATCCGATAAACAAGTCAGAATGATCTTTTTCTTATAAATTAATATAAGGTATTGAACTTTCGCATGTAAGAAATCACATGCATATATTAACGTAAATTTGGAATAAAAAAGGCTTCAAAGTTTGTTTAACTCATTGAAAATGAGTAATTTTATAGTGACCAAACAATAAAATTCAAACTTAGAAGCCGTGAGCAAAGATACAACTATTCTATCAGATTTGAGAAGTTTCTTCTCTGAAAATGAAAATAATCGTGCAATTAACAGCATAATGAGAGTGATGGAACATATAAACATACGCTCTAGCCAGATTGGTGTAGAGAAGCGTGCGAATTGCAAGTTTACATCCTTGCAGGTACTCAATCTGCTTATGCTCTTTCCGTTCTTTGT
>NZ_KE384540.1:134529-298409 GCF_000426565.1 Segatella albensis DSM 11370 = JCM 12258 | reverse complement strand
TTTCTACAAGATACCTTATCCTATATCCATAGAGGCTAATGGTGAGGTCGTCAATCAAGGAACAGTGCAAGTGCTTGTGCCATACAAGTATTTGTATCTTTTCGATGAGCCAAGGACGGCTCATGTATCTTTCGAGGGCAACGACGATGCTTCTTATAACTGCAACATCATAAGCCATAATGCCAAGCTCATACATAGGGAAGATGGTAACTATTTTATGGCTATAGCCACAGTGAGTACACAGGGACAAAATACTCCTATATTGCAACAGTATATGAAAGCCGATGTGAGAATCATCGTCAGTAATAGAACGTTGTGGCAGCAGGTATTTGGATAGTCTATGTCCGAATACCTGCTGTTTGTTTTTGGATGCATATTGTGTTGGTAAGCATCAGATTTTACGCAAAAGTTCTAAATTCCATAAATTTCTCCTAGCGAGTTATGGGATATTTAGAAATTTATCGTATCTTTGTCCCCGAATTGAGGCGTTCTTTGCATATTGCAAAATACAGAAACGAGCAGAAGTCCGCTCGTTTCCCCTATATAATATAGGCAAACGACCAACTTCTTGATTTTCAATCAAAGTCCAATTTAGAGCGAGTTATTATAACTAACACAAAAATTTATGAATAACGAAAGTTTAATTTTAAGAAGAAAAAAACAAATTGAAAAAGATCGCTTCTTTTATGTAAATAGCGAGTATAAAACTGTGCAAATAAAACTTGATGACATCTTATATGTGATGGGACAGAAAGACTACATCAAAATATACATAAAAGGAAAAGCAAAACCTGTTATGTGTTTGATGAATATGTCTACTTTGGAAGAATATCTACCAAGTCCAGAGTTCCTCAGAATCCATCGCTCTTACCTAATTCACATCAAGGAGGTTACGATGTTCGATAGATCTCGCGCAAAATTTGGCGATACTTTCATCCCTATTTCAGATTCATACAAAGGAACCATACAGGATTACATCGAGGAACACTCTATGATGTAATCATTACGATGTATGGAACTGTAAGACCTTGTTGGATTCGCCAAAGTTTAACGAACCTTTCATTGTTTAATTTTCAATCGAAAAAAGGTGTCTATAATTCGCGAATTCAGACTTAATGGTCGGTTAATCTTGAATATTTAAAATATGGCCAAAATGCAACTTACTGATAATCAACGAGTTGTATTTTGGTCATAAAGCTTTATTTCCGTTTTTTCCACTTTTGTAGCCTCATACTGTTAACTATATAAGCCCACATACCTATTAACATGAACTTACGAAGTTAACTTCGTAAGCCGATGAAGTTAACTTCATTCACAATATTACCTTGCAAAGATGTGTTTCTTATATTCTTGAGGGCCCCGAAATACCCTCATACATTCTAGAAACGACAAAAAAACAGAACATCTTTTCTATTAACATTTCCTATAGCAAAGTTTAAATATTGCAAAATTCTAAAGCCCATCCGATAAATTTACGCACTTGTCAGATGAGTCCAAATTACAACATGAGTTCTTTAGGAGAACTTATCAAACGTGTAGCACCATGCTCTACTAAGAAATCATGATCACGGAATCCCCAAAGCACACTAATACACGGCATATTACTATTCCTTGCTGTCTCTATATCAACATCACTATCACCAATATAGACCGCTGTATCGCGTGAAGCGCCGAGCTGCAACAAAGCCTCATTTACAGTATCAGGAGCAGGTTTTTTACGTATATTTTCACGCTCTCCTATCGCAACATCTACATAATCAGAAAAGAAGTGTTTGCATAAAGCCTGTGTAGCAGCATAAAACTTATTACTAACAACAGCCACCTTCTTTCCGTGAGCCTTCAGATTCTTGAGTAAATCCATAATTCCAGGATAAGGACCAGTCGTATCGAGGTTATGCTCCAAATAATGTTTTCTAAAAGAAGCATACGTTTCCTCAAATCTAGGATTATTTAAGCCTTCAGGAATAGCACGCTCCATTAATTTTTTTACTCCATTTCCTACCATCATTCTAACCTCATCTACAGAATATTCTGGCATATTAGAATATCTTAGAGCATAATTACAACTCGCTGCTAAATCTTGTATCGTATTCAAGAGAGTACCATCAAGATCAAAAATATAAGTCTCAAAATTATCCATAACGCTTTATTTTAACTGCAAAGGTAGAAAAATAATTGATTTTAAGTATCGTTTTCCCAATTTATTATTAACTTTGCATCTGATTTTTAATTTATATCAAAAATGAAACATTCAACTTGTAAGGTATATATATGGTCAGCCGTAACCTGCTCCATAATTATTATCGGACTAGTTTATTACTATTTATTTGCTTCGTTCTCTACGAAGTCGGATGTTACCTATATTTATATTGATAACGACGATAACATTGATTCCGTATATCAGAAAATAGAACCAATAGCACATCCACACTGTTTCCATGCTTTCAAGATGTTAGCACGACATTTCAGTTATGCAGATCATATCCGCACTGGAAGATATGCCATACATTCTAATGACGGAACTCTGAAGATATTCCGCCATTTCAGAAATGGTCAACAGGAACCAGTTAGTTTGACAATTCCATCTGTTAGAACAATAGGAGATCTCGCTGCAGCTGTAAGTTCTAAACTAATGATAGATGAAGAGCAATTATACGACTCTCTTGCCAGTGAGTCTGTATGTAAAAACTATGGATACGATACAGCAACTATCGCTTGCTTATTTATTCCAAACACATACGACATCTATTGGAACACAAACATTTCAAAGTTCCTTAATAGGATGCAAAAAGAAAACAAAAAATTCTGGAACTTTGAGCGTACCCAAAAAGCTAAGAGTTTGAATTTAACACCAGAACAGGTAATAACATTGGCCAGTATTGTAGATGAAGAAACTGCGAACAATTCCGAAAAGCCAATGATCGCAGGTATGTACTACAATCGACTGATGTATCGTGATGGAGAATATCCAAACGGAATGCCACTTCAAGCCGATCCAACTATTAAATATGCATGGAAGAAGTTTGACCTTAAAAGAATTTACAATAAGTTGCTTTATATCAACAGCCCATACAACACTTATAAAAACACAGGACTTCCTCCTGGGCCAATTCGCATACCAAGCGTTGCTGGTATTGATGCCGTCCTGAACCTCACACACCACAACTATCTGTATATGTGCGCAAAAGAGGATTTCAGTGGAACCCATAATTTTGCAAGAACATACCAAGAGCACCTCGCAAATGCTGCAAAATACAGTAAAGCACTCAATGAACGAGGCATAAAATAAAACATATCAGAAATTATATAAAATGCAAACGCTCCTCTTTTCTCAAAGAGGAGCGTTCATCTCAATAGGTATTAGTTTTTTAAAGGTAAAAAGATTGTATTCAGGATAACTGATGCAAAGGTAAGGCTTTAAACTTACTCTAACAAATATTTTTATATGTTTGATAACATATTTTAGGTTTACTCTTAACACTATAAAAAATCTTCTACCTATTGTCTTATTTTCCATTATAAATAAGTATCTTTGCAGAATAAAAATAAAATTAAAATAATATGGCAGTTATTGAAGAAAATACTAACGAAGAGAAAAAGAGTATCAGCTTCGTAGAACAACTCGTCGAAGAGGATCTCGCAGAAGGGAAAAATGGAGGTAGAATTCAAACCCGTTTTCCTCCAGAGCCTAACGGCTATCTTCACATCGGTCATGCAAAAGCTATTTGCATGGACTTTGGTGTTGCTGAAAAATATAACGGAGTTTGCAATCTCCGCTTTGATGATACAAACCCTAGTAAGGAAAACAACGAATACGTAGAAAATATTCTTCATGATATTTCATGGCTAGGATTTAAGTGGGGTAACATTTACTATGCGTCTGATTATTTCCAGAAACTTTGGGACTTTGCCATCTGGATGATAAAGAAAGGACGCGCATACGTTGATGAACAGACCCCAGAACAAATCGCAGAGCAGAAAGGAACCCCTACAGAGCCAGGAAGACCTAGTCCATACCGAGATCGACCTATTGAGGAAAATCTCGAATTGTTCAACAAAATGAACACACCAGAAGCTGTTGAAGGTAGTATGGTTTTACGTGCTAAATTGGATATGGCTAATCCAAATATGCATTTCCGTGATCCTATCATGTATCGTATCATCCAGACCCCTCATCATCGCACAGGTACTAAATGGCATTGCTATCCTATGTATGACTTTGCCCATGGACAGAGTGACTACTTCGAAGGGGTAACACATTCAATATGTACATTGGAATTTGTTCCACATCGCCCACTCTATAATGAATTCATTGATTTCCTTAAAGAGTATGATGGTACAGCATCTGAGGGACTGAACGACAACCGTCCACGCCAGATAGAGTTCAATCGCTTAAATCTTACATATACAGTAATGAGTAAGCGAAAGCTCCATACACTTGTTGATGAACATTTAGTAAACGGATGGGATGACCCTCGTATGCCTACACTCTGTGGTATGCGTCGACGTGGCTATTCTCCAGAAAGTATCCGTATGTTTATCAATTCTATTGGCTACACTAAGTTTGATGCCCTAAACGATATGGCTTTACTTGAGGCCAGTGTTCGTGAGGACTTAAACAAGAAAGCTACACGTGTAAGCGCAGTCCTTGACCCTGTAAAATTAGTTATCACAAACTATCCAGATGGACAGACGGAAGAGATGGTAGCAATTAACAATCCTGAAGATGAAAATTCTTCTACACATACCATCACTTTCTCTAAGAACCTTTGGATTGAGCGTGCTGACTTTATGGAAGATGCACCAAAGAAGTTCTTCCGCATGACACCAGGAAAAGAGGTCCGTCTGAAGAATGCATATATCATTAAGTGTACAGGTTGTACCAAAGATGAGAACGGCAACATTATTGAGATTCAGGCTGAATACGATCCAGAAAGCAAGAGTGGTATGGCAGGAGCAAACCGCAAAGTAAAGGGTACTCTGCATTGGGTTAGCTGCGATCATTGCAAGAAGGCTGAAGTTCGCGAGTATGATCGACTGTTCAATATCGAAAACCCAAGCGCTGACGATCGTGATTTCCGCGAATTACTCAATCCGGAATCTCTTAAAGTCTATAACAACTGTTATGTTGAAAACTATGCGGCAGAGAGAAAGCCTGGTGAATATCTACAATTCCAGCGAATTGGTTATTTCATGGCAGACTTAGATACAACTTCTGAGCATCCTGTATTCAATAAGACTGTTGGGCTTAAAGATACATGGGCAAAACAGAATAAGAAATAAATGCAAAACAGATATTTCGAGAATAAAGAATTCAAAGAGAATTTAAAGAAATATGAAGAAGCCCAAAAGAATGGTGGAACTATTTATTTAGATTCTGAGCAACTAATAGACATCGCCGAGTACTATCAAAGTCTCGGCGATATTGATAATGCTATAACCACATGTGAATATGCCATGACACTATGGCCTGATTCCATGGAACCATTATTACTTCGTTCTCGAATAGCACTATTGGAAGAAGATGATGCCGATAAGGCTGATATATTTTGTGAAAGAATCTCTGATACCGATAAAACAGACGAGGAATATTATCTTCTCAAGGCTGAAATCATGATTGTTCGTAAACAAATAGATGCAGCCGATGACTATCTAAAGATTTTTTTCAATCAAGAATATACAGACGACAAAGAGGCCATAGCTGTCGATATTGCATGCCTATTTGCTGACTATGCGCATTATGAGAAAGCAAAAGAATGGCTCAATATCGTAAAGACCAAGATGGACGATTTCTACTTGGAAACTCTGACACGAGTAGAAACAGGACTTGGACACTATGAACAAAGTAAGAAAATCAACAACAAACTTCTTGATAAAGATCCTTTTTCAACAGAAAACTGGAGAAGACTGGCTTACACACAATTACAAGATAATGATTTCGAGTCTTGTATTCAAAGTGCTGACTATGCCCTTGCTATCGACAACGAGGACACGGATGCCATGGAATTGCAGGCAAATGCTTTTCATGCCTTAGGGAATATAAAGAAGGCAATAGAAATTATCAATCATGTGATAAGTATCGAAGGAAATAGTGATGTTACGGAGAACCAATTAGGTTATTGCTACTTGGAAATTCCTGACTACGATAAAGCATTAGAACATTTCAGAAATGCCAAGACTTATTCTGATAAAATTAATGATCACACAGAGATTCGATTTGACATTCTTAGGAATCTAGCTTTTCTTGAAAGTCATCACGGAAATTTGGATGAGGGTCTCCGCATTATTAATCAATACGCTAAAGAGACGAAAAAGGAGACCGATACTAACATTGAAATTATCAGAGCACATATGTATCTTGAGAATGACAAGATTAGCGAAGCTAAAGTTCATTATCTCAAAAGTGCAAAGATGTCGGGATATAATCCTAAGACTCTCACAAACATTGCTTTCTCTATATGTGATAAGGGATATTATAAACTTGCTCTTAGAATTCTAAAACATATAGAAAAGACAACTTCTGACTTACCAGATAATTTCTATACAGCAACAGCGTATACATATATGCAGTTGAAATGCGAAAAAGAGTTCCATAAATATTTAGAATTAGCTATGGAGAAGGAGACTGATAGAGCAAACTTCTTCTTCAGAGACATAAAAGATAAAAGTTTTGAAGATATAAATTAATATAGGAAATATGAATTGGTTAACAAGTCTACTAGGAAATTTGAATTACGGTACAATCTTTATACTCATGTTACTTGAAAGTACTGTCATTCCTGTTCCTTCAGAATTAGTGGTATCTCCAGCTGCCTATCATGCAGCGGGAGGAAATCTAAATATATGGTTAGTCATCCTTTTTGCTACATTAGGTGCAGACTTTGGTGCAAGTATCAATTATTTTGCAGGATATTATCTCGGACGCCCTGTAATCTATAAATTTGCCAACAGCAAACTGGGGCACTTATGTTTACTGAATCAGGAGAAAGTAGAAAAGAGTGAGAAATATTTCTATGATCATGGAATGATTGCTACTATTAGTGGCCGACTTATTCCTGGAATCCGTCACCTCATTAGCATTCCTGCTGGACTAAGCAGAATGCATTATGGAAAATTCCTTCTTTACACTACACTTGGTGCTGGAGTATGGAACTGTATTCTTGCTGTCCTCGGATATTACCTTCACTCTATTGTACCAGAAGAACAGCTTACTAGCAAAATTGAAGAGTATTCTGAATATATCAAAATTGTTATCATCGCAATAGTTGTCATTGCTATTATATATTTTGGTATCAAATGGTATTTCCGTCACAAAAGACAACAAAAGACAAATGCCTAAAATATATAAGTTGATATAATTTACTACAATAAATTCTTTTAAGACTTTATGAAAAAAAGGACTTCTATTAAATCATAGAAGTCCTTTTTATATTTTTAGTTAAGCTAAAGTGCTCTGATACCAATCGAACAATTTCTTAACACCATCTTCGATTTCAACTTTATGTTGCCATCCAAGACTATGAAGTTTGCTAACATCAATTAGTTTTCGAGGCGTACCATTAGGTTTACTTGCATCCCATTCTATCTGTCCTTCAAAACCAACTGTCCGAACAACAAGATTAGCCAGACTCTTAATCGTTAACTCCTTGCCTGTTCCAACATTGATATGACAGTTTCTAATTTCACCAAGTTGCGGAATAGCACCACCACGACCTTCTGAATTATTTCTGTTGACTTCACCATCGGCTCTAACACCATAGAAAACACTTGAGTATTTTTCGATACCAATAATGTCTTTAAAATCAACGTTTAACAATACGTGTACAGAGGCATCTGCCATATCCTCACTCCATAGGAATTCACGAAGTGGACTTCCGTCTCCCCATAATGTAACCTTATTATCCTCAATACCATAAAAGGCAAGAGCTTTCAAAATGCGCTCTTTGTCGTTCTTTCCATCAACATTCCCCTCGCCTATTATTTCCTGAAGTTTTGCAGGAGGGTTTATTGGTCGCTTATCCATGTCAACACGAATTGCGTCCCAATTATTATCATGAATCAACTTAGCAAGATACACCTTACGCATCATAGCTGGCAATACGTGACTATTCTCTAGATGAAAGTTGTCATTCGGACCATAAAGATTAGTAGGCATCACTGCAATATAATTAGTTCCATATTGCAGATTATAACTCTCGCACATCTTCAAGCCTGCAATTTTCGAAATAGCATACTCTTCATTAGTATACTCCAAAGGTGAAGTAAGAAGTGCATCCTCTTTCATTGGTTGTGGCGCATTCTTAGGATAGATACAAGTACTTCCCAAGAAAAGTAATTTCTTGACGCCATGCTTATATGCATTCTCGATAACATTGCACTGCATCTTCATATTTTGCATAATAAAATCAGCACGATATAAAGAATTGGCCATAATACCACCAACAAAAGCAGCCGCTAAAACAACGGCATCAGGTTGTTCTTCATCAAAGAACTTCTTTACAGCATATTGATCTGTCAAGTCAAGTTCTTTATGACTTCGCCCTACCAGATTATTATATCCTCTACTCTTCAGGTTGTTCCAAATTGCAGAACCGACCAAGCCATGATGTCCTGCAACAAATATTTTACTATTTTTGTCTAATGACATTATATCCTCCTTTATTTTACGATACCTTTTTCAAGGTACTCTGCTAAATTCACACGAACTCTACTTGCTGCATCATCTGCAGCTACTTTCTTCATATCATGATCAACCATGATCTTTACAAGTTCTTCAAAGGTGGTCTTACTTGGATTCCAATTCAGTTCTGCCTTAGCCTTGGTTGGATCACCCCAAAGATTGACAACATCTGTTGGACGGAAGAAATCTGGTGATACTTCTACAAGTACCTTACCGGTAGCCTTGTCGATACCTTTTTCATCAATTCCATCGCCTTTCCATTCCAACTCAATACCTACATGATGGAACGCTAAAGTAGCAAATTCTCTTACTGTATGCTGCACACCTGTAGCGATAACGAAATCTTCAGGTTTGTCGTGCTGAAGTATTAACCACATACACTCTACATAGTCTTTAGCATAACCCCAGTCGCGAAGACTACTCAAATTGCCAAGATAAAGTTTCTCTTGCTTACCTTGTTTAATACGAGCAGCTGCAAGGGTTATCTTACGTGTAACGAATGTTTCACCACGGCGCTCACTTTCGTGATTAAAGAGAATACCAGAACAGCAGAACATATTATATGCTTCACGATATTCCTTCACAATCCAATAACCATACAACTTGGCAACAGCATATGGACTATAAGGATGGAATGGGGTGTTTTCGTTCTGAGGAACTTCCTCTACTTTACCATAAAGTTCAGAAGTTGATGCTTGATATATACGACAACTTTTCTCCAATCCACACTGACGTACACCTTCAAGAATACGAAGTACACCTACACCATCAACATCAGCGGTAAACTCAGGAGAATCAAAACTTACCTGAACATGACTTTGGGCAGCAAGATTATATATTTCTGTTGGCTTTACCTTATTCAGCACGCCAACAATACTCATAGAATCACCTAAATCGGCATAATGTAAATGAAAGTTAGGTTTACCTTCCAAATGGGCAATACGTTCACGGAAATCGACAGAAGAACGACGAATTGTACCATGAACTTCATATCCTTTTTTTAACAAGAATTCTGCAAGATATGAACCATCCTGTCCTGTAATACCTGTTATAAGAGCTACTTTTCTTTCCATTTTATTAAATTTAATCACCCGAAAATTGTTTTATTCTTTGTTCCTCGCTTAATTTACAAATCAACAAGGTATTATCTTTCTCCGCAACGATATATCCATCAAGTCCCTGTACGACAACTTTCTTCTCTTGAGTCGCATGCACAATACAGTTTTTTGATTCTATCATTTGTATATCGTTTCCAATTACACTATTTCCATATAAGTCGCGTTTTGTCTGCATGAGAAGACTGCCCCATGTACCCAAATCGCTCCAACCGAAATCAGCAGGGCATACAAAAATCTCTTCTGCCTTTTCCATAATAGCATAATCGACACTGATGTTCTCACATTCTGGATAACGTAAATCAATCTGTGCCTGCTCCTCATCTGTGTTGTAGACACTCTTTAGGCTATCAAATACCTTTGCCAAAGAAGGTTGATATACTCTGAAAGCATTGATGATAGTACTTGCACTCCAAATGAAGATACCTGCATTCCAGAAGAAGTTATTCTCACGAAGATATTGAGTTGCCGTTGCTAAATCTGGTTTTTCACGGAACTGGTCTACACGGAATATCTCTTTATTTCTTACACTACTAGATCCCAAATCGGCCTGGATATAACCATAACCTGTCTCTGGACGAGTCGGCTTCATACCCAATGTCACAATTGCATCCGATTCGCTTGTAAACTTCAAACATGATTCCACGACACGTCTGAATTCTATAGGATTAGTAACGATATGGTCTGAAGGAGAAACTACAATATTTGCATTAGGATCCTTCGACTTAATACGCCAACTTACATATGCAATGCATGGAGCAGTATTTCTACGGCATGGTTCCAAAAGTATATTTTCCTTAGGTACTTCTGGAAGCTGCTCTCTTACAATATCGAAATACCTTTTATTTGTTACAATCCAAACATTCTCAGGGTCACAAATACCCTCAAAACGATCAAATGTTAGTTGCATCAATGAGCGACCAACACCTAAAACGTCAATAAACTGCTTAGGTTTATCAACGGTACTCATCGGCCAAAAGCGGCTTCCTACGCCGCCTGCCATAATTACCAAGTGGTTGTTTATACGAGCCATATATTTTATTCAAATAATATTATCGCAAAGGTAATGATTTTTTTTACAATAGGAAAGTTTTTCTCTATATAATTAAAAAGTAACTCCACAAAACATAAGAAAGAAAGAAAAAGGGCTGTACAATGTTTATTTGCACAGCCCTATCAATATAGATTTTCAATTTGTTTATCGTAACTTTGCCAGTTTTTCTTTCCAGTTTTCATAAGCGTTCAAATATTCTTCACGCTTAACTGAATCTGGTTCGATAACAGCTAACTTCTTCAATGTAGCAAAAGCTTCATCATGATCTTTATAGATGCCGGCACCAATACCTGCGCCCTTTGCTGCACCTGCGCTACCATCTGTCTCATAGAGTTCAATTGTAGCACCACTAACGCCTGCCAAAGTATCACGGAACAATGGACTCAAGAACATATTGGCCTTACCTGCATGGATTTTCTTAATATCCATACCCATTTTTTCCATGATTTCCATACCATAACAGAAACTAAACACGATACCCTCTTGTGCAGCTCTCACGATATGAGCACGATTGTGCTTATTAAAGTTCAAGCCATGAATAGAGCATCCTGTTTCTTGGTTCTCAAGTACACGTTCTGCACCATTACCAAAAGGAATAATGCTCACACCCTCGCTACCGATAGGTACAGATGCTGCTAAGTCATTCATATCTGCATAACTTACATCTGGTGTAATATTACGATGTACCCATGCATTCAAAATACCAGTACCATTGATACAAAGCAATACGCCCAAACGGTCCATTTCTGTTGTATAGTTAGCGTGTGCAAATGTGTTTACGCGACTTTTCGGATCATAATTAACATCACCCAACACACCATAAACGACACCTGAGGTTCCTGCTGTTGAAGCAATTTCTCCAGGATTGAACACATTCAGACTTACAGCATTATTTGGCTGATCGCCTGCACGATATGAAATTGGGGTTCCCTCTTTGAGGCCTAGCTCTTCAGCAGCTGACTTTGATACTACACTCTGTACAGAGAATGTAGGAACAATCTCTGGCAAGACACTCTCTGAGAATCCAAAGTAATCCAATAGGAACTTTGCAGGTTTCTTCTCTTTGAAATCCCACATCATACCCTCGCTCAAACCACCTATTGTAGTTTTGACATCACCACTCAACTTCATAGCGATATAATCACCAGGAAGCATGATCTTATCGATTTTATCAAAGAGCTCAGGCTCGTTTTCCTTTACCCAAGCAAGCTTTGAGGCTGTAAAATTACCTGGAGAATTCAGCAAATGACTTAAGCACTGCTCAGCACCTAATTCCTTAAATGCTTTCTCTCCATAAGGAACAGCACGAGAGTCACACCAAATAATGCTTGGTCGAAGTACTTGCTGATTCTTGTCTACACATACCAGACCATGCATCTGATATGATATACCAATAGCCTGAATATCGTCACCTTTAGCGCCGGTCTCAGACATAATCTTCTTCAAACTCAACTTTGCATTATCCCACCACATCTGAGGATCTTGCTCTGCCCATCCAGCTTTAACAGCAGTAATCGGTGCTTCATGATCTGGATAAAAAGCTGATGCTGCAATCTCACCAGTTTCTACATCTGTAAGAGATGCCTTTACTGAAGATGAACCAACATCAAAACCTAACAAATATCTTCTTGCCATTTTACTATAGTATTTATTTAAGGCCCGGATAAGCCAAGCCCTTTGATTGTTTTATATATAATACGAATGGGATTACAAATTCCCCTATATAAAAATTAGAACAGGCTCAACGATTGGTCTTCATCCTTAGGTTTCTCTATTTCCTTCTCTACATCTGCACCAAAACGAAGCATCAGTTGTTGAGATTCAACCGACTTAAAGTTCAATCGATAAATTCCACGTGTATCAGATTTTTCTATCAAGGAGTCTACTTGTTTCGATTTCAACAACAAAAACTGAGTAACATACTTATGTACATTCTCAAATTCCACAGGAAAAAAGATTGAATTACAAGCATTGTAAACATGACGAGCAATCTTTTCTATCTTAAGCCCATTTTCACCTGCTTCTATCAAAATCTTATATATCTCGTTGTCGTATTCTTTCACAGCACAAAAATACAAAAAAAGCCGCAGATATCCAAAAAAATACCTGCGGCTTTTTTATTATATACAATATTAAGCTAAAACAACTTTGTTGTCTACATCCTTAATTTTACCCTCTTTGAAGAGCCAACCAATACCAAGTAAGGTTTCTTCTTCTGAGATGTTAGCGGCCTTAGCGATTTCTGCAACTGATAAAGCTTGTTCAGCTGCTGCTAAAGCTTGATATACATCACCAGCCTTGAAGCCAGCGTTCTCTGCGTTCAATGCTAAAACTGTTTTCTTTACAGCAGTCTTCTTAGGTGCTGCCTTTTTTGTAGCGGTTTTCTTTGCTACTGTTGCTTTCTTTTCTACCATAATTTTAGTAAATCTTAATAACTATGAGTTTCTATTTTTCATGGAGTACTACCCACTTTGGCAAAAGTAACATAATTATTCTAAACTATCAAGTTTAGCATCAAAAATCTAACTGCCAAAAACGAAAATGTTGTAATTCTTGACATAAATCAAGAATTACAACATTTATATAGACTCAATGTTTACTTCAAATCTACAGAGATCTGCAATTCATCAAGCTGCTTTGCATCAAGGGCTGATGGCGCATCAAGCATTACATCACGACCTGAGTTATTCTTAGGGAATGCGATACAGTCTCTAATACTATCGAGACCTGCCATAATGCTAACAAAGCGATCAAGACCGAAGGCAAGACCTGCATGAGGTGGTGCTCCATATTTGAATGCATTCATCAAGAAGCCAAACTGAGCTTCTGCTCGTTCTGGTGTAAATCCAAGAACTTCGAACATCTTTTCCTGTAATTTAGTATCATGGATACGCAAACTACCACCTCCAACTTCAATACCATTACATACAAAGTCGTATGCTTTAGCACGTACCTGTTCTGGATGCTCATCGAGCAGAGGAATATCATCAGGATTTGGCATTGTAAATGGATGGTGTGTAGCCATCAAGCGCTGCTCTTCATCACTCCACTCAAAGAGAGGGAAGTCTACAATCCATAGACATTTGAACACATTCTTATCACGTAGGCCTAGACGATCACCCATCTCAAGACGCAAAGAACAAAGTTGAATACGAGTCTTATTGGCATTATCACCTGAAAGTATTAATACCAAATCGCCATCCTTAGCTCCCATAACTTCTTTGATCTCAGCAAGAACCTCTGGAGTATAGAACTTATCAATAGAACTCTTAACAGTACCATCAGCATTATACTTGATATAAACTAAGCCCTGAGCACCAACCTGAGGTCTCTTTACGAAATCGGTTAGTTCATTCAACTGCTTACGACTATAATCAGCACAACCTGGAACACAGATACCACCAATATATTTAGCCTCATTGAATACAGAGAAATCTCCCTTACCCGTAAAGGCATCTTTCAATTCTACGAATTCCATTCCGAAGCGAAGATCTGGTTTATCGCTACCAAATCTCTTCATTGCTTCATGCCATGTCATCTGCTGAAGTTTAGGAAGTTCTACGCCACGAATTTCTTTGAACAGGTGACGAGCCATTTCTTCAAACAGATTGATCACATCGTCCTGATCTACAAAACTCATCTCACAGTCGATCTGAGTGAACTCTGGTTGACGGTCTGCGCGAAGGTCCTCATCACGGAAACACTTTGCAATCTGGAAATAACGGTCTACACCGGCTACCATAAGCAACTGTTTCAAAGTCTGTGGACTCTGAGGCAATGCATAGAACTGTCCGGGATTCATTCGAGATGGTACAACGAAGTCACGAGCGCCCTCTGGAGTAGAACCTATTAAAATAGGTGTTTCAACCTCCATAAAATTCTGTGAATCGAGGAAATTGCGAATTAGAATTGTCATACGATGACGAAGTTCCAAATTCTTGCGAACAGCGTTACGACGAATATCAAGATATCGATATTTCATACGAAGATCATCACCACCATCTGTATCATCTTCGATTGTGAAAGGAGGTGTAAGAGATGGAGAAAGTATGTTAAGTTCCTTAGCAATAATTTCGATATCTCCTGTATCCATCTTATCATTTTTGCTTTGACGCTCACTAACGATACCTTTAACCTGGATACAATACTCACGACCTAATTTGTTAGCCTCTTCGCAAAGAGCCTTGTCGTCAGCCTCGTTAAATACAAGCTGAGTTATACCATAGCGGTCACGCAGATCGACAAAAGTCATACCACCCATCTTACGTGAGCGCTGAACCCATCCAGCAAGTGTCACTTCCTTGCCAGCATCAGAGAGACGAAGCTCTCCACAAGTATTCGTTCTATACATATTCTTTGGAATAATTATTTTCTGAGATGCAAAGATACTGCAAAATGCGCAAAACACCAAAATAAAAATATAATTTTTCTAAATTTCGGTATCAATAATAAACTTTCTAGTTACCTTTGCAGTCATATTATTACAGAACATAAAAATCAAAGATATGAAAAAGATTATTTTTAGTATGATGTTGATGCTTGTTTGTGCGCTCAGCGCCAATGCTCAAGCAGAGATTAAATTTGACAAGCTCACTTACGACTTTGGTACTTTCTCAGAAAAAGAGCCTGTCCAGAAGACGACATTTTCCTTTACCAACATAGGTGATAAGCCTTTGATTATCAACCAGGCTATCGCTTCTTGCGGATGCACAATTCCTTCTTACACCCAGCAACCTATCATGCCTGGCAAAAAGGGAACTGTAAGCATTACTTATAATGGGAAAGGGAAATTTCCTGGCCATTTCAAGAAGACTATCACCATTCGTACAAATGGTAAGGTAGAAATGACTCGTCTCTATATCGAAGGGACCATGAACGAAGCGAAATAACAAATGGAGAAAATAGGATTTTTCAAAATAAGTCATAAGGCAAACACCATTCTTGATGTTTGCCTTTGTATTTGCATTATTGAATATGTTATCACATTCGGCCAGAACTACGTATACATGTTTTCTCCCGACAACATGATCTATCAATTCTACAATACACCTTATACATTACCCATCATCCATGTCTTCGGCGTATTATCCGTCGTAGCCATACTAGAAGTCCTTCGCGGTAAATTTCAAAGCATTAACAGCTACGTACAATGGTTTCCCCTTATCTTGATTATATGCCAACTCGCCAACCTTCTGCTCAGTTCTTGGTCGTATAGTTTGATGCCAGAATCTCTAACGGCAACCAATTACTCTCAGCAAGATCTTAATAAGGCAATAAGTATCAATCAATATATACAAATTATCAACTTCATCCAAGGACTGGCTATCTTCGCCTTTTCCTTCCCGATGATCAGGAAATTCACAGGACGTATCGCACAACTCGGTTGGTTCTATATCGGATATACCGTATTAGGAATTCTCGCAGAAATCATAGTATTCATCATCGCATATTTTCTCAACGACAACACTCTATTCAACACCTACTCTACCATTCATTTCATAGTGGCAGCCCTACTCGACATCACAGTATTCGTGATGCTTCGTCGAACAATGATTTACCGTCAAAATTAACATCACATCTCCTATGATCTTCTATTTTTCCGCAACAGGCAACACACAATGGATAGCCCAACGTATTGCGAGCTCCACACAAGACCACTTAGTTTCAATAGTCGAGGCATCAAACGCTCCTACCCATTACGAGCTCAAAGAAGGCGAACGCCTAGGCTTCATCTTTCCCATTCACGGATGGCGCGTACCCACACTCGTTCGCCATTTTATCGAACATCTTGACATCAACAGCAAAGGGCATTTCACGTATGCTGTCTGCACCTGTGGAGATGACATCGGACTTGCTCTTGATAATTTTATGCCCATCCATGTCGATAGTGCCTATTCACTACGAATGCCCAATACCTATGTCGGCCTTCCCTTTATGGATGTTGATCCCAAAGAATTACAGATTTTGAAAAAATCGCAAACAGAACAACGCTTACACGTTATCATGGAAGAGATCTATGATAAAAAGAAAGACATATTCCGACTAGACCGAGGACGATTTGCAAGTCTCAAGACCCATATCATAGGCGGCTTTTTCGAAAAATATCTCATTTCAGACAAGCCCTTCCATGTTGATGCTACCAAATGTGTAAAATGTGGCATCTGTGCCAATGTATGTCCCGTCGGTGACATCTTGGGTGGCTTTGGTAAAATGCCAGAGTGGCAACACACAGGGGAATGCTTGACGTGTTTTAACTGCTACCACCATTGTCCGCATCATGCAATAGAATTTGGTAACAGAACTAAGAATAAAGGCCAATATTATTTTAAATAAAAAGTCAAAAAAAACATTTATCTTCTTATATTCGTACAGGATATACTTTTGATTTTAAAAGCAAGTGCTATCAATGCAAAAAGCGCTATATACACGCCTATAACTTGAATTGAAGACATATATAGACCTGTGATGCTGGCACCTGGCCATTTTGATATAACTTGCAGCACTAGATTCATCTCATGTACCATATAATCCGCAATTTGATGTAGCCATACCAATGGGGAAATCAATGATAATACCGCAATGTAAAGAACGACTGTGACAATCGGTATAACAACGAAGTTCGTAAAAAGAAAATAACTTGCAAACTGATGGAAATAGTATATTGACAAAGGGGCGGTCATGATCTGAGCCGACAAAGAAACTAAAGCAATTCCTATAACCCAGTCGAGTACCCGATAAGATGTATGTATTTTCCCCACAAGCATATTCATCAGGATAATCCCCAATACAGCCATAAAAGACATCTGCCAACCAATATCAAACAAACTTAATGGATGAAATAGCAGCATTACAAATGCTGTAAGTCCAATAGTATTCAGACTAAGTTTTTGTCGTTGAAGCAAATTTATAATACTATAAATCGTTATCATCATAGCAGAGCGAACGATACTCGGTCCGAAACCCGATATAATTGTAAAAGCCCAAATAGCTAACAAAACAAGCAGTTCTTTCCACCATCTCTGTCTGTGACCAAATATCATCAGAAGTATACCATAGATTATCGCCATGTGAGTACCGGATATGGCTAAGATATGTGAACAACCTACCGACGCATACAAATCGCGTGTATCTTTGCTGAGCATCGACTTATCACCAAGGGACATAGCAACAACAATAGCATCATCCTGATTATTTACATTGCCTATCAGTCGATCTCGCAAACATAGTGCAGCTATCTTGGTACGTTGCCAATACGACAACTCTTCAAGTGATAATTTTACATTTCTTGTCTTCCAATATGGCACGAACACCTGGGGATGTCCTCCCACATAATAAGGTGGTTCAAGACGTCCTTCAAACTCTACTCCATCTCCGATTCTTTCTTTCACGCCATATAAAGAAGCACGAACTTCGCTCCCTACCATTGGTCCATCAACAATCATCATATTACAGATATCTACTTTCCCATATGCTAATGGTCGAGAGATAACAACGGCCCGATATTCCATCAAAGAATCAGGGAGTTCCGGTTGAGCAGCAATAGAACTAGTAGAATCGTAAGCTCCTAAGAAGACTAAAGATAGTAAGAGCATAAAAGACTGCAACTGGGCCATTTGTATTCTTATCATCGTTTTCCATCTAATAAAAGAAAACAAACATGTGATAACAAAAGAGCCAAGCAAAGTTACCATCCAAACAGAAGGGGCTATAAGCGTAACGTATTCCCGTCCAAATAAAATTCCAATAATAAGGAAAATCGCTAACCTTAACATCGGATACAATTGTATAATACCATTTGTTTTCATCTTATCTAATTTACGCATAGCAATTTCTGCTATGCAAAATTAACAAGAATATAATAGATAAAAGAAAATATCTTATTATAAATAAGGTAAAAAGAAAAAAGTAAAAGAATAAAGAAAAAAAGTAAGATTAAATTTGGTCAAACGAAATAAATATATTACCTTTGCACTCGCAATTCGGACGAATACGGTGCCTTGTCCGAACGGTCAGGTAACGGTCTGCAAAACCGTTCAAGGCGGTTCGACTCCGCCAGGCACCTCTTCACAATTCCCGAGAATGCCCATAAACAAAGGCTTCTCGGGATTTTTTATTTTAAGAGTGTAACGGTAACGTTACACTATTTGTTATTTCCATGCACAAATATGTAAATAATACAGAAAATTTTCATCTCGACACAAAAATAATTTGATTCTTTATTGCGACTATCATAAGAAATCAACACATTCATTACCACAAATTATCCATAAGTTCATGTAAATTTGATATTCAATCTCTATAAGACAATTCTTCAACAAATTATACAAGCTTATTCTTTCGACTATGAATGTACAAGAAATCAGCTTTTCTCTTTTTAAAACTTTACACCCCCTTTTAGGATGTTAATTTCTATTTTTCTAAATTGCTAATACTAGTCTTTCGAAAAAAAATACTAATTTTGCACTATCTTTCTAAATTACCAAAAAATGAAAAAAATATTTGTAATTATCACACTGGTAGCCATGATGATACAGAATGCCCAAGCTCAGCAAACAAGCGAGCACCCCAATAGAAGTGTTTATTTAGAATTACTGGGCGCCTCAAATATGGTAGGTATCAACTACGATGCACGGTTTAAGCCTAATTCTCCTTGGGGCTACCGTATAGGTCTGGGGGTAACTTATTCTAAACAGTACAGCATGTTCTCTGGCTCCAACTCACTTCATGGCACAGACATTCCTTTAGAATTCAACTACCTTTTAGGGAAAAAACGTAGTAAACTCGACCTCGGTTTGGGTCTTAACCTCGGTTACTATACTGAAAAGTATGACACTTGGAACACAAAACAGATTGGAGAAGAAAATGGTATTCCTCACTATGAAAGTGAATATGCCGGAGAAGACAAGCATAGTCTTTGGGGCTACTATTTCTTTGGTAATATCGGCTATCGTTATCAGCCATCACATGGATTTCAGTTTCGCACAGGTTTCAACCCCAGCTTCAACCTCGGCGGAAAACATTCCGTAACCAAGAGCATTTTCCCCTATATAAGCTTCGGTTATGTTTTCTAACGAAAATATCAAATTCTACCATTGAAACTGATTTATAAACAGAATCAGTAGGTTGGATTTTATGAACTAACGGTAGTATAACCTTTATATTCTATTTCAATATTTAAACAGGATTCTCAACAGGATCATCCTTAAACAAATCGTCAGCATCTGTAATTTCATCTTCATCAAACCACTGACTTAATCTATCATGCGCCTTCTTTTTCACGTCCTCCGAAACGTCAACCCATATCTTTTTCAAGACATAAATAAGGACAGCTAGATCATCACCAAGTCCCGCAATAGGAATAGCATCCGGAATAATATCAAGAGGACTTATCAGATAACCCAAAGCACCAATAATAATGGCCTTATCCTTAACTGACACTTTATCACTAGCTAAAGTATAATACAATATAAGTGCAGCATACACCAGTTTCGCACCCGAGCGCTTGGCAATACGCTCTATTTTTGAGATAAATTCGCTCTGAGAGAACTTATCCTTATACGCCATGAAATCAGGTAATTCCATATTCTCTATTTATTGATTTTCATATTTAGGACGATAACGCATAACAGCATTCACAAAACTGTCAATCTTAACATTCGCATTTTTACGGAGTCGAATCTTTACAATCATTTTACGAAGCGACTTGATAAAGAATGCTAATAATAATCCTACGATAATAGCAGCCACGATGGACCATTTACCCCACGGACGGATATCTTCGGGTATGGCATCAAGAACAAACACAGGTAAGGCCATACAGAATCCCAAAATAATATACTGCTGGGTAAGTGAACCCTCACTATCGAGAATAGCTTGTTTATCAAACAGATAATCATCAAGGGCCCGACGGTCAAAGCCATAATCCTCCATACGAGGAAAATCAGGCCGATTATCATAAAGTTTCATCCGATTAATGACTCTATGTTCAAAATCATCAATTTGAATATCGGTTTGTTTCATAATTGCTAGATTTTCGTGATTAAAAAGGAAAGCAGTGCCCCTATAAGCCGGGTTCTGTTGCAACTCCGAAGAGTGCCGCTCTGTCATTTATCTAGTCTCAAAGTCACCCTTGAGCTCAAGCATTCTACCCTCCGCAGGAATCCGAAGATAATTGGACGGGCCGCCCTCGAACTGCGGTATACATGAACTTGCGTCCTCCAGATGACACAGCCTGATGATCACCCATCAGCTGGTGGTCTCTTACACCACCTTCTCACCCTTACCTTACGACTTAACCGGTCGAAACCGACCAGTATCATTAAGGCGGTTATTTTCTTCTGCCGACACCTACTGTCACCAATAGCTTCTACTTTCGGAAGTGGAGTGCCCTATGCCGCCCGGACTTTCCTCTCGCACCACAAAGGATGCCAGCGACAGAACCGGGACACTGCTTTCTAAAGTGCAAAGGTACAAAAAAAATAATAATTATAGTATGATAAACTACTTTTTTGGTAAATAACAAGACATTTATATGGCCTTGGCCTTATATAATTAACAGTTATTTAATAATACAATAAGTTAATTCTATATATTTAATTATAATCAGAAAATATAAAATAAACGTGAAAATATTAACGTTATCAATTAAGGACCTTAAATTTAACAATTCGAAATGTTAAATTCGGATAAAGATAACGGACAAAATGACAAAATAACAAATATTGCTCCTATATTTGCAACCAACTAAAGAAATTGATAATTGTAAAAACATAAAAAACATGAAACAGATGAATAACTTAGGTAAATATTTAGTTGCTGGAGCATGTATCGCATCCCTGACTTTCTCTGCGGGAGCTTTGCTTAAGGTGAATGCAGCTGAAGCTCCTAGTGTTGCAATGGCAGGTCAACCAGTAGATCTAACCTATGCTGCTGAAAAAGCATTGCCTGCAGTAGTACATATTAAATATGTGCAGAACTCCAAAACCAAAACCGTTGAAATTGACGGTAACGATCCTTTCGACTTCTTCGATCCTTTTGGCTTCTTTGGGAACCCTAACCAAGGACAGAAACAACGCCGACAGGTTCAGACTCCTAAACAAGAGGCAACTGGTAGCGGTGTCATCATCAGCACCGACGGATATATCGTAACAAACAACCATGTAGTAAATGGTGCAGACGAGTTGACTGTCACATTAAACGACAACCGTGAATTCTCTGCACGAATCATCGGTACCGACCCACAGACCGACCTTGCTCTCATCAAAATCGACGGCAAGAACCTCCCTACCCTTCCTATCGGAAACAGTGATGCTCTGAAAGTTGGCGAATGGGTTATCGCCGTAGGTAATCCTTACAATCTCTCCAGTACTGTCACCGCAGGTATCGTAAGTGCAAAAGCTCGTGGTTTAGGCGGTGGTGGTAATGGCCCTCAGATTTCTAGTTTCATACAAACTGATGCAGCCATTAACCCAGGCAACTCTGGTGGCGCTTTGGTTAACACCAAAGGTGAATTGGTAGGAATTAATGCTATGCTTTACTCTCAGACAGGTAGCTACAGTGGCTATGGGTTTGCAATTCCAACAACCATCATGAACAAGGTTGTCGATGATATCAAGAAGTATGGCAGCGTACAGCGCGTTATGCTTGGCGTACAGGGTGGAGACTTATTGAATAAGATAAACGCCGATAAAGAAAGTGGCAAAAACATTGACTATGGAACCAATGAAGGTGTTTACATAGCTAAGGTGGACGAAGATGGAAATGGTGCAGAAGCTGGTATCGAAGCTGGTGATGTTGTCATCAAATTCGACGGCAAGAAAATCACGAAGATGAGTGAGCTACAAGAAGCACTCAATGATAAACGACCTGGCGACAAAGCGACAATAACTTATATCCATAAGAAGAAGCACGTCACACGTACTATCACGCTGAAGAACGCACAGGGTAATACAAAGGTTATCGAGGCTGCCGACCTTGATGTACTGGGTGGAAACTTCCGTGTCATCACAGAGCAGCAGAAGCAAGACCTCAAAATCAACTATGGTGTTCAAGTAACCAAGGTAAACAATGGCGCATTAAAGAATGCTGGTATCAGTCGCGGATTCATCATACAGAAAGTAAACGATGAACCTGTAAAGAGTATCGACCAATTACAGAAATTGGTTAAAGTAGCTTCTACCAGCAAAGACCCTGTACTTTACGTCCAAGGTATTTGGCCAACAGGAAAGAAGGCTTACTTCGCAGTACCACTGCAAGAAGATTAAAGAAATAATAATGATCTATAGCAAATAGTAGGTGTTTTTTGAAAAAATACCTACTATTTTTTTTGTCATGTAAGATAAATATTGTATTTTTGCATTTACCAAATTAATCATTACCATGAGACAACTAAAGATCACCAAATCAATTACCAATCGCGAAAGTGAATCTCTTGACAAATACTTACAGGAAATCGGACATGAAGAACTGCTAAGTGTCGATGAAGAAGTAGAACTCGCACAACGCATTAAGAATGGCGACAAACGCGCGCTAGAGAAATTAACAAGGGCCAACTTACGTTTTGTCGTATCAGTAGCCAAGCAATATCAAAATCAAGGACTAAGTTTACCTGACTTAATCAACGAAGGTAATTTAGGACTCATCAAGGCTGCGCAGAAGTTTGACGAAACACGCGGATTCAAGTTTATCTCTTATGCTGTATGGTGGATTCGACAGAGTATTATGCAGGCTATCGCAGAGCAGAGCAGAATCGTCAGACTACCATTGAATCAAGTTGGTAGCGTTAGTAGAATCAATCGAATTCTCAATAAATTTGAACAGGAAAACGAACGACATCCAAGCATCAACGAGATTGCGGAAGAAATAGATATGCCTGAGGAAAAGATAGCTTATGCAATGAAGGTTAATACCAAACACATCAGTGTGGATGCACCTTTCGCTGATGGTGAAGAAAGTAGTTTGCTGGATGTGTTACCTAATCAAGATTCACCTGCAGCAGATGATGAACTGGAACAGCAATCGCTAAGAGATGAAGTTCAACGCACACTTGATATGTTAGGCGAAAAAGAACGGGAGATTGTAGAAGCCTTTTTCGGTATAAGCCAGCCAGAAATGACACTTGAAGAAATAGGCGACAAATACGGATTGACCCGCGAACGAGTGAGACAAATCAAAGAGAAAGCCGTAAGGAAGTTGCGTCATAACAAAAGCAATGTAAAGCTGAAGGCTTATCTCGGTCATTAGAATAATAAACACAATAGATAATGAAAGTTTTAAGAAATATTGCAACTGCAGCCTTGCTGTCCCTTGCTATCGGAGCACAGGCTAAATATAAGATGAATACAACATACATGTATGGATTTGCAGCATCATTCAATGATTCTACTGTCTATTTCACAAATGTACAAAAGGTAGACTCTGCTTGGTTTGATACCAAAACAAATTTTTTATATAGTAGAGACAACTACTCTTATCAGTTGCGAGATTTCTTAGCTTCTCAGGGAGTCCCAAACCGTACTTGCGTTGTATCCTTCGCCAAAGATGAGAAGACGGCACAGAGAAAACTTGACAAAATGTTTACCAAGTACCAAAAGAATCAAAAAAATAAAGGACATTTTTTTATCAAGTTCGTAGATTCTAAATTTTCTTTCAAGGGTCTAATTCCTTACGAGGAAACAGAACAAGGAAAAAATGACGCAAAGTTCCAAGAGGAGAAAGCAAGAATACAAAAGTCTGAAGCTGAAGAAGCTGCTAAATTAAAGAGAAACAAGAAGAAACAGCCTCGTCGCCCTAAAGACAATGTATTGCCTCCACAAGAGCAATAAACTTCATCTGAGCAACAGAAATTGGAAAGCATGAATTACTTCAAAATAGCAGACTTAAACATTGCTATCGACTTTGTAGATTCTACCGTTAACTCCATTGGATTAATACCTTCTACAGAGCCTTTTCGCATCGAAAAACCTGAGGGTGACATGCTCTTTCAGCTCACGGTAGATGACCGTGTTAAACCTGTTAAAGAAGAACTAGAAAAAATCGGCTCTTTTGATACTGGGAACGGAGATATAATCGTTGACAGACTAACCAATGGCGGTTATCAATATATCATCAAAGACATCAATGAGTATCCTTGTTGTCTGCTAATTACTGATGAACAATTCAAGAATTGTAAATGTGCCCTCAATGGCAACACAGCAAATCGCAGGTTCGGGCTCAACAATGCTCTGATGCTTATCTTTGCCTTTGCAAGCAGCTACAAGGACACATTATTGATACATGCATCATTAGTAAGAAATCAAGGTTATGGCTATGCGTTCATTGCCAAAAGTGGTACAGGGAAAAGTACACACACTGGTCTATGGATGAAATATATAGAGGGGTGTGACCTAATGAATGACGATAATCCAATTATCAGATTCATCGATGAGAAGCCATGGATATATGGTAGCCCTTGGAGTGGAAAGACACCTTGCTATCGTAATGTCAAGGCACCACTCGGTGCTATAACAAGAATTGATAGAGCTAAGAATAATAGCATAGAACTATTAGGACCGATAGAAGCTTTTGCGTCAATACTACCTAGTTGCTCCCACATGAAATGGGACCACAATATCCATAATAAGATATGTGACACCATCACGAGAGTTATAGAAACAACAAATATATACACACTTCATTGTCTTCCTAATGAGGAGGCCGCAAGAATATGTCACAAGACTATATCGAAAAAGTAAAAAGAACTTTCAATAATGCTGAGTTGATACCAGAGATCATCAAGCTTATCGAAGAAGGACATACAGTAACTCTGCAAATGAGAGGGTTCAGTATGCGTCCGTTCCTCGAAAACAATCGTGACCGAGTGTTACTCACCAAACCTACATATCTTAATATTGGTGACGCTGTATTGGCAGAGGTCTCTCCCGGGAAATTCGTTATTCATCGTATCGTTCATATCCATAAAGATGATATCACGCTTCGTGGTGATGGTAACATTCTCCCAGAACATTGTACGCGTAAAGATGTCAAAGGATTTGCACTGGGGTTCTATCGCAAAGGCAGAACAAAGATTGATAAAACGAACAGTCTAAAATGGAGATTCTACTCCACTATCTGGTGTTCTCTTCTTCCTATCCGTAAATATCTACTTGCGCTCTATCGACGTTTGTGGATTCCATTTTTCGGACCTATGTAAACTTATAAGACCTTTATAACATAATATAAGAAATATGAAAGCCAAAGAAGGATTTAACATTAGAGTAATCTGCGGTGTCAACATGATTGTAGCCGAAGGAAAAGAAAATATAGATTTTAATAATATCATCAGTATGAACGAAAGTTCTGCCTATCTTTGGAGAAAAGTACAAAAGATGGAACAATTCACTACCGATGATATTGCACAACTTCTTATTGATGAATACGAAGTTGATTTTAATACTGCCAAAGCCGATGCTCAGGTTATCGCTGACCAGTGGATAAAAGCTGGGATCGTAGAAAAATAATAACTAATGACATATATAAAAAGCCATTCGAAAAATCGAATGGCTTTTTATTTTGAATAATCTAATAACTAGATAGATCATTTTAGATTAGTATCAAACCAGTTCGTAATCTGGCGAAGCAGATGGTTTCTGCTATTTCCACCACGAATACTATGATTACGATTAGTATAATAAACTTCCTTAAAGTCCTTGTCTGCCTGTACTAAAGCCTCTGCATACTCAAAGGTGTTTTGTGGATGAACATTATCATCTGCTACGCCATGGCATATCAGTAAGGCACCATGCAGTTTATTAGAACGCTGAATTGGATTTGTCTCATAGCCTGAAGGATTTTCTTTCGGCGTACGCATATAGCGCTCTGTATAGATGGTATCATAGTACTTCCAGTTAGTTGGAGGAGCTACAGACACACCAGCCTTAAATACAGGACGGCCTTCGCTCATGCTCATCAAGGTGTTGAAGCCACCAAAGCTCCAGCCCCATATACCAATTCGATTCTTATCTACATAAGGTAACCTTCCCATATAGATGGCTGTCTCTACTTGATCTTTCGACTCTAATTCTCCTATCTTCAGATAAGTACACTTCTCGAAATCTGAACCACGGCCACCGGTACCACGGCCATCAACACAAACTACGATATATCCATGCTGAGCAAGATACATATCAAAGGCACCACCATTTCCCATACTGCCTGTACTCCAGCTATTCATCACCTGCTGACTACCAGGACCAGAATACTGGAAAAGAATTACAGGATACTTCTTTTTAGCATCGAAATCGGCTGGTTTTACCATCCAACCATCCAGATGTACACCTTCAGATGTCACAAAACTGAATGTTTTCTTTTTGGTCCAACCATATTTTGCTATCTTTGCCTTTAAAGCATCGTTCTTTTCCAGCACTTTAATGACATTTCCTTGATTTGTACAGTTTGTGAATTCATAAGGAGTATTATAATCACTCCATACATTCACGAAGAACCTATAATCACCAGAGAATAAAGCAGAATTATTACCCTCTCGATGGGTCAAGCGTTCTACCCTTCCATTGGAATGTGATACATAGATTTGACGATCATGAGGATTGATAGCTGCAGCCTGATAATATACATCACCCGTTTTCTCATCGTATCCGTACACTGTAGTAACATCGTAATTACCCTTTTCTACCTTTCTCAGAAGTTTACCATTGTAATCATATAAATATAGGTGCATATATCCATCACGATCAGAAGGAAGCAAGATGGTATTTTTACCAAAAGAGATACCTTCCATAGCTTCTTCCTTGACGTATTTCTCAACTTGCTCCTTAATCATCAACTTCACATTCTGATTATAAGGATTTACAGCATACAGATTTAATACATCTTGATGCCGAGGCATTGTATATACTACTATACGATGACTATCAGCAGTAGTTTTTATTCTAGGTATATATCCTTCCGAATCCAAAGGAACAGGTAACTGATGTGTTTGTTTATCCGTCAGATTATATGTCCATACCGAAACGATGGAGTTGTCCAGCCCAGCCTTAGGATACTTATAAGAATACTCACCAGGATAGTCTGAATACTCCTCATTGGCTGGTTTCAACCCCTTGAATATCTGCAAAGAATATGTCTTTACACGAGATTCATCATACTTTATCCAACTCAAGGTCTTGCTATCTGCCGACCAAGCCATAGCATTATTAAAACCGAACTCTTCTTCGTTTACCCAATCAGGTAAACCATTAATTATCGAGTTAAACTTGCCATCAGACGTAACCTGAGTTTCATGGTCACCATCAGTAATATAGATATTATTGTTATAGACAAAAGCTATCTTACTGCCATCAGGTGACCATGTAGGAATCTGTTGATTCTCACAAGCCGACAATTTAGCCAATTTCTTACTCTTGATGTCGTAAAGATAGAATACAGCTTTAAAAGAACGGCGATAAACATATTCTGTATGTGTCTGTATCAATAATCGTTTACCATCAGGACTGATAGAATATCCATCAATTTCTTCTACCAAACCATTGCCTACTTTATCAGCATCAAAAAGTACGGCAGTTTGTTTTCCTGTTTTAAAAGAGTATCTAATCACCTGTTTGCGATTACTGCTAATCGAAGCATACTGATCAGTACCTTCTATCGGATTAATACCACTAATATACTCGGCTGAAAAAGCTCCCGAAGTAATTGACTTCAGATCTATTTTTTCAGCGGCACACAATTCCATAGCCATCATGATAGCTGTACAAAAAATAAATAGTTTCTTCATATCTGCGACAAAGATACAAAGAAAAACGGAGAATAAACTATTTTAACTTGGAATAATCTTCGTCTTTAAGCATTTGCTCTATCGTTGCCCCACTTTTCTTCATATATCTGTCAATACGTGAGACATACAATGTTTGAAAGAAGTTTTTATCCATAGCTTTATTGACAACCCACATGACTTTAGCTACGTGTAAATCACGCTCCAACTGAGGACGTTGCTCAAAATTATCCAACGGATACAAACTAAGCAAATAAAACAGCAGACAATCAGGCACTATATTTGCACGCCTCATGCTCTTACGCTGCGAATAAGAATAATATTTCTTATAAAGCGGATAATTCTCTCCTAGATACTTATCCAGAGAGATTCCTACTGTATTTTCACCTACAACGATACTCTGATCCAAAGCTCCTATCTGTGCATAAAATACAGGAATGCGAACATTTGGCAGCCAATTGATAAGACGATCAAAACTTTCTTGCAAATCTTGATTGATATCATCCATATTAGCATATTCCGCCTCTGCATCAGCAACAAGTGCCTGTAAAGTAGAATCCTGATAAAACATAAGAAACTTGGTACGGATATCACGATCACTTACTTCACCTATCTGAAGCATTTTCTCTATCAAAGTACGAGTTTCTATAGGATAATCGGTATTCATCTGCTGAAGAGCAGAAAAATCACCAGTAGTAAGATAGCGACTTTCGAGACGATCGTAACGTTCTATTTGGACACGACCATAAGAATCCTCTGTAGGCTTTAACTTAAACTCACATGCCACACAAAGAATCATGATCAAGAATAGTATGTAGTAAATCCTTCTCAATTTTTTTATCGCTCTCTTTCTAAATTTCGAATGCAAAAATACTAAAAAATATTATAAGAAACAACTTTTAAGCTAAAAATTTTAAAATTAATCACAAAAAAGTGCGTTTTTCACCTATCTTTGCAAAAAATATTAAATTATGGACATTAAGAAATCTGAATTTACTATTTCTGCACCTCGCGTAAGTATGTGCCCTAAAGACGACAAACCGGAATATGCTTTCATAGGTAGAAGTAATGTGGGGAAATCAAGTCTTATTAATATGCTTTGTAATCACAAAGGACTTGCTAAGACTTCTGCTACTCCTGGTAAGACATTACTGATCAACCATTTCATTATCAATAATGAGTGGTATCTTGTCGATCTTCCCGGTTATGGTTTTGCAAAGCGATCTAAAACGGTCCAAGCGAAATTGGAACAAATGATTTCCGGGTATATTCTGCAACGTGAACAATTGGTGAATGTTTTCGTACTTATTGACGTAAGACATCCTCAGCAAAAGATCGACAGAGAATTTGTAGACTGGCTTGGCGAGAGTAATATTCCTTTTGCCATTATCTTTACTAAAGCCGACAAGGTAGGTAAAGTCAAGGCTGCTTCGAATGCAAAAGCTTGGATGCAGGAACTTAAAGACAGATGGGAAAATCTTCCACCTTATTTTATAACAAGTTCTGAGAAACGTATAGGTCGCGAGGAGGTTCTCGATTACATTGAAAGAATTAATCAAACCATAAATAAGTAAGATAAATAAAAGGATAGAGTAAAAGAAACTCTATCCTTTTATATTTTATCCTTCGACATCCGACAACTCAAGCCAGCGCATTTCCTTTTCATCCAATAAATCTTTGATTTCTGGCAAGCGCTTACTCTTTGTCGTTAAATCTTCCACAGAGAGCGTTCCACTACAAAGTTCTTCTTCGATTTTTGTTTTTTCACTCTCCAGTTCTTCTATTTCCTTTGACAGTTGTTCCAACTCTTTTTTCTCTTTATAAGAAAGTCGGCGGCGCATGTCATGATGATAGTCCTTCTTTTTTGCATCTGCATTTTTCTTCTGATTCTGAGCAGTGACAGCCTTATTCTGCATTTTATTCCATTCACGGAACTGAGTGTAGTTACCAGGGAAGTCTTTAATCTCCCCATCACCCTTGAACACCAAAAGATGATCTACCACCTTATCCATGAAATATCTATCATGACTTACGACGATGACGCAACCAGGAAAATCCTGCAGATATTCTTCGAGCACCTGCAAGGTCTGAATATCTAGGTCATTGGTAGGCTCGTCCAATACCAAGAAGTTAGGATTCTTCATTAATATAGTACACAGATAGAGTTTTCTACGTTCTCCACCCGACAACTTGTATACATAGTTCTGCTGCTCTTCCATCGAGAACATGAAATATTGCAGGAACTGAGAAGCCGTCATCTTACGTCCTCTACCTAGATCGATATAGTCGGCTATTTCTGTGATAACATCAATAACCTTCTGATCATCGCGAAACTTTAAGCCTTCCTGTGAGAAATAACCAAACCTTACCGTTTCACCGATATCGAACTTTCCACTATCAGGTTTCACAAGTCCCAAAAGCATTTTAACGAACGTAGACTTTCCGGTTCCATTATTTCCCACGATACCCATCTTTTCGAATCGTGCAAAATTATAATAGAAATTATCCAATATCACCTTTTCTGGTCTATTCCCTAAAGCCGGAAACTTCTTAGACACATACTGACATTCAAAGATCTTACTACCTATATATACAGTAGAAGCTTTTAGACGAATCTGTCTTTCTTCGATACGCCGTTTTGCCACCTTTTCAAGTTCATAAAAGGCATCCTCACGATATTTGGCCTTATGCCCACGAGCCTGAGGCATACGACGCATCCATTCGAGTTCCGTTCGATATAAATTCTTAGCATGTTGCACCTCAGCTCGCATATTATCCATACGCTCCTGACGCTTCTCCAGATAATAGCTATAGTTACCACGATAGGTATAGATCTGCTGATTGTCAAGTTCTAGGATGATAGAACATACGCGATCAAGGAAGAATCGATCATGAGTGACCATCAACAAGGTACGGTTACCGCGCGAAAGATATCCCTCAAGCCATTCTATCATATCCAAATCCAAATGGTTGGTAGGTTCGTCCAATATCAGGAAATCAGGCTCCATCAGCAGCACATTGGCCAAGGCGACTCGTTTCTGCTGACCACCCGACAACTCTTTCATCGGCTGGTCCATATCCGTGATCTTCAACTGTGTAAGCACTTGCTTAGCACGCAACACTTTTTCCGGATCACCCTGATGATTAAAACAGGCATCCAGAACCGACTCGTCAGGGTCAAACTTTGGACTCTGCTCCAGATAACCTACCTTTAAGTCGCGTTTGTATATAATATCACCACTCTCATAACCTTCATTATCCGTAAGCACAGATAATAAAGTAGACTTACCAGTACCATTTTTAGCGATAAGACCTACCTTCTGTCCTTCGGCAATAGAGAAAGAGATACCATCAAAAATTACCTGAGCACCAAAGCGTTTGGTGAGGTTTTGCACATCAAGATATGGAATTTCTTTTGCCATAATATCAATTTTAATGCAAAAGTACGAAAAAAATTTGGCTATACCGAAAAAAAACGCTACATTTGCATTCGATTTTAAACATCGAGTGTTTCCTCATTCGGAATCACTCACAATCAATAAGATTTCTTTTATACAAGCTATAATATAATGTATAGTAAAGACGAATTATTATCTAAAGATATCGCAGAATTGCAGGATATCGCCAAACAGGCAGGTGCTTCTATAAAAAAGAGTGACAGCTTGGAGAAGATTGTTGATGCTATTATGGCCACCAATGAGGGAGAAGCTAAGCCTGCCACTAAGCGTAAGCGTGTACGTATCACTAAGCACGATGATAAGGTATATACCGTATCGGGCACCAAAGGTGAGAACTACGATGTAATGCGTGATCAAGCTACTGGTCCGACACCTCAAACTCTGGAGCAGCCTCTATTCAAAGAGACTGAAGAGGAGCCTAAAAAAAATACTAAGACTACTACACGTTCCAGAAAAAAGACTGCAGAGCCTGTAGTAAAAACAGAAGAGCAACCCGAAGAAACCCCGAAGGCTGAAGAGGCTAAAAACGAAGAGGTGCCTACGGAGAAACCAAAACGAAAAAGCACACGAAAGACCAAAGCCGAGAAAGAAGCTGAAGAAGCAAAAGCCATCGAAGAGGCTAAGTTGAAGGCTGAAGAAGAGGTTAAAGAAGAAAACACTGAGGACGAGACAAAGTCGAAAATCGATAAGGCATTGAATGATGCCGTTGATGTGTTGGATTTCAACAAGACTCCTGCTGAAGAAAACAACAATGAAGTTTCTGCAGAATCTGACTTCATTCCAGAGGCTGCATTTGCCACAGATAGCGAAAAAACTGGCGACGAAGGTGATACCAACGACCTTCTTGCTCAATTGCAAGCTAAGGTAAATGCGCATAATGAGAAAAACAAAATCGAAACAAATATTCCGGAGGAAACAGCAGAAACTCCTGCTGCTTCTGAGAACCTCCGTTCTAATATCTGGGAGGGGGACCCTGGAGACGGGACCGATTTCATCATTACCGTCGATCTGCCTATCGAAGACCAAGGTGCTACACCAACATTTGATATCTTCGACAGACCTACCACTCAGAATTCTCGAAGTTTCCAACCAGTTTCCAATACTACTTCTTCTAAGAGCATACAGTTGAAGTACGACTTTGCCGACTTGGTAACAGGTAACGGTGTACTTGAGGTAATGCCGGATGGTTATGGTTTCCTTCGTTCTAGTGATTACAACTATTTGTCTTCACCTGACGATATTTATGTTGCACAAAACTACATCAAGCGTTATGGACTAAAAACTGGTGACGTTATCAGCTGTCATGTTCGTCCTCCACACGAAGGTGAAAAATATTTCCCTCTGACAAACATCGACAAGATAAACGGAAGAACTCCTAGTGAGGTGCGCGACCGAATTCCTTTCGAGCATCTTACTCCATTGTTTCCTAACGAGAAATTCAACTTGTGTGGTGATCATGCTACAACTAATCTATCTACCCGCATCGTCGATTTGTTCTCTCCTATCGGAAAAGGTCAGCGTGCGCTGATCGTAGCACAGCCTAAGACCGGTAAGACTATTTTGATGAAGGATATCGCCAACGCGATTGCAGCCAACCATCCAGAAGCTTATCTGATGATGCTCTTGATAGACGAACGTCCTGAGGAGGTTACCGACATGAGCCGTACGGTAAATGCTGAGGTCATCGCCTCTACCTTCGATGAACCAGCAGAACGTCATGTCAAAATTGCCGGTATTGTCTTGGAGAAGGCAAAACGAATGGTAGAATGTGGTCACGATGTTGTTATCTTCCTAGATAGTATTACTCGATTGGCACGTGCCTACAACACTGTGGCTCCTGCCAGTGGTAAGGTGCTTACCGGTGGTGTAGATGCCAATGCATTACAGAAGCCAAAACGTTTCTTTGGTGCTGCTCGTAATATCGAGGGAGGCGGTTCGCTTACCATCATCGCCACAGCATTGATTGATACTGGTAGTAAGATGGATGAGGTTATCTTTGAGGAATTCAAGGGTACTGGTAACATGGAACTTCAGCTCGACCGCAGTTTGAGCAACAAGCGTATCTTCCCAGCCGTCAACTTGGTACAGTCAAGTACACGTCGCGATGACTTGTTACAAGACAAGACTACTATGGATCGTATGTGGATCCTGCGCAAATATATCAGCGACATGAATCCTATCGAGGCCATGAATACTATTCATGACCGCATGAGAAGAACCAGCAATAATGAGGAGTTCTTGCTTTCTATGAACGATTAAGCATTATCGAATTACATTGTTTTAATATATGATATCGGGGTTAGAAATATGATTCTAACTCCGATATTTTTTTGAATACGAAGAGTTATTATGTTTGCATTGTCAAATACATATATAACAGCATCCGCTTACGTAGTTAACTGCGTCGCCTTACGTAGTTAACTGCGTCGCCTTACGTAGTTAACTATATCAATTTACGTAGTTAACAGAATCTGCCGATGAAGTTAACTTCGTATAGATTAAATATTATAAATTCAATGCAACAAGAACACTTTTACAAAAACGTTTTGTAAATTTGCACCTACGAATTGAATTCTTAACTCCAAATATACAATCCATAACAATGGCTGAAAAAGAAATAAGGAAAATCATACATATCGATATGGATGCATTTTTCGCTTCCGTTGAGCAGCGCGATCATCCGGAATTACGCGGCAAAGCCATTGCTGTAGGATACGATGGACCACGTGGAGTGGTATCAACGGCGAGTTATGAGGCTCGTAAATATGGCGTTCATTCTGCTATGCCCATATCACGTGCCAAACGCTTATGCCCCAACCTTATCATCGTTGCGGGAAATCATCATCACTACAAAGAAGTTTCCCAGCAAGTTCATCACATCTTCCAGGAATATACAGATCTCATAGAACCTATTTCTATAGATGAGGCTTTTCTTGATGTTACCCACAACAAAAAGAATATGCCTCTTGCCTTGGATATAGCGTTGGAAATCAAAAGTCGAATCAAAAAAGAACTTCATCTCACTGCTTCTGCAGGCATCAGCTATTGTAAATTTCTGGCGAAAATTGCTTCTGATTATCGGAAACCTGATGGAATCTGTACAATACATCCTGATAAGGCTATCGAGTTTATTGATAAACTGAGAATAGAGAACTTTTGGGGAATCGGCAAGAAGACTGCCGAAAGAATGCATCATATGGGAATATTTACAGGAAAGGACTTAAGAAAGGTTTCCAAGAATCATCTTGTAGAAGTTTTTGGGAAGTCGGGATATATCTTCTACGACTTTGCACGCGGCATCGACAACAGACCGGTAAATACTAACTATATTAGAAAGTCTGTCGGATGCGAGCATACTTTCCTGGAAGATATATGTATCAAATCCACAATACTAATAGAACTCTACCATACTGTTCTCGAATTAATAGAACGACTCAAGAAAAATAATTTCGAAGGAAATACATTGACCTTAAAAATAAAGTATAGCGACTTTACTCAAATCACAAGAAGCTATACTCAATCTAAGGTTCTTAATTCTAAAGATACAATATTACCAATAGCTAAAAAGTTATTGCAGCAGATTTCATATTCAGCCAATCACCCTATCCGACTCATGGGACTCAGTGTAACCAATAATCTGGATTATACAGATATCACTCATAGACTAAAGGATGATTATTACGAACTTGAATTAGAATTCAAGAAATGGCCAGACGAACATTAGTCTCCACTATCAAGGTTATCAGTATATCCAGCATCGTAGCCTTCTTTATAACCTTTCACATAACGCAAACGATTTTTACCTTTCTCTTGATTAGATGTGTTGAAAGAGCTTCTACCCGTATTTGCATGGGCATCTTTTTCCCCATCAGCATATCCCCGTTCATAACCTATATTATAGGTATCTGTCATATGGGTATCCGAAAATATCTTATGAATCTCTACCTTACGATTCTTATATTTCTCAGCTTGCTTTTCTTCTTTCTGATTATGAAGCTGAATTGCCACAGAATCAATCTTTGAACATTTAGTCGTATCATGATGCATCGTATCCGATACCTGATAATTATAATCCTCCTTGGTGGAATCTTCCCAGACTGGTTTCTCTGTATTATGAGAATGACATGAAACCATTAAAGATAAAAACAAAACGAATAAAATATTTTTCCTCATCGTAACTAATGTGCAAAAAAAATCCGCTGAAGACTAAGTCTTCAGCGGTGTCTCAAATTTTCAAGTCGTAAGTAATCTAATTACTTAGCGCTATCAGCAGCAGCTGTATCAGCAGCAGCAGTGTCAGCAGCAGCTGTATCAACTGCTACAGTGTCAGAGTCCTGAGCAGGAGCCTGAGCTGTTTTGTTACCACAAGATGCGAAAGAGATAGCTGCGATAGCTACGAACATTAAAACTAATTTCTTCATTTTCTTTGCTTTTTAATTCTGTAAAACAATCAATATGTTTATTAAAACGTTGCAAAGATAAGTATTTTTTAGATACGACGTTCTTTTTTTTGCAATTATTTTTAGGTGCCTTTTGTAACTTTTTTATAACTCACTATATATCAATAACTTACAAACTGTTAACGAAGGTTAAATACTTCCCGTGCTCGAAAACATATGTTATATAGCACAAAAAAGGGGGTAGTCGAAATACCGACTTCCCCCCTCTTCATATGTGTGATTGAATACTTAGAATTCACCCCAAGCCTTGATATCAATATCATCAAGTGTCATCGTACAGAATGCATTGATAAAGGCACTAGCCAAACGACTATTAGTTATCAAAGGTATATTCAAGTCTATGGCTGCTCTTCGGATCTTATATCCGTTCGTTAATTCGTGGACTGTAAGATTCTTAGGAATATTTACAACCATATCGATTTTCTTTTCATGCAGTAACTCAAGGGCCTGAGGCTGTCCTTCTTCTGATGGCCAATATACTAAAGTGTTCTCTACTCCATTTTCTGTAAGATACTTGCTTGTACCTCCTGTAGCAAACAACTTGTAACCATTAGCTATCAACTGTTTTGCAGCGTCGAGCATTTCAGCCTTCTGCTTGGCGCCTCCTGTAGAGAGTAGTATGTTCTTCTTTGGGATACGCTGACCTACAGAAAGCATACTCTTCAACAAAGCTGCATTAGTATCATCTCCCAGACATCCTACCTCACCTGTAGAGCTCATATCTACACCCAAGACAGGGTCTGCCTTCTGCAATCTGTTAAAGCTAAATTGTGAGGCCTTAATACCGACATAATCCAAATCGAAGAGGCTCTTATTAGGTTTCTCCACTGGCAATCCAAGCATGACCTTAGTGGCCAATTCTATCAGATTAATCTTCAGAACCTTACTTACGAATGGGAATGAACGTGAAGCTCTTAAGTTACACTCGATAACTAAGATTTCATTTTCACGAGCCATATATTGGATATTGAAAGGACCATTGATATGCAAAGCCTTCGCAATCTGTCGGCTCACACGCTTAATCCTTCTTACTGTTTCCACATACAACTTCTGTGGAGGGAACTGAATCGTCGCATCACCGGAATGGACACCTGCAAACTCGATATGTTCAGAGATTGCGTAAGCTAAGATTTCGCCATCACGAGCGACGGCATCCATCTCTATCTCTTTAGCATTTTCTATAAATTTAGAAACTACTACTGGATGGTCTTCACTCACATTAGCTGCTAACTGTAAGAATCTACGGAGTTCTTCCTCGTTGGAACATACGTTCATGGCTGCTCCGGAGAGTACATAAGAAGGACGCACCAATACTGGGAATCCTACTCTGTCCACGAACTTATCTATGTCATCCATCGAAGTCAATGCGCTCCACTCTGGCTGATTGATTCCATTATCGGTAAGCATGGCAGAGAACTTCGCACGATCCTCTGCATTATCAATATCTTTAGCTTTGGTTCCGAGAATTGGCACATTCTGCTCATCAAGTTTCATAGCCAGATTATTAGGAATCTGACCACCTGTACTTACGATGACACCATGAGGACACTCCATATCTATAATATCCATCACACGCTCGAATGTCAACTCGTCAAAATAGAGTCTATCACACATATCATAATCCGTAGATACTGTTTCTGGATTATAATTAATCATGATAGAGCGATATCCTTCCTTTCGAATCGTATTCAAAGCCTGAACACCACACCAGTCGAACTCTACGGAACTTCCAATACGATAAGCTCCTGAACCAAGTACGATGATGCTGCGATGGTCTCGCTGGAAACTAATATCACTGGCTACACCGCTATAAGTGACATATAGGTAGTTTGTCTGTGCTGGATACTCCGCTGCAAGGGTATCTATCTGCTTTACTACAGGAAGAATATCATAGCTCTTACGCAAGTTGCGGACTAAAAGCATCGCCTTGTGCATATTATGCACTTCTTCCTCCAATCCGACAGCACGAGCTATCTGGAAATCGGTGAATCCATATACCTTAGCACTACGCAAAAGTTCTTTATCTAATGTATTGATATTGCACTTCTTTAATTTTTCATCAATATCAATGATATGCTGTAGTTTATACAAGAACCATTTGTCAATCTTGGTAAGATCATGAATCTGGTCTACTGTGTATCCCTTATGCATAGCTTTAGAGATAACAAACACACGCTTATCAGTAGGTTCCTGAAGTGCTGCATCAAGGTCTTCTATTTCCAATTCCTTGTTTTCTACGAATCCATGCATGCCCTGACCTATCATGCGCAGACCCTTTTGTATAGCTTCTTCAAAGTTTCTACCAATAGCCATTACTTCGCCCACAGACTTCATACTTGAGCCCAGTTCCTTGTCAACGCCACGGAACTTACTAAGGTCCCAACGTGGAATTTTACATACCACGTAATCGAGTGCTGGTTCAAAAAATGCTGAAGTTGTCTTGGTTACAGAGTTCTTTAGTTCAAAGAGTCCATAACCCATACCGAGTTTTGCAGCAACAAAAGCCAGAGGGTAACCTGTTGCCTTAGAGGCTAGAGCTGAAGAACGGCTCAATCGGGCATTCACCTCGATTACACGATAGTCTTCGCTCTGTGGATCAAAAGCATACTGTACATTACACTCACCGACAATACCAATATGACGAACAATCTTGATAGAAAGGGCACGGAGTTTGTGATACTCACTATTGGTTAAAGTTTGCGACGGAGCAATAACGATACTTTCACCTGTATGAATACCCAGAGGATCGAAATTCTCCATATTACATACGGTAATACAGTTATCATATTTATCTCGTACAACCTCGTACTCTATTTCTTTCCATCCCTTTAGACTCTTTTCTACCAGAACCTGTGGAGAGAATGAAAATGCTTTCTCACAAAGTGCATTCAGTTCATCTTCATTATCTGCAAATCCAGAACCTAAACCTCCCAGTGCGTACGCAGCTCTCACGATAACAGGATAACCAAGTTCGGTAGCTGCCTTACGAGCTTGTTCGATACTTTCGCAGGCTTCACTCTTGATGGTCTTCACATCAATCTCATCAAGTTGTTCTACGAAGAGTTCTCGGTCCTCTGTATTCATAATAGCCTGAACAGGAGTACCTAGCACACGAACATTATACTTCTTCAAGATGCCTAAGCGCTCTAATTCTACGCCACAATTCAATGCTGTCTGTCCACCAAACGAAAGGAGAATACCATCAGGATGCTCTTTCTGAATGACGCGCTCTACAAAATATGGTTGAACTGGAAGAAAGTATATCTGATCAGCTACTCCTTCAGAAGTTTGTACAGTTGCAATATTAGGGTTTATCAATACTGTTTCCACACCTTCTTCACGCAGTGCCTTCAAAGCCTGACTACCAGAATAGTCAAACTCACCAGCTTCACCGATTTTCAATGCGCCTGAACCAAGTAGCAGGACTTTCTTTATATTAGGATCTTTCATCGTCTTACTTCAATTTTTCAATAAACTTATCGAACATGAACTCTGTATCTACAGGACCTGAACAAGCCTCTGGATGGAACTGACTAGAGAACCAAGGATTCTCTTTATGGCAAATTCCTTCGTTTGAACCATCATTCATATTTACGAAGAGTTCTTTCCATTCATTGCCGAGGGTTGTCGTGTCCACTGCATAACCATGATTCTGGCTGGTGACAAAGCACTTATCCGTACCTACCAAACGCACTGGCTGGTTATGTCCACGATGTCCGTATTTCAACTTATAAATACTGGCACCAGCAGCCTTTCCTAATAATTGGTTACCCATACAGATACCACAAATTGGTTTGCGACTGGCACTCATCTGCTTTTTAATGATATCCACAGCATCTGAACACATATCTGGATCACCAGGACCATTGGCAAGGAACAGTCCATCAAATTCCATGTTACTATAATCGTAGTTCCAAGGTACACGTATCACCTCTACTCCACGCTCTATCAAGCAACGAATAATATTAGCCTTAACGCCACAGTCTACAAGAACAACTTTCTTTCCGACACCTTCGTTATAGCGAATAATCTCTTTAGTGCTCACTTTATCTACGAAGTTCACACCCTCATAGTTTGCTTCTGGGATATTGTTAGGTTCATCATCAAAAATGATTTTACCCATCATCACACCATGTTCACGCAATACCTTAGTGAGTTCTCGCGTATCAACGCCTGTTATTCCAGGCACTTTCTCGCGCTTGAGCCAATCGGCAAGACTCTCCACAGCATTCCAATGGCTGTATTGCTCACTATAATCACTGACTATCAGTGCTGAAGCATAAATCTTGTCGCTTTCCATAAATGTTGGTATACCATTCTTCTCAATTGTAAAGGCTGGTACACCATAGTTTCCTACTAGTGGGAATGTCATCGTAAGTAACTGACCTGCATAACTTGGGTCGGTCAAACTCTCGGGATAACCCATCATAGCCGTATTGAATACTACTTCTCCTGCAACAGGAGCTTTATATCCAAAAGACTTGCCGTGGAACTTGGTTCCATCACTTAAAACTAAGGTTACGTTCTTCATTTATACTAATTAAAATTTCTGTTCGTTTTGATAGACTTTCTCTATATAATTTACAAATGCTTGATTGCAAAGTTTGGTTCCTCCAGGTGTAGGGAAATTTCCGGTAAAGTACCAGTCTCCCTTATGTTCTGGGATTGCTTCATGTAGTCCCTCAATACTCTGATATACGAGTTCGATAGGTGTTTCTACTCCTTCTGGGCGCAACATCTCCACAATCTTTTCATTGATTTCCTCTACCGAGAAAGGCTTATAAATATCACGCACTGCATTTCTCATATCTTCTTTTGGTCGTTCAAGTTCATCTTTGCAGGCTTTATAAGTTTCCTCTATAATATGGTGCAAGTTACGTTCCTTTATCAGTTGAATAGTAGCTCTGAACACGCAGAATTCTTCCAGTCTAGGCATGTCAATACCATAGTAATCAGGATATCTGATTTGTGGAGCACTCGACACGATTACTATCTTCTTCGGGTGTAATCGATCCATGATTCTCAAGATACTCTCTTTTAAAGTAGTTCCTCTGACGATGCTATCATCAATTACAACCAAATTGTCTACGTACGGTTCTATACTGCCATAGGTAATATCATACACATGACTGGCTAAATCATTTCTTGAATTGCCTTCTGTAATAAAAGTACGTAGTTTGATATCTTTCCAAGCTACTTTTTCTGAACGTACATATTCATGAAGGATATTTTCCAATTCTTCATGCGAAGGAATGTGTCCGAGACCTTCTATGGCTTTAATCTTCTGATCATTAATATACCTCTTGAATCCATCAAGTAATCCGTAATAGGCAACCTCTGCAGTATTCGGTATATAACTGAATACAGTGTGCTGTGTATCATAGTCTACGACTTTCAGTACTTGGGGAGTAAGTTGTGCTCCAAGTTTCTTGCGCTCTTTATAGATATCACAATCAGAACCTCTACTGAAATAGATACGTTCGAACGAACATGCGGAATCTCCCTTACGATCTAAGATCTTCTCAATACTGCATTCTCCGTTCTTTCTCACGATCAGCGCATTACCAGGTTCCAACTCTTTCACGTCTTCAACTTCCAAATCGAAAGTTGTTTGTAACACAGGTCGCTCTGAAGCAACAACTACCAGCTCTTCGTTTTTATAATAAAAACATGGACGAATTCCCCAAGGATCCCGCATTGAGAACATTTCACCAGAACCCGTCATTCCGCACATGTTATATCCACCATCAAAATGACAAAGAGTTGTCTTCAATACATTGCTAATCTTAACATGATCTTCTATGTATTTTGTGATATCGCAATTTGTCAGTTCAAGAGCCTTGGCAGCAATGAAATTACGCTCCACCTCACGGTCCAATCTATGTCCCATCAGTTCGAGCATAATATATGTATCACTATAGATACGAGGGCATTGCCCCTGTTCTGTCAGTAGTTTGAAAACTTCATCTACATTGGTCATATTGAAGTTTCCGCACATACAAAGATTTTTCGCTTTCCAGTTATTTCTACGGAGGAAAGGATGAACATAGGTAAGACCACTCTTTCCTGTGGTTGAATATCTCAAATGCCCCATGTAGAGTTCACCGGCAAAAGGCAAATTAGCCTTAGCATACGATGCATCTGACAATAATTCGGACTTTATATCCTTAAACTTCTTATTAACATTACCAAATATCTCGGTAATGGCATCTTTACCTTCTGCACGTTCACGAAACATATATTCATTTCCCGGTTCAGAACTGAGTTTTACACAAGCCATACCTGCGCCCTCCTGTCCACGGTTATGCTGTTTCTCCATCATCAGATAAAGTTTATTCAGCCCGTACATCCATGTGCCATATTTCTGCTGATAGTACTCCAGTGGTTTCAACAATCTGATGAGTGCTACACCACAGTCTTCATGTATTGGTTCCATTCAATCTCCCCTTGTATCTAATAATTATATAATCCCTATTTATATAGAAAAGGGACACCACAATAAAGTAGTGTCCCGTATATCATTCTACAGTAACAGACTTGGCCAGATTTCTTGGCTGGTCAACATTCTTACCTTTGCATACAGCTACATGATAAGCTAGCAATTGCAACGGTATTGTCGCCAACAACGGCTCAAGACATTCAAGTGTATCTGGAAGTTCTATTACTTCATCTGCTATTTTCGATATCACTTCATCGTCCTTAGTTACAATAGCAATAACCTTACCCTTACGAGCTTTTATTTCCTGAATATTACTCAATATCTTTTCATACATCTCATTGTGAGTTGCAATAACCACAACCGGCATATCCGAATCAATAAGAGCAATAGGACCATGCTTCATTTCTGCGGCCGGATAACCTTCCGCATGTATATAACTGATTTCTTTCAGTTTAAGAGCACCCTCCAAAGCTACAGGATAACTATAGCCACGGCCCAAATATAAGAAGTTATGTGCATATGTGAAAATCCGGCTCAAGTCAGCGACCCTTTTATTCACCTTCAATACTTCCTTCATTGCTTCAGGCACTTTAAGAAGGTACTTAACTACCTTATTATATTCCTCACAACTAATTGTTTGACGTTCTTTAGCCAATGCAAGCGACAAGAGTAATAATACGGTTACTTGTCCTGTGAAAGCTTTTGTTGAAGCAACACCAATTTCTGGGCCTACATGGATATAAGTACCCGTATCGGTAGCACGAGCAATACTAGAACCTATGGCATTACAGATACCATAAATGAAAGCTCCTTTTTCTTTAGCAAGTTTAATAGCTGCCAACGTATCCGCAGTCTCACCACTTTGAGAAATAGCAATCACTACATCATCAGGTCCTACCACTGGATTACGATAACGGAACTCACTTGCATACTCTACCTCTACAGGGATGCGACAGAATGTCTCCAACAATTGTTTTCCTATAAGTCCTGCATGCCAACTAGTTCCACAAGCTACAATAATAAATCGCTTAGCATTTGCCAATTGTTCACGATGATCAGTAATAGCGCTTAGTACAACACCTTTCTTACTTATTCGACCGCGCATACAGTTTCTTAAACACTCTGGCTGTTCAAAGATCTCTTTAAGCATAAAATGAGGGAAGCCTCCCTTTTCTATCTGACCAAGATCAATATCAACAGTCTGAACATCTGGATTAAGCTTTACATTATCGATATTTGTAACCTGCAAATCCTCACCGAGACGCATTACAGCTATATTCTCATCATCAAGATAAACAACCTTATCTGTATACTCAATAATAGGACTAGCATCAGAACCGAGGAAGAATTCATTATCTCCAATACCAATTACCAATGGACTAGCCTTACGAGCTGCAATTATCTGATTAGGATTACGTTTGTCAAGCAATGCAATAGCATATGCACCAATCACCTGACGCAAAGCCACCTGCACACTTGTTAACAAATCAAGTTTCTTATGTACCTGAATATATTCAATAAGCTGAACAAGTACTTCAGTATCCGTTTCACTTACAAAGTGTACGCCCTTACTTATTAGATTTTTCTTAATCTGAGCATAGTTCTCAATAATGCCATTATGGATAATGGCAAGATTCTTGGATTCTGAATAATGAGGATGTGCATTTATCGCAGAAGGCTCACCATGAGTAGCCCATCGTGTATGAGCAATACCAACACATCCTGATATATTCTTATCAGAGCATACATTTTCCAAATCTACAACCTTGCCTTTGGCTTTGTAAATATTCATATCCCCGTTGTCATTAATTAAGGCAACGCCGGCTGAATCATAACCTCTATATTCAAGTCGCTTCAACCCTTTTATAAGAATTGGATAAGCGTCTCTATGTCCTAAATATCCTACAATTCCACACATATTTTATATATAGTATGACAAAGTCATTAATTCTTTGCAAAAGTAAAACTATTTTTTTGGATAACCAAATGTTTAGAGCATTTATTTATAAAACTTGAAATATCTGTGTGCATTGTTGTATGAGATATCCTCTACCATACGAGCAAGAATCTCCTGATCATTAGGGAGCAGTCCTTTTTCCACATCGTTACCGAGTAAGTTACACAGCAAGCGACGGAAATACTCATGACGTGGATAACTTAAGAACGAGCGGCTATCTGTAAGCATTCCAACAAAACGACTCAACAAGCCCAGTACTGAGAGGGCATTCATTTGTTTGGTCATTCCATCGAGTTGATCATTAAACCACCAACCAGAACCCATCTGGATTTTGCCTGGCGTAATACCATCTTGGAAATTACCGAGCATCGTAGCAATAACTTCATTAGCACATGGATTCAAGCAATACAGAATTGTACGGGTCAACTTACCTTCTGAATTCAATTCATCAAGGAAATGGCTCATAGCCTTAGCTGTGCTAAACTCTCCAATTGAGTCAAAGCCTAAATCAGCGCCTAACTTATTATACATCAACGTATTATTATCACGAATGGTACCATAGTGATATTGTTGTGTCCAGTCTGCATCAGCATCCATTTCACCACACACTTTCAAGAACGCATGCTTATACTGACGTATCTCCAATGGTGAGAGTTGCAGACCGCGAAGAGCCTTACCAAAGATTGTTTCAACCTGCGAATCAGTGAACTTCTCATCATAAAATTCTTCAAGTCCATGATCACTTAGTCGGCAACCATTCTCGGCAAAGAAATCATGGCGTTTTTGCAGCGCATCCACCATACACTTGAAAGAATTCACCTCTATCCCACTGACCTCACTAAGTTTCTTCATATAATCAGCAAAGTCACTTTTTTCTATATTCATCGCCTTATCAGGACGCCATGCAGGGAGCATTTTGATTTCAAAGCCACTCTCGCGAGTCTTCTTATGCCATTTTAAGTCATCTATAGGATCATCTGTCGTACAGACACACTCCACATTATAATGACGCATCAGTCCACGAGCACTAAACTCCGGTTTCTTTAATTTCTCATTACACTCATCATATATTTCACGAGCGGTAGCAGGACTCAACTGTTTATCAATCCCAAAAGCTGTCTTCAGTTCCAGATGTGACCAATGATACAATGGATTACGAAAAGTATACGGCATAGTCTCTGCCCACTTCTCAAATTTCTCCCAATCAGAAGCATCTCCTGTACAATACTTTTCAGCTACGCCATTAGTACGCATTGCACGCCATTTATAATGATCACCACCAAGCCAAAGTTCAGTAATGCTTTTAAACTGATGATCTTCTGCTACCATCTGTGGATCCAAATGACAATGATAATCGATAATAGGCATCTTTGCCGCATGATTGTGGAAAAGCTCCTGCGCTGTTTCGGTCTCAAGCAGGAAGTTTTCATCCATAAATTGTTTCATTGTATTATATTTTATGTTTTTTATGTTTTGATTTTGCAACTCAGTAGATTACTGAATGCAAATATACACCAATTATTTGGAAATGCGAAGTTTTTAAACTATATTTGCACTATAATTTTACAAAAGGATTAAGAAATGAAAAGAACCAATAAGGTACTGTTAATCTACACAGGTGGTACAATTGGTATGGGGCGGAACCCGCTCACAGGAGCACTTGAACCGCTCGACTTCAATCATCTTAGCGAATCAATGCCTGAGATGAAGTATGTTGACACGAACATTGATGTGTACCAATTCACTCCACCTATTGATTCCAGTGACATGTCACCAAGAATGTGGGCTCAGTTAGTACGCATTGTGGCAGAACGATATGACGAATATGATGGCTTTGTTATTCTCCACGGTACAGACACGATGGCATATACCGCTTCAGCACTTAGCTTCATGCTCGGCAATCTCACAAAGCCGGTTATTCTTACAGGTTCTCAACTTCCTATGGGCCAACTTCGCACAGACGGAAAGGAGAATGTACTTACAAGTATAGAGTTGGCATCTTGTTATAAACCAGAAGGTTATCCACGTATTCCTGAAGTATGCATTTACTTTAACGGTCACCTATTACGCGGTAACCGTTCTACCAAAATTGCCGCAGATGGATTTAACGCTTTCGATTCTTTCAATTATGCACACCTTTGCGATGCTGGTGTTAACTTCAATTTCCACGATCATCACATTTTGAAGCCCGATTACAGTCGATTCCTTGAGCCTCATTATGCAATGGACAATAACGTCATCGTTTTTTCTCTCTTTCCTGGCATCAGTGAGCATATTGTACATAACATTGTTGAGGTACCAGAACTTCGTGGTATCGTCATGCGAAGTTTTGGTAGTGGCAATGCACCTCAGAAGGCTTGGATGCTTAAATGCCTTCGCAGTGCTGTTGACCGCGGCGTTACTATCGTCAACATTTCACAGTGCATCAGTGGCAAGGTTGCCATGACCCGTTACGACACAGGTTATCATTTACAGAGTGCTGGCGTCATTAGTGGATATGATAGTACCGTAGAAGCTGCAGTCACTAAACTGATGTACCTACAAGGCAAATATAGCGATCCCCACATCATTCGTACGATGATGTCGAAATCGCTAGTAGGCGAAATAACGCTTTAAAATGATTATACGATAATTCTCGTCTTGTGATAGTTCTCACGGAACTCACTAGGCGAGCAATTTTTCTTTTTCTTAAAGATACGGTTAAAGTTGCTCAGGTTATTGAAACCACAACAAAAACTGATCTCTGAGATACTTTTCGCTGTATCGACAAGCATACGCGAAGCATAGCCCAAACGAATATCAATAATATATTCACTTAGATTTCTACCCGTATGCAACTTGAAGAATCTACTGAAAGCTGATGGACTCATTCCCGCCATCGATGCTAAGTCTGGCAACCTTAAATCTTCCATGTAGTTCTGCGCTATAAAGTTCTTCACTTTCAGCACTCTACGCGAATCATCCTCCACCATCACTTTAGCATAACTACTTGTAGCAAGAGTCTGAGCGCCCTCAGTACGAGATAATTCATAGAGAATCGACATAAACTGTTGTACAGCATAGAATCCATCTTTCACATTACTCAGTGTATCTAGTTTCTCATACACCTTCATAATGGCTTTCATCGGAAATTTCAGTCCTTTGCGCGCCCTCTTCATCATGCGCGTTATTGAGGCATACGGATTTCTTCCAAAGAGAGTGTCATCACCTAATGAGAAATCAAACTGAATAGTAATTTCACGAATATCTTCGCTGGTACATTGATATTGCTCCCACACATGTTCCAGATCAGGTGATGTAATCAATACAAGATCGAATTCACCTATCACCTCTTGCGAATCACCTACAATACGGCGAACACCAGCAGCATTCTCCACGAAATTTAGTTCATATACCTCGTGGTTATGTATAGGATAGGTAAACTCCTTTTTATGTCGATCGGCGATGTAAAGCACATCCTTACCCATCAACGGCGTGATTTCGTGTATTACTTTTCTATCCTCAGCCATATTCTGATTAAATTCTCAATTCCTTTAGGATTTCGCCCATGCGCTCCTTAGTTTTGATAGTAGTAGGCACAAGAGGAAGTCTTAACACATTATTGATGAATCCCATATCATTGAGCAAAGCCTTGCATCCAGCAGGATTACCATCCACAAAGAGTAGACTATACAATTCAGTAAACATGTGGTGTATCTTACGTGCAGGTTCATATTCACCATTAAATTCCAACCGGATCATACGACTGAATTCCTTAGGAAGCGCATTACCTATCACAGAGATAACACCAGCTGCGCCACTTGCCACCATCGAGAATGTTAAAGCATCATCGCCACTGATTACATCAAAGTTATCTGGTTTATTCTTAATAATCTCATCGACCTGTTCAAGTGAGCCAGAAGCCTCTTTCACGGCTACAATATTCTTGAAATCACGAGCCAATCGGCAGGTTGTCTCTGCTTTCATATTGACACCGGTACGTCCTGGAACATTATATAAAACGACAGGAAGAGGACTAGCTTCTGCTATTGCCTTAAAATGCTGATATAAGCCTTCCTGCGAAGGTTTATTATAGTAAGGACAGATACTTAAGATACCGTCGATACCAGTCCAGTCAGTAGTTTGGATTTCTTCCACTACCGCACGGGTGTTATTACCGCCACAATACTTCAGAATCTTCACACGACCCCTATTAACCTCTTTCACGAGCGTTGTAATTTTATTCTTTTCCTCACGAGTCAAACAAGGAGCCTCACCCGTTGTGGCAAGGATACAAAGGAAGTCGGCACCATTCTCTATTTGGTACTCTACAAGTTTCTTTAGCGACTGGTAGTCAACTTCACCATTTTCAGTAAAGGGAGTAATTAAGGCAATACCCAGGCCTTTAAAAATATTCTGCATAGCTTTGTAGCTTATTGTTTCACATTCGGTCGCAAATTTACAATATTATTATCAATTTGCAAAGAAAAATATCAATTATCTTACACATTAATGCGAGCCGATGTATAAAAATACCATTCCTAGCAATACAAGAGCAAGATCTATCATCTTAGCCTTCAAGTTCTTTTCATGGAAGACAGCCGCACCAAATAGGAAACTTACGATAACAGACCCACGACGGATCATGCTCACAATAGAAATCATTGCACCCGGCAGACTCAGCGCATAAAAATACACAAAGTCAGCTGCGCTCAAAAATAAGGAGATGAAAATAATAGCCCAATCCCAATGGAAGGCGCTCTGTGGAAATAATGGCTTTCCACCACGGAATTTCGCAAAAGGTTTTTTCCATGCGATAAACAGGACAGTGCCCATCATCAACATCTGATAGAAATTATACCAGCTCTGCACCTCCATACGGTCGAGCCCTACTCCACCATTCTCCACTGGTGCCATCAGGAACTTGTCGTATAGTCCACTCACAGCACCCAACATGGCTGCCAACACCAGAAAGAATATCCATCGATTGTGTTTAAAATCGATACCTTCTTTGCGCCCACTGCGACTCAGCATGGCAAAAGAGATAATAGCTAGCAGTACACCAATCCACTGATACACATTGAGCCGCTCTCCAAATACGAGCATAGCTCCTACAAGTGTCATCACTGGTCGAGTAGCATTGATTGGCCCCACAATGGTAAGAGGAAGATGCTTCATAGCAAAATAGCCGAACACCCAACTTGAAAGTACGATAAGACTTTTTAGAATAATGTATTGATGAGTAGCCCACCCATTGTTACCCACAAGAAAGACACTTCCGTCCAGCACATGAGTGAAATACGACAGACCAATGAGAGGCATAAAAATCAATGTAGAGAAAAGTGTGTTCAGAAAGAGCACCGTTATCACTGCATTACCCTGCAAAGCCTTCTTCTTGAAGGCATCATAGAATCCCAGCAACGTCGCTGAGACAAAAGCTAATATTAACCACATATTCAATAAATAATATCCCAGAGAAAGAGCGCATTGCCAGGCATGCTCTCACCGGCATCACTGCGCGTACCCTCGTTCAGCACCTTTTCAAATTCTTCAAGTGTCATTTTGTGTCTACCTATTAAAAACATCGTGCCTACAACAGCTCTTACCATATTTCTCAAGAATCTATTAGCCGTTATCACAAGCATATATTGTGCATCACCCGTCTTCTCCCATCTACATTCCTTCAAATCACAAAGCGTTGTTTTATTATCAGCTCCCGCCTTGCAGAAGGCCGCAAAATCTTTATGATTCTTCATCATCTCACCAGCCTGATTCATCAGATCAAAATCGAGGTCATAATGAGTTTCCAAAGAATAATGGCGGAGGAATGGGTCTTTTCTTGTATGCACATAATAATGATAGGTGCGCCATTTGGCAGAGAATCGTGCGTGCATATCCTCACCCACAGGTTCTACCCGACTCACCGACACATCCTTAGGCAGCATACGATTCATACGATACACCAGTTGCTTTGTATCCAAAGCAGAAGTTTTTTGTCCTTCCCTCTGGACATCATCCCAATCAAAATGAGCCACCATCGTACGTGCATGTACTCCAGCATCAGTTCGACCAGCACCCACGACTTCGATATTCCGCCTCAAGATTGTCGACAGGGTTTTCTCCAGCACCTCCTGTACCGAGATGCCATTAGGCTGTCGTTGCCAACCATGATAAGAGGTGCCGTCATAGGCAAAGGTGATGAAGTATCGCTGCATAATAATGTCTTTATATGTCACAAAATGATTTGGATGCAAAGTTACAAAAAAAATCACTATTTCTTGACTACTTACAAGATTTTTGTATCTTTGCAATTAATATGAAAACAGCTCAAGACATCATACTACAAATGGAACAGATGCGTAACGACAAACAGCGCAAGGTTCTCATGGGATTCTTCAAAACCGCTCCTGGCCAATATGGTGAAGGCGACGAATTTCTTGGCATCAAAGTACCTCAGACACGTAGCGTCGTAAAAAGTGTGGCGCGTGATTTTCCACTCTCTGAAGTACCCGAGCTACTACTTTCCAAATGGCACGAAGTCAGGCTCTGTGGATTTCTCATCCTCGTATGGCGTTTTGAGTTTCTTTCTACAACACGTCTGGCATCCGATGAAGATGCCATTCATCAGCGCGATAGCTTATTGCAACTATATTTGCGCTATGCGAAACAAGCCAACAACTGGGACCTTGTTGACCTCTCTGCACCAAAAATCCTCGGTAACTGGCTTCTACTCCCCACACATCTAGGCGATAAGATTAAACTCGTCGACCGTTTGGCCTTCAGTGACAACCTATGGTGCCAACGCATAAGTATGGTATGCTCGTGGAAGACATCGCAACAGGGCGATCCTTCATGGTGTTTGCGCTATGCAGAGATTCACCTTCACCATCCTCATGATTTGATGCAAAAGGCAGTAGGCTGGATGCTCCGCGAGATGGGCAAGCGGGTCAGTCTCGACCTACTGCGCGACTTTCTGCGCCAACATATACACGAGATGTCCCGAACAACTTTACGTTATGCTATAGAAAAGATGGACGAAGACGAGCGCCGATACTGGATGAAAAAGGATTAGAATGCCTTTTAACCTACCTGAGTTTCGTCTTCTATCTCATCCAACAGATTATCAATATTTTGTGGGGTTTCTTTATTCCCATCAAAGTTGGAAGCTGCCAGAATACTCGTTGACGACCCTATATGGTGTACACGAATAGTTGGTATTATATACTTTCGTTTCATCGCTGTATTATTTTTTTGCCTTTTCTAATCACTACACCTTTATAATAGCGAGATACGCGCTGACCATTTACATTATAGAAAGGACTATCGAGAGTATCATCCTTATTTTCTGCATTTATTTTGATTATACCTGTAGAGGTGCCTCCAAAATTGAGATTCAACATCTTAGCAGCTTGTTCCGTGGTTACTTCGAGATAAGCCTTCTGTTTTGGTATCGTTACTCCCGTCTTCACCTTGGCAAAGGCTTGCTTACCTGCATAGAGTGCATAGATATTCTGAGCTGCCGTCACCGTAAATGGTACATCGGAAGTACCCTTGAACAAGTTTGCATCATACATATCTGTCACTTCTGTATCGACAAGAGCGCCCAATACGAGTGGCTTCTCTCCAGTCTCCGTACTATAAAGAAGAACGCCCGTCCCTGCAGGAATCACCTTAGTCTCGAGCAATAGTAACTGCACGCTATTATCGTTAGCTTGAGTAGCAATAAAGATGTTGACATCATCAGGGACCACAAGTGCTCGCGGATAACTGAAAGATGCGAGATGACTATCTACATTGATGTCAACAACTGGCATCTCTAGAACCGTTGATGCCTCTACCGAAATTGTAGAACTATTGCCATAATAGGCTATCTTCGTGCCTTTTCCGCCATAGTCATTGAGATAGGTATTTCTACCAGGCACCGCTAATTGGAATTGTGGACTATTAGAAATATCGTTATTAAAATAATTGATTACCCAATCGGTTGAGTTCTGAGAATCCAACTGTGGTACCACTCCATTGCCAAAGTTATTACCCGCATATAACCACTGCCCTGTAGCAAGATTACGAATGCGATAGCCATCGTACGGATTTCCATAGAAAGCCCAGCGATAATTATCTGCATCAACCTTTGTAACGGTAAGTGTTGGTACGGAGACACCTTCCACCATATTCTGAGCAAGATATCCATTGCGCACCTTAATATAATAATACCGACCGGTGTGGTCATCGGAAACCAGGAACGGCGTAACGATGTCTGCTTCAATATTCTTGATTACTGGTTCTGTATAGGTGAAACTCTGAAATTCCGGAAGATTGACAAAAGCCTTCTTGATTTCATCTGGATAATCGATAATTAACTGATTTACAAAAACCGTTTGGGCATACCTTTTGATAACATTGCCTGAGGCCTTGTCTTTTACCACCCATTCTATGAAATGATTATCAGCTTCCATCTGCAGATCGTTTCCGTCAGCACCGGCTGCCACAATCTTGAAATCCGTACCTTTAATCTTATCATAGACAACAGCAGGAACAGTAAACGTATAGGTATTAGAAAGATAGACCAAATTATCATTGGCATCATACACCTTGAAGCCAACAGCTCCTGATGCATTCTGAGTATTGATGAACACATCGAGACCACCATTGGCATTTGCTGTGTAAGATGCAGAATAGCCCTGTGCTGCTACATCACTACGGAAGTCGGTATACTGCCCCACGTCGCCTTTACCAATAGCATAGCCACCCAGTTCCGTTTTCTTTTCTCCTGAAGCGACGCCCGGATATGAAGCATCAGGGGCAGTCACTCGGTCTTCTATAAATACAGCATTACACTTCTTCAAGTTCTTTGACTTAACGTATGCTATAGCGTTATTTATCATCTCCTGAGTTATCCGGATATAAAACTCACCATAGTCGGTAACATGGAAGGCTGTTTGGGTTTCATTATTCACAGTAAACTCACCATAGCGTTCACTTCCGTCTGCAGGGATAATGAAGAATCCATAAGCTTGGAACAATTCGGTAAGGTCGTAACCGCTCACCTCACAGGCTTTCTTATAAAACTTCAGATAGTCTTCCGTGGCATCGACAAACCGATTCTGGATATATTGCATCGGATCTTCACGCAAAGCTTGGAAAAGCTTCGGATAAAAATCTGACATGTAACCTTGAACATGGAAGAACTGATAGAGCTGGAAATAGAGATGGGTACGTTCCCAAATACCTCGATAAAGCCAGTACTTCCCCTCTGCCATATTCTGGAAGGTATTAGAGATATACTCTGCCCTACTGGTATGATGACCATTTAGAAAAATCGCCACATTAGAGAAAAGGTTGTTTGATACCTCAGACTGACCTATCATATTAAAGATCTTCTGATGGATATGTCCATTCTCATGAGCTGGTCCCCATAGAGCACCACCATTAAATAAGTTATCATAGTTCATGACCGTAGAGATGGTGCTTTCGTTATAATATGTACCAAAACTTGATGCATACATATAACCTCCTGATATCGAGACTGCCATAAGTGGCGTATTAAAGAAGCCTTCAAACTCACTAAGTCCCATCACTTCGTGCTCCATATTGATTATATCATCCCAAGAGCCAAGCACACCTACCATTTTCTCCGGACAAGCTGCGATAACCTGTTTTTTATTCATATTAAACAACAGCTTGTTACTGCGGAGTTGCAAATAATCATATTCCTTGAAGAGAACTTCTTTCATGATAGCCCAGTCGGCATTGGTATGACCACGGGTAATATCAAAGCAGCCATTCACAGAACCTCCCTCGATATGAATATTAAGGTCCGGATAGCTGCTAAGTAAGGTAAAAGGAGCCTTTCCTCCTGTGGTATTATCAACCTCATAGTCTATAAAGAGGAGTCCGGATTTTTGAACTTCAATAACGTTTAATCCTTCAACAAGGGGATAACCATCACCCGAACCACTATAATGTTCCACATCTCGTAAAGCCAAAGTAGCTGTCGCAGGAATATCGCCACCCACATAGATAGAAAGAATATCATTAGCATGTACAGCAATACCTGTAGGATCAGAGTTGGGTGCCAAGGCATATCCCGCCCCTATCAGATTCCTCCAAATACCACTGTTACTCATCGGTTTATAGTTGGCAATGCGAAAACTTTTCTCGTTGATGCTCCAACCATCCTGATATACTGCCCAACTATTGTTCTTTACCTTCATTGCCATGTCAATACAAATTTGCGGAATATTGTCTGTGGCCATGGCATCTTGCAGTTGACTATCTGTATAACTCTTATATGTATCTTGAAGTTCCGAGCAACTTCCATCGGTAAAATACTTACTCAATGCGGTAGTTATAGTAGCTTTCCGATTTACGATATCATTGAATTTCTCATATTTTGCACGTTGAGCAGCTAACTCTTCGTCTTCGACAGTTACCTTCTCCAGTTGCCATTTCGATGCTGCGGCTCCCTTCCCATAACTTACCACGTCATGACCCGATTGCTGGTGATGCAAGCCATTTTTAGGATCTGCTTTCACAGCTATCGTAAAACCATCCTCTGTAAACTCGAGTAAAAAGAGCATTGCATTTTCATGAGTATGGAAATTACCCGACGAGCGATTAATTTTCAGTCCTGTAACCGCATTTTCCAATGTAATGTCCTTGGTTGTAGCAGTAGGGTTACTGACTGTAATTTTCCACACCTGAATATATTTACTTGCATCAGGTGTATCACAGAATACATTATGTGGCATCGTTGCCTCGCTCATCGCCATCGTCATATCGTAGGCTTGAGAGTAAACACGATAATAACCCGTTTCAACATCGTCGAGAGAGGTTACAAAGGTATAGGCTGACGCTTGTTCTGTTATAGTCATCAAAAGGCAAAGAATCATGAAGCGTCGCACTATTTTCATTAATAGATGTCTAATACTTCCCATTTATCGTTGTTTTAAGATATATTTGTTCCTTTTCGGAATTTCTTATAGTTATAAGATGTTATTTTCGCAAATATAAATATAAAACGAATTGGATAGAAGAAATAAATTGTTAAAAATTCAAAAGTATCAGAGTACCGATGAAAGTGCCAACATATTTAAATAGTTTCTTGGGACGCACTAAAGTTTAACAAACCTTTCATTATTTAATTTTCCATCGTTAAAAGATGCTCATAATTCGTGAATTTAGCTTTAATAGTTGGATGGGCTATGAATATTGAAATTATAGGAAAATCATAACCTTCTGATTATCAGATAGTTGTTCCAAGGCATCTATTTTTACCATTAGAATATACTGGAAATATAGGTTTATTCAGTTAACTACATAGGCCAACATACTTATTCGCGTGAGCTTACGAAGTTAACTTCGTAAGCCGATGAAGTTAACTGCATTCGGGAAATCAACTTATTGAGAAGATTTTAATTGTATTTTGAGGACTTAAAAGGCTCTCTTTCGTTCTAGATGGAACATAAAACTGCACACTTTTTCTTTTAACAGTTTCTGGATAAAGTTTAAAGATTATAAAATATTTTCTTCGGGATCCCCTCGGGATGCCTTCGGGAACTGTTCGGGGAATATGCATTTGCTTGTTTGAATTCACGTATAAATTAAAATGCAAGAAACTTTATACATAAAAAAAAGAAGTTAGAAATAATTCTAACTTCTTTTCTTGTCGGGGCGACAGGATTCGAACCTGCGACCACCTGGTCCCAAACCAGGAGCGCTACCGGACTGCGCTACACCCCGAACTATAAGGAGATTTCTTTCAGAATAATGTCGGGGCGACAGGATTCGAACCTGCGACCACCTGGTCCCAAACCAGGAGCGCTACCGGACTGCGCTACACCCCGAAACTAGCTTATTAAATAAGCTTCATTTCTGAATTGCGAGTGCAAAGGTAATATAAATTATTCATTCCACCAAACTTTCAATGGACTTTTTTTAATAAAAATATCTTTTCTTCTAAAAATGCCATAAACAATCCATCTCTAGGTTCATCTAATATCAAAAAAAATAGGTTGCAACACCAATTGCAACCTATTTACTATATAGAGATATAAAAAACTAATCAATTACTTAATAACACCTTGTTCAACAAAGATCTTCTTAAGAATCTGTACACCACGCTCAACCTGCTCCTGATTATGAGAAGCCATAAGGGCAAAACGAACGAGTGTATCCTGAGGAGCACATGCTGGAGGAATTACTGGATTGATGAATACACCAGCCTCGTAAGCCAATGCGGTGATCTTAAATGTCTTTTCTACATCATGAACATAGAGAGGAATAATAGGACTCTCTGTGTCACCAATCTCAAAACCTTCCTCCTTGAAACGCTTCAATGCATAATTGGTAACATCCCAAAGATGCTGGATTCGCTCTGGCTCGTTCTGAATGATATGAAGAGCCTCAAGTGCTGAAGCTGTTGCTGCTGGAGTGTCTGAAGCCGAGAAGATATAGGTACGACTGGTATGACGAAGATAATTGATTGTATCTTTATCTGATGCGATAAAACCACCGATAGATGCCAAACTCTTAGAGAAGGTACCCATGATAAGGTCAACTTCATCAGAAAGACCGAAATGGTCACATACGCCACGACCCTGCTTACCAAATACACCAAGACCATGAGCCTCATCAACCATGATAGAGCAGTTATACTTGTGCTTAAGTTCTACAATCTCTGGCAACTTAGCTAAGTCACCCTCCATAGAGAACACACCATCAACAACGATAAGTTTAACTGCCTCATGTGGTAACTTCTGGAGCACACGCTCAAGATCTGCCATATCATTATGCTTGTAATGAAGCTGAGTGGCGAAACTCAAACGACGACCGTCAACGATAGAAGCATGGTCACGATCATCACATATCAAATAATCACCACGACCAACAACTGCTGGGATAACACCAGAGTTAACGGTAAAACCTGTAGAGAAGCAAAGCGCGTCATCTTTGTGTTCAAACTCGGCTAACTCTTTCTCCAACTGAACATGGATGTCAAGTGTACCATTCAAGAAACGGCTTCCGGCACAACCAGAACCATACTTCTCAAGAGCTTTCTTACCAGCCTCAATGATACGATCATCACCTGTAAGACCAGTATAAGCATTACTACCAAACATCAAAACACTATGATCTCCCATTGTTACCTCAGGGCCTTGTTTGCTAGTAATGGCTCTAAAATAAGGGTAAACGCCAGCCTCCATATATTTCTGAGGCTCACGATAATTTTTGTATCTTTCTTGTAACTGTCCCATTATTAATAGGTGTACTTTTGTTTATTTCATTTTTGCTTACAGCGTGCAAAGATACAAAAATTTAGATAATAATATTCATTTTTTCAAAAGAAAGTTACTTCGTGAGTATTTTTTAATGCTTTTAAAGATGTTTTCTCGACAGAATTATGTAATTTTGCAACACAAAACTTTATAAGATGGATAAAAAGCGCATTATTTTCATCATGAACCCTATTTCAGGAACTATCAGCAAGGCTGGCATCCCTGAAATTATCAAACATACTCTCGATCACGATAAGTTCGACTATGAAATAAAATATACAGAACGCGCTGGTCACGCTACTGAGATTGCTCAAGATGCAATGAGGAATAATATTGACATCGTAGTTGCTGTAGGTGGAGACGGTACCGTGAACGAGGTTGCCAAAGCTATTGTACATTCAAACACGGCTTTGGGCATTATCCCTTGTGGTTCTGGTAATGGGCTCGCACGCCATCTGATGCTCCCTATCAACATCAAGAAAAGCATTCAGATTATTAACGAATGCGAAATTCACGATTTGGATTTCGGAGTAATCAATAATTTTCCATTCTTCTGTACTTGCGGCATGGGATTTGATGCTTTCGTCAGCATGAAATTTGCGGAATCCGGAAAACGTGGTCCTATTACCTATGTCGAAAACGTTCTAAGGGAAGGTTTAAAATACAAACCTGAGACTTACACCATTGAAGATGAAACCGGTACAAAAAGATACGAGGCTTTCTTGATCAGTATCGCTAACGCTTCGCAATATGGCAATAATGCATATATTGCACCACAAGCTTCGATGAGTGACGGGGTGATGGATGTGATTATCATGGAGCCTTTCGACGTATTGGAAGCACCACAGGTGAGTTTCGATATGTTCAACAAGACCCTAAATAAGAATTCCAGAATTAAGACTTTCACTTGTAAAGAATTACATATTCATCGCAGCAAACCGGGTGTTATTCATTACGATGGAGACCCTGTAATGACTGGTAAGGACATTGATGTAAAATTGCATGAGAAAGGCATTAAAATTATCGTGAATCCTCACGCAAACAAGAACAAACGACAGCCTAACGTGGTACAGACTGCCTTCACTGAATTCTTCAACCAGATACATGGTATCAGATGTGACCTCAAGAAAGATATTAACAAATCTGGAAAAAGAATAGAGGTTTTAAGTCGTGCTATTCAGCGCAAACTGAACCTATAAAAGAGAATTTCATTTTACTCAAAATCGAAGATTTACAGATAGAAATCTCGCGTAAGGGCATCAAACCAGAGCGACCGATTTCCATCGGAATCGGTCATTACTTTTATCTCTTCAGCAACATGTTCAAATGGTTGTCGACGAAAACTAAGTAAATACCGTTTAGGTGATTTCCTCTCTACAGTCTTTACAGCTACTCGATGTGACAAATAAAAGTCAAAGCGACAAGCATTTATCAATATTTGTTCAAGAGCATCAGTAGGTATAATTACCGAAAATACGCCATATTCAGAGAGCAATCTATCTACCCCACGAAACAAATCCTCGAATGACAGACTATCCGTATGCCGAGCAAGTGTACGACGAACATCTGGATTCTTCAAAGAATTGACAAAATACGGAGGATTGGAAACTATCGCATCAAAAGGTTCTTCTACAAAGAATTGTTGCAGACTCGACTTCACGACATCTACCCTATCAGAGAAAGAAGAATTATTAACATTTTCAATAGCCTGCGAACACGATTCTTCGTCGATATCAATTCCAACGACATGAGATGTCGGGAAACGCTGAGCCATCATCAGAGCTATAAGCGAAGTTCCTGTACCCACATCAAGAATACGCTGCCCGCCAGGAGCCCAAGCGCCCAACAGCACACCATCTGTACCCACCTTCATTGCACAACGATCTTGAGAAATCGAAAATTGGCGAAAAGAAAAAAAGCTATTACTCATATACCTAATAAACGACAAAAAACAATGAATATTATAAAATAATTAAAGATACATGCGATAATCAAAATAAATTTGCGTATCTTTGCACCCTAAATAAAATTTTGAATTTATTCAATGAATAAGCAAAACGGTTTTGAAATGATTGCCGATTTTAACGACGATCCAAATATTCTCATGAACAAATACGAAGCTGGAGACTACCCTATCCTGTGTACTCGAACACTAATGGCATTCCCTAGTGTGGTAATACCTATCATGATTGGTCGCAAGGCAAGTATTAGAGTTATCAGACACCTAGAGAAAAAATACGATGACGTATTTTGCATTTTCGCGCAAAAAGATGAATCTGTAGACAATCCTACTGCAGATGATTTATATCCTGTAGGTGTGTTTGCCAAACTGATAAGAGTGGTAGACATGGACGGAAGTGGTAATAATCTAACAGCTATCGTCCAGGCTGAGGGTAAATGTCGCTTAGACCAAATCACTAAGAAGAAACCTTTCTACAGAGGAAATGTTACCCCTTTGGAGGAGAAACTTCTCGAGGACGTGGACAGCGAAGAAACGAAATTGCTTATCAAAACTGCAAAAGATGCTGCCGAAAGATACATTAGAGCAAGTTCTGAATTGCCAAATGAGATCATGATGGCAATCAACAACATCAAAAACCCTACGATGATGATAAACTTTATCTGCGCGAACTTCCCATTCCCAGATAAAGACAAATACGACTTCCTTTGCAAAGAGTCTGTGACAAGTCGTACCTATCAACTATTACAGGTATTTGATAGAGAACAACAATACAACCTCATCAAGATGCGTATCAACGAGAAAACGCATCAGGATCTTGATAAGCAGCAGAAGGACTACTTCTTGCAGCAACAGATGAAGAACATTAAGGAAGAGTTAGGAGGTTTCGAAGGTAATCCAGACCGAAAGGAACTATTGAAACTCGCCAGTGAAAAGAAATGGAACAATGATATCCAGAATCTATTCGATCGAGAATTAGCCAAATTGGATAATTTGAATCCTCAAAACCCTGAATATAATGTACAATTCACTTATCTGCAGACATTGGTGAATTTGCCTTGGGGTATATATACTGACGATGACCTTGACTTAAAACGTGCTAAACGAATTCTTGACAAAGACCACTACGGCATGGAAAAGGTAAAGGAGCGTATCTTGGAATATATGGCTGTACTATCATTGAAAGGTGATATGAAGAGTCCGATACTCTGTCTGTATGGCCCTCCTGGAGTTGGTAAGACTTCACTCGGAAAGAGTATTGCCGCTGCTATGAAACGTAAATATGTGCGCGTGAGTCTCGGCGGTCTGCATGATGAATCAGAGATCCGCGGTCATCGACGTACATATATCGGTGCGATGCCGGGACGAATCATCAAAAACATCCAGAAGGTTGGAAGTAGTAACCCTGTATTCATTCTTGACGAGATCGACAAGGTGACACAGAACACCGTAAACGGTGATCCTGCATCAGCTTTGCTTGAGGTACTTGACCCTGAGCAGAACACGACCTTCCACGATAATTATCTCGATGCTGATTATGACTTATCAAAGGTTCTCTTCATCGCGACGGCAAATGATCTGAGCACAATTCCTACCCCATTACTTGACCGTATGGAAATTATTGAGGTATCTGGATATATCACAGAGGAAAAGGTGGAGATTGCCAAACGACATCTTGTCCCTAAGGAATTAGAGAATACTGGTCTTAACGGAAATGACCCAAAAGTAAAGTTCAGTAAGGGTGCTTTGGAGAAAATCGTGGAAAGTTATACCAGAGAAAGTGGTGTACGTTCTCTCGACAAACAAATCAGCAAGGCTTTACGCAAACTTGCTTATAAGAAGGCTCTAAATGACGAACTGACAGATACCGACATAACACCAAAGATGATAGAGGACTTACTCGGTAAGCCTCCATACTATCGTGACATCTATCAAGGTAATGATTATGCCGGTGTTGTAACAGGATTGGCATGGACAAGTGTTGGTGGAGAGATCTTATTCATCGAAACTTCTTTGAATATGGCTAAAGGTGGCCATCTAACACTTACAGGAAACTTGGGTGATGTGATGAAGGAAAGTGCCATGATTGCTTTGCAATACGTAAAAGCACATGCAGAAAATCTGGGCATAGACTATCGCATATTCGAGAACTACAATATTCATATCCATGTCCCAGAAGGTGCCACTCCTAAAGACGGTCCATCAGCAGGTATTACTATCGCAACATCTATTGCGTCTGCCCTCACACAACGCAAGGTTCGCAAGAATACTGCTATGACAGGCGAAATCACACTTCGCGGAAAGGTTCTTCCTGTCGGTGGTATCAAAGAAAAAATTCTAGCTGCAAAACGTGCCGGAATCACAGACATCATGCTCTGCGAGGAAAATAGAAAGGATATAGAAGAGATTCCTGAGAAATATTTGAAGGGAGTTACCTTCCATTACGTGAAGAATGTGAAGGATGTCTGGAACTTTGCCTTGACAGACGAACTGGTAGACAATCCCGTTAAATATACTATTCCTGAAGAAAAAAACGAGAAAAAAGAATAATGAAATTCGAATTACAACATACAGACAATGCTAGCGATGCCCGCACAGGTATCATCACAACAGACCACGGACAGATAAAGACTCCGATCTTTATGCCTGTGGGCACTTGCGGAAGTGTAAAGGGTGTACATTTCAGAGAGTTACGAGAACAGGTTAAAGCTCAGATTATTCTCGGAAACACTTATCATCTGTATCTCCGCCCAGGACTCGACACTCTGAAAGCAGCAGGCGGTCTGCATGGTTTCAACGGATGGGAACGTCCTATCCTCACGGACTCTGGTGGTTTTCAGGTATTTTCTTTAACTGGTATCAGAAAACTAAAGGAAGAAGGATGCGAATTCCGTTCACATATCGATGGAAGTAAACATTTCTTTACTCCTGAGAATGTAATGGATACAGAGAGAATCATCGGTGCTGACATCATGATGGCCTTTGATGAATGTCCTCCTGGACAGAGTGACTATCAATATGCTAAGAAGAGTCTGGGCATGACGCAGCGCTGGCTCGACAGATGTATCAAGAGATTCAACGAAACAGAACCTCTTTACGGATACAAACAGAGTTTATTCCCTATCGTACAGGGATGTACATACAAAGACCTGAGAAGAGAAGCTGCCAAATTCATCGCAGACAAAGGTGCTGACGGAAATGCTATTGGCGGATTGGCTGTGGGTGAGCCTACTGAGGTAATGTATGAGATGATAGAGGTTGTAAACGAGATTCTCCCTAAAGACAAACCTCGATATTTAATGGGTGTAGGTACTCCTCAGAATATTCTAGAAGCAATAGAACGAGGTGTTGATATGTTCGACTGCGTAATGCCTACACGTAACGGACGTAATGCGATGCTCTTCACCTATAATGGTACGATGAACATGCGCAATAAAAAATGGGAAAAGGACTTCTCGCCTATCGACCCAGATGGATGCGAAACCGACTTGGTTTATACAAAGGCTTATCTGCATCACCTCTTTAAAGCACAGGAACTTTTGGCTATGCAGATTGCAAGTATCCATAACCTAGCATTCTATCTTCGTCTTGTAACTGATGCCCGTCAACATATTGAACAAGGCGATTTCGTAACATGGAAAAATTCCATTATCGACCAATTAGGCAAAAGAATATAATGCAATTAAAAAGTTTTCATAACATCAAGAAGTATCATAAGCTCTACCGCATTGGCAGAACATGGCAACGCCGTGCCCAGAAACAAAAGGTATGGAGACACGAGCATCTGGCTTGGTTATATAAGATGTGTAGTTGGATTGCTCATAAACTGAGATTCCTCCGTGTCTTAAAATATCTGAATATCTTTAGATATATCCACAGACTTGACTGGTACATTATCAAGAAGTTTATCGGAACATATTTCTTTTCGATAATGCTCATCATCTCGATATCTATCGTCTTTGATGTGAATGAAAATCTAGCGAAGTTTACACAATATCATGCCCCTCTAAAGGCAATTGTGTTTGACTATTATCTTAATTTCATCCCTTATTTCGCCAATCTATTCTCTGCATTATTCGTATTCATCGCGGTAATATTCTTTACCTCGAAACTTGCTGGTAATTCTGAAATTATCGCTATGCTGGCCGCAGGTAATTCGTTTAAGCGGCTGATGCGCCCATACATGATTTCATGTGGTTTCATTGCAATCCTGTCGTATGTTCTAGCAGCCTATGTCATTCCACATGGTACTGTTGTAAAGCAAAACTTTGAGTCACTTTACAAGAACAACAAGAAAAATACTGCAGCAGAAAATGTAATGCTACAAGTAGAAAAAGGTGTGATAGCCTATATTCAGCATTACGACAATAACACCAAAACCGGTTATGGGTTTTCTCTCGATAAATTCGAGAACAAGAAATTGGTCAGCCATATGACTGCTATGCAAGTACAATACGATACTATATCGGATAGCAAATATCATTGGAAAGCACAAAATTGGAAAATCAGACAGCTCCGAGGCTTGAAAGAAGTAGTAACAAGTGGTGCCGTAAAAGATACAATGATTACAATGGAACCAACAGATCTTGTTTACTCAAAAGGACAACAAGAAACTTTTACGTCCCCTGAACTGAAAGAGTATATCTCAAAACAAATCAATCGTGGTTCAAGCAACGTTGTAAGATATCAAGTAGAATATCACAAACGAATTGCTTCCTCCTTTGCTGCATTTATCCTGACTATTATCGGAGCATCATTGTCTTCGCGTAAAAGAAAAGGAGGCATGGGACTCTACCTGGGACTTGGTCTCGCCCTGAGTTTCATCTACATCATGCTACAGACCATATCGGCGACTTTCGCCATCAATGCAGGTGCTCCACCGATGTTGGCCGCATGGACACCTAATTTATTATATGCAATCATTGCCTATTTCTGTTATAGACAGGCACCAAATTAATAAGAAATGAGATTTGAAGATTTAGAATTAAACGACAATGTACTCGATGCACTATATGATATGCATTTTGAGGAGTGCACCCCTGTCCAGGAGAAATGTATTCCTGAGATCTTGAAGGGTAACGATGTGCTTGGTGTAGCACAAACCGGAACTGGAAAAACTGCAGCATATCTGCTCCCAATACTTAGTAAACTTGATGATGGCAACTATCCTGAAGGTGCTATCAACTGCGTAATCATGAGCCCTACCCGTGAACTCGCCCAACAAATCGACCAAGCCATGCAAGGTTTTGGCTACTATTTGGACGGTGTGAGCAGCGTAGCTGTTTATGGAGGCAATGACGGAAACAGATATGACCAAGAGGTAAAGAGTCTAAGACTGGGAGCTGATGTTGTGATAGCAACTCCAGGACGACTAATCAGTCATATTAGTATGGGCAATGTAGATATGAGTAAGGTTAGTTTCTTTGTACTTGATGAAGCAGACCGTATGCTAGACATGGGATTTGCTGATGACATCATAAAGATTGCAAAGAAATTGCCTAAGACTTGCCATACCATCATGTTCTCGGCCACTATGCCTAAGAAGATAGAGGAATTGGCAAAATCCCTGCTCAAGGATCCTGTTGAAATTAAATTGGCAGTCAGCAAACCTGCAGAGAAGATAAAACAGAGCGCATACGTATGCTACGAGACTCAGAAGATGGGTATCATCAAAGATATTTTCAAAGCAGGTGACCTAAAGCGTGTAATTATCTTCTGTGGAAGTAAGATGAAGGTAAAACAGGTAACAGGTGCTCTTCAGCGCATGAAGATAAACTGCGGAGAAATGCATAGTGACCTCGACCAAGTACAACGCGACGAAGTAATGTTTAAATTCAAGAGCGGACAATACGATGTTCTCGTCGCTACAGACATTGTTTCACGAGGTATTGACATCGATGATATTACGATGGTCATTAATTATGACGTTCCTCATGATGCAGAAGATTATGTTCACCGCATTGGTCGTACAGCAAGAGCTGAGCGCGATGGCGTAGCTATCACTTTCGTTAACGAAGAAGACATGTTCTATTTCCAGCAGATAGAAGAATTCTTAGAAAAAGGCGTTGAAAAGAACGCATTACCAGATGGACTCGGCGAAGGTCCTGAATATGCAAAACTAAAGCGCCCTGTACACAACAAAAAGAGCGCAAAGGACCGTCGACGTCAGGATCGTGACCATAACTCACACAAAGATAAGAAACAAGCCAACCGTCGCAAGCGCAACGACCAGAATAACGAACGCCAACCTAAGCCAAACAATGGTCAAAAGCGAAACGGTGAACAGCATAAACAAAATAACGCGCTGCGAACAGAGAATAGTGAACAGAAAAACAGTCGCCGCAATAACAACCGTAAGCCAAACAGCAATGAACAGAAGTCTCGTTACAACAAAAACCGTAACACCCAGCAGACTAATGGTGACAATGCTCGCGCACATAAGAAACATCGCGGAAATGTTGAAGGCAACTACAAGAAGAGACAAAATCAACAAACACGAAATGATAATCGTAAGCTATCAGCAGCTCCACAAAAGAAAGAAAGTGGAATCAAGAAGTTTATTAAAAAGATATTCGGTTTCAAGAAATAAAAAACAAATCCCCTTCTGCCCTATTGGGCGGAAGGGGATTTTCTTATATATAAGGTATAAAAAGAAAACAATCATCAGAATAAGTGACTAAAAGATAAAAGAAATAACAGAATCTAACTTATTTCTATTTTTTAATTACTTTTTCTTACTTTTTGTTTGTATTTCAAATAAAAACATTTATATTTGCAATCGAAAAGAGAGATAAGAGGGTAAAACTTATACTCACTCATATTATTATAAGAAGCAATATACAGTTTACCCTATTCATAGAAACTATTAAACCAACCAATAAAAAAAATTATGAAAGCAACAGAAGTTGTAGAAAAACTAAAGACAAGATTTCCAGGCGAACCTGAATATATTCAGGCCGTAAGTCAGGTGCTCGGCACTATTGAGGACGAATACAACAAGCATCCTGAGTTTGAAAAAGCTAATCTTATTGAGCGCCTTTGCATTCCAGATCGCGTGATTGAATTCCGTGTATCATGGGTCGATGACAAAGGTAATGTTCAAACCAACATGGGTTATCGCATACAGCACAACAATGCTATTGGGCCTTACAAAGGTGGTATCCGCTATCACAAATCAGTAAACCTTTCAATCTTGAAGTTCCTTGCTTTCGAGCAGACTTTCAAAAACTCTTTGACAACACTTCCTATGGGTGGTGCGAAAGGTGGTTCAGATTTCTCACCACGCGGAAAGAGCGATGCAGAGGTTATGCGTTTCTGCCAGGCTTTCATGAGCGAACTCTATCGCCACATTGGTCCAGACGAGGATGTTCCTGCAGGTGATATCGGTGTAGGTGGCCGCGAGGTAGGTTACATGTTCGGTATGTACAAGAAACTTACACATCAGTTCCAAGGAATCCTTACTGGTAAGGGACAGGAGTTCGGTGGTTCACTCATCCGTCCTGAGGCTACAGGTTATGGTAATGTATACTTCTTGGAGAACATGCTGAAAACACGTGGCGATAATCTAAAGGGCAAGACCGTTCTTGTATCAGGTGCAGGAAATGTAGCTCAGTACACCATTGAGAAATTACTCCAACTTGGTGCTAAGCCATTGACATGTTCAGATTCAGATGGATATATCTACGATCCAGATGGTATCGACGAGAAAAAACTCGCATACATCATGGAATTAAAGAATGTAGAGCGTGGCCGTATTAAGGAATATGCAGAAGAATATCCTAATGCCGTATACCATGAGGGTGAAAAGCCTTGGTTCGAGAAGGCTGATATCGCTACTCCATGTGCAACTCAGAATGAAATTAATGAAGAAGCAGCCAAAGCACTTGTTGCGAATGGTGTAATTGCAGTTTCTGAGGGTGCCAACATGCCAACTGTTCCTGCAGCTATCAAAGTCTTCCAGGATGCAAAGATCCTCTATTGCCCAGGTAAGGCATCAAATGCTGGTGGTGTAGCAGTTTCCGGTCTTGAGATGACTCAAAATTCAGAGCGCTTGAAGTGGAGCCGCGAGCAAGTTGACGAAAAACTTCATGCTATCATGAACGATATTCACGAAAACTGTGTGAAATATGGTACACAGCCTGACGGTTACATCAACTATGTGAAGGGTGCTAACGTAGCAGGCTTCCTGAAGGTTGCAAAAGCAATGATGGCACAAGGAATCGTATAAAAGGCATTAACTATCTCATATACAAAGGGTTGCCACATTATGAGACAACCCTTTATTATTTTAACCACAAAGAAAAATAAAAAAACATTGAAAAAAGTACGAGAAATATTTGGTAGTATAAATAAAATTGCTTACCTTTGCACTCGCAATTAAGAAAAATGCTACTCTGGTGCGTTAGTTCAGTTGGTTAGAATGCCTGCCTGTCACGCAGGAGGTCACGAGTCCGAGTCTCGTACGCACCGCCACAAAGTTCAAGATTGCACAACTGGTGCGTTAGTTCAGTTGGTTAGAATGCCTGCCTGTCACGCAGGAGGTCACGAGTCCGAGTCTCGTACGCACCGCAAAGCCTTCAAGATTTTTCTTGAAGGCTTTTTGTTTTCTATAAGTAATGAATCTACTTTCCCAGTATAAAGAAGAAGGTTCGTATTCCCTATTCTACACTTTCCACATTAACTTTCCCCTATGATTATCCCTCTATCGTATAATCGTCGTATTTGATAGAAATCGTACGCGAATGATCAGAATCTTTAAGAACTCTCAGCATATCACCATAGCCCATGATAGATGCATCAAATTCAAGAGGACGCACACTTCTTTTCGGTAAAGAAACTCTAAAGCCCAAACTCTTTCGAATATACGTATTAACCATTTGGCACAGAACGAAGAAAGCCTTCACACTAATGATTGCCCTTACCGGTAATACGAACATGAAACGTAAAGACGGATAATGCTTACGCAAAAATATAAGCATAGCCTCATAGAATACATGCACATAGCGAAAACTGGATTTCTGAGTACTCTCTCCCTTATAATGAAGAATCAACGCCGGAAGATAATAATTCTGCCATCCACCCTTCAATAAACGATAAGACAAATCGATATCCTCGCCATACATGAAGAAGTCTTCATCAAGCAATCCCACTTGATCTAAGGCGCATTTCCTTAACATACAAAAAGCACCGCTCACAATCTCTATCTTTGCCGGTTTATCCCAGGAAATTCCAGACATATAATAGTGGGCGAAACGAGGATGATGAGGATATTTGCTGCACAGACCTATCATCTTATAAAAAGAGGTCATCGGTGAAGGAACTCCCCTCCTCGACTCGGGCGCATCTGTACCATCTGTATGCAACATCCTTACCCCCAAAGCTCCAGCATCAGGATGTAAGGCAAGAAAATCAAGACATTCACGAATCGTAGTATCTCCCACGATAGTATCAGGATTCAACAACAGCACATATTCGCCCTTACACTCTTTGATAGCCATATTGTTAGCACACGCAAATCCCAAGTTATGTTGATTTGCAATAACCTTTACCCATGGGAAATGCCCGCGTATCCACTCAACGCTATCATCACGCGAGTGATTATCGACAACAATAACTTCCGCATCCACCCCTTGCAAAGAACATTGCAACGATCGCAGACACTGATCTAAATAGACCCTAACGTTATAATTTACGATAACAACACTGAGTTTCATCTCTCTTCGTCAGTAGTCTCAGCAACACAACGCCCCATCGTTGGAACGATGAAGAAAAGACATAGAAACAAAATTATTGCCATATATCCAAATCCTGCGCTCAACGTGAGATAATAGAACAAGATATTGAGAACCATAGGTAAGCACAACATATGAATACGAATCCCTGCCCATTTTGCCAAAGCCCTTTCCGGCTGGCTGATCAAGGATTCATGAATCTTCTTAAACTTAAAAAGACGTAAAGCTACAGGGATAACACATATTGTAATCAACTGCATCAATATCTGAACAAGGAAACATCCAGAATCTGTCAGACCATTATCAAGAAAATTATCCGGAACCCAATCCATCTCAAAAAACACTACGAGTAAGATTCCAAAGAGAATATAGACCAGAAAACTGATCATCAACATACATTGTACCTGTTTCATCATATATCAAATTTTATTTTCCAAAAGGTGTACGATTCAAGATAGAGCGACCTAACGTTACCTCATCAGTATATTCCAATTCATCTCCTACAGAGATTCCACGAGCAATTACACTCAACTTCACCTCATAATCAGCGAGTTTGCGAGAGATATAGAAATTTGTGGTGTCACCTTCCATCGTACTACTCAGCGCCAAGATTACTTCTTTCACTCCACCTTCACTCACTCTGTCCACAAGGGAACCTATTTGCAAGTCATTAGGACCAATACCATCCATTGGCGAGATTATTCCCCCTAACACATGATAAAGTCCATGATACTGTTGCGTATTTTCTATAGCCATAACATCCTGTATATTCTCCACGACACAGATCGTAGAAGTATCGCGCTTAGGATTTGAACATATCGGACACACATCCGTATCACTGATATTATGACACACACGACAATACTTCACCTCTTTTTTCATTCTAGAGATTGCCGTCACAAACTGATCAACATCCTCATCAGTCTGTCGCAAAGTATGCAAAACCAGACGAAGAGCTGTCTTTCTTCCGATACCCGGCAATTTAGCAAATTCGCTTACCGCCTTTTCCAATAACTGAGAAGGATAATGTTGTTCCATAGCGCAAAGATACGAAAAAAGGCGGACACTGTGAAATGTCCGCCTTAAATATTTTACATATTAGAATTATCTCATAACCTTACGATACCAAAGCACAAACCAAATCAGAGAAATTACAAAAACAACTGCTCCCAGCAGATAACCTAAAGTAAGATTCAGGCCCAAAGCCTTCGGACTTACAAAGAGGAACGAAGCACATACCGTAGTCATAAACAGCGCAGGGATCAGGGAGATAACATATTTCTTCTTCTGTTGCACCAGATAAACGGTTATCGTCCATAAAGTAAAGACACTCAACGTTTGATTAGCCCATCCAAAATACTGCCAGATGACATTAAATCCATCCTCATCAGAAATATTGAACCATAGAAATCCCAATGTTACCAGCATCAAGGGAACACAAACATACAGACGCTTAGGAATAGACTGTTGTTCTATATGCAAGAATTCTGCTATAATCAGTCGAGCACTACGCAATGCGGTATCACCACTTGTGATTGGTGCTGCCACAACACCAAGTAGAGCTAATATACCACCAATAGTTCCCAACCATCCATTGCTCACAATTGTCACCACTTGAGGAGCCGGGGTATTCAATGCTGCACCCAATTGTTCTGCCGCACCTCCATAAAAGAAATACATAGATATCGTGGCCCAGATCAAAGCCACAGCACCCTCAGTGATCATGGCACCATAGAACACTGGTCGACCATAGCTTTCGCTTTTAAGACAACGGGCCATCAAAGGACTCTGAGTAGCATGGAAACCACTGATAGCACCGCAGGCAATGGTAATAAACAAAGCTGGAAAGATTGCATCACCATTAGGATTCATATTTGCTAATCCATCTGTAAGCTCTGGAAGAGAAGGCCACTTTACCAGAAGATAAACACCCAAGGCTATCGCCATAAAGAGAAGCGAAAATGCAAACAACGGATAAATCTTACCTATAATCTTATCAATAGGCATCAATGTGGCAACAACATAATACACGAAGATTACGCCACACCATGCCAATGTCACTGTCATGGGATCCCAATGTACGAAATCCTCGGTCATACCACTCAGGATAATAGCCGGACTATACACAAACACGGCTCCTACCATGATCAATAACAGAATTGTAAAGATAAGCATGATCGTCTTGGTACGTCCCCCAAGATACTTACCGACCAATTCCGGAAGTCCTACTCCCCCATGGCGCACACTAAGCATACCACTCATAAAATCGTGCATTGCCCCGGCGAAGATACATCCGAAGACAATCCACAAATAAGCCGAAGGACCGAATTTAGCACCCATGATAGCACCAAAGATAGGACCGGTGCCCGCAATATTCAAAAACTGAATCATGAAAATCTTCCAAGAAGGAAGAACAACAAAATCTACGCCATCTGCCTTTGTTATAGCTGGCGTAGGACGATTGTCGGGACCAAAAATACGCTCAACAAACTTTCCATAAACAAAATAGCCCAAAACGAGAGCTATCATACTAACGACAAAAGTAATCATTTCTTCTTGTTTGTTTTAAATTGCTACGCAAAAGTACACAAATAATTTGAAAAACGAAAAATTATCACTATCTTTGTTGCCAAATTGAAAGATGATGAAAAGAATCTATACTTTTATGTTATTATTATGCGGGATTATCAGCACCTATGCGCAATCCCTGTACGAGAACAATCCTAAACGAGAAGTCAGAGCTGTTTGGCTCACTACAATAGGAGGTATTGACTGGCCTCATTCTTACGCACAATCAACCTACTCGATAGAGAAACAGAAGAACGAACTCAGACAGATTCTCGATCAACTACAAAAGGCTAACATCAATACCGTATTGTTGCAAACGCGCGTAAGAGGTACCATGATCTATCCATCCAACTACGAACCTTGGGATGGATGTTTATCCGGATTCCCGGGCAGAAGTCCTGGTTATGATGCATTACAATTTGCAATCGAAGAATGCCACAAGAGGGGTATGGAACTACATGCATGGGTGGTAACGATCCCTGTTGGAAAATGGGATGGCCTTGGATGCAGAACTCTTAGAAAGAAATTTGGCAATCTGATTGTAAAGATCGGTCTCGATGGATATATGAACCCACAAGACGCACGCACGGGAACATACCTCGCTAACATTTGTCGTGAGATTACTAGAAATTACGATATCGATGGCATACACCTCGATTATATTCGCTATCCGGAAACTTGGAGCATCAAGGTGAGCAGAGAGCGTGGACGGCAGTATATCACGGATATCGTTAAAAAGATTTCATATGCCGTGAAAACAGAAAAGCCATGGGTGAAGATGAGTTGTTCTCCTATAGGCAAATACTGCGACCTTACCAGATACTGGAGCCACGGATGGAATGCTTACGAGAAAGTATGCCAGGATGCACAGGCATGGCTACGTGACGGTCTTATGGACGAGCTATTCCCGATGATGTATTTCCGAGACAATCAATTCTTTCCTTTTGCGATAGATTGGAGTGAAAACAACTATGGCAAAATCATAGCTCCCGGATTGGGTATCTACTTCCTCGACCCACGCGAAGGACAATGGAAGATAGAGGATGTAACACGCCAAATGTACGAACTGCGTCGCATCCATCTCGGACATACATTTTTCCGCAATAAGTTCTTCGTCGATAACCATCAGGGTATCTATGATTTCACCCGAAACGATTTCGATCGCTACCCAGCCCTCGTCCCTGAGATGACTTGGGGCAAACGGGTGCCTACCGAAATCAGATACAACCTATATGCGAGTGATACCTATCCTGTAGATGCCACAGATGCACGAAATCTACTCGCTATCAGACAGACACGTGAAAGCATCAACCATATTATAAAAGGTGTAGACAAGAAGTATACACTGGTTACCACTATCGACAGATACAATCACGAGGAGATTCCAGAACAAGCCATCCATACTGCTGTTAGTACTACAGAACTTCTTAAATGTGACGGGCGCACACTTCAAGTTGAAGAAAAGCCAAGCACATTAGATGCCAAGTTTATTCTGATAGAAACTCTACAGGGAACGCCAGTGAAGACCTACCCATATAATAAAGCAACTATCGATATCCGAAATATACGTGAAGGGATATACTATGCTAAATCACTGAACAGCAAAGGAATAACCCATAAATTGGGTATGTTTATCATCAAACGCTGATAGAGAAAAACAAAAAAAATCGCAAAAAAGTGCATAAAAAGTTTGGTAGTCTACTAAAAAGTTACTACCTTTGCACTCGCAATTCAGAAATGAGGCTTAAACCTCTACAAGATGTTGAGTATGCACCCTTAGCTCAGTTGGTAGAGCAACTGACTCTTAATCAGTGGGTCTAGGGTTCGAATCCCTAAGGGTGTACAAACATCAGACAATGAATTCGCCATGCACCCTTAGCTCAGTTGGTAGAGCAACTGACTCTTAATCAGTGGGTCTAGGGTTCGAATCCCTAAGGGTGTACAAAAGAAGTTCAAAACATTAAGTTTTGAACTTCTTTTTGTTTTACCCCTATACTTTCTCACAGAAAACATACAAAGGAAATCATCAGTTTGCTATCATCATTCTGATTTCAGAGGAAGAAGATGGAATCTTCATAAAGTTAAGGAAAAGACACTATTATACTTTTTTAATATAACGAACCTTTCATTGTTTAATTTTCAACCACAAAAAGATGCGCATAATTCAAGAATTCAGAATTAAGAACTAGTTGATTATGAATATAAAAATTATAAGCAAAGTACAATCAATTGATTATCAATAAGTTACATTTTTCGCATCTTATTTTACCTCAATATATACTGGAAATATCGACTTATTCAGTTAACTACATCAGGCTACATACCTATTCACGTAAACTTACACAGTTAACTGCGTAAGCTGATGAAGTTAACTGCATTCGGAAAAACAACCTTTTTGGGGACGTTTCCCTTGCTTTTCAAGACATCAGGCTTCCCATACGAAGCTAGATGGAATAAAAATTTGTCAATTTTCCTTTTAACAGTTCCATGGGAAAGTTTAAATAGTGTAAAATACGTTTCATGGATATGCCCTCACCAAAGATTGCTATTAGAATCTCTAATATCTGTTATCGAAACATCCACGAACCAACACTTCGGAGAATTAAAAAGAATACGTAACTTTGCCTCCGCAATTAGGAATTAGAATATTACAGACATGAATTTATTTTATAACCTCTTTAATGGTTTCCCAGAATTTTGGGGAGGCGGAGTAGCCCACTCGGTACTTATCGTATCACTGGTGATGGCAATAGGTCTTACATTGGGCAAAATTAAAGTAAAACATGTATCGTTAGGATTGGCATGGGTGCTGCTCGTGGGCATCATATTCGGTCATTTCGCCCTAACATTGGAACCTAATCTACTCCACTTTATCAAAGAGTTGGGACTTATCGTCTTCGTCTTTGCTATTGGCTTAGAGGTGGGTCCTGGTTTCTTCTCTTCTTTCCGACGCGGTGGTCTGGCCCTGAACAGTCTGATGGTGTTAGTGCTATTTTCAAGCATCGCTATCACACTGATCATCCATTACATATCGGGAATACCAATGACAACAATGGCAGGTATTTTCTCCGGTGCCGTAACAAACACACCAGCTTTGGGTGCAGCTCAGCAAGCTACAACGGATGTTTTTGGATATGATGCTCCAAAGATTGCTATGGGATATGCAGTGACCTATCCTATGGGTGTGATTGGTGTAATCTTGGCTTTTCTGATTCTAAGATATGCATTGCGCATCAACCTAAACAAGGAAGAACATACTGCACTGCGCGGTCTGGGAAGCACAGAGCGACTGACCGTAAGAAATATCACTATCGAGGTTAGCAACAACATGATAGACGGAAAGATGCTGGGTGACATCCGTCAGTTCGTAAAACGCGAATTCGTGATTACACGCATCGTTTTTGATGGCGAAGAGGATGAATGTCACATCGTTTCCGGTAAGACTATTCTGCACCGTGGCGACAAACTTCTTGTAGTGGTAACACCAAAGGATGAAGATGCAGTAAAAGCACTTTTCGGTCACTCCATAGACTATGACTGGACTAAATTCGACAGTCAAATGAAGACACGTCGCATGATTGTCTCAGAAAGGAAACTGAACGGCAAGACCATTGCTGATTTAAATATCCGTACAAGATTTAATGCAAACATCACACGAATCACTCGCAATGGTGTTGACCATGTGGCCACTCCACAGTTTGTACTGCAGACGGCCGATATACTAACCGTGATAGGTAGTGAAAATGCGTTGACTCACACGGAAAGTGAGGTAACGACACGCAACCATCACGCTTCTTATTCTGATCTCGTTCCAATCTTCATAGGTATTTCCTTGGGCTGTATTCTTGCCCATATTCCATTCATAATCCCAGGACTCCCACAGCCTGTAAAATTCGGACTTGCTGGTGGTCCAATGATTATCGCTATATTAATGGGATATTTTGGTACAAAGAATCACTGGCTTAACACAGCCACGTTTAGTTCGGGAAATATGTTGCGTGAAATCGGCATCACCATGTTTCTGGCATGCGTCGGACTACAAGCTGGTAAAGATTTCGTTGCAACAGTGATCACAAGCGAAGGATTGCAGTGGGCTGGTTATGGCCTGATGATCACCATGATTCCAATCCTAATTGGTGGCATCGTTGGCCGCTACGTGATGCACCTCAACTTCTTCACATTGATGGGTGTGCTATCAGGTGGCAATACCAACCCTCCTGCTCTCGCTTACGCTAATGAGTTCACCTCGACAGATGCGCCTTCTATCGGCTACACGATGGTCTATCCACTAGCCATGATACTGCGCATCATCATTATCCAGGTGCTCATCATGGCAATAGCCTAAAACGTTTAGAAATCGAGGTTATATTTTTTTATAGCAGTAGATTCTCTTAAGATTCGGCAGAACTCCTCTGCCGAATTTTTTGTATATACGCCTTTCAGTCTATGAATACAACCTTCCATCAGATTGTGATCGATGTCAAGGGGCACAGAAGCGAGACCTTCTACATCATGGATGGCAGTATCAGAGAGTATTGAAACATATTGACTCTGCTTAAGAACATTGAGCAGAATACTAACGTCATTAAGTTCCATCCGCACATTGAGCTGTTGTTCCTCCTCACCCGCTATAGCTGCATCAAGCATCTCACGAGGTTGCATACCACGAGCTGGCATAGCGATATCAAATCGCTGCAAGTCGCTGAGAGTAACTTTGTCAAGTTGCATCAGGGGATGATCTGTACGGGCTATGACCGAGAGTGGCTCATGAAAGAGCACATCGCTCTGAATCTTAGGATAATTCTCAAGAGGTTTGAAGGCAAGCACAAAATCGAGCTCACGATGCTGAAGCATTGTCATAAGTTCACCCATCGTCTTATAGACAATATGAAGTATCACGTTAGGATGCTTATGACTAAACTCAAGCATAGTCTCGGTAATGATAGGACTAAAGGAATAAGTGACACCAATATAAAGACTGCCCGTGAGCAGGTTTTTAAGTCCATTCATCTGCTCGACACAATTATCTGCAGAAGATACTGTTTCTAGGGCGAAAGGTAATAACTGCTCGCCTTCATTGGTGAGCGACACATCATGACTATTACGCAGGAATAGCATCACGCCAAGTTCGTCTTCGAGTTGCTTAATCTGCTGTGAAAGTGTACTCTGGGTGACGAACATAGCTTTAGCAGCCTCCGAGAAATTGTGGAGCTCGGCGGCTTTGATAAAATAGCGTAATTGTCGTAATTCCATATCCTCTAATGCTCTATTCCTTCATTATCGGGTACAAAGTTAATGATTTCTGCGAATATTCTGCACTATCGGGATATTTTTCTTTACTTTATAGCTTTTTACGAAAATAAAAAAAGTTGCCGGAAATGTTTTCCGGCAACCTTCTCTTATTCTGCAAAACTTACTTCACGGTAGATTCTGAGAAGTAATAGTCACGAAGTTTCTTTTCTACGACACTTCCCGTAAGAGTGATATTCTGCTGAAGTCTGATGTCTTGTGAAGAAGCACCAACTTTCAGAGTAAATGTACCCGGTGCAATATTCCACTGGCGCTCACCAGTGTGGGTGTAATAACCAAACTGCTCGGTATACATCTTGACGCGTACCGTTTTGGTCTGTCCTGCCTTGAGCGACACACGGGCAAAGCCTTGAAGCTGGATAGGACGGATGTGCTGGCTATCTGTTGTAGGCGAAAGATACAACTGCGCAATCTCGTCAGCATCTCTATCACCGGTATTCTTCACCTCAAAACTGAGTGTTATACTCTTGTCGCTGGTCTTAGCTTCAGGAGTCACCTTTAGATTACTGTATTCGAATGTGGTATAGCTCAATCCATAACCGAAAGGCCATTCTACGCGAGGGTCTTTCTCTGCCGAATAGTTGTAACAGATTGGTTTATAGATTTCACGATTAGGATAGCTCACCGAAAGTTTAGCAGATGGCGACACATTACCGTATAGGATATCAGCAACAGCATGGCCACCTTCTTCTCCTGGATACCAAGCCTGAACAATAGCAGCACAACGGTTGGCTATCTTGGAGATGACCTGAGCACGACCGCCAAAGAGCACAAGTACTACAGGTTTGCCTGTGGCAAGGAGCTGCTCCACATACTGTTCCTGTTTACCAGGAAGGCGCAGACCTTCACGGTCTCGGTTTTCACCACAAAGCATCACATTTTCACCCATGGCAGCAATGATAACGTCGGCTTTCTTGGCCATTGCAAGAGCCTCAGCTTTATTAGCTTTCTCGCCAGAATCTACCTTACGGTGTAGAATCTTGTAATCCCAAGCACGTTCGTCACCACCCTGACTGAGTTTTGTTTCTATCTTCTCTGTCCAATCACAGCCACGGGAATATGAGATATTCATACCTTCAGGTTTCAAGTCCTTCATACCCTCGAGCAGTTTCACGATATGAGGATGTTCTAGGTCTTCTGTATTCATCTTCCAGAAGTAGGTCATCGAAGGGAAGGTGTAATCGCCACACATTGCCCACATACTGTTGGCATTAGGGCCTGTAACGAAAACATTCTTCTGATTACCGAGTGGCAAGACACCATTATTCTGCAGTAAGACAACAGACTGTTTGGCAATATCGTAGGCTGTCTGACGTTCTTCCTTGGAGTCAAGTTTGATATACTCTCGACCATAGAGATAAGGATGCTTATCAAATAAGCCCGAACGATATTTGTAACGGAGTACATCCTTGACTGCACGCTCGAAAGCGTCATGCTTGACAATACCTTTATCAAGTCCTTGCTGTAGGAATTTATAGTTATCTCCTGTAGGGAAATCTACATCATTACCTGCATTGATGGCTGCTGCAGCCTTGTCGAGTGGAGTCTTGAGATCTGGCAACTGGTCTATGGCCGTATAATCGCTGACCACCATACCATCAAAGCCCAGATAATTACGAAGGATATCGGTAAGGATTTTGCTGTTGGCTACACAATTGGTACCGGAAACGGCATGATAGCCAGGCATCAAGGCCTTACTTCCTGCCAAACGGATCATCGTCTCATGAGGTAACAGGATTTCTTCCATCAGTTCCTTTTCATCAGCGTCACCACCTCCACCATAGCCGAGATAGTGCTTAGAGCAGGCACCCACACCTTTTCTCAAATCTCCTTGCTGCAATCCTTTCACAAAAGCTGTACCCATCACGGCAGAAAGATAGCCATCCTCACCATAAGACTCCTCAAGACGGTTAAAACTCGGAGTACGACAAACATCGACCATCGGTGACAGCGAGAGTACACCGCCCATCTTGCGCATATCAACACTCGTTTGATGGGTCTTGACTTCTGCCAACTCAGGATTAAACGAGCAGGCTTGTCCTATCTGCTGAGGATAGATCGTGGCATCTTTGGCATTAACGCCAGAGAGCACTTCTTCATGGAAAAGCGCAGGAATACCATTAGGGGTATTATGGATTAACCAATCTTGTACGGCAGCAACACGATCACGAAGGGTGTTAGCATCAAGAGGTTTCTGACTGGCATACTGCGAGAAATGTCCAATACCATTAGGTATTAATTCATGACACTTAGTGGTATCAAGGCAACCGTTTTCGTCGAAAAGGTCATCCATATAGGCACTTCTCAACTGATTGATTCGTTCCTCCTGCGACATATTGTCGTAGAGCTTGTTTACTTGTTTGTTTATATCCATAGTGCTATTACTGCAACTTGACATAGCGACAGCTGCACACATTGTTAAGATTTGCTTCTTCATTTTCGTTAATAGATTTGTGCTTACAAAGGTAATTGATTATTTTCAATTAGAGTTGGTTTCTCAGGGAAATATTCTACTTATCACGAAAATAGGTAAAACTGAAATATGGTGAATTCAATTCCACAAAAGTGATAATTGAATCCACCATATTTTTATGATTTATATAAAACCTGATTTATCAAATATCAAGTTCTGGAGCCTTCTCTGCACCAGTTTCTGCCTCAAACTTAGCCATCTTGTCGAAACCAAACATGCCGGAAATAAGGACATTAGGCATACGACGGATAGATACATTATAATCCTGTACAGACTCATTATATTTCTGACGAGCCTCGTTGATACGATTCTCACAGCCTTCAAGTTGCACCTGCAAGTCTTTGAAATTCTCACTAGCCTTGAGGTCAGGATAACGTTCACTGATAGCCATCAACTTACCAAGGGCTGCACTCAACTGGCCCTGTGCCTCCTGAAACTGCTTAAGTTTTTCAGGAGTGATATCCCCGGCATTCAGATTAATTTGAGAGACTTTGCTACGAGCCTCGGCCACCTCCTTAAAGGTCTCACTCTCGTGCTTGGCATAAGCCTTCACGGTTTTTGCAAGGTTAGGCAACAAGTCGGCACGACGCTGATAAGTAGCCTGAACATTGGCCAAAGCAGTTGTAGCGCTTTCCTGTTTCGTAACCATGCCATTATAGGCACCTAACAACCACAATACGATAACTGCAACAACTGCAATCACAATCCATAATCCTTTGTTCTTCATATCATTTGGTTTTAAATAATTACCAACCGCCACCGGCTCCTCCGCCTCCGAAGCTGCCTCCTCCAAAACTTCCACCACCGAAGCTGTCGCCACTATTACCCATAGAGCCACCGCCACCAAAGATAAATGGTGGAATGAACATTCCACCCCCTCCGCCGCCATGGTTATCGTGACGACTGAAGATGAAAATAATCAATGGTAGAAAGATACAGAGTATAAGAATAATGTCGGAAAGACTAAATTCTTCATCAGGGTTATCTACCTGTTCAAACCCTGTATTACCGGTTTTAAGTTTATTATATATCGCCTTACTGGTCATATAGACGGCACGGTCGAGATTACCTTCTTTCATATTGGCAACTATACATTCGCGCCCAATATCCGCACAATCTACATCCGTAAGATGCTCTTCTACACCCTTGCCCGGAGCTATGAAATATTTACGATTGGATACGGCAATAACAATTACCAATCCGCTACGTTCTTTCTTACTACCCACTCCATAATGGTTTCCTAAATCCTGAGCCATACGAAAGGCATCGGCATTGACGACGCTGTCAACAACGACAAAGACCGTCTGTACACCCATCTCTCGTTCCATCTTCATCAGATAGAGATTAGCCGAATCCCGTGCCTCATAGGATAACAGATGGTCGGGATCTGAAACATACTGTGTGCGATCTTTAAGGTAAGGTATTGGCACATTATCTGCCGACCACTCACGGGCTTGCCCATTCCCTGAAAAGAGAACGGCAAACAAAAGAAGTAATATCGACAGTATTCTATTCATAATGCTACTCAAAAACTTCGTCTATTCCATCAGACGGGGATGAGTCTGACTTTAGACAAGGATTATACTCTGCAGGAATGTCAAACTTGGTGTCGTCATGATAAGGTAACATCGGATCTGCATATACCTTACGCATGAATATCGCCCATACTGGCAATGCCATCATCGCTCCCTGACCCATATGCATAGAATCAAAATGGATGTCACGGTCTTCTCCTCCTACCCAACAGCCACTAACAAGCTGTGGGGTGAAACCCATAAACCAACCATCTGAATTATTATTCGTGGTTCCTGTCTTGGCGCCTATCTGACCTTTGAAGTTATACATATAACGAAGACGACTGGCCGTACCTCCATCTACAACTCCCTGAAGGAGAACAAGCATCTTATTGGCACAATCGGCACTAATCACCTCGCTCATACGTGGCTGGAACTTGGCTATTGTATTGCCTTCATTGTCCTCTATGCGACTTACAAACAAAGGCGCGCAACGAATGCCATGATTAGCAAAGGCCGTATAGGCACTCACCATCTCTGCAACAGACACTTCACAAGGTCCCAAACAGAGAGACATAGAAGCATGGATGTCTGGATTATTGATACCATAATCACGAAGTTTCTGTAAGAATTGCTGCGGATTGAGCTTACTCATCAGATAGGCTGATATCCAGTTGTTAGACTGCGCTAATCCCCACTTCAAAGTGACCATTTGACCATAACGGGCATGACTGGCATTACGAGGTGTCCAAGGCACTCCTGCCACCATATAGGTTTGCTGACGGTTTGGAGCTAGGTCACATGGCGAGAATCCATTCTCCATAGCCAGTGAATACAGGAATGGTTTGATGGTAGAACCTACCTGACGGCGACCACTCATCACCATATCATACATGAAATGGTTGTAGTCTATACCTCCGACATATGCTTTCACTGCGCCAGTCTTTGGATCCATGCTCATAAAACCAGAACGCAAGAAGGTCTTGTAATATCGGATGGAATCCATTGGTGTCATCAAAGTATCTATATCACCATGATAAGTAAATATGGTCATATCCGTCTTGGTGTGGAATGCCTGTCGGATTTCTTCATCTGAGTAACCAGCTGCCTTCATATCGCGATAACGTTCACTCTGAACCATCGAACGATTCATGATGGCTTTAATATCTTTGGCGCTCAACTTATCTGAGAATGGTGACCATGGCTTTCCTGCCTTCTCTCGATTGAATGCTGGCTGCAGGGTCTTCGCCACATGCTGATAGACAGCTTCCTCTGCATACTGTTGCATACGGGAATCTATCGTCGTATATACCTTCAATCCGTCGGTATAGACATTATATGGTTGACCGTCACTCTTAAAATTCTTGTTGCACCAACCATACAAAGGGTCTGAGGCCCAAGCAATTGAATCTATCGTGTATTGATTCTTATTCCATGACGGATAATCGGCAAGATCTGGTTTCTTGGCCATCATATATTGACGAAGGAACTCACGGAAATACACGGCACTACCATCCTTATGGTCTGTACGGTGAAAATCCAATACAAGTTCTTGAGAACTATATTTCTCATACTCTGCATTACTCAAATAACCAGCCTTCAACATCTGTCCTAAAACAACATTACGACGTTGGCGACAACGATCCGGATAACGAATTGGATTGAAGAGTGAAGGATTCTTGCACAGTCCTATCAATGTTGCCGACTCTATAAGTGACAAATCTTTAGGCTCTTTATTAAAATAGGTGTTGGCTGCGGTCTTGATACCAACAGCATTATGCAGGAAATCAAAATAGTTAAGATAAAGCGCAAGTATCTCTTCTTTGGTATAAGTGCGCTCGAGTTTTACTGCTATCACCCACTCTATCGGCTTCTGCATCAAGCGTTCCAAAGTGGTCTGAACTTTGGCAGAATATAACTGCTTGGCAAGTTGTTGTGTAATAGTACTTCCACCACCGGCATGTGTCTGACCTAACAGTCCACGCTTGACAATAGCTCGTCCTAAAGCGCGGAAGTCGATACCAGAATGCTCATAGAAACGCTCATCCTCAGTAGCCACAAGAGCCTTAATAAGATAAGGTGACATCTTGGAATAAGGAATAACGATACGGTTTTCCTTATTCAGATTCCATGTACCCATTACCTTACCGTCAGAACTATACACCTGAGTGGCATATCGGTTAATAGGATTCTGCAAATCCTCTATATCCGGCATATATCCAATCCAACCATTCCAAATGGCTACAAAAGCCAACGCTATGGTAAGGATTCCTATACATAAGGCTCCCCAAAGGAAGTGTATGAAAGCTTTTCTCATATTAATTCTACTTCTTAAGGTGCAAAAATACAATATTTTTCTCAAAAGAGACTCATAAATCGAAAATTATGTGTAACTTTGGAGGCGAATTCGAAACAATCAATCAAATTATAAATGGAAAAACATAATTTTGTGACGATTGCCGACCTCTCGAAGGAGAAAATTCTTTATCTCCTGCAGATGGCGCAAGAGTTCGAAAAACATCCAAACAGAGAACTGTTAAAGGGAAAAGTGGTAGCAACGCTTTTCTTTGAACCGTCAACCCGCACTCAACTTAGTTTCCAAACAGCAGCCAACCGCTTAGGGGCTCGTGTCATCGGCTTCTCTGATGCCAAAACCTCAAGCACCACTAAGGGCGAAACATTGAAAGATACCATACTGATGGTAAGCAATTATGCAGATGTTATCGCCATGAGGCATTACATCGAAGGAGCCGCCCAATATGCCAGCGAGGTAGCACCAATACCTATTATTAATGCAGGAGATGGTGCTCATATGCATCCTTCACAATGTCTGCTCGATTTATATTCTATATATAAAACTCAAGGAACACTAGAAAATCTAAATATTTATCTTGTAGGAGATTTGAAATATGGTCGCACGGTTCATTCTCTGATTATGGCGATGCGACACTTCAACCCAACTTTCCACTTTATTGCTCCTAAAGAATTGGCCATGCCTATGGAATATAAACTATATTGCAATGAGCATGGAATTAAATATGTGGAGCATACAGAATTCAACGAGGATATTATCGCTGATGCTGACATCTTATATATGACTCGCGTACAGAAAGAGAGATTCAGCGACTTGATGGAATACGAAAAGGTAAAGAATGTCTATATTCTGAAGAATGATATGCTGGGAAATGCTAAGCCTAACATGAAGATTATGCACCCGTTACCTCGTGTCAATGAAATCGCATACGATGTAGACGAGAATCCGCATGCCTACTATATTCAGCAGGCTAAGAATGGACTCTATGCCCGAGAAGCTATCTATAGCTACTGTCTGGGTATTACGCTCGACGATATCAAAAATGATGACACCATCATCAATTCTAAGTTTTAAAGCATTCATATAAAATGGGAAATAAGGAATTATTGGTTTCTGCTATTGAAAATGGAACCGTTATCGATCATATTCCGACCGAAAAAACTTTTCAGGTCGTAAACTTGCTCAACCTTCAGAATGAGACTCATCCTGTAACGATAGGATTCAACCTTCCTTCAAAAAAGGTCGGCAAAAAGGGGATTATCAAAATCTCTAATAAGTTCTTTACCAATGAGGAGGTGAACCGTCTAAGTGTGGTTGCTCCTAAAATCGTACTGAACATCATCAAAAACTATGAGGTGGTAGAAAAGAAAACGGTGGAAACCCCTGATGAACTGAGAGGTATCGTGAAATGTAATAACCCTAAATGTATTACCAACAACGAACCAATGCCTACCGTATTCAATGTGGTTGACAAAGCTCATGGTATCCTGAAATGCCGATACTGTGATAAAGAGCAATTTATTGATAAAGTAGAGTTGATTTAATACTGAATAGACAAATATCAGTAAAATAACAAAATGATATAAATTCCTATATTTTTCTTTGCAGATGTTAGAAATAATATGTAAATTTGCACGCATATTTACTTAAGGGAAGATTTTAAATTTCAAAATAACACTAATAAAATGAGAAGAGATCAAGAGATTTTCGATCTTATCGAGAAAGAGCATCAGCGCCAGCTTAAAGGCATGGAGCTTATCGCATCTGAGAATTTCGTAAGTGACGAAGTGATGAACGCTATGGGTTCTTACCTAACCAACAAATACGCTGAAGGTTATCCTGGTAAGCGTTACTATGGTGGTTGTCAAGTTGTAGACGAAGTTGAAACTCTCGCTATCGAACGCGTCAAGAAATTGTTCGGTGCAGAATATGCTAACGTTCAGCCTCACTCTGGTGCTCAGGCTAATCAGGCTGTATTACTTGCTGTACTAAAACCAGGCGACACTTTCATGGGACTGGATCTTGACCAGGGCGGTCATCTTTCACATGGTAGCGAGGTAAACACTTCTGGTATGCTCTATAACCACATCGGTTACACGCTGAACCGTGAAACTGGTCGTGTGGACTACGATGAGATGGAAAGACTGGCTCTCGAAAATAAACCTAAACTGATCATCGGTGGTGGTTCTGCTTATAGCCGTGAATGGGACTATGAGCGTATGCGCAAGATTGCTGACGAGGTCGGTGCTCTCTTAATGATTGATATGGCACACCCTGCTGGTCTTATCGCTGCTGGTTTGCTGAAAAATCCATTAAAGTATGCTCATATCGTAACAACAACAACACATAAAACTCTTCGTGGTCCTCGCGGTGGTGTTATTCTATTAGGAAAAGACTTTGATAACCCTTGGGGATACACTACAAAGAAGGGCGTCGTAAAGAAAATGAGCACTTTATTCAACTCTGCTGTATTCCCAGGTAATCAGGGTGGTCCTCTGGAGCATGTCATCGCTGCCAAAGCTGTGGCTTTCGGAGAGAACCTTGAACCTTCTTGGATTGAATATGCTACACAGGTGAAAAAGAATGCTGCGGTATTGGCTGATTCTCTTATCGAACACGGTTTCAGTATCGTAAGTGGTGGTACCGATAACCATTCTATGCTACTCGACCTACGTCAGAAATATCCTGACCTAACGGGTAAGTTGGCTGAGAATGCTCTCGTTGCTGCTGACATCACTGTAAACAAGAATAAAGTGCCTTATGATGAGAGAAGTGCCTTCCAGACTTCCGGTATCCGCTTAGGTACTGCTGCCATGACAACTCGTGGTGCAAAGGAAGACATGATGCATCTGATTGCAGACTTAATCGACGAGGTCCTCGCTGATCCAGAGAATGATCAGGTAATCGCACGTGTTCGTGAAAAAGTAAATACGACCATGAAGGATTATCCTCTCTTCGCTTATTAAGTGAATAAATGAAATCTAAATAAAAGGGCTGTATCATCACATGATGACACAGCCCTTTCTTTTTATAATCAATCCCGAAAGAATCCCGAAGGGATCCCGAAGATATAAAAGGAAACTATCTTACCGTGATATGGAAACATCCCTGATGAACTTCGTACTTGATATAGCAACGATTCTTTTCACGGAAATCACGAAGTACTTCGCTGAGCACCCATTTCAAAGTATCATTCCGTACTTTTCTACGAGGTTTCCCCGGGGCTTCAACCGTTTTATATCGATTATAACAAAGATCGAATGTTGTACCATACATATGACATGAGTTCTGAGTTGCATTGCCATTATGAGTACGCAACTTCGAAACATCATCTTTACTACGTAATACACTCGTAATGATTACTTTATGCAAAGGAATACCCTTACATTGTAAACTATCATAGAAACTACGACCAATATCCTGAAGAAGGACAGAGGCCCTAGGTACTAAATATGGTATACTCGAATGAAGTTTGTCAATATAGAAATAAGGATTACTACCTACATACACCAGTTTATCTTTCTGATGCACAGCTTCATCTCGATTCAAAATAGGCTTTACACCAAATTGCTGAGCAGCAATCAACTGAACATCATTCTGATCCGGGAAAGTTTTCCCAAAATTAGGTACGCTATAGATACGATTCTTAACCAAAGATCCATCTGGATTAAAGAAACGCGACTGCGCAAACTGATAAATAGAAATCTTAGAAACTGAAGTATGAGATTTATTGGCTTCAACAGATGATGTATCGGAACTGCCAGACAGAACATAAGCACCGGAATCAACAGCTATAGAATCAGAGGTTGAATCTATTGGAGTTCGATTCTTGGCAACCCCTGGAAATATCAGTTTGATTAGAAACAAGAGAACAACAATTGCTGAGAAAACTTTAAGAAATGTATTTTTTGTAATCTTCATTTAATATTCTTGTGTATTTTAAGCGCAAAAGTACAAAAAAGATTAGATATAGGAGACTAGTTTCACTATTTTTTTGTAAATTTGCAGCGTTTAATAAAATAAGGTAAAACCAGTTTTTAAAGTAGTACATTGATAGAGAAACATATTGTATTAGAGGATATTGACCCAGTAGTATTTTATGGTGTCAACAACTGTCATCTGCAAATGATTAAGTCGTTATTTCCAAAATTACGCATCGTAGCCAGAGACAACGTTCTACGCGTGCTTGGAGATGAAGAAGAAATGGCTAAATTTGAGGAAGACATTGAAAGCATGCGGAAACATGTCATCAAGTTTAACACTATCAATGACGAAGATATTCTCGACATCGCCAAAGGAAAAAAGACAAAAGCTGATGCAGCAAAAGGTGTATTGGTATATAGTATTTCCGGACGCCCTATAAAAAGTAGGAGCGAGAATCAACAAAAACTAATTGATGCCTTTGAAAAGAGTGACATGATGTTTGCCGTCGGCCCTGCCGGAACAGGAAAGACTTATCTCAGTATAGCTCTCGCCGTTAAGGCTCTGAAAGAAAAGCAAGCTAAAAAGATTATTCTCTCACGCCCTGCTGTAGAAGCCGGTGAGAAACTTGGTTTCCTCCCTGGTGACATGAAAGATAAAATCGATCCATATCTGCAACCGCTATACGATGCCTTGGAAGATATGATACCAGCGGTAAAACTGCAAGACATGATGGAGAAACATATCATCCAGATTGCCCCACTCGCCTTCATGCGTGGTAGAACTCTAAGCGACGCCGTCGTAATCCTCGACGAAGCTCAAAATACAACTCCACAACAAATCAGGATGTTCCTAACCAGAATGGGATGGAATACTAAAATGATAATTACTGGAGATATGACGCAGATTGACCTTCCTAGAGAACAAAAAAGCGGACTGAAGGAAGCTCTCAAAATTCTCAAGAAGATAGAAGGTATCTCCATTATCAACTTAGGTCAGAAGGATATCGTCAGACATAAACTCGTCACGCGAATCGTTAATGCCTACGATGCCTACGATAAGAAAATAGAGGAGGAAAAGGAAACACGTAAACTTGAGAGAGAAAATTCTCACAAAAACTCAATTCCTTATATCGAAAAGAGTACGACAACAAAGAATTAGGATTTAATAATATAAAACTAAAATGAAAGCATTGACTAAGACTGATTTCCATTTTGATGGACAGAAAAGTGTTTACCACGGTAAGGTACGTGACGTTTATGACATTAACGATGACTTGATGGTCATGGTTGCAACCGACAGAATTTCTGCATTCGACGTTGTTCTACCTAAAGGTATTCCTTTCAAGGGACAAGTACTCAACCAAATCGCAGCTAAGTTCCTTGACCTAACATCAGACATCTGTCCTAACTGGAAATTGGCTACACCAGATCCAATGGTAACAGTCGGACTGAAATGTGAAGGTTTCCGCGTTGAGATGATTATCCGCTCTATCCTCACAGGTTCTGCATGGCGTGAGTACAAAAATGGTTGCCGCGAACTTTGTGGCGTCAAATTACCTGATGGTATGAAGGAGAATCAGCGTTTCCCTGAACCTATTATCACTCCTACCACAAAAGCTGATGAGGGACATGACATGAATATCTCTAAGGAGGAAATCATCAAGCAGGGTATTGTTAGTGCTGAGGATTATGCTGTAATGGAGGACTATACTCGTAAGCTTTTTGCACGTGGACAGGAAATCGCTGCTAAACAGGGTTTGATCCTAGTCGACACAAAATATGAGTTTGGCAAGCGAGATGGAAAGGTTTACCTTATCGATGAAATCCATACTCCAGATTCTAGTCGTTACTTCTATGCTGATGGCTATGAGGAGAAATTCGCTAAAGGAGAACCTCAGAAGCAGCTCTCAAAGGAATTTGTACGTCAATGGCTTATCGAACATAACTTTATGAATGAACCTGGACAGACTATGCCAGAGATTACTGATGAATATGCAGAAAGTGTAAGCGAACGTTACATTGAACTGTATGAGCACATCACTGGCGAAAAGTTTGATAAGGCTACAGAAGATGGCGATATCGCTACTCGAATCGAAAATAATGTAAAGAACTATCTTGCTACTCGCAAGTAATCAATAACATGTACGAACAGGAAAAGATAAAGCCCTATGGGGGCGAAGGTGATAAAGGAAAATTGGTAGAGGAGATGTTTGATAACATCGCCCCTACCTATGATACGCTTAACCATCGCCTATCATGGGATATCGACAAAGGATGGCGCAAAAAGGCTATCAGGCAATTGGCTCCTTATAAGCCAAAGCGAATCCTCGACATCGCCACTGGTACTGGCGACTTCGCTATCCTATCAGCTCAAATGCTACAACCAAGTCAACTCATCGGTGCCGATATTTCAGAAGGAATGATGAATATCGGACGGGAAAAAGTTGACAAGATGAAACTGAACCATATCATTTCATTTCAGAAAGAAGACTGTCTGAACCTGACTTTCGAGGATGAAAGTTTCGATGCGATAACAGCAGCTTTCGGAATTAGAAACTTCCAAGACTTGGACAAAGGTTTAAAGGAGATGTGTCGTGTTCTAAAGAAGGGCGGGCATCTAAGTATCGTCGAATTATCTCAACCTGTAAGTTTTCCAATGCACCAACTTTTCAAAATCTATTCCCACACAATATTACCATTATACGGTAAATTGATATCGAAAGACCAAAGTGCATATAACTATCTTACGGCAACCATCGAAGCTTTCCCTCAAGGAGAGACCATGGTGGAAGTATTAAAGAAAGCAGGATTTACGGAGGCAAAATTCAAACGCCTAACTTTTGGAATCTGCACAATGTATTTTGCCACTAAATAAAATCATAAGTTTATGGAAAAATATGGATTAATAGGATACCCATTAGGACATTCTTTCTCGAAGAACTATTTTAACGAGAAATTCGAGAATGAGGGTATATCTGCTAAATATATCAACTTCGAAATTCCTAACATTCAGAATCTTCCTGAAGTGATAGACTCTAACCCTGAGCTTCAGGGATTTAATGTCACGATTCCATATAAAGAAAAGGTAATCAGTTATCTGGATTCTGTAAGTCCTGAGGCACGAGCTATAGGCGCTGTAAATGTCGTTAAGGTAACCCATAAAGGCAACAAAGTTGTATTAAAAGGTTACAATAGCGACGTTATCGGTTTTACACGAAGCATTGAACCTATGCTGGAGCCATGCCACAAGAAAGCTTTGATCCTAGGCACTGGTGGTGCCTCCAAAGCTATAAACTATGGACTCAAGTCTTTAGGTTTGGAAACTCTGTTTGTTAGTAGATTTGAACGAGAGAATACGATACAATACGAAAAGATTACTCCTGAGATCATCAAGGAATATAATGTAATCGTAAACTGTACACCTGTTGGCATGTATCCACATGCTGATGAATGTCCATTATTACCTTACGAGGCAATGGACACTCATACTCTCCTCTACGACTTGATCTACAATCCTGATCAGACTCTATTTATGAGAAAAGGAGCAGAACAAGGTGCTACTGTAAAAAATGGTCTCGAGATGCTACTTCTACAGGCTTTTGCCAGCTGGGATTTTTGGAAAGGAAAAGAATAAATAGAATATGAACAATCGTTATATGATGCGCGGTGTATCCGCTGCAAAAGAGGATGTGCACAACGCCATCAAAAACATAGATAAAGGTATCTTCCCTCAGGCTTTCTGCAAGATTATCCCAGATATCTTGGGCGGTGATCCTGAGTATTGTAACATCATGCATGCTGACGGAGCTGGAACAAAGTCTTCTTTAGCATACATGTACTGGAAAGAAACAGGCGACTTGAGTGTTTGGAAAGGTATCGCTCAGGATGCTATCGTAATGAACACGGATGACCTTCTCTGCGTGGGAGCTGTCGACAACATCTTAGTAAGTTCAACCATCGGGCGAAACAAGATGCTTGTTCCCGGTGAGGTAATCTCTGCCATTATCAATGGTACAGATGAGTTATTGGCAGAATTAAGAGATATGGGCGTGGGTATCTACCCTACAGGTGGAGAGACTGCCGACGTCGGCGACTTGGTAAGAACTATTATTGTAGATTCTACTGTAACAAGCCGCATGAAAAGAAGTGATGTTATCAACAATGCTAACATTCGTCCTGGTGATGTTATTGTAGGATTGAGTTCTACAGGACAGGCCACATATGAAAAGAGATACAATGGCGGTATGGGAAGTAATGGATTGACCAGTGCACGTCATGATGTATTTGCTAAATATTTAGCAGAGAAATATCCAGAAAGTTTTGACCACGCTGTACCAAATGAATTAGTATATAGTGGTAAATACAGACTTACTGATGAGGTGGAAGAAAGTCCTGTAAATGCTGGTCAGTTGGTACTTTCTCCAACTCGCACCTATGCTCCGGTCATCAAGAAGATTCTCGATGAACTACGTTCTGAAATTCATGGAATGGTACACTGTACCGGTGGAGCTCAGACCAAAGTTCTCCACTTTGTTGGTGAAAACTGCAAAGTCGTTAAAGACAACATGTTCCCAATACCTCCACTCTTCAAGGCTATCCATGATTGTAGTGGAACAGATTGGAAGGAAATGTATCAGGTCTTCAACATGGGACACAGAATGGAGATATATGTTCGCCCAGAAATTGCAGAAAAAGTAATCGCGATTAGTAAGAGTTTCAACATTGATGCTCAGGTTGTAGGTCATATTGAGGAAGGCAAACGCTCATTAACCATCAAGAGCGAATTCGGAACGTTCGATTATTAAAATTAATTATAATACAAATTTACAAAGTATGCCAGATAACAATAGCATATTACAAAAATTAGATGGCTTGGAGGCTCGCTTCGAGGAGGTATCAACATTGATTACCGACCCTAGCGTGATAGCCGATCAGCAACGCTATGTAAAGTTGACAAGGGAATACAAGGAATTAAGTGATGTAATGGAGGCTCGCAAGCGTTATATTACATGCTTAAACAGTATTAAGGAAGCAAAGGATATCCTTGCCAACGAAAGCGATCCTGACATGAAAGAGATGGCTCGTGAAGAGTTGTCAGCTAATGAAGAACTCCAGCCAAAACTCGAGGAAGAAATTAAGATTGCACTGGTACCAAAAGATCCTGAAGATGCCAAGAATGTTCAGATGGAAATTCGTGCTGGTGCCGGTGGCGATGAAGCAGCTCTTTTTGCAGGTGATTTATTCAACATGTATAAAAAATATTGCGATAAAAAGGGCTGGAATTTAAGTATCACATCTGTATCTGAAGGTGCTGTCGGTGGATTTAAGGAAATCGACTGTGCTATAAGTGGCGAAGGTGTGTATGGCGTTCTGAAATACGAAAGTGGAGTACATCGCGTTCAACGTGTTCCTGCAACAGAAACCCAAGGTCGTATGCATACATCCGCAGCAACTGTTGCTGTACTTCCTGAAGCTGACAAGTTTGAGGTCAACATCAACGAAGGCGACATTAAATGGGATACTTTCCGTAGTAGTGGAGCTGGTGGACAGAATGTGAACAAGGTTGAATCTGGAGTTCGTCTTCGCTACCCTTGGAAGAATCCAAACACCGGTGAAGTTGAGGAAATCCTCATCGAATGTACAGAAACACGTGACCAACCTAAGAATAAGGAGCGTGCATTAAGCCGACTTTATACTTTCATTCACGACCGCGAACATCAAAAATATGTAGATGACATCGCAAGTCGTCGTAAGAGTCTGGTATCAACTGGTGACCGTTCTGCAAAAATCAGAACATACAATTTCCCTCAAGGTCGTGTGACCGATCATCGTATTGGATATACAACCCATGATCTCAACGGATTCTTAAATGGTGATATTCAGGACATGATCGATGCATTGACTGTAGCTGAAAATGCTGAGAAATTGAAGGAAAGTGAATTATAAATAATATAATCATTAAATGTTATGGGATTACTGTATACTAAAAAGAAAGATGACGAAGAGGAGGAGAAGACTATACAGGCTGAAGACTTCATGAAACTCCAAGTTTCCTTGAAAAAGAATCCTGATAGGAGGAAAGAAGTACCCAAAACAGAAACACCTAAATAATGAATAGAAAAGAGTTAATCAATCAGATTTTCAGTAAAAAGACATTCCTTTGTGTAGGCCTAGATACTGATATAAATAAGATGCCTGCACATCTAAAGGATGATGAGAACGGTATCTTCAAGTTCAACAAGGCGATCATTGATGCTACCGCCCCATACTGTGTAGCATACAAGCCAAACCTGGCATTTTATGAATGCTATGGATTAAAAGGTATGAGCGCATTTGAACAAACCATCAATTATCTGAAAGAATCTTATCCTCACCACTTTATTATTGCTGACGCAAAACGTGGGGATATCGGTAATACGTCAAAAATGTATGCGCAAACCTTCTTCGAGGAGTATAATCTGGATGCATTGACTGTTGCTCCATATATGGGTGAAGATAGTGTAAAACCATTCTTGGAATATGATGGTAAATGGGTCATCTTACTTGCACTGACAAGTAATCAAGGTAGCCATGACTTTCAACTTACTGAGGACAAAGACGGCGAAAGACTCTTCGAAAAGGTTCTCAGAAAGTCACAAGAATGGGGAAATGATGAAAATATGATGTATGTTGTAGGTGCAACTCAAGGTGAAATGTTTAAGGACATCAGAAAGTGCGCACCTAATCATTTCCTATTAGTACCAGGTGTAGGAGCACAAGGCGGAAGTTTACAGGAAGTTTGTAAATATGGTATGATCAAAGACTGTGGACTACTGGTAAACTCCAGCCGAGGCATCATCTATGCAAGCAATGGCGAAGACTTTGCTACAGCTGCGGCAGAAAAAGCAAAAAGTTTGCAGCAACAGATGGAAGTAGAACTTTCGAAAAAATAAAGCCTATGAACGACAGCAAGATCATTAGCGACCCAGTATTTGGGTTCATAAAAATTCCTCGTGGTCTACTCTACAATATTGTAAAGCATCCACTTATGCAGAGACTGACGAGAATCAAGCAAAATGGTCTTGCCTCCGTCGTTTACCCTGGCGCACAACACACGCGCTTTCAGCACTCTATTGGAGCATTCCATTTGATGAGCGAAGCTATTCTTTCGCTCCAGCAAAAGGGCATCTTTATCTTTGATAGCGAAGCCGAAGCTGTTGAAGCAGCCATCTTAATGCACGATATTGGGCACGGTCCATTCTCACATGTTCTTGAAAACACCCTCATACAAGGTATATCTCACGAGGACATCTCCCTCTTGATGATGGATGAAATAAACAAAGAGATGGACGGACAGTTAAATCTGGCTATAAAAATCTTCAAGAATGATTATCCAAAAAGTTTTCTACATCAACTCATCAGTAGTCAATTAGACGTCGACCGACTAGACTATTTACGAAGAGACAGTTTCTTTACAGGAGTACACGAAGGGAACATTGGAAGTGCTAGGATTATCAAGATGCTTGACGTCGTCGATGACAACCTTGTAGTTGAATCGAAAGGAATATATTCGATAGAAAATTATCTTACATCTCGAAGACTCATGTACTGGCAAGTCTACTATCACAAGACTGCTGTAGCATGCGAAAAAGTGCTCATCAATTTGTTGCTTAGAGCGAAATATCTAGCAGCACAAGGTGCCGACATATTCTGTCCCCCACAACTAAAATATTTCCTTTACAACCATGTAGATGCAGAATTCTTCCACACACATCCAGAAGCATTGAAAATGTATGAGATGCTCGATGATAATGACATTTGGAGCAGTGTAAAAGTATGGATGCAGCATGAAGACAAGATACTATCAACTTTAGCAACGGATTTGATAAACAGAAATATCTTTAAAGTTGAAGTCTTAGACGAGCCAATAAGTGAAGAAGAACTAACTGCTATTCAACAAAAAATAGCAGAGCAAGCAGGTGTAACCTATGAAGAAGCCAAATATCTAATCAACTATAGCACCATTCAGAAAGACATGTATGACATCAACGATGATAAGATAACAATTCTTTACAAAGACGGAACATGTAAAGACATCGCAGAAGCCTCCGACTTACTAAACGTCGCCTTACTATCAAAAAAAATACGCAAATATTATCTCTATTATCAACGTTTTTGATTTATTTTTTCTACCTTTGCAGAAATAAATAATAACAAAGATTAAAATGGAATTTACTGCAAAACAAATTGCCCAATTTATTCAAGGCAACGTAGAAGGTGACGAGAATGCCACTGTAAATACATTCGCAAAAATCGAAGAAGGTGTTCCTGGAGCGATTTCGTTTCTATCAAATCCAAAATATACTCATTATATCTACGAAACCAAATCGAGTGTTGTCCTCGTTGACGCAAGTCTCGAATTGGAAAAACCTGTTTCCACTACCATCATTCGCGTAAAAGACGCACGTGATTGTGTAGCAAAACTACTACAAATGTATTCAGAAGCCATAAATCCTAAAAAGTCAGGCATTGACTCATTGGCTTTTATCTCTCCTAAAGCAAAAGTTGGAGACAACGTATACGTAGGTGCTTTTGCATATATCGGTGATGGAGCAATCGTAGAAGACGGATGCCAGATTTATCCAAATGCATATATTGGTGACAACGTAAAACTAGGCAAGGACTGTACAATCTACCCTCACGTAACCATCTACCACGGTTGCAAGATTGGCAACAGAGTAACACTCCATGCAGGAAGTGTCATCGGAGCCGACGGCTTTGGTTTTGCGCCAAATCCAGAAACCAACAGCTATGACAAGATTCCTCAGATTGGTATTGTTACCATTGAAGATGATGTCGAGATTGGAGCAAACACCTGTATCGACCGTTCTACCATGGGTAGTACCTTTATCAGAAAAGGCGTCAAGCTTGACAACCTAGTACAAATTGCCCATAATGATGATATCGGCGAGAATACCGTCATGTCTGCTCAGGTTGGTATCGCAGGTTCTACAAAGGTCGGTCAATGGTGTATGTTTGGCGGCCAAGTAGGTGTTGCTGGTCATATCTCAATTGGAAATAAAGTATTCCTTGGAGCACAGAGTGGAGCTCCAGGAAGCATCAAAGACGATCAGACACTTATTGGTACACCACCAATGAATCCAAAGGGATATTTCAGATCTCAGGCAATATTCCGTCGTCTGCCAGAGATGTATAAGCAATTAAACGAATTGCAAAAGGAAATCGAAGAATTAAAAAACAAGAACAAATAAAGGATAAAAAGATATGTCTAAACAGAAGACTCTCAAAGGCAGTTTTTCTCTTTGTGGAAAAGGACTGCATACAGGATTGAATCTTACTGTAACATTCAATCCAGCCCCAGAAAATACTGGATATAAAATTCAACGAATAGACCTTGAGGGGCAACCTATCATTGAAGCAATCGCTGAAAATGTTGTTGACACTCAACGTGGTACTGTATTGGCAAAGGGAGACGCACGTTGCTCTACCGTTGAACATGGAATGGCTGCACTATATGCATCAGGCATCGACAACTGTTTCATCCAAGTAAACGGTCCTGAATTCCCTATCCTTGATGGTTCTGCTGAACTATATATACAAAAGATAAACGAAATAGGAATTGAAGAACAAAACGCAGAAAAGGACTATTATATCATCAGACATAAGATTGAAGTAAAAGACGAGGAGACCGGTTCTATTATTACAATCTTACCAGAAGATCAGTTCAGTATTACTGCGATGTGCTCTTTCGAAAGCAAATTCATCAACAGTCAGTTTGCAACCCTTGACAACATGGAGAATTTCGCAACAGAAATTGCCGCAGCTCGTACCTTTGTTTTTGTTCGAGACATCATGCCATTGCTTCAGGCCAACCTGATAAAAGGTGGTGATATGGACAATGCTATTGTCATTTATGAGCGTGAAGTTGATCAGCCAACACTCGACAAACTGGCAGACTTATTGAAAGTTCCACATCTTGATGCAACCAAACTGGGATACATCCAGCATCGTCCATTAATGTGGGAGAACGAATGTACACGTCACAAGTTGCTTGATATCATTGGTGATATGGCTTTGATTGGTAAACCTATAAAGGGCCGCATTATTGCAACCCGTCCTGGACATACCATCAACAACAAGTTTGCACGTCAGATGCGTAAGGAGATTCGAAAGCATGAGATACAGGCTCCTATCTATAATCCAAACGAGGAACCTATCATGGATAATATCCGTATTCGTCAACTTCTTCCTCATCGTTATCCAATGCAGTTGGTTGACAAAGTCATCGCAATGGGACCAACAACAATCGTTGGTGTAAAGAACGTAACAGCTAACGAACCATTCTTCCAAGGTCACTTTCCTGAAGAACCTGTTATGCCTGGTGTCCTTCAGGTAGAAGCCATGGCACAATGTGGAGGGTTACTCGTCTTGAATCAGTTGGAAGAACCAGAACGTTGGTCTACATATTTCATGAAGATAGACGATGTAAAATTCCGTCAGAAAGTCATACCTGGAGACACTTTATTATTTAAGGTAGAACTATTGGCTCCTGTACGTCACGGAATCAGTTCTATGAAGGGTTATGTTTTTGTTGGTGACCATGTTGTGGCAGAAGCAACATTCACAGCACAAATTGTAAAAAATAAATAAAACATTATGTCAAATCAGATTAGTCCATTAGCATTTGTACATCCTGAGGCTAAACTAGGAGAAAATAACATCATAGGTCCATTCTGTTACATTGACAAGAATACAGAAATTGGTGACAATAATGTATTCCAGAATAGTGTAACAATAAATTATGGTGCTCGTATCGGAAATGGGAACGAAATATTCCCGGGTGCAAGCATCTCAACAAAGCCACAAGACCTAAAATTCAGAGGAGAAGATACAACTTGTATCATTGGTGATAACAACAGTATCCGCGAGAATGTAACTATCTCTAGAGGTACCGCATCAAAAGGTACAACCATCGTAGGAAGCAATAACTTATTGATGGAGAATATGCACGTTGCTCATGACTGTGTATTAGGAAGCCATCTAATCATCGGAAACTCTACAAAGTTTGCCGGTGAGGTTGTTGTTGACGACAATGCCATCGTCAGCGCAACAGTATTATGTCACCAGTTCTGTCGTATTGGTGGCTATGTAATGATTCAGGGAGGCTGTCGTTTCAGTCAAGACATTCCACCTTATATCATTGCAGGTAAGGAGCCTACAAAATATTGTGGAGTCAACCTTGTCGGGCTTCGTCGCCATGGTTTCAGTAGAGAACTCATCGACAATATCCATGAAGCATACCGCTTATTATATTCTAAGGGTATCTTAAAGGAAGGTATTGAGGAAATCAAGAAGAATTTAGAAATAACTCCAGAAATTCAATATATCATCGATTTCGTTGAGAGTTCTAAACGCGGAATCATTCGATAAATGAAAACACTCGTTGTTGTTTTAGGTCCTACCGGAGTAGGAAAAACGGAACTGTGCTTACAAATTGCTGAGCATTATGGCATCCCAATCATCAATGCAGATTCACGTCAAATATTTGCGGAACTGCCAATTGGTACGGCAGCTCCGACCCTAGAACAACAACGTCGTGTATTTCATTACTTTGTAGGGAATCATCATATCCAAGATTATTATTCTGCTTCCATGTACGAACAAGATACGATGATTCTCTTAGAAAAACTTTTTCAGAAGTCTGACATTGCTCTTTTGACAGGAGGAAGCATGATGTATATTGATGCCGTATGCAAAGGTATCGATGACATCCCTACTGTAGATGAAGAGACAAGAGCAACCATGAAAAGACGACTCGAAGAAGAAGGCTTGGAAGCATTAGTAGAAGAATTAAAAGAAGTAGACCCTGAACATTGGAAGGTAGTAGACCGAAAGAACCCACGAAGAGTGGTCCATGCCCTTGAGATCTGCAGCATGACAGGAAAGACATACACTTCTTTTAGAAAGAACAAAATAAAAAAACGTCCATTCAATATCATAAAGATTGGTCTGAACAGAGATCGGGAAGAGCTCTACAACAGGATCAACCAAAGAGTATTGGATATGATAGGAAACGGACTGGAAGCTGAAGCTAGAAAAGTATTTCCATTAAAAGGACTCAATTCTTTAAACACTGTTGGTTACAAAGAGATGTTCAGCTATTTTGAGTCGAAAATAGACAAGGCTGAAGCAATAAGACAAATACAGTCTAATTCCCGACGCTATATGCGAAAACAACTGACATGGTTCAAACATGATGAAGAAATACAATGGTTTCACCCAGATAACATTAAAGAAATCATAAATTATCTGGATACAACACTGCAGATAACAAATAAATAGGTAAATTTGCGTGAAATATACTATCATATAATAATATGAACAAAATAAAAAGCATATTAAGCTGGAGTTGGGACAAAGCTCGCAAATTCTGGCCATGGTATAAAGGATTGTATCAAGGACGTGCTTGGTATACAAAAACGGTAATTGCTTTTGTTTCCTGCATCGTAGCCTTTATTCTTTATTTAGGAGCAGTAGATATTAACCTTTTTTGGTTATTTGGTAAATCTCCTGGTTATTTCTCAGGAATTCTGGATCCACAGACAAGTTCTGCATCAGAAATATATAGTGCAGATGGTGTACTCATCGGCAAATACTTTAATGAGAACCGAACTCCTGTAAAATATGAAGAAGTGAATCCAGCCTTCTTCCATGCCTTGGTAGACACCGAGGATGAGCGATTCTATAAGCACTTTGGTATTGACCCTATTGGTATCTTTGGTGCTGTTAAAGACGCTGTCACCCATCATGAAGGTCGTGGTGCTTCTACCATCACACAGCAGTTGGCAAAGAATATGTTCCGAGTACGTTCACAATACTCTACAGGTTTATTGGGTAAGATACCAGGACTTAAGATTCTTATCGTCAAGAGTAAGGAATGGATCATTGCTACAAAACTGGAAACCGTATATAGCAAGAAAGAAATCATCACGATGTATGCGAATACCGTAGATTTTGGTTCTAACGCATACGGAATCAAGACCGCAGCAAAGACATATTTCAACACGACCCCTAAGGACATGACCACAGAACAGGCTGCTGTCCTTGTTGGAATGTTGAAAGCTACATCATATTACAATCCAAAGTCAAATCCTGAGAACAGTTTGAAACGCCGTAATGTGGTACTGAACAATATGCTTACCCACGGAGATTTGACAAGATCGGAATGTGATTCTTTGAAAGAAATTCCTCTTAAGTTGGACTTCAAGGTAGAAGAAAACTATGACGGACAAGCTAAATATTTCCGTGAGGCTGTTGCTGATTATCTAAAGGATTGGTGTCAGGAGAATGGATACGACCTTTACTCTAGCGGTCTCAAGATTTATACGACTATAGATACACGTTTGCAGAAATATGCAGAGGACGCAGCTCGCAAACAGATGAAACAAGTTCAGAAGAACTTTGATAATCATTGGTCTATTTATAGAAACCAAAGTAGCAATTGGCTGAGACAAGAGCCATGGATAGATGAGAATGGACAAACCATTCCTAACTTTATCCAAGGAATAGCTGAACGCCAGCCTTTCTATAAGGCCTTACTTGCAAAATATCCTAACAACCCTGATTCTGTAAAATATTACTATAAAGAATGGGTTCATCCTGTCAAGGTATTTGATTACGACAAGGGTACAGTCATCAAGAACATGACCTCAGAGGATTCCATCAAATACATGACGACTTTCATGCATTGTGCTATGGTCGCTATGGAACCTCAAACTGGTGCTGTAAAAGCATGGGTCGGTGACATCGACTTTGACCAGTGGAAATATGACAAGGCTACTGCCATGCGCCAACCTGGTTCTACATTCAAACTCTTCGTATATACTGAGGCTATGAACCAAGGCTTGACGCCTTGTGATAAGCGCCGAGACGAGTATATCTCTATGCAGGTATATGACAAGAAGAAACATGAGATGACCACTTGGACTCCTAGTAATGCCAATGGTTCTTTCTCCGGAGATAGTATGCCACTAAGAAGTGCATTTGCACGAAGCATCAACTCTGTTGCCGTCCGTTTGGGACAGGAAATGGGTATCAAGAGAATCATCGAGACAGCACAGGCTATGGGTATCAAGAGTCCTCTGGATGATCAGCCTTCACTAGCTTTGGGCTCATGCGATGTCAACTTGCTTGAAATGGTAAACGCATATTGTGTAATCGCAGACAATGGAAAGCATCATGACCCTGTTTTGGTTACTCGCATTGTTGACCAGGATGGAAAAGAAGTATACACAGGACCTACAACTGATGAGCAGGTCATCCCATTGAAGAGTGCTTTCTTGATGCAAGAAATGCTAAAAGCCGGAACTCATGATGCAGGAGGAACTTCTGTAAGCATGTCATCAGCAGAATACGCAGGAAATTCTTTCCGTGACACCGATTGGGGTGGTAAAACAGGAACCTCTAACAATCATTCTGATGCATGGTTTATGGGCGTCAGTCCGCATCTTGTTGTAGGAGCATGGGTCGGAGGTGAATACCGATCTATACACTTCCGAACAGGTGCTTTAGGACAAGGTTCTAAGACAGCATTACCAATTTGTGGATATTTCATTCATTCAGTCATGGCAGACCCTGAATTCAAGCAATATCACGGGAAATGGTCTAAACCTACAGATGAGGATATTACGAGTGATATGTATACATGTCAACCATGGGTAGCTCCTGTTAAGAAGGATGCAGAACCTGTAGATTCTACAGTTGTTACATCCGAAGAAATTGTTTTGGATGATAACGGAAACCCTGTAACAAAGTCTACAGAGTCTGAGAGTACAACAGATAACTTCACTCCAAGTTCATCTAATTCTACAACAAAGAAACCTACTGATAGTGGTACTGATAAAAAGAAAGAAAAGAAGCACCACCCTACTCAACAGACTGTAACTTTGGACGACCTCTAATCACACCAAAGTGATTGAAGAGAAAAACGAAATAAAGAAAATCGATATAGAAAACTTGGAGTTGCAAAATGCACTCCAAGTTATTCAGTTTACCCGTCGCTCGCTCTTTCTAACAGGAAAGGCAGGGACGGGTAAATCAACGTTTCTGCGCTATATCGCTGCTACAACCAAAAAGAAGAATGTCATACTCGCTCCTACGGGCATTGCTGCTATCAATGCCGGTGGTGTAACGCTGCACAGTTTCTTTAAGTTGCCTTTTTACCCTCTCCTACCCAATGACAGCAGATATTCTATCAGGAATATCCGAAAAACACTGAAATACAATAGTGAGAAGATTAAGATTCTCAAAGAACTTGAACTAATCATTATTGATGAGATCAGTATGGTCAGAGCAGACATCATCGACTTCATCGACAAGGTACTGCGAGTGTATTGTCAGAAGATGCGAGAACCGTTCGGTGGCAAACAGCTTCTGCTTGTAGGAGATATATACCAGTTAGAACCCGTCGTAAAGGAAGAAGACAGGAAACTACTTACTCCCTTCTACCAGTCTAACTTTTTCTTCAATGCGAAGATATTCCAGCACTTTCAACTAGTCAGTATCGAACTGAAAAAGGTATACCGACAGACTGATCCTCTGTTTATCAACATTTTAGACCATATTCGTACATCAAATGTAGAAAATAATGATCTGAAAATGCTCAATAGCCGAGTTGGAGCAGACTTAAGCTCTGAGGATAGCAAACTGTCTATTACATTGTCCACCAGAAGGGACACGGCCGATTATATTAATAAGAATCAGCTTGATCAGCTCGAAGGTGATTTACAATTATTCCATGGCAACATAGAGGGAGAATTTCCGGAGAGCAGTCTTCCTGCACCAATAGATTTATATCTGAAAGTCGGTGCACAGGTTATGTTCGTCAAAAATGATATCAACCATCAATTCGTGAATGGAACGCTGGGCACCATCACGGGCTTTGATATGGACGAAAACGAGGGTGCTAAAATCTATGTAAAGACGGAGGAAGGTGATGACATCATCGTGGAAGAGGCTACATGGAGCAACATGAGGTATCACTTCAACGAAACTGAAAAGAAAATTGAAGAGGAGGAAATCGGTAGGTATGAACAGTATCCTATAAGATTGGCATGGGCTATCACTGTACATAAGAGTCAAGGCTTAACCTTCAAACAGGTAAAGATAGACTTTACCGGTGGCGTATTTGCCGGAGGACAAGCCTATGTAGCATTATCACGATGCACCTCACTCGAAGGAATAAGCTTACAAGAGCCTATCAACAGAAATGAGGTATTTACTCGTAACGAGGTAAAGCAGTTCGCACATAATTATAATAATCTGAATATCATCAAAACAGCTCTTAGCCAGAGCAAAGCTGATAAACAATATTGGGATGCCATGCAGGCTTGGCGAAAGGGTGATATTCAGAAAATGCTTGATAACTTCTTCCTTGCTATCCATAGTCGATATGATATTGAGAAACCTGGCGTAAAAAGACTTATTCGCAAGGAACTCAACATCGTAAATAAGCTAAGGGAGGAAAACAACAGACTACAGAAGGAGATGAAACAGCAGAAGGTGTTCCTTAAAAAACTTGCTGTGGAATATACTCTAATGGGAAAGGAATGTGAGAAAGAAGGTATGACCGATGCTGCCATTAGGAATTATAAAAAGGCTCTGGAATTATACCCTGAACATACTCTTGCCAAGAAGAGATTGAATAAACTATTATCATAGTTTAACTACGTCGGCTTACGAAGTTAACTACATAAGGCAACGCAGTTAACTATGTAAGCTTACGCAGTTAACTGCGTAAGTTGATGAAGTTAACTGCGTAAATTCATGCATATAATCGGTATTAATGATGTTCTGCAACAATTGCCAGATATACGACATTCTGATCTGTAAGATTCTCAAAATAATGAGAATGTCCCTTTGGACAATAATGTACTTGTCCGGCTTTTACTACTTCTACACGACCATCATAATGATAAGTCATTTCGCCTTCTAAGATATACATCACCTCGCAGTTCTCCTCATGAACATGATTTCCACTTGAAGCGCCTGGAGTAAGTACACTTTTCATGATCTTTACTTTTTCATCTGCAAAATTACGGGTATCCAATTCTCCCTGTCCACCCTTAAAGCCCATAACCTTGGCTTCTTCAATAGTATTAAAATCTATAACCATAAAATAATCTGTTTAAATCAAAGCAAAAGTATAAAAAAAATCGGATACACTTTAAAGAATATCCGATTTTATATTGTATCTAAAGTAAATTAAATCTTACTTCTTTGTAGAAACATAAACACCTACAGCTTCTACAAGACCTTTATAGGTAGACTTGGTTGCAATGATAGTGATGTTCTCACCATCAGTCAAGGTAACGCCCTGTTCCTTGAGTTTACCTTTGGTACCACCCCAACCAGCAAGTACACCATAAACATAAACTGTACCTGTTTCATCAGTCAAAGCAAAATTACCATACTTTTCAAGATCAAATTTGGTATTAGCCTCTGTTGACTTGCTAATCTTACCAGAAATCAAATAGTAGGTATCCTTAGAATCTGCCTTAGAGCGGAAGTCCTTGATAGAGACTGCCTCTACCGACTTGCTGTCGCTAAGAGTTGCACTTGTCATCTCAATGGTAGTCTTATACTCATCGCGCTTACCAACAACAGTAACGATGTCTCCAACCTTCAAACCTTTATCTTTGAAATTGCTTAAATCATAGATATAAGTTTCACCGGTATAATCCTTGATATAGAATTGACCCTTATCAGCATTCTTGACACCAGAGATAATACCTGTCAGGCGATACAAGTTGTCACCTTTAGGAGCTGCATTGAACTCCTTAACTGTAACATCCTCAATGCCACCGGCCTGAGAAACTTTACCATTCAATGTGGTGGTCTTACCATCAACGGTAACACTAAATGCTACCTCAGCAGAACGAGCACCCTTTTCATTAGCAGAAGCCTTGAATACGAAGTCTGTTGACTCACCATTGTTCTTTACAGAAGAGATCGTCAACCAAGACTTAGCATCCTCTGGAATTTCTACTGATACGATGTTACCCTTGCTAGAGACATGGGCTGTAGCATAACCACCCTCCTTAGCAATAGGAGCATTCTTTACACCATTTACATCGATAGAATCTATCTTCAAAACAGATTTCTTGATGTTCTTTACAGCAACATCAACAAGTTCTACAGTACCATTATATGTAGTCTTAGGACCTTCGATTGTTACAACATCACCTTCCTCAAGACCAAGGCTTGAGAAGTTCTTTGTAGCGCCATTCTTATCAAGAGTACCATATACATATACTTCACCAGTCTCATCTTTGATATACCAGTTACCATATACGGTATTGCTAATCTTGGTAACAGCACCTGTTACACGGAAAGTCTTACCATCAGCACCAGCGAGAACCTGAGCACAGGTAGCATTTTCTACTTTAGCTGCACCCTGGATAACATGAAGGATCTGGGTCTCACCATTACATACTAAATTATAGAAACCAGAACGGTTACCTTTAATAGCATCAGCAGAGAAAGTTACAACAGTCTCACCGGCTGTACCTGAGGTAGCAGAAACAGTTACCCAATTCAGATAATTGTCAATCGCTTTCTGAGCTTTCTCACGGTCTGCCTCAGTCTTGGCTTTAGCCAAATTCTTAGTTAGATCACTTGGAATAGCTCTTTCCAGTTTCCAGTCACCAGCAGCTTTGATTGTAATTTCAGTGCTTCCACCATCAACAGGAATAGCTACAATAGACTTAGAAACCTGAATGCCATCAAGACATCCCATTTCCTCTTCATTAGAACAACTTACCAACATCGTAAGAAGTGCAAGAAGTGTTGGAAGAATATATTTAATTTTCATTACTTTACTTTTAAATTAAATGAAATCTTTAGTTAAAGAAATACTTGATACCAACAGATGCATACCAGCACTGACCGATAGCATGGTTGTAAACCCAACGCTGAGTATTACCGCTTACAGCCTTAGGAGTTGAGAATGTTGCATAACCCTCAGCATCCATACCTTCATAGTTAAGGATTCGACCTTCTGCCAAAGAGGCATTCATCATCTTTGATACACCCCACTTATCGTTGAACATATTCAAGACATTCTTTACGTCGAAGCTCAACTGAAGTTTATGAGATGTTGCACCTAGTTTCAATTTGAAATCATGCTTGTAAGCTACATCAAGACGATGAACCCAAGGAGAATATACGCTATAAGCCTCTGCATACTTACCCTGGCGGTGCTTCAAATAGCTATCACCATGAACGAAGTCCATGAAGCGAGTCTTATCATCCTCTGATACGAAACGGAACTGACCTTTTTCTACCTGCTCATCTGTTGGAACATAGATAAGGTCATATTTATAACCATCACCGTTCATATCATTAGCGGTCATATATGAATAGTTGTAACCACCTTTGAAGCCTTCATAGATGAAGCTAAATGTGTTACCACTCTTATCATTGAATGTAGCAGAAGCTACGATACGGTCAGGAGTTGTGTACTGTGAATTGTGGAGACCTACATTGTTAGGACCCTGAACTGAAGGAACATAAGCGATACAAGACTCTGCATTAGAACCTGGCATACCAGTAACATCCTTAGAAACAGTATGAGTATATGCTGCCATCAAGTTGATACCCTCAACAGGCTGTGCATTAACCTGGATACTTGCCTGGTAACCCCAACCTTTAGAAGTATTCTCAAGAACGAATGCCTTTGTACCCTGACGGAAAGTCTCAGGGAAGAGAGGACGATTGTCTACACCATTGAAGTGCTCAAAACCATTAGGAGAAATCATGCTCCAGTCTGTCATAGTAGACTCGTATACGGTCTTGTTGAAGATGAATTCACCGGTAACAGAAAGAGGGAAAGATGTAGGCAACTGATAATCAACTGCCAAAGATGTCTTCCAACGCTGTGGCAACTTGAAGTTTGGATCTACTGCAGAAATAGAAGAAGGAACTGTACCATCTGTTGGGCTAACAGTCATAGGATAACCTAACTTCTCCAATTTATCTTTAAGAGCCTGAACTGTAGCATGCTTGTTAGCATCTGTTACAAGACCACCAGCGAACTCGTCCATTGTGAAGCCTTTCTTTGTAGCTTCCTTCTCATTGATCTGAGCCTGATACTGTACAAGACCACCGTTAGTAGGCATATTGGTGAAGAATACCAAAGGCAAACGACCTGAGAACAGACCTGTACCACCTCTGAACTTCAAAGTACCATCACCGAATACATCATAAGTGAAACCAACACGTGGATTAATTGTCAAACTAGAATTAGGCCATTTACCTGTGTCAATATGACGACCACTATAGTCAAGGTCATAAATTGCCTGATTACGCATCAAGTCTTTATTTTCGAAGAAGAGACCATCGAAACGGATTCCATAAGTCAACATAAACTTCTTGTTGACATTCCACTCATCCTGTGCATATACGCCCAACTTATTGAACTGAACACGAGCTGCAGGAGAAGTTTCACCATTATAACCGTAAGTCAAACATACGATTTCAGGAGCACGCTTATTCAAGAAGTCATCCAATGAAGAGTAACGATAGTAACCGGTTCCGTTACGCATGTACTGGTTATCAGCCATCTGATGCTCATAAGAAACACCACCGAAGATACGATGATTACCAAATGTATAATTCAAGTCATCCTTGACATTCCATACTGTATTATGTACGGCATTGTTATAAGTAAACAACTCATAACCAAGAGCCATATAGTTTTCGCCATCCTTCAAAATATCGATGAATGGGAACTCGTCAGACTTAGTACCACGAACATCATCCAATTTAGAATATGTTGCCAAGAACTGGTTAGACAGATTGTCAGTCAAACGGCTGTTCAAATCGAAAGACCAGGTCTTAACAAGGTTGTCCATAGAATACATTGAGTTAGCAAAAGACATAGAGTACTCTGATGTACGGCCAAAAGCAGAACGAGTACCACCGTCCATAGAAGAAGCATTAGGAGCAATCCACTTTGTATTCTTTGTATAGTTGTAACGGATTGCCAAACGATGCTTGTCGGTAATATTCCAGTCTAAACGAGCAAGGAACTTATCGTTTGTAATATCAGAAGGGAAATCTGTATATGAACCTGTGTCATAACCATATTCGTTACGAACAAAGTCAGAAACTTTCTGAAGATCACTTAATGTAGTACGAGAGATTGTACGGTTTACATCAGCTACTCCATCTTTACTACCTCTCCAACGGTTTGCAACAGAAGGAGTCTGTACGGTTTCACCATTTACGAAGAAGAACAGTTTATCCTTAACAATAGGACCACCTAAAGTGAAACCATAGGTTGATGTACGGTCAGTTTCACGAGCTGTAGGAATCTGCACACCATCAATAGCGTCACCACGCATATTCTCATTTCTATGATATGCGTATGCAGTACCTTTGAACTTATTTGTACCAGACTTTGTAATAGCGTTGATACCACCACCAACAAAGTTTGTTTGACGAACATCATAAGGAGAAATAACAACTTGCATTTCCTCAATAGCATCAAGAGAAATTGGAGTACCACCACCAGGCAGACCATCATTCAAACCAAAATTGTTATTGAAGTTTGCACCATCAACAGTAAAGTTGGCTGTACGTCCATCAGTACCCGCAAAGCTCATACCATTACCACCATAAGGTGAAAGACGAGCAACATCTGTCAGACTTCTTGAAACATTAGGCATGTTCATAATCTGTGTATTTGAGATGTTGGTTGCGGCACCGGTCTTCTTAGCGGCAAACTTAGTACCTTGTGCAATAACAACAACTTCGCCCAACTGCTTTGCATCCTCTGTCATCTCTGCATCGAGAGAGAATGGATTACCAAGCTGGAGTGTAATGTTCTTGAACTTCATTGTAGAGAATCCTACATACGAAATTGTAACCGTATAAGGACCACCTGGACGCATACCTTGGATGTTAAAACGTCCGTCAATGTTTGAAACTGCGGAATACCTTGTACCAGATGGCTCATGCACGATCTGGATTGCGGCACCGATAATAGGCTCTTTGCTTGCCTTCTCAGTCACAGATCCGCTCATCGAAGAAGTTGTAACTTGCGCCATAATTGATGTTGTAAAGAACAACATCAGCGCCATTAGAAAACGCAATCTTTTTTGCATACCTTTTTAACTGAAATTTAATTAATAATTTGAGGGGATAAACCCAGTTAATACTTAGATGCTGCAAAATTAATTAAAATTTCTCATATAATTGTTACAAAAGTGTTAAAATTAGAAGTTATTAAAAACAAAAAAATCCGCATTAATATTAAATGCGGATTATATTTCAAATTGTAAGCAAATTAGTCTTTTCTGTACCAAATTCTCATTATCTTTCGTCGAATAACAATTATATTGAGAACCGAAACCAGTATAAACAATATCAAACCGACAGTTAACGCCGGTAGCATATTTCCATCTTCTATTTGAGGGAATAATGTTTCTATGATATCCATATAATATGCCCTGACAAAGAACAATATAATCAATGCGATAAGTAGGACCAGAACATTCAAACCTATCGTCAGAAATTGATATGGACGGGCTACATTTCCTGGACTATAACCTATCAACAGTAGATTTTCCAACTTTGAGGAATTCTTCTGTACAAGAAGGTATATACTCAGCATCAATATATAGAAACTCAAAATCGAAATGATCAATCCCACAATCATCACCATTGAAACCATTAGTTTCAAGAAATATGTGGTCTTCTCAGCATTCAATTTATCATCCTCTACTTCGTATCCTTTCTTATCAAGATATTTCGTTATATGCTCATCTGCCGGATTTCCGACCTCCATGATCAAACGGGTTGGATTGCTGTGATTTTCCGGAGCAAAATGATTATTACTCCAATCCATAAATGCCTGTGGCACAAGGATTGTGTTAAGTCGGCTGGAGAATCCGATGACCTTTCCGTCAAATTCTTCATTATATCCATTACCTTGGATAAACATCTTAAAGTCTATCATACCCATCAATCCTTCAGATATCTTTGGTAATGAATGACTCTGTGCAAATCCAAAGTTATACATTGTTATATATGCGCGTGGCAGAATAATTGGTACTTTCTGATCTCCCTCTTTCCATTTCCAGTCTTGTGAAGGAGCCTCAACAAAATCATCCGGAACGGATTCTATAGGAATCTCGGAGTTCAAGACATTCGTTCCATTAATTCCCATGTTGGCATTTACCTTATATTCTGTAGAAGTGAATTTACCCATCTTCTTGACAAAAGGCTGCTCTCCAACTTCATCTATCTCACTATTGCTGAAAGTATTTGTTCTTCCGCTAATGGTGCTTGCTGTTCCTATCTTCTTATTCAAAATCAGGAAATCAGACTTCATAAAGCTGTCTTCTGCTGTAAAGACTGGTATAACGTCATTATAAAACTGAAATCCTAATAAAACGATAAGCATACCAAATAAGTTGGCAAAGAAGAAACCAACAAACTGTGGTACACTAATATGTTGACGTAATAATTTCCAAACAAGATTCATAATCCCTACCTCATCTTTTAAAGTTTAAAGACCTTTTCATAATCTAGATCCATATGTTTACCAATACTTGTCACGATGACACCGGCTCCTTGCTTCTTGGCTTCTGTCATCATTATCTCTCCCATAATACGACTATTATTATCATCAAGATGAGAAATTGGCTCATCTGCAAGAATAAAATCAAAAGGCTGGACCAATGCACGTATCATGGCAACTCTTTGCTGTTGACCGAATGACATTTTGCCGATCTTCGCATCTAGTTTGTCTCCTATACCAAGCATATCAAACCACTCCACAATCTGTTCCTTACTCTTAAATCCTGTTAGATTATTCTTAATCATGACATTCTCCATTGCTGTAAGTTCTGGGAACAAACGAAGTTCTTGGAATAAATGACTTACATGTCGCTTACGAATATCGACCCAGTCTGATACTTTATAATCGGACGTAAGATGATCATCAAACATCACTTCGCCACTATAATCGTGACGATACCCGAGTACATAGCTGCAGAAAGTGCTCTTTCCTTGTCCACTTTCTGCTTCCACAAGATAAAGGTGACCTTTTTCAAAGGTTGCATCAGTATTCCAAATATCAGAGTTCCATTCTGTACGCTGAGAAAAGACCTGAGGTATAACGGAATTCAAAAGAATTTTTTCCATTTATTTTAATGTATAAACGATACTTCTTATATCTCCAAACATCGGTTTCATAAATACTGAAAGTGCCGACATCACTCCCTTATTATTGCCAAAATCACTCAAATTAATGATCATGACCATCTTCTGACCAATAATCTTCTTTTGTAAATTTATATCTAAAGGATGAACATTGGTCTTAATTGCACCTAAAGCTGTTGCCTTGTCACTTCCGCTATAGAATTGCAAATCTGGGGATACGCCAAAGAAGAATGATGTATTCCCATCTGTATAATAATAAGAATTTTTACCGGAATCCAATATCTTTCCTCCCTTTGGCACACTTTGCTTCCAATAGTCCACATCAGCTAGCCATTTTGCATGAGCCAGTTTTGCAGCCCATGTGATTTGCATCTTATCATCAGAATAAGAAGGAATAACAATGCTCATATCTCCATTTACACTACGTAAGATGTTATCCATATCAATTGCTGTGTTTATACCAGCAAGAAGGGCTTGAAGGCCTTGATTATTTTGCATTAAAGGTAGGAATTTTGTTCCATCTACATTCATGAACATACCAAGAGTAGCATCACGCGACATAGAAGCAACATAGTTACCCTTTATTGGGCGATATTGTTTGCTTGCATTCTGAAGGGATGCATTAACTTCTTTATTAAAAGAGAAGGTCTTGCCTTCAATATTCAAACAGCCATCAGAAACAAACATCTTCGCTGCTATTAATACTTGAGAAGCATCTGCTCCTTTAGGCGCACCCAATGTGAAAGGTGCAATAAATTTCTCTGGTAATGCCTGAGCCTCTGCAACAATAGCCATCGGGGCCTCTATACTATCCAACTTCTCATAAATCGGACGGGATACGACACTCTCATCTTCGCTTTGCTTCAGGTATCTTGCCATACTCTGCTGTAGTTCAGCCTGTGCATCAGGAGTGACAGGTCCCATAACGAGCAATGCGTCATCAGAGAATCCAAGAACCCAAGAATCCTTTAATACTGAGAAGTTAAAACCTCGACGTTCTTTTGTCTTTGTGCAAACGCCTTTCTTTGACAACTTGTCCAGGTATTCTTTTAAGTCATCAGAATCGCTCACTTTTGCACAAAGGCCAAGATTTCCATCCTGAGACTCAAACATGTACATTTTAGAGGTTAAATCAATACCGCAATCTGAAACATTCTTTATATGTAATACCGCAGCAAGAAGATTCAATCGCTTACTTGAGGAACTTGCTGCCATCTTTTTCATATCAACAGAAATTAAAGCAGAACTTTCTGCTGGTATGGCATTTTGATAACTATCAGAACAAGAACTGAAAAACAACGCTGACGCGATGAATATATAATATATAAAATGTTTAGCTTTAATCATCTTTTCTTAAGTATGTTATTTTCGTCTAGCTAAATTCGCTAACATTACAGCTGTCAATCCTGCAGTTTCTGTCCGAAGCCGACTAGTTCCCAAAGATACACTCTCGTAACCATTCTCCAGAGCCAATCGTACTTCATCTACCGAGAAATCACCCTCCGGTCCTACTAAAACCGTAACATCTAAGTCTTCAGGATTTAAAGCTGGCTTATTCAATTCTTCAAAGAAATCCAGCTTTTCAAATTCTTCATAACAATGACAGATGAATTTCCTTCCTTTCCGTGGAGTTAAGATAAAGTCTTTAAAATGCTCCATCTGATTAACGACCGGCTTCCAAGGTTTTCTGCTTTGTTTTACAGCTGCAACAATAATCTTATCTAGTCTTACCGTTCTCATAACTTTTCGCTCAGAGAACTTACAGTTCAGGAAAGACAACTCATCAAAACCGACTTCCGTTGCCTTTTCTGCCATCCACTCTATTCGATCCATCATCTTCGTTGGAGCAATGGCCAAATGAATGTGCCCATTCCATGAAGGTTGCTGCGGCAACGTTTCTTTGATTTCATAAAGGCATCTTTTAGTAGCAGCCAAAGTTACTTCTGCTCTATAAAAACAGCCCTCTCCATCCATGAGAAACATTTCATCGCCACTCTTCAATCGAAGCACTCTTAATGCATGCATAGCCTCGTCCAAAGGCATTTCATTCTGACTTGCTGCATCAGGCACATAGAAATATCGGACTTCTTTCATCGGTATTAATTTATTTAATTTGTTATCTTTATTATTTACCTTCGACTCTGCGCTTTAACTCATCACGTATTTGTGATGCTTGCTCATATCTTTCTTCACTGATAGCCTTATTCATAGCCTCTTGCAGCATTTCATTCGTCAGTATATTTATAGGTAAAGAAACGCTAGCTACTCCTGGAGTGTATTTGGCACTTTGACGAAACATCAGTCTCTCACTTGCGAAAAGAGGCAAATGGGCTATCTTTGAAATCAGAATGGCATCGGCTGCATTTATAGGAATCATTTCTAAGCTATCCAGATTAAATAATTGAGCCTTAAAATCTCCGTCTATGATGTCTGTTAACAGTATCTCAAAACTCAAATCGGTATTATTCCTAAGTAAATTCAACAACACCTCTGGTAACCTTCGTGAACAATTTTTCTTCTGAACACGAGCGTTCAACTCATATTTCATCAACTTGTCACACGGTATAACGAGTTGACGTTTTTCCTGTTCGTCAACCAATATAAGAAGTCCTATATCTGTATTACTAGAGACTTCTACAATTTCTTTTAAATACAGCCGAACTTTGTCCATTACTCTACCTCCACCTTTTTAGGTCGGAACATCAAAGCAAATGAAACACCAACTAGCAAAGCATAAGCAGCAAAAATATACCAACAAGTCTGCCAATCTGTTACACCATCATCGGTATGAGAATTTACTATTGCCTGGGCAGAAAGTGTTCCTACTGTCGCCCCAATACCGTTCGTCATCAACATAAACAATCCTTGTGCACTTGAACGTAATGAAGGATCTGTTGACTTATCGACAAACAAGGAGCCTGATATATTAAAGAAGTCGAAAGCTACGCCGTAAACGATCATTGACAAGACAAACATCCAAACGCCATTACCCGGGTTACCTGCTCCGAACAAGCCGAAACGTAGCACCCATGCAAACATGGCAATAAGCATCACATTCTTGATGCCATAACGCTTCATAAAGAATGGTATAAATAGGATACATACGGTTTCACTTATCTGAGATAATGATATCAGGATATTTGCATGTTGCACACCAAATGTACCGGCATACTCCGGAATATCCTTAAATGAAGTGATGAAAGGATTTGCAAATCCATTAGTAATCTGCAAACTAACACCCAACATCATAGAGAATATAAAGAATATTGCCATTCTCTTTTGCTTGAAAAGGGTAAAAGCTTGGAGTCCGAAAGCATCCACTAAAGATTTCTTTTCACCAGCCTCTGCAACAGAACAACTTGGCAAAGTGAAACTATAGAAGAATAATATGATGCTAACAATACCTGATACGATAAATTGGTTTTGGTTAGGTTGGAATCCACACAAATCAACAACCCACATCATACAGATAAAGCCAACAGTTCCAAAGACACGAATTGGAGGAAAATCTTTAACTGTATCCATTCCCGCTTGCGTCAAACCGGAATAGGCAACGGAATTTGCCAAAGCCAACGTTGGCATGTAAAATGCCACACTCAAGGTGTAAGAAGGGAAAATAAACTGATAATTGTGCGATAGACCTGCATAAGCAGCTCCAAACATAAACAAGCCTGCTAACAAATGGCATAAGCCTAAAAGGCGTTGTGCTGGTATCCATCTATCAGCAACTATACCCATCAATGCAGGCATAAAAATTGATACTACTCCTTGTACAGCATAGAACCAACCAATATTTGATGCCATGTCTATATTAACAAGGTATGTTCCCATAGAAGTAAGATAAGCTCCCCAGGCAGCGAACTCAAGGAAGTTCATCAATGCTAACCGTATTTTTAAATTCATTTTGGTATTGAAACTAACTTTTAATTGCAATTACAGTGCAAAGATAAGGATTAAAATTGAGAATAAGATAACAGAAATTAAGATTTTTTGCAGTTTTTACCTAATTTAAAGAATAAATGACAAACAGCGATATTCTTGCACAAAAAAAAATTGGTTATCATCACGACAACCAATCTTTAATTAACCTTAATAATCTAATACCATGAAAAACACGATGCAAAATTACTAAGAATATCGTAATCTCCAAATTAATCATAGAAAAAGTTCATATATTTAATATCGCTTAACAACTAAGTCTTTCAAATTAACCTTTATTTGCTTAGAAATAGCTTCAACATCCTTTTTATCTTGTTTTGAGGCCAAAGGAATAGACATACTATAAGTGATACTATTTTGCTGAGGAGACAACTTAGCCCAATACATAAACGGTTGAACCATAGACAAAAGTTCATCATAACGTTTTACGTCCATCGTATCGGGCTTTGACATAAAGTCTGCCTTTTTAAAATTCAACCCCTCACCTATTTTATTCCATTCTTTATTATAAAAGGCCACTTCACTTTCACGCGCCGGACCAACAAAGGTACGCACAACACAAAGAATGGAGTCACCCGTATTAGATGGGAACATCTTCATCTCCATTATCGACGACTCATTAAGTTGTATATGAGCATAATCGGTTGCCAAGGTATCCATGATACTTTCTCCCTGAAACAGATTCTTCACACTTGCCTTTACATTCATATCAACAAAGTCAATACATTCCTGCCGTAAACTCTTATTGAGATACGGTATAATAGAATCTGGCATATTCAGCCACATTTCCCTAACAGACTGAGCACTCATATTACATGAGAACGTAAACGATAACAACGCTACAAATACAAACTTCTTCAATTTACTATTTTTAAAAAGTTATTTTATAAAAGGGAAAGCTCCATAACGCAAGATGCAATTCCATTGTCCTTCTACCCTCTCTACAAAAAGCGTAAACAGAGGACGCATGCCAACAGAAGACCATCCACCTTTATAAAAAGGGGTATGATTATCTTCCTCGTCATATGAAACAGAATACTCTTCCCCTAGTTTTTCAGCAAGTGATTTCATTTTCCTTATAGCATCAGCTTTACTCTTGCTAACAGAATAGAACCTAGCTTGATTCAGATAACTAGAGACTGTATCTCTTTGGAAATCAAATATTATTTTATCGAAATCAAGATCCTCATACAACTTATGCAAATAAACGATGCTATTAGCATCACACATCTCCGGTTCACCCCATTGAACTTTCAAATTGTCTAGAGCATTTTCATACGTACATCCAAAATCAACTCCTGCGACACGCTCTACATCTTTAGCATAAACTACAGATGAGAACAGTAGCACAATCGCCAACAAAAAATTCCTCATCATGATTGATTCCTATTTTGATTGCAAATATATAAAAAAAGGTGGACACCCACAAGGACATCCACCTGATTTATTCTAACTTTCAAAATTGTATATACAATATTGATATCTCACCAGTTGCTCACTAAGCTTCGAGAGCGCCCTGTGCGACGGCTAACGAAAACTGATTATCAGCACATTACGGTGAATCTGGGAAACATTTGGGAAACATTATGATCATGTACTGCACATTCTGCACCCGATTTCCTCAAAATATCCGACCATTTTTGCCACTTCGACTACTTATTTCAATATTTAGTTGTTAAACACTATTGTTAGAACACAGATTGCATTACGACTTTTCAGCACGTTCTGCAAATTTTGCTTGCAAAATTAATGTTTTCTCATGACATTACGTTTGTTTTGCACGTTTTTCTTGCAGAACGTGATGTGAACTACTATGCAGAGCGACTAAACGTGTCTTCCAAATACCTTTCTGCTACCATCAAACGCATGACAGGACACAGCGTCACCTCATACATCGACCGCCATACCATACCTATATTAAAAGACTATCTGAATGACGAACGACTGTCGCTTACCCAGATAGCTGAAATTATGAATTTCACTACGCTTTCGTACTTCAGTCGCTATTGTACCAAGCACCTCGGCCAGTCGCCCAGCGAATACCGTCTGAGTCTGCAACCAAAGCTTGATTTGTAAGACTCATTTATGTTATTCTGCAGTTAATTCGAAGAAAATTAGTAACTTTGTACCCGCAATGAAGTTGGATCTGTATATCAACGAGGCTAACGACTATGCACGTGACATTCGTGTGCCAATCCTACATCCCCACGTCGCCATTATCCATTACGACGAGGTGGGCGAGATACGCCATTCGCTGAACCGCATCGACTGCTACGGCATCTTCCTGCAACGCGAGTTCCCTGAGAACCTGACCTACGGCATAGGCATCTACCACGAGGGCGACGGCTCGCTAATTGCTTTTGCTCCGGGACAAATTGGGGGCAAGCGCGATGACAGCAGCAGGCGGCAGTATCACGGCTGGGTGCTGCTGTTCGACCCTGTATTCATCCACGGCACGGAGATTGAACGACGCATGAAGGACTACCATTTCTTCTCGTACAACAACAACGAGGCACTCTTTCTGAATACCGAAGAGAAGGACACGTTATCAGGTTTGATGGCGAACATTCGAAGGGAGCTGCAAACAACTGATGACGATAATGTACAGGACGACATCGTGCGAGACTACATCCTGCTTATTCTGGACTACTGTAACCGTTTCTATGCCCGCCAATTTAAGGAGATGACAGCTGGCAGCAGCGACATCCTAGCCCGATTCCAACAGGTGCTTATCGACTACTACGACAAAGGCCGTCAGCGCACCGGGGGGCTCCCCAGCGTGAAATACTGTGCCAGCGAGCTGTGTCTGTCGCCTGGCTATTTCGGCGACATCGTGCGTGGTGCTTTGGGAGAGAGTCCGAAAGACTACATCAGAGGTTTCATCATCATGCGTGCCAAAAGTCTGATGCTTGGCGGCATGAGTATCACGCAAGTGTCCGATGCGCTTGGTTTCGAGTATCCTAACCATTTCACACGCCTTTTCAAACAACTGACAGGGCAAACTCCCTCACAATTTTTCGCCGAGCAGCGCAAAAAATAAACAATCATCATTTTTGGTAGATTTATCCGTAATCCGTCTAAGCGGAGTATGGTTAAATCGTCGTACCTTTGCAGCGGATTTTAAAACAAACAAGAATGAGACCATACGTAATTTGCCACATGATGGCTTCGCTCGACGGCAGGATAGACTGCGCAATGACAGAGCAGATTGATGACACGAACCACTACTACGAGGCACTAAAACAACTCGAATGCCCTTCGACGCTGGAGGGCAAGATAACGCTGGCGATGCACTATGCACAGACTGGCGAATTCCAACCGCAGAAAGCGCATGAGAATGCCGGGCAACAGATTTATCGGGCCACAGTGGCCAACGGTTATGCCATCGGCGTTGATACTCGCGGCACGCTACTATGGGACGACGACACCACGGAGCTGTTCGGGCGTCCGCTGCTGATGATACTATCGGAGCAGGCCAGTCAGGAGTATCTGAACTATCTGAAGCAGAAACACATATCTTATATTACCACGGGGCGCGATGGCATCGACCTGGCATCGGCTTTAGAGACGTTGCGCACGGTGTTCGGCGTGAACCGTCTGGCCGTGGTGGGTGGTGGGCACATCAATGGATCGCTGCTCGACCAGGGTTTGATCGACGAGGTGAGCATAATGTACGGCTACGGCATCGACGGGCGCGAGGGCATGGCAGCTGCCTTCGATGGTAGGACGATGGAGCGGAACCCCGTCCGGCTGGCCTTCAAGAGCGTGGAGGAGCAGGACGGAATCGTGTGGATGAGATACCAGGTCGTGAATTCATAATTGAAATTTGAGAATTGCGATGAAACAGATTTTTATGATTTTAGCTGCGTTGCTTGTCATGTCATGCAGCAGAGACGAGATTCAAGCACAGACAACGAACTACGAGACAATGACAACAAAGATGTACATCACTATCGATGGAAGGACTGAGGCCGTCACGCTGACCAATAATAGTGCCACGCAGGCATTGGTCGCCAAATTGCAAGAGGCATCTGTCACGGTAACGCTTAACTCCAGTGGCGGTTTTGAGATATGGGGGGCACTGGGATTCTCGCTGCCAACAAGCAACGAACAGATCAATGCACAACCTGGCGACATCGTCCTTTACAACGGTAGCAATATCTGCATGTTCTACGGCACAAACTCATGGAACTACACACTTCTGGGTAAAATTGACGGATTGTCGGAAAGTGAGCTGCGTACGTTCTTAAAGGCCGGCGAGAGCAACATTAGCGTCACATTATCGCTGAGCAATACCACGGGCATTAGTCAGGTTAAAGCTGACGGTAGCAAGTCGAGAGCATATACACTTAGTGGAACTTTGGCTCAAGTCGGACATAAAGGAATCATAATTCAAAACGGAAAGGTTGCGATTAAGCGAGTGAAATGAAAACTTGATTTCATTTCCGAGCGTGAGCAAGCTCGAACAAAGTTCAAAAAGATAATTAGAAAACAATGAAAAAAGTTATAGTTATTTCCACAAGTCTGCGTCACGGCTCAAACAGCGACATGTTAGCAGACAAGTTCGTTGAAGGAGCAAAGGCTGCCGGAAACAAAGTAGAGAAGATTTCTCTTGTAGGTAAGAATATACAGTTTTGCAAAGGCTGCTTCGGTTGCCAAAAGCTGGGCCGCTGTGTCATCAACGACGATGTGAACGACATCATGGCAAAGGTACTGGAGGCCGATGTAGTATGTTGGGCTACACCTATTTACTATTATGAGATGAGCGGTCAGATGAAGACCCTCATAGACCGCATGAACGGTATGTACGAACAGGACTACAAGTTCCGTGATGTCTATCTGCTGACAACAGCTGCCGAGGAAGAGGAAGGGACTCCGAAGCGTGCTGAGATAGGACTGACGGGATGGATTGACTGTTATCCCAAGAGCCGCTTAGCAGGTACACTCTTCTGTGGAGGTGTGAACGAAGCTCGTGAGATAATGGGTAATCCCAAACTCCAAGAGGCATTTGAATTAGGAGAAAAGGTATAACATAGAAAGTAGAGAAAAATGAAAAGGTTTTTTTCGCCACGATACTGATATGCAGTATCCTCGTAGCATGTAACAACAAAAAAACTACTAATAACGATATGGAACAGAAGTTAGAATTGACACAGGAGTGGGACAAAGTGTTCCCGCTGAGCGAGAAAGTGAACCACAAGAAAGTGACGTTTGAAACCCAATATGGCCTGACGCTGGCGGCAGACCTCTACGAGCCAAAAGATGCAAAGGGGAAACTTGCAGCCATCGCTGTGAGCGGCCCGTTTGGAGCCACAAAAGAGCAATCGAGCGGACTCTATGCCATGCGGATGGCTGAGCGCGGATTTGTGACGCTGGCCTTCGACCCGTCGTACACTGGCGAGAGCAATGGTGAGCCACATCGTACGGCATCGCCCGACATCAACACCGAGGACTTCATGGCAGCTGTCGATTATCTGTCGCAGTTGGAGAACGTCGATGCCGAGAAGATTGGCATCATCGGCATATGCGGATGGGGAGGCATCGCCCTCAATGCTGCCGCTGCAGATACCCGTATCAAGGCAACCGTTGCGAGTACGATGTACGACATGACACGTGTGAGCGGCAACGGCTATTATGATGCCAACGACAACGAGCCTGACCGTCATGCCGCACGCGAGGCACTTTCCAAACAGCGCCTTTCAGATCCGAAGGAAATGGCAGGTGGAGTCATCGACCCACTGCCTGATGATGCGCCACAATTTGTTAAGGACTACTATGATTATTATAAAACAGAAAGAGGCTATCATGCACGCAGCGGCAACTCCAACGATGGCTGGCGTGTCATCGGCACCCAGGCCTACGCCAATAGCCGCTTCCTATATTATATCAACGAGATTCGCTCTGCCGTCCTCGTTATGCATGGCGAGAAGGCCCACTCCCGCTACTTTGGTGAGGCAGCTTATCACTATATGGTTGATGGTAAGGCAGAGGGGTACAAGTTTGTTGGCGAACCCAATCCCAACCCAGAGAACAAGCAGCTGCTCATCATCCCAGGAGCCTCACATTGCGACCTCTACGATGGTGGATATACTGAACTCGTAGGTAAGGGCGAACCCAAGAATATGATTCCTTGGGATAAACTGGAGGAGTTTTTCAAAACGTATTTGAGATAGGCTTAGGTACTCCTCAATTACAAATATACATTCACCGTAGATGAACGCCTCTCCGCGAATAAGATTATACTTCGACATTTTCTCAAATAAGATACTAAAAAGGGACCTGCCCGAGCGGACAGGTCCCTTTGTTAATTATATCAGAGTGATAATTACTCTTCAACTGCTGCCTGCGCGGCGGCTAACGGAGACTGATTATCAGTACATTACAGAAATCTGGGAAACATTTTGGAAACATTATGAGCATGAACTGCACATTCTGCACCCGATTTCCTCTATTTCTAACATACTATTCATTCTTTGTCACTAATTTCTTATTCTATTAATTGTTAAACACTGATTGCATCTCCGTGTTTCAAACACGTTCTGCAAATTTTGCTTGCAAAATTAAAAATATCTCTTGACATTACGTTCGTTTTGCTCATTTTTCTTGCAGAATGAGTTTGTTTTTTAACATTTCTCTTTTTACTGAGAATGTGCCATCTCGTGTTCCATCCCCTTCTGAAAACACTTCTCTTTTAACTGAGGATGCTTTACTTTGGGCAAAAAAAAGATAGTTCAATGAGACAAAAATGCTGTTTTTTATTAAAATAGCATAAAATAAAGTACCTTTTGGGGATTATTTGCACGTTTATAATGATTTTATTATTATATTTGCACCAAAACCCTTCAATATGACGTTACAAAAGTGGATAAAGGATAGAGCCATTCATGGATTTCCCACGTTTTCTATAGAGGACGTGAGAGAGACAGGCATGTACTCTTCAGAGCAAATTCTTCAGAACGAACTATACAGACTCTGTTCCAACAAGACCATAGCCAGTGTGTATCGTGGCTTCTATGTTATCATTCCTGTTCAATATGTTTTACGTGGTTCCGTTCCTGCAACCTATTATATTGACCAGCTAATGGCCTATCTTCAAAAACCTTACTATGTATGTATGCTCAGTGCTGCCGAATTGCTTGGTGCCGCTCATCAGCGTCCACAGCAATTCTCTGTAATGACCACATTTCCAAAGCGTCGGGTCGTTTCAACACGGAATGTCATCATCGACTGGTTCTATCGTGAGGGATTACCAGAGGATGCTCTTATTACAAAAAACACAGAAACTGGAACCATTCGTATTTCAAATCCTCTCTTGACTGCTGCCGACCTTGTTCAATATCAACAGCACATAGGAGGATTGTCTCGCGTAGCAACGGTACTAGAAGAGTTGTCGGAACAGATTGACATTAAGAGCCAGTTTGCTCCACTTGCTACCTTTGTAAAAAAGGTGGTTTGGCAACGTCTTGGGTACATACTTGAACATGTAGTAGAAGAAAATGAACTGGCAGATGAATTGTATGACCAAATACGAAACTTGCCAGGTTCTCTCATGTATATGCCTTTAAGTACATCGACAGAAGATAATACTTCCGAAAGAAATAGTCGATGGAAGGTAAATATAAACGTTCAAATTGAAAAAGATGATTTATGATTAACAGAACAGCCATACAACAATGGAGTAATCACGCACCTTGGATTGATAATGCCCAGATTGAGCAAGACCTGATTATATGTCGTGCCTTGGTTTCCATCTTTAGCGATGAGTTTCTTGCGTCTCAGCTGGCGTTCCGAGGTGGAACAGCCTTGCACAAACTCTATCTATCACCCCAGCCACGCTATAGCGAGGACATTGACTTGGTACAAATCAATTCCGGTCCCATCAAGCCAATTATGTATCGACTTGGTGAAGTGCTCGATTTCCTTCCTGACAGGGTCACCAAACAGAAACGCTACAACAACACGATGTTGTTCCGAGTCGAATCTGAGATACCTCCCACTGTTCAGATACGTCTGAAAGTAGAAATCAACTGTTTTGAACATTTCAATGTACTTGGACTGACCAAAGTTCCTTTCCGCATGGAGAACTCTTGGTTCACTGGTGAAGCCGAACTAACCACCTATCATTTTGAAGAACTGTTGGGAACAAAACTTCGTGCCCTTTACCAGCGAAAGAAAGGTCGTGACCTATTTGACCTTTATATTGCTTTACAACGAAAAGAAGTAGATGTTGATAAAGTTCTTCAATGCTACAAGAAATATATGGAGTTTGTCGTTGACAAGGCCCCATCTTACAAGCAGTTTGTCAATAACATGCAGGAGAAGATGGAAGATCCTGAGTTTACCAATGATATGCAATCTCTATTGCGTCCAGGCATTACATTCAATGCAAGTGATGCTTATCCTCTCATCTACGAGACATTTATAGATAAGATGGAGGGAAAGAGAGATTAAAAATTCACGCTTTCAATAAAAAATATTTGCAATGAGGGGTATTTGATTTGAACGCCCAAGGGTCTTATATACGAATAAAGGCCAAAAGACATTTATGAATTACAGTAAAAAAGAGTTTGAACGCCTGTTCAAGGACAGCTATCCGCACATGTACCGCATGGCTTTCTCGATGGTGGAGAATGCTGACGATGCCAAGGATGCGGTGCATCAGGTGTTCGTCCAAATCTGGAAGCGAAAACCGCAGGTAGCCGATGACAGTATCCGAGGCTACTTGCTGGCGGCTACGCGCAACCAGTGCCTACACACGCTACGCTCGCGGCAGTTGCAGCGGCAGATGGAGGATGAACTTCGGCAGGACATCGCCGCCAGCGAGAGCGAGGAACGCGAGGAGCTGCTGCAGCAACTTCAGCAAGTCATTGACAAAAACCTGACAGAGCAAGACCGTCGCGTACTGAGTCTGCACTACGATGAGGAGATGACCTACGAAGAGACGGCCACCGTCCTCGGCATCAGCGCCTCAGCGGTGAACAAGCACATCACGCGCTCACTGGAAAAGATTCGTAAAACCCTTAAAATTGCAAAGTAAGATGAAGCAGCAGGATATTGACAAAAAAATTGGCATGCCCGACGTGGACAAGGAGTGGGCACAGTTTGAACGCGGGGTCATCGACCAAAAGACGACATCGCGGAAACCGCTCTACTGGGGCATTGGCATCGCAGCCTCTATCGCACTGGTGACAGGCATCTTTCTGTTGAACCACGATGCTGAAAAGCAGCAGGCAATAGCCCAGCAAACTACAAATACAACAGAAATACCCACAGCATCAGACAACAAATCGGCCATAGTTGCTGCAGAAGAGCCCGTCGCTTTGCCTGCGAAGGATGAGCCGGTCAGGATGGAGACTGAGCAGCGGCCGCGGGCAGAATTGCTAGCCCAGGCTCCCACCCCATCTGCAGAAACTAAGGTCTATGACTGTGGGGAAATAATGCCACAGTTTCCTGGGGGCGACCGTGCCTTGATGGAGTTTATCAAGTCGAACATACGCTATCCCGACCTGGCCATGGAGTATGGCGCAAGAGGGCGCGTCATCACTACCTTCACTGTCGACAGTCTGGGCTATACCTCCAACTACAAAGTTACTAAGATTATGAAGTTGAATTATGATACCCTGCGCCTGAGCCAAGAGAGTGCCGACAGACAGCAGCAGCTGAAGCAGCAGATAGAACAGCAACTGGGTGAAGAGAGCCTGCGCATCCTCAGCCTAATGCCGAAATGGACTCCGGGAAATCAGTTTGGCCACCCTGTGAACGTAAAATACTGCGTTCCCGTGCCATTTTTGGCAACGAAGGAGGAACGCCAGATTTTCCTTGCCCAGAGACAAAACGAAGAATATCTGCAAGACAATATTTTAGGGCTTAATATTGTACCCGCAAACTTGAAGACTAGCCATTCTATACGAATTACCGGCTCGGGCCATGCACATCGAAAAGACTCTATCGTCGTTGTCGTCAATGGTGAAATCCTTCCTGACTCCATAGGACTGAATATTGGTATGTGGAATGTTTATATCAATAGGCAACAACAGATGATAAACACTATTAATGTTTATAAGGGTGACAGACTAAAGAAACAGTTCGAGGCACGCTACGGCTTCCTGCCATCTGCCGACGCCATTATCGAAATAACGACCACGACCGACACGCTAAGCGAGATATATATGCAGCAGCACCCGGATTTGCGGACCCAGCGTAGGCGTATAGAAGGCTACGTCATCAGCGATGACGGCAAGCCGCTGGCTGATGCCTGGGTCTCGCTCTCAAAATATGAACAGGGAACCGCCACTGATACCGCCGGTCATTTTATCATCTGGACACCTCGCACTGTCAAAACGCTCACAGTCTATAGTGATGGCTATGAGACCATTTGTGACATCCAGCCTTCCGACACCGTTCTCACCATACGCATGAAACCTCTCGTAAATACTATAAAAACGAAAGAAAAGGGAGCTATACTGATTAGAGGCACAGAGCCAAAATCGTGAATCTTAGAAAAGAATTGGGTGCAACCCTTTATAATAAGAGTGTTGCACCCAATTGATTTATTTCAGAGTTTTGGATTACTCTTCAACTGCTGCCTGCGCGGCGGCTAACAAGGATTGAAAATCAACAACTTACAGAGTTAGTGTAAAGTACTGGCTACTCTTTTTCGACACATTCTGCGCATTTTTACACGCTTACAACGTGTTTGGGGAGCAGAATTTTCATTTTAATGTTATTATTTCTATTTTTGTTTTACACTAAATTGCTCGACCCTACGTCTCACAATCCTTAACTATCAATGCTTCACATGCCCCGAAGAAACAGCCTCCAAAAACACGTTCTGCAAACTTTGTTTGCAAAGTTAGCAATTTCTTCTGACTTTACACTTATTTAGCACGTTTTTCTTGCAGAATGTGTTTGTTTTTAATATAAATTAAGGCAAAAACCACATCCATTTACCAATTTCTTGTTTCGATTAAAAGAAAAACGGATGGATTTCAATGCCAGAGGTTTAGGTTTAAGTTTAGATGTTCTTATATATAATTAAGGTGTAGTAAACCTAAATCAGGAGATTGAAGGTTTAATGTTTAAGTTTAGAGAAGCATGTATATATACATGGGTAAACGTAAACCTAAACTTATCCGGCATTAGCTTCCTGGATCTAAATTTCTCTTTTTACTGAGAAGTAGCAATCACCATCATTGATACCCGCTTCAATCATTTACCTTTGACTGATAAATCAGTCTTCGACAAAAAGAAAAATATTATAACGTCTGCCGTTCCTGCTTCCGTGAGTGGATGAAATTAGTTTGCAAAAATTACCATATGGTAAAATTACAAAGAAATCCGCAATCTGGTTATACCCAAATTACGGATTCGTTTATCCTTTCTTAATGATACCAACGTATTTTGTCGTCTGATTTATTAATCAGTTGGATTGAATTGTGAGAACCATTTCACCTGGTCTTCATACGACATATTGAAGTAGCGTTTCTCCTTGTTCAACTGGTGGATGCGCTCCATCTCATGATTGGACAGGGCGAAGTCGAAGGTCTCAATATTCTCGTGGATATAGTCTAGATTTGAAGCTCCGGGAATAACCGAGAAGCCCATCTGCATGTGCCAGCGGATAATAATCTGTGCAGGACTCTTGCCATGAGCCTTGGCTATTTCGTTGATAACAGGGTCAAGCAGAAGCTCGCCTTTCGATTCACGTCCGCCGAGTGGGAACCAGCATTCTATCTGGATGTTGTGCTTGGCTGCCATCTTCTGCCAATACTCACGCTGGGCGTAGGGATGACACTCTATTTGGACAATCTGCGGCACGATGCGACAGTTCTCGACGATGGAGTTCCAGATGCTGTCATTCACGTCGAAGTTGGATATGCCGATAGCGCGAACCTTGCCGTTCTCCAGTGCTTGTTCCATTTCCTTCCAGCCACCCACATAATCGCCTACGGGCTGGTGGAAATAAACCAGGTCGATATAGTCAACGCCCAATCTTCCGCACATGCGGTCGATGGCTTTCAGCGTCTTGCCCTCGCCATACTCATTGGGCCACAGCTTGCTCGTAATCCATATTTCAGAACGGTCGATGCCGCTGTCCTTCACTGCACGTCCCACGCTGCGTTCATTGCGGTAGGCATGTGCCGTGTCGATGTGGCGATAGCCGCATTTCAAGGCTGTCAATACTGAGTTGTATGTCTCATCACCGTCGGGGATACTATACACTCCCAGTCCAAACTGTGGCATCTGTACGCCGTTGTTCAGCGTCAGATATGTCTGCTTCACTTGTCCGTTCATAACCATTGCTGTCATCAATGCGATTAAACTAAATATTACCTTTTTCATTGTTGTCTTTGTTTTTTATCCTAATTGATATTCACCCGTGCGGATAGCAGCGATGACACCACCGTCGATGAGCAGGTCGGTACCTGTAATAAACTTGGCATGCTCTCCCAGCAGGAAGGCTGCTGCCTCGGCAATCTCGTCGCTGGTGCCTGTGCGCTGGGCATGGCTCAGGCAATAGAACGAGAACATATAGCCTACAACCATTGCGGTGGTGGGCAGCAGCTTAGTAAACTGCTCGGAGTATTTGAGCATCGAGGTGGCAAACGTCTCCAGGAAGATGGCACCAATCAGAAACAGCCATTCTTTCATAAATTGAAATTTACCTAAAAGAGTTATTCAAACGTTCCATTCTCGTATTCTTGCTGGAATTGTGTACACGTCTTGCCTGTGGCTTTCTTGAAGAACCGCATCAGATGTGAAGGCTCTGAGAAGTGGAAGTCGTAGGCAATCTCGCTGACCGTCTTGTGGCTGAACAACAGTCCGTTCTTGATTTCGGCCAGCAGGCGTTGCTTCAGCAGGACGGTGGCTGGAACACCATATTGCGCCATGACGCTCTGGTTAAGCGTCACCCGGCTGACGTGCATCAGGTCGGCATATTCCTGCACACGCTGCAGGTCGCGGATGTGCTGCTCCATCAGTTCCACAAACAGGAAAGCGTAGTGGTTCTTCGGCAGTTCAAAGGGCAGACTATATGTCTCGGTATAGCGTCGGTTCAAGACGGCCAGCAGATAGTAGAGCACGCTGACGATGATATGGTAGCTGTCGGCTACAGGCTGGCGCAGTTCGCTGCGGATTTTCTTCAGCAGCCGTTCGTATTCCGTCAGTTCGTCGGCTGTTGCCATGAAGTATGGTGGCGTGTCGGTCTGCTGGCAGTACTGCAGGCGATAGACAAAGAACTTGTCGGCAATAAACGTACGCATGAAGTCGTTGCGGAAGATAAGGAAATCGTAGTCGAGGGCATCTTCGTCAATGTGCCATTCCTGCTGCTGGTGGGGCTTCAGGATGAGCACCATGCCATCGCGCAGTTCTATCTTCTGGTAGCCCAGCAACAGATAGCCATTGGCCTTACGGAAGAAGAACATCTCGAAAAAATCGGTCTTGAACACGGGGTATTCCGTCAGCACGCCCCTCCGCTCACTGCCATGGGCGGTGTTGATAAAGAAATCTACACCACATTCCGTCTTGCTGAAAGGCACCTCTACGAGCCTGTATGTTGTTTTTGCCATACCTCTTTATATGATTTCGGCTGCGAAGGTACGAAAAAAGCGTGATTTATCAAAATGGCATAACAACATGTTGTTCTGGTATAGACATCTTTAACATTTCGCCGTACCTTTGCACCCAGAAATCAAAAAAACAGAAAAGAACATGAAGATTCAACAGATTAGAAACGCTACGATTAAGATTGAGTATGCCGGTAAGGTGATGCTGATAGACCCCATGCTGGGCGAAAAGGGCTGTATGCCTCCGTTCCCGTTCTCGCACCATCAGGAATTGCGCAACCCGATTCACGACCTGCCGATGACGGTGGACGAACTATTAAGGGATGTGGACTGCGTGTTGCTGACCCATCTGCACACTGACCACATAGACGATGCCGCTTATGAGCAGCTGCCGAAGGAAATGCTCATCGTCGTGCAGGACGAGCTGGACCGTGAGGTGGTCGTGTCGCATGGGTTCAAGCAGGTGAAAGTGATTGAGGGCGAGATGCAGCTGGGCGATGTTCGTCTGTCGAAGGCTGAGAGCCATCACGGCCACTGGTGGATGCTGCCGAAGGCCGGCCACACCTGCGGCTATGTGTTCCAGCACCCTGCGGAGCCTACGACCTATCTGGCTGGCGACACCATCTGGTATAGTGGTGTGCGTCGCAACCTTGACCGCTGGCAGCCCGATGTGGTGATAGTCAATGCTGGCGGCAACAAGTTTCATGTGGGAGGGCATGTCATCATGCACATTCCCGATGTGCTGAAGACGATGGACTACGCACCGAAGGCCACCTTCGTGGCCACCCACCTGGAGGGCGTGAACCACAATCACGTCACCCGTGCCGCACTCCTTCAGGCTGCCAGGGAGCATGGAGTGGCTGGGCGCGTCCACATTCCCGAGGACGGTGAGAGCGTAAATGTCAGCAAGTAAACGAGAGACGATGAGTGTTTGTATCAAAGACCTGATTCAGAACATGAATCTTGTGATTGGCTGTAATATCGGCTGTAGTTATTGCTATGCCCGCAACAATTGTCGTCGCTACCACATTACAGACGATTTCTCTGTGCCGGAATTCTATCCTGGCAAGCTGCGGCTGATGGGCAATCCGAAGCCCCACAACTGGCTGCTGACAGGCATGAGTGACCTCGCGGGGTGGAAAGACGAATGGCGTGAACTGGTGTTCGACAAGATGCGCCAGAACGTGCAGCACCAATATCTGTTTCTCAGTAAACGGCCCGACCTGCTGCACATGTCAGTTACACCCGACAACGGATGGTTTGGAGTCACGGTGACCTCTTCGAAGGAAAAGCAGCGTATCGACCAGTTGCGGGAGAATGTAGGTTCAACTCACCTGCATGTCACCTTCGAGCCGATGTTCAACGATATTGGAGAGGTTGACTTGCACGGCATTAGCTGGATTGTGATAGGAACGGAAACGGGTAAGCGCAAGGGCAAGGCCGTGTCGGAAGTCAGTTGGGTGGAGAATTTGACAGAACAGGCACACCGGCTGAACATTCCCGTTTTCATGAAGGAAGACCTCGTTCCCATTATGGGGGAGGCAAATATGGTACAGGAGTTGCCACAGGAATTTAAGGAAGTATTAAAACAACAGGGGTATGATTATAAATGACAAACAAGTGCAGTCGGTGATGACAAAGTCATCGCTGCCTGTGGGCGGTTATTCCGTCAATCCGTACGTGGGCTGTACCCATGCCTGCAAGTACTGTTACGCCTCTTTTATGAAGCGCTTCACAGGTCATACCGAGCCGTGGGGGACTTTCCTCGACGTGAAGTACTGGCCTGCCATAACCAATCCGCACAAGTACGACGGCGAGCGCATCGTCATCGGTTCGGTGACAGACGGCTACAACGAGCAGGAGGCTGAATACAAGCGTACCCGTGCACTGCTGGAACAGCTACAGGGTGCCGACTGCGAGATTATCGTCACCACGAAGAGCGACCTCGTGTTGCGTGACCTCGACCTGCTGAAAACGTTCAAGCGCGTCACGGTATCGTGGTCTGTAAACACCCTCGACGAGCAGTTCAAGGAAGCGATGGACGATGCGCCCAGCATCGAGCGACGACTGGCTGCAATGAAGCAGGTCTATGAGTCGGGCATCCGCACCGTCTGCTTCGTGTCACCCATCTTCCCAGGCATTACCGATGTCTTTGCCATCATCGAGCGTGTTAAGGATTATTCTGACCTTGTATGGCTGGAGAACCTGAACCTTCGCGGACAGTTCAAGCCCACCATCATGCAGTACATCCGCGAAGAGCATCCCGACCTGCTACCGCTCTACGACGACATCTACAAGCGCAAGCGCCGTGACTACTGGCAGACGCTCGCCCTGCAGGTGGAAGCCTACACGAAGGAGCACCAGATGCCCTACGTCATCAACGACCTGCCCTATGGTCGCTCAGAGTATGGCCATCCCGTCGTGGTCAACTATTTCTACCACGAGGAAATCAGGCTGACGCAGAAAAACGAATAGACTCTTGCGGTGTAAGTTTAGGTTTAAGTTTAGATGTTCTTATATATAATTTGTAGTAAACCCTAACCATAGTGATTGAGTTTACCATTTTCAGTTTAGAGGTTCATGTATATATACATGGGTAAACGTAAACCTAAACTTATCCGGCATTAGCTTCCTGGATCTAAATTTCTCTTTTTACTGAGAAGTAGCAATCACCATCATTGATACCCGCTTCAATCATTTACCTTTGACTGATAAATCAGTCTTCGACAAAAAGAAAAATATTATAACGTCTGCCGTTCCTGCTTCCGTGAGTGGATGAAATTAGGTTGCAAAGGTAACTGTTGTTCCTTCATCTTTCCAAGGAAATCCATTAGTATGACTCAATATGTACAAATATGATTTGTGTATTAGTGCATAATATGAAGCATAAAAGAAAGTAGGATAATATACCTGCTCAAATTGTTCTGTTAATATCTTCTGTGAATGCTATTAAACTCTTGACTCCTTGTAAAGACGGCTGTGGGTGGTCTCGGTTAAAGCGGACGAGAGTAGCATCTGGAAAATGAGTCGCCATCTGCTCGAATGGGAAGCGGATGATGACGGGCGTGTTGAAGCCCACACCGAACTCCAGAAGCAGGAGCCGCTTGTCGGATGCCGTGCGCACGAAGTCGCTGTATCGTTGGGCTTGACGGTTCCAGTGTTCATCCTCCACAAAAGTATCGTCACAACGGAGATTCATGCTGACGGGCTGGCCGTCGGGTGTGTGTGGAATCAGTTCCGTGGGTATGCGGCAGTTGTGGATGGCTGGCAAAGCACGTTCCACCCATTTCCGATTGTGATACAGTTCCTTGGGCGCACCCGATGCAGGCTGGAAATAGCAGTAGTCACCCTGAGTGGCAAAGATGCGATCGGTGTCAAATCCCGCCATTTCGAACTGACCGTCAACATTGGTGGTGATGACGAAATAGTCTTTCCCGTCCACCATCTTCAGCAACTTCTTGTATAGCGGCAATGCTCCCGTGCGATAGCGGCTGAACCAGATGTGCTTCGCCCACATGGCCCAGCGTTCCTCATCGGTCTCGAAGGGATAGAACCCTGCACTGTAGAGGTCGGTGATGCCGTAGCGGTCTGTCCACTCTCGGAACTCCCTGCGGAAGTCCTCACCAGCATAGTCGATGCCAGCGGCAGTAGTTAGTCCGGCTCCTGCGCCAATCAGCACGTAGTCGGCTTCAGCAATCTGCTCTCCGAGCCATTCTTTACGCTCTGAGAAGCTGCTGGTAGATGTTACGGTCTTTGTCGAGGAAAACATTGAATACAATCGTTTTAAGTGCATGTCGTGGATATGATTTGACGGTCTCGATGGCAATCCTTGCAGCCAGTTCGTTGGGGAAATGGAACACGCCCGTGGAGATGCAGCAGAAGGCGATGCTCTCCAAACCGTTCTGTTCTGCCAGATCAAGGCAGGAACGGTAGCACTGAGCCAACTGCTCTTCCTGCTCCTTCGTGGGAATGCCGTCGGGAATAATCGGGCCAACGGTGTGGATGACATAACGGGCAGGCAGGTTGTAGCCTTGTGTGATGAAGGCATCGCCAGTAGCCAGCAGCCGTCCCTGCATCTTGTCGGCACACTCCTTGCGCAGTTGGATGCCGGCGGCGGAGTGGATGCAGTTGTCTATGCAGTTGTGGAGCGGTGCCCAGCAGCCCAGTGCCTGAGCATTGGCAGCATTGACGATGGCTTCCACCTTCAGACGGGTGATGTCGCCTTGCCAGATGGTCAGTCCTTCGTCATGAACTTTCACAACCCCTTTGTCCTCTCGCTGCATCTGCAACTCTACATCCTGCTTCATCAGAATGTCTTCTGCTATCGGGCGAGGTTCCCATACGTTCATCAGTGCCCGCATCATCCTTTGCCGCTCTTCGAGTGTAGAAGGAATCCGATGGCTGACATGCTCGTCAGCCATCAGATACATGATGATGTTTTTCAGATTTTCCAGCCTGTCCATTTGTCCTTACTTCTTATAGAGTGCCTGAGCCAGTGCATCGGCATCGCCGGGCAGTTCGGGATATGCGGCCTTCAGAGCCTCGGTGAATGCAGCGGCATCCTTGTTGGCTGCCATCAGCTCCTTCACCTTCTCCAGATAGGCAATCTTGAACTCTACCTGAGCCTTCTCAGCTAGACCGCCATGACCGCCGATGAAGTACTTAGCACCAGAAGCGAGAGCCTTCTTGGCCTCTGCCAACTCAGCGTCAACAGCAGCAGCGTTGCCAATCTGCAGCGGACTGATATGAGCCTCGTTCATTGTTCTTACCTTTTTTGAATTTATACTAAGTTATTTGTTTTTGAATCGCTCACCGACAAAGCCGTTACTGACTTCACCCGTCATCAGGTCGAAATGCTTGAATAGAGGCGGTGTAGGTGTCAGGTCGAAGTAGTCCATCTCGGCAATCGGCAGACAGAAGTAAGCCAGACTTTCCCAACTGGTGTAGAGACGGGGCAACACGGGATTATTTTCATAGATCCATTGTCTCACGTCATCCTCCACGTCGAAGTTTACCATACCACTGCAACGGACGGAAACATTGTCCGCGTATGCCAGCAGCTCCACATTGGGGTTCTGCTGAAGTTCGCGCCATACAGCCTTTTCGGGAGAAGTGGCGAAGTAGAGCATATTGCCCTCCCGTCGCATAATCTGGAAGATGCGCATTTTAGGAAGATTGCCCTGACACGTGGCCAAGGCAATCTCGCAGTGTTCGCTCAGAAAATGTAGTGCTTTGTTGAGCATATCTTTAGGATTTACCACTTCAGTTCTTCCTGTAGTATCACACCATCCTCCATTGGACTGTCAGCCTCTGTAAAAGCATTAGCTTTGTACTGGATGCACATCATTGTCAGGTTCTCGCTGCCTGTGTTCTTCAGCGCACGCTTGCCAGCAGGATCTACGCGTACGATACTGCCCTCGCTGACGGGAATCTGCTCGCCATCTACCTGATACATGCCCTCACCTTTCAGAATAATGTAAAGTTCCTCGTGAGTCTTGTGGGTGTGCAGGAAACCGCTGTCCTGACCAGGAACGAGCGTCTGGAATGACAGGTCGCTACCTGTTGCGCCTACAGCCTGACCAGCGAACACCTTACCGTGAAGTGTGAAGTCCGGGCCAAGAGGAAGCTCGTAGTCCATCAGGTCGCTGAACTTACCAACGTTAATCACTTTGTAATTCTTACCACTCTTTGTTGTCTCAATCTGTTTCATAATTCTTCTTGTTTTTATTGTTAATACTTTTGTTTCGACGGTGCAAAGGTACTAACTTTCGGCAACCGTTACAAGAAGGCACCAAAAAGTGGCTTACTTACTTTTTTGTTAGAATTGCTGAAATACAGGCATTTTCTTTAATCATAAAAAATGTTAAAGATTAAAATTATTGTCTATGTGCAATTTACTACTTCAGAAATTTGCTTACTTTCGGAAAGTTTTGTACCTTTGCACTCGGATTTAAAAATAGTCAAACATATGCGTAAGATAAATCGAGCAATAGACGAGAAATACAAAGCGTGCCCCATACGCAACGTAATAGAAAAGTTTGGAGACAAGTGGTCGCTGTTGGTGCTATATCATCTCAACGAGCGTGGCACCATGCGTTTCAACGATCTGGGGCGTGACATGTCGGACTGCTCGCAGAAAATGTTATCACAAACGCTGAAACGTCTGGAACAGATAGGTCTTGTAGCTCGTCAAGTATATCCAGAGGTTCCTCCACGGGTTGAATACTCCATTACTGAATTGGGCCAAAGCCTCATGCCCCATGTCATCGGTTTGATGGAATGGGCCACCCAAAACTTCGAGAATATAGTTAGAGATGAGGGTGATCTATAAGGACGAGGTTTTTATCATTTAGAATTAAAGGAGTCCTTTTTCCGCTTCTGGAATTTGGACTCTCTTTCTTTTTGATTGAGTAAACCTTATATCAAACAGTAGAAACTAATTTCACAAATATAAACTCGGCAGCAAATGCGATTTGTTGCCGAGTTTACATAACCGTACAAAACTTCCACGATGCTTTCTGATTGTGGACAGTTTGTACAAAATGGTATTATAAGTCTCTATTGCCTACAACGATATACGAACAGTATTTACTTAGTTGTACCAAGCACCTCGGCAAGTCGCCCAGCGAGTACCGTCTGAGTCTTCAACCGAAATAATACGAGATCTTATTTGTTTGCAGTTTATTTAGCACATATGTTATCGTATTGTCCTCTGATACAATTGAATTTGCCTCTTGTCAAGATTTGTAATCTTTATTTGAACCTTGATTGGACGCGGTATATCATCTGACAAAGACAAAAGTAATTCTGTTATGACATGTTCAACATTTGTGAATCCCGAGTCTTCAATTACTGATATACACTCACCGCCGATGAATGCCTCTCCGCGAATAAGATTGTACTTTGACATCCTCTCAAAGGATTTACCGGAATCTTCATGATTGTCTATATCTTCATTGCTGAAGAAAATATAGTCTATGACTTTCTCATTCAATTCCCATGCCGGCGAGTAATCTATCTTTGTATATACTCTTGCCATCTTGTAGGTTGAGTGATTGAGTGCAAAATCAACGTCACCAAGGGACGCACCGCATCCGTTCTGTGCTATCGTTGCCCATGAATGACGGAAGGAATACAGGCTGGCATGGAAGTCTGGCGAGACTTTCTTGCAGATTTGACTAATGCCAGCATTCACATTGGCATTGAATGAGTCTGATGTGCTTAGGCGGTCTTGAAAGTCAAACAGCCAGGGAGATTCCATGTTTTTGGACATGTATTTTTCGAATGTGGGCTTTATAAATTGTGGCACCCTTATCTCAAAGTATGCATTATCGGAACGGGATTTACTTGTTTTTCTTCTGTTATAGTGGAAAATGCCATTGTGATACTGACTCTTTTTCGCAAAGAATAAATCAATGCTATTGATACCACACATGCAGAAACTTATCAACGCAACATCCTGACCAAGTTCCTGGAGCGGATGCGTAAATCTGCTGAAGTCTGGAACGACGGCAAAGAACCTGCGAAGCATATTGGGGCTTATCGCTCTTTTGTGTGGCGTATCTTCTTTGGGTATTGAAATCTTTGGCCAAGGGTTTGTGATTAACTGAATACCTCTTTCCTCATCGTTGCATTCCAACATAGCAGCTTTGTGAATCTGTCTGATGTTGATTGGGTATTTGTTTTTAGACCTTGCCGTCTGAGAAAGAGAGTCTATCCATCGGGAAAGGAATGAGTATGTCAATTGGGAAAACATGACCTCATTATTTCCCGCATACTTTTCCAAGCTATAAAGAGCCCACTTGTAATCACGTGAAGTCCTTTCCTGACCTCTAGCTTTCATCTTCTCTATATGCTTACGAGCGTACATTGAGAACGATATACCATCTTTCCCTTTCTGAATATAGTCCACAATTTCCTTAACCGTCCAGTTCTGCGTGTCAATTCTATTCAGGATGCTGTAGTATCTAGCAATAACTTTGGAAGTCTGTTCCGCTACAAAAGGATCAATTACATCTTGTTTGTCCTTGCTCAGTCCCATGTCATCAACAATCCATGAAGTCCTGATGTATTGACTTTTGCGGTTTTGTGTAACTCGTATGTATACCACATACATTCCGTCCTTTCTTTGACGTAATACCTTTGCTTTGAAAAATGCCATAAATCTGTTTTATTAAAGTTAAACCTTATAATATATAATAACAAAAACAGATAAACGGCAGTATTCTTTTACCTATTGGCACACAGAATAAACAAGCACATTTTGCGTAAAACACGTGCAGAATGTGTTAAACAAATGTTGATTTTCTGCACTTTTTTGCCAAATACAGGAAATTTTGAAAAACAAATAAAATTGGGGTAAATCTTTTATAATTAAAGACTTACCCCAATTAGTTAAAGTTCTATTTTACGTTATCTTATTCCTCCAAAGCGCCCTGCGCGGCGGCTAAGCGAGCGATTGGCACACGGAATGGTGAGCAACTTGCATAATCCATACCAATCTTAGCACAGAACTTAACACTACTTGGTTCACCACCATGTTCGCCACAAATACCAGTACGAAGATTTGGACGAACCTTATGACCTTTCTCTACAGCCATCTTAACGAGCTGACCAACACCTTCCTGATCAAGTACCTGGAAAGGATCCACTTTCAGGATCTTCTTATCAAGGTATACAGGCAAGAAGCTAGCAATATCGTCACGACTATAACCAAATGTCATCTGAGTCAAGTCATTAGTACCGAAAGAGAAGTATTGAGCTTCACTAGCAATTGTATCAGCAGTCAGGGCAGCACGAGGAATTTCAATCATCGTACCAATTTCGAATTCAAGTTCAACACCATATTCCGCAAATACCTCTTTAGCGGTAGCTTCGATAATCTCCTTCTGCTGCTTGAACTCAGCAACAGTACCGATCAACGGAACCATAATCTCAGGTTTAGGATCTTTGCCCTCTTTCTTCAACTCACAAGCAGCACTTAAGATTGCACGAGTCTGCATTGCTGTAATCTCAGGGAAAGTGATACCCAGACGGCAACCACGATGGCCCAACATAGGGTTATTCTCAGCCAAAGAAGCTACACGCTGCTGAATAGTCTTCAAGTCTACCCCCATTTCCTTAGCCATTGTCTCCTGACCTGCAAGATCATGAGGAACAAACTCATGCAAAGGAGGGTCCAACAGACGGATATTCACAGACAAGCCATCCATTGCCTCAAGAATACCCTTAAAGTCAGCCTTCTGATAAGGAAGAAGTTTTGCCAAAGCCTTCTCACGTCCCTCTGCATTTGTTGCAAGGATCATTTCACGCATAGCGACAATCTTCTTGTCATCGAAGAACATATGTTCCGTACGAGTAAGACCAATACCCTTGGCACCGAAGGCACGAGCAACCTGTGCATCATGTGGAGTATCCGCATTTGTACGAACCTGAAGTTTTGTATACTTATCACAAAGATCCATCAGTTCCTTGAAATCACCACTAAGTTCTGCAGCCTTAGTCTGAATCTTACCCTCATATACTTGACCCGTAGAACCATTCAAGGAAATATAGTCACCTTCGTGGAATACCTTACCATCAATCTCTACAGTCTTACTCTTATAATCAACATTAATGCCACCAGCACCTGAAACGCAGCATTTACCCATACCACGAGCGACAACAGCAGCATGAGAAGTCATACCTCCACGTGCAGTAAGAATACCTTCTGCAGCAGACATACCAGCAAGATCTTCAGGACTTGTCTCGATACGAACCATTACAACCTGATGACCATCATCATGCCAAGACTCAGCATCGTCAGCATGGAATACGATTTGGCCACATGCAGCACCAGGAGAAGCAGGAAGACCCTGAGTAAGAACTTTAGCTTGAGCCAAAGCTACCTTATCAAAGACAGGATGCAACAACTCATCAAGTTTTTGAGGTTCACAACGCATGATAGCAGTCTTTTCATCTATCATACCTTCATGGAGCAGATCCATAGCAATCTTTACCATAGCAGTACCAGTACGCTTACCATTACGAGTCTGAAGGAACCAAAGTTTACCTTCCTGTACAGTAAACTCCATATCCTGCATATCATGATAATGATGTTCCAGTTTATCCTGAATTTCATTCAACTGCTTATAGATTTCAGGCATAGCCTCTTCCATAGAAGGATAGTTTGCAACACGATCCTCTTCAGAGATTCCAGCACGCTCAGCCCAACGTTGTGAACCAATCTTTGTAATCTGTTGAGGAGTACGGATACCGGCAACAACATCCTCACCCTGTGCATTTACTAGATACTCTCCATTAAATAGATTCTCTCCAGTAGCTGCATCACGACTAAAGCATACACCAGTAGCAGATGTATCACCCATATTACCAAACACCATAGCCATCACAGAAACGGCAGTACCCCATTCATCAGGAATACCTTCCATCTTACGATAAAGGATTGCACGCTCATTCATCCAACTACGGAACACAGCACAGATAGCACCCCATAGCTGCTCGATAGGATCATCAGGGAAAGCCTTACCGGTACGAGTCTTGATAGCCTCCTTGAAAAGGGTCACAAGTTTCTTCAACTCCTCAACATTTAGATCCTTGTCAAGTTTTACGCCACGTTCAGCTTTTACCTTTTCAATGATTTCCTCAAATGGATCAATATCTTCTTTATTTTCAGGTTTCATCTCAAGTACGACATCACCATACATCTGAACGAATCGGCGATAAGAATCATACACAAAATGAGCATTACCAGTCTTTTCTACCATACCTGCTGCAACCTCATCGTTCAAGCCAAGGTTCAGAATAGTATCCATCATACCAGGCATAGAAGCGCGAGCACCAGAGCGGACACTCACAAGCAAAGGATTCTCCGCATCACCGAACTTAGAATTCATCAAAGATTCGATATGCGCTACTGCTTTCTCCACATCATCCTTCAGGAGAGCAACGACAGCATCATGACCCTTCTCAAAATATTCAGTACATACGTCAGTAGTAATTGTAAAACCAGGAGGAACAGGTACACCAATAAGGTTCATTTCAGCGAGGTTAGCGCCTTTACCACCTAACAGATTTCTCATATCTGCTCGACCTTCAGCCTTACCGTTTCCAAAGGTATAAACTCTTTTCTCACTCATAGTTAATAGGTATTCTTAAATTTTGTATTAAATGTTTTTATTAAGTTTCGTTTATTAAGTGCGAATTTTGTTATGCAAATATAAGGATTTTTTAGTTTATATGCAAACTTTTCTATGCTTTTTTGCCAACTCGACCTTACATTTCCACATGTTATCGCGAACAATAATAGAAAAAGAAACAAGAGTAAGCAATTTTGGGAAATATTTCGTATCTTTGCACCCAAATATAAAAGAATTATGAGTAGAAAGAAACCATTGCCTTTATTGGAGAATATTACCATCGAAGCTATTGCTGCAGAAGGTAAATGTCTTTTCCATTACAACGAGAAAGTAGTTTTCGTTCCTTTCTGTGTACCTGGTGACGTTGTCGACGTTCAGATTACCAAGAAGAAACATTCTTTCATGGAAGGAAGGGTTGTACGATTCATACAATATAGTAAGGTACGCGCGACACCAATGTGTGAACACTTCGGATTCTGCGGTGGCTGTAAGTGGCAGAATCTTCCTTACGAAGAGCAATTAAAGGCGAAACAACAGCAAGTCTTCGACCAACTAAGTAGAATTGGCAAGGTTGAACTTCCTGAGTTCCACCCTATCATGGGCAGCGTTAAGACTAGCGAATATAGAAACAAGATAGAATTCGGTTGTTCTAATAAGCGATGGTACACCAAGGAAGAACTCGAGAAACTTCCTCCTCGCAAAGAAGGCGAGCCAGGTCATTTAGCTTCCGGTGCTATCGGCTTCCATATCAATGGTGCTTTCGACAAGATATATCAGGTTTCAAAATGTCACTTGATGGATGATCTATGCAACAAGATTCGCAACGACATCTATGACTTTGCCGTAGCAAATCAATTGACATTCTTCGACATTCGTGAACAGCATGGTCTATTGCGCGACCTAGTCTTCCGAAACAGCAATACTGGCGAATGGATGCTGATCGTTCAATTCCATTACGACGAAGAAGGTGACGAAGAGCGTGCCCAGTTGTTGTTACAACATATTGCAGACACATTCCCTCAGATTACATCTCTTATATATGTAAATAACCAGAAAGGCAACGATACCTTCAATGATCTTGATTTGATTACATACAAGGGAACAGACTTCATCTATGAAACCATGGAAGATCTGAAATTCAAGGTAGGCCCTAAGAGTTTCTATCAAACCAATACAGAGCAGGCATATCACCTTTACAGCGTAGCCCGTAACTTTGCGGAGCTTACAGGAAACGAACTAGTATACGACCTATACACAGGTACCGGTACAATTGCCAACTTTGTCGCTCATCAGGCAAAACATGTCATTGGTATCGAATATGTACCAGAAGCTATTGAAGATGCGAAAGTAAATAGCAACATCAATAACATCAACAATACAGAATTCTATGCAGGAGATATGAAGGACATCCTTACCGATGACTTTATTCGTCAACATGGACGTCCAGATACAATTATCACAGACCCTCCTCGTGCCGGTATGCATCCAGACGTTGTAAATGTGATTCTGAATGCAGCGCCAAAACGAATTGTCTACGTAAGTTGTAACCCTGCGACACAGGCAAGAGATCTGGCATTACTCGACGCTGATTACAAGGTAGCACAGGTACAACCTGTCGATATGTTCCCACATACCCCACACGTCGAGAACGTCGTTCAATTGATTAGAAGATAATATTTATTACAATCATAATGGCAAGAGCTAAAAACTTTTGCCATTTTTTGTTGATATTTTTTTTTGAATATTCACGTAAATAACATATATTTGCACTCACATAACAACTAATAACAAAATTACTATTTATGAAAAAAGGACTACTCATAGCGCTGTTGGCAACTTCTATAGGTACAGCAAGCGCACAAAAAACTCCTTGGGTTAATCATGTAAAATTATCAGGTTACGGCATTGGGCAGTATACCGCTACATTCAAGGACGAGGCAAACAGTAATTCCTTCAACCTTCGTATCGCCCGTTTCTCTTTAGATGGACGAATTATGGGTGATTGGTATTGGAAGGCTCAAATTCAATTCAACGGAAACACATCAACCCTCGGGTCATCGCCTAAGGTTGTCGACATGTTCATAGAGTGGCAAAAATACGATTACTTCCGCGTTAAACTCGGTCAATTCAAGAACCCATTCACATACGAGAACCCTATGAACCCTATCGACCAAGGTTTTATGGGATACGGACAAGTCGTACAGGCTTTGGCAGGTTTTTCAGATCGTGCAGGTACCCATAGTAGCAATGGCCGTGACATTGGTATTCAAGCTCAAGGTGATTTCCTTAAGAACGCAAATGGCCGCAACCTTTTACACTATCAAGTTGGCGTTTTCAACGGACAAGGTATCAACGTCAAAGATATAGACCAGCAGAAGAACCTTATCGGTGGTTTCTGGGTAATGCCTGTAAAAGGTATGCGACTTGGTGCATTCGGTTGGACTGGTTCTTACGCTCGTAAGGGGTTCTGGACAGATGGCGAGAATCCAAATCCAAAGGTTGACAAAAGTAGTAAGGCAAAGATCCGTAAGCTCCAGCAACACCGTTATGCTTTCTCTGCAGAATATCTGGTAAACGACTGGACCTTCCGTACTGAATATGCTCACTCTACGGGTAATGCTTTTGCTAAAAGTTTGGTCAATGCCAATGATGACACATCAACCGACTGCAACCTTGGCACAAAGGGTAACAAGGCACAAGGTATCTATGCACTCGTCATTGCCCCTATCATCAAAGACAAATTCCACGCTAAAGTAAGATACGATATGTATGAGTCTGACGCCACTCGTGCTACACAGAAAACTCAATACGAATTCGGTCTCGACTACATGCTCTCTAAGAACCTAAAGATCAGCGGAGAATATGCACACATCCACGACCGTTCTGCTCTAGCTACAGAACCTAACTCTGATGTTATTGATATAGAATTAGGATTCAAGTTCTAAATCATTAGGTATATAACAATTAAGCCTGCATACTGAGTTTACTCTGCATGCAGGCTTAATTTATTTCATCTAACATTCTAACAACACAAATTCTCCTCTCTATCAGAAAGAATAAGAGAATCCAACACTAAGATATTCTTTCAACTGGAAATATCCATAATGCTCATCTCGTGTTGATTTATCATTAAATCGAGGATATACGAAAAGTTTCGAAGAGATATACTTAGTAAACTGAAATGTAAAGGTATTTTCCCATTCCATTTCTGTTCGCTTATAAGTGGTATAACCATAGGCACGTGTCTTTAGTGATACCATATCGGAAAACTTCCAAGACAGGTCAACAGTAAATTCCGAACCATAGTCCCAAGAATTATGTTTTCCCTCATCGATACCATTGCGCGTTGCCAGTTCAAGCCTATTCACATGAACATAATCCAAAGCAAAAGGAGCGAGGTGAATATTACCCGTAAGTCGCTTATTGAACAACGAAACAGAGCGGTCCATACCAAGAGAAGCATTCATCTTAAACGGCGACAAGAACGAAGCATACACAAAAGGATCATTACTCTTATAAGTACGTGTAAACTGAGTACTAGCAATCACCTGTAAAGTATAATACCAATGCTTCGACGCCTGCAAGCCAACCTTTCCCGTATAGCGGAGCAAATCCTCCGTCGTCGTAAGTTTATGAATACTATCACCCGAAGCTGTCTGCATACCCAGACGCATCTCCAACTTGTTATCCCATTTAAATTTCTGCTTATTATTATAGTTGGCCTCTAATGTAAGATTTCCCAGCATAGAATAGTTACTCTGGCCACCCTTATACCAGTTAGCGGATACATAGTTCTGCATAAACTGCAGATAATAGTCACCCCCGATTGTCCAGAAATTAGGTTTTTGAACCAACAAATCCATCGGCATCACATCAGCATCCTGCGTACGAGGTGCCACCATATCGATGATGTCAGGATGTGATTTCTGTTCCTTTGGATTTAAAGCATCAGGAGTTTTACTTCTAGCGATAAGCGTTTTCTCAGTATATCTTACAAGATCAGGACGATTCAAATAAACATTCATCAAGGTACGATTAATCATCACGATAGCAGAATCAGAATCCTTATCACCACCAAGTCGCAGCATCTGACGAATAGGTTCCGAATAAAAAGTCATCGGTTCGAACAACACCGAGGAACGGATATCCGAAGAATCTATCGTCATAGTATCAATACGCGTTCTTAGAAGAGACAAACTGTCGGTATATGCTTTGACAAGATTCGGTTCATTAAATTTTGTTCGTTTCTGTGCATTAATATGTAAAGTAAATGTTGCTAGTATTAGCAATAATGTAAATCTAAGTTTCATTAAAATTAAAATTTTCTTGCAAAGATAGGAAAAATATGCTATCTTTGCAACTTGTTATAACAAAAGTAATTTAATTTTTTATTTATCGTGGCTGAAACAAAATATATCTTTGTCACCGGCGGTGTGGTTTCTTCACTTGGTAAAGGTATCATATCGTCTTCAATAGGTAAGCTTCTGCAGGCCAGAGGCTACAATATCACTATCCAAAAGTTTGATCCATACATTAACATTGATCCAGGCACTCTGAATCCGTACGAGCATGGAGAATGTTATGTTACAGTTGATGGTATGGAAACAGACCTTGACCTCGGACACTACGAGCGATTCACAGGTATCCAAACCACTAAAGCCAACTCTATGACAACCGGACGTATCTACAAGTCGGTTATAGACAAAGAGCGCCGCGGTGATTATTTGGGAAAGACCATTCAGGTTGTTCCTCACATCACAGATGAGATTAAGCGTAATATCAAACTTCTCGGTCAGAAGTATCATTATGATTATGTTATCACCGAAATCGGTGGTACCATTGGTGATATCGAGAGTGCTCCATTCTTGGAGGCTATCCGTCAGATGAAATGGGAATTAGGAAAGAAAGCCGTTAATGTTCACCTTACTTATATTCCATATTTGAAGGCTGCAGGCGAGTTAAAGACCAAGCCTACACAGCATTCCGTAAAGGAGTTGCAAAGTGTCGGTATCCAACCGGACATTTTGATTCTCCGCACAGAGAAGCACCTTGGCGATGGCATTCGCAAGAAAGTCGCAGCATTCTGTAACGTTGATTTCGACTGTGTCGTTCAGAGCGAGGACCTTCCTAGCATCTACGAAGTACCAGTAAACATGCAAAATCAAGGTCTGGATGTAGCAATTCTTCGCAAGACCGGTGAACCTATTGGCCCAGCTCCGGCACTTGGTCCATGGAAAGAATTCCTCGAGCGTCGCAAAAAGGCTACAGAAGTTGTCAACATCGGTCTCGTTGGTAAATACGACCTTCAGGATGCCTACAAGAGTATTCGAGAAAGTCTTTCTCACGCCGGCACCTACAATGACCATAAAGTAAAGATCACCTTCATCAACTCAGAAGAGATTACCGAAGAGAATGTTGCAGAGAAGTTAGCAGGTCAGGACGGTATCATGATCTGCCCGGGATTCGGTCAGCGCGGTATCGAAGGTAAGATTGTCGCAGCCCACTACACCCGTATCAACGACATTCCAACATTTGGAATCTGTTTAGGTATGCAGATGATGGTTATCGAGTTTGCACGCAACGTATTAGGATATGCAGACGCCAACAGTCGTGAGATGGACGAGAAGACGCCACATAATGTTATCGACATTATGGAAGAGCAGAAGAACATCAGCAACATGGGTGGAACCATGCGTTTAGGAGCTTACGAGTGCGTTCTTCGTCAAGGAAGTCGTGTTCTCGACATCTACAAGCAAGAGCATATTCAGGAGCGTCATCGTCATCGCTATGAATTTAATAATGACTACGAAAAAGAATACGAAAAGAACGGCATGAAGTGTGTAGGCCGTAATCCTGAAAGCGATTTGGTTGAAATCGTTGAAATTCCTGGATTGAAATGGTACATCGGTACCCAGTATCATCCAGAATACCAGAGTACAGTATTGAAACCACATCCACTGTTTGTTGATTTCGTTAAAACAGCAATTGAAAACCGTAAAAAATAATGGATAAGAATAATATCATTGGCTTTGTACTGATAGCAGCCTTACTGATTGGTTTCAGTTGGTGGTCTCAGCCTTCAGAGGAACAGCAGAGAGCACAATTTGTACAAGACTCTATCGCTACAGTCAAGAAAGAACAGGCTGAGAAAGCCGCTAAGTTAGCAGCAGCCAAAAAGCAAGCAGAAGCTAAGGAGAAGATCCAATCCGACTCCACAGCACTTTTCTATTCAGCCTTGAATGGAAAAGCAGAACAGGTAGTTCTTAAGAATAAGAAGGTTGAATTAACTCTTAACACCAAAGGTGGTACCGTAGAGAAGGCCGTTATCAAAGGATATGTAGGTCATAATATTAATGTGAAGGATGGTTCTAAAGATGCCAAAGACGTCACCTTATTTGATGCTAAGGATCAAAGTCTGAAGTTCATGTTGGCAGCCAAGGAAGCAAACATCATCACCAGCGACCTATATTTCACACCTTCCAACGTTACCGATTCAACTGTAGTAATGACAGCAGAAGCAGGCGCAGGTAAATCTATCACCCTTACCTACCGCTTAGGCAAAGATTATATGCTTCATATGTCTTTACAGGCCAACGGCATGGCAGGTCTCTTTGCCCCAGGCTATAATGCCATGGATATCGACTGGCAAGACAAATGTCGCCAGCAAGAACGTGGATTCACCTTCGAGAATCGCTATGCCACCCTCACCTATCATGAGACAGAAGGTGGCACGGATTACTTGAACGAAACTAAGGAAAAGATTGACGAACCTATCGATGAGACTACCGACTGGGTAGCCTTCAAGAATCAATTCTTCTCTGCAGTAATGATTGCAAAGAATGATTTCCAGAAAGGTGCGTTAATGACTAGCATACCTCAGCAGAAGGGTTCTAACTACCTGAAGCAATATCAGGCTAAGATGAAGACCTTCTTCGATCCTACCGGTAAGACTCCTTCTGAGTTTGAATTCTACTATGGTCCTAACGATTTCCGTCTTCTCCAGAGTGTTGAGAAAGAAAGTACATTCGGTAAAGACCTAGAGATGCAACGTCTGGTATATCTAGGATGGCCATTGTTCCGTATCATCAACCGTTGGTTCACACTATACGTATTCGACTGGTTGAGCAAGTTATTCCCTATGGGCATCGTATTGATACTCATCACACTATTGCTCAAGGTCATCACCTATCCAATGGTCAAGAAGAGCTACATGAGTTCTGCAAAGATGCGTGTGCTCAAACCAAAATTGGATGCCGCTACCAAGCAATATGACAAACCAGAGGATCAGATGCAGAAGCAACAGGCAATGATGGCAGAATATGCAAAGTATGGAGTAAGTCCATTGAGCGGATGTCTTCCTATGCTTATCCAGATGCCTATCTGGATTGCCATGTTCAACTTCGTACCAAACGCTATTCAACTTCGTGGTCAGAGTTTCCTTTGGATCAACGACTTGAGTACATTCGATCCAATTATAGAATGGGGAACAAACATCTGGCTCATTGGTGACCACCTGAGTCTTACCTGTGTATTGTTCTGTGGAGCCCAAATCTTATACAGTTGGTTTACTATGCAACAGCAGAAAGACCAGATGGTAGGTCAGCAAGCAGAGCAAATGAAGATGATGTCATGGATGATGTATCTCATGCCATTAATGTTCTTCTTCATGTTCAATGATTACAGTGCAGGTCTTAACTTCTACTATTTCGTCAGTTTGTTCTTCAGCGCAGCTATCATGTATACATTGCGTAAGACAACAAACGAGGAGAAGTTACTCGCTATCCTTGAAGCACGCTATCAAGAAAACAAGAACAATCCTAAGAAAATGAGCGGTCTTGCAGCCCGCATGCAGGCTATGCAAGAGTATCAGCAGCGCGAGCAAGAGAAGATTCGCAAGCAGAGAGAAGAGCTCGAGCGCAAAAAGAGTCAACTAGGAAAATAAAACACATATGATTAAATCATTGATCATTGCAGCTGCCGCTCTAACTATGAGCGGCAGTTTTGCACAAGCACAAACTATGATTCAGAAGAATAATATTCAACTGAGCAGTGACCTGATGACACCGGAAGCCCTTTGGGCCATGGGACGTCTAAGTGGTGCAGCAGCATCCCCAAATGGCAAACAAGTTGTTTATCAGGTAAGTTATTATAGCGTTAAGGAAAACAAGAGCCATACGATCCTATATATCCAGGATATCAATGGTAAGAACAAGCACCAACTCACAACCGACGCCAAGAGCGAAAGCGATGCAGCCTGGATAGAAGGCGGTAAGAAGATAGCCTTTATCCGCGAAGGAGAAATCTGGAGTATGAACCCAGACGGCACCGATCGCAAACAACTCTCTAAGACAGAAGGCAGCGTAGAAGGATTCCGTTTCTCCCCAGATGGTACTAAAGTAGTATACATCAAGAGCATTCCATATCATGGAACGATCAAGAAGAATCCGGACGACCTACCATTGGCTACCGGTCGATTAGCAACCGATATGAACTACCGTCACTGGGACCACTATGTAGAAAGCATCGCCCATCCTTTCGTAGCCAATGTCACAGCAAATGGTATCGGCGACGCAACAGATATCCTTGAAGGAGAACCTTACGAGAGTCCGTTAGCCCCATTTGGTGGCATCGAACAGATTGCCTGGAGCAATGACTCCAAGCAAATCGCCTACACCTGTCGCAAGAAGGAAGGCGTACAATATGCCATTTCTACCGATGCAGATATCTATCTTTACGATATCGCCACAAAGACTACCAAGAATCTTTGTAAACCTGCAGACTATAAAGAGCCAGCGATAGACGCGACCAAGAGTATGCGAGAGCAATCCGTCAACCATCAGAACGGCGACTTCAATGTCGGCTACGATGTAAATCCAAAGTTCTCTCCGGATGGCAAGTATATCGCATGGCAAAGTATGGAACACGACGGTTACGAGAGCGACCTCAACCGTCTCTGTCTCTATGAGATTGCTACAGGAAAGAAGACATACCTTGTCAACAAAAACAATTTCGATAGCAATGTCGACGAATACACATGGTCTAACGACAGCAAGAGCATATACTTCCTCGGCTGCTGGCATGCATGCGTAAACGTTTATCAAGTTTCACTCAATGGTACTGTTAAACAGTTGAGCGATGGCTGGTACGATTTCGGAAGTGTACAGACATTGCCAGACTCTAAGAAATTATTAGTTTCTCGCCATTCAATGCTTCAGCCAGAAGATCTTTACATTCTCTCTATCAACAAGGTAGAAAAGAAGAGCAAAGTAGAACAGATCACAAACGAGAATAAAGAAATCCTCAATCAGCTAGCTAAGCCAACACTAACACAGCGCTGGGTAAAGACAACCGATGGCAAAGAAATGTTAGTATGGGTAATCCTCCCACCTCATTTCAATGCAAACAAGAAATATCCAACCCTACTCTATTGCGAAGGAGGTCCACAGAGTCCGGTATCACAGTTCTGGAGCTACCGTTGGAATTTTTACATCATGGCAGCACATGGCTATATCATTGTAGCACCTAACCGCCGTGGTCTTCCTGGTTTCGGAAGTGAATGGAACGAAGAAATCTCAAGCGATTGGACCGGTCAATGTATGAAAGACTATCTCAGTGCTATCGATGACGCTACCGAGAACCTGCCATATGTAGACAAAGACCGTTTAGGTTGTGTAGGTGCCAGTTTCGGAGGTTTCTCAGTATACTATCTTGCAGGTCATCACAACAAGCGTTTCAAAGCCTTCATCGCTCACGACGGAGCATTCAACCTAGAGAGCATGTACACCGACACAGAAGAAGCATGGTTCTCAAATTGGGAATATGATGATGCATACTGGAACAAGGATCAGACAGCAGCAGCGAAGAAGACCTATGCAAATAGTCCACACCTTTCTGTAGGAGAATGGGACACCCCTATCCTCTGCATCCATGGCGAAAAAGATTATCGAATCAACGCCAACCAAGGCATGGGCGCTTTCAATGCAGCACGCATGCGCGGTATCCCAGCAGAGTTACTTATCTTCCCTGATGAGAACCACTGGGTATTGAAGCCACAGAATGGTATTCTTTGGCAACGCACCTTCTTCAACTGGCTTGATCGCTGGCTCAAGAAATAAACACAAGAGCAAGTCCAATCATCAAACTAGGACTACCAAATGACTTAATAAAAAAGAAAATAAAATGACAGAAGAAATTAAAAAGACATTGCGAGACTCAGCGGCCCTTCGTTGGACAGCCCTCTTGCTACTGGCACTTGCCATGTTTTGTGCCTACATTTTCGTAGACATCCTATCACCTATTAAAGACCTGATGCTATCAGAGCGAGGTTGGGACTCTACAGCATTCGGAACCATGCAAGGTGCCGAAACTTTCCTCAACGTATTTGTATTCTTCCTGATCTTCGCAGGTATCATCCTCGACAAGATGGGCGTCCGCTTCACAGCACTCCTCTCCGGAGCTGTCATGCTCGTAGGCGCATGCATCGAATACTATGCCATCAGCGAGTCCTTTGATAACAGTTCACTTGCAAGATGGTTCACCAACAACCTGAACTACATTCCATGCTTCGACGAGTTAGGAGTATCACCATTCTACGATGGAATGCCAGCATCAGCCAAGTTTGCAGCCATTGGATTCATGATCTTCGGTTGCGGTACCGAGATGGGCGGTATTACCGTATCACGTGGTATCGTAAAATGGTTCAAAGGTCGTGAGATGGCATTAGCAATGGGTTCAGAGATGGCATTAGCCCGTCTCGGTGTTGCCACCTGTATGATTTTCTCACCATTCTTTGCTAAGCTCGGCGGTACTATCAACGTAAGTCGTTCTGTAGCATTCGGTGTTGTCTTACTCTGCATTGCACTTATCATGCTCGTAGTTTACTTCTTCATGGATAAGAAGCTCGACGCACAGACCGGTGAAGCAGAAGAGAAAGACGACCCATTTAAGATCAGCGACCTCGGACAGATTCTCTCATCACAAGGATTCTGGTTGGTTAGTTTACTCTGTGTACTCTATTACAGTGCCATCTTCCCATTCCAGAAATATGCAGTAAACATGCTCCAGTGCAACCTCTCATTCACAGAAGTTCCAGCAGATAGTTTCTGGGCATCAAGTTCTGTTACCATCATCCAGTATGTCATCATGCTCGTTGTCGCAGCAGGTGCTTTCGCAAGCAACTTCCAGAAGAATAAAGTGATGAAGACCGTCCTCATGGTATTATCTATTGCAGCACTTGTATGCTATTGCTATATGGGTTATATGCGTCAGTCAGCAGAGAGTATCTTCGCAGTGTTCCCACTCCTCGCAGTAGGAATCACACCAATTCTCGGCAACTATGTCGACCACAAAGGTAAAGCAGCATCAATGCTTATCCTAGGATCATTGCTACTCATCTTCTGCCACCTCACCTTTGCCTACATACTCCCAGAGTTCAAAGGCAATCAAGTAGGAGGTGTCATCGTAGCCTATGTCACAATCCTAGTATTAGGAGCATCATTTTCACTGGTTCCGGCAGCCCTCTGGCCATCAGTACCAAAATTGGTAGATGCCAAGATTATCGGATCAGCATACGCACTGATCTTTTGGATTCAGAACATCGGTTTGTGGTTGTTCCCACTACTCATTGGTAAAGTTCTCGACAAGACCAATGTTGGTGTTACCGACCCTACACAACTGAACTACACATGGCCACTGATCATGCTAGCAAGTCTTGGTATTGCAGCATTCATCATCGGTCTATATCTCAAGGTCGTTGACAGCAAGAAGCATCTTGGCCTTGAAGAACCAAACATTAAAGATTAATACACATTATCATATCAAAGACAGATGCCTGCAATAGTGGCATCTGTCTTTTTTGTATTCTCAACTATGCGTCGCTGGACAGTTCTTTTTCTCGTGGCCATCATCATGATGATGGGATACATCTTTTGGGACATTGTATCTCCCCTTGCCACACAACTCAAAGCCCCTCTTTCAGAAGGAGGTATGGCATGGACTGCAACAGAATATGGATTCTATGCAGGAAGTTATTCCATCCTGAACATTTTCTTGTTGATGCTATTCTTCGGAGGAATCATCCTCGATAAGTTTGGCATTCGATTCACAGGATTACTGGCTACAGGGAGTATGTTCCTTGGAAGCATCATCAACTATCTAGCCATCACCATGATTTCCCCCCTTGAAGAAGTCAACGTATGGTTTACCATGTTTGGGTTGATTCCCGAACATGTCAAGGCACAAGTACTCGTAGCAGCACTCGGATTCGGTCTCTTCGGCATGGGATGCGATATCACGGGTATCACCATCTCCAAGATTGTCACCAAATGGTTTACCGGTCATGAACTAGCATCTGCCATGGGCGTACAAGTAGCATTGGCCCGCTTAGGAACAGCCAGTGCCATCAGTATATCCCCTATCATCGCCCAGCATTTTGGGATATCAGCCCCAATACTTGCCGGTTCCGCCATCCTTGCCATCGGTTTATTCCTCTTCATCGTCTATTGCATCATGGACAAGAAATTCGACGATAACAGTCAAAAGGAAACAAAGGCCGACCAAGAAGAAGGATTCCACCTCCACGACATTCTCGCCGTACTGCGCAATCCGGGTTTTTGGCTTATAGCCCTAATCTGTGTATTTTTCTACAGTAGCATCCGTCCCTTCATGAAGTTTGCTACCGACATACTAGTTAACAAATATGCCATCAACAGTGTCACCGCCGGATGGGTAGTATCCATCATCCCCTACGGAACCATTATACTGACCCCACTTTTCGGAACCATCTTTGATAAAAGTGGCAAAGGAGGAATCCTAATGGCAATAGGATGTGGCATCCTGACATTAGGACATATCATGCTCACCCTTCCAACCCTAAACGCCACATGGATATCAACCCTCATCATGCTCATGATAGGTATAGCGTTTTCACTTGTTCCCTCAGCATTATGGCCAAGTATTCCAAAACTCATTCCACTCAAACAGTTAGGCACAGCCTATAGCATCATCTATTACATTCAGAATCTAGGATTGATGCTTGTCCCTATTTGGGTAGGCGATGTCATCGACAGAAACACATCCTCATCAGGCACCGTCGACTACACCCATCCTATGTTCATCTTTATCGGATTTGGAATTGCCGCAACCATAACGGCAATCATCCTCACATCAAAAGAGAAAAGGACTACATGAGCCCTTTATAAATCTCTACTAACGTTGACAACTGACACAAACGAGTATCTATCAAATCCATTTGAGCATCAAGCGCATCACGCTCACTGTCTAGAACGTCTAGATAGGTAGCCCGATTATTCATATACAACTGTCGGGCCACCTCCACAGACTTCTGCAATGTAGTACACTCATCCTCCTTCAGACTGAAATATCTGTTCAGATTCTGAATCTTCGCAAGTTGCGTACACGTCTGAGAATACGCCGAAAGCAACGTTTTATCATAGTTATAAAGAGCTTCCAACTGCAATGCAGTAGCCTTCTGATAATTCGCCTCTATCGCCTTCTTGTTAATCAAAGGAGCCGTCAATCCCCCTACGATGCCAAAAGCCAGAGACTTTGGTAAATCCAAGAGATATTTCGGATTAAAGGCATCAAGACCTAAATCAGCAGATATGTTAAGTGATGGCAAGAACTCCTTTCGCGCAGCCTCAACATCCCAATTGGTAGCCTTGAGCTGATGTTCCGCCTGCATCACATCAGGTCGGTTCAACAACAGTTTGGAAGGAACTTCCTTGGCTATCTGAGGCAGATTCAGCACATACCACTTTCCCTTATCCCGATGAACAGCACAAGGATATCTCCCCAATAACAAGTTGATAGCATTCTCACGTTCTACGATCTCCTGTCTTAAAGAGAACTCATTCGAAGAAGCCTTCGCCAGTTCAGCCTTGAACTTCTCCACAGCCAACTGCGTATCGGCATCAGCCTCCTTTTGAATCTGAGCCACCGCAACTGCCTTTTTCTGTAGTCCAATATAACGATGAATCAAATCAAGTTTATTATCAAGAGCAAGCAACTGATAATAATTCTCAGCAACATCAGCGATAAGCTGTGCCGTAATCATCCTTCTACCCTCTTCCGTTGCCAGATAGTTCTCCAATGCCGACTTCTTCTGAGCACTCAATTTCGACCAAATATCGACATTCCAATCCAACTGTACACTCGGATGGAAATCTGTCATGACATCAGGAATCTCATGCTTATCCGTAAGCATCGTTCCCACATTACCGGCACCTTCACTCGTATACCTTCCTACCTTATTAGCACCAATACTCATGCCTGCCGATATCGAAGGCAACAACTGTCCCTGTTGAAAGAGAATTCCACTGCGGGCAACAGCCAACTCCTGAACCGTGATTTTCAAATCCTGATTATTCTTCAGAGCAGTATCAATAAGACTCGTCAAATCAGCATCATTAAAAAACTCACGCCATGGCAACTGCACGGTCTGTCGCAGACTATCGTTTGCCGACAATGGCAAAGTCGCTTGGGCTACCGATTGAGTTGCAACACCCTGAGGAGTCTTGCATGCCCCCATCAACAAACATGCAAGACACATAAACATATATATTCTAATCTTCATGATTAACCTTTTTATGATTGTAGCTTTTATCTTTCTGTTCACTCAACGGTTTTTCACGCTGATAATGTACGATCTTATCCGTTAAATTAGCAAAGATATCATATAAACTTGGGATGAGGAGGAGTCCGCACAAAGTACCCACAAGCATACCACCAATAGCAGCAGTACCTATAGTATGATTACCTACCGCACCGGCACCCGAAGTAAAGACAAGTGGCAACAGACCGACCACAAAGGCGATACTCGTCATCAGAATAGGACGGAAACGTGCCACAGCACCTTCGATGGCAGCCTCACGGATACTCATTCCCATATTCTTTCGTTGTACAGCGTATTCCACCATCAACACCGCATTCTTTCCCAATAGACCGATAAGCATCACCAACGCGATCTGTGCATAGATATTATTCTCCAGTCCACTGGCTTTCAAGAAGAGGAATGCACCGAAGATACCGGCAGGCAGACAAGTGATGATCGGCAAAGGAAGGATGAAATTCTCATACTGTCCAGCCAATATCAGATAGACGAATCCCAGACAGATGATAAAGATGATGATTGCCGTATTTCCCTGAGCGACCTCATCCTTTGATATTCCCGCCCAGTCATAATCATATCCACGAGGCAACGTCTGTGCTGCCACCTCATCAATAGCCTTGATGGCCTGACCACTCGAATAACCAGAAGCCGGTAAACCCGTCACCTCTGCAGAATTATAAAGATTATGACGCGTAATCTCACTCATTCCATAAGTTTTCTGCAATGTCATGAAGTCAGCATAAGGCACCATCTCACCCTGATCATTCTTCGCATTCAACTTCAGCAAATCCTCAGGGAAAGCACGATACTGTGGAGCAGCCTGAACCAACACCTTATACGGTTTACCAAATCGGATAAAACCGGTTTCATAATCAGAGCCTACGAGTGTAGCCAAATTGTTCAGTGCCTTACCTGGAGCAACCCCCTTCTGCAAAGCCATGTCATCATCCATCTTCAACATATACTGAGGATAACTGGCCGAATAGAAAGAGAAGGCACGACCGATCTCCGGACGCTTGTTCACCGCATCGACAAACTCCTTGCTCACACGCTCCATCTCATGATAATCATTCTTTCCCGACTTGTCGAGCAATCGGAGTTCAAAACCACTTGTAGAACCATATCCCGGTATCGAAGGCGGTTCAAAGAAATTGATATCAGCCTGTGTGATCTGTTTGCATTTCTTCTCCAAATCGTCCATAATCTCCTTGGCCGTACGCTTTCTGTCCTTCCAATCTCGCAGGTTGATCAAACAACTACCCGTGTTGGCACTCGTTCCTTCCGAGAGAATCTCGAAACCAGCCAGAGAAGACACACTCTCTACACCTTCTTCACGTTCCGCAATTCTCATCACCTGTAATGCCACCTGATTGGTACGTTCTATCGTAGAACCCGGTGGAGTCTGGATTTCAGCATAGATCATACCTTGATCTTCCTGAGGAATAAATCCGGACGGCAGATTCTTATCAATCAGGAAAGCCAATACACAAAAAGCAAGAATAGCCGTCATCGTCCAAGCCTTGTGCTTGATCGTATGTTGCAACAGCGACTGATATTTATCGCTACCCTTATTGAAGCCCCGATTGAATTTTGCGAGGAATCTACCGATAGTCCCTTTCTGAACATGGCGTTCCTGTTCCTTAGTAAGGATAAGCGCACACAAAGCCGGAGTCAAAGTCAATGCGACAAATCCAGACAGCAGAATACTCGATGCCATCACGATAGAGAACTGGCGATAGAACATACCCTCAGGACCACCCATGAAAGCGACAGGGATAAACACCGATGCCATCACTAACGAGATAGCAATGATAGCCCCACTGATTTCTTTCATTGCCGCCTGTGTAGCCTCGAGCGGCGCTAAATGTTCACGTGCGATCTTTACGTTCACGGCCTCTATCACCACAATTGCATCATCCACCACGATACCGATAGCCATCACAAGGGCAAAGAGTGATATCATGTTGAGCGTGATATTGAAGAAGAGCATTACCGCAAAACTACCCAATAAAGATACCGGCACAGCCAACACCGGAATCAGAGATGACCGCCAGTCACCCAAGAACACAAACACGACAATCGCAACCAAGAGGAATGCCTCAAACAACGTATGTATGACCTTACTGATAGAAGCATTCAAGAATCTGCTGATATCATAACTGATCTCATAGTGCATTCCCTTCGGCATATCCTTCTTGAGACGCTCCATAGTCTTCTTCACCTGAGTGATCACATCACGCGCATTACTACCATAAGCCTGTTTCAAGGTAACGGCAGCCGAAGGTCGACCGTTCAACGTAGAGTAGATATCATACACCTCACTACCCAAATGTATATCAGCCACATCCTTCAGACGAACCATCTGTCCATCGCTATTACTCTTCACCACAATATTACCATACTCTTCAGGAGTGGTATATCTGCCCGAATATTTCAACACATATTCCTTGGCCTGAGGCACCATACCACTACTCTCTCCTATTCTTCCCGGTGACACCTCGATATTCTGATCTTCCAACGCGTCAGCGATATCATCCGCCGACAGTCCGTAAGCCGTCATCTTATCCGGTTTCAACCACACACGCATCGCAAAACTTCGAGTACCCAGAATATCCAGATCACCCACACCGTCCACACGTTGCAGTTCCGGTGAGATATTAATATCAAAATAGTTAAAGAGGAATTCCTGGTCAGCTTTCGGGTCATCACTATACAAGTTGATATACATCAAGATATTAGGTTCCTCACGCGAAATTCTCACACCCTCCTTGATGACCTCAGGAGGCAACTTATTCGTAGCCGCCGACACACGATTCTGCACATTGATCGCATCGACATTCGGGTCAGTACCAAGTTTAAACACCACATTTATCGAAGCCTCACCATCGTTACCGGCATCACTCTCTATATACTTCATTCCCGGAACACCATTCAGCGCCTGTTCCAGAGGGATCACCACCGACTTGATCGTCAGTTCATTATTAGCTCCCGGATAACTGGCCGTAACATTCACCTTAGGAGGCGAGATGGAAGGATACTGCGTAACCGGCAGGTTAAACAATGAAATGATACCAATAAAAACGATAACCAGTGATACGACGATAGCCAACACCGGTCGACGGATAAATATCTTGAACATATTAGTCTGCTGTTAATTGAAACGATTTCAGCACCTCACGTGCATCTTTGAATCGTACTTTTACTTTTTGGTCATCTTTAACCTTCTGTATACCATCCACAAGGAATCGGTCTGTTGTAGAGAGACCACCCTTCAGGATATATATACCTCTCTTCTCGGCAGCGATCTGAATCTCACGCGAATGCAATATACCGGCAGCATCTACCACAAAGACATACTTCTTATCTTGAAGTTCATACACAGCCTGTTGCGGAATTATCATCGCATGAGGCATCGGTTTCTCTATACGAATATTACCGGTTTCCCCATTTCGTAAGATCTGACGGACATTCGGAAACTCTGCCCGAAACGATATATTACCCGTCGTATTATCAAATTCGCCGTCAATATTGCGAATATATCCCTTTGCCGGAAAATCCTCTCCATTGACAAGTACCAACGTAAGTTTCAGATCACGATATTTCTCCGGATGCATCTGATAATCCAGATATTCAGGTTCCGATACATTAAAATAGGCATACATCTTATCATTATCCGATAAACTTGTCAACAGATCGCCATCATGCAGCAAACTACCTATCTTATTAGGAATTCTACCGATAATTCCGGAGAACGGAGCACGTATCAGAGACAACCTTCTACGCGTCTGCGCCAAGCGATAATCCGCCACAGCCGACTGATATTTAGCCTGAGCCATCCGTTGCGCATTACGCGAAACAATTTTGTTGACCGTCAGTTTCGACACATTCTGCAGTTCGATACGTGCCTGTTCCACGTCAGCATGAGCCTTCGCTACCTCCTCGTTCGCCCCGACGACAGCAATTTTGAAGAGAGGTTGTCCCGCCTTCACGCGTTCACCCTCTTCGACATACACCGCCTGCAAGACACCATCCTGCTGACTTCGAATCTCAATATTCCGTTGCGACTGAATATTTGCTACATACGTCTGAGGTATCGATATTGTCGTTACCTCAGCATTTGTAACGGTATATTCCACTTGCTCACCATTGCCAGCTTTCTCCGACTTACATGCGCACATCATTCCCATGAAAAGCACAAGATAAATCCAAAAGTTCCTTTTCATACATTACCTTTTTAAAACTGGGGCAAAAGTATATTTTTAATAAGAAGTAAAGTATGAAAACAGATTAGAAAACTCTCATTAAAGGTTTAAAAAATATTATCCCCACCATCAGAATTCCACAAAGAACACCGTTCCCTTTCCTTCGGTCGAACTTACTGAGATCTTCGCACCAAATCTCTCGAAGATACTTTTCGCTAAGGCCAGTCCGATACCTTTTCCGGACACCTCGCCCGTATTCGAAGCCCGATAAAAAGGTTCAAAGATATGCTCTCGGTCAGCCTCCGGTATTCCAATTCCCCGATCCTCTACCATGAGCACCTTATTATTTATAGAGACGACAACAGTATGACCTAACGAATATTTTACGGCATTGCTCACAAGATTATGTATCGCGATACAGAGCAATCCCACATCAACCTTTACCGTAAAGTCCTCGACAACTCGGAGCTGCACCTTATCCTTACATTCCCTTTCCACTACCGATGCCATACTCACCTGTTGCCAATCCGAGTCGTCAAACCTACCATTACGAGCATGCGAGAACTGCAACAACTCTTTCATGATGATGATAATACGTTGCGTCTCATGTGCGATACGCTGCAACATACCTTTATATTCTTCAGGCTGATAATCCTTCATCAGGGCCACCTCACATTCCCCCTGTATCGCCGTCAACGGATTATTGATTTCATGCGAAGCATTGTTCACAAACATCTTTTCCGTCTGATAGTCCTGATCGATTCTATTGAGTACACGCGAAGCATAAAGTCTACTGATCAGAAAGAGCACGAAAGCAGAAACCACGATGAGTACCAACAGCCCCCATACAAGCATTTCGTTGATATCATCAATAAAAGGATTTCGACTCAATACGATGACAGCAAAAGTTCCGGTATTATCATAATACACGAAACTTGTGCCCACCCCTTCAGGAGTTTCAAAGTCCACGGTCTCATTATCCAGCAACCGTTTGATTTCCTTTTCGTTAAGATACTTACGCAACTGCGCCTTAGCGCGAAACAGATCAGAGAGATTGATAAAGAGCTCTTTCGATGTAGGAATAGAACGTTTGCGCCGTAACACCACATTTTGATATCTCACCACATCCAATTCATCCTGTGAGAATTTCTCCTCGGCCACAGCATGTGCCTTCTCTTCAAGATAGTCGAAGTAGATACTCTTCGTATTGTTCGAGGCACAGAAATAGAATACAAAGGCTGATATCAATACCAGTCCTATCGTGATTCCCGAATAGATAAAAGAAATCTTATTAGCTATTTTCATTTTTCCTAAAACAATAACCCGTTCCTACGACCGTATGAATCAATTTGGCATCAAAGTCAGCATCTATTTTTTGTCTGAGATAACGTACATACACATCCACGACATTCGTATTGGTATCAAAATCCTTATCCCATACATCCTTCAGCAACTGCCTACGTGACAAGTCCTCACCTTCATGCTCCATCATATATTGCAAAAGGCGCAACTCCTTGATACTCAAATCTATCGTCCGATCACCACGCAATGCCTGATGCGAAGCAATATCCAGCTTCAGGTCACCACAAGTCATCACACGCTCCGTATTAGCTCCCGACCTACGGAGCAACGCCTCGATGCGAGCCATGAGTTCCATAAACATGAAAGGCTTCACGATATAATCATCCGCTCCGGCATGTAAACCGTCCACGATATCATTCGTCGTCCCAAGGGCCGTAAGCATGAGCACAGGCGTACGATACCCGAAGGCATCCCGAATACGCCGGCACACCTCGAGTCCCGACAATCCCGGCATACGGATATCGAGCATCACCAAATCAAAATTATTTTCCTTTTCCAGGAGCCACCAAGCCTCATCACCATCAGCCGCCACCGTCACCTCATAATTGAAATTCCGGAGTCCACGGCTCACGAAGTCAGAGATATTCTCCTCATCCTCCGCCATCAGTATCTTTTTCATACGCTAAAGGTTTACATTTATGTGCAAAGATACATAAAATGTTTATTCCATCATCATTTTGCCAACACATATATTGGCGAACGTTGCACACCCGTCTTATTCAAGATACCCTTCTCTACGAAATAAGTCAACCATTTACGAGCCATATAATTACTCAGTCCATATTCCAGATGGAGTATACGCGTATTCACATAACTATTCTTATCTACTTCTTGTTTGACGATATCGAGCATTTCCTTCTCCGTATAGGATTGGGAAAGTGAAGAATATCTTGACTTACTAAACTTAGCCTTTTGTGCGACCTTCTGCAAGAAGCTCTTATCAGGACGGAACGAGATATTACGAACACTAAAATGAGGAGCTTTAGCATCTTCCACAGAAGAACCTTCAGGCAAATCATTTTTCAGGGAAACCTTAAAATGTCCGATTTCCGGCAGATAGAAACACCCATTCTCTCCCAACATCTCAGCGCCGACATCAGAAGTAGCACAATAAGTAGCCATGATATCACCTCTTGTCAACGTACAACTACTTGAAATCTCCTCTACTAATTCTTTCTCTGTATTAGCATGCTGATTACGGACACAAACAAACTTTCTGTTTTCACCTTTTCCTTCAGAATTTTTAATTTCTCGTATTTCTATTTCCATTTTATTATCCTTTCCATAAATATAACGTAAGGATTCCGTATTATACTACAAAGGTACAAAGAAATATCAGAAAGCCTAATCTTTATCGGTATTTTTCTCAGAAATGTAACTGCACGGGACCAATAACATTGTGATAAACTCGTTGGTTTATTACATGTACCACGGCCGTGGTACAACTGTACGTCGGCCGTGACACAACTGTGCGACGGCCGTCGCACACGTATACCACGGCCGTCGCGCACCAAACGAAACTACATTTTCACAATAACACACCCACATTTTATCACCAATTTTGTTATGTTATAACAATTCGAGTATAACAAAAATTTCATGCTATGACATCTATAAAAATAAAGTTTAGACCTTCTATAATCGAAGGCAAAGAAGGATGTATCTACATCCAGATTATTCATAACCGCGTAGTTCGTCAGTTAAATACAGACTACAAAATATATGCACATGAATGGGACGCAGAATCAGAAAGCATCATTACAGAAGGCAATCGCTCCAATATACTATGCAGTATCAAAGAACATTTAGAATGGGACACCGCTCGTTTGAAAAGAGCCATCAAGCAACTAGAAACCAACAACCACCGATTCACAACGAATGATGTAATAACCACATTCCACCGGATAACCAAGGAAACATCCCTTTTCTCCTTCATGCATGATGTCATCGCCCAATTAAAACAATTGGGAAAGATACGTACATCCGAAACCTATACCGCCACACTCAAGAGTTTCATGGTATTCCGTAAAGAACAAGACATACCCCTTGACGGCATCACCTCAGACCTCATGCTCCTTTACGAAGCACATCTAAAAGCAAGAGGAGTACGTATGAACACCATATCCTTCTATATGCGCATCCTTCGTGCAGTCTATAATCGTGCTATAGAGAAAGAACTCACCCCACAGAACAACCCCTTCCGTCACGTCTATACCGGAATCGAGAAGACCGTGAAACGAGCCATCCCCATCAAAGAGATCAGGGTTCTGAAGAAACTGGACTTATCGTTAAAACCATCATTGGACTTTGCCCGTGATATGTTCTTGTTCAGTTTCTGCACAAGAGGAATGTCCTTCATAGATATGGCCTACCTCAAAAAGTCAAACTTAAAGAATGGCATTCTTACCTATCGGAGAAGAAAAACAGGACAAGAGCTCACCATCAGATGGGAGAAATGCATGACGGAAATCATTGCCAAATACCCCCAAAACGAGACCGACTATCTTCTCCCAATCATTAGGAGACAAGGCAATGAGCGAAAACAATATGACAATGCCCTTCATCTAGTCAACTACCATTTGAAAGACCTCTCTGATATATTAAAACTTCAACGACCATTGACCATGTACGTGGCACGTCACTCATGGGCAAGTGCAGCCAAGGCAAAGAACATCCCTTTGTCTGTGATCAGTGAAGGAATGGGCCATGATTGCGAAGCAACGACACAGATTTATCTTGCATCGCTGGAAACATCTGTTGTTGACCAAGCCAATAAAATGATACTCGAATTGTTGTAAACAAGGATATGTTTAGCAAAAATCTCATTCTCTTCCTAAGAGA
>NZ_KE384540.1:0-134359 GCF_000426565.1 Segatella albensis DSM 11370 = JCM 12258 | reverse complement strand
TCTCTTAGGAAGAGACGAACGAAGAATACCTCATTTTGCCTTTTGCTGAGTGATTGGATATCCTCGACAAAGGCCACAAATTACCTATCAATCAAAACAGAAATTATGAGACATCTCTCGTAGTGTAAAAAGGTTAGGTCACCCGTCGAGGCACTGTAAGAGAGTTTTTATTTCTTAGATGGATGGAGCTGATTAACAACATAAACAAGACACTACGGGATGATATCCTAAAGCAAGTGAAAGCCGGAAGCCGACTATCTATAGCGGCCTCTTGTTTCTCCATCTATGCCTTTCAAGAACTGAAAGAAGCTTTAAAGGATGTCAAGGAGCTACGTTTCATTTTCACTTCACCTACGTTTACAACAGAAAAGACACCAAAACAACAGCGTGAGTTTTATATTCCACGCCTCAACCGTGAACGTACAGTTTATGGATCAGAGTTTGAAGTAAAACTTCGCAACGAACTTACGCAGAAGGCTATCGCACGCGAATGTGCTGACTGGATAAAAGAGAAAGCTTGTTTCAAGTCAAACAAAACCAACGAGCAGATGATGGGGTTTATCAACATTGATGACACAAGTTACTCGCCAATAAACGGTTTTACAACCGTTGACCTCGGTTGCGAGAAAGGCAACAACGCCTACACAATGATTCAGAAAGCTGAAGCACCATTCTCCAAAGCATATATCGACTTATTTAACCAAATTTGGAATGACACAAATCGCTTGCAGGTTGTAACGGAAGAAGTGATAGACAATATCAGCAATGCTTATAAAGAGAATGCCCCTGAGTTTCTGTATTTCGTTGCTCTATACAACATCTTTAACGAGTTTTTGGAGGATATCAGTGAAGATGAACTGCCAAAAGAAGCAACTGGTTTCAAGGATTCTGCCATCTGGAACAAACTATATAACTTCCAAAAGGATGCAGCATTGGCAATCATCAATAAACTAGAGAAATACAATGGTTGCATACTTGCTGATAGTGTAGGCCTAGGTAAAACCTTTACTGCCTTGTCGGTTATCAAATATTTTGAGAGCCGTAACCGTACTGTACTGGTGCTTTGCCCTAAGAAACTCTATGAGAACTGGAACACCTATCGCCAGAACTATGTGAACAACCCTCTGGCCCGAGACCGATTCAATTACGACATATTATATCACACCGACCTTTCACGTGAAAGCGGCAAAAGCAATGATCTTGATTTGGAGCGCGTGAACTGGGGCAACTTCGATCTCGTGGTCATCGACGAAAGCCATAACTTCCGCAATGGCGGTAAGGTGTCAACTGATGAGAACGGCGAAAATCCTAGGGAGAACCGCTATCTCAAACTAATGAACAAAGTTATCCGTTCCGGCGTAAAGACCAAGGTGCTGATGTTATCGGCTACGCCTGTCAACAATCGTTTCAACGATTTGAAGAATCAACTTCAACTGGCCTACGAAGGCGAATCCGAAGCCTTTGACAAACTACTGCCAACGAATAGAGGCATTGATGACATTTTCCGTCAGGCACAAGGTTCGTATAACATTTGGGCAAACCTATCACCAGAGGAACGAACAACAGAGCGTCTGTTAAAGATGCTCGACTTTGACTTCTTCAAATTGCTTGATGCCGTCACTATTGCCCGAAGCAGGAAGCATATTCAGCAGTTTTACGATACAGCAGACATCGGCACTTTCCCTGAGCGCCTAAAGCCTATCTCCAGAAGTCCTCATCTGACAGATCTTGATACTGCTATCAACTACAACGAAATATTTGATCAGTTGCAGATGCTGCATTTGGCTATCTATGCACCTTCCGCGTTCATTCTTCCAAGTAAGCTCTGGAAATATAAAGAAGAGGAAAGTACGACAGGACATCGGCTAAGTATCGAGGAACGAGAACAAGGCATTCAGCGACTGATGAACATGCAGTTACTGAAACGTTTGGAGTCGTCTGTTAATTCTTTCCGTCTGACCTTGACACGCATTCGCGACTATATGCAAGAAACCCTTGATGCCATTTCCCGTTTCCAGAATGGAGAAAAACGAGTTTCTGTGGACGACTACGAAAGCATTGACAGTGATGAAGACGAACAGGACTTCACCATCGGCAAGAAGAAAAACCGTATTCTCTTGGAGGATATGGACTATATATCATGGCAGAAGGAAATCAATGAAGACCTTGACATTATCCGTCTGCTTTTGCTCATGCTCCAGAGTATTACACCGGAACACGACAGCAAGCTACAACAGCTTATCTCCGACTTGCATGATAAGTTTTCCCATCCCATTAATGGCAATAATAAGAAGGTACTTATCTTCACGGCTTTCTCCGACACGGCACAATACCTATATGACTGTTTGGCAGAGAAAATCAAGAAGGAAGAAGGATTGAATGTGGCGCTAGTTACTGGCGATGTGGAAGCGCGTAGCACGCTCAAATTGAAAGAGAAACTGGACTTCAACAAAGTCCTGACTTTATTCTCGCCTATCTCCAAGGAGCGTGAAGCCGTCTATCCACATCTGAAGGAAGAAATAGATGTACTGATAGCTACCGACTGTATCAGTGAAGGACAGAACTTGCAGGACTGCGACTATTTACTGAACTACGATATTCATTGGAATCCAGTGCGTATCATTCAGCGTTTCGGACGTATAGACCGTATCGGCTCAAAGAATGCACAGATACAGTTGGTAAACTACTGGCCTGATATGACACTCGACGAATACATCAACCTGAAAGGACGTGTTGAGTCACGTATGAAAGTGACGGTGATGACTGCCACGGGTGATGATAACATTCTTTCACCGGAAGAAAAAGATGACTTGGAATATAGGCGCAAGCAACTGGAGCGTCTGCAAGAGGATGTCGTAGATTTGGAAGAAATGAATACAGGAGTCAGTATCATGGATTTGGGACTGAATGAGTTCCGCTTAGATTTACTGGAATATATGCAGTCTAATCATGACGTCGAACATACTCCTTTCGGAATACATGCTGTTGTAAAGGGTGGCGAGCAAACTCCTCCAGGTACTGTTTTTGTACTGAAGAACCACTCAACTGATGTCAACATCGACCACAAAAATCAGTTACACCCTTTCTATATGGTCTATATCAGTGACGAAGGTGAAGTGGTCGTTGACCATTTGCATCCGAAAGACTTACTTGACAGAATGCGTCTACTTTGTAAACCTATGGAAAAGCCAGACATGACTCTTTGTCGTGATTTCAACAAAGAGACACGTGATGGTTTACGTATGGGGAAATATTCAGAATTGCTTAGCAAGGCTATAGAATCGATAGTCTCCAAGAAGGAAGAATCTGATATGGATAGCTTCCTTGATGGCTATGTAGGCGAACTCTTTGAGGAACGTATTTCTGGGCTGGATGACTTTGAACTGATTTGTTTTCTCGTAATCAAATGATGCCTATGTTCCAATTACCTCCTACTACAGTCATCAACAAGCCACTCTATAAAAAGGCAGTCTTTGGGAAGTTCAATCTCAAAGCAGTTGAGCGTAACCACTTCGATGCGGACATCAGTAGAATGTCGCTTGTGGCTCGCATATCTCCTGCGACAGTTCCAGCATTGGCAGAAGGTCAAAACATCAAGGGGTTCTATGTTCTTCAAGTGATATTGAAACAAAAGGAATATGATGTCAAGAACATCCTTCTACTTCACAAGCTAATTCCGCAGAACTTGGTCTTTGCCTTGCAATATGATGAAGAAACACAACTATGTGTATTTCATACTCGGTTGCAGCAGTCGGATTGGAAGCAGACAGAAGCAACACTCATTCCTTTACAAGGATTGTCGCTTGATGATGTCTGGAATAACATCGTGGCAACCATTGGAGGCTTGGATGCTCAGGCAGAAGAAAGCATTGAGGAACAGATTATTCAACGTGAGCAACGAGAAAAGTTGCTTCGCCAGATAGAATCATTAGAAAAGCAGTGTCGTACTGAGAAGCAGACACGTAAGAAGTACGAACTGCATCAACAGATAATAAAGTCAAAGGAGAAACTGAAATGATAGTTACATGTATATGCTGCTTTAGCTGGAGTACTTTTTGGACAGCACTAACCGCAGTTGGCACAATAGCAATGGCTATTATTACCTATTGTACTTTGAGTAAGAATGACGAACAAGTTGCTGAAATGAAACATCAATGGGAGGAAGATAATAAGCCCTATTTGGATGTTCGATTGGTTTACGAACACCGTCTTTCATCTACAGCATCACGTTATTTACTAATAGAAAACTACGGCAAAGGTACGGCAACCGATATACAAATCTCTTTTGAAGATAAGTTTATAGAAAACATATCGATACAAGAATTGCAAAAACAAATAAAAGCCTTACAAAGTAGAACCTACAAAGTTTTGCCTGGAAGGTCTAATAAAGAGATTTTTTGCGACATTATAGACTTAGTGAATAGTGGTAAATCAAGGATTAGCGTAGAAGAATTTGATTTAACTCAGAGAAGTGCCTTACTTGAATATTTGAACAAGCCGATAAAGGTGGATGTTAAGTACAAGTGGAATGGCAAGTCTTATTATGAGACAATGATAATGAATTACAAATAATAAAATATGGACAAATTAAACATGCAGACTACGAATATCGTGGACGAAAATATAAAGCGGATTGGGGAACTGTTCCCTAATTGCTTGACTGAAAGGCTTAATGCAGAAGGTAGGCCTGAGGTGGCTATTGACTTTGACCAGCTTCGTCAGGAACTGTCAAAGGATATAGTGGAAGGACCAGAAGAACGTTATCAGTTCACATGGCCCGACAAGCGTAATGCCATTCGTTTGGCAAATACCCCAACAACAGATACCTTGCGTCCTTGTCGTGAAGAAAGTGTGGACTTTGACAATACTCAGAACCTATATATTGAGGGTGACAACCTAGAAGTGTTGAAGTTACTTCGTGAGAATTATCTTGGTAAAGTAAAGATGATATACATTGACCCACCATACAACACGGGTAATGACTTTGTATACAACGACAAATTCGGTCAAGATAAACAGGAGTATGTTCACAATAGTGATCAGTATGATGAAGATGACAACCAATTAGTGACTAATACTGAAAGCAATGGTCGTTTCCATACCGATTGGCTCAACATGATTTATCCACGTCTCAAAGTGGCCAAGGACTTGCTGAGTGAGGATGGTGTGATATTTATTTCAATTGATGATAACGAGGTTGAGAACTTAAAGAAAGTGTGCAATGAAATCTTTGATGAACATAACTTTGTTGCTAAATTTGATTGGCGTAAGAAAACTGGAGCTAATGATGCTAAAGACATTGCTATAGTGACTGAATCCATTTTACTTTATGCAAAATATCATGTTGAAACTTTAAATCATCAGATTTGGCAAAGAGATGAAGATTCTATTAATCAAGATCGTTATAAATATCAGGATGAATTTGTCAAAACTAGAGGTAAGTTTTATTATGATACACTTGATAGAGGTGGATTACAGTATTCTGATTCTATGAATTATGGAATAGAAGCACCCGATGGTGGTATTATTTTTCCAAATGGTCGTAAATCGTTTGTTAATGACGGATGGATCTGGAAATGGAGTAAGGAAAAAGTAAAGTGGGGTATAAAAAACAAATTCATCGAATTTGTTAAATCAAATAAAAGTGCAGGTTCTGAGTACACTATTAAATATAAAGTATATCAGAATGTAGATAATGAAGGGAATGTTCGAAAAAAAGCGGGTCGTGCATACATGAACTTAATAATAGATCCAATAAATCAAATTGGAAATTCTGAAATGAAGGCAATCTTTGATAATCATACCCCGTTTTCAAATCCAAAGCCAGTTGGTCTTATAAAATATCTTTTTAAAACTATCAAAAGCAATAATGCGTTGATATTAGACTTCTTCTCCGGTTCCGCCTCCACTGCCGATGCTGTTATGCAACTCAATGCAGAAGATGGCGGCAAACGTAAGTTCATTATGGTACAACTACCAGAAGCAACTGATGAAAAAAGCGAAGCGTATAAAGCTGGATACAAGAACATCTGCGAAATCGGTAAAGAACGTATTCGCCGTGCAGGCAAGAAAATCAAAGAAGAGAGTCCGCTTACTACACAAGACCTTGATACAGGCTTCCGCGTTCTAAAACTTGATTCGTCGAATATGCGGGATGTATATTATACTCCAGCAGACTTTAATGAAAAAGACTTGTTTGAGGACAATATTAAATCTGACCGCACAGAAGAAGACTTGCTTTTCCAAGTCATGATAGAATTAGGCATCGACCCGTCAGCAAAGATTAAACGCTCTGAGATTGCTGGTAAGACCGTTTGGAATGTAGCCGATGGTTATTTGCTGGCTTGCTTTGACGAAGAAGTGAACGAGACAACAATCACCGAGATTGCTAAGCAGCAGCCATTCTATTTTATTATGCGTGACAGTAGTCTCGCCAATGATCAAGTGGCAGACAACTTCGAGCAAATCTTTGAACACTACAGTAAGGACACAATTAGAAGAATATTGTAATTATGACTTGCAACGAACTTGCTACACTAATTCTTAAGAACCAGAATTCCATCGCCTTTCTTGTGGGCAATGGAATACACAACTATGAAATTGGGGCAAAGGGCGTCAAAGATAAGGTTAACTGGAATGAATTGCTTGAAAAAATTAAAAAAGAGTATGATGTTAATTCACTTGGCAAAAAACCACAGGAAGGTATAACTAATCCCGAATACTTTGATTTGATAGAACTGTTATACATACAACAGGAGTTGGTCAAAGAACGAGAGGCTTTTCAAAAATCAATTGCGTTATATATTGAGAATACTAAAGACCTAAAGCAACAGAATCATAACTCTTTTGAATATTCGTATAGTGTAAAATCCAAAGAGGAAAAGATAGTCAGTGATACATCTTTTTATTCCGAAAACGAAAGTTTGATAAAAGCACAATCATTTATTAATGAGAGAGTATTTTCTGTACACGAAGACTTTGGATTTCCGCATAACAAAGTTACTACATATGATCAGCTAAGTTTCGCGGAAAAATTGCAACACGGAGAATTAAGGAAGTTTTATCTTTTTAAGAGGAACTTAAAGGAGTATTTCAAGGATTATTCTTTACAGGATTGGATATTACCATTCCTCAGATTTGTAAGCAAAGAACAAATACCAATTCTGACAACGAACTACGACGAAGCGTTAAGCAAAAAAATGGATTTGACACGGCATTGTAAGATTCACAATCTTGATTCTCAGTATACTTTTCCATTTGAGACTTATTTCTCAAAAACAGAGATCGAATATCCCTGGAGGGAATTTGCCATTTGGCATATAAATGGGCTCGCCTATTATCCTCAAAGTATTAAGATAGGCTATTTGGATTATGCTAACATGTTTAACGAAATTCGCAATAGACTATATATTCTACATGGAACATCAGAGAAATTCACTCTAATCAAAGATAAAGAAACTCTGAAATATACATGGATTAGCATTTTCTTTTATCGAGACCTTTTTATTTGGGGAGTAGGTTTAAATGAAGATGAATATGTACTTCGTTGGCTTCTCGTTGAAAGAGCAAAGTATAATATTCTTACTCACAAAAGCCTAAAAGGTTGGTATGTTCATTTGAAAGATATAGACAGTCCTATGACAGATGGAAAAAAAATGTTCCTAAATACGGTTGGAATTAAGATAATAGAAGTAAATAGTCATGATCTGCACGAAGGAGTGTGGCAGCAAATAATGAATAAATTATGAAATTCAAGTTTAAGATACAACAATATCAGACGGATGCTGTGGAGCAGACAGTTAACGTTTTTGCAGGACAGCCGTCAAAGACCAATGCGCAATACCGTCGTGACTTGGGAAAAACAGCAGGTCGCATCGTTTACGATGACGAATATATGGGATGGCGCAACAATGATGTAGAACTTAACGCCCATCAACTTTTGGAGAATATTGAAAAGATACAGGTTGAAAATGATATTCCACAAAGCAAACTCCTGAGCAAACCTGATGGTTTAGGTGCATGTTCGCTTGATATCGAGATGGAAACAGGTACTGGTAAGACCTATGTCTATATCAAGACAATGTTTGAGATGAATAAACGCTATGGTTGGTCTAAGTTCATTGTTGTGGTACCGAGCATCGCCATTCGTGAGGGTGTATATAAAAGTTTTACAATGCTTGAAGACCACTTCATGGAACAGTATGGCAAGAAGGCACGCTACTTTATCTACGATAGCAGCAACCTTACGCAGATAGACTCGTTCAGTAGCGATGCCAGCATCAATGTAATGATCATCAATACTCAGGCATTCAACACTTCTCTGAATGAAGATAAAAATGTAAAGGGTCGTAAAGGAGATGCTGCTGCGCGTATCATCTATTCGAAACGCGACGACTTCCAAAGCCGACGCCCAATAGACGTAATAGCAGCAAACCGTCCTATCATTATCATGGATGAACCACAAAAGATGGAGGGTGCTGCTACTCAGAAAGCGTTGAAGAACTTTAAACCGCTGTTTGTCCTTAATTATTCTGCAACTCACAAGACATCGCACAATTGCATCTATGCACTTGATGCCTACGATGCCTATCGTCAACGATTGGTGAAGAAGATCCAGGTGAAAGGTATCACCCTGCAAAACCTATTGGGCTCGCAAGCCTATATCTACTTTGACAACATCATTTTGTCGAAGAACAAGGCACCAGAGGTGAAACTGGAAATAGAAGTGCAGGGGACCAACAACACTCGCAGACAGACCATGAAGTTCTCACAAGGCGATTCTCTCTACGATGCTTCAAAACTTCCTGCCTATAAGGAGTTTGTTATAACTGAGATAAATGCCTATACCAACACCATCTATTTCCGTAACGGCGACAAACTACACAAAGGTGAGGTTATGGGCGATGTGTCGGAAAAGACCATTCAACAGATACAAATCCGTGAGACGGTGGCAAGTCACTTTGAGAAAGAGCGTGAGTTATTCCGCCAAGGCATCAAGACGCTCTCGCTTTTCTTCATTGACGAGGTAGCGAACTATAAGAGTTATGACGAGGAAGGCAATGTGGTAAAAGGACAACTTTGGAAGATGTTTGAGGAGGAATACATGCGCTACCTCAATGAGAACATATCCCTCTTTGAGGATGACTATCAGAAATACTTGCGCAAGTTCTCTGTGGAACAAGTGCATAACGGCTACTTCTCCATTGACAAGAAAGGTCACGCAATAAACAGTAAGGTAAAACGTGGAGAAACCTTTTCTTCTGATATTTCCGCTTACGACTTAATCCTGAAAGATAAGGAACGGTTGCTAAGTTTCGACGAGCCTACGCGCTTCATATTCTCTCACTCGGCACTGCGTGAAGGCTGGGACAATCCCAATGTGTTCCAGATATGTACGTTGCGCCATGCCAATAGTGCAACGGCAAAGCGTCAAGAGGTGGGCCGCGGTCTTCGTATCTGTGTGGACCAACAAGGTAATCGTATGGATGCTGAACGGTTGGGTGACAGAGTTCATGATATCAACAAATTGACCGTCATTGCAAACGAAAGTTATTCTTCATTTGTCGACAACCTTCAGAAAGAAACACGCGAGACCTTGCGTGAACGTCCTACACAGGCCACAATTGCTTACTTCGAAGGAAAGACCTTTAAGGTGGGCGAAGAGCTGCATACCATCTCTGCTATGGAAGCAGCATCTATTGTCAACTATCTTTTTGAAAACGACTATACTGACGAGAAAGGAAATATCTTGCAATCCTACCATGAGGATATGAAGCAAGAAACACTTGCTCCAGTTGGTAAGAAACTACAACCTATAGCAGAACAAGTGCATAAGTTGATACAGGGAATCTTTGACCCTGTTGCCATGGAAGGTATGATCGAAGATGCTAATGATAAGGCTGAGGTTATCAACGACAAACTAAATGCCAATGCTCAGAAAGAAGAGTTTAAGAAACTTTGGGCAGAAATCAACCACCGTTATGTCTATACTGTCCACTACGACAGCGAAGAACTTATCAAGAATTCCATCGCTGCCATTAACAAAGACTTAACCGTTACACAATTGCGTTATGTGGTAACAACAGGCGAACAGGGAAATGGAATGGATTTCGATGGTGACCAACATACACGTCATCAAGAGATGCAAGAGGTTTGCACTTCTACGGTTTCATACGACTTAGTGGGAGACATCGCCCGTGGTGCGACGCTCACCCGAAGAACGGTTGTAAGAATCTTAAAGGGTATCTTGCCGGCACGTCTGCTATTGTTCAAGAACAATCCTGAGGAATTTATCCGCAAGGTCGTAAAACTCATCAAAGAGCAAAAAGCCACGATGATAGTGGAGCACATTACTTACAACCTTACGGCAGACACTTACGACACCGATATCTTTACACAGGAGAAGAGCCGACAATCGGTAGATAAAGCATATCCTGCCAAGAAGCATATCTTGGACTATGTATTCTCTGATAGTAAGGGGGAACGCGACTTTGCAGAAGACCTTGATAAAGCTGATGAGGTTTGTGTATATGCCAAATTGCCACGCACTTTCCAAATTCCGACACCAGTAGGTAATTACGCACCTGACTGGGCTATAGCCTTCAACGATAATATGGGTATTAAACACATATTCTTTATCGCTGAGACTAAAGGTTCGATGGACTCCATGCAGTTGAAGGGTGTAGAAAAGGCTAAAATAGACTGTGCGAAAAAACTCTTCAACGAACTATCAACAAGTAATGTCCGCTACCACGAGGTGAGCAGTTACGACAAATTGCTGGAGGTTATGAAAAATATACCATAAAGTATAGGAACAAATAATAACGGGCGGAAACATATCAAATTGTTTCCACCCGAGTTATAATATTTCTTTTGAACTTTACCTTTTATTGATTTCTGTTCATCACACTTTCTACCAATAGATACACTCGTGTACCGAGTGTTTGCGGCCAACGGTCGGTAGGATTTTTGTCCAAGGCTTTTGCTCGCACTATTGCTTCTTCTACATGAGCTATTAAAGCAGGGGCATCGTAAGCTGACTCATGATAGGAACCCATCTTTTGGCGCAAACGTACCTTCAGGAATGGATCGGTATTTCTCGACTTGCGACGATTCTCCATCCATTGTTTCTGTTCTTTGGGTGTCAGCGACGAAGCATCTTCCAAATGCAACAAAAGCCAAAGCTCGAAACAAGGATTACTCAAAGCCATGTGCATGGAAACTTCTTGTGTACACTCCGTGGCTACACGAGACAACATTGCATCTGTCCAACGGTCTTTGTCAACAACCAACCACAATTCATCGTCAGCTTCCAACTCATACAGACTTTTATAGTTATTCAGTTGCTTCAATACGTATTCTGGACTGGAGCTATTCTGCTCGTCCTCGCTACGTTCCAAAATATGTACATGCACGCGAGGATTGGTATATTCCTTGGCCAATGCCTTGAAATATATCTGCTCCGTGTCCTTGCCTTCGGAGGCTATAACTATCAGACGAGCGTCACGAAATGCTTCATGACGTTCGCGCATCAAACTATTCCTGCTCCGCATCGTCCCAATGAATATTATTCAGTTCACCAAAGAATGGAATTGCTCCGTATCGGCCATTCAGATAGCCCTTCTGCACTTTCTCCCTCGGCTTGTACTCACAGAGCGAAGACAAATGGCTTTCCCCTCTTTCGTCTTTTTCTACAAACCAAACTTCGTCCTGACGGATAGGAGCTGTAGAAAGTAGATTGGACTCATGTGTGGTACATACCAACTGCATATTTGAATCTGTTTTAAGCAAACTGTTATACATTTCTAATAACTTCAATGTCAACATAGGATGCAAACTTCTATCTACTTCGTCTATGACATAAACCGAATCGTTGGCACGCATATCGATAAGCATCGGAATGAAGTCGAATAGACGAGACGTTCCGTCGGACTCCTCAAACATCTCGAAGATATAATTCGAGTTACTACCTTCTTTCTTGTGGATGGTTTTCAATTCATGCCATTTCAAGTTCATGGACTCGTCTTTTTCGGCAAAAATAAAGCGACTGTCATTGTGAATCATGACTCCATTTCTTTTATCCTTGCCTTCAAGACTCTCCTCTATCTTTTGTCTGATCTCGTCTGGAATGCCCAATTCTTCGGGCTTTGACTCTACACGACAAAGGTCGGAGATGCCAGTACCAAAATAGTTGAGCAGTTCGCGCATCACGGTTCTGAACTGGGTATCGTTCACTATTCGGAACGGGAAGTCTGTTCTGTGCGTATCAGGGAAGATGATGTTCAGATTCTCAAACCACTTGTGTGCTGACTTGATGGCATCAATTCCCTTTCCATTACGCTTGATGTACTCGCTTAGGAAAGTACCCTTCGTGGGTGTACCATCAATCAAGAACTTTAAGAACTGCCCATCTTCATTCTTCATAAATTGAGGCGCAATCACATTTTCCCATTCGTTGACAGAACGTTTGCGTTCAAAAATCAGGGTATCAGTACGGCTACCGGTCTTATACAACCATTCCTCCAGCAAACCACCCTTTGAAAATGCCACACCGTATGCAAAGAATTGTCCATCCACTTTGAATTCCAATTCTATGCTTGAACGCTCTTGCGGCTCATCCGTCATCTTGAAGTAGTTATACTTGCGTTTGCTCCAACCATTCAGAGCAAACGCCTTGATAATAGCCAAACATTTTATGATGTTTGACTTTCCTGAAGCATTGGCACCGTAAATCAATCCCATGCGCAGCACGGATATATCATCTCGTTTCTCCGCACGTGACACTTGCAACGGCAACAGGTCGCTCTTGCTAGCTGTGAACAAGATGCGTGTCTCCTCGTTGAACGAGTATATATTTTCAAATTTAGCAGATACTAACATAACTATCCAGATCTCTTTCGTGAATATTCGGCACAAAGATAACAAATCATTTCATAACTCAGACGGATATTTTCGTTAAATATGTGTAAATACGACAAGAACTGCACAATATCTTATTATCTAGTCAGTCGTCAATACGAGAATTCTATAAATTTGATTTTAAAATAGTATTTACAAGAATCATAAAGGCGCTATGACATATTCGTCAAACTTCCAAGAATCTACATTTTGTTATTTAAACTAGATCGTGTTCTGAAGAAAAAGTTGAATTTCTTAACTCTATTCGTATGCTTTTACGAAAAGATATTGTAAATTTGCACTATTCGTTGAATTAATACATATACAAAAACATCAGTTAGATATAAGAGATATGAAAGTTTTATTAGTAAACGGTAGTGCCATTAAGGATGGCAACACTTTTATCGCATTATCTGAAATCGCTAAGACGCTCCAGACAGAAGGCGTGGATGCTGAAATCGTACAGATCGGTAACAAACCGGTAAGGGGATGTATCGCCTGTGGCACTTGTAAGGCTAAAGGGAATGGACGCTGTACCTTTGATGATGATGTGTGCAACAGGATCCTTGAAAAGGCTGAAAAGGCGGATGCGTTCGTCTTCGGCTCACCTGTGTATTATGGGCAACCTAATGGTGCGTTACTTGCTGTTATCCAACGTATGCTCTATGCTAAGGGGGATGCTTTCAGATTCAAACCTGTCGCTAACATTGCGGTGGCTCGACGTGGTGGAGCTACGGCGGCTTTCCAAACTTTGAACATGGCGTTCCAGATGATGAATATGCCTATCGTGACTTCTCAATATTGGAATCTGGCGTATGGCCGTAATCCGGGTGAGGCTGCTCAGGATTCTGAGGGGATGCAGACGATGCGCCAACTGGCACGTAACATGGCGTGGATGCTTAAGAAGTTTAAGGGTGTGGAGACTACTGAGCATCCGGAAACGGAGCCTTGGAATCCGATGAACTTTATCCGATAATCTTAATAATAACTAATACCATAAACTGAACGTACACGTATTGATATGGCTCACATCGGGGTTACGTGGCAACCATCCTCATTGTCAGCTTCCTCAGGAACAATATGGTATCGTGGAGGATTTTATCGACAGATTTTTGCTTGGTAAGGATCCTAAATGAGGGTATTAGTATAAAAGAGCCTCGCTTTCCTGTTGGATAGCGAGGCTCTTTTTATTTTATCTTTTCAAGAAGGGATTAGCATACCTTCTCGAGTTTCTTCATAATGCAGAACATGAAGAGTGCGGAAAGGACGCAGAGTAAAATAAATACACTCCATACCATCCATAACTGGAAACCGCCCCATAATAGACCGCCTACCATCACGAGTTGGTTTCCAATGGCTGTGGCTACGAACCAACCGCCCATCATGGTTCCTTTGTACTTTGGTGGGGCTACCTTGCTAACGAATGATATTCCCATCGGACTTAATAACAACTCGCCGAAGGTAAGGATGAGATAGGTGCCAATGAGCCACCATGCTGAGGTGTAGGTCTTTGTTGCTCCGGCTGCTGCCTGGGCTTCTGGTGTATTCAAACCTAATGAGGCGAGAATCATCAGGCCATAGGCGATACCGGCTACTAGCATTCCATAAGCGATCTTGCGAGGTGCTGATGGTTCTTTGCCTTTCTTGGCTAACCATGAGAAGATGCCCATAGACACTGGTGTGAGGGCTACAACATAGAATGGATTGAACTGCTGGAAGATCGGTGCGCTTACTGCTACAACTTCGTTGCTCTCGCTGTAATTGTAACCAATCATTGCGGCTGCGATGACAAAGACGATAGCTGATATCACCTTGCCTTGTCCGCTCTTGCTCTGGAAAAATGCAAATGAACTGTACACGATAAAGACAATCGCTACTAGGTTAGTGACGTCGAAGGCCATTCCTGTAACACCTGTTGCCTGTGGCTGTACGAACTCATCGGCAAAATATGTGAGTGAAAGTCCGTTCTGATGGAATGCCATCCAGAAGAAGATGACTACCGCGAAGACAAGACATAATGCGACGATACGCTCTCGGGTCTCTGCTGGAGAGATTTCTTCTACCGGTTGTGCCTCTGCATTGTCTACTTTCTTGCCGCCTTCTACCTGACGGAAGGTTGAACGGAATGCGTAATAGATTGCGATAGAAAGGATCAGTGAAGCGCAGGCTACCATGAATGCAAAATGATATGAGTCGTTTTCGCTGTAACCTAGACTCTTCTGTGCCCACTCCATGATCTTTACTGCCATCGTTGGTGCAAAGAGGGCTCCGATATTGATGGCCATATAGAAAACGGAGAATCCGCTATCTCGCTGTGACTGATATCGTGGGTCGTCATATAGGTTACCTACCATAACTTGTAGGTTTCCCTTGAATAGTCCGGTTCCAAATGAGATGAGGACAAGGGCTGCCAACATGCATCCAAGTGCTAGGGTGCCTCCACCCAGAGGAACGGAGAGGAACAGATAGCCTAGGAACATGATAACGACACCAAAGGTAACACATTTACCATAACCGATCTTGTCGGCTAGGACTCCTCCCACTAATGGTAGGAAATACACAAGCATTAGGAAGGCTGAATAAATACTACCTGCCATACCGGCTGATAAACCGAAATTTGCTCGTAGGAATAAGGCAAACACAGCGAGCATCGTGTAATATCCGAAACGTTCTCCTGTATTAGCCAGGGCCAATGCGTAGAGGCCCTTAGGTTGATTCTCAAACATAACTTATTATCGTTTTATAATTATTAATATTCCTATTTGTAACGGATTAAATAAATTCCGGTTGCAAAAATACAAAATTAATTCATTATTACGAACTTTCTGATAGTTTTTTGCATAGTTTCTATAAAACAATTATCTGTCTCAGATGATATGAAACAGATAATTGACAAATAGGAAAGAATCATAAAACTAAATGTCTTTCCCTTTATTTGATATGATATCTTATCGGGATATTCTATAAATCTATCAGATAGGTTGCCTTGATCACGATATTGCCGTGATTACTCTTGCTAAATGCATCACGCTTGCGACTACCATAGATGTTGCCTAATCCATAATAATATCGGGCCGTAAGCATGAAATGACCTACCTTGGGTACGGAATATTCTAAACCTAATCCGGCTGCTATACCATAATCTAACTTGTTCTTTACTTGCATCGTGTCTTGGGCATAAATGCTGCTGGAACGTTGGGAGGTTCCATTCTTAATGCGCTCGATCTCTTGATTGAGGTCGAAATTGTAACTCGATGACTCGCTAAGGTAATAGCCGAACTGTGGACCTGCATTCACGAAGAAGTTTAAGCCTCGGTTTTCTTTTCCCCATGCCAGATGTGCCATGACGGGTACTTGTACATAGTTGATGGTACGACTGTATTCTTGGGGATTTCCTGTGGTTGCATCCACAACTTTGGTATCATTGATGTCAACGATATTTTCTTTCCATCCTATTGAGGCATAATTCACTTCTCCATAGATGGAACATATTGTAGAGAAATATTTTTCACAGGTGTAGCGCCATGAGAAACCGGCCGTCGGTCCTCCATGAAGTCCTTGGGCTACTGTAGGCACAAAACCCACATTACTTAATATATAGCCGGCATTGCCTCCTACTGCAAAGGTGTTGCGATGCTCGCCGATCTGTGCTGAAACGGGGGTCATCACGCTCATGAGGGCCACTACGAGGAACAAACGAAAAATATGATGGTTTATCTTTTTCATACTGAAAGTCAATTAATAACTGATAGACTCTATCTGACGGGCAAAATTGTAATGGATCAGTTGGAAATAATTGTTCTGGTATCCTCCCTTGCCTACTTGTTCAAAATGCATTGGTGACTGTATTGGCACACAGACGTTTTGTACCTTGCTGCCATTGAAGTTTCGACCATATCGATGAATTCCTGTCAAGAAGAATAGTGCATGGTCATAACCGGTAAGTGCGAAACTCGGTAAAGCATACATCATGTCGTGACCAAACCATTGTTTGTATTCGCGCTTGAGCTGTATGGTCTTTGCATTCGAACTATTCAGATAGAATGTGGAAGGTATATAGGTGTCGTACTTGAAGAACCTATTCAGATTGTAATTGACATACATGAGCCACTCGTTGTATCCATAGAGGGAAATGACCAAACTCGGATTAGATGCCGTGAGGGCATCGAGTTTGTTAAGGACTGCTGTGAGTTCCGGAGAGCGACCGGTATTCAAGATGACTACATTCTGGCGATTGCGATCAAAGGCCTTGGCAAATGATTCTGCCGGTGAATTTACATTAGTGATATTATAGGTAATCTTTCGCTTTTCGAGTTGCTTTCGTAATGCCATCGTGAAGACTCCCTTGCGAGATGTCGTGTCGTTACATCCTACAAAGACAGGATGGGCTTGTGGGAATCGATTCAGATAGGTCGTAATAGCCTTGTCGTTGAGGACTTCCGGTGACTGGAACACTTGGTACACCATCTTATCTTTCTTCAAGGCATCACTCTGAATAGAGAATGGAATTACCAACTTGATATCGTACGCATTGCAGAATTCTGCAAGCGGGGCTACTTGATTGGAATAAAGTGGACCGAAGATCACGTCACACTGGTTTGCTCCCTTCTGAAGTAATGTCTGACGTACATCTGTTTCCTCGGCTACATTCCATGCATGGATATCTACCGAGATGTTCTGTTTCTTTAAATCTTCACAGGCCATCAGCATACCTCGATAATATTCTACCATTCGTTTGCCATCACCATTTTTATCATGGAGTGGCAACATGATGCCTACCTTGATGGCACGGGTAGAAATATTATTCCACTTAGCACTCTGGGCCGACACAAAAACGGTATTGCCCAACAGAAGAACAATAAAGAATATATATCTTAAAAAATGTCTCATATTCACGGTAAAAATCATTTTCAAGTGCAAAAATACAAAAAAATATCATCTAACATCACAGATGTTTCATCTTTTTAGTAACTTTGCATAATTAAATGTACATGAAAAGATTTTTTAAGTATCTTACATGCCTGATTCTTGTCGTCACACAGACAATTGGTGCTTCGGCACAAGGCATCAACCCTACGGTGGAATATGAGATTCCCGATACTTCGGGTATCACCTCAGCTAATCCACTGGAGGCTTCTGCGCCTGTTATCGGACACTTCAAGGGGGGTGTGGAGAATCCTAATGGGAATGTCGTCACCTGTAGATGGAATATCTACCGGAAAGGTGACTCTACGGCCATCGTTTCGCGCTTTGACGAGGATATGGATTATACTTTTCGGGAGACTGGATGTTTCACGATTTCCTTTCAGGCTACTTTCAATACGGCACAGGGTGAACTGGAATATGAATGTGATGTGCCTTTTGTAGTGTCTATCTATGAGAGTAAACTGGTGATGCCGAATGCTTTCTCACCTAACGGAGATCATATCAACGATATATATAGAGCCAAACCGGGATATCAGAGTATTGTGGAATTTCATGCTACGATTTTCAACCGATGGGGACAGAAGATATATGAATGGCATGATCCTGCCGGTGGATGGGATGGTACTTTCCATGGTAAACAGGTTGCCGACGGTGTGTATTTTGTACTGGTGAGAGCACGAGGTGCCGACGGCAGAAAATTCAATATTCGCCGAGATGTGAATATATTAAGAGGTTATACCGACACAACCGGACAGTCGGGTTATTAAATAATAGGATATTAGTTTGAAGAGATGCAAAAAGAAGATGAAAAGATAAATGTGTGGGGGGCCCGCGTGCACAACCTGAAAAATGTGGATGTCGAGATTCCCAGAAATTCATTGACCGTTATCACCGGACTTTCTGGTTCCGGTAAATCGTCGTTGGCTTTTGATACCATCTTTGCTGAAGGTCAGCGTCGATATATCGAGACTTTCTCTGCTTATGCCAGAAACTTTCTGGGCAACATGGAACGTCCTGATGTCGACAAGATTACGGGTCTCTCTCCTGTTATCAGTATCGAACAAAAAACTACGAATAAGAATCCTCGTTCTACCGTAGGTACGACAACGGAAATCTATGATTATCTGCGATTGCTTTTTGCACGCGCTGCTACAGCTTATAGCTATGAGAGTGGCGAGAAGATGGTGAAATATACCGAGGAGCAGGTGATCGATATGATTCTACATGATTATGAGGGTAAACGTATCTTTATCTTGTCGCCGGTGGTACGACAGCGAAAGGGTCATTATCGTGAACTCTTCGAGAGTATGCGACGCAAGGGGTATCTCTATATGCGTGTGGACGGTGAGATTCAGGAAATCGTGCGGGGAATGAAGGTGGATCGTTATAAGAATCATAATATTGAGGTTGTCATCGATAAACTCGCCGTAAGAGAACAAGACGATGAACGTCTGCGCAAAAGTGTGGAGACTGCTATGCGCCAGGGGGATGGTATGATCATGATCCTCGATAAGGATTCGGGAGAAATCAGAAATTATAGTAAACGTCTGATGGACCCTGTAACGGGACTGGCTTACAAGGACCCTGCTCCTAATATGTTCTCTTTCAACTCTCCGGAAGGTGCGTGCCCACATTGTAAGGGACTGGGTACGATCTATGAGATTGACTTGAATAAGGTTATCCCTGATAAAAAGATGAATATCCACGATGGTGCTATCGTGCCATTGGGTAAATATAAGAACCAGATGATCTTCTGGCAAATAGAGGCTATCCTCAACAAATATGATAATACGCTAAAGACTCCTGTCGAGGAGATTTCGGAGGATGCGATGCAGGAAATTCTGTATGGTTCACTGGAGAGAATCAAAATCCCAAAGGAGAAGGTTCATACGTCAAGTGATTATTTCATGTCGTTCGAGGGTATCGTGAAGTATCTGAAGGATGTCATGGAGAGTGATGATAGTTCTAAGGGTAAGAAATGGGCTGACCAGTTCATGGCTCAGGTGGAATGCCCGAAATGTAAGGGTATGCGACTGAAAAGGGAATCGCTGGCTTACAAGATCTGGGATAAGAATATCTCGGAGGTGGCTAACCTCGACATCGCTGACTTGAAAGAATGGTTGGAACACGCTGAAGAACATCTGGAAACAAAGCAGAAAAAGATTGCTCATGAGGTAATCAAAGAATTGATTTCGCGAGTAAACTTCTTGCTCGATGTGGGACTTGATTATTTGTCACTCAACCGTCAGAGTGCAACATTGTCTGGTGGTGAGAGTCAGCGCATTCGTTTGGCTACTCAGATTGGTAGTCAACTGGTGAATGTTCTCTATATTCTCGATGAACCTAGTATCGGATTGCATCAGCGCGATAACGAAAGACTCATCAGGTCGTTGAAGGAGTTGAGAGACTTGGGAAACACGGTAATCGTGGTGGAACATGATGAGGATATGATGCGTGCCGCTGACTGGATCGTTGACATTGGTCCTAAAGCTGGAAGAAAGGGCGGTGAAGTGGTGTTCCAGGGTACACCTCAGGAGATGCTGAAGGGACATACTATTACTGCTCAGTATCTGAATGGTGAACAGAAGATAACAATCCCTGCGGAACGCCGAAAGGGCAACGGGAAGAGTATCAAGCTCTATGGTTGTCGGGGCAATAACCTGAAGAATATAGACGTGGAGTTTCCTTTAGGTGATCTCATCGTGGTGACGGGTGTGTCTGGTTCCGGAAAGTCTACACTCATCAACGAGACTTTGCAACCTATCCTCTCACATCATTTCTATCGCGCTGTAAAGAAGCCTATGCCATTCGACAAGATTGAGGGCATTGACAATATCGACAAGATCGTAAATGTAGACCAGAGTCCTATTGGACGTACACCACGTAGTAATCCTGCTACATATACAGGGGTGTTCAGTGATATTAGAACGCTATTCGTTGGACTTCCGGAAGCGAAGATTCGCGGATATAAACCTGGACGTTTCTCTTTTAATGTAAAAGGTGGACGATGCGAGGCTTGTGGCGGAAATGGATATAAGACCATCGAGATGAATTTCTTGCCTGATGTGATGGTGCCTTGTGAGGTGTGCCATGGCAAGAGGTACAACAGGGAGACGCTGGAGGTTAGATTCAAGGGAAAGAGTATTGCTGATGTTCTCGATATGACGGTGAACATGGCGGTGGAATTCTTCGAGAATGTGCCACAGATTTTGCCGAAGATCAAGGCTTTGCAGGACGTGGGACTGGGATATCTGAAGCTTGGACAGAGTTCTACGACGCTATCCGGTGGTGAGAGTCAGCGTGTGAAACTGGCTACGGAATTGGCCAAGAAGGATACGGGTAAGACGCTTTATATCCTCGATGAGCCTACCACGGGATTGCATTTCGAAGATATCAGAATTCTGATGGATGTTCTTCAGAAACTTGTCGACAGGGGTAACACGGTGATTATCATCGAGCATAATCTGGATGTCATCAAACTGGCTGACTATATCATCGACGTCGGACCGGAAGGTGGCAGAAACGGTGGTACGATTCTGACAACCGGTACTCCGGAAGAGGTCGCTAAGAGTACAAAGGGATATACTCCGAAGTTCCTGAAACAGGTATTGGAGAAATAGGCTTTCTATACAACGTAATCGGAAAATAGATATTAGAATTAAAGGATAAATGCGAATATTAAAATCTATGATGGTGGCATGGATGATGATGTCTGCCATCAATGCGGGGGCACAGCAGTTGCCTACGGATGGACCGCTCACCATCAACGAGAAATTACAATCATTGGCTACTCGCCTACTAAACAATAAGCAAGGAAGTATCATCGCCATAGAACCTTCGACGGGACGTATCCTGTGCTTGGTTTCACATGAACGTATCGTCGATAACATCAATCGTGCGATTTCTAAGGATTATTCTCCTGGCTCTACATTCAAAACAGCGCAGGCTCTCACTATGATTACGGAACGGGAACTGGGCAGGGATACGAGCTTTAGTTGTCATAAGGGGTTCTGGCAGAAGAATATACACATTGGATGTCACGAGCATCGTTCTCCTCTTAAACTGGTTCAGGCCATCGGACAGTCGTGCAACTCTTATTTCTGCAAGGCTTTCAGCAAGATGATGGATGATCGTAAAAAATATCCTACTAAAATTGATGCCATCAACAAATGGGCTGCTTATATGTATAGTATGGGACTGGGCCATCCTCTGGGAGTGGATATCCCGGGGGAAATTGGCGGAAGAGTGCCTGACGCTGCTTATCTGGAGAAGACGACAAAGGGTAGATGGAACGGAACCACGATCATGTGGGTTGGAATGGGACAGGGCGAGATACGTTGTACGCCTCTGCAACTCTGTAATCTAGCGGCTATCATTGCTAACCGTGGCTGGTACATCACTCCACATATCCACGCTGCGACCAAAACTCACCATCTGGCTGAAAAATATACAGAGAAGAGGTACAGTCGTCCTTCTCAGGAGGCTTATGATATCGTCATCGAAGGAATGCGTGCCTGTATAACAGGCGGAACGGCTGCAAGCATCAATACTCCTCACTATAAAATTTGTGGTAAGACGGGAACGGCCGAAAATCGTGGTGACGATCACTCTGTATTCATCGGATTTGCTCCAATGCAGGATCCGAAAATTGCCGTAAGTGTATACGTGGAAAACGGTGGCTTCGGTGCTGACTTAAGTGCTCCTATGGCTTCGCTCATCATGGAACAATATCTCACGGGAAAGCTATCACCGACTTCTGAAGCTAAAGCTAAAAAATGGGAAAGAAAAACTGTCAAAGTGACGGCACGTCAAATACCGGTCAACCTTGACAGTTTATAATCATCAAAACCTTTTCTTAAAGACGTCATTTAGGACTGGGGAGATTACTTTTTCTCCTCAGCCTTAAAGAATTCTACCATTTTCTTTAAGGTGTTCTCATTAAAGGTTATTGGACCATGCTGACCTTTTGGAACTGTAATGAAATCTACTAACTTCCCTGCTTTCTTTAAGACTGCCGCAAAATTCTCGCTCTGACAATGAGGTACTACGGTGTCTGAATCGCCATGGATGACGAGGAAGCGTGGACAATCCGGTGCTTCAGCCACATAATCAATAGGACTGATAAGAGATACCATCTCGCTCATCTTGCGTGGATCGCCTCCTATCAGTGCTGCCTCCGGAGATTTATCGTCGTTGGTAGTGGTACATTTATTCATGTGGGCCATATCTACCGGTCCAAACCAATCAACGACGGCATCTACCCTACTGCTCTCGTTTAGACAGTCGCCTACTTTACCTTCAATATCTATAGACACACCATGAATGTCTTTTTTCGGTAGATTGTTGGTAACACCGGCCATAGAAGACAGATGACCACCTGAAGAGAATCCTGTGATACCGATGAAAGATGTATCTAACTGGTACGCTTTAGCATGAGCACGGATGAAGCGGATAGCAGCTTTAACGTCATTGATTTGTGCCGGATATTTTGCGTCGGCACTGGAACGGTGGTTGATACTTACCACGGCATAGCCTGCATCGGTAAGTGCTTTACCCAAACTCATATAAGCAAAGGGTTTCATATTGTTGGCAAACCATGCACTACCATAGATAGCAACAATTACTTTATATGGAGCCTTACCTTCTTTAGGTAGGTATATGTCAAGGCAATGTGCTTCGAGCGTATCACCAGCATAATTTACATCTTTAAAATCTGGATTGGTCTGGGGCATAGCAAAAGGCATAGTTCCCGGTGCCTGGGCATAGTCGGCAATGGTCATCGCCAACAGCATAAATGATAATATCAGTTTCTTCATTTTTATTGGGTTATTAGATTAATATCTTGTCGGTTGATGTTTTCGGCAACAAAGTTAACAATAATTTCTGAGTTTTTCTTTTTTTATGTTTCAAAAGTATTCACTTTAATATCATTGAGGTCGGATGGATTGGTGCTCTAGAAAATAATTCGATAATTTACTCATAATTAATAACTTATTATTTGTTTCTTTCAAACTAAATAGTATATTTGTAGCCTAAGACTTAACCGATATGGGTTTTGTTGCATCGTGTGATAACATCATTTATTTATTCATCCTAAAAAACAAAAGATATGAAAGACTTAAAAGGTACAAAAACAGAAAAGAATCTACAAGAGGCTTTTGCCGGTGAAAGTATGGCTCGCAACAAGTATACTTACTTTGCCAGTAAGGCGAAGAAGGATGGCTATGAGCAAATCGCTGCAATCTTTGAGGAAACGGCTGCCAATGAAAAGGAGCATGCTAAACTGTGGTTTAAATATCTCGAAGGGGGTGCTGTGAAAGATACCATCAGTAATCTGAAAGATGCTGCTATGGGCGAAAACTACGAATGGACTGATATGTATGCCCGAATGGCTGAGGAGGCTGAAGAGGAGGGATTTACTGAGATTGCTGATAGATTCCGACTGGTTGCTGCCATAGAGAAGCATCATGAGGAGAGGTATAAGAAGTTATTGGATAATATTGAGAAGGGGATCGTTTTCTCACGCGATGATGACAGAATATGGATATGCCGTAACTGTGGTCATATCGTTATCGGAAAAGTTGCTCCGGAGGTTTGTCCTACTTGTAATCACCCTAAGAGCTATTTTGAAATTAAAGCTGAGAACTATTAATAGTTCTATCTGAATCGTAATACAAGTATTTACTTAATATAAAAAAATAAGGGTATATAGCTTTTTATACTATATACCCTTTTATTTTAAGATATCTTATCCTAAAGATTAGGCTGCAGCTGCGTTAATCCAACCGTAAACGAAACTGCAAAGACCGAATGCTACAACACCTAATGTACAAATGGCTAACGCCAACTTGGTGCTTACTGCACTGGTGAATGTAGGCAATGGTTTGTCGTTGTGCTTGATATACATAGCTTTAACTATCAACAGATAGTAATAAAGTGAGATAACCGTATTTATCAATGCAATGAATACAACACCGTAAGCCATTGCTCCAATCTGTGTATCAACGCTCATTCCTTTAACTGCTGCCATGAATACAAAGAACTTACTGAACATTCCGGCAAATGGTGGAATACCACCCAGTGAGAACAATGCAAGAGTCATCAGGAATGCCAACTTAGGATTAGTTGTATACAGTCCGTTATAACTTTCCATATCGACAACACCATTGTTGTGCTCTTCGATACTGCTAATCACGGTGAATACTGCCATATTGGCTACTACATAGATCAATACGTAGAAGCTCAACGCGGTAACACTCATGCTGTTGTTGCCTACAATTGACAATACGATATAACCGGCCTGTGAAATAGAACTGAATGCCATGAAGCGCTTCAAATCGCTCTGACGGATGGCAAACAGGTTGGCTACGGTAATAGACAATACAACAACGATGAAGAGTAGATTCTGCCAATACATAACGACTGGTGCGAAAACTTTCATCAGGATGGCTGCAAGAGCAAATGCTGCTGCACCCTTAGATACGACACTCAGATAACCTGTAACGGTGGTCGGAGCACCCTGATAAGTATCGGCTGTCCAGAAATGGAATGGTACAAGGGAAATCTTGAAACCTAATCCACTGAAGAAGAATACCATACCCATGATGATCATCGGTGTGGCTGAAATCTTAGATACGATATCGTCGAAATATAATGTACCTGTAGCACCATAGATGAAACTGATACCGAAAAGCATTACACCACTTGAGAATGTGGCGGTAAGAATAAACTTAGCTGCTGCTTCGGCACTCTGATGGCGGTACTTGTCAAGACCTACAAGACATGCCATTGGCACTGATGCCATTTCAAGACCAAGGAAGAACAATAGGAAGTGGTTAGCACTTACCATCATATTCATACCTAACAAAGTAGAAACTACTAGCATATAGAACTCGCCTTCCTTGAAGGTGGTGTCTAGACGATTCATCCACTCTCGACTCTGAATAAGAACAATTAATGTTCCGAAAGCAAGAATGGTCTTGATGACACCTACTGTAGCATTGGTATAATACATACCGCTAAAGGCGGTGGCTGTCTCTGTTGTACTCATGTTGAACAACAGATGAGCGGTCATCAGGATGCAGACCAATGGGTTGAACCATTTACGTGGCTCATCACCTGGCTTACGAGCTGTACAGAAGTCTGCAATGAAGACGATAACCAAGAGGGCTGTAAGGGTCACCTCTGGTATCATATTTAAAAACTGACTATAATCTATATTCATTTTCTTATATTCTTAAATGTTTCATTACAGAGCAGCTATTGGGGCTGCATTCAAAATATGTCCAATCAATGGAGCTACGGCTTCTGAAATGATGTTCTGGAAGAAGAGTGGGAACATACCCAGACCTGCTACACAGAAAATCAGACCACCAATAGCCAATCGCTCATCCCATGTAGCATCATGAAGTTTGTAGAACTCTGGATTAGGAACCTTCTGATAGAGGATCTTACCTACAACACGAAGGATATAAACAGCTGTTACTACAATTGATGTACATGCTATAATCGTGCAGACGCGATGGAAAGTGTCTCCATTCTCGAATGATCCTACGAAGATGGTCATCTCAGCTACGAATCCCGAGAAACCTGGCAAACCGAGGTTAGCCAAACCCGCAACAACATAAGATACTGAGAGGAATGGAATGATCTTCATCAAACCACCAAGATAACGAACATCACGAGTGCCGGCACGGTGATAAATCATACCGATACATGCGAAGAACAATGCTGTCATCAAACCATGAGAAAGCATCTGAAGAACAGCTCCTGTAATGGCGGTACGTGTAAGCATGAGAAGTGCAAAAAGTACCATACCACAGTGAGATACTGATGAATAGGCATTGATGTACTTCAAGTCGGTCTGTACACATGCTGAGAGCGCACCATATACTACAGAGCAGGTTGTAAGAATCAGGAAGACCCATGACAACTGCTGAGCTGCATCTGGCAATAGATACATGGCAATGCGGAAACAACCGTAACCTCCAAGTTTCATCAATACACCGGCATGCAACATTGATACTGCTGTAGGGGCTGAGGCATGACCGTCAGGAGACCATGTATGGAATGGGAACAAAGCTCCAAGAACGCCGAAACCAATGAAGATGAATGGGAAGAAGATCTTCTGGATATGAACAGGGATATTGTGCAATGCTGCAATCTCGTTTACTTCCATTGTGGTTGCACCACTGAAATAATAGATGGCAAGAATACCGATGATCAGAAGGGCAGAACCACCCATCAACATCAAGGTAAGTTTCATTGCTGAATATTCCTTAGCACCAGTACCCCATACACCAATCAACAAATACATTGGAATCAAGGCTACCTCGTAGAACATGAACATAGTGAACATATCGGTGGAAATGAAGAATCCAAATACACCAATACTCAAAAGTACGAACCAAAGGAAATATTCTTTCTTCATCGGTTCCAACTGCCAACTGGCGAAGGTTCCTGTGAAAACGATAACAGCAGAAAGCAGAATCATTACCACAGAAATGCCATCGACACCAACACTATAACAGATGTTGAGTGGAGCAAACCAAGGCACGCTGTAAGTGAACAGCATCAAATCGGTATTGCCTGCATTACGCATCTGAACAAAAGCAACGGTAAGCCAGATAGCCAGACCGAGGATGGCACTGGCTCCTACTACCATTACGCCGCGTACCTGATTATCGTTCTTTGCGAACCATAGACCTAACAGCATCAGGAGCGGAATTATTACGAATAATGTTAATATACTCATTTTCTTATTTCTTCAAAATTAAAGGATGCAAAGTAATACCAATGTAAGTGCTACGGTTCCGGTGATAAACCATGCTGCATATTGACGTACATCACCACTCTGCCATGGGCGAATAGTTTCGCCGGCTGTCTGTGTTCCCCAAGCGAGGAAGTTGAATGTGCCATCAATAACTCGACGGTCGAACCATGCGATTGGCTTAGAGAACAATCCAAAGACAATCTTATGAGTGAAGAACTGCCATGCGTCATCAATATAGAAGCGCTGAAGAGCTGCTTCATGAAGTTTCGGCATGCGACGCTTAAGCATATCTGGAACAGGGTTCTCACCACTCTTGTACATCCATGTTGCCAGACCGATACCGATGATTGCTACTACGATAGAAACCCATGCTACTGAAGGCCAAGTCCAAATAGCAAATGTCTGGATGGCAATATCCTCGGCATGTCCGTCAAGAGATACGAAATGACCAAATGGGATAAGACCGCAAAGACAACCTACAATGCAAAGGAATACTAATGGACCCCACATGATAGCAGGAACTTCCTGTGGCTTGCGACGATTCTCTGGATCTGCCTCATAGTAAGACTTGCCCCAGAAAATCACATAGTAAAGACGGAACATATAGAATGCTGTCATACCTGATACCAAGGTCATAAACCAACCAAGGAATGGACTGAAATGGAAGCAGGCTGCTACAATTTCATCCTTTGAGAAGAATCCTGAGAATGGGGGAATTCCTGAAATACAAAGGCATGCAAAGAAGAAGCACCAGTTGGTGATTGGCATATATTTGTGAAGGCCACCCATATAATCCTTGAAGTTGCTGCCGATGATGACAATGATCGCACCAGAGCAGAGGAACAAGAGAGCCTTGAACATGGCGTGTGTGAACAAATGGAACATACTTGCCATATATCCTACACTACCCTCGCCTTCTACTGCACTACATACACCTAATGCTACAAGCATATAGGCGATCTGAGAAATGGTAGAGAATGCTAGACCTCGCTTGATATCGCGCTGGGTACATGCTACAGCTGCTGCATAGAATGCTGTGAATGCTGCTATGTAGGCAACATAGTGTAATGTGTTAGGTGCATACTTCAACCATATAGGCATCAAAGAAGCTACCTGGAACACACCTGCAACAACCATGGTTGCAGCATGGATAAGTGCTGACACTGGGGTTGGACCTTCCATAGCATCTGGCAACCAAATATGCAATGGGAACATGGCTGACTTACCAGCACCACCAATAAACATCAGGAAGAGTGCTACTGGAAGAATATTTACAGCCATTGGCAAACGGTTGGCGATAGTAGGGTCGGCATTCAAATCGAAATTAAATGTTCCTACGTAATAGCTATAGAACAAGATACCAATAAGGAAGAACAAGTCGGCAAAACGTGTTACGATAAATGCTTTCTTTGAAGCATGAACTGCTGCATGCTTTGGATAATAGAATCCAATAAGCAAATATGAGCAGACACCTACAAGCTCCCAGAAAAGGTACATCTGGAAAATGTTGGTGGCAACAACGAGGCCGAGCATTGACATGGTGAAGAGTGAAAGGAATGCATAGAAGCGCTGAAAGCCCTTCTCGTAACCTTCGACACGATACTCTTCATCGCGTTCTGCCATATAACCTAATGAATAGATGTGTACCATGAAGCTGACTGTCGTGATAACAACAAGCATCATCACGCTGATAGGGGTAAGACGGAAACCGATGTTGAAAATAAGTTCGGTACCGAACAAAGGAGCCTTACCAAAGTCGAGCCATGTAAGATTAAATGCAGTAACAGTAGGATACAAACCTGCTGCATCTCTTCCTACTGCAAAGAAATACTCATAGGCTGTGTAGAGGGAAAGACACCAAAGCACACCCAGTACTGTAGTACCGATGCCGAAGGCAACTTTCTCCTTCATCTTCATACCGCAAAGACCTAAAACTAAAAAGCTCAGGAACGGCAGAAGTAGTATTAAAAATGAATAACTATATTCCATTGTTTTTAGAATTTCATGTTTTCAATACTGTTCACCTGATCACTGTGGTAGTTGCGGTAAACATTAATAATAATAGCAAGAGCTACGGCTGTTTCGGCAGCACTGATGCCAATAGAGAAGAGTGTGAAGAACATTCCCTCCATCTGACCTGGGAATAGAATGCGATTGAAAACAGCGAAATTCATATCGGCTGCATTCAAAACCAATTCTACGGAGATAAGCATTGCTACCAAGTTACGACGGGTAACGAAACCAAATACTCCTAAGAAGAACAACAGTGTGCTCAATACGAGAAATGCGCTAACTGGAATCATTTCTTATCCTCCTTTCTTGCAATCATTATAGCTCCAACAATACATGCAAGAAGGAAGAGTGAGATGAACTCGAATGGGAGTACATATCCGTACTTCTCGCTACCTACAAGTGCTGCACCAATCTGGTTCATTGGAACCTCGACATCGGCTACGGTAAGAGCTTGATTAATAAACTGATTCTTGATAAGTACAACGGCTACGGTAACCAAACCAACAACAGAAATCAAAAGTCCCTGACAAACACGGCTGCCACGGAAACGTTCTACTAAATTCTGAAGGGTGCGCTTACTAACCAACTGAATAGCAAAGATATACATCATTGTGATACCACCTGCATAAACAGAGATTTGCGCAGCACCAAGGAAGGTGTAGTCGAGTAGGAAGTAAATTCCTGCCACACCGAAGAGCACAAACAGCAAGAATGTAGCTGCACGCATAATGCTCTTGGTCATTACACACATGAAGGCTGAACCAAGAATGACTACAGCCAGGATGCAAAACATTACTAAATTTGCCATAATCTATTTACTTGGTTTTAGTGTTAAACTTACCGATCTCTAATGGAGCGCCACCATCGATGAGGTTAGGAAGACTTCCGCCTTTATAAACTTCCTTATCAAGATGAAGCACTAACTTACTACGATCGAAAACTGCATTCTCAAAATCGTTAGTAAATTCGATAGCATCAAAATTACATGCATTTACACAAAGCTGACAGAACATGCAGTCGCCCAGATCATACTGATAATCATCGAGTACTTTCTTCTTACGACCGGTCTCTGGATTCTCTTCCATGTGAGATGTAATCTTAATGGTATCATTAGGACAAGACTTCTCGCACATGGTACAAGCTGTACACTTGTAATCGCCAAGTTGAAGGCCACGAGCCTGAATCTTTGAATCAGCTAGATCCTGCTCTGTCACGCGCTTAAACACGAGACGACCACGATGGCGCTTGCTCACGTGGAGCGTAGTCTTTCGATTCTCTGGATATTGCTCGGTACTCTTTGGCGTGAAGTACTCCTTGAGAGTAATCTTCAATCCTGTGGCAAGAGTTTTCATACCATCGGCAATACCTTGAAAATATGATTTATCTTTATTTTCCATTTTTATTTCTTAATTCCTTTATCGATTATACCAATGCCTCGAAAGTGGTAATAAGTACCAGCACGAGCAGCATGAGTGGCATGAGATACTTCCACTCCAACTTCAAAATCTGGTCGATACGGAGACGTGGATATGTCCACTTCACCCACATCAGTAACCAAACTACAAAGAAGGCTTTGCCGAAGAACCATACAACACCTGGAATAAGATCCATAACATTGTTGAATGAGTCTAGACCACTGATATGAAGAGGCATCCATCCTCCCAAGAATACAGTTGCTGCAATTCCTGAGATTACGAAGAGATTCAGATACTCTGCCAAATAGTAGAAACCGAAGCCCATACCTGAATACTCTGTATGATAACCTGCTGTCAACTCACTCTCTGCCTCTGCCAAGTCGAAAGGACCACGGTTGGCCTCTGCATTACCTGAGATTAGGAAGATAAGGAAAGCAATCCATACGAAAGGATTCTGGAAGATAAGCCATGCACTGTTCTGTGCTTCTACTATTCCACTTACCTGCATGGTTCCTGTAACAACTACCGAAGAAATGAGGCATAATCCGAGAGACATCTCATAAGAAATCATCATCACGGCACCACGCATAGCAGAAATTACAGAATACTTATTGTTACTACCCCAACCTGCGAGGAATACGCCAAGAACACCAATCGAAGAAATTGCGGTGATCATGAATACACCTACGTTGAAGTCGAGTATATGGGCACCTTTGTTCCATGGAAGGAATGAGAAGGTACCTACTGAAGCAACAATTACAAGGAACGGAGCGATACAATAGAGTAATTTATCAGCCTTATCAACTGTAAATATCTCCTTGATCAACATCTTGACAACGTCTGCGAACACCTGAAAGATACCCCAAGGACCGACACGCATAGGGCCAAGACGGCACTGGAAATAGGCGCAGACTTTACGCTCCATGAAAATCAGGGCAATAGCAATCAGGGCATAAGCTGTAAGAATCAGCACGCCAACTACTACGCACTCTATTAAAATCGACCAGAACGAACTCAGACCTAATGTCTGTGTAAGTAATGCGTCGAACCATTTTGTAACGATACTAAAATCAAACATATCTTTATTTTCTATTATTCTTTATTAATTTTAGTATTATCTATCTAAGTCAGGGATTACGAAGTCAATGGTAGCACCTGTTGTTACCAAGTCGGCAATCTTCTGACCCTTAAGCATCTTATCGAATGCACCGGTAAGGGTAAGTCCCATTGGACGCATCTTCAAACGATATGGGCTCTTGTCGCCTCTACTATCCAGATATACACCAAATTCGCCTGCGCCACCTTCTACAGAGAAGAACCACTGACCTTCTGGAACCTTGATGATAGGTTTCTGCTTGATATAATATTCTCCCTCTGGAATATTATCGATAAGTTGTTCGATAATATCAAGACTCTGATAGATTTCGTGGATATGAACCATATAACGATCCATTGAGTCTGCACCTGTAAGGGTGATCTCCTTCCACTCTACCTTATCATATAAGTCGTATGGATGATTCTTACGAACATCGTTGTGCCAACCAGCTGCACGACCTGCAGGACCAGTAACAGCATAATTGATACAATCCTCAAGACCCATAGGACCAACCCCTTCGAAACGGTTGTGTGTAATCACATTATCACCGAATACATCGAGGTATTCCTGAACCATTGGGCGAAGGTACTTACAGAGCTTCTTCGTATTTTCTACGAAGTTAGGATCGATATCATCCTGAACGCCACCTATTCTATAATAGTTCTGAATCAAGCGGCCACCCGTTGTTTCCTCCATCACGTTGAGCACGTGCTCACGATCACGCATACAATAGAGGAATGCTGTAAGTGCACCCATATCCTGAGCAGCTGTACCAAGGAACAACAAGTGGTTGTCGATACGCTGGAGCTCATCCATAATTGTACGGATATACTTGATACGTTCTGAAAGTTCAATGCCCATAGCTTCTTCGATGACACCAACGAGTGCATGACGATGATGCATAGCGCAAAGATAGTTCAAACGATCGGTAAGAGCCAGAGTCTGTGGATATGTCATACTCTCCATCATCTTCTCCATACCGCGATGGATATATCCTAAGTGTGGATAAACATGCTTGATAGTCTCACCATCTAGAACCGTCTGCAAACGGAGCACACCGTGAGTAGATGGATGGTTTGGACCGAGGTTTACAACAAATTCGTCTTCCTCAAAGAGACGATGCTTGGTTTCTACAAGATTACCATGCGCATCGAGATTCCACTCTGATGTGAAATCGCTTTCTGGTTCATCGGTTTCTGGGAATTTATTATTCTCAGGACTCATATCGAAATCCTTACGCAAAGGATATCCAACGAAATCGTTGCGCAAGAATAGGCGACGCATATCTGGATGACCCAAGAACTTGATACCAAGGAAATCGAACACCTCACGCTCAAGAAGGTTGGCTGCATTCCAAAGTTTTAACACAGAAGGGATAACATATTCCTCCCCTATCTGCTTAGCAATCACCTTTGTAGAGCAACGCTCATGGCTCTCTGTATTTTCAAGAATGTAGATACATCCGAGACCTTCCTCACCAAAGTCTTCACCAATAATGGTAACAAGGTAGTCGAAATGTTTCTCGTTCTTCAACTTCGCCATTTCATCAGCAAAGTTATCGAAAGTGAGTTCAATATTATTAAGTTTCATATTCTTATTACCTCATTAATCAGTTAGACCTTTCTGTGGATCAAAATCTTCAGGAACATTTGTTACGATGATAGGTTCCTTATGACCGAGTTTCTGATTATCGCTAAGATTCTCATTACTCAATCCGTGAAGGCCACCCTTACTCATTGAGAGTTCCTTTTCTTCTTTGCTCATCTTATGATTAGCACCACCGAAGAATTTCTCTACCTTTATCTTACGCTGCAACTGCATCATACCATAAAGGATTGCTTCTGGACGTGGAGGGCAACCTGGGATAAAGACATCAACAGGTACCAACTCGTCAATACCACGAACTACATTATAGCTCTTCTTAAAAGGACCACCACTGATAGTACAACCACCTACAGCAACAACATACTTAGGCTCTGCCATTTCATCGTACAAACGCTTAAATACAGGAGCCATTTTATTTGTAATTGTACCAGCACACATAATAAGGTCGGCCTGACGTGGAGAGTTACGGGTTACCTCAAAACCAAATCGAGAAAAATCGTAACGAGCACAACCTACGGCCATGAATTCAATACCACAGCAAGAGGTACCAAAAGTAAGTGACCAAGGAGAGTTAGAACGTCCCCAGTTGATTGCAGCATCGAGAGAGCCAAGAATTACATTTGCACCGCCCTCGTTCAATTGCTGAGCAATTTCTTCAAGGGAGCTATTGTCCTTAAACTCTTCATAAGGAATACTCTTGATAGAGGCTCTTTTCTTTACTTCCATTCCAATGCTCCTTTCCGCCAAGCATAAGCAAGGCCAAATACTAATACCAACAGGAAGAAACCAATGCTAACAAGGGCCATTGATCCAAACTGCTTTACTACGACTGCCCATGGGTATAGGAAAACGGTCTCAATATCGAACATCAGGAAAAGGATGGCGAAGAGATAGTAACCAATATGGCTGGGTAACCATGAAGACCCTCTGGTCGGGATACCACACTCAAAAGGTTCACCCTTAACCGGATTGTAAGAACGTGGACCGATAAGCTTAGCTATGACGTAAGCCGCCAACACCAAGGTTACAGCCGTTAACAAAACGGTAATTAACAAAGTGAAATTCATAAAATTTTTATAACGTTATTTTAAATAATTTGCTCGTAAATACAATGGGTAGCTAATCCATCGCAAGCGACTGCAAAGTTACAAATTATTTTGTTAACGCGAATAGAAATTCTTGAAAAAGTGTAGAGGAGGTAAAAAAATATAGTTTACAACAAAAAGAATAGAGCGCAAGTCGATGCGCTCTATTCTTCTTATTATCTAGAATATCTCTTCTTCATCAAGAGATATTTGATATTATTTTTCTTTTATTTCTTGATAGGATATTTATACAGCAATAGAAGCATAATCACGACAATAAGCGCTGGAAACAACGAGAACAATGCCCAAATCATGTCTTTTACAGCTCCGTAATTTGTAATATTTACTACGGTTTGACCTGTCACAGGATCAGTACCGGAAACGAAACCTGCAAGACCAAGTAACAAGGCTACCAATGAACCTGAAATAGCTGTACCAAACTTCTGTGCCATTGTTCCTGAAGAAAATATCAGTCCTGTTGATGATATTCCGTTCTTCTCGGTTGCATAATCGGCTACGTCTGCATACATAGACCAGAGAAGTGGGGAATACAGACCTACACCTATTGATGTCAATACGACAACACAAATCATCACCCAGATATAAACTGGGTCCATTGGAATAAAAAAGAAGCCGACAGAGAACACAGCACAGATAACAGCTGCCACGGTAAAGGCTTTTTTCTTAGAACCCATCCACTGGGTAAACTTAGGTGAAAGGCCTCCAAAAATCATACAAGTTACTTCTCCGAATGTCATAAACACGGTATAGTTGATGATCAGTCCGTTAATTGTGATATCACCACCAAGACAGTACGTGAGCAGATAACCTGCTACGGCATAGCGGAAACCATTAAAGAAGTTTGTACAGATACCTATCAATGTAAGATAAATCCATGGTTTATTTTTAAACAGGTCATCAAACGGTTTCAAACTAAATTTTTCTGCACGAACCGGTTTCATTCGTTCTTTCGTAAGAAGACCACAGCCCAAAGTCATCGCTGCGGCAACAACACCGAATCCAGCACCAAGCACAGCATACTGATGAGCTTCTGTACCTCCTACCATCTTCTGCAGATAAGGAAATGAGAGAAGAGTGGCAAAACCCATGGCATAGGCTCCTACCATACGGAATGAAGAAAACTGATTTTTCTCATTATCATCATCGGTCATCACACCAAGCAACGAACCGTAAGGTACATTTACTGCAGTATAAATTGCCATCATCAACAGATATAGAGTATAGGCATATACTCGTTTGCCTACAGGACCAAAATCAGGAGTATAAAGCAATAAAGCAAAGACCAGTCCGAAAGGTATTGCACCAAATATCAACCAAGGACGATAGGTTCCCCATTTAGATTGTGTACGGTCGGCCAGACTACCCATCAGAGGATCGGTAACAACATCAAACATACGAGCCACAAGCATCAATGCAGCAGCATCAGCAACGGTCAAGCCGAAAACATTGGTGAAAAACAGAGGAAATGCTATCGACATGATTTTCCATGTGATGCCACCTGCGGCTGCATCACCCATTGCATAGCCGATTTTCTCAATCAATTTTATTTTTGCCATTCTTATTATTTATATAGTTTCTACAAGTCTATCTATATAGAAACGTTAGAATCTTTATTTTATTTTATATTCCTACAATTCTTTGTAAGAACTTTAGAATATAACTAATATATTTTTTAACTTTTCGCCGTTATTACAAGATAAAAGTGTATCTTTGCACTCAAATTAACTTAATATAGAAACCTACCAATGAAAACTCTCTTTGTTAAACATAGGGGAATACTCATCAGGGTATTATTTTTAGCATTCGTATTTCTCTTTTGGGATATATGCCATCCTGAATATTTAAATTATCATGAGCAAAATCAGTTGTTTCTTTTTTCCTCTGATTATTTATATAGCAGAATAGCTATTGCAGGCGGATTGGCTGACTACATATCTGAATTTCTCGTACAATTTTTTTATTACTCATGGCTTGGAAGTCTTATCATTGGTTTACTTCTTCTATCGCTCCAGCATGCTGTATTCTTACTGAGTGACAAACGTCTTCTAATCTTGAGTTTCCTACCTTCCCTTCTTTCGATATGGGCCTTAGGTAATCAAAACGTCTTGTTCTCATTCTTTGTCGCCCTTATCATAATTCTCTATGCAGCATATTATTTCCGCCACCTTCATATTCTTGCTGACTTGATACTCATTCCCCTATTATTCTGGGCTATGGGTGCCTTGGTGTGGATATACGTTGCCATACGATGTTTCAAGAGTCGCAGCAGATGGTCATGGTTGTATTGTTTATATATAATAGGTATACAGCTAGGAGCATATATCACGATATTACGTCAATGGCCTTTGCAGCGTGTACACTTCGGGATCAACTACTACAGAGACGAGACGCTCGCTCCTTTACTCTTATATTTAGTTGCCATCGTTGCATTTCTCGTCATCGTATTTTCACAATATACCAACAGGCTGAATAGTAGAATCGTACACGCAACATCGATGTTGGGGGCATTCATCATACTTCTCCTTGCCATTTTCACAGGATTCGATAAAGACAATTATGAACTACTTAAAGACGATATGCTAGTACGACAAGAGAAATGGGAAGAGATCATCTCAAGAGCCGAAAACTATCAACCTCATTGTGCCTTCAGCAGTGAGAGTATTAATCTGGCTTTAGGTATGACCCGACAATTAGCAGACCGCATGTTCGACTTTTACCAGTCGGGCACCGATGCGATGATTATGCCTCCTGTACGCGATAATTTCTCCAACATGATTTCGGCCGAGACTTTCTTCCGTCTTGGTATGGTCAATTCAGCCTTGCGATACTTTTCCGACTTACAGGAGTCTATCCTTAATGCTCGGAAGAGTGGTAGACTCGAACAGAGAATCACAGAATGTTATATTGTCAATGGTCGTTATCTAATAGCTCAAAAACATATCGACTTATTGAAACAGTCGCTATTCTATCGTTCATGGGCACAAGAGGCTGAGGACTATCTGAACCATGAGACGATGATTGCTAATCATCCCGTGTGGGGACAGATGCGAAAATTCCACTTCAAGAAAGACTATCTATATAGTTATCCAGAGATAGAAAAGATGTTCGGGCAATTGTTTGCCGACCATACCGACAACAAATTGGCACTGGATTACTTCATGGGTGGGATGTTACTAAAAGGTGATTACGATGGCTTCATGAACTATATGCGATTTGTAGAGAGTTACGGAGGATATATGTCGATGCCGATGGGATATCAGGATGCCATAAGATTCATTCAAAGTCAAGGCATGGATTCGTCATCGCGCTATGGCATTTACGTAAGGCAAATGATGAGTAAGAACAATTAAGTATAATAGTATGAAACGATATATATATTTCTTTTTCGTATTACTAGCATTCTATGGGTTCACGGCTTGTACCAACTTGCCAGAGAATGTTACAACAGTAAACCGTCTGCCTGTCATTTTTCCAGACTACACGGACGTCACGATTCCTGTAGATATTGCGCCACTCAACTTCAACATCGTGGGCAGAACAGACGCTGTGGATGTCGTACTGAAAGGGGAAAAAGGAGGCGAGATTCATTCGAATGGTGACTATGCTGATTTCGATATTGATGAGTGGCATCAACTTACACAACTTAATGCCGGAAGCAGCATCCGCGTGACGGTATGTGTAGAAAGAAATGGGAAATGGACTCAATATAAGGATTTCTTTTTACATGTAAGTCCTTACCGACTCGATGATTATGGAGTGACCTATCGTCTAATTCCGCCTGGTTATGAGGTCGGTGGAGAAATAGGTATCTACCAGCGAAACATACACAATTTCGACGAGACCGCTATTCTTGAAGAGAAAGCTGTACCGGGAAATTGCATCAACTGCCACACACCCAATCATACGGACCCGAAAATGTTCACCAGTCAGATGCGAAGTGAACATGGTGGTACACTTGTACAGATTGATGGCGTACAAAAATGGTACAACACCAAGACTGACTCTACAAAAGCGGCTGGCAGTTATGCTTACTGGCATCCAGAAGGAAGATATATCGCCTACTCTACCAATGATGTACGACAGAGTTTCTTTGTAGGCAGGCATCAACCTATAGAGGTATTCCACAATTTCGGAAATATCATATTATTTGACACAAAAACTGGAGAACTTATTCTCGACGATAAACTACAGACACCTGACTGGCTTGAAATATTCCCAGCTTTCTCGGCAGACGGAAAAACAATGTATTACAGTACATCGAAAGCCTGTGATGTCCCTACTGAATATCTGAAAGTGAAATGCAGTCTGGTCGCCATTCCTTTCAACGCAAAGACCGGAACTTTTGGATCCAAAGTGGACACTCTGCTGAATGGTCAGAAAACGAATTCCAGTTATCTCCATGCACGCCCGTCCTACGATGGTAAATGGTTGATGTTCACAAAATGCAGCAGAAGTAATTTCTCCATCGTGCAACCTGATGCAGATCTTTGGATCATGAATCTCAAGACGCGACAGAGTTGGCCACTTATAACCGTGAACAGCCGATGTTCTGAAAGTTATCACAACTGGAATAGTAACAGCCGATGGTTTGTCTTCTCTAGCAAACGAGGCGATGGGGTATACACCAAACTATATTTCTCGAGCATCGATGACAAAGGGCATGCCACCAAACCCTTCTTGCTTCCTCAGAAAAATCCATGGGAATATTATCATAAGCTCTTTAAGGCTTATAATGTGCCTGATTTTACGAAAACAAAAGTAGAATTTGATGTAAGAGAAGCACAACGACAATTGAAAAAAGACAGAATACAAGTAACTATCAGAAAATAAATCTGCATACGTAGTTAATTTCATCAACATACCAATGTTATATAATACCGGATCCTATGCGGAAAAAATATAGTACAGCAGTACTAGCTATAACGGCGGCAACGCTGATGACCCTCATAAAGGGTCTAACAAATATGAACTGCGGATGGTTGTTCGTGGTTGCATATCTATGGATGGGCTTGATTATTACCGAGACTCTTGTGAAGCAATTTAAGCATTGGAGATGGAAGAAAATGGGTGCAACGCTGAGTCATCTCGGATTGTTACTCGTGCTAACAAGCGCCTTTATAGGTCAAAATTATATAAAGCGGGTAAAAATATACTGCGCTGAGGGACAGACCACATGGCAGGCCTTAGATGACAGTAATCGGGTGATGATGATGCCTTTCGGTATAAAATTAAACAGATTTGAATTAGAGGAATATCTGCCGGAACATACACCACGGCAATATCGTTCACACCTGACGATTACTTCTGAGAATAATCCTGATCGACAAGAAGCTATCGAGGTGAACCATCCATGTAAGGTGGATGGCTGGCTACTGTATCAGTATAGTTACGAGACTATTGGCAATGGAAAATTTCTAAGTGTCTTCGAGGCGATAAGCGACCCTTGGCTTTCGGCCGTATATGTGGGCTTTTTTCTGCTGATGGCGGGCGCACTGCTGATGCTCTTCAACATGAAAGGAGAAACGTGGCAGCATTGGCTGCCAACTATAGCCATTGTTGGATTTGGCATAGCTACTTTTAGTATGGAGACACTGCAACAAGAACATCTGATGCCTGCACTACAAAGTCGATGGTTTGCGCCACACATAGCAGCTTATATAGTCGCCTATACCATGCTGGGAGTTGCAACGGCAATAGCTATAGTACTAATGTTACGCAAAAGCCCCACTCTAAGACAACTCTATATTACCGACAATCTGGTAAACGCAGGACTGGCATTAATGACACTTGGAATGCTGATGGGAGCACTTTGGGCAAAAGAGGCTTGGGGACACTATTGGAACTGGGATCCTAAGGAGACATGGGCAGCTACCACATGGCTGGGCTATCTCATGTATATACACTTGCGCATCGGTAAATCTGGAAATCCTAAATGGGCATGTTTGCTGCTCATTTTCTGTTTCATACTGTTGCAGATGTGCTGGTGGGGCATCAATTACCTTCCAACTGCTCAGGCAACGAGTTTGCACACATACAACCTTTAGAAGTGACGTAAATCGGAAGGTTACTCTGATATACCAAAATCAATCCGACTATGATAACGGACGAGTCGCAAAATAGGAGAACGTTCGATGACCGTAATCTCATAACCTTTCTCTTTGGCTACAGAACGAAGAATATTGGCAAAATGATAAGCGATACTGCCAACAAATCCCACCTTCTGTGTGCCTGAATATTGCACAAGATTGCGGTCGAAGAAATCACGGAAGTTATTAGCTACAAGTTGCTGAAGTTGGGCATCATCAAGATGTTCGGCTATAAATGGAGCTATTGAAGCCAGAAAGCGGTTACCCATTGGCTGTCGATAAACTTTCTGGATAATGTCACCATAAGTAAGATTTGACCAAACGAGATATTCATCACGCAACGATTCTGAAAGAAATCCCTTAAAGATTGCATTGAGAAAGTTCCGCCCCAGTACAGCACCACTTCCCTCATCACCAAGAATATAACCAAGCGGTGGAGTATTCTTTACTATCGTGGTTCCATCATAAAGACAACTATTAGCTCCTGTACCCAGAATACAAGCTATACCTTCATGATTATTACATACGGCACGAGCGGCACCGAGCAAATCTCCATATGCCTTGATGGTAGAAGCTTCTGGAAATACTGTAGCAAGAACTTCGCACACCAAAGGCTGTTGAGTAGGGGCACATCCACTACCATAAAAATATACACCAGAAAGTTGCTCAAAACTAAATTGAGGACAGAGTTCATCACGCAAGATATGTTCTATCTCTTCACGCGACTGGTGAATAGGATTGATACCTTGAGTATGAGCAAGGCGATAGGTACCATCATGAGAAACTAATGCCCAATCGGTCTTGGTGCTTCCACTATCAGCTATTAGAATTTCCATATTATTATACATCATTTTTGCTTAGTCGCTGCAAAAATAACTAAATTTCTGCTTTAAAGAGCACTATCTGCCATAAAAATTAAGTATCTTTGCACACTATAATGTGCAGATTATGAAGAAAAGAATCTTTTTACTATTTCTAATGGTCATTGCCTTAGCTCTTCCAAGCCATGCAGTGCTGAAAGAGGGCAATCTCGACACCACTTTATTCGTGCTTCGCAACGAACTGTCAAACTATCATATCGACTTAGAAAAACGAAGCAAAAACATCAAACAGTATAATCAACAGATGGTAAAGGAACTGATCGAAGTGATGAATCAGGCCGACCAGAATACGATGATGCTGTATTCACAAAAGAGTGGATATGTGTTTGAGTTGACTTATGCTTGCCATCAAGCTACAGAGGCTTATCGCAAGTTTAAGAAAAAGACCATTCCTTTCCAAAAGATTCTGCGAAAAAACAGGATTGAGGTGGGACGCCTCGATTCTCTCATCGAAAATCTGCGCACAATGCAGGTAGATTATATGTCGGAAAAGACGAAAACCGATAGGGCTTGTTGTCTTGCACTTGCTATCAATATCAGGAGAACGCTGGCCGAAAACGGACAGCAATTAATGGACTATCAACATTATTATGAACTCACGGAAAAACGTTTAAAATATCTCAACGATTATGCTGTGCGCAGATATGCAGACATCCAAAACAGTATATTTTCAAACGCCGACGGTAACTATTTGCAGACGTTGGCTTCGTTGGGAAGACAATGGAAACAAACCAGCGAAGATGTAACGACCAAATATAAACCGATAGGAAGTGTTGGACACATGGTGTCGCAATGGGATGTGAGAATCATCTTCATGCTATTTACAATCATCATATTTTATGCACTGGTGTCTATCATTCTGAACATTGTAGTCATCAAGGTAATTCTTACGCGAATTCTGAAAAGCGAGAGATTTTCACATATCAAGGAAGAATTTATGATACGCCGCCGATGCATCATCATGGCAATGACGGTGATTACATTTGCCATTATTCTAGGAATAATCCGCGCTACCGTACAACAGAATTTCATAATCATGGCGTGCGGTCTGCTCGTACAATACACTTGGTTGCTGGGAATGATTCTACTCTCGCTGTTGCTCCGTGTAAAGGCAAAACAAATCATGAGTGCATTCCGAATCTACAGTCCGCTACTCGTGATAGGATTCATTGTCATCGTATTTAGAATCGTACTGATTCCAAACACACTTATCAATCTTATTTTCCCTCCTATCCTACTACTCTGCTCATTATGGCAATGGAGCGTAATTTGCCGACAGAAAAAAAATGTGCCTAAAACGGATATGTATTATACGTGGGTATCGCTCATCGTCATCATCGGTTCTACCTTATCAGGATGGATGGGATGGACTTTCTTTAGTGTAATCATCGTTATCTGGTGGGTGATGCAACTCACATGTATCCTCACAATCACTTTCTTCAGAGGATGGCTTATGGCATTTGCTTCTCGTCATAAACTAGAAGAAAAAGACATTCGACATAAATGGTTCTTCAATCTGCTATTACATCTTCTGTTGCCTATAGCCGCACTGGGCACTATCGTACTTTCTATCTATTGGGCTGCAGAGGTATTCAACCTGAGCGATGCTGTATGGGGAATTCTCGATCACAAATACGTAAACTTCAAACAGATTTCATTTAATCTCTGGAACTTGCTCACAGTAGTGGTGCTATTCTATATTTTCAGATACATCAACCACACGGCAGATGCATTTATGAAGTTGCATTTTGAAATGATAGATCCGACAACAAGCGACAGTAGGTACACTATGACAAAGAATGTACTACAAGTACTCACTTGGGGTACATGGCTCCTCATTAGCGTAGCTATCTGTAACGTGTCTTACACATGGTTTGTTGTCATCTCAGGTGGTCTATCAACAGGTATCGGTTTTGCCATGAAGGATATCCTCGAAAACATCTATTATGGCATCTCGCTAATGGCAGGACGTATCAAGATAGGCGACTACATTGTATGTGATGGAGTACGTGGACGCGTGAGCAGTATCACTTATACATCAACAATGCTTGAAGCATTGGATGGCTCGGTAATGGCATTCCAAAACTCACAACTCTTCACAAAGAACTATCGTAACATGACCAAGAACCATGGCTATGAGCTGGATATCCTAGAAGTTGGTGTGGCCTATGGAACTAACATTGAGAATGTGAAAAAAATTATCATCGAAAATGTGAGCAAACTCAAAAGTATCAACCATACGAAGGGGGTAAAGGTGTTACTGAAGAGTTTCGATGATAGTTGCATCACCCTACGCATCCTTGTTTGGGTAAACGTGCTCAATCAGGCAATTGCTGATGCAGAAGTCATGGAATGTATATATAATGTGTTCAATAAGAATGGTATTGAGATTCCATTCCCTCAGCGCGAAATAACAATCAAACAGGCATCTCCTGACATATCGAAAATAACAAAGAACTCCTCCAATGACCAATAGATTTGGCGGAACAAGTATTTTTTTATATCTTTGCAAAATATGAAACCAGTAATTATCGCAGGACCGTGCGTGATAGAATCGGCGGAACTGCTCGACACAGTAGCTCAGCGACTTGTTGGAATCAACAAGCATCTGGGTACTAATATCATCTTTAAAGCGTCTTTCGATAAGGCCAACCGTACATCTTTACATTCATTCCGCGGTCCTGGCCTTGAGAAGGGACTACAAATGCTCAGCGATATCAAAGAAAAATATGCACTACGCATCATTACTGATATCCACGAAAGTTGGCAAGCTAAAGAGGCTGGACAGGTGTGCGATGTGCTACAGATACCAGCATTCCTCTGCCGGCAGACGGATTTACTTGTTGCTGCGGCCAAAACAGGAGCTATCGTAAATATCAAGAAAGCGCAGTTCCTAAGTGGAAGAGACATGAGATATCCTGTACAGAAAGCACAGGAAAGTGGTGCCGCTGAAGTATGGCTCACAGAGCGTGGCAACTCATTTGGATATAATAATCTAGTAGTCGATTTCCGTAATATCCCTGACATGCTGGAAATTGTCCCTACGGTACTCATGGATTGTACACATAGTGTGCAGCGTCCTAGTGCTGGCGATGGCAAAACCGTTGGCGACAGAAAATTCGTACCTAGTATGGCGATGGCCGCTAAGGCTTTTGGCGCTACTGGCTATTTCTTTGAGGTTCACCCAGATCCTGATAATGGCAAAAGTGATGCTGCCAACATGCTGGAATTAGATAAACTTGAAGGACTGGTAAAGAAATTAATAGACTAAGCAAATGGCAAACAATAACATAGAAGATAGATTGAAAACTACTATTGAGTATGGTCAGCAGGCTCTGCGCGACGAAGCTCAGGCCATCCTCGATCTGATTCCACAGATGGATAGGAATTTCGAGAAGGCTGTAGATATGATGTTCCACTGTCATGGTAAGATCATTGTGACTGGTGTTGGTAAGAGTGGTAATGTGGGAGCAAAGATTGCTGCTACCCTAGCCTCTACAGGTACTCCAGCTTTCTTTATCAACCCATTGGATGTATATCATGGCGACCTAGGTGTAATGACATCTGATGATGTGGTACTGGCTCTGTCAAACAGTGGTCAGACGGATGAGTTACTAAGATTTATCCCTATGGTACTCCATATGAATGTACCTATCATCTCTATGACGGGCAATAGTGAATCTCTATTGGCAAAATATAGCAATGCACACATTTTAGTACATGTAGAAAAAGAGGCTTGTCCTCTGAATCTGGCTCCAACAAGTAGTACTACTGCGGCATTAGCTATGGGTGATGCTTTGGCCATCGCTCTGATGACAATACGCAACTTTAAGCCTCGCGACTTCGCTCAGTTCCATCCAGGAGGAGAACTCGGCAAACGCTTGCTCACAACAGCTGAAGATGTGATGCGTACAGAAGATTTACCTATCATCCCAAGCGATATGAGTTTAGGAAAAGCTATCATACACGTGAGCAAAGGCAAGCTTGGTTTGGGTGTCTCTCTGGATGATAATCATAAAGTAATGGGACTAATCACTGATGGAGATATTCGTAGAGCTATGGAAAAATGGCAGGCAGAGTTCTTTAATCACAGTGTAAGCGACATTATGACACGAGAGCCTAAGATGGTATCGGCAAAGACAAAGTTGTCGGAAATTCAACGTATCATGCATCAGCATAAGATTCATTCTGTTCTAGTTACAGATAAAGAAAGACGGCTCCTAGGTATTGTAGATAGTTATGCAGCATCGGCAATGTAATTGCTTCGGGATTAGTATGGGATAATATCGAGAATAAGTTATTGTGAAAACTAAATATATTTTATTAGGTTGCGGATTGCTTATCTGTTCATTAGTGAATGCACAAACGAGTGACTCACTAATCGTAAACCAATTGCGCAGCAAGGGCGTGAGCTTTTCGCACAACAATTCGGTGACACTTCTCATGGATGGTCAACAGAAATTCGCAGATCTGTTCAAGGCCATCGACCAGGCGCATAGCAGCATCCACATGGAGTATTTTAACTTCCGTAACGATTCTATCAATCACGAACTCATCAAGCATCTAGAACCTAAAGTGAAAGAGGGCGTGGAGGTAAGACTACTCTTTGACGGTTTCGGCAATTCGTCGAATAACAGACCAATGCGAAAGAAGGATCTCAAGGCTATCAGGGCTAAAGGTATCGAGATCTATGAGTTCAACCCTGTAGAGTTTCCTTGGTTTGATGATATCTTTAATCGTGATCATCGCAAGATTGTTGTAATCGACGGAAAGATAGCTTACACAGGAGGCATGAATGTGGCAGACTATTATATCAAAGGTAAGAAAGCTATAGGTACCTGGAATGATATGCATTGTCGCATCGAGGGAGATGAGGTGAACACGCTACAGCGTATCTTCATCAGAATGTGGAAAAAAGTGACAAACAAGGATATCCGTGGTCCAAAATATTTTTATGGTGAATTCCCTGCCAAATACTTCAAAGGGCTAAAGGCTGACAATACGCCAACAAGATACAAGAAGATGGTGGGAATCATCAATCGAGAGCCACACACTTCGAATGATATTATCCGTACCTTTTATGTGAATGCCATCAATGATGCTAAAAAGAGTATCAAACTGATAAACCCTTATTTCACGTTGAGTAGGAAACTTAAAAAGGCATTGAAAAAGGCTGTAAAACGTGGCGTAAAGGTAGAAATCATGCTTTCTACCAAGAGTGATATTCCTTTAACACCTGACTGTGGCTTCTTTAATGCCCATAATCTAATGCAGGCAGGATGCTCTGTATGGATGTATACTCCAGGATTCCATCACACAAAGATCATCATGGTAGATGATAAGTTCTGTACTGTAGGATCGGCAAATTTGAATTCTCGCTCTTTGAGATGGGATTATGAGGAAAATGCTGTAATCATAGACCCTTATACTACCCAGCAGTTAACCGACCTCTTCGAAAAAGATAAAAAAGATAGCTTCTTACTTACAGAGGAGTCGTGGCGGAAATGGAGAACACCTACTCAGCGACATATCGGCTGGTGGGCAAACTTACTTTCTCCATTCTTATAATAAATTCTCTGAATAGATTTATGGAAAATATGAATCATAAAATGATGAAGGGGGGAAGACCTAAAATAGCTATTATCGACCCTAATACGTTTGCCGTAATTGGCCTGAAGGGAATGCTACAGAATATCCTGCCCATCATGACGGTAGATTCCTTTGCGTCAGTAGAAGAACTGAAAGTGGCTGGCATAGAAAACTATTTCCACTATTTCGCAGCCATGAATGTCGTGGTAGAATCGCGTAGTTTCTTCCACGATATTGCTCGCAAGACAATTGTCCTCACCACGTCAAACGACCCTACCACTCATTTATCAGAGTTTAAATGTCTCTGCGTAAATATGCCTGAAGATCATCTTGTAAAAGCCCTATTAGCTTTGGAACAATATGGACACCCACATGGGAAGAACCTCCCAGATTTGCCTAAAGCCCTAAAAGGTAAGATACTTTCTGACCGCGAGATTGAGGTACTGTCACTAGTTGCACAAGGAAAAATCAATAAGGAAATCGCTGATCAACTCAACATTTCACTCACCACAGTCATATCACATCGTAAAAATATTCAGGAGAAACTGGGAATAAAAAGTGTAAGCGCTCTCACCATCTACGCCGTGATGCACGGCTATGTAGATATCAATAAAATATAAAACAACAAAAGCCTTCCCATCAAATTTGGAAAGGCTTTTTATTGTATCCACTAAAATATTTACTTAGCATAAGCTACAGAACGAGTTTCTCGGATAACTGTAATCTTCACCTGACCAGGATATGTCATCTCATTCTGAATCTTTGTAGCAATCTCATCACTCAACTTAATGCTCTCATCATCGTTCATCTTATCAGCTCCAACGATAACACGAAGTTCACGACCAGCCTGAATTGCATAAGTCTTTGTTACACCAGGATAGCTCATAGCAATAGCCTCAAGATCGTTCAAACGCTTGATATAAGCTTCAACAATCTCACGACGAGCACCTGGGCGAGCACCAGAAATAGCATCACATACCTGAACGATTGGCGCAAGAAGACTCGTCATCTCTACTTCATCATGATGGGCTGCAATTGCATTTACAATATCTGGTTTCTCCTTAAACTTCTCTGCAATCTTAGCACCATACAGAGCATGTGGCAATTCACTCTCCTCATCTGGCACCTTACCAATATCATGAAGCAGACCAGCACGCTTAGCTTTCTTTGGATTCAGCCCTAACTCACTTGCCATCACAGCACAAAGATTGGCTGTCTCACGAGCATGCTGCAAAAGATTCTGACCATAAGAAGAACGATATTTCATCTTTCCTACAATGCGAATAAGCTCTGGATGTAAACCATGAATACCAAGATCGATAGCAGTACGCTTACCAGTCTCAATAATTTCATTCTCCAACTGCTTCTTCACCTTTGTAACAACTTCCTCAATACGGGCAGGATGAATTCGTCCATCAGCTACCAACTGGTGCAAAGCCAAACGACAAATCTCACGACGAATTGGATCAAAAGCAGAAATGACAACAGCATCAGGAGTATCATCTACGACAATCTCAACACCTGTAGCAGCCTCCAGAGCACGAATATTTCGACCCTCACGACCAATAATTCGTCCCTTCACTTCATCATTGTCAATATGGAATACACTTACAGAATTTTCAATCGCCGTTTCTGTTGCAACACGCTGAATGGTCTGGATGACAATCTTCTTTGCCTGCTGATTTGCATTCAACTTAGCCTCATCCATGATTTCATTCACATAGCTAGCAGCATCGAGCTTGGCTTGATCTCTCAAACTTTCAACCAAACGAGTCTTAGCTTCTTCAGCGCTCAAACCTGAAAGTTCTTCAAGTTTGGCTTGTTCCTGCTTCTGCATTTTCTCAAGTTCAGTCTGTTTTACAGCCAACAATTTTTTCTCATTATCAATACGCTGCTGACTTTGGTCAACTTCCATCTTACGACGTCCAAGTTCCTCTTGACGCTGATTCAAGGAAATCTCACGCTGTTTCAATCGATTCTCACCTTGCTGAATCTTCTGATTGCGCTGACGCACCTCATTCTCCAATTCACTCTTCTTATTGAGGAATTTTTCTTTAACTTCGAGTAGTTTTTTCTCTTTGATGACATCAGCATCCTTCTTTGCAAGGGCCAACATCTCATTATATTTTCCTGTTAATACATAACGGAAAATAGCATAGCCGATGCCACCGCCCAAAAGCAGTGCCACAACAGCCGTTATTATTATTATAACCATACTTTTATAATTATTAGGTGTTAGATATTCTACTTCAGCGCCTCTTCAATCTCCGAGGTAAGCTTATGGAGAATATCATTATATGGCGCAGTATCGTTCTTGCCTTCGTTTTTCTCATAACGTAAGGCAATATCTATAAGCGCCATATATAGGATTTCCTTATCACTCTTCTTGCCTTTAAAGATCTGAGAGTAGGAATTCACAATATCAGTAATCAACTTGGCCGACTTACGATAATATTCCTCTTCTGATCGAGGTACATTTACAGAAAGCTCTGTATCGTAAACGTTCAATTTGATATGTAATTTCTCTTGTTCTGCCATCTCGAATTATTTATCATTAATTAGCGTGATACATTTATTCACGTCTCTAATGAGCTTGGCCACTTTCTTTTTAGCTCCCTCCAAATCACCATCGGTCACTTCAAGCATCTTGGCCATCTTGAGGCTCTCATAATCAGCATTCGCCTGGGTCAACTTCGCTTCCAGTTCTTTTATTTTCTGATCGCGCTCATCGACCATAGCATACAGCTCGCTATTTTCCGTCTTTATTTCATTGAAACGGAGAATCATCTGCCTTACACGGGTCGTAAAAGTATTTATAGTCTTCTCAGTTGCGTTCATTTTGATTATAATTTGTCGCAAAGATAATCCAAATTATTGAATTATGCAAATTTTGCTTCAAGTTTTTCTTTAACTATTTCATTTTTGCCTTTGCAGCTTCTACCTGCTCTTCACTAGGCTTAGGTTCCTTTTTAGCAAGCATTACTACCTGGAACACAAAGTCTGTAATCCATTTATGACTGAATCCCAAACGATGATCCAACTGACGGACACTCATAATGCTCTTTACAACAGATGGATCTTTCCAATCATTTTTATTGAATATATCTTCTACCTGCTGTTGGGTAAGACCATACAGAGCTTTCTTGAAAATACTAGGCAGACGAAGTTTGAACTTCATCAGATTACCAATAAGCATCATCAACTCTTGAGTCAAACCCTGAAATTGAATAAGATAAGTATTCACATCCTGTATTTTATGACAGTTTTTGCGAATACTTGCATCAATTTCTTTGAACCAAGCGTCATCAACTTTATACATATTTTTCATCATCTTTTTAACAGCAGCTTTCTCTCCAACGCCTAACTTATTATTTTGAGTAGGAATCTTGAAAGTTACCTTAAAGATTCGAAGATCAGGAACCATAGCCAAATTGGTGATACCCATCTTCTCCGCCAACGCAGCTTGAAAATAGACCCTTACCAAGGTCATATAATCTTCCATACCACCAATTTTCTTTTCTTCTCCCTTCTTTCCGAAGAGTTTATTTAGTATTCCCATCGTAAAAAAAAATCTTATTTTATTATAAATTAAACACTATTTTGATTGTACAAAGGTAGCTTAAATTCATGAAAAAAACAAAAGTTGTGGAATGTTTTTTCAGAAAAAGCACTTTCCTATCAATTAAAATTTGTACTTTTGCAAAGTTTAAAACTCAAACTAAGTTTACATCATTATAACTTACAACCATGAGACAAGCAACAAGTGGAACAAATATTATACGCACTTCTGTAATGCTAAGTGATTGGATTATCCTCAATACATTATTGGGAATATTTATCAATTATATTCCTAGTATTACACCATATTACTTTACTGCAGCCACAAAAATATCTGTACTCGCAGCAAATATGGCATTCGGAATTGCCCAATATTTCTTTTGTACCATCATCCACTTCCGTCAAATTCAATTTGATCAGGTTCTACACAGAGTTCTAAAACTTTCTATTACGCAACTGATTCTGACATTTACATTTCTACAGTTCTTATGTCCGTCAGAATCATTTTTGGCATTCTCCATCATATTCTTTTGCATCTATTTCTTTGCGATCATGTGCTCTAGATATGTAGAGAAAGACGTACTAAAACATTATCGTGCCTTAGGACGAAACACACGTCGTGTACTTTTTGTAGGTTGTGACCCTGCCATCCTTGAACTTTATAACTATATGATAAGCGATCCCTCCATAGGTTATCGCGTAGCAGGATATTTTAGCAACAAGGAATTAAAAGGAGCCCCCGCAGGATTCAAGCATCTCGGCACTCGTCACGACCTAATAGAAAGAGTACGTCACTATATGGATTATACTGCGAAATCAGGCAATGCGATTTCCAATAATAACGCAACAAAAGATACCATCATCCTTCCGAATTGTGATGAAATGTTCGTATCTCTTTCACACGATTACACAGACGAAATCGTAACATTAATGAGGTTCTGTGACAAAAATATCATCCATTTCTATTATGTACCACGTTTATTCGGTAGCTACAAACTCAATCTCACCCCTGAGCGTGTAGGCGAAATGGATTTATTTACCAATCACATAGAACCATTACAGAGCATGGGGAATCGTTTCATCAAACGATCTTTCGATATCCTCCTCAGTCTTTTAGCTATTGCCGTCATTACTCCATTCGTTCCTATCATTTCATTCATGATTCATTTACAGAGTGCAGGACCGATATTCTTTTTTCAAGAGCGAACAGGTCTTAACGGCGCCAATTTCAACATGATGAAATTCCGCTCCATGCATATCAGTTCAGACGCAGATAAAAAACAGGCAACAAAGAACGACCCACGAAAATTCTCTTTCGGTGATTTCATGCGTAAAACCAACATTGATGAATTTCCCCAATTCATTAATGTACTATTAGGCGACATGAGTATTGTCGGTCCACGACCACACATGATCTATCACACCACGACATATAGTCAGCTCATTGACAAATACATGGTAAGACACTTCTGCAAACCTGGTATCACAGGATGGGCTCAGGTAACAGGTTGTCGTGGAGAAACCAAGGAAGTATGGCAGATGGAGGAACGTATCAAAAGAGATATTTGGTATATTGAGAATTGGACTCCATGGCTAGATATTAGAATTATCATTTTAACAGCAAAGAGTATTATTATCCCAGACAAACACGCATATTAATTATGAAAGGTATCGTATTAGCTGGAGGGTCTGGCACACGCCTCTACCCCATTACCAAAGGAATTAGTAAGCAGTTGATTCCTATTTTCGACAAACCGATGATATATTACCCTATCTCGGTATTGATGCTTGCTGGTATTCGCGACATATTAATCATCTCAACACCAGATGACTTACCAGGATTCCGTCGTCTTCTTGGCGATGGCAAAGACTTAGGGGTAAACTTTGAATATGCTGAGCAACCATCTCCTGACGGATTAGCACAAGCCTTCATTATCGGAGAAAGATTCATCGGTAACGATGATGTCTGTTTAGTACTAGGTGACAATATTTTCTATGGTGCCGGATTTACCGGTCTACTAAAAGAGAGTGTAAAAGCATGCAACGAGGGGAAGGCCAGTGTCTTTGGATATTACGTAAACGACCCTGAACGCTACGGTGTGGCAGAATTTGACAAAGAAGGTAATTGCCTGAGCATTGAAGAAAAGCCTACGAAGCCAAAGAGCAACTATGCCGTTGTCGGACTATACTTCTACCCTAACAGCGTTGTCGAAATAGCCAAACAGATTAAGCCAAGTGCTCGCGGAGAGCTTGAAATAACATCAGTAAACCAAGAATATTTGGCTCAGAAAAATCTGATGGTCCGCACTCTACAACGCGGATTCGCATGGCTCGACACTGGAACACACGATAGTCTCAGCGAGGCATCCACCTTCATAGAGGTTATCGAAAAACGACAGGGACTAAAAGTAGCATGTCTTGAAGAGATTGCATTCAAAAAAGGTTGGATAAATTCAGAACAACTGAAGGCCCTCGCGCAACCGATGTTAAAGAACAATTATGGAAAATACCTTCTAGAACTTGCAGAAGGAAAACAAATCTAAGAGAGTAATTTAATATGAAAAGAGCACTGAACTAAAAATCAGTGCTCTTCAATTTTATATTGATATAGATAATCTCACTTTCTAATAATCGTTATGTGACCAGACTTATCAAGTTTCACAATACTACTTGGAGTATGTGGCTTATGCTCCTGACGACGACTCCAACAAACATAATCAACAGCTTCAAGTAATTGCGGGTCTATATCGCCATAGTTAGCAGCAGCAGGATTACCACTAATATTCGCACTCGTACTAACAATAGGTTTCTGGAAACGATAACAAAGTTCCTTACTAAAAGGTTCCTGGGTGATACGCATAGCCTGACTTCCGTCATCCCCAATTAGATTTGGCGCAAGATTAACAGCGTCATCAAGAATGACAGTAGTAGGTTTACCCCCCTCAGCAATACTATCAAACAACTGCCAAGCCACTTCTGGAACATTTCTAAAATATCTTGCAAGACGATTCTGATCGTCAACCAAACAAATCAAAGCTTTATGATCGTCGCGATGCTTAATAGCATAAACTTTAGCTACAGCCTCAGCATTCGTTGCATCACATCCAATACCCCAAACAGTATCTGTAGGATAAAGGATTACGCCTCCTTTACGCATACATTCTACTGCATTTTTAATATCTTCTTCTTGTTTCATATCCAATAAAAATATTTTCGGCAAAATTACACATTTTTTATGGATTTCCAAATCTTTTTATTACTTTTGCAATGATTATGGAAAAGAAAGATTTAAGAATCATATTTATGGGTACACCTGAATTTGCCGTTGGTACACTCCAGCGACTGATTGAGGGCGGCTACAATGTAGTAGCTGTAGTAACCCAACCCGATAAACCAGTAGGACGACATCAAGACCAACTTCAACCTTCTCAGGTTAAGCAGTATGCTCTTGCACACAATCTTCCTGTCCTTCAACCGGTAAAGATGAAAGATCCTGCCTTCATCGAACAACTGGCCAGCTATAAAGCAGACCTTCAGGTTGTCGTTGCATTCCGAATGCTTCCCGAAGTCGTATGGGGTATGCCTCGATTTGGTACCTTCAACGTACACGCCGCATTACTTCCACAATATCGTGGTGCAGCTCCAATCAACTGGGCTGTAATTAACGGAGAAACAGAAACTGGCGTTACAACATTTTTCCTTGATCATGATATTGACACTGGTCGCATCATTCTACAAAAACATTTCCCAATTCCAGACGATGCTGATGTGGAATACGTATATGATGGTCTGATGAATCTTGGTGCAGAAATTGCCATAGAAACCATAGACCTTGTATTGCAAGGTGACGGAAAGGTAGACTCCATGCCACAACCGGAAATTGACGATCTCCATACAGCACCAAAGATCTTCAAGGAGACCTGTCAAATCAATTGGAATCAGAAAGCAAAACAAGTATATGATTTCATACGTGGATTAAGTCCATATCCTGGAGCATGGACAGAATTATCAAATCATAAAACATTAAAGATATTCCGTACAAGCAAAACCGGTGCAGCAACAACATCTGAACCAGGAAGCATTCGCATCGAAGGTAAGAATCTTCAGATTGCTTGCGCTGATGAATGGCTGCAATTGGAAACCGTACAAATTTCTGGAAAGAAGAGAATGGAAGCACGTGATTTCCTCAATGGCAATCACGATATTGATCAGTTTCATTGCTAAACATTAAAAAAAAGATGTCAGAAATCAACATAGATAATCCTAAGAAGCGACACAGTATCACAGTCAGGTTGAAAGGATACCTTTCCGACCGACAGATGATGCTATTGTTGTCATTACTCATTGGTTTCTTTGCATCGGTAGCAGCATGGGTACTACATACTATCATCCATCAAATACAAATACTACTTACCACGGGATTTGAGACAAGTCGATCCAACTGGCTTTATCTGATCTTCCCTATCATAGGTATATACCTGACATCACTCTTCATAAAATATATTGTACGCGATAACATTTCACATGGTATCACAAGGGTTCTGTATGCCCTAGCGACAAAGAGATCAAAACTAAAAGGACATAATTGTTGGTCATCCGTCATAGCATCCAGTATCACCATCGGCTTCGGAGGAAGTGTTGGAGCCGAGGCTCCTATTGTGCTCACAGGAAGTGCCATTGGCAGTAACCTAGGACAATTATTCCACCTTGACAATAAGAAACTGATGGTCCTCGTTGGCTGTGGAGCCTCAGCCGCCATTGCCGGCATCTTCAAAGCTCCAATTGCAGGACTCGTCTTCACACTGGAAATTCTTATGGTCGACCTTACCATGGCCTCACTTCTTCCGATTCTTATCAGTTGCGTAACAGCCACGGTATTCTCTTATATTTTCTCAGGCGATAACTCACTTTTCGACTTTACATTATATAGTGCGTGGAACATTGGAAGAACCCCAGCCTGCATTTTACTTGGCATATTCTGCGGTTTTTCCAGTCTCTACTTCATGCGTTCCATGAGCATCTGCGAAGGAATGTTTGCAAAACTATCCAACCACAGATACATCAAACTCATTTGTGGCGGTCTCATCCTTAGCGGTTTGATTTTCTTCTTCCCATCACTTTACGGAGAAGGATATAGCACTCTCAACACATTGCTCACCGGTAAGACAATAGCAGACTGGAGTCAAGTGATGAACGGCTCCATTTTTGCAGGCAAAGAGAACCTACTCATTGTATATATCGGTTTAGTATTACTGACAAAGACATTTGCAACCTCAGCGACCAACGGAAGTGGCGGTTGTGGTGGAACGTTCGCCCCATCACTTTTCATCGGAGGTTTTGGAGGATTCTTTTTCTCTCGTTTTTGGAACGAATACGAAATAGGAGTTTATATACCCGAACAGAATTTTACACTTCTAGGAATGGCCGGCGTCATGACAGGTGTTATGCACGCACCACTTACAGGAATCTTCCTTATTGCAGAACTTACGGGCGGATACGCTTTATTCATGCCATTGATGATCGTATGTATCTCCAGTTATCTGACAACAAATATCTTTGAGCACAACAGTATCTATGCCCTTCGACTTGCACGAGAAGGCAAATTACTCACACACCATACCGACCGAGCAGCTCTCACCTTGATGTCTATGAAAGACATCATAGAGAAAGACTATCATCCTGTAGGACCAGATATGCTTATGCAGCAACTGGTAAGTGAGATCAGCAGAAGCAACAACAACTTCCTGCCTGTACTTGACGAAGGTCACCATCTGTTAGGAGTCATCGATATCACACGCATTAGACATATCATTTTCCGCACGGAACTATATCAGAAGTTCACGGTAAAGCAACTCATGCGCACGCCATCATCCACACTTCTAGAGAACGAGCCGATGACCGACGTAATGCAGAAATTCGAAAAGACAGATGCAGCGCAATTACCTGTTGTTGATGTCGACATGCGATTAATCGGATACATCTCTCGTACAAGAATGTATACAGTATACCGCCAAGTGATATCCGACTTGAGTTCTGATTAGAAAAAGATACCCAATACACAAAAAAAAGCAGTCAGCAATAACGATTTGACATTTTTTTTGTATCTTTGTCCCCACAGTTTTATCATAAAGACATAGACATAGTTAATAGAAAAAAATAAAGAAGAACATGGTAGAAAACAATCTGAAACCGTACGTAATAGGCTTAGACCTGGGCGGTACTAATTCTGTATTCGGAATTGTAGATAGTCGTGGTGACATCAAAGCAACCACAGCCATCAAAACACAAGGTTACAACACAGTAGAAGAATACGTAGATGCAAGCATCACAGCTTTACTTCCTATTATTGATACAGTTGGTGGTCTCGACCAGATCAAAGCCATGGGTATTGGTGCACCTAATGGAAACCACTATACAGGAACCATAGAATTTGCTCCAAACTTGACATGGGCACATAATGGTGTCGTTCCATTGGCAGATCTTTTCAGCAAGCGTCTTAACAACATCCCAGTAGCACTTACCAATGATGCCAACGCTGCAGCTCTTGGCGAAATGACTTATGGCGCAGCTCGAGGCATGAAGAATTTCATCGACATCACCCTAGGTACAGGTGTCGGCTCTGGTATCGTTATCAACGGCCAGATGGTTTACGGAGTAGACGGATTCGCAGGTGAGTTAGGTCACGTGACAATGGTACGCGGCGAAGAAGGACGCAAATGCGGATGTGGCCGTACAGGTTGTCTCGAAGCATATTGTTCAGCAACAGGTGTAGCTCGTACAGCAAGAGAATTCTTGGAGAAGAGCGAAGAAGACAGTTTATTGCGCTCAATGAAGCCAGAAGAAATCACATCACTCGATGTAAGTATCGCAGCAAGTAAAGGTGATGCCCTCGCCAACCGAGTATATGAATTCACAGGAAAAATGTTAGGTGAGGCATGTGCAGACTTTGCAGCATTCTGCAGTCCAGAAGCTTTTGTCTTCTTCGGTGGTCTTACCAAGGCAGGCGACTTACTGATGAAGCCAATAGAGAAAGCTTACAACGACCATGTTCTTCCGATTTTCAGAGGCAAAGCGAAATTCCTTGTCAGCACCCTTGACGGCTCATCAGCAGCTGTTTTAGGAGCCAGTGCTGTAGGTTGGGAACTATAATCTACAAACGAAATATTTAAAAATCACATATTTAAGCAGATTGCCTTGGCAATCTGCTTTTTTTTTCTTACCTTTGCACGCTGATATGAATACATTATTCCCTTTTCAGATTAACATTCTGGAAATCATCTTCAAGGGCATTATCATAGGCATTTGCGCCTCTGCTCCGATGGGTCCAGTTGGTATACTCTGTGTTCATCGTACACAGCGCAAAGGCAGATGGTATGGCTTCGTTACAGGCGTAGGAGCTGCTATCAGCGACTTTATATATGCACTGATAACAGGAATTGGTATCAGTTTCATTCTCGACTTTATCAACAATCCCGCATACAAATTCTACATACAGTTGGCCGGTGGTATCATGCTGATGGCTTTTGGGCTGTATAGTTTCTTCAACAACCCACTAAAGAATGCGAAGGATAAAGGACAGCAGAATCGCGGTAGTCTTGCCCATAACGGTATCACAGGATTCCTGATAACAGCAAGCAACCCACTGATCATACTCCTATTCATGGCCCTTTATGCACAGTTTGCATTCGTCATCACAGACCATCCTTGGCTTATGGCGCTCGGCTATGTAAGCATTCTTTTCGGAGCACTATTATGGTGGTATGGACTGACATGGCTTATCGATACCATTCGCAACAAGTTTGACGAAACAGGCGTGATCATCATCAATCGTATCATAGGCAGTGTGGTTGTCATCTTCTCTTTAATAGCCTTGATGGGTACACTTTTCAACATTTATCTTATTCCAGAGTATTAGACATGTTCATTGCACAAGAATTACGTAAAAAATCAATAGCAGAATACCTGCTTTATATGTGGCAGATAGAGGACATCATCCGTGCTATGGGATGTTCATTACCTGTTATCCGTCGCGGATATATTTCACAATTCACTAACTATACAGAAGAACAGCGCGAACAGGAAGCTGACTGGTTTGGCAACCTTATCCGCATGATGAATGAAGAAGGAAAGCGCGAAGGAGGTCATCTGAATATCAATAAGATTCTTGTTCAGGATTTGGTAGATCTCCACAATCGTCTTCTTCAATCTGATAAATTTCCTTTCTACAATGGTGAATATTATAAGGTATTACCTTTTATTGTAGAACTTCGCAGCAAGAACAAACGTGCCGAAGATATGGCCCGTCAAGCTATGGAGGACGGAACCGCAGATAATGAGCAACTGAGTTTGCTAAATAGCAATACGGAAAACGAAAGTGAAATAGAAACTTGTCTGAATGCACTATACGGAATGATGATGCTCAGACTACAGAAGAAGGAAATCACTCCAGAAACCACCAATGCCATGAAGGAAATAACAACCTTCATCGGGATGCTCAGCGATTATTATATCAAAGACAACACAGAAGGTTTGGATTTCGGAGACAACGATTAATAGATATACAAACGATATGAATATTTTAGTAACAGGTGCTAACGGACAACTCGGCAACGAGATACAGATTGTTAGCAAGCAAAGTACTAACCACTACATCTTCACTGATGTATGCGATGGCTACACACATCTCGACATCACAGATATTGAGGCAATCCGAGCAATGGTAAAAGCTAATGACATCAAATGCATCATAAATTGTGCTGCTTGGACAAATGTCGACAAAGCCGAAACTGCAGGCGATATCGTAGAAACATTGAATGCTACAGCACCTGAGAATCTTGCCCGTGCGATGAAAGAAGTTGATGGCTTACTCATACATATTTCTACAGATTATGTATTTGGTGGTGATCCTTACAACACCCCATGTCGCGAAGATCAGAAAGGCACCCCAACTGGTGTATACGGTTTAGCAAAACTACATGGTGAACAGAAAATCGCTGCGACAGGAGTAGAACATATCATCATTCGCACAGCATGGCTCTACAGTGAGTTTGGGCACAATTTCGTAAAAACTATGCTCAACCTTACCGCAACAAAGCCACAGCTTAAGGTAGTCTTCGACCAATGTGGAACCCCTACCTATGCCAAAGACTTAGCTAACGTGATTTTCGATATCATCGAAAACGGGAAATACAAAGGAAATACAGGAATCTACCATTTCAGCAACGAAGGAGTATGCAGTTGGTACGACTTTACAAAAAAAATTGCTGAAATTGCGGGCAACACCCAATGCGATATCGAACCATGCCACAGTGACGAATTCCCAAGTCCTGTAAAGCGCCCTTCATATAGCGTACTTGACAAGACGAAGATAAAAGAAACCTTCGGCATCAAGATACCATATTGGACGGATTCTTTGAAAGAATGCATGAAAGGATTACTCTGATATAACCCATTCATATATTCAATAGGTATTCCTTATTATTATAAATCAACAAGGATTAAAGTTTTAAGTTCTATGAACGAGATAGAAAGAAGAAGAACGTTTGCGATCATCTCCCACCCGGATGCCGGTAAAACCACATTGACTGAAAAGTTCTTGCTTTTCGGTGGTCAGATTCAGGTAGCTGGTGCTGTAAAGAACAACAAGATTCGCAAAACCGCAACATCCGACTGGATGGATATTGAGAAACAGCGTGGTATTTCTGTAAGTACCTCTGTTATGGAATTCGACTACCTGCCGGAAGGCCAGGAAGGTGAGCCGTATAAGGTAAACATCCTCGATACCCCTGGTCACCAGGATTTCGCAGAAGACACCTACCGTACACTTACCGCTGTTGATAGCGCTATCATTGTTGTTGACGGAGCCAAAGGTGTTGAGGCTCAAACTCGTAAATTGATGGAGGTTTGTCGTATGCGCAACACTCCGGTTATCATTTTCATCAATAAGATGGACCGTGAAGGTCGTGATCCTTTCGACTTGCTCGATGAGTTAGAACAAGAACTTCAAATACATGTACGTCCTCTTTCTTGGCCTATCGGACAAGGAATGAAGTTCAAGGGCGTATACAATATCTACGAGCAACAGCTTAACTTGTTCACACCAAACAAGCAGCGTGTAACCGAAAAGGTTGCTGTTGATATTCAGAGCAAAGACCTTGAGGCTCATGTTGGTGAACAGGAAGCAGCTAGACTGAGAGACGATTTGGAACTTGTAGACGGTGTTTATCCAGAATTTGACGTCAACACATATCGTAGTGCCGAGGTTGCACCTGTATTCTTTGGAAGTGCTTTGAACAACTTCGGTGTACAAGAGTTGCTCAACTGTTTCGTTGAGATAGCTCCTAGTCCAAAACCTACCAAGGCAGAGGAAAGAATGGTTGAGCCTGCAGAACCAAAATTTACTGGTTTTATCTTCAAGATCACAGCAAACATCGACCCTAACCACCGCTCATGTATAGCTTTCTGCAAAGTATGTAGTGGAAAATTCCAGCGCAATCAACCTTACCTGCATGTACGTAATGGCAAGACCATGCGCTTTTCATCCCCTACCCAATTCATGGCGCAGCGCAAGAGTACTGTCGATGAAGCATGGCCAGGCGACATCGTAGGTTTACCAGATAATGCCGGTGTATTCAAAATTGGCGATACACTTACAGAAGGCGAAGACCTACACTTCCGTGGACTACCAAGTTTCTCACCACTCCTCTTTAAGTATATTGAGAACGACGACCCTATGAAATCAAAACAATTCCAAAAGGGTGTCGATCAGTTGATGAACGAAGGTGTCGCACAGTTGTTTACCAATACATTCAACAACCGAAAGATTATCGGTACTGTAGGACAGTTACAGTTCGAAGTCATCCAATATCGCCTCGAGCACGAATATAATGCCAAATGTCGTTGGGAACCTGTTCATCTCTACAAAGCATGTTGGATAGAGGCAGACGATGAGGTTGAACTGGAAAACTTTAAGAAGCGTAAATATCAATATATGGCTGTCGATACCGAAGGACGAGATGTATTCCTTGCCGACAGCAGCTATGTACTGAGTATGGCGCAGCAAGATTTTGAACATATCAAATTCCACTTCACCAGTGAATTCTAAGAGAAGAAATTCTTAACTTAGCATATATATATGTATGCCACTTGCTCTAGACGTGAGAAGCGAGGGCAATCAGAAAGCGGACGACTCGTGAGAGACGCCCGCTTTTGCTTTTTACCTTATCCTATTTTTTTTATGATCAGAGAAATGTTAGTTATTATTTTCTATATTATTCTGTTCTATTGGTTTACAACACCATCTACTCACCTTAATCATCACACTAATGCCTGGCATATCTTTCAGAAGGAAATATTTCTTCGACTTCCTGACAAGTCTTCCACTCATACCCTTCAAAGGGCCATGCGTTACTTGTACCGTTCCGCCGGATTTTAGTTTAGCCTCATCCTCACTTAGAAAATATTTCATTGTAAGCTCAGGATTACACATTTCCTCAAATTCCTTCATCTCGCGAGCAGATATTCTAGCATAAGTGTCAGCAGTGGGATATGGTCGAACAACACTCATCTTATAAGGACACTTAGTAAGATCTGTAGCAAACTCTTTCAGATGAATCGGTTCCTCCACAAAGATCAAGTTATGCGTAACTGGTTTCAACACCTGTTTAACATGATGCGAATTTACATCTTCTACCTCTACATATTGTTCCGGAAGGAATACGTTTAGTCCTTTTTTCATCAAAAAATCCCGTATCTCGTAGATTTTCAGAGAGAAGCATTTTACCGCAATCCATGGATTTGCATTTTTGACAACCGATTCCATATTACATTCAAGATTATTTCCAGCAAATTTACAACATAATCATAAAAGTTCCAAATATTTCATGTGCCTTTTTGTTCCTAAAAAAATAGAACATACAGAAAATATCACCTCTGCACGCAAATATGACAATATAACGATTATTTATCAGGGATTCATATCAAGGATTTCAACTGACAAGGTTGACATTAGTAATGTTATAGCTCATGCTAAAATTTAGTATATTTAAGCCTTGCACACTCTAATGTTAAAGGAAAAAGTTTCCTCTGTTCTGTTCCATCTAGATCATACATAAAGCATCAACGCCCTAAAAAAGCATGAAAAATCCATGTTAGAAGACTGCTTTTGCGAATGAAGTTAACTTCATCGGCTTACGAAGTTAACTTCGTAAAGTTACACGAATAGGTATGTAGCCTTACGCAGTTAACTGAAAAAGGGAACAAATCCAGTATTTTTCGTGGATAGAGCAAAACACGAAACCGCAATTCATTGATAGACAGAAGATTACATCTCGCTCATATCTTTAATATTCATAATCACTACATCATTAATTCTGAATTCGCAAATTATGAGCACTATGTTTAGAATGAAAATTAAGGAATTTAAGACTCATTAAACTTTGGCGAATTCAACTGACAACTGCAACTTCCCCTTATTATGCCATGAAAAACAAAGCAACACCAAGCACAGAAACAATAGCTCCCAATAACCCTTTATAGGTTACTTTCTGTCCTAACCAGAAATGTGCAGGAACAAGTATGATTATTGGAGTAAGAGCCATCAGTGTACTTGCTATACCCGCAGCTGTGTATTGAACAGCCATTAATGAAAATGCGACACCTACAAAAGGACCAAATATTGTGGCGGAAACCATTGACATGGTAATCTTAGGATGGGTTATTCCTTCACGGAGAGCTTGCATATTGTGATTAAATAATACAAAGACCCCAAAACCTATAAGACCAGCTATACAACGATAGAAATTGGCACAGAAAGGAAGTATCCATCCTGCATTCTCTAAAACGGTTTTAGGCATTGACTCTTGATAGTAATCCAGTCCTATCTTACTGATCACCAGTCCTATTCCTTGACAGATAGCTGCAACAGAAGCATAGAAGACCCCATTAGCCGGTAACTTTAAGGTGAGTAGATGTTTCTCTCCACGACCTAAAATACTAAGCATAATACCAAAGAGTGTAACGATCATGGCAATTATCGACATGATACTTAGTGACTGCCCTAAAAGTATCCAAGCTGTCAAAGCTGCTGACAATGGGGCAAATGTCATAAAGAGTTGACCGAAACGAGAACCTATAATCGTATAGCATTTCATCAGACAATAATCACATATCACAAATCCGACAACCCCTGACAGCAACATCCAAGAATATGCTTTTATTGATCCAGATACAGGAAAAGGACTACCAAGGACTACTAAAAACAAAACTAATGAGAATGCTAATGAAAACACCATACGATAGAAATTAAAAGTAATACTCCCTAATTTCTTACTCGCATATTCACTCAATAAAGCTGTAATCGTCCACGAAAAAGCAACTCCTATTGAAATAATTTCTCCTATATACTGACTCATGGGTGCAAAGGTACAATTTTTTTTAAAGTATCAATAGTTAGAAACTAAAAACTTGTATCATAAAAAGAGGTTGAAACAGGATGTTCCAACCTCGAAATTATTTCGCTAAAATAAATGCGAAATACTAAAAATATATTGCAAATATAAGCGCTAACTCATTATGTTGCAAGTATTTTTTATCTTTATTTACTTTTTTAACATTGTAAACGAGCACAATTTATTTCTTCACCTTCTTTTTAGCTTTTGTAACTTTAGATGTTTTCTTCTTTTCTATAACTTCCTCTTTTGCAGACTCTTCGCCTTCCATTTTTTCGATCTTCGCCTGTAATCGGGCTATCTCCTTATCCTTCATCTCGATTTCATCACCCTGATTTTTGATCGTCGTAAGAAGACTTTCCAACTGATCATTATCGATGTCATCGGAATATAGGTTGTTGACACGGGTGATAAAGTCACCCAAGATATTCATATAATTCGTGAATGCATCGAAAGCACTACTATAGATACCGCGTTCAAGTCCTACATTACTCGGTTTAGTCGTCATAAATCGGAAGTTGTTGCTAGCCTGCAAATAGTCCCAATCCATATTGATACGTGGGTCATTCGCTATACGTACACGATCGGCAACACTATACAACTTATTGAAGGCTTCGCGCTGCATCGGATTACCAAGCCAAGTGGAGACATCACGCTCTTCATCTACCCAACTGAGTGTATCAGGCACGTTAAGTTCGCTGACACTCTTCATCTTCATAAAGATCTCTGAAGGGGTTGAGAAAGTAATACCTTTAGCCTTAGCACATGCTGGCAACGCACGCAGGAATTCCAGTATGTTACTAGATAAAGGCTGTGCAATACCAAGAGCCGTAAGTTCCATAAAGATATTTATCACCTGTTCTTCTTCTGGCAGCGACGCAATTTCATTGATATATGTGTCAGCAAAAAGTGGATAGCCTTCCCATTCGCTGTTATTGAAACGAAGAGAAATATCATCACTCAAATTGACATCTCTCAGCAATAACTTAAGTTTTGGAGCCTGAGCACAATGATATACATAATGCGGAGATTTCCATCCCAGCACATGCTTGGCACCTTCTGTGAGCATACCCTTGAATCCCATTTCACTGGCCTGCATGCCAATATCATCACTATAGATCAGTGAGGAGTTGCGAAGTACTGTTGGTTCTTTACCGAAATACTCCTTGATCTTTTCCATCTGCTTCTTCACATCCATTCGGAAGGTTTCCTCATTGGCGAGTGAAGATAAGCCATGAGAATAAGGCTCCGCAAGGAATTCTACGCAACCTGTCTCATTAAGTTCCTGTAATTTATCGATCACTTGAGGAGCATGCAGTTCAAGTTGCTCTATACCTACACCTGAGAGCGAAAAAGCAACCTTGAACATCCCCTTATTCTGCTTAATCATATCAAGCATGGTGTTAAGGGCCGGCATATAACTTCGCTCCGAAATATCACTGATGCTACGTTCGTTCTCAAAATCATCATAGTAATAGTGATCGGTACCAATATCGAAGAAGCGATAACGCTTCAAATGGGTTATTTGATGTATCTCGAAATATAAACAAATCGTTTTCATACTTTAATCTTTGAACTTTATAATTTAAATTTATTGATATATCATCGTGGGTGTTTATTTCCACCGTAGAGTGCGTAGGTAGAGCTCACGTATCCAAGCTCCTACCTTTTCCCAAGTTATCTGGTCGACTTCTTTCTTTCCTTCTTCTGAAAGATAGTTGAACAGACTCTCATTATGACATATCGAATAGATAGCATCTGCAAGAGCATGTATATCCCAGTAATCTACTTTGATACAATTATTCAAAATCTCGGCACATCCACTCTGTTTTGAGATGATGGTAGGAGTTCCACACTGCATAGCTTCAAGAGGAGAGATACCGAAAGGTTCGCTCACTGACGGCATGACATATACATCACTGGCCTTCAGACATTCATACACTTGGTTACCTCGCATAAATCCTGGGAAATGGAAGCGATCGGCAATACCACGCTCTGCCGCTAACTGTATCATCGCATCCATCATATCTCCAGAACCGGCCATACAAAAACGCACATGTCGGGTACGATGCAGCACCATATTGGCTGCTTCTACAAAATATTCCGGACCTTTCTGCATCGTAAGACGCCCTAGGAAGGTAACTATCTTCTCCTTGCCTTTATGGTCAGGACGAAGAAGTGCTGCAATCTCTGGTTTTAATGGATATACGGCATTATGCACGGTAAACACCTTCCGTGGATCCTGATGATATTGATTAATGACGGTCTGACGGGTAAGCTCACTCACACACATGATACAATCGGCATGATCCATACCATCTTTCTCAATACCATAAACTGTAGGATTTACATGGCCACGACTACGATCATAATCTGTTGCATGCACATGGATACACAGTGGTTTGCCACTGACCTCCTTGGCATGGATACCTGCGGGATAGGTAAGCCAGTCATGGGCATGGATGATATCAAAATCATAAGAGCGCGCAACCACACCGGCGATAATGCTATAGTTGTTGATTTCTTCGTTGAGGTTAGAAGGATATCCTCCTGCAAACTCCATACATCCCAAATCGTTTACGTGCATATAGTTGAAATCGGCATAAATATGTTCACGCAGACGATAGTAGAGATTAGGATCCATGACATTGCCAATGCGCTGCTGCACGTAATTGTAATCAACATCACGCCATGCTATAGGCACGCAGTTCATAGCCACAATATGGGCGAAGGTATGATCTTCATCTCCAAAAGGATGTGGCAAACAGAGTATCGTCTCTATGTCACCCTGGGCATGGAGACCTTCTGATATTCCAAAATTCGCTGTGGCGAGTCCACCATATACATGAGGAGGATACTCCCAACCAAACATTAATACTTTCATTTCGGCCCCTCCTTATTAATATTGATATTTCTCTAGTAGTTCAAGTGCTCGTAATATTTCGGCCACGTTCATGGCAAATGATATGGCACCACGACCGGTAAACGGTGGATTGCCATCAAAGAGTTCACTTATGGTGCCAAGGCAGTGGCTGTTCATCTCGTCCTCATAACCTACCATCATACGCTCTATGAAGCTCAAACGGGTGCGCTTGTAAAGTTTTAAACTGGCTTCCATATAAAAACCTGCAAGCCATGGCCATGCGGTACCTTGATGATATGCGTAATCGCGTTGCAACTGTGGGCCAACATATACTGGATTATATCCACCACTCTTTGGAGAAAGGCTTCGCAAACCTTTAGGTGTAAGTAGTTCGCGTGTACAGATATCCAGCACTTTCTTTTTCTGATTTTGATCTAGTGGGGAGTAATCAAATGCTGCAGCAAAAATCATATTCGGACGTACACTCCAATCCATCATATTTCCTCCGACATAGTCATAGAGATAACCATACTCATTCAAGAAAGTGTCGACAAAACTATGCTTTACCTTATCTGCGAAATTGCGAAGATGTTCTGCATCCTGTTCATTTTTGTCCTCTTCTGCTAATGTGGCACAATACATCAGAGCATTATACCATAACGCATTGATTTCTACAACATATCCAGTGCGAGGGACTACAGGTTTGCCATTGACCGTGGAGTTCATCCATGTCATGGCTTTGTCTTTTCCATCAATCCAGAGCAGTCCATTATCTTTGACTTGAACATTAGGATGCTGGTTATTCTCTATGAAAAGCATCATACGCTTCATGAGTTCACCGTATTTCTTCAAGGTGTACTCTTTGCCTTTTTTACGAGAATACTGCTGCATGGCCCAAATAGCCCATAACAAGACGTCAGGCTGATCCATCTCGGCAATCTTTGTCGTATTTTCCTTTCCTTCTATAAACTCTCGGATAGCCCGCTCTGCCGTCTTCATCACTAATTCAAAGTAATCATCTTCCTCGATAGAAAGGGTGAGACCTGGAAGGGAGATAAAGGTGTCACGGGCGCGACACTTGAACCATGGATAGCCTGCAAGAATATATCGATCATCGTTCTTTTCATGAATATGAAACTGGTGTGCTGCATTAATCAGACAATGAAAGAAATTGTTGCGGGGCGTACGGGCATCAACTTCTTTATCAAACAATGTCTTCAGTTTTCGTGTATCTATCTCACTGATGGATGCTGCAAACACGACAGTCTCTCCCTTACGGATAGGGAATTCAAAATATCCTGGAACATAAAGATCTTCATTAGAAGCATATCCTCTCTCCTGCTCCTTCGGATATTCTACGCCACGATACCAATCGGGCACGAAATGGAACTCGTTTTTCTTGGAAAACTGCATATATAGATCAGGATAACCGGCATACATACAAGTCTTGATGCCATTGTCCACGGTAGTATAATCGCGACTGGCAGCTCCATTCTCATGCGTAAATTGGCGCACACTTCTAAAAGCCAGGAACGGACGGAACCTCAATGTCGTTGCAGAATGGCAATCAACAAGGGTATATCGAATCAGTATTCGATCTTCGTAATGCTGAAAGACAACTTCTTTTTTAAGGATTACACCTCCTACACGATATAAAGTTGTCGGAACACGGTCACAGTCAAATTCTCGAATATATTTGTGACCGTTAGGACTAAAGTGATTGCTCTGATACTTATGCAAGCCCAGATTGAACTCAGCGCCATGCTGAACAACTGTACAATCCAACGAGGATAAAAGCACATGATTATCATCATCAAGTTCGGGAACTGGAACGACGAGCAAACCATGATATTTTCGCGTGTTACAGTCTACAATCGTAGAGCACGAATAAGCTCCCGAACGGTTGGTGCGTAGCAACTCTTTCGGTAATGACTCTTGTAAATTGGTCATCAGAGCATGTTCGAATTTTAAATAACTCATAGATGTGTATTAAGGTTTAAATGTTTTGTCGATTTCAGAATGAGTCTCTGTATTTCTTAATGCGATTTCTCAATTCTTAGTTTTATGACTTCAAAGGTAGGGATTTTTTCTTGCACGACAAAATGAAAGTCAATACATTTATGCGAAAATTTTATTTTTTTTATTTTATAATATAAAATTCGCCAAAAAAAATGTCGATTTCAACAAAAATATGTAATTTTGCAAGTGTAGAGGATGATGAAATATCATTCTAGCAATAAGAACTCAATATAAGGTTAAGGATAGAATTTAGGATATGGCAGCAAAATTAGATTACACTAAAAATCAAATCGCACAGCAAATTGTACAGCAGTGGGGAGATCTTACTGATGAACAATACAATCTTCTTTTGCGCAATATTACGATTCGCAGATATAAGAAAAATGATTATATCTATCGGGATTTCGAATCACCAAACCTTGCTTTATATTTGATTCATGGTAAAGTGAAAATCTTCAAAGATGGCATTGGACGTAACCAAATTGTACGCGTCATACGTGACGGCCAGTTCTTCGGCTACCGAGCTTTCTTTGCTCAGGAAAAATATAAAACGGCTGCTACGGCCTTTGAGGTTTGCTATATAGCGTCCTTCCCTATTGAAATACTTGTGCAGTTAATGTCTCAGAATTTCATGATTAACAAGTATTTTATTTATATGCTATCGCGTGAGTTGGGTATTTCTGATGATCGTACGGTAAATCTTACTCAAAAACATATCCGCGGTCGACTGGCAGAAGCATTACTTTTCTTGAAAGATAGCTATGGTATAGAAGAAGATGGTTATACGCTAAGCATATACTTGAGCAGAGAAGATATGGCAAGCCTATCAAATATGACCACAAGTAATGCTATCAGAACTTTATCTGCTTTTGCTAATGAAAAAATAATCGCCATTGATGGTAGAAAAATTAAAATCATCAATGACGAGGAATTACGTAGAATTTCAAATATCGGATAAAGGTTATTCCCCCCATCCGATCGTTATTTTTTTATTCTGGAATCAAGAAGTTTAATACTTCCTGTTCTACATTTACTCGGAACTTTCCTACTGGTGTCTTCATCAAACGTCCATCTATTCCAACAAGGGCATGGTCTATATTTTCTATTTCTACCTCTTGGGTGCGATAAGGCAATACACTACGATGGTTTAGTATCTTTCCTTTCACAAAAAGATAGAATCCTTCAAACAACTGGGTTATCTGAGTATTCTTAACAAGTGATATATCTAGCATGCCGTTATAAGGAACTGCATTAGGGGTCTGACCGTAACCTGTAGAATTGCCAATGCAAAGTGTCATCACCTTACGCTCTATATTCTCACTATTGATTTTCAGCTTCATCTTATAATCCATTCTCTGGAAGATCATCAAAAAGAATGAAATCAGGAAAGATATTGTACGGGAACCAAAGAAATGACGGGTCTTACGACGAAGGTTCATAATAGAGGCTATCAAACCTATATTGATACAATTCAGAAAATAACGATGACAACGATCACCGTGTTTATTCGTATAACGGATACATCCTAAGTCGATTTTCCGAACACGATGTTTCTTAAGCCAACCTATCGTCTTGACAAAATCATCTTCTTCAAATCCCCAGAAATGAGAAAAATCATTCATGATACCATGAGGTATCACACCAAGTGTTATCTGATCTCGTAAATCTTTCTCCACATTCATCAGACAGTTCACCGCATCATTTAAAGCCGAGTCACCACCAACAATAACAATGGTTTTGTATCCATTGCTGATTAACATGTTTACGAGTCGCTCTACGCTTCCCGAGTTTTCGCTCTGTACAAAGTCGAAGTCTATTTCAAATTCACACAGACACTTCTGGATTTTCTCCCAGTATTTCCTACTTCCAAAACCATTCTTCGGACAATACAAGATGCCCCATTTATTCTCGTTTATCATAGTCTAAACATGTATTATTCTGATTTTCTATGAGTTTCATGATCTCATCAACTTTAGTTTCCATTGGCAGAAGAGCATCTATCCAATGTATCTTGTATCCTCTTCTCTCCATTCCTCTAAACCAGGTCATTTGTCGCTTGGCAAACTGGTGGATCGCTATTTCCAATTTACGGTACATTTCTTTATAGGTGGTTTTGCCAATGATATACTCCGTCACATATTTATATTCCAATCCATAATAGATCAGATTATCTGCAGGTATTCCTCTATCGAGTAGTCCTTTGATTTCATCTACCATTCCTCCATCCAGTCGCTTTTTCAATCGCTCTGATATCTTTGCTCTACGTGCATCACGCTCGATATCAACACCGATGATGAGACTATCTATCTTAGGGAATTCTCTTTCGGGAGTAGGATGCTCGAGATTATAGGTTTCTATCTCTATTGCACGTATAGCTCGCTGGCAACTGTCCACATCTGTCTTATTGTGCATATTGCTACCAGTCTTTGACTTAAGTTGTCGAAGCATTTCGGTAAGTTCTTCGAGTGTTTTCTCTGCAAGGCTATCACGTAATGCTTGATTCTGAGGAACTGGTGATAGATGATATCCCCCAAGAACTGATTCAATATATAGTCCTGTACCCCCACAAAGAATTGGCATCACTCCCCTATCAACAATATCTTCATATGCTTTCAGGAAATCTTTCTGATATTGAAAGAGATTGTACTTGGTACCTGGCTCACAGATATCTATCAGATGATAAGGTATCTGCTCACCTTCCACTGTATAATCAGCAAGATCTTTGCCTGTACCAATATCCATCCCACGATATACTTGACGAGAATCGGCACTGATGATTTCAGCATGAATCCTTGCTGCAAGATGGGCAGCCAAATCTGTTTTGCCAGAGGCAGTAGGTCCTAATATCGTAATCATTTTATTCATCGACCACAAAAATAATCAAAAAATACCACTTTTGCAAGAAAAGGGTGAAAAAGATAGTAAGCTTACTTTACATGATAATAAAAAAAGCCGCACGGAAAAACCGTGCGGCTGAATTATACTTGGATAAGTAAATTCTATTAAGCCAACTCAGCGAAGTACTTGATAGTACGAACCATCTGAGAAGTATAAGAGTTCTCATTGTCGTACCAAGAAACAACCTGAACCTGGTATGTATCATCATCGATCTTAGATACCATAGTCTGAGTAGCGTCGAAGAGTGAACCGAAACGCATACCAACGATATCAGAAGAAACGATAAGATCCTCGTTGTAACCGAAGCTCTCAGTCTGAGCAGCCTTCATTGCAGCGTTGATACCCTCAACAGTTACGTCCTTGCCCTTAACAACAGCGATAAGGATAGTAGTAGAACCTGTTGGAGTTGGAACGCGCTGTGCAGAACCGATCAACTTACCGTTCAACTCAGGAATTACAAGACCGATAGCCTTAGCAGCACCTGTTGTGTTAGGAACGATGTTGCAAGCACCTGCACGTGAACGACGGAGGTCACCCTTACGCTGAGGACCGTCAAGAATCATCTGGTCACCTGTATAAGCGTGGATTGTAGACATGATACCGCTCTCGATAGGAGCATATGCGTTCAAAGCTGCAGCCATAGGAGCCAAGCAGTTTGTTGTACAAGAAGCAGCAGAGATGATCTTATCGTCAGCTGTCAAAGTCTTGTGGTTTGTGTTGTAAACGATTGTAGGAAGATCGTTACCTGCAGGAGCAGAGATAACTACCTTCTTAGCACCAGCCTTAAGGTGAGCTGAAGCCTTCTCCTTAGATGTATAGAAACCTGTGCACTCAAGAACAACGTCTACCTTGTTAGCAGCCCATGGGCAGTTAGCAGCGTCCTTCTCTGCAGAGATCTTAATCTCCTTACCATCAACGATGATAGAATTCTCTGTTGCCTCTACAGTGTGCTTACCCTCACCGTACTTACCAGCGAAACCACCCTGAGCAGTATCGTACTTCAAAAGGTGAGCCAACATCTTAGGGCTTGTCAAGTCGTTGATAGCAACAACCTCATAACCTTCAGCTTCAAACATCTGACGGAAAGCCAGACGACCAATACGGCCGAAACCGTTAATAGCTACATTTACCATTTTTCTAAAATTTTTATTTAAAGGGTTAAATAATTACCTAGTCTTTAATCTTTCTGCCTTCTGCGCCTTTCTAAAAATATGTCAAAACATTCTAAAGATAACGCTATATCAGCACATTTTCGTTTTTTCAAGCGCAAAGATACAAAAATATTTCTATATTTGCATCCAAAAGGTGTATTAAATTATTTAAAAATCTACCTTTAGGCACTCTATAGCGCTTCATTCACAGTGATTGTATAAAGACTGACAAGTCGATATAGCAAAATGTATTTTAAACATATTCTAAATCTAAAAATTATGGGAAAATTAATTCAAGAGTTTAAAGAATTCGCTGTTAAGGGAAATGCCGTCGATATGGCTGTCGGTGTCATCATCGGTGCTGCCTTCGGAAAGATCGTTACTTCTATCGTTGATGACATCATCATGCCTCCTATCGGATGGTTGATTGGTGGTGTCAACTTCACAGACCTAAAATTAACATTGCCTGCGGAGCAAATCACTGATGGGTTGAAAATCCAGGAGGCTACCATCAATTACGGAAACTTTATCCAGTGCCTTTTCGATTTCTTCATTGTTGCCTTTTGTGTTTTCATGCTCATCAAAGGTATCAATAAGATTGCTCGCAAAAAGGCAGAGAAACCTGCTACGCCTACTCCTCCAGAGCCTTCTAAAGAAGAGAAGTTACTTACTGAGATTCGTGATCTACTAAAAGAACAGAACAAATAATGTATTGCGCTACGTTATTTTACGTAATAACGACGTAAAAAGATATCGTTAACTGCATTAAAAAAGAGAAACTGGAACAAGAATGTTCCAGTTTCTTTATTTTTTATTCCCACTCGATTGTCGAAGGTGGTTTTGAAGAGATATCATAGCAAACGCGATTAACGCCTTTCACCTTATTGATGATTTCATTACTTACCTTAGCCATAAAATCATAAGGAAGATGTGCCCAGTCGGCAGTCATGGCGTCTGTACTGGTCACTGCACGCAAAGCTACAGGATGTTCATAGGTACGCTCGTCGCCCATTACTCCGACAGAACGAATTGTTGACAACAACACTGTTCCGGCTTGCCAGATGTGATCGTATAGAGATGTACCATCAGGCATTGTGTAATTGTGCATCTCCTCAATATAGATGTCATCGGCATCCTGAAGGATACGAACTTTCTCACGAGTAATGTCCCCCAATATTCTTACGGCAAGACCTGGACCTGGGAATGGATGGCGCTTGATCAGTCGTTCTGGCATTTCCAACTGATAACCGACACGACGCACTTCATCCTTGAACAACCACTTCAATGGCTCACAGAGTTGGAGATGCATATCTTTTGGAAGGCCTCCTACATTATGATGGCTCTTTATAACCATACCTGTAATACTCAAACTCTCGATACGGTCTGGATAGATCGTACCCTGAGCTAACCATTTGGCATCGGTAATCTTTTTGGCCTCAGCATTGAAAACTTCTACGAAATCGCGACCGATAATCTTACGTTTCTTTTCTGGATCGGTAACTCCTTCTAGGTCCTTAAAGAATTTTTCACTGGCATCAACGCCAATAACATTCAAGCCAAGTCCCTTGTATGCTTCCATCACTTTATTGAACTCATTCTTGCGAAGCATACCATGATCTACGAAGATACAGGTAAGGTTCTTTCCAATAGCTTTATTCAAAAGGGTTGCACATACAGAAGAGTCTACGCCACCTGACAATCCAAGGATTACACGATCGTTACCTACCTGTTCACGAATTTCCTTCACAGTAGATTCCACGAACGATGCAGGGCTCCATTCCTGACGACTTCCACAGATATCTACGACAAAATTCTTAAGCAACTTCTTACCATCTGATGTATGGAATACTTCAGGATGGAACTGTACTGCCCACAATGGATTCTTTGTGCTGGCATAAGCAGCAAATTTCACATCGGCAGTAGAAGCAATAACGCGGCAGTCCTCAGGAATAGCAGTAATAGTATCTCCATGACTCATCCAAACCTGAGAATTGGGTTCAAATCCTTTGAAAAGAGGATTCTCGACATCAAACTGTTGCAAGTTAGCGCGTCCATACTCACGAGTTCCTGTCTGCTCTACCTTTCCGCCATTAGCGTAAGATATAAACTGGGCACCATAGCAGATGCCGAGAACAGGATATTTGCCCACAAACTGGCTCAAGTCTACCTTGAAAGCCTCCTTATCATGTACTGAATAAGGACTTCCGCTCAGGATGACACCAATAATAGAAGGGTCGTTCTGAGGAAATTTGTTATAAGGCAAAATCTCGCAGAAGGTGTCAAGCTCTCTCACACGACGACCTATCAACTGTGTCGTCTGTGATCCGAAATCGAGGATAATAATCTTCTGTTGCATTTGTCTTTTTTATAATTTAGGTGTTATATTATAGTTCTGATAAGAATTTTTCTGCCTCTGCAAGTGTTTCTTGCTTACCCACATCCATCAACTTCAAATCCTTTTTCAAATATCCTTTGATTTCTACTTTACCACAGTTTTGCAAATAGAAATCCATGATTGGGAATTTTTTAGGATAGCTCTCCATCAACGGAAAGAGTTTCGGCGAGAAAGAATGTATACCCGAAAAGGCATATAGTTGATAATTAGGTGTCGAAAGATGAGCGCCTACCATTTCTACTCCCTTGGCAAGTTCTTCTTTCACCTCAGTATATGGACTTTTCACATCTCCAGTCTCGATATTGGTCCAACCAACAAGCTTCATATCTTTGTCAAAGACTAAATAGCGTTTAGTTTTCCGTTCACTGACGAGCAGTGTTGCTGCAGCCGTTCCATGGAAGTCATAGAATTGAGCTAAGTCCACATTACTTAATATGTCACAGTTATGAATTAAAACAGGCTGTTCCTTGTCAAACAGAGGAGCAGCCTTTTTGATGCCACCACCAGTTTCGAGAAGCATACTGCTCTCATCACTGATTCGGATATCCATATCAAAATTATGATTTTCCTTAAGATAATCAAGAATCATTTCTGAAAAATGATGTACATTGATAACGATTCTCTCGATGCCAGCATCTTTCAATCGAAAGATTACCCTTTTGAGCAGCGGTTCTCCCCCTACACTTACCAATGCCTTCGGCATGTGGTCGGTAAGTGGCTTTAATCGGGTACCCAACCCGGCTGCAAATATCATAGCCTGTTTCATCGTGCTGCAAAGGTAATCATTTTTTTCGACCCTACCAAATCATCCTGCATTTTCCTTCGCCTTTTTTGCAGGCAATACGGTATGTATTCCCTGCTCACGATGTGTGATCTCTACCTCTATACCGAATTTGTCATGAATATGTTCTGCCAAATGCTGAGCACTATATACAGAACGGTGCTGTCCTCCTGTACATCCGAAGCAGAACATCAAACTCGTAAATCCTCTCTGCATATATCGACGCACATGATGATCGGCAAGTTGATATACAGGTTTGAGGAAATCCAAGATCTCGCCATCATCTTCAAGGAATCGGATAACAGGTTCGTCAAGACCTGTAATTTTCTTATAAGGTTCGTATCTACCAGGATTATGCGTGCTACGACAGTCAAAGACATACCCCCCTCCATTTCCTGATGGGTCTTCAGGAATACCTTTTCGATACGAGAAACTATACACATGTACAACCAAAGGACCTTTACCATCATATTTAGAGAAAGTAGCTGGACCATCTTGCGGATGCGCAGTATAGATATCTTTCTCTGCTATTTTATATCCATCAGCACGATTACGTGCTGTCTCTTCGATTTTTGCGAATTGTGGCAATTCTGTCAATCTACGAAGCATATCCATCATATATGGATATGGGAATATCTTCGGATCAAGATCCAAGATATCTCGTAAGTTCTGTATAGCTGGCGGTATAGAGTCGATAAAATGCTTCTTACGCTCAAAATATCCACGGAATCCATAGGCACCAAGTACCTGAAGGGTTCTGAAGAGTACAAACAACGCTAGGCGACGAGCAAAATGTCTAACTGAAGGCACCTCTGTATAATTCTTCAAGGAATCATAGTATTCCCATATCAACTCACGGCGCAACTTAAAGGAATAATGTGCAGAAGCCTGCCACAAGAATGAAGCAAGATCGTAATAGAACGGACCTTTTCTGCCGCCCTGGAAATCAATGAAGTATGGATTTCCTTTAGCATCTAGCATAATGTTACGAGCTTGAAAATCACGATATAGGAATGAATCCATAGCTTCTGAAGTCAGATCCTTTGCAAAGAGTCTAAAGTTAGCTTCGAGTTTCAACTCATGAAAGTCTAACTCAGTCGGCTTCAAGAAACAGTATTTGAAATAATTCAAATCGAAGAGCACACTATTAATATCGAATTCCGGTTGTGGATAACAATTACTCCAATCCAATTCGCGTGCTCCACGAATCTGCAAGTTCGGCAATTCACGAATTGTCTTCACCAACAGTGCTTTCTCGGCTTGATTATATCGACCACCAGCATCACGACCGCCTTTTATAGCATCAAACAATGACATATTTCCCAGATCGGTCTGAATATAGCGAAGTTCATCTTCACTAACAGCCAACACCTGTGGCACTGGCAACTGACGCTTCAGAAAGTGTTTATCCAAATAGACGAAAGCATGATCTTCATCACGAGATGTACCGATAACGCCGATTACAGCATGACCATTATTATCCGTCATTCTATAATATTCGCGGTTGCTACCTTGTCCTGCCAATTTCTCCACATGAGCAGGAGTCTCTCCTGCCCAATCAGTATATAGATCTATAAGTTTTTTCACAGATTCAGTTTTTTTATTCTTTATCTTCCTTACGCTTCTTAAGACTACGACGATAATCTATTTCTGCGGCAAAATGATCACCAACAAACAAAAGTAGTAAAACACCCAATGTCATTAGAGAAGGATGCGCAAGATGTAATAAATGATCCATAATATAATATAGACCACCACATACAATAAAAAAGATCAATGCCTTTATCCAGTCGATATTCAATTTCTGTTTCATGCCGACAAAGTTACTAAAATATTTGGAGAAAAGAAAATTTTTAGAAAAATACAATATTATCCGTAAAAACAAAAAATCGGGTGTCATCTCGACAACCGATTTTCAAAAACAAACTACTTAAAAACTAATCTACTAAAACAAATCAAAAAAATATCTTTCTCAGTTTTAAACTGATACTTTTCTTATGTCCTTTTGCAAATATATATATTTTCAAAATAACTTCAAAACATTTTATCTAAATTTTACATTTTGGCATGTATTTTTCAACAAAAAAGGATGGACCCATAAGATCCATCCTTCTTCATTATTAATTGATTACAAACGTAATTCTATTTCATTTTCATGAATTACATCATACCTGGAGCTGGTGCTGCAGGAACTGCAGGAGCTGCTTCTGGTTTGTTTATCATGACACATTCTGTAGTCAAAATCATACCAGCTACAGAGGCTGCATTTTCCAATGCTACACGCTCAACCTTAGCAGGGTCTACGATACCAGCCTTGCGAAGGTCCTCATAGATTTCCTTACGAGCATTGTAACCGTAATCACCCTCGCCTTCTGCTACTTTATTTACAACGACACTACCCTCGCCACCTGCATTAGAAACAATCTGACGAAGAGGAGCTGTAATTGCACGTTTAACGATCTCGATACCAGTCTGCTCATCAGCATTATCACCCTTCAAGTCTTTCAAACCTGCGAGTGCGCGGATATAAGTGGTACCGCCACCTACAACAACACCTTCCTCGATAGCTGCACGTGTTGCACAAAGTGCATCATCTACACGGTCCTTCTTCTCCTTCATCTCAACTTCTGAGTTTGCACCAACATAAAGTACTGCAACACCACCAGAAAGTTTTGCAAGACGCTCCTGAAGTTTCTCTTTATCGTAAGAACTTGTTGTATTTGCGATCTCATTCTTAATCTGAGCAACACGGTCAGCGATATTAGCTTTCTCACCAGCACCGTTTACGATAGTTGTATTATCCTTGCTTACAGTTACTTTCTCTGCAGATCCTAACATCTCAAGTGTAGCCTGCTCCAACTTCAAACCTTTCTCCTCACTGATAACGACACCACCTGTCAATACAGCGATATCTTCGAGCATTGCCTTACGACGATCGCCGAAACCAGGAGCCTTTACTGCACAGATCTTCAAACCACCACGCAGACGGTTAACTACCAATGTGGTAAGAGCCTCAGAATCTACATCCTCAGCGATAACCATCAATGGGCGGCCACTTTCTGCTGCAGGTTGTAGGATTGGCAAGAATTCTTTCAGGTTGCTGATCTTCTTATCGTAAAGCAAGATGTATGGATTGTCCATAACGCACTCCATCTTCTCTGCATCTGTTACGAAATAGCCAGACAAGTAGCCACGATCGAACTGCATACCCTCTACGACATCAATATGTGTATCGCGGCTCTTGCTCTCCTCGATAGTAATTACACCATCCTTAGAAACCTTGCGCATTGCATCAGCCAACAATTTACCAATTTCTGGATCATTGTTTGCAGAAACTGTAGCAACCTGCTCTATCTTATCATAGTTGTCGCCAACTTGCTCAGCATTGTTCTTGATATAGTCTACTACAGCACTAACAGCCTTATCGATACCACGCTTCAAATCCATTGGATTTGCACCTGCTGTTACGTTCTTCAGACCTTCTGTTACGATAGCCTGAGTAAGGATAGTAGCTGTTGTTGTACCATCACCAGCGTCGTCACCAGTCTTACTTGCAACACTCTTTACCAACTGTGCGCCAGTATTCTCGAACTTATCCTCAAGTTCAACTTCCTTAGCAACAGTTACACCGTCCTTTGTGATCTGAGGAGCACCGAACTTCTTCTCGATAACGACATTACGACCCTTAGGACCAAGTGTCACCTTTACTGCGTTAGCCAACTGATCAACGCCTCTCTTCATGAGGTCGCGAGCATCTACATCATATTTAATATCTTTAGCCATAATTGTATTTCTAATGAATTCTTATATTATTAACAAATTGGAATAAAATTAATCTTCAACGACTGCGAGAACATCACTCTGACGCATCATCAGAAACTTCTCACCGTTGTTTTCAATTTCAGTACCTGCATATTTACCATAAAGGACTTCGTCGCCTGCTTTCAAAATCATTGCGTCATCCTTTGTGCCCTGACCAACTGCTACAACTTTACCACGCTGTGGTTTTTCCTTAGCTGTATCAGGAATAATGATTCCACCTACTTTTTCTTCAGCTGCTGCTGGCTGTACCAGCACTCTGTCTGCTAATGGTTTAATTGTCATAATACTTATATTTTATTTGTTTAGACGAAATGTTATTTGGATTATATATCCATTATTGTAATAACGAAAACTGTGCCAAATACCATACGCTGACAAAAGAACTGCCATATTTGTCATGATGTGACAAATATGGCAGTATATATTTAAATCTTCAAAGGCTGTTTTTATTAGATTTCTTCCAAATCAATAAACTTACCTCTTGCTTTACGTTCTTCTATCATCTGCTTCAACTTTTGTTTACGATGTGGTGCTATCCATTTTCTAAAGAATATATTAGGGATATCTACACCAACAGCAATCATGATAATCAGCAAACTACCATTAATTGCGAAATGAGTGAACGCGGTAACTTCTCCAACAACACCTTGCATCTCAATGACACCATACAGAGCACGATACATCAATACTCCTGGAACCATTGGAATTACTGCTGGAATAGAAATTACCTGATGAGGGGTATGGAGCATGTGTACCACCTTAATATTAATAATAGAAATCAATGCACTACCGCACAATGTTCCTACAACAGGTCCAAAGTCCAGGCCTACATTGCCATTACTTGCACCTAAGTTTATAAAGTTACGAGAGCATACTGCGATGATACCACCGACAGCAACCCAAGGCATCAAGCGCTTTGGCGTATTAAAGATCGTAGCAAATCCCATTGCCGAAACCGCTGCTGCCAAAGCATATTCCCCAAAGGTATGGTGTGGAATCATACTCAGATCTTTCACGAAGTTATCGATACCACAGACCTTGATAGCCAAGGCTATACCAAAACTCATAGCCAGAACCATAAGTAAGGTATTAGTAGCTCTCACCAATCCCGTTTCTATATGGTTATCGAGCATATCACTAACAAAGTTGATCAATGGCACTCCTGGAACGATAAATAGAGCACAAGCCATCAATGGATGCCAAGGTGTCACAGAGAATAATATTGGGCGCAACCATTCTGGCAACACTGCCATCACAGCAGGAGTAGAGATATAGGCAGATGCCCAAGCCAAGAGTGTAGAAATGAAAGCGGCTACAGCGATATTAAAATAGATATTACTTCCATGATGGTTCAAGAACATACGGAAACGATTACCTAAGATTGCCGCTATTGACGCATAAAAGAATGCGGGCCAGTCACAACCGAACTGAATACAGAAACCGCCACAGGCGAATCCGGCACTGATAGCCACCATCCAATCATTATAAACACGAGGTGTGGTTTCTATATGTTCCAATTCTCTTTCAAAATCGTCCAAAGAATAATCTTCTTGGATAGCCTTCCAAGTCAACTTTGAAACTGCAGAGATGGCCGTGAAGTTAATACCATGCTTGTCACAACGCTGCATTTTAGAGAACGAATGATTTTCATCACTCAGATTCACATAGAGCATATTATAATCGATTTTGATATGGAGATTTGCATCTGGCAATCCCAGATAAGCTGCCGTTCGCTCCATATTGCGTTTGATACGCGATGTATCAGCCGAACTCTCCATAAGGATCTGCCCTGTGCGTAAAAGCAAGTCCAGTTTACGTCTCAATATACTCTCTGAATTGTTAAGGTCTACTACCTCTTTCATAACTATTTGTAAGCGAATTTTTAGTCAATATATCTGAAAACGCTGCAAAGGTACAAAAATTATTCGTTGTAATTGCCCTTTTCTCGGATAAAATATGAATAAAAAAAATCCGCATTCTTTAAAGATGCGGATTTATATTTCTACATTTCTATTTCAATGGATTCCAACCTTGCGCAGGCAAATCAAATTCTTGGTTGTCGCGAGTGATCAGCATCATTCCCAGACTTTCCTTGGTAATATACCCGATCTGCTTTACTCCCTGCATCTCTGAAATCTTGGCATGATCACCGATAGGAACCGTAAACAGCAGTTCATAATCATCACCACCGTTCAATGCACAAGTAGTAACATTCATATTCAATTCTTCAGCCATCACCGCTGTCTGATAGTCGATAGGCAACTGATTCTCATAGATTCTGCAACCACATTTACTTTGTTTGCAGATATGGTGTAGTTCACTACTCAATCCGTCACTGATATCCATCATCGCTGTAGGACGTATTCCTGCCTCACGGAGTTTCTGTATGATATTCCCCTGAGCTTCAGGCTGCAACTGTCTCTGCAACAGATATTCCTTTCCTGCAAAGTCTGGCTGGAAATCTTTTAGTTTCTCGGCATCCTTCTGAAGAGCCTGTACACGTTTCTCATCTCCTGCAGCTTTAGCATCACGGATTTTCTTATTCATATCTTCAATCTGTGAATAATAAATGCGTTTCTCACGCTCCAGAAGTTGCAAGCCCATATAAGCAGCGCCCAGATCACCCGTGACACAGATCAGATCGGTCTCGTGAGCACCATTACGATAGATGATATCTTCCTTCTTGGCCTCACCAATAGCTGTGATACTGATAGCTAATCCTGTATATGAAGAAGTTGTGTCACCACCAACGATGTCAACATTCCACTTATTACAAGCAAGTCGCATACCAGCATAGAAATTATCAATATCTTCTACCTTGAAGCGCTTACCGATAGCAAGATTCACGATGAGTTGTTTAGGTATTCCACCCATAGCGAAAATATCCGAAAGATTCACTATAGCCGACTTATAACCTAAGTGCTGCATATCGATATAGGTCAAATCAAAGTGTACACCTTCCATTAGCATATCACTCGTCACCAAGACCTCCTTATCAGGATAATGCAGTACCGCACAATCATCGCCAACACCTTTCAGTGTTGACTCATTTTTGATTTCAATATCACTAGTCATTCGGTCGATAAGTCCGAATTCACCTAATTCCTTAATTTCCATGAATTTATGATCGCTTTATTATTTCTCTGAATATTTCTGTCATACGTGGTTGTGCGGCATTGGCAGCTTCCTGCACTTCTTCATGGCTTACCTCTACAGGTACATCAAATCCGCCAAGATCGGTAATCACAGAGATACCAAACACTTTGATTCCGCAATGGCGAGCCACGATAACCTCAGGGACAGTACTCATACCAACGGCATCACCACCAAAAGTTCTGTACATTATATACTCTGCCGGAGTTTCAAATGTAGGTCCCTGTACACCGACATAGACGCCATGCTGAACCTTAATACCTTTTTCTTCAGCTATCTGATCAGCCAAATCACGCAGTCCTTTATCATACGCTTCGTGCATATCAGGGAATCTCGGTCCTGTAGGGAAATTCTTACCACGCAAAGGATGCTCCGGGAAGAAGTTGATATGGTCATCAATGATCATCAAGTCACCGATATGAAACTGAGGATTCATACCACCAGAAGCATTACTTACGAAGAGAGTTTTTATGCCGAGTTCGTACATGACACGCTCTGGGAATGTCACCTCTTTCATATTATAGCCCTCATAGTAATGGAATCTACCTTCCATTGCCATAATATCTTTTCCACCCAACTTACCGAAAATCAGTTTTCCGGCATGTCCTTCTACGGTAGACACTGGGAAATTTGGTATATCTTGGTATGAGAATTCATAACTATCTGTTATCTCTGAGGCCAATTGTCCGAGACCTGTACCCAGGATAATTGCTGTTTCCGGCTTTGTTGTCATTCTTTCTTTAAGCCAAGATGCTGTTTCTAGAATTCTTTCGTACATAGTATTCAGCTATTTAATATTAGTATGATTCATTATTATTTATGTTGTTTTGATTGCCATGGAGTAACAATTCAGTAATCCAAATTGTGCCAGTCATCAATGTTATTGGCAAAAGTATTGTTTTTATTTTAATATAACTAAAAAGGTATTCAAAAAAATGTTAATAACATCATTATCATAAATTCAACAAATAAATGTATTTTCCCGAACGGATCCCGAAAGCATACCGATGGGAATATTTTTATAAAGTTTAAACTTTGCTCACGAAAATGTTAAAACAAAAAGTGTACCAAATTTGGTTTCATCTAGAACATACCGGGAGACTCTAAAGCTCTTAAAAGTATAAGAAACATCCCTCAACAAGTTGAATTTTCGAATGAAGTTAACTTCATCGGCTTACGTAGTTAACTGTATAAGCTTATATTTCCTGTATATTCTGAGATTATATCAGGTTGTTAAAATTAACAACCTGATAATCAAACAGTTACATATTGCTCATATTTTTAATATTCATAATTACCCCGTCATCAATTCTGAATCCGCGAATTATGAGCGCCTTCTTCAATTGAAAATTTAACAATTAAAGGTTCATTAAACTTCGCATATGTCGAGAAGGGAAAGATACTTTATTTCAAGCTACCTTTATATTGTTATTCATTCTAATGAGATATCGTCATTTTCGTTAAACTATAACGATATTTTTTGATTTTTGCGTATATATTGAATTATCCTATTGTTAAATCTCTGTTCTTGATTTAAAAGGAATTTCACACGTATTGGCAGGATATACAAATTATCTTTCAACTTCTGAGGTAGCTCCTCGATACTTCTCAATCGGGCTGCATCCTTTTCTGTCGTAAGGATGATACAAGAGTCACCAAGTTGCTCAAGACGCTCTTTTATCGCATCGATGTCACAACTTTTATAGTTATGGTGATCCGCAAATATCATAGGGATAATACTTGAGCTATAGCTCTGCAAATCTACCATGATTTGTTCTGGGGAAGCAATACCGGTAAGAAGCAGTATCTGTTTGCCACGCAAGAAATCCAAAGGATACTTCTCTTTTTCTCCATACATGGCCTCAACACCATCATACTCTAATGTCGTAAAATAGAGATGCTGATAAGGATATAGACTCATGGCCTTGGTAAGCACGCGGAATTCCATAGGTTTCAAGTCTTTCGGACACTTGGTAACGATGACGATATCCGCACGATTCTTACCCGACAAAGGTTCTCTCAGTCGTCCTGCCGGAAGCAATTCATCATAGATGATCAACCGATGATAATCCACAAGAAGGATATTTACTCCTGGCTTGACATATCGATGTTGAAAGGCATCATCTAGTAATATGACCTGCACATCCTTTGTTTCTTCATCTTCCTGCAGGCGCATTATTCCCTCACATCGTTTTTTGCATACAGCAACATAAACATTCGGAAACTTACTATGCATCTGAAATGGCTCATCACCAATTTTAGGCATACTGGTATTTTCCTGAGCCAAAACATAGCCATGCGATTTTCGTTTATATCCACGCGAAAGAACTGCCACCCTTACACGGTCTTGAAGCAATCGGATGAGATACTCTACGTGTGGAGTCTTTCCCGATCCTCCTACGGTAATATTACCAACGGATATCACAGGGATAGCGAAACTCTTGCTTTTCAATATTCCTACATCAAAGCACCAGTTTCGTATTCTCACTACTACCCCGTAAAGCCAACTCAACGGTCGTAGCCATTCATTGATTTTTATAAAGTCTCCTTCTACTCTTTGTTTCACCATATAAATTAGTATGCCTTTATTTCAAAAGGGATTCTAGCCTGAAGAGCCTCTCGCTTATTGATATTCCTCAATTTCATGAATGGCTCATAATAGCTACCTAGCGTCAGACGTAATTGTTCATCAAGGTATGTACCATGACTGCCGGATAGATTTTTAAGCAGTTGAGCCATGAAGTCTGGTACTCTAGGCTGCTCTGTCACATAATATGTCTTGATATTACTATATTTTGCTGCACACGCGATAGCATCATCCAAAGAGCCTAGTTGGTCAACCAATTTTATGCCAATAGCGTCTTTTCCGAGCCATACTCTACCCTGCGCATTTTTCTCTACCTCTGCGATAGGCATCTTTCTGCCTTGTGCCACTCTCGAAGTAAAGAGTTTATATCCTCTTTCTACATATCCCTGCAGGGCCTGAGCCTCAACTGCTGAATATGGCCTTGCCATAGGTATCATACCTCCGCTCATCGAGAATCCGGCATTTTCATTGGTCTTTGCCTCATCAAACTTGATACCTAACTTATCGCCCAACAGATTTGTCACATCAGGTATACAAGCAAAGATGCCAATAGAACCCGTCAAGGTAGTTGGCTCTGCTACCAACCATCGAGCGCCCATACTCATATAGTAAGCACCCGATGCGGCCATGCCACCCATAGAGACGACAACAGGTTTCTTCTTATTAAGCTGGCTCACAGCATGCCAAAGTTGCTCACTGGCATAAGCATCACCGCCACCGGAATTGATTCGCAACACTACAGCTTTCACGTCATCATCGTTGGCAAGGGCATCCAAATCCTTAATTACATCCGGAGCGAAGATTTCGTTGTTACCTCCGAAGTCATAATCAGAACTCATCTGCACGATATCACCTTCACAATAATATACTGCGATTTCGTCTCCGTTCTCTTTTTCTAATACGGCATCATTCACTTCCTCAGGGCTTACCTGTGATATTACATCATCATCACTCAGTCCCATAGTTTTCTTGACCAAAGAACGAATCTGATCATAATACAAAGTGCCATCAACCAGTTTTTCTTTCTTCAGTACATCCGTGCCCTGAAGCATTGTTATCTGGTCGGCATATTTTCTAAGATCTGCCTCTTTGATATTTCTACTCTTTGAGACATCACTTACCAACGTATCCCAAATACCATTGATATATTTGTTGATCTGTTCACGATTGGCATCGCTCATTTTGTCTTCTACATAAGTTTCGGTATAGCTCTTAAACTTACCAACCTTGAACACTTGGAACTTCACACCAAGTTTTTCATAAAGTCCTTTATAGAATTCCAACTGCGAAGCTATACCATGCCAGTCTAATCGTCCTTCCGGATTAATATACAGTCGATTAGCCACAGAAGCCAGATAATAAGCACCCTGTGTATATTGGTCACCATAAGCGATGATAAATTTACCCGACTTCTTAAAATCTTCAAGGTCTCCTCTCAATTCCTGCAATGTCGCATAGTCTGTACTCAGTACACCAGCTTGCAGATAGATACCCTTGATTTTAGGTTCTGACTTAGCTTTTTTAATGGCCGACCTCAGCACATTAAGTCCCATCTGATTAATCTGATTTCCTGTCAATTCACTTAGGAAATTATCTTGTCCTTGTTCTGAGATTGTACCTTGTAGGTTAATAACCATCACCGAATTGTCACCGATGACAGTCTTAGTATTAGCAGACGAGATCATACCCACGATTGATATCAACCCGAGTAATCCCATAACGATTCCGAAACAGAAAATTCCGGCCATCGTTGCAAGCATGTATTTAAAAAACTCTTTCATAATAGGCAAAGGTAATAAAAAAATCTCAAACATACCTCTTTTTATTATAAAAAAGTTGTATATTTGCGCAAACTACATAAAAATCAAGACACAATGAAGAACATTTTGCGAAGTTTCTTTTCTCTATCTTTGGCTTTTATCGCTCTCTCGACATACGGAGAAGCAAAGCCTAAAGCGATTTACCTCTCGGAAGACAGTGGAGCCATTCTCTATTGTTATTTAGCCTCTAATCCCACAGGGAGAGCCGTCGTCGATTGTCCTGGAGGAGGCTATTCTATGTGGGCTGGCGACCATGAAGGGCATCAATGGGCGCCATGGTTCAACGAACGAGGAATCAGTTATTTTGTTGTAAAATATCGTATGCCGCATGGCGACCGTAACATTCCTATCGGTGATGCGATGAATGCGATGAAAACGGTTCGCGACTCTGCTCTCGCTTGGCATATCAATCCCGAGGATATAGGGATCATGGGATTTTCTGCTGGAGGCCATTTAGCTTCTACCATATCTACTCATGCCGATTACGCACATCGTCCCAACTTCTCCATATTATTTTATCCTGTTATCACCATGCAGGAAGGAACCCACTTCTGGTCTCGCCAGTTTTTGCTCGGCGAACAACCAAGCGATTCGCTTAAAGATACTTATTCCAATGAGAAGCAAGTACGTGTTCACCAGACTCCACCTGCCATCATCTTGCTGGCAAGCGATGACCATGTCGTACGTCCGGTAGAGAATGCTGTCGCCTACTACACAGCCATGCGCAAAGTTGGCAACGATTGTTCTCTGTTGATATATCCTTTCGGTGACCACGGCTTTGGTTTTCTGAACTCTTTTCCTTTCCACAACCAATTACTCAATGATTTAGATGCATGGCTCAATGCGCATCCTTCTCCAAAACTTGATGCTGTGAAAGTGGCTTGCATCGGAAATAGCATCACCGAAGGTATGGGTATCGAGTTACCTGCTCTTGAGGGATACCCTGCTCATCTTCAACATATTCTCGGCAACGATTACCAAGTCAAAAATTTTGGTATCAGCGCTCGTACACTCATGAACAAGGGTGACTTACCTTATATGCGCGAAAGTATCTATGACGATGCAAAGGCCTTCAATCCTGATATTGTCATCATCAAATTGGGCACTAACGACACAAAGTCTCACAACTGGGTACACAAGGCAGACTTCAAGAATGACTATCAACAATTGATTAACGAAATCAAGCATCTTCCTCATCATCCGAAGATCATTCTTTGTAGTGCTATTCCTGTGTTCAAACCGAGTTGGGGACTCAATGACAATATCATTTCAAAAGAACAGATGCCTATCATCCGGAAACTTGCCCAAAAGAACAAATGCCAGTATCTGGATTTACATACTTTGTTTACAGATTCCCAATTGGTACAGGACGACGGAGTACATCCTACATCAGAAGGAGCAAAGAAGATTGCGGAAATTATAGCAGATAAAATAAAGAAACTATAGGTTGATATAAGAATAGAAAACTTGAATATGAATATCGAACAGATAGCGACTTTTCATTCCCCTCTAAAATCAAAGTTTGGTATCCCGAAGCAATCAGGAATTGCCGAAAATCTCATGGGATATATTACATTGGAACCTACTTATCGAAATTCTGATGCAATTCGTGGCATCGAGGGATTCGATTACCTTTGGCTTATCTGGCAGTTTTCTGCCAACAAGCATGCAGCCAACAGTCTTCTTGTACGTCCACCACGTCTCGGTGGCAACGAGAAGGTAGGTGTTTTTGCCAGTCGTTCTCCATTCCGGCCCAACAGTCTGGGTCTTTCCAGTGTCCGTATCCACCATATCGACTATGATGCCAAGGATGCTCCCCGCATTTATGTTTCCGGAGCCGACCTCATGGATGACACTCCGATATTCGACATCAAACCATACATCACTTATGCCGATAGCCATCAGGAGGCCCGAAGTGGATTTGTCGACCAGAGGCAATGGAACAAATTAAAGGTGGAACTGAGCAATGACATCGAAGAAACTTTGCGACAGCAGCATGCCTTTACCGATACTGACATCGAGAGTTTGAAAGAGGTTCTCGCCGAGGATCCTAGGCCTCAATACCAGAATGACCCGGAAAGAATCTATGGCATGCCTTTCAAGAGTGAAGATATTCACTTTAAGGTTGTCGATGACACCGTCATTGTCCTTCCTTTGTAAACAGCACATGTTTACTGGATTATATATAAATCACCACATATAAAAATAACAGGGGGCACATCAATGTGATGTGCCCCTCTCTCCTGTAAACTAATAATAACACGATAACCTTTATTGCCAGCCACTTGCTCTCATATCCTCCATCCAATCATTGATTTCATGCTGTTGGGTATTATTCTTACGTTCTTTATATAGGAATCCTACAGTCTTCCAAAGTTTTCCTCTTTCACGATAGGTATACCAAAGAGCATAAGCTTTCATCTCAGGATAATATTTACCACCGCCATCTTGTAAGTCAAATTTATCCCACGATGTCAGTTTCAACGTCTGATCAGGATTCACTGTAATCTTAAAAGTACTTGTCGGACGATAATCATTCATCGCTCCTTCTTGCCATTCATTATTATAATGGAACATACGTACTGTCTGTCCATCATCTGTAGCAACAAGTTTTCTAGGCATCACATACACTAGAGAATCATTCGGATTATCAACGGCCTTGATGACACCATTCATGTAATATTGTCCGGAATATGGATTGCTAAGATGCAGATTCACAAGTGCGACAGTATCTGTCTTTGTTGCCTTAAACTCTGATGTCCCGGCAATCTTAAAAGCCAACATATACAAAGAATCACACTTCAGCGACTGTGGATTTACGTAAATTGGGAATGTGTGGTACACCTCACCTGCCTGTACCATAACCTCATTAGAAGGAATGCTATACACCGTATCACCAAGATGACGGAATTGTCGAGCCTGAGCAGAGACCTCACGTTCATTATAATATTGAATTGCTTCAGGACATTCTGCCAATGTCACCTTAACATCTCTGTCGAGAATACGGTTACCACTCACTGAGACCGATAAATTCACGGTATCTACAGGATATCTTAGATCTAAGTTTGCATCTATGATACGGTTGTGTGCTCCCACAATATATACAGTCTGAGGATACAAATCGGTATCCATCGGAGCCTCATCGGAGCAACTGGCCATCATTAGACCAGCTACTGCCGCAAGAGATATTGAAAGTATTTTTTTCATCTTCATACTATTATTCTTTAATCAGTCCAACCTGGATTCTGGCACAAACGAGCATTACGCTGCAGAATTACTTTAGGAATTGGATAGAAATACATTTTGTTCTTAAACAAGCGTTTCATGGTTTTCTCTGTATTCCATACACGTACGGTATAGAATCGCTGACGTTCAGCAGACTTGGCACTTACATCAAGTCCCATAACAGGTTTGTTCATTGCCTCTGGAGCATCTTTCCATCTACGCAGGTCATAATAGCGATGATCCTCGAAAGCAAATTCCACCTTCCATTCCTGTTTTATCAACCTCTTCATTTTTTCATAGTCAGAAGCGTCAGCAGTAGTGATACCCGGAAGACCTGCACGATAACGTATCATATTAAAATAATACACCATCTGTTCTACATCACGGCTCACGGTAACATGGTTTTCCTCGTCGGTATAAGGCGATTTCATCTCATTCATGGCCTCCACATATCCTAACAAGATTTCTGCATATCTCATCATTGGATATGTTTTTGCCTTACGTGAACCTTGCCAGTTCATAATATCTTCCTGATTGACATACTTCTTACAAGTATATCCCAGTCGGTTATAGTCTACCTTTACCGTACCTGTAGGCTGACTGTTACCATCTTTATAATAGGTTGCCACAAAGTTTTTCTTCGCTTCTGTACCTGTATAAGATGTACAAGGCCATACACAGTAGTTGAAACCGATGCTCGCATAATATCTCGGTTCACGGTTGTCATCTCTATGCGCACGCTCCGGAGCCAACACGTAATCTTCCGAGAAAGTCTTACCTTCACCTACAGCTTTCCACGATTTCTCTTCATCCGTAGCTTCACTATACTGTCGACCATCAGCCATACGATAAGAATCTACCATATCTATCGTAACAGAATAACCATTGATACCGCCTAATGGGTTTGGATAGAATGTCCAGTCATCAGCATCACTTCGTGGACAGAAGTATATCAACTCCTTATTATGTTCTGGTTCGATACTTCCATCAAAGATTGACTTATAACTCTTATATGGGTCGATATCCCCAGCACCATTCGGAAATGGTTTGTTCGATACTGTTGATGGTAATGGCAAAGTACCAGCCACACGAGAAGTGGTTTGAATCTTCTCTACAGTATTCAACTGATAACGTCCCATATCGATGATACGCTTATAGAGAGCAGCAGCCTTTCCCCATTTCGTATTGTCCTCGGTCTGTGCTATAAATGGCGTACCATCAGTGCGTTTCCAATCTGCATAATAGGTATTACCATTAAACAATGGAGAAGCATCGTATAGTCTTAATCGTGCTGCAAACGAAAGAGCTGCGCCACGAGTCGGCAAATAAAGGAATGCCTTTTCGCGCTGTACAGGCAACAGTTCGGCTGCCTTCTCGAAATTCTTGCAGACATACTCCACACAATCGTCATAACTCGACCGTTCATACGAAGCTACATCTGCCTGTGTATCACTGGCAAAAGGTGTATCTGGCAAGATAGGCACCGGTCCATAAAGGCGCATCAAACTATAATAGAAATAAGCCCTGAGAAAATAAGCACGTCCCATATAGTCGCGCTGCTCAAGGTCTGTAAGTTCTGTACATTCAGGTATGCGCTGTATCAAAATATTTGCCTTACGGATACCCTTGAACATATTTTCCCAAATGTCATAGCCCTTTACATCGTTTACAGATACCTCATCTATCATCAGATAGGAACCACGGTGATTCCAATCAGCCCAAGGCACAATAGCCTCATCAGCCGCCAAACCACTTGGTGAATAAGAACCTCCTGAAATGATTTTTGATTCATCGGGCAGAAACGAAGCTGCACCATTGATATATTGCAGTACGCGGGTCTTGGAGGTAAAGACGGAGTCGATAGTCACCTGGTCATTAATATAGCTATCAATATCAAGGAACGACTCTCCACACGAACTGAGTGAAAATATAGCAGCGCCAGCAATCATAGGCAGCGCCAGCTTGCCAAACTTGGCTAAAGATAATTTCATCATCATTTTTCTTGATTAGAATGATACGTTAATCTGTAAAGTGAACACACGCTGCAATGGGTAAGCAGCACCATTACCACTGGCCTGTGAAGGATCGAAGATCTTGTCACCATGATCCCAGAGAGCCAGGTTTTCACCGATCAGACTGATAGAAGCATTCGTCATATAGAGTTTTTTCACTAAAGACTTGTCTAGATTGTAAGTAAGTTGTACATTCTTCAGTCGGAGATATGCACCATTGCGCAACCAGAATGTAGAATATACCTGTGAATTAGCATTAGAACCATATGAGAGACGAGGGAACTTAGCATCAGCTCTTTCTGTAGAAGGGTCACCAGAGAAAGCTGCTGATGTCCAACGGTTGTTCTGGTCGGCTACTATCTTCAGGATATTACCAGTCTCTTTATTTTCAAATGGTACATAACCGGAGCCACCGGCATAATACTGTACATGAGAAACACCACCAAAGAGTACACTCAATGTCCAGTTCTTCCAATACACCTCTGTAGCGAAACCATATTGTATCTCCGGCACATTACTATATTTCAATGGTATCTGGTCATCCCAGTTTACTACACCGTCACCATTCACATCCTTGTATTTAATATCACCAGGCAACACATCACTAGCAAAGGTCTGTCGAGGAGAATTTCTGATTTCATCCTCATCCTTGAAAAGTCCGAGTGCGACAAGTCCACGCTGTATACCCCATGTATAACCCGTTGTATACTGATATGGATAACTCTTTATCGACTCCTCAAACTCCAATACTTTATTCTTCGATTGTGTCAAGTTAGCACGTAATGTAAGTCCTGCATCCTTACCCAAAGGTTGGAAGTAAGAGATATGCCCATCCACACCCCAACTCTTCATCTTTCCGACATTAGCATATGGCATGGATGCTAGACCCATTTCGGCAGGAATACTTGCTCGCTGCTGATAAATACCAGAACGGACATCCTTATAGAAATCTACGGACAGGTCGATATGTTCACCAAATAGTTTCATATCAATACCGAGATTCTGCTTTACGGCCTTCTCCCATCTTAGATTGTTCGAACCTACCTGTGTCTCGGTAATACCAGAACCAGAATTCCAAGGACCAGAACTTCCTGAACCCATCAGAGAAAGATAAGGGAATCGACTACCCGAAATCTGATCATTACCTACCTCACCATACGACAAACGGAACTTCAGATAACTCATCCAAGGCAACAACTGGCGTACAGCCTTATATTGTGTAGGGATCCATCCCCCGGAAACGGCTGGGAACAATCCAAACTTATGACCTTTTTCAAAAGCTTCTGACCCAGTATAACCTAAGTTACCTTCTACGAAATAGGTATCTTTATAAGAATAGGTCAACCTACTTGATAAACCAATATATCGTTTTGGAATAGCCGTAAGCAATGTTGTATTACCAGATGATTTGTAATCAGAGAGATAATAGTGTACCAAACCACCAACACGATGATCTTTATTGAAGATACGGTCATAATTTAAATGAGCTTCGAAATAGTACTTGCGATCCACAAATCTGTCATTCGCATATTGTTGACTCTGATAATCACGCACCTTGATGAGATCAAGTTCTCCATCACGTTTACGCTTTGTAGTGTAATAAAGAGCAGGCCATTTACTACGACTTTCAGAAAGAGATGAGTTAGAATCAAAGTTGAAAAGCAATGTAGCCGACAAACCCTTCGTAATACAACTCAAGTCCTTATTATAGGCCAAATTCAATTTAGTGTTGTTACCATAATATTGGCGATAACCAGTCATATTCAACAAAACATATGGACTGATCTTATTGTTGTCAGCTCCATAAGCAGGATATTCCCCCGATGAATAGACCAATGGTACCGTGATAGGAGTCAACGTAGAACAAGCTTGCCACAAAGCATCAGAACTATCACCATATCCCGGATAGTTACGATCCTGTATCGTCGTTTCCAATCCTAAGGTCAATGTAGAAGTACGTGTTAGGTTTACATCCACATTAGCACGGAAGTTATACTGACGGAACTTAACATTAGAATCTTGGTCTTGAAGTTTGGAATCCTGCTTGAAGATACCATCCTTATTGAGCATACCCAAACTTAGATAATAACGAGCCACCTGACCACCACCAGATGCACTGAAGTGAGCTTGCTGATACCATGTATGGTTACGCAAAATCACATCATGCCAATCTACATTAGGATGTAAATCTGGATCCATACCATTCTTGAAGAGGGCCATATCTACATTATTGAAGATTGGGTCAAGCCCACGTGAAACTGCAGCCTCATTGGCTAACGAAGCATATTCATAGGCATTCACATATTCTGGCATTCGTGGAGAGTACGAATAGTTCACGTTAATCTTACCATCAATGCGTAATTTACCAGCCTTACCTCTACGTGTCGTTACCAGTACTACGCCATTAGCACCACGAGTACCATAGACGGCTGTTGCCGATGCATCTTTTAGAATAGAAAAACTCTCAATATCCTCTGGATCAAGTTTATTTAAGTCACCTTCTATACCGTCAATCAACACCAGCGCACTTGAGTTAGCACCAAAAGTACTGATACCACGAATCCAGAATTGTGAATAGTCCTTACCCGGTTCACCACTTCTCGTCACAGAGATAATACCAGGAACACGAGAACCCAACATATTAGATACTGATGTAGCAGGCACGTGAAGTTCTTTAGCTTCCACATTCGTGATAGCACCTGTCACAGAAATCTTACGCTGGGTACCCTGTCCGACAACGACGACCTCATCCATATTGTCCACAGCCTCATGGAGTACAATACGCATACGAGCATCACTCTTATTTAGTTTCTGTTCATACTTTTTATATCCGATATACGACACCACGATTGTCTGTCCCGGTTTTATACCGGTCAACTTGAACCGTCCGTCCATATCCGTGATTACGCCCTTGCCCGGAACCTCCTTTACACTCACCGTAGCACCGATGATTTCTTCACCCTGTTCCGTCATCACCAATCCCGAAGCATCCAGTTCATTCTGAGCATGCACTCCAAGGAAAGGGCATAGCAGAGCCACTAAAATGATAATTATTGTATGTTTCATTTTATTTTTTAGGTTTATGCTATTCTATACTAAGTTTTCTGATTGTTCTATCCCATCCGCCAGCAATATAGAAGTTATCTTCACTATCGACTGCAATATCCTGAGGCGAATTAAAACGAGCATCCAGTGGTTCGGTATCGGAATTTACCTGACCACTTTGTCCTGGGGATCCTGCCACAATTTCTACCTGATCACCAGAAATCTTGTTGATAAAACTACCTGCACGGTTCACCACATAGATATCTCCGTCAGAAGTTACTGTCATACCATAAGGTTCTATAAATTGGGCATCCTTCAGTCTATGTCCCGTATTAGAACCATTACCATTGAATCCTGCATATTTCTCTATATGCCAAGTTCCATCCTGGTTTTCATAGATTTTGTAAATACCGGCCATCTGATAAAAAGAGGCAAAGAAGCAATGGTGGAATTTACTATAAATCATCTGACAACGGTCGCGGAAATCAAAAGGTTTATCTCCTTCCAACTTGATCATACGATATGTCAAATTCGGCAGATCTACCTCACAAAAGTTACAATTCGTATCTAGATAATATAGGTGATCATTGTCATTCTCTCGGAAAGCACCCGACCAGATTTGTCCAGGCATATCATTCTTCGAAATCGTGATGTTGGTATTCTTCTCCGCATAGTTTTCCTTACGAGAGTAAGAATAGATTGTACGGTCATCCGCCCAATGTTGAACGAGATAGAATTTCTCTCGCGTATTATCGACAGCCGGTGTTCCAAAGCAATGTGATGTAGAAAGCGTAACTACCTGATTATCTTCCGGTGACACCAAACTTACACGAGAATTCCACCATGACTCCACGGCAATAACATTGTCTGAATTGTTACCCTTTACGGTAGCAATATTCGATACCTCTTTGAATCGGGCAGAATTTAAATCTCCATCTTGATTCTTCTCATCACCAAAGGAACCTGCCAATGTCTTGAGCGATTTTGTCTGTTCATACTTAAACAAGACATTCTCCCCCACTACACTGTCCTTACCGCATACAACGGAAATCTGCTGCTTTCCTGCATTTAACTTAGGTACCAATCCCAGTATCGAACTACCATTAGTCCGCACCAGTACTGCAGGTTTCTTTCCGAAATACACTTTCATTTGGCTCAAACTGTCACCGAAGTTACCATTCACGATAAACGGTGTATTGATACCGCCATAAGGTGGATCAATAGACGTAAGCGATACTGATTTACTCGCATCATACGTGTTGATAACCTTTGGATACAGTTCGATGTCTTCCTTGCTCTCACATGCCAACAGGAGAGCAACAGATAAAAACACAAAAACTTTCTTCATGGTTAACTGATTTTCATAATATAATTATTAAGTAATTCGACTGCAAATATATTTCTGTCATCCAAAGAAACTATATGACGATATCGAAAAATAATAGAAGAATATCGATAATGTAACAAATCATAAAGAATTTGTAACGAGAAAAAAGTACTTTATCGACATAAGATAGCACTATTTTCATTAATTTTGTACAAATGAAAATAATCTGATAATTAACCATAAAGCAAATGAATTACTCAATAGACCAATTACATCTACTTACATTAAATGTAGGCTATGCCTGTCATAATGCCGACTGGAACTGGAAAAACGTACGAAGCCCATTTGCACGACTATTCCTCGTTACAGAAGGCTGCGCTTCCATCGATATCGGAAACCAAAATTATACTCTCACACCAGGACATCTATATTTTATTCCCGCCTACACACGACACAGTTATACTTGTACATGTCATTTTTGCCACTACTATCTGCATATCTATGAAAACAATGACAACGAAGAAAGTTTCATCGAGGATTTCACCTTTCCCGTAGAAATTGAATCACAAGCATCCGATGAAGAATTCATGAAACGTCTCTGCACGATCTATCCTTTCCTTAAACTTCCCGAATCCAACCCAAAGAGCTACAACAATTATCAAACTTTGGTCAACAATCTCCAACTCAACAGTCGTTGCTGTATGTGTGACAATATAGAAGCACGTGGCATCATCTATATTCTTATGTCACACTTTTTCAAATATGCTCATCAACAGGTTGACATCCAAGACGATCGCATTGCCAATACTCTGCGATACATCCGACGTCATCTCGACCAAGCCATAGAAATCGATGCCTTGGCCCAACGAGCCTGTATGTCGAAAGATCACTTCATCCGCCTCTTCAAACAATATATGGGTACTACACCTAATGTATATATCACACGCAAGAAAATTGAAAAAGCGGAACTACTCTTAGTCACCACCAATCAACCGATAAAATTCATTGCTGAGACACTGGGATATATCGACAACTCGTATTTCAACCGTATATTCAAAAAAAATATCGGCATTACTCCACAACAATATCGTATGAAACGATGAATCACTTTGTGACTTCTTACTCCTATAAAAGGGATATACTGTAATGATTCTGACATAAAAACAAAAAAAGTGAAGAAAAAATTTTGGTATATCGAAAACTTTTCATACCTTTGCACCCGCAAACGAGTAAAAGACGGTACCTTAGCTCAGGTGGTAGAGCAATGGACTGAAAATCCATGTGTCCTTGGTTCAACTCCAAGAGGTACCACTCCTCCTTTCATTAGGCGCGCCAAGATTTGGTCGCCTTTTTTTATGCCTTAAAATTTGCAATCTTTTATTTTTTCCATTATCTTTGTCATGTATTTATAAAAACATGAAACAATTACCACATTTATAATCAATATGAACTTGAGAAACTACATTATATCATTTGTCTTCATCCTTCTGCCCATACATCTGTATGCAGTCAAGGCCAATTCTACGCCATTCACCGTAATCGGACCAGATGGAAACCTAATCACCCTTGTGATGCATGGCAATGAATCATGCAACTGGTTCACCGATTTTTCAGGAAGAGTATTTCAAGGTATCATTCGCAACAACCAACTGACGATAACATCTTTCGGTTATCCCAAAAATTCAATGGTACATTGCTTAGGCTCACAAGCTATCGTAGAACAAAATCCTACCACACGTGTAAGCGTAGGCAGCACCACTCCTTCTTATTTTCCACACACCGGTTCACCTCACGCTCTAGTGATACTCGTGAATTTTAAAGATTTGCATTTCAAGAGCAATGACCCTAAGAATGATTTCAATATCTACCTGAACCACATAAATGACAATGGCCCACATCCTGCCTATGCCTACAATTATTATAACAATACTTACAACGAATATGACAACTATGGGTCTGTAGCCCAATATTTCAAAGACATCTCCAAGGGCAAATTTACACCCATCTTTGATATCGTTGGTCCTGTAACAGTAAGTAAAAATTATGACTACTATGGCAGCAACAGTGCCGGTTCTGATTCCCACTATACACAGATGATAAAAGAAGCTGTAGAACTCGTTGATCCCTCTGTCAACTTCAAAGATTACGACTCTGATAGTGATGGGAATGTCGACCTCGTATATATCATATATGCAGGTTATTCAGAAAGTAACCGCGCTGGTAGTGACTATCTATGGCCAAAATCCGGAACCCTAGGTTCTTCTAAAATCACAACGAAAGATCAAGGCGTCATCGTGAATCGATTTGGCATCAACAATGAACTCAATGGGCGACCTACCGATAAATATATTATGTTCAATGGCATCGGACTATTCTGTCATGAATTCTGCCATACGATGGGACTCCCTGATATTTATCCAACTATCGATTTCTCCGACTACAAAAACTATAACGACCAATCCATGGAGTATTGGGATTTGATGGATGGTGGGGAATATACTGGCGAAGGCTACTGTCCTACCCCACTTACTCCTTGGGAAACAGAAGCACTTGGATGGGATAAGATGATTTCCATCCCAGAACAGGCATCCACGATTACCTTACAACATACAGAATCATATAAAATTCCAAGTAGCAACACCAATAAATATGCCATACTCCAGAATATCCAACAAGAAGGTTGGTATAGCAAGATGCCAGGACATGGTCTTCTCGTTTACCGCATAGCTTATGATGGAACTATCTACATGAGTTCCGGTATCAACAATAATAAAGGATTCCCTGACGTCACCTTACTTCCTGCCGATGGTAAGATTACATCCTCGTATCTCGTTGATGACGAAAAGGCCCAAACGAATCCAGACTATATCACCAACACGGATTATTGGACAGATTTGGCAGGTGACCCTTATCCAGGCATCACACAACTTGATTTCATTCTATCTATCGATATCAATGGCACGATAATAGACAAGCCTATATATAATATTAAGGAATCGGATGGTAATATCACTTTCGATTATCTTGAAAATAAATCTACAGGAATTATCAACTTCCCATCGACAAAGAATGGCAGTCGACTCGATCCGCAACGCCCAATGTACAATATAAATGGTCAACGTATAACATCAGATTATCAAGGTATCATCCTACAATCAGGACATAAGTTTATTACTTCTTCAAAATAAAAGCATTCGGAATAAAATTGATAACATATCCACCGAACCCTTCCAGTTCGACAACAACATGCTTGTTGCCCTTCACGCGACGCACAACCCCTTCCACGCCCTCGAAAGGACCACTTGTAATAGTAACATGCGCATTAACCTTACCTTTTAAGTCATCAGCAGAAAGATACACCACCTCATCCATATTCACCTCCGTAGCATGGATGAAATTCTCCATTTGTCGCGTAGGCACCGTCATTATCGTATCAGGTTTATCCGAAACAACAGAGCGTTGTATCATATAGCGCAATGGTTCACATTCTACCGTTTGCTGTTTCAGTCTTGTTATCGTCTTCTGATCACTAAAGATAAAGATCAGATTATTCACGGCCGGCACCAGTTTACGCTTTACACGCTTATTCTCTACATAATTTGTATACTGCATAGGTACAAACGAACGTATATCATGCTCGTCGAGATACGCCTTCACATTCATCTGCCGAGAATAAGTTACTCGCATCGGGAACCATTGTTTCATAGAATCAGCTATATTAGTTTTAAGTTGCAAATATACATTATTTTTTTTATATAGGACAATATCAACAAAGAAATCACATAAGCTTCATTTAAATCACGTTAAATCGGTTAAAGAACTAATTTCTTCAACTGTTTTTTTATATCTTTGCACTCAATTAAAATAAATTAAATAATGGAAATAATAAAAACCAACATCGATGGAGTATTGATTATAGAGCCTCGTCTCTTTAAGGACGAACGTGGTTACTTCTTTGAAAGTTGGTCAAAAAGAGAATTCGAGGAAAAGGTTGGTAACATCGAATTCGTACAAGACAATGAAAGTAAATCAAGCTATGGTGTAATGCGCGGTCTGCACTTCCAGCGTCCACCTTTCACCCAGTCTAAATTAGTAAGATGTGTTCGCGGTCGTGTACTCGACGTAGCCGTCGACATACGAAAAGGCAGTAAGACCTACGGACAACATGTAGCAGTAGAACTTACAGAAGACAATCATCGTCAGTTCTTTATCCCGAAAGGATTTGCACATGGTTTTGCAGTTCTAAGCGAAACCGCAGTATTCCAGTATAAATGTGATAATTTCTATCACCCAGAAGCAGATGGTGGAATTTCCATTACCGACGAAAGTCTTGGTATTGACTGGAAGATCCCAGTGAAAGAAGCCATATTAAGCGAAAAAGACACAAAACATCCTTTGCTCAAAGACTTCGAAACACCGTTCGAACTTTAACGAAAGGAATATAATATGAGAAAAATTTTATTCACAGTACTAATGGCATCATTAGTACTGAGTTTTTTTGCGTCTTGCGAAAACCTAGATCCCGAAGATCTAGAACAAACAAAAAACGAGAAATTAGTAAATCTTACAGTTAAATGCAAGTTGGATAACAAATTCATTGACTTTGCAACAAGAGCTAACGCCACGGCACAGGATGTCGGAATCAAAAACATCTTTTGGGCCTTAGTCACTTCCGACAACAAGATCGCATACTCCGGAAGGGAAACAACTAAAGATTCAGTTTTTGGAAAACTTTCTATTAATTGTAATCCTGGCAATTACCGTCTAGTAATCTTTGCTACCAAAGACAGTGTTCCTGTAACAAATAACGATGAGGTCATCAATTATACTAGTGGAAAGGTACAGGAAGCGTATAGCTATAGTGCTAACGTGAGGATCAAATCAGTAAAAAATAATACTAGGACATGTACCTTAAAACACTGTATTGCACGATTCAACATCATCAACACATGCCCTATTCCTGACGATGTCACAACAATTACCCTTACTGCGGATGGAGTATGTAAAAGTTTCGACATGATTAACAATATCGGTATATCCCCAGAAACAATAACTCGTGATATTCCTTTAACTCCTGACAAACACAAGGAAATGAATATCTTTTTAAACTTTTTCCTTCCAACAACAGATGGGAATATCACTCATGCCAACATAAAGTTAGAGTTCAAAGATAAAGAAGGAGAGGTCGTTAGTACATGTACATTCTCAGACCTACCTTTAGAAACAGACCATACCACCCTATATAGAGGTATTGTAATAAAAGATGCCGATAACAGCAACATGGAAATAGATACCGCTTGGGGGGATACCCTTAAGGCACCCCAACCAATTGTATCACAAATCATTTCTTCGAAAGATGCAAAAATCTACTGATAGCACTACCAAGATCGCGCTGTTTGTTATCGATATATGCATCTAGAAGTTTACAATTCCCAACAGGAAGAATATCATAGTCGGCTATAACTGCAGGTATCAGGCAGCTATAGCCTTCTTTTAATTCCACCTCTTGACCATTACTCCGTATACGAATTTTACAACTACCCTTCAGACACATCGAAATAATAAAGCTATCATATTTTATCAAATCTCGATGGAAAGGTTCTTCTGTGTCAACAACCCGTACACTAAAGTAAGGTGTCGACAATACCGAGTTTGCACGATTATCAACCTCCACATAACGAGTACGATAATCATCCTCTACATGAAAATCCAAAGCCTCTGCTGCTAGATCAGTATGCAATTCCCGAGGTTTACCATCCATACCAGGACGATTATAATCAAAGATACGATAGGTAAGGTCACTACTCTGCTGTACCTCAGCCAATAGGATGCCACTACAGATGGCATGCACCCTGCCCGCTGGCAAATAGAACACATCACCGGCTTTCACCTCATGCTTTGCCAACACCTCTGTAATGGTTCCGTCAGCAATTCTCCTTCGATATTCGTCCTGATTAATTTCATGACTAAATCCGGCATACAGATAAGCTCCAGGTTCTGCGTCTATCACATACCACATCTCACTTTTACCAAATTTGCCATGCACTCTTTTCGCCATTTCATCATTAGGGTGCACCTGAATAGATAAATCTCTATGAGCATCAATAAACTTCACCAATAATGGCAACTTATTATTGTATTTTTCGGCTACAGAGGCACCGAGAATCTCTATAGGATATTCCTCTATAAGTGAAACAAGATCGCGACCAGCAAACGGTCCATTAGTTATAATATTGATACTTGAAGGAACGGCCGAAACCTCCCAAGACTCTCCTACCGGCAGACTATGTGCATCAAGGCCTTTCCATTGGCATAGTTTATCACCGCCCCAAACGGTCTCATGTAGATTTGGTTCAAATAGTAATGGTAATATATTCGTATTTTCCATTTTACAAATTATTTACCGGCAAAGATACAAAAAAAAATAAAACCACACATAAACATAAAGAAAAAAGCCTTGCTCTTCGCAAGGCTTCCTTCATTTATCCAATACATCATACACAGAATTATTACTCTTAAATTCTGGTACTATCCGTTTCATGATCTTGACAGTTTCCATATCATCAAACTGCCAACTTACATCTATCAACTGCTGGATTTCTCGATTCACCTCTTGGTAATCATATTCGCGAACCGAAGCAATGCGAATCTTTTCATGAAAACTAGGTTTCGTACCTTCTAACTCATTGAGTACTTCCTCATACAACTTTTCACCAGGACGCAAACCAGTATACTTTATCTCTACATCCGTTGCGCCACTCAGTTTTATCATGCGCTCTGCCAAATCTGCAATTCTTACAGGTTTTCCCATGTCAAAGACAAAGATTTCGCCACCATTACCCTTCGTTCCTGCTTCTAGTACCAACTTACATGCCTCCGGTATCAACATAAAGAAACGAATGATATCAGGATGTGTTACAGTAAGTGGTTCACCTCGTTTCAGTTGTTCCCTGAACAGCGGAATTACCGAACCATTACTTCCCAACACATTACCAAAACGAGTGGTAACAAACTGCGTCAGGACACCATCCTTGCCATTATCACGAATTTCCTTGTTCAAACTCTGCACATAAATCTCACAGATACGTTTCGAACATCCCATCACATTCGTTGGATTCACGGCCTTATCCGTACTCACCATCACAAACTTCTTGACACCATATTTCACACTCAGATCTGCAATGACTTTCGTACCTAAAACATTATTTTGCACAGCCTCACAAGGGTTATCTTCCATCATTGGCACATGCTTATATGCAGCTGCATGAAATACGTAGTCTGGGCGGAAGTCTTGGAAAATCCGGTCCATCCTATCCATTTTCGTAATCGATGTCACCACAGTTTTTGCAGGGATTTCCGGAAACTGTTTTTCCATCATCAATCTCACATCATGTTCCGGTGTTTCAGCCTGATCAATCAACATCATGCCAGCCGGTTTAAAGAGTGCCACCTGACGAACAATCTCCGAACCTATCGAGCCGGCAGCACCCGTTATCATAATGCGCTTCCCCGTAAGTTCACGAGCAACACTCTCCATATCTACTTTTATTTCACTCCTAGGCAATAAATCCTCGACACTCACCTCTTGTAGTGCTTGTCCCTGTGTCATCGACCCAGCTACCCATTCCTTAGCCTCATCGATCATAAAGATCTTCACACCAGCATCGATAAAGAAATTCTGCAGTTTTTCATCCTTACGAAATTGTTGATTCCTTTGTGGCGCTACCAGCAAAGCCTCTATCCCCAATTGTTCTATCACCTTTTTCAAAGAGTCATCTGCATCAAACACTCTTACCCCCATTAGATTATGATGAATCAAAGTCTCTTGATTCGAGATAAATCCTTTCAAATCAAACCTCTTAGGCTTCTCTGTTCTTATCGATTTAGCCAGCATCACACCACCATCCAACACGCCATATATCAATGCCCGCATGGTTTTTTCATCTTGGAAGGCCAGATCGTAAAGTTCTTTTACCAGCACACGTACAGCCCACATCGCTACAGTAGCAATGAAATACAATCCAATAATTTCACGACCATTCAGATTAGAAAAAAAACTCGTTGGCAACCTATATAACGGATAATGAAGCACAAGAGCAATTACCAGATTCATCAAGTTGGCATACCCGACTCTCTTCAAATCAACAAACGAAGAATACCTAAAGATACCAGAATAAGTATGGAAACGTCTAAATCCAATCATTGCAAGTATCGTATAGATAAACATAGAATGCACAAGTTCCCAAAAATGTGTAGCCGTTTGCATACCATGTCGGAAAAGATAAAACATGATAATTCCCGATGCCATAACAATTGACATATCGAGCAATAAAATACACCAATATGGCAAAGAGTTTTTCTTAAAGTACCAGCATATTAAGTGATTCAGTCCCATGTGTTTTAAGTAATTAAATGTTTAAATCGAATGATAAGTAATGCTATATGGCAAATCTATATATTATTTTCTTAAGTTCCAACTATTTTATGTTATTTTTTTCGAATATTTTAATACAACCAAATAAGTTTGCAGGATCCTAAGCTTTTTTCAAGATAAAAACGCATTTGGAGATAAGAATTCTACTATATAATCTACACTTGAAAGCACAAAAGAATTTAATAGATGATATACAAAATATTGAACTTTCAATCAACAACACAATAAATTAAAAAAGGGAGACCGAAGTCTCCCAAAGATCAATTAATTTTGTATCAGCGCTTCAATACTTTTACAGAATTTTTTCTGTAGAAATGCACGGTTCATAACAGAAGCACCTCAAACGTTAAAATTATTTTTTATTTCTTAATCTACAATCGACAAAAGATGCTCATAATTTGCGAATTCAGAATTAATGATGTAGTGATTACGAATATTAAAAATATGAGCAAAACGTAACCACCTAGTTATCAATAGGTTGCAATTCTACATCTTGTTTTATCCTCGAAAAATACTGAAAAATCGGCTTTTTCAGTTAACTACACAAGGCAACATACCTATTCACGTAAGCTTACGAAGTTAACTTCGTAAGCCGATGAAGTTAACTTCATTCAAAAAGTCGACCTTTTTGAGGAGGTGTTTTCCATGTTTTCCAGGGCATCATGCTTCCCAGATGTTCTAGATAGAGCAAAAAGGTGGGCACTTTTTCTTTTAACAATTCTCGGATAAGGTTTAAATATTGTAAAAACTATCTTATAAAGATACCTTTGTAGAAGAATTGAGCGATATGCGCACATCATTCATTTTTCCTAATTTCTTTCAAATATTCCTCATGCAAGTGATAATATTTCTTCATAAACATCACATACCCCAAAGCCAAAAGCAATGCAGCACATATCAAATATATCCAATGTGCCAACACCGTATTAGGGCAACAATAAATAAAGCCCAAACTAACGACCAATTGCATCCCCATATACAGCAATGAGATCTTCATATGCCCTATTTTCAATTCATTAGCCATAATCTGATACGCATGCTTACGATGTGCCATTCCTAAATTCTCATGCAATATGATGCGATGACATATTGTTAAACAACCATCTACTCCATATACAAGCAAGAAAATCAAATATGTTACATCTTTTGTCTTCATAATCAATGCACCTATCAAGAACAGAAGGATATAAGCAATTCCTATAGATCCCACATCACCTGCAAAGCATTTAGCCTTACCTTTTGGACGGAAATTGAATAAACAAAATACCAAATCAGCTAATCCAACTGCAATAATTAACGATGAATCAACAAAATTCATGTGTTCGTTCAACAGATACAATGGTATCAATGATGCAAAAGCATAAGCACCAGTAATTCCATTTATTCCATCCATAAAGTTGATGATATTAGATGCGCCTACACATACAATAAGTGCAAGTAAAACCACCCACCACATGTTCCAATGTAGCATACCCAACTGATAGAACATCAATAGCATAGCAGCGAACTGCCCTACTAATCGAACCTTATCAGAAAGTGACCGAATATCATCAATAAAGCTAATACCAGCTATTACTGTTACCGCCAAAACAAACCACGGATAAGTGAATCCATAGAATGCAGTCCATATCCACAACACCATCATGAATATGATGCCACCGCCACGAAGTACAATACTCGAATGGCTCGACCTCTCATTAGGTTTGTCGATGATATTATATTTATCAGCAATGCGGAAATAAATCAGCTCTGCTGCAAATAAAACAATCACTATAATTAAATACGTTCTCCACATATATTAAATCTTTTATACATTCATAAATCATAGATTACAACTCTTTAAGACCCGTTGCCATATAATAATTGACTGTCACTGCTCCTCCCCACATCCTGTAAACGTATAGTGGTGTAATGCCTCCAAAATCCATTGTGCACGATTTTACTTCCTGCTCCATAAATTCTTTTAAACGTTCTTCTATCTCACTCATATTGATTTCGGTTTCAACAAATGTCCCCACACGCCACTCCAGAAGGCACTCCACATACTCTCTTTATATACCAACTTATGCTTCCATTCGTTAGCCCTCCAGCGATGCCATTTCCAAATAATCCTTGGAAACAGTTTTCTCGGTTTATCATTAGCAATGGCTGGGGATAATATTTCTTTTAGCACCTTATCTTTCAAATCTGGATCGAATTGTACTTCAGGAAACAAAGATACATCAAAGCCCAAATCACCTACACAGATGGCATTAAAAACATTATAAAGACGTTTCATACCAAATTGTTCTAGGATATTTTCCAACCATGCCCATTCAACTTTGCGGCCATGCGCCTTTACAAAGAATGCCCAATCTAGCAACTGCCTCAAGTTTAACCCTGATGCAGCAAACTCTATACAAGCATGTTTAAGCAAGAAAAGTGCGTGCAGGTTGGGTGATGGCAGATATACCTTCTCACCTTCCACCTCAACATAATAGGAATCATCTTGACCTTGCTCTTTCAATAAAGATTCAAATGCTGCATTAGATTTATGATGATGCACATTAATAAAGTCAAAATGGTTCTCCACCATAAAACCACCCCAGTCAAATACAGTATGGTGGTGATGAGACGTATCTACAATAACGCCTTTATCCTTTACCAATAATGCATCAGCTTCCTTCTGTTTTCCAAACAGCCAGATATCTATATCTCCACAAGGCCGGTGCTCAGGCTTAGGCCAGTCAATACTACAGGCATACCCTTTCAACACCATCATTTTATACTCGCGGGCGTTATACCAGCCAGCCAATTCTGCTATGGCTTTCTGATATGATGTATATCGATATTCATAGCTTTGAAGGGTGCACCCTATCCATTGTAACAACACCTCTTTTGGAGGTCTGGCAATTTCAGATAAACAATTGATGCCATCAAGTATAATGGCTGAAAGCCCATGCTTTGCCGCAAGAGCTTCTATTGTGGTCCAATCCACCTCATCAAGAATGGGTTCCGCATTATGTCCTATACCCAACTTGATAAGATTGAAAAATATGTCCTTCTCTTTCATATAATGGTTCCTCACTAAATCTTGTAGTTTGTCAGCACATCCAACGGCTCCCAACCTAGACCCCTGCGAGCCTTTTCATTAGAGAAAGTAAGACTCTTGGTCATCTTCTCCAACTTATAGGTGTTGATAGGAGCTTTGTTACCAAGCAAATCACCTACCTTGGCCATACACCACGCCATCCAATACGGAATATTGATAGGCCTTCGCTTCCCCAACTGCTTGGCTACCGACATGGAAATCTCACCAAAAGTAGGTTGTCTGGTATCACAGACATTATAGATACCACCCTTTTCTTCCAACAAAGGAAGCAAGCGGGCTATGTCTTCTGCCATCAACACACTCTTTCTAACTTTGCCGCCGGCAATATTCATATAAAATCCTTTCTTGATACCGTTCACCATCGCGCCCAGATTGCCAGGGGCATTCTTTCCGGCAAGAAGAGAGGGACGGAGAATAGCCAATCTTACCTGATGGTCTAAACACCACTGTGTCAGATACTCCTCTGCCATAATTTTACTCTTGGCGTATGGCGAATCTCCATTCAAGGGGTGCGACTCATCTATCATTTCTCCAAACTCACATCCATATACCGCCACTGTGCTGATAAAGACCAAACACTTAGGTTTTCCAGCCATTTCAAGTGCAGAACACAAATTCACCGTTCCCTGATAGTTTACATCAAAGAACACCTGTTTCTCTGCCTCTGTCTTAGGAACTACGTGAGCCTTTCCCGCTGCATGCAATACCACATCATAGTGGGTATTAATAGGTGGTACCTCTTTAGCAATATTTATCTTGATGTCATCATCATCAGTCAATCCGATAGTGTGCACATCATACGATCTTTCCAATATGGGGCGTATATTGTACCCCAAGAATCCAGAGGCCCCCGTAAAAAGAAGTTTCTTCATCAGATTTTAAACAAATTATTTCCTTTTATGTACATTTCTTGTACTTCCGCCATCTTCACATTCTCATTTTTGGACACTTTGCTGAAACATGAACCGTTGGACAAAATAGAGGCAACGAAGTCCTTTATTTCATAACGAAGGCCTTCCCCAACAAAAGGATAGAAATACTTCTTATTCTGATTCTGGTCTTCATATCTAACCTCAAAATAATCTGTTTTCCACCAGGGGGCTGGAACATAGACGTACCCCCTCGTACCAGCTATTGTCATCGAACCTTCCGTTTTCACACCAAGCCCAACTTGGAAAGATGCAACGGCATGGTCATAACGGAAGACAGCCTTGGTGAACATATCCACATTATTCTTCATTTTACTATAGAAGTTGATATTACGGAAATCTGTTCCCAAGAACTTAAAAATCGGAAGAAGCGGGAAACATGCATTTTCACTCATACTTCCACCTATCCTTGTACTGTCAAGTTTCTCTGATTTCTCATCTGTCAACGTGGTGACAGATGCATTCACCTCAACAATATCGCCAATAACACGCGATTTCAATAGAGAGAACAAATGACCAAATGCAGGCGTATAAGCCGTCTTTAATGCCACCATTAACACCAGGCTCTTCTCTTCTGCAATCTGGTACAACTCTTCTGCCTGATCTTTAGAAAACACAAAGGGGGTTTCACATAGGACATGTTTACCGGCCATCAACGAAGATTTGGCATACTCGTAGTGAGTGTAATGAGGAGATGCAATATATACCGCATTACAGTTTTTATACAACTCATCCAAACTATGAGCAGTAACAGGCACCTTGAACTGTTCGCAAAAGGCTGTATTCTCTGTCAAATTTGGATTGTATGCAGCTGTAATAATAGCACTATTCACATTGTCTGATTCAGGAACAAAACGCGAAGCAATGCTACCCGTACCAATAACACCTATATTGACGGTAGGGCGCTCTTTGCGTAATTGGGTTGAGGATATTCCTTCTGTTCTGGGCAGATAGACCACCTTGCAGAACTCATTCAAATAATCAAAATACCCTTCCCAATCTGAACCTATAGCGAATATGTCAACACCATATTTCTGGATGTCATCAATTTTCTGTCCACGGTATTCCTCAATAACAATCTGGTCTGCAAGACCTGTGGCTTTTACCGCCTCAATACGCTCCATCACATTGTTGCAGGTATTCATCTTGCCTCGCTCCAGGTCAAAGTTATCCGTAGTGACGCCCACAATGAGGTAGTCACCCAGATTCTTTGCCCGTTTCAAGAGGTTATAGTGCCCCTGATGGAATAGATCGTATGTGCCGTATGTGATAACCTTCTTCATTATATGAATTTCTTTTCCCTTAAATCAAGGAATGCATCAATCAATTTATCATAGTCCACCTCTGTCAAGCATCCAATATGTCCAACACGGAATACGGTATCTTTCATATCACCACCATTCGGGCAAATCCACATACCATACTCATCCTTAATTTTGAGGAAAATCTCGTAGGCTGACTGTGTAGTGGGATGCAGCGGTGTTACAGCATTACTCAGGCTTTCACTAATAATCTCAAATGGCAGGTTATATTCCTTTAGTTTATTACGGAAGTAGCTTGCTAAGCCTGCTGTGCGCTTAATCTCAGCCTCAGCACCACCCATAGCATCAATCTCCTTTAGGCGGACATTAATCTGGCGCAATACACCTACCGCTGGTGTCCATGGTGTCTGTCCTCTTTCCTGGTTCTTCAATGCCAACTTTAAATCCAGATACTGACAGCAGCATTTGGTCTTTTCAATACGTGATAACGCAGAAGGAGCCAATATCATCAATGCTATGCCCGGAGGACAAGCCAATGCCTTCTGACTGCCGGTAATCATCACACCAGCATCAAGAGCTGCCATATCAAAGGGGTCACACAGGAAAGTACTGATAGTGTCAACTATCATAAAGCAGCCATTGCGTTTGCAAAAGTCACTTACCAGATTGATGTCATAATGGACACCTGTTGAAGTCTCGTGCTTTTGCAACAGGAATGCAGTATATCCTTTACCCTCGTAAGGGGCAAGGTGCTCTAGTTTCAATGCTTTGCCATGTTCCAACTTAATCTCCGTGAAAGGAATCTCATGGAGTGTCAGAAGTTCTACAAAACGCTCACCAAAACTACCGCCATTAATAACAAGAGCTTTATCATCCTTAGTCAAGCAGTTCATGATGGCTGTTTCCATGCCACCAGAACCAGAACAAGTCATAAAGACAGCCTTACTATCCTCTGTAGCATTTGCAAACTTCTTTAGCAGTTGCTCATTCTCAAGCATCAAGTCAGAAAACTCTGCTGTTCTGAAATAAGGCACTTGCTCTGCACCTATAGCCCGGACTGCATTACTTGACTGTACTGGGCCAACTGTAAAATTGATCATTATATCGTATTTTTATTTAAACATTTTTTAACACACATTTCAGTTGCATGACCGCCAAGGTATGTGAACTTGTTTTTCACCATATCTCTTGTTTTCTCACACTCTTTCTGATAGTCCATTGTCAGTATGTGTTCTATCACTTTGTCCTCTGTATCAAGTATGCCATTGGGCATTTCCTTAGCAAAGTCAATATATAAGCCACGGGTTGACTTATAGTCATCGTAGTCGTACGCAAAGCAGATAACAGGACGTTCCAGAATAGAGTAGTCCGCAATGCAAGCAGAATAGTCAGAAATAAGAATGTCTGCTACCTTGAACAAGTCGTTGATGACTGGATAGGAAGTATAATCCAAGCAGAAATCATCAAATTCTACTCCTAGTAGTTTGGTAGTATAAGCATGAGTTCTGAAGAGAAGGACATACTTATCTTTAAGCTTCTCCTCCCACTTCTGTAAATCCATTGGCGGTTTGATGGCGTATGATGCTCCCTTGTCGTAACTGTCACGCCAAGTAGGGGCATACATCAAGATTTTCTTATCCAAAGGTAAACCTAACTTTTTCTTGATAGCAACGACCTCATCATTTGTCACATGGTATAGACCGTCATTACGGGGAAGACCTGAAGGTATCAACGCGTCCTCTCTCACATTAAAGTCACGTTTGAAAATCGTCTTCTGGTACTCACTCTCATAGCAGAAGAGATCAATATGACTAAAGTCATAGTCCTTTCTTCCACCAGCAGCATTGCCTATACAGTTGAACGCTACTCCATGCCAAGTATTCAGATAAACACATTTTTTCTTCTTGTAATGCAGACTACGTTCAATATTCACACAAGTAATCCAATACTTGGCCTTAAGCGTGCATTTGAAGTACTCTGGTGTATCTGCCTTAACCTTAATAGCTGGACCAGGCACATCCACATGCTCCGGGTCCTCCAACGCCCATATAAACTTATAGTCTTTAAACTCTGGGTGTGCTATCATATATTCATAGATAGCACGAGGACTATCATTATACTTACGTGTATGACCGCTAAAGATAATCATCTTATCATCCATAGGCACAAAACATCCCCACACTCGCATAAACGCGCTCATGGACTTTCGGAATGTCTTATTGATGAAATAATTATGCTTTAGAGCATAGTCTAGTCTTGCCCTAAAGCCGTGCATTTGTGTTTCTGTCATTGCCGTATTATATCTTTTATTTTTGTTGTCAACAACTGTAAATTAGACTCGCGTGATAAATGCATCTCTGCATATTTTCTACTATTATTGCCCATCGATAACAAAGTATTCACGTTCAGCAGTGCCATCTTTCTAAATGATTCTGCCAAAGCAGTCTCATCATCAGCGGGGGTTACAAGCCCTGCCTCAGCTTTTATAATCATTTTTGCAGCATCAGCCTCAGATTCCATACTCGCTATTACCGGCTTCCCCGACATCATATAGGCAGTTAATTTTGATGGTACTCCTTGTGTCCCAGTACCTGTTTTTAAAGCCAACACCATAACATCCGCTTCTTTTTGCACTTTTGCCACGGCACCAACAGGAACATCACCAAAAACAATATCAGTATGTCCCAATTCCTTTACCAGTTTCTGACAGGCTAACTTTTCGTTTCCACCACCCATTATTCTATATTCTGCATTTCGCAAGTCTGCTTTATGGTACGAGCGAATCATCAACTCGACGTTAGCCTGTCTATTGTTGTTGCCAACAAACATAAAGACTGTTTTACCGTTTTTTCTATATGTTGTTTTCCAATCGATAAAATCCTCATCCTTCTGCCAATTGGCAATAACAAGGAACTTGTCTCTTGACACACCTCTTGTTTTGGACAAGTAATCCGCCATGCTTTCACTAATTGTTCTAACAGCGGCAGCATGCCGTATATAATACCTGTCAATCCATCCCAACAAAGCTTTTACTAAACGATGAATTCCTAATCTGTTAGGAAGTTTGGTGAGCAAAGACTCTGGGTAAATATCTTGAATCGGGACAATGTATGGAATACGATATTTTACACAGGTTTTAGCAACTTGATAAAGACCGAACAAATGCCAACCATCATTGTAAATGAAAGATATTTCATCATGATGTTTCTTTATATATTTTACAGAAGCATTCCCGAAACTTATACTTTCCCGCATCCTTCCCCAAAATGACGATTTGGGCTGAACATACGTGTCAGTGACAATCTGATGAAAAGTGTTTGTGTCTACCGCAGGTGTATTTTTAAAATCAAAACCCTTCGGTCTCGAAGGCCGCGGATTAATTACCGTAACATCAAACTCCTTTGACAATGCTAAGGTCAAATCATAATTAAGCGTAGCAGACGTTACTGGTTCCGGAGGAAACACTGCAGACACTACTAATATCTTCTTTTTATTCATTGAGTTTTTTTATAATTTTCGCTGGGTTGCCGGCTATTATACAATTATCAGGAAATGTTCCATGAACGACACTACCTGCGCCTACAATAACATTATTTCCAAGTGTTGTACCTTTCAGTATAATGGAGTTCATTCCAATAAAACAATCGTCACCTATAACAATAGGAGCCCTGCGAGTATGTTGTTCATTAAGCCCTTTGTGCCTATATTCTAATTCTATAGGATGAAAATCATTGTCTATTATTTTACAATTCGCCCCCACTCTTGTGTGGTTGCCTATCTTAATGCTATCCCATGCATATATCGTGCTTCCACTGATTCCACAATTCTCACCGATTTCTATTTTCCCACCATATCTAGCAACAATAATACAACGTTGGTATAACCCAAGCATATTACTACTGAAACTGGAAAAAACAGAAGTGCCCCCCCCAATTTTTATCGAACTTCTAGGGAATGAGAACACTATACACCATCCCCTAAAGTCTACTCTTCTATACGTGATCAAAGCCTTCAAAAAAGAAAGGCGTAGCACTAGACCTCTAAACATGTGATTGTAAATATGAGATTTCAACAATTCTTCTCAAATGATCTTCATTAAGAGGATTCTGAAAGCAATCGATATTATCTTTCAACACCTCGTCAGGTAAAGACCACCATTGAGATTCTTCTAATATTTTTATTACATCTTCTGAGAATCTATACTTTATTACTCTAGCAGGAACACCACCAACAATGGCATATGCAGGCACATCTTTAGTAACGATAGCACCGGCACCAATAACAGCCCCATTCCCGACATGAACACCTGGCATAATTTTTACAGACGACCCTATCCAAACATCATTCCCTATAATAATATCCTCATATTCTTCAAATGCATGTTTTCTGGTCCACTTTCTACCAGTCCCATTTATTCTTGCTGTAAAAAGGGATGACGTTGACATATAATCAAGAGAGTGCTTACCCATCCCGATTTGAGAATAATCACCCGCTATTGAACAGAATTTTCCAATATGGGCATGTATTATCCTGCAATGACCGCCAATATAAGAATAGTCACCAATTGACGAATAATAAACCTTACAATTTCTCCATATTTTGGCTTTTTTACTAATTTCCGAGAATTCCACTTGAGAAAAAAAAGAAATTGACCTCGAGAAAAGGCTATATACCTTCCCTATTGCATATAATAATAATCTTCTCATTACCTGATTACACTCTGAATAACACCAATCTGGAATTGTGGAGTCCAGTTTTCATCAATCTCCTTCATACATGCTTTGCGAACTTCTTCACGTTTATCGTTTTTCTCTGCAAACCATCTGGAAATACTTTCTGCTAGTGATTCAACGTCATTAATCTTAAAGAAAGAGCCTGTCTCGCCTTCATGTATAGCTTCAAACTCCGGCATCTGATGAGAAAAATCATCATGAGTCAATACTGGAGTTCCAAACACCATGGTATGCATGGCTGTCAAGCCAACATTACCTGGCGAAACGCATAAGTCTGCATTATAAATCAACCCACTCAATTCCTTTTCATCATAACAAGGGCCATAGAACCAGACTTCGTTCTCTAAGTCCAATTCTGAAGCTAGTTTTTGTAGGTCTTCCAGTGTTTCACCGCCTCCAATAAACGTCATATTATAATTTTGCCCTTTTTCTTTGAGCATTGCCATTGCATGAAGGATTTGATCCAGTTTCTTAATATGAGTTAGACGCCCGACAAACATCAAATTGGGATTATCATTTCCAAATTGTACCTTATATATCGGAGATGCAGTCAACTGTTTTCGTATCGCCACTTGTTCATCATATGCCAGAGAATTGTGGATTACATATAGCTTATCAGGATTGAACCCTTCTTTAATCATCAACTCTCTGGAATAGTTACCATAAAGGAAAGTGCCACCGTTGGGTAGTTTAAACAGTATCTTTTTTGCAATTCTTTCTACCTTAGTTTCCTTACCATACCACCCATGCGACCAAAAATACACCTTTTTTTGTGGGTGAAATAATCTTGCTCTTAAGCAAAAGAGCCAAGTGCTAAGCGAACGTGATTCTCCCAGCAAAATAAAAGCATCATATCTTTTCCACAATAACTTCTGTATCCCAGGGCGATATAACCAGCCAAATATATGCTTAGTTGGCATTTCTGTTACTTTACCATTAAGCAATGAGTAATCCATTTTCTTAACATTTAGATAGCTATCACCAAAGAAGAAATCACATTTATATTCTTGGTCTATTAAACGAAATATACTTGTGCGATAGTGCTGCGCATAATTATAAATCAAACAGAGCTTCATTGCTTAAATTGATTTCATTAATTTATAAATAAATACGTATTGTTTTGTGAATAGCGAAAACAGTACTCCTTCTATTCTATTCTTCAGAAGAGGTGACTCACGCAAATGTATAAAAAGGTGCCTATGATTATATAGGCATTTGTTTAACAGACGTTGTTCATCTTTGTTTGATTTGAGGATATTCGCTAGAGCATTATTAATATACATTGATATCATCTTGTGGAAGATAATTTGATGTTCAGCTGCCACTGACTTTTCACAAAAATCTGAGAGATGCTCACACACAATCTCCACCAAATCATAAGATTTCTTTGGATTAATTGTACGTGTTATTGAATTTGGATTCTGGTAAACGTAATAAACTAATTCATTCGTACGAGATATCGTATTTGCCAAATAATATGCACGCGGTGTGAACTCAGAATCCTCATGCAGGATACCTTCATAAAATAATAAATTATTCTCTTTTAAGAATGAAGATGACCAAATAGAAAATGGTGCACATGGGGATTTAAGATGTTCTAAAAACAAAGGCCCATCAAGAGGGGTTTCATTTTTGTAAGACATTCTTCTCACAATTTTATCGCCAAATACGTTTGCCGCACATATTGCAAATGCGTCAGGTTTTTCTTTATATAATTTGTCAATAATGCTATATAGACAATTTGGCGCAATCCAATCATCTGCATCAACAAACATATAATATTTCCCCTTGGCATTTCGCATACCCGTATTCCTGGCAGATGAGAGTCCACCATTAGGTTGACTGATTACGGTAATATTATCATATTCATCAGATAATTTTTCTAAGGCCACCAAACTATTATCCTTAGAACCATCATTTACACATATCAGCTCATACCTACTTCTGTCAATGTTCTGTTCCTCACATGAACGCACACAGCGTTCAATGTAATCCTGCACATTATAAACTGGTATGATTATCGACAAATCTTTTGTTTGTTGCATTATATTTAATTTTCAAAAAATTACGCACAAAGAAAGCAAATAACATCGCAAAGAAGTAGCAACGAGCGAAGGGATATGTGGAATCAAAACATGTCGCACAAACACCACTAAAATAGAAAACTATTAAGAATCTGTCATTGCGACAAAAACGCCATAACAAATTATATATCTTTCCGACAATATATGGACCAATTACAACACCAAATACGCCAAAGTCTCTCATATAAAAAGTGTAGGCTGATGCAGCTGCATTATGGAGACATTCTGTTGCAGGTGTCCATATATCTTGAGCAACTATTGTACTAATACGCTCGAAACTCACATCCATTCCAAGAAGCTTAAATGGATATAAAATAAAAGAAATTGGTTGTTCAAACATTGACAATCCTAGAGCATAACCTTGACACTCGTTCGTCGTTTTATAATGAGCCTCAAAGACCGCAGGGAATAAAGAAATTCTTTCAGCAACAATATCAAACACATTCTCGTCACCTCTACCAATCGTCGCTAAAGAAAAAGCACCAACACCAATCAGAGCTATAATTGTTATATTTATTCTACTTATTTTATAGACCACATCCGAATTCCCCACATAAAAGCTAGCCACATAAGAGAGGAAGATAAAAAACATAAATTGCATAAGACCTGTACGCCCGCCAGCTGTCATCAACATATTTAATAGTGCAAGTAGAACAGCAATAGAAATCGTAATTATTACACTATTTTTTTTCCTGTCTCTATAGTCAACAAAAAAACAAGTCGCCATTAGAACGAATGATACTGGGGTTATAATGTTTTGTTTCAGGAACTCCTCCAAGTATCCATTTTCTTCTTTTTGAATCCAATACTCCTCGTACATTCTCCATAGTTCACCTCCTGAAATAATTGCCTCAAGGTTAGTATATGCCATGGGAATTACAACTGACACAGCAATTATTTCAAGAAGTCTTCTTTTTTTTACAGAATAACTAACACATTCGAATGTTTGAGGTATCTTTTTGATTTTGGTTGTAAAAAGAGTTAAGTTAAAGAAAAAACTGCCTATAAAGAAAATATAGTATATCTCATTAGATACGGGATGAACATAATAATTATGAAAGATTGAAATATACAAACATATTGCCCAGTATACATTTGTCAAGAAATAATGGTTGGTTATAAAACCAAACTTTTTCTTTGACACATACGAGGCAAATATTAAAAATAACAACCAGCCTATGAATAAGAATTGTAGCATGTTATTCAAGATTAATATCACATATTATCCTATATCGAATTAAGTATCTCAGAAATAACACTTTCAATATTAACTGATTCGTTTAATGCCTTTGCACCCTCCGAATATTTTTGATATTCATTTTCCATCAACATAATACAATCAGCAATTTTTTGGGGTGTAATAGGATACGTAAGAACTTCACCACAATTAAACTCCTTAAAGGGATATTTAAGGCCTGGGATATCATTTCCTAACATAGGTATTCCAAACATACCATATTCGTATATTTTGTTTGGAGCACAGTACAAAGGATTAATTACACCAGGGTATGTTTTTTGCTGTGGATAATATGTTAAAATACCATAAGATGCATTTTGAGTAAAAAGAAGATGATATGGAGGGCGAATAAATGGTATAAATATTATTCTATTAGACTCGTATCTTTCCTTTAGTGCATCGAAATATGAACTTCCCCTCCCCATGATCACCAAAACATACTCATTTGGCAATAAATTAATGGATTGACAGAACTCTTCTAAACGCCTTTCTTTTGCATTGAAATATCCCTGATATATTATAAGCCTTTTACCTACTATATTCTGCTTAAAGTCATTTAATTGTACATTTATATCGGTAGGTATATTATTTAACTTATCAATCTCAACATAAGGTTTATTAGGTATTACATACGGCATCTGTTTCAAACCATACAGCGCCCTGCATATTTGAGCTCTATTGTATTCACAATGAACGACTGCTTTAGCTTTTGACAAGAAAGCACCAAGGTCATACGATGGGTACAATAGTTTATATCGCCAACTATGTATAGATTTGAAAAATTCATAGAAATGGACAATATAATGATAATTCCTCAATAATTTATACAAACTACAAACTGTTGCACCAGAATATACGTACCAAATCAAATCTTCATCTTTTATACGTGATTTATTCAGAAATTCTTTTATTTGTTTTGTATAGTATTTCTTGCGGATTATCTTCTGTAATGCATTCCCAGTTTCATCCAATGTAATATCTTCAAAAGACACTCCAAGTTTTTCAAATTCTTTCCTTGATTTTTCGTCAGAAAATGTTCCAACAAAAGTCACTTCTATCTCCATCTTCAGCATTAAATTAATTAATGTCTGCATAGGGGGATAGTAAACCAAATCATTTTGAGTTATAATATATACTTTTCTCATTTAAAAAACACTGTTTATTCTTGACTTATTAATCTATTCTTTATTTCAATAGCCTTCTTTTGTAGCATTAGACGCTCGTTATACTCTAGTCCAATCAAATAAGAAAACAAAAGAACTGAACCTATTGAGATAAGAACGACAACTATACTTGATACAATGCTAGAAGGTAAGAGTTGATGAAGCATCAGAGGAATTATTGCGGACACAACTGCTACAGGAATAATTCTTAATAATACCTTTTTGCAATATTCTTTCTTTGACATATTAATTTTGCCACATACAAGAAATAGTCGCAAAATTTGGACGGCATACATTATAATCAATTGAACCCAAAATACAGAGGTAGGATTGCCACCCAATTTAAGTACCAAATATGCAATAGGAACTATCAACAATAGTGATCCGCCCTCAAATATCTGATAAGTTTTTATAGTTCCTGTTGCGTTATTAGATATTCCTATTGGATTTGATAATGTGTCTATAAGTCGAGCAAATAAAGTCAAAACAGTAAATTGTACAGCATAATCCGGCACATCAACAAGCCAGATAGAAAGTATTGATTTAGATTCTATTGATAATGGTAGAATAATACAATACAACAAGAAAAATGAGAATTTTGAACTTGCATATACTAAAGTATGCAAACGATTAAAATCTCCTTGTGCATATGATTTGGTAATCTGAGGGTTTACTGCCATCTGGAAATTTGTTACAAAGCCCATAACAGCGCTTTGTAATTGTGTAGCAACTCCTCGTGCCGCATTAACAATAGGTCCAAAAAATAAATTTAACAAAATGTTTAATCCCTGGGTATATCCAACAAAAGCCAAATTTCCAATCATACTCCATCCTGCAAAACCCATTATTTCTTCAGGATTATTCTTATTTTTTATTCTCTCGAATTTGACTTCTGGAAACTTTCGCTTACAATATATTAAGTAAATAATAATATCGGTAATACTAACACATAATAAAAGAAAAGCGTATAATATTAGCCTATCGTCCCTAAACACTGAAATTAAATAGGCTATAAGCAGCTTTAAGAATGCATCCAAAATTGATATTAATGCAAAAGCACTCATTTTTTCATGTGCAATTATGGTTGCATTAAATGGAGCATAAAGGATTGAAGCGATACAAGCAATAACCGAAAATTGATATACCCATAAAGCCGCATACATTCGACTTTCAGGAATAACCATCTTATTGTATAAAAACCATAGTCCAACCGTTTCTGATAATAGGATTATAACAAGTGCTATTATAATGTGAACAATGAAACAAGCGTTGAATACCTGTCTCGAGTCATCAAGATCATCTTTCCCTAATGAAAACGTTATAAAACGAGAGGTTGAGTTTGCCAATGCCATATTGATGAAACTAAACATCGCAACAATTCCACCAACTACATTATAAATGCCGTAATTCTCAAAACCGAGGGCAGACAACACCACCCTACTTGTATACAAAGATACAGCTAAGAGCAAAAACATACGTCCATATAGAAGAATCGTATTCTTTGCAACACGTTTGTTGTCTGATTGAGCAACATTCATTTCATCATATCATATTATTAAAAAACAAAACTGTAAATAATCCTCACATCAAAACTGGGAAACCTCTAAATTAAATAAGGACCTATTTCACTTCGTAACGGTCGACAGCTTCGCCATTGAGCGCACGTACAATACGTGAGCAAGCCTTACCGTCGCCGTAGGGGTTCACCGCCTTACTCATCTTCTCGTATGCCACTGCATCGTCAAGCAAGGTGCTAACCTCATTAACAATCAGGTCGTGATTAGTGCCAACGAGATGTACCGTACCACTCTTCAAAGCCTCTGGGCGCTCTGTAGTATCACGCATGACAAGAACGGGTTTGCCAAGGCCTGGAGCCTCTTCCTGAATACCACCTGAGTCTGTAAGAACAACAGTACTTTTCTCCATAAGATAAACAAATTCCAGGTACTGAAGTGGCTCAATAAAGAAGAAGTTTGAACGTGTCAAGTCCTCTCCAAACACTTCGTGAATTGGTTTACGTACATTTGGGTTTAGATGCATAGGATAAACAAAATCAACATCAGGATATTTCTCAGAAAGATCCTTCATTGCAGTAACCATAGAAATAAATCCCTCACCAAAGTTCTCGCGACGATGACCGGTAATCAGTACGAGTTTCTTACCTCCGTCAAGGCGGCTTACGTCATAGCCTGCATCTTTCAGAACCTTGATCTGCTCGTCAGCAAGAGCTATATCGTTCTTGAGTTTCTCAACCACCATGTGAAGGGCATCGATAACTGTATTTCCTGTTACAAAGATTTGCCCCTGGGCTTTTTCCTCTTTTAGATTGCTCTCGGAAAGTGGTGTCGGAGAGAAATTATAGGTAGCGATACGACCTGTTATCTGGCGGTTCATTTCCTCAGGCCAAGGACTGTAAATGTTATGTGTGCGAAGACCTGCCTCTACATGACCAACAGGAATCTGCTGATAGAAAGCTGCAAGAGCTGCTGCTGTGCTGGTGGTTGTATCGCCATGAACCAACACTACATCGGGCTTGCATTCTTTAAATACATCACGCATACCTGTAAGCACACGAGCTGTAACATCATAGAGATCTTGACCTTGCTTCATAATATTTAAGTCGTAATCTGGCTTAACATCAAATATTGTGAGTACTTGGTCCAGCATTTCACGATGCTGGCCTGTTACACAAACAATGGTCTTAAATTCATCTGTATGTTTCTGGAACTCTTTTACCAAAGGACACATCTTTATAGCCTCTGGGCGAGTACCAAAAACTAACATTACTTTCTTCATAATAAAAACTGATTATTCGTTCTGACTGGCAGTATCGAACTGCATCGTTTCACGACCACCTGTGCAATCAGATATTATTTCAAGTCATTAGTCAGAAGCCAAGCTTCTGTCATTTTTCCTCTGTTTTTGTTAAACAATGTTTTTTTATTGTGTATTTTTGTTTTCTCATCAAACAACAGGCTTTTCAACTTCTCTCGGATTTTCTCAGAACAGTCCGAGCCCTGATTTTGCTCGATTTTCTCTCATTTTCCCTTCAAACACCTTTTCAATCACCTCAACCAGCCATCTTCAAATTAACATTTCTTCACTCTAAAGGGATAAGAAATCTTAACGCTCTTGCATATTCGGGTAAAAAGTGGTAATTTTATATAGAAATGAGCGGAAAAGGCTCAATTTCCCGGATGTCTGATGAATGTCTGATAACTCTGGAAACGGTGGTTTCGTTTTACACTCAGTATCAGGCTGTTATGTGGAAGTTCACATTAGCTGATATATCAGATATACGAGGAAATCCTTTAAATTTACAATCATAGCACGATGGTCGACAATAAGCATTTGTCTGTAGATATCCTTTGGTAAAATTACTTTGTTCCCTCGTCTCATAAATATGTCTACCATCTGCAAGTATTACTTTTTGTGTTAGATTGCGCCATCCATATTCCTTAGATTTTGCTTTGACATACACTACAGGTGAACCATAACGTTCTTCAAACGACTTTATATATTTTAGCCACACCTTGGGCGAATTAATCCCTCGACAAATAAAATCTGCAATTATGAGATTTTCATAATCCTTATGGAGGAACGCTCTTAGTGCTACCATCTGACAAGGAGTTCCACATACAAGAACCTTTTCACCAGAAGCCAAGAGCTGCTTTACCTGTCGATAAAATCCCACAGAATTACTTTGTAAGTACTTAGAACTTCTCAAACGCTGCAAATCACTCTTATTGTTCGAAATGTATTGTCTAACAGTAAAGTCATCATTAAAAACAGCTCCACCGACATAGCCACCAGTTTTATACATAATATCGGCCAAAGCAGAGAAAAGTCCACCTGATGTACTGTCAAAAATAACTTCTAAGTTTTTATGTTCTGCTGCATAACACTCAGACCTTGGCAGGTCATTTTTCTTTAGTTCCTCTATATTAATTATTGGACACACTTTTTCACACATCCCGCAGTTTATACATTTATCTTTATCAACTTCAGGATACCAAAAGCCCTCTATATCTATCTTAAATGATATTGCTTGTTTCGAGCAAGCATCTCCACACGCATTGCAACCACAGCATTTTGCCTTTTCTATCACTTGAATCATATATTAAAACTATTTTTCCATTTATCTAACAGAATCCACCTAAAATAAAGTTTGTTACAACCTCTAAAAATGCATGGCTTCTCGTAGTTCGAACTATTCTTCCTAGAACACTTGGAACAGGAAATAGTCTCATCGCTCAACAAATCAACAACAATTATCCCATTTCTCGGGGTCACCTCATCATGTGATAAGATGGATATAAAATGAATACGAATGATATATTTTTTCCCTTAGTATCGATTGTCATGATATTAGATCCCTGATATCCAGTAGTTCTTTTTCATGTGGTCTGGCAACGTAAGATTGCCAAGTTTTAATTTTCGCTGTGTTTTTTCAATCCAAAGCGATGTTTAATCCGATATTTCGTGTTTTATATAGCAAATATATAATTTTTATATCAAATAAAGAAAAAAATATGATGTTTTTTTAGAAATTTTCGTTTTTTATTGTAGCCCCGTCCTCTGTGTAGGCCCACGGAGTTCTTTGCACCCAAAAACTGAGTCTTTTGCTCTGGCTTATACCGTCAACAGCATTTTTGATAACATATCGTTGTTTTCCTAATTTTTTATTGTATATTTGCATTTAGATTAAAAGCATAGAGTTTGAAAAATCAGACATTGATGAAAACAAATGATATTAAAATAGCTGTGGCAGGTACAGGATATGTGGGACTGTCTATTGCCACATTACTCAGTCAGCATCATCAGGTTACTGCCGTAGATGTGATTCCTAAGAAGGTGGAGATGCTGAACCAACATAAGTCGCCTATCCAAGATGATTATATCGAGAAGTATCTGGCCGAAAAGAATCTCAACCTGAAGGCTACTGTCGATGGACGCGAAGCTTACAAGGATGCCGACTTCGTGGTAATTGCGACACCAACCAATTATGATCCGGTAAAGAATTACTTTGATACACGTCACGTAGAAGAGGTCATCGACTTGGTACTGGAGGTTAATCCGGAAGCTACCATGGTGATCAAGTCGACTATCCCTGTGGGATATACACGTAGTCTATATGTTCAATATGCTCAGAAGGGGATAAAGAAGATGAATCTTCTCTTTGCTCCTGAGTTCCTGCGCGAAAGCAAGGCCCTTTACGATAACCTCTACCCTAGTAGAATCATCGTAGGATACCCAAAGATGGAAAACTGTGAGAAGGTATTTACAGAGGCTATCCAAAAGATCACGGATGCTGAATATCTGAAGCATCAGGCACATTTGTTTGCTGAACTTTTGAAAGAGGGTGCCATCAAAGAAGACATTGACACCTTATTTATGGGTACGAAGGAGGCTGAGGCCGTAAAACTTTTTGCCAACACCTATTTGGCTCTGCGCGTGAGCTACTTTAACGAGTTGGATACCTATGCTGAGGTGAAGGGCCTCAACACTCAGGCTATCATCGATGGCGTATGTTTGGATCCAAGAATCGGTACACATTATAATAATCCTTCGTTTGGATATGGTGGCTACTGTCTACCGAAAGATACCAAGCAACTTCTTGCCAATTATGCCGATGTACCGGAGAATCTGATTCAGGCTATCGTAGAAAGCAATCGTACACGAAAAGATTTCATCGCTGACCAGGTGCTGAAGATGGCTGGGTATTATAGCTATTCCGAGGATAACGACTATAAAGCTGAGGAGGAGAAGGCTGTAACAATCGGTGTTTACCGACTTACGATGAAGAGTAATAGCGACAACTTTCGTCAAAGTTCCATTCAGGGAGTGATGAAACGTATCAAGGCTAAAGGTGCCAAGGTCATCATCTACGAACCAACTCTTGAAGATGGCACTACATTCTTCGGTAGTAAGGTGGTGAACGACCTCAAGGCTTTCAAGACACAGGCTCATGCCATCATCGCCAACCGTTACGACAGTTGTCTGGATGATGTAGAGGATAAAGTATATACCAGAGATATCTTCAGAAGAGACTAAGCATCCTCTTCTTGAAGATCTTGTTCTTACCGCGTGCTTTTTGTCTGATCCTTGAGCGAATAGAACGAATAGAGGTGAGACAGATACACATAATTCTCATAATTTCTGTTTCACTTTTGCCAAGATGTTCCATGATAAGGATGATAACTCTATATGGGTAAATCGTTTTGATATTCGTACAAACTCCTAACCAACCGGATCAATACGATTTCGAGGTGCTGAATGTAAAACATGAACGAGCTTGGCTGTTGGACAGTCCTGACTATGAAGTGTTAGAACATAAAATCATCGACAGAAGATAGCTATAATACTTGCCAACCTTTTTATTTACGTGACAAAGACATGAATTGCTCATTGCAATTTCATGTCTTTTCTTTTGCAGTCTTATTTATTTTTTTTATCTTTGTCAAACACAACCCTACAATACTTACAACATGGAAAACGATAAAGCATACATCACTTTCTTAGGTTACTGTCTCGACACCACCAAGGAGATACCTTCATGTGTCGCCCATATCGACTGGGATGGTCTCTACACGTTCGCGCTCAAACAGACGATTATCGGCATTTATGCACACACGATTCTGGAGGATAATCAGGCTCTCGAAGAGATAGGATGGATGGGCAACAAATTATCTTTCTTGCAGATTAAGAAATGGATGGGTGCTTATATGAGATACAAAAGTCGCAACACGAAGATGAACATGAAAGCTGTCGAGGTGAGTAGAAAACTCGAGGCTGACGGTTTCCGCACTTGTATTCTGAAAGGACAGGCGAATGCAGCATACTATCCTTATCCTTTAGCTCGTACACCGGGAGATATCGACATTTGGGTGATGACGCCGGAATATATGCCGCTCGCCAAAAGGAAGAATTTCTTTATCGATTATTTCCGACAGCGGTATCGTATCGATTCCCTCACCTCTTATCATATCGGTTTCCATGATGGAGATGTTGACATAGAGGCACATTTCACCCCTTCCGATTTACCGGGATTCTTTGAGAACCGACGTTTGCAACTATATTATAATAAGGTGGCAGACCGAGAATGCCACCATGCGATAGAATTGATGGATGATGCCGGGAGCATCCATGTGCCAACAGCCGACTTCTGTCTTGTGTTCCAACTTCTTCATATCTTCAAGCATCTTTTCTCAACTGGCATTGGACTTCGACAGGTCATCGATTATTACTACCTGCTGAAGAATGTCGACTGGAGTTCAAATGATTCGTCCGTTTCTGGCATCTGGCAAGTTGATCGAGAAGAAACCATTCACACAATCAAGTCTTTGGGCTATTATAAATTTGCCCGTGCATTATCGTGGATTGTCAATCAAGTGTTAGGGCTCAACGAAAAACATCTCCTTGTCAGTCCGGACGAGAAAGAAGGTAGATTCCTGATGGAGGAGATCATGCGGGCGGGCAACTTTGGACAATTCGACCCCACCATTCAGGAAATCAACAAGCATAGCAACCACATTACGAGATATTTCAAACACATCAACTTTACATTCCGTTTGTTACGACACTATCCTCAAAAAGTGGTGTTACAACCTATTTATTATATATTTTCCTTTATCGAGAGTAGAAACAACTCAAGAAAATGCCGTTTTTAATAACCATTATACTTTTTGTGACTATTATTTATCAAAAAGATTCTACTTTTGGGTGACTAAAATTAATCAATCAAATGATTTACATAAGAAATATATCTTATCGCAATGCGATCATCAAGCAGCCTGTAAAACTACGTTACAAGACTTTAAAGAAAAACAACAAGAGTTTATATCTAGACATCTACCTCAATGGTATCAGGAAATATGAGTTTCTGCGACTCTATCTTGTACCGGAAGTCGATGAGAATTGTAAGAAACACAATCAACAGGTACTAAGACAAGCCCTGAACATTCAGGCTCAACGCATGATGGAGATTTATGGAGGCGTCCCAATGAAACCTCACGAAAAGCCTCATCTCCCCGTAAAGTTATCCGATTTCATTCAGCAATATGCGGAGAGCTATCGCAATGCCGGCCATCGAGACATGAGCAGGTATCAAACCATTCTCACTCTTATTCCACATCTTGAAATCTTTGGAGCCAAGGATCTGCCTCTATGCGAAATCGACAAGGATTTCTGTCTTCAATTCATCCAATACTTGGAAACGGCCAAGGATTTGCGTCCAAACATCAAGGAGGAGCGACAAATTTCATCGGGAACAGCTTATCTCAAATACAGCATCTTCCGTACAGTCATCAAAGAAGCACATCGGCAAGGCCTTATCAAGGAAAATCCAATCCTTAAACTTCAGTCTTCGCAACTGCCCCATCGTCCAGACAGCACACGATGCTATCTCACCAAGAAGGAATTAAAGAAACTTATCAATACCCCCTGCGACTATTCTAAACTGAAAGAAGCCTTCATGTTCAGCTGTTTCACGGGACTACGCAAAAGTGACGTTCTCGAACTGAAATGGTGTAATGTACTATACGAGAACCGCAAATGGATTATTCGCAAGAAAATAAAGAAGACACAACGATGGCTCACCATTCCGCTTTCAGAAGAAGCCAGAGAATGGCTACCGAAACATCGGGAGAAGAGAGATTCCTACGTTTTTCCACAGATGCCATCAACGAGTCTATCCATCAACGTGAAAAGATGGGCCAAAAAGGCAGGCATCAAAAACAAGATCGTTACATTTCACGTTGCCCGCCACACCTTTGCCACCTTAGAACTAAGTTTAGGAGTAGACCTTTACACCGTGTCTAAACTACTGGGACACAGGAGTATAACTACCACGCAAACATACACAAAGGTCATAGACAAGAAGAAGGAAAATGCGATGAATCGTATCGATAAAGCCTTCAGAAAGTAACAAACAGGTAACAAAGGCATTCCCATTATAGGTCTACTTTGCCGATATACAGGGGCTGCAACGGGTAACAAACGAGTAACAAAATTTATTCGTTTGTCACTATAAACAAAACATTTCAATTAATTCAGATGTAAAGAAATATTTCATATCCCAATTATATCACTTTTCTCAGGAGAAGGGGGAAAACGATATTTTTTCTCATATTATACGATATGAGTTTGATATGTTATTTTTTGTCTTTCAGCATAAAACGCATAAATTCGCGGAAAAGAGCACACGCCCTCCTCCCCTACTCTAGGAATGCTGTTAAATATTTTCTTTTTGGTAGCTGCTGGAGTACAAACACACGGGAAGTGTGCAAACTTTTATAGCGCCTGTAACGGGAAATTATAAGCTGGAAGTTTGGGGAGGACAAGGTATGAGAAATTACAGTGGTATAGGTGGAAAAGGAGGTTATTCTTATGGCAATTATAATGGCGGAGGAAATCTATATGTATGTGTAGGAAGACAAGGTGATTATTATAGTGCCTACAATGGCGGTATGGGAGGTGTAAATGGACAATGTGGTGGCGGAGCAACACATATTGCAACGTCAGATCGTGGGGAATTAAAGAACTATGAGAGTTATCAATCTGAAGTTCTGCTTGTAGCTGGTGGTGGCGGTGGAGCTAATGATATTGGAAGAGCTGGCGTAGGCGGAGGATTGAGCGGAGGTTCTGGTGAGCAAGTTACTTATCTGACTTCTACAATTAAAGGAGCATCAGGTGGAACACAAAATTCGGGTGGAACTTATTCTGGAGTTATGAGTGTTGGTGATTCCCCAGTAATTATAATTAGTGGAAGTTTCGGACAAGGTGGCCGGGCATATATCGAATACACAGAAGGATACATGGATTATGGCGGCGGAGGTGGTGGCGGCTGGTATGGCGGCGGAGGAACACCTTTCACTGGTACAGGTGGAGGGGGCTCTGGTCATATCAATACAACATTGATTACAAATGGGGCTACCATAGCCGGCGACCAAACATTCCCAAGCCCTAGTGGTGGAACAGAAACGGGACACTCGGGTAATGGATATTGCATCATCTCGTGGATATCACCAAGTCTATGACAATAAAAAGAGTGTATCAATAGTCTATATGATTGATACACTCTTGGTTTATTATATTGTCCAATATTTTCTTTCGATAAGCTTCAAAGGTACAGACACACGGGAAGTGTACAAACTTTTACGGCACCCATAAGTGGAGATTATAAGCTGGAAGTTTGGGGAGCACAAGGAGGTGGATGGAATAATTATGGCGGACTAGGTGGATATTCTATCGGATACAAGAGTCTAAGTACATCAAATAAGTTATATGTATGTGTTGGGTCAAAAGGTGGTGATATTTTAGGTAACACTGGAGGAAATGGTGGATATAACGGCGGCGGTAAAGGAGGTAATGGATGTCAAGGAGATTATACTTATACCATTGTTGGTGGTGGAGGAGGTGGTGGTGCAACGCATATTGCAACGACAGACCGTGGAGTCTTGAAAAACTACAAAGACTTTTACGAATTAGAACTTCTTTTAGTTGCTGGTGGCGGAGGAGGATTACTAAATACTCCAGGTGTTGGTGGAGGGGAAAGCGGTGGAAATGCTACCTCCGATGGGGGAACCACTATAGAAGGCGCAACACAAATTTCAGGATATGCATTTGGACAAGGACAAGATGGAAAAACAAAAAGTGTAGCTGCAGGTTCAGGTGCCGAAGGAAATGGTGGTGGAGGTGGTGGATTATATGGCGGTCATGCGAGTCAATTAGAGGGGGTGAACTCTAATTGTGCAGGTACTGGCGGCTCAGGATATGTAGGTGACGTAACAAATGGGGCAACTATTGCAGGCAACCAAACATTCCCAAGCCCAAACGGTGGAACGGAAACAGGACATAGTGGAGATGGATATGCAATCATAACTTGGCAACAACTACCATAATTATAATAGGCTATATCAACAAATTCGCTGATATAGCCAATTTCTATATATGTATGTTCTGAACGAATCCCGAAGGCATCCCGAAGAATGATATTGAAAAAGAAAGTGTGTTATAGACTTGGTGATATCCAAGAGATTATGCAATAACCATTACCACTATGCCCTGTTTCTGTACCACCTCCAGGTTTTGGCATTGTAGAGCCACCATCTATCATTACTGAATTAGTAAATACCTTACCACTATAATGGTTAGGTTGACCAGTATGAATTATGTTATCCTCTGTTGAAGATTCTGCAATGGCATCACAACCCGAATACCCGGAAATGAAGGAAGAACCGCCAGAACCGCGTAGGCCAACCAATCCCCCTTCATTACCATGTGCACATCCTCCATAATATCCACCGCCTCCTCCTGCGCGACCGCCATCTTGACCTATTCCAAACTTATAACCAGATGTCTGCGAAGCGCCTTGTGATATAGTAGTATGAAGCCCATCTAGGTAATGATTTTCAGCCTCACCGAGGCTGGATAATGTACCACCATAACTTTGAATTCTTCCATTAATAAAAGCTCCTCCTCCAGCAGCAACCATTATTCTAGATTTCAATGAACTAAAATCATCCCAATTCCCGCTTTGTAGTCGAATATCTGTTGCACCGCCTCCTGTGGCATTGTTAAGATCAGGATAGGGACATAAAAATCCACCGCCTCCATTAAATGTACCACTAACAGGTTGGTCGTAGTTAGATAAACGATGATTACCCTTTTCACCAACATAAACATATAGTATGAAATTCTCAGATATATCAATATATCCTTTTGTATAAGCTGCAGGCCTACCTGTTCCTCCACTAGCTCCCCAGCATTCTATCTTATAATTGGTATTCAAGGGCGCCGTAAAAGTCTGCACACTTCCCGTGTGTTTGTACTGGGAATATTACAAAGTGGAAAATAATTAACAACAGAAGAACGTGTGATATATAAATAATGTATCAATCATCATATAGATTTTGATACACTCCTTGTTCGTTATTCCACTCCTATTGTTGAATCTTTTCTTTTTAAGCACGTTAGTAGTACAGACACACGGGAAGTGTGCAGGAATTTACAGCGCCTATAAGTGGAGATTATAAGCTGGAAGTTTGGGGAGCTCAAGGAGGTGGCTGGGGCGGCCATGAAAATGCTCCTGGGGGATACACAAGTGGATGGAGAAACATATCTAAAGACCAGATATTATATATAGTTTGTGGCGGAAAAGGTATAGATCAAAATTATTATGATGACGGGACCTCTTATAATGGAGGAGGCATAAATGAAGACTCAAATGCAGGTGGTGGCGGAGCTACCCATATAGCTACAGCAACAGGCCTACTAAGAGAACTTATAGACAATAAAGTTTCTGTTATATGTGTTGCAGGAGGTGGAGGTTCTAATGGAGGATGGGCAGATTTTAATCTTTCAAAATTTCAATCCGGAGGCGGTGAAGTTGGATTAGGAAGTCCAACACATTATTGGTATTGGGATGAAAATGGAGAGGCAGCCATGTCCACAACTAAAGGTGATACAGGAGGAACTCAAACAGGCTGTGGACCAGACGGAATACAAGGAGGATTTGGATTTGGTGGAAATAGTTATGAAGGTGGTGGTTGTGGGGGTGGTGGTTGGTATGGGGGAAATGGCTCTGGTGAAGGTGGAGTCTCTACCATGACACATGGCGGTGGTGGATCTGGATACATCGGTGGATTAACCAATGCTACAACAATAGATGGCGGTAAAACATTTCCAAGGCCAGGAGGTGGAACAGAACAAGGACATCGTGATCATGGATATGCAATAATCAGTTGGATATCACCAAGCCTATAATAAATAGTGTGTCAATATCTACTTGATTATTGACACACTCTTATTATATTCTCTCCTGCTGTTAAATATTTTCTTTATGGTAGCTACTGTAGTACAAACACACGGGAAGTGTGCAGACTTTTACGGCACCTATAAGCACCAGTTATAGAATACAATGCTGGGGAGCTAGTGGAGGAAATAGCTATTATGGAATGAGTGTTATTGGACCCACAGGTCACACAAATACCGTATATGGTGGCAAAGGAGGATATTGTTCAGGAAAGATTATTTTCCCTTATAATCAAAGTGTTTTTGTTTATGTCGGTCAAAGTGGAGAAGAAATTCGAGAACAAACCTTTAATGGTGGAGGTACTGCTGGCATTGATTGTAATGCTTTTAGTGGTGGAGGAGCTACAGATATCCGACTAATAGACGGAGATTGGAACGACTTTAAATCCTTAAAATCAAGAATTATAGTAGCAGCCGGAGGCGGAGGCGCACAACATTTTCATACAGGAAGTAATGGAGGATATGCTGGTGGCTTAATTGGGCAAAATGGATTCTATTCGTCGAACCCAGATTATTCCCACGATCCATATACTGTATCTATAGGTGCCACACAAACCTCAGGTGGTAAAGGTGGAATAGGTGAAAATTCCAGTCCAGATGGTACATTTGGAATTGGCGGAAATGGTAATGTTTCCCTCTCTGGAGGAAATTCTTGGGGAAGCGGAGGTGGAAGTGGTTATTACGGAGGTGGCGGAGGAGGCGTTAACCGGTTTATAGTTGGTTCTGGATCTGGCGGTTCTTCCTTTATCTCAGGCTATTCTGGATGTGATGCTATTGCAGAATCTTCAACAGAGGGAAACATTATTCATACAAATCAACCTAATCATTATAGTGGTAAAGTATTTCTTAATCCTGTAATGATAGATGGTGGTTCTGCAATGCCTAGTCCAAGTGGAGGTACAGAGACAGGTCATGAAGGTAATGGATACTGTATAATAACTTGGCAGCAACTACCACAATAATATAATAGGCTATATCAACAAATTCGCAGATATAGCCTATTTCTATATATGTTTATCCCGAACAAATCTCGAGGACATCCCGAAAGATGATAGCAAGCACGTTATAGGCTTGGTGATATCCAAGAGATGATAGCATATCCATGTCCATTATGTCCTCGTTC
>NZ_AUFP01000002.1 GCF_000426565.1 Segatella albensis DSM 11370 = JCM 12258 | reverse complement strand
AATATGCGAAGAATGGAAGAACTTTTGAGATTATTGATTCACATATTGTCCCCACCTGATAGAAAAATGTATTATGTATGCTTGTTTAAGTGCTTGATTATAAGTAATTTATGGGTTTGAAGATAAAAATGTAGAGACTAAGAGTTGTTTTATAGAAAAACTATAGGTTTATCTCTGTGAATTGCATTCCCATATTTGATTAAATTGTCTTTATCGACATCAAATATGATAACACTATCATCTGCTGTGAAATGTTTCGCCCATGCCTCAATTTTGGAGACAAGATTGTCAATGACTCGATTGGTATTCGCAACTTCATAGACGGAATATTGTAGTCTGATTGCTCCATGTGCCTTCAGCATTTTGGCAAATCGGCCTCTCCAAAGATTATCTGAAATATCGTAACTAATTATTTTCATCAATATATAAATTTAGGATATTCTATTGTAGATTTCCTCCCCATAAAACAGCGATAGTATTGCTGGATGTATTTGAATATATCCATTTTGTAATCTATTAAGCTTTTATAGAAGATGTTATAGTAGTCAGAGCTTTTTTCATATTTTAAGTGTAGTTCACCCTTTATCCTGGTAAAGTCTTGGACCTTAAATTGCTTTTTGTGAAAAGCTAAGAGGGTGGTGTGGTCTATGATGCATCTAAATGGTTCCATAATATCGCAAACTAGGGACTTTCGTTGGTACCATAGACGATGATATACTCCTTTATATAAATCAAATCCGTACATTCGAAGAAAGGATTCCAAATAATTGAAAAGAATGGTATATCCGATATCTAGTGTAACATTTAATGCATCACATTTCATTCTCGGATGCCTTCCTTTCCAGTCGAACTCATGATAATATGCTGAAAAGAAGAACTTAGCGGTCGAACCCTCTATTCCCATCAATAAATTATAGTTTTCAATGTCTTCTATTGTTGTTAATGCAGCTTCACATTGATTGATGGCTTGTGTTGTTAATTCGTCTTTTTTACGTGTCTTCTCTAATATAGACTTTTGATTTGAAATCTTATTTGTTATTAATATCTTGGCAATATGTAAGTCTGTATCTTGATATTCATATTGTCGTTTTCTCAGCAAATAGTTTGCTTCTGCGGAGTTAGACCAAAAGAACACGGGCCGTAGATTAGGTTTCATAACTACCAAAGCAATCCCATGTATTTTACATTTTTCAATTAAAGGCGTTGTTATGGTGATATGCCCAATTATGAATAATGCTAGAATCTTTTGGAAAGGAAATTTGGTCAACGTGGTTTTCTTGTCTTCCAGAATTTCTTCTAGCATTAATTCTCCATTCTGTACTCGTAGACTTCGTGTATGTTCTATACAGTTCACCACAAAGATGGTACGTGTTTCTATATCCTTATGTGTAAACATTATCGTAGGTTGTTTTGTCGCAAAGATTACAATATATACAGTGTAAACATTTATTGGTGTTTACAGTAATTACATCTTCAGATGGATTATAGTTCTTAAACTGTTGAATAAATATTTCTAGTTCTTTTTTGTTTTCTTCAGATGGTATCTTTATAGGTATCATCTTGTTCGTAGATATTTCGTAGAAATTGAGTAATTCTACTTGATAACCCATTTCTGTCATACAGAAGTATTGGGCCCAAAGTTGATAAATTTGTCCTCTAAAAATCTTTTTGATATTATTTTTCCTTTCTATGAGTTGTTTCTTGTCAGACTTGTAGATGTCTATTTTTCCTCTTATTCCTAGCTGGTCGCTATATACTGGCATTGAATACAAATCGCTTTTACGTGTACTACCTGTCTTTTTATCTATGCCTTCGTGTGCAATTGAACCTTTTACTTGAGGGGTAGCTTTATACAGACTTTCATCCGTCTCCATATATACATTATGTAGATATATGGAGTACGGACAAAAGATGTAGTCATTGAGAGTTGCTATGGAAATGTAATCATCCATTAGTCTTTCAAATATGGTTTATCTTGGGCAAATTTTAACCAATCTTTATTTGTGATGGTTTCAAATTTGAACTTCTTCTGGGGATCTGCTTGTTTAATCTGTCGAATCAGCATGAGACCTTTGCGGGCAATGTTGTATGCACCATTGGCATCAGCATTTTCAGGAAAGTTCTTACCATTTATTCTGCTATCATAGAAATTTCCATCTTCATCAGCAACAGGAGAAATAAGATAGTCGATGTCTGTACCTGTAACGCTATTACGCATTTGAAGTGTTAAGTGTAGTAGGTTATGCAATTCTTGGAAGAATTTCTTTTCAGTCTCTTGCATTATAGATTCTTTTAGATTGCTAGTGATGTCAATCTTGTATTTTTCGAAGAGGGCTTTAAAGGATTCCGTAAGATTGATTTCTTTATTGTCCCATTGTGCATTCTTTTCGGGGTTGCGGAATGTTTGGATTCTTGTTCCATGTGTACAAAGAGTCCACTTTGTGCGTGTACCTTCAGCCTTTGTTGTAAAAGTGTTGTAGTCGAATACAAACTCAAACCAATTCTTTTCTTTATTATATCGAATGATATCAAATTTACTCCAAAATACTTTTGTTTCTTTTATACTTTCATATCGAGTATTAAACAAGTTTACAAAACCAGTTATAGGGTCAATCTTCGAGGTGTTCCATGCTGGTATATAAAACAAAAATCCGCTTTGCTTACCTATTTTTTTGAAACTTTCGAATTTGTTGGTTAATTGATAAGCATTCAAAACACCACCGACTTCATTTGCATCAAGTTTCTTGTCTACCAGATAGTTCAATTTATCAATTAGTTTCTTCTCGAATTTCTGGTATACTTGTTTTTCAACTTTTTGTCGTCCACGCATAAAGCCTCCGTTTAGATCCTCAAGTACAACTATGGCATTATATTTTACCATCATATCTGTAATCTTGTGAATCACTTGACTCATGTATCCATCTTTCAGTTCTTTGATAGACTCAATACTACTCCAACTATGACGAGCTTCTGTACGTTCTTTCTCACGCTTTTCTAATAAGTTGTGGTAGTTAGTTTTGTAGGTGACACCTTTATATTCATTAATGATTTCGTTAAGAGTCATTTGCTTGATGATATTGCCTTTTAGGTCTATTAGTGAGAGATAGAGAAGATGGCGTTCACCACGGTCTATACCAATAATGTGTGTGATACCATTTTGGCGAATTACTTCTTGTACAATTGGATTGATGTTGTTTTGTCCTGTAGCCTTGAAATTTATAGTGATAGGTACATGGAATTGAAACTTATCAACTGTGTATCGACGATCTTTGATAATATCATATTTGAAGGTGCTGGTATGTTTCTTGTTTAATTCATTCTTGTTGGTAATAGGGTGTTGAGCTGGATGAATGATGCGATTTTGGTGCTCAATACTAGATTTACGATAGAATACTTCAGCCTGTCCATTCAACTTATAGACTACATCGGATAAGTTACGCTTATCGAAGAGCATTTTCCAATAGAGTGTATGTAAGTTTGGTGTTCCTTTACTGAACTGGGAGAAATCTTTATTCCAAATTTGGAAAAGATAAAGTTTACCTTCTTTAACCAAACTGTGAATATATGAAGCGGAAACAGGATGCGAAGTAAGTCGGTAGCCTTGTTGCTCGACTTCACGATAGAATCCACTGATGTCTTCATAAGTTTCAGTGTCTGAAAATTTAAAACCGAATTTACTCCAGTCTTCATGTTTCTCAATAGATGTCTTAAAGAAATTAATTAATCTATGACAATCTGTTAAATTAAAGTTTTTCCCCTTCTTATGTGTCCCTTTTTTATAGCAATTTATTATAGCTTCTGATGGCTCAAATTCTTTTATCCTTGATTTTGAAAAAAAGACTTTTGGAAGCATCTTATTGGCACCAGGTAAAAGCTTATAATCAATTTTATCATAACATTCTCCATCTGAAGGTGTTATGTCAGTATCAAAAATATGATTTGTTTTCTTGTTTATAATACCAAGATAATAGGAATCATTTTTTCGCAAAAGAATTCCTGCACAATCATGTTCTTTGTTAACATCCCATCCTCCAAGTAACTGTGCATTATCGAAATTTAACTTTATTTTCTCTGTGCTATAAGGTTTTCTTGTTAACCAGTTCCTAACCTTGTTGTATAGAGGAGTTATCGTGTCTAACTCGTCCCATATTGCTAAGAAGCTACCATAGAACAATTCGTCCTTCTCATTTTCTTCACCACTACCAAGTAAAGGCTTGATAAAATGTTGAAGTTCTTTGAGTGCATCAAGCAGTGTTTTGATTTTTTCTACAGCTGTCTTGTTCTGTGAAAGTTTATTATCAGTATCTTTTATCTGTAAGAAGACTTGTGCATCCTCGTATGCATTCTCAATCTGGGCAAAGATGTCCTCTTTTTGGATTGACTTTGTGTTGATGGCTCCCTGTGTTATGAAATAATCTTCGATGTTTCGAGGTTTACCGTCTTCCATTTCTGGTTGAGGTAATTTGTTGAGGAAAGCGATACTAAAGCTTTTTTGGGTTTTGAATATCTTGTTTATTCTATCTTCAAAATTTTCGTCAGTTTCCTTTTTCTTTCTTGGAGTTAGAACTCTTAGCTTATTTTTTATTCCATTGGTGAATACATCATAACGACCGAAAAGATTTTGGGAAATTTCTGTTAATGAGAGATCATTGGTTATATTGATTTTTTCAAGATTATAGTCTTTTATATTTAAGAGGAGATTGCGCAATGATTCATTTTCATTGCCCATTAATACGTTATGTAAGTGATTGTATGACTCTGTAATAGCCGAAAGCATTTTCTTGTCAGAATCAAATTCTTCCGCTATCCATGATAATTTTTCACGATCGCTGAGAATCTGTTTGTAAAGTGGAACAAGAAATGGTAATCGTTTGCTTTTATCTTTTTGTTGTTGATTATATAGATTTACGTATTCATTGATTCCTTTTATTTCTGTACCATCTTCCAGAACCTTCTTACCAATGATATAGTTGTAAACCTCGATGTGAGGTTGCGTTAGGGTTTCTGAAAAATAATCCAATTGAAAGATTTCTTCAATGCTGTTTACATTCAAGTATTCTTTCCAACTCTCATAAATATCTGAAAAATGTTCAGAAACAGAAGAATTTGCTATTTTAGCAAAGGACCTCATGTTGTCCATAAACTTTGGTAAGTTTTGATGGATGAGCCTATAAGCGATAGCAGTTGATTTCTCTTCAGAAGAATACATGTTCTTTCGATTTTCGTAGAAGCCAGTAAAGTATGTGGTGAAATCTTCAAACTGTTTTACGATATTTTTGTCTTTTTCATCTTCAAGAAAATTAACTAGGTCTTCGCGGATGAATTCCTTCTTGAATATACGATCGTATGCAGAACCGCTCTTTGTTAATTGTTCGGTAATACTGCTGCGTAGGTTGTCTTTGATTTCTGTAAAATCTGCTTCTTGAGCGTCGTTACGTTTCGTAAGCTCATATAGTTCTTGATATTCTTCGAGTGAGTTTTTTTCTCCTTCGCTCTCTAAAGGAAGTTTGAAGTCCCAAAGGCGGTCTTTGATGAATTGTTTATGATATTCATCAATAAAGCCTTTTACTATTAGGTAATCCTTAGCTCTCTGTTCGTCTTTCGTTAGAATTCCATTTTTTTCGATGTTCTCCTTTGTCTTTCCTATTGGCTTTAGTTCAAAGCGTAGTGTTTTTGAAAGGGGATATAATCCCGTAAAATTTTTAATATTCATATTTATGTATTTAGTTTTTCTTGGTTTCTCTATTAATCTTCTACAAAAATAGTAATTTTTATCTATATATGCAATAATATAAAAGATAAATGTTGGAAAATAGGATATAATAGTTCATGAAAAATAAATAGGGTATAGCTCAGATGAGCTATGCCCTATTATATATTATTATTGCTGTCCGGTAAAACCCGGATTCCGTGATTTTAGCTTTCGGAACCCCAGCAAAACCGGGACATGATTCTTATTTCTGAAAAGTAACCCCTATAGGTCATCAAAGAGGCTTAATTGTATATATTTCGGATTGTAAGCCAAAGCCTGCTTTCGCTGGGCCTCCTTGAGATCACGCCAAGCACGTAAGGGGTCTACGACCATGGCTACAATATCAATATAGGAGAACATTGTAAGCCGGATAGCGCATACGAGATTGGAAAACGACATCTTATCTTTTGCCTCTTTGGAGATAACCCTTGTCAAGAGATAGGCTATCATAACCGACCAGATCTGTATTTCTATGGCATTAACGCTGTCTCCCAGGAAATACTTCAAGGGAAAGTTCTGCTTAAGACGTTTAAACAAACATTCTATCCCCCAACGCCGTCTATATATTTCACAGATTTCACTTGCTGACAAACTGAAATTATTGGTAATGAACGCAATAGTCCCTTTCTTATCATCGGTTTTCTTCACGACGCGTCTGAGAACTAACATTCCCGTCTCAGTTTGTTTAACTGTAGGACGTTTCTTTGGCTTCCTGCCTCGTCTGTGTTTCATTTCCTCCTCGGTCAGCTCTCTTTCCGTAGTATGACGATAGACGACCGATATCTTCTGGTCAGATACAATGTCATCATCGCTACTACATGTTATATTCTCTATCACAGTAAAGCTCATTTTGTCCTTTTGTCTGGTGACAAAGAAGATGTCATGGTCTGTGAATTGCTTCCACATCCAGTAATCTACATAACCCATGTCAAACGTGGCGAATGATCCAGATGGGAGCGACAAGATACTGTTCATTCTACTGTGGTCGTGTATGGCAGCGGCGGAGTAATCTACAAATGACGGAAGTACACAAGATGCCTCTAACAGCGTATGAGCCTTTATACCGCCCTTTTTCTCGTTATTTTTAGGAGTCCGTCCAACGCCCTTAAGTATCTGAGAGAAAAGGCTTATCGTGGTCGAGTCAAGGATGTACAACCCCTTCTGAAGAGCCTTGGAAGCCTTGCTGTCCGATAAAAGGGGCGAGTATCGTTCGTACAGGGCATTGTAAACGTCGCCAAAGAATTGACTTGTCCGTTTCTTGTTTGCATCAGACAGAGTACTGCGCCTCACCAAATAGGCGATGCCTAAGTGATTCAGGCGGGTTACGTTGGCCTCAAAGCCCTCTACAACTTGCCTGATAGACTTGGCTCCGCTCAATGCCGCATATATCATCACTACAAGATGCGTAAATGCATCAAAGCTCTTCACGTATCTGTTGACTTTTGTAGTTGTGGCTAATTCATTCACCTTATCTCGGTTTATCAACTTTATTATCTGACTTAGTACTGGATGTCCGGAAAAATTAGTATCTTTGCTCATGGTTACCATCGTTTTTGTTTAGCAACACAAAGATAGTAACTTTGGGGAAGAATCCAGCGGGATTTATTCCCCTTTTTTCAGCTCTTGATTTTTTCGTTTACCGAACAACAATAATATATTATAAATTCTTCTTAGATTACTTCACCTCCTCAAATCTAAACACTATTGTGTATCAGGTGTTTATAAATTCACGTGAACGATAAGAGAACGTAAAAGAGACTGTAAAGCCAAACAAAAATAGAAATCCACAACTTAGTTATTTGTGTTTCTTGCCGGGCACCTTTTCTTCTAACTCCTATTAGCAAGACGGACTCCTATTTCAAAGCCGTTTCTGACATCATTCTTTATATGTTCTTTTTCCATATAAGTTTGCCAAGCACTCAAACCTGTCCAGTCGGGCCAAATGATCGTCATGATTCCTGCGATTTGATTTGCATAATATCTAATATCGTCTTTTATCTCTTCTGATACCAAACAACGTTCTATTCGGTCAGGCAGATGTCTCATCCAATCTTCTAACATGACACGTGCTTCTTTACTTACTCCCTTATTCAATAAAACACCCCTTATAATATGGAGATATGTATGAGAATCTTCATTAAAGACATAAGACACCTTGCTTATGATGTTGTTAATTATAGTTTGGTTAACTCTTGAACCTTGTTTATAAGCCATGTAAACCAAAGCTTGACCTGCATCACGTACTAACGAAATAGAATCTGAGAATAGGGCATTTTTCACGTAGTCCTTGATTGTCCCCGTCTTCCATACACCCCAATATGATAAATGAGTCATAATTGTTAATACCGGATATCCATGCTTACGATATCTTTCTATTACACCTTTAAACGATTGCCATCCATCATTGTCTTTTGAAGGAAGTCCCTCTATTTGACTATAATAATTTAAAAATGAGAATATTTTCTCTACGTGAGGACGAAAACCACCAAAGAAGCTGTCTGAATCATCCTTTTTGAATGCATCTTCATTTTCTGTAAGAATTTTTATTACTTTGTTCAAGAATAGCGAGTGTTGTTCCTCTGTAAAACGAGGGAAGCCTATTTGAAGACGGAATAATTTATTCGAGATTTTATCTATGAAGGCAGAAGAATTCTCATTTGTGAAGTCTGTAGCCAAAAACGAATCTAACTCAGAAGCCGCTATGGATTTCATCGTATTTTCCTCTGCAGGAAACTCATAAAAAGATTCTAATTTATCATCAGATAAAGGCGGTATTGTTCTCCATACATTAATGCACGTATCTAAAACAGAAGAAGTTAAATCATCTTTCTTTGTCCGTTTTAAAATTCTGAGTCTTTTGTAAGCTGCTTGTTGCTCTTTAATTACATCAGACGATAAACCTGTCATGGCGATGTTACCAGCCTCTATAGAATAATCAATTTCATCTTTCAACAAATTGGGCATTTTAAAATCTTCTTCTCTAACGCCTGATTGCAAAATTGGTTGTTCCAAAGCTTTTTTCTGGCAGCGTTTCAACGATTCTCCAGACAAGTTGTCGTATAAAGTTTGGACTTGTTTTCCATCATACTTTCGTGAATGTTGACGATATACGATACAAAGCGCATTAAATACACGTTCCATTCTTTCCTGCGTAAGCAAAACTGAAAGTTTTACCAGTATGGGCAACAGACAAGTCAAAACTCGTTTCTGTAGGATTCTTCCTGCATACTGGTCAAGACCTATTTCGCAAGATGCAATCGACTTGTCAAAAAACGCACAAGCATCTTCTCGCCTAATATGTAATAATGTTTCACGGTTTAATGCATTTGTAGTTTTTGTCTCACAACATCTAACGATCCATTGTAATGCATACTTCGGATAATAACGCATTAATCGCTCTATCATAAAAGTCTTAGTCTCAACTTCCGAAGAAAAACCTACAGGCATACCAAATGGGAATCCTAACTTTTCATATAGTCGGAAATAACGAATCGCCCCATAATAATCTCCTCTAAATCCACTTCCGCCAAAATTCCATTGTTGACCAGTGTCTAATAGATTGAAGCCATGTGTTATTTGGTGATGCGAAGGTTTGTTTTCTTCTTTAACAATCATGTCGCGACAAGTTCTCGCAATCTCAGCAAAGTCGAAGTCTGAGTTAGATTTATCCATGGAATACATATAATCCATCCTCCATAGGAAGAGTTCTATGGCAGAGCGAACAGAAGACAACTGTGCGGAGTACTTTGATGTTAGAATATTCCTTTTCACTGACTTCAATAAGTCACGAAGCATTACTTGGGATTCTCGCAACTGCCCCATCTCTATCAGCATCCCGGCTTTCCACAAGTGGCCTTGATAATCAAATGAGCGGAGGCTCCAGTCATCAACAACTTGTTGAACGTTGGAATAATTCAATGTCGAGATGGCATATAGACATTTTATATAATTCAACTGCCGTTTATGCTCGTAAGTGAGTTGAGAAATGTGAGTCTCAATGTTTTCTAACAGATGAACATAATCATCATCTGCACCTTTGAGACGATAGGTGTTGAGAAGAGAAAGCTTTAATCCCAATAGCTTCTGATATGTAGCATTGTCCAAACCATTTGCATCTTCTGAAGGCAATTGTTTTAAAGCTTGTAGATACCATTCAATATCAGGAGATGCCAATGCAGTTTCAATACGCCAATTTACTTCGAACAAGAAATTCACTTGCTTTATAACATCATTAGCACACTTCGCATATATGTTGGTCCAGAAAGGTATATATTCCTTCGTGTCGGAAAATTCACGCATATGAGATGCTGGCAATACAATCCATCCTGGATACGATTCGCGTATCATCCTCATTTCTTTTATAAGAGCATCGACGTCGTAATTTTCTCCGATGTGTATTGATGTATGGGCATTTTTTAACTCTCCCGACCAATCCGTTTTATATTCCTTGCCTATATACATCAAGAAAAAATCCAATGCTTCCGAGAAACCACTAACTTTTTTTATGTCTGCAAGGTTGATGACATCGATTCCAAGGTCGTGCGAAAGATGAATATTAGAATCGTGCATTTGGTTGTTATACGTGATCTGATACACAGGAGAGGCCTGTTCTCCCATAACATCACGCAACCAGCCTATCCAACTGAGAAAATTTGGATCATCACCAGAGAACCCAATAAGGCAAAGAACATTTTCTATTAGAGACTGTCGCACTGTATTTACGAATTCTGGAAATCGTTGTGGATAAGTGCGATAGTCTTCTTCGGTTATAATAAATGGACGTATATCGGGAAAACTGCCATGTAACTTAATCAACCTTGGATGAGGCGTGTACAATAATGTTTCCTTATTTGTTACCTTGTAGTAATACCTATCAGCCTCTATGAAAGCCTTTTCTAACAGTGTGTCATAATTTGTAGTAAAAACATCAGACCATGGCAATTTCATTAGTTCGATATGCAATCGTCCTGGATATACACGCTCATCAGGCAGAGAATTTTGAATCAAAGATTCTAGCTCCCCTCTTCCTTTGGATGCCTCCACTTGAGATGCCAACCTAAGAACATTCTTATATCTTACATTCTTATCGTCTGGCTTTTCTCCATATAGAGTCTCATAGAAGTCATCTGCAAGCTCGAACCAATCTTTCATATGAGTGGCATCATCCATTTCGGCATTCTTGCTAAAGCCTGCACCAACTAAACAAGAAGCCTTTCCCTCATGTAAGTTCATACGTATAGCATTCAACTTCATTCTAAGGGAAGGATTCAACTCTTTATATAATTCATTGTATCTATTTTGTTTCATGTTCGTTCTGTTTTTACTATACCGACTAGTATTAGCTGTACAAGTTTTACTCTAATTGAACATAATATCAATTATTTTCAGATTGCTGTTATTTGTGTTTCTTGCCAAGCACCTTTTCTTCCAACTCTGGCAGATGCTCTAAGATATTCTCGTCAATTTTAATTGAATATGTACCTGTTGTGTTATGGAGCGTCTTTTGTATCGTGCCCTTCTCGGTATTCTTGAACCAAGAATGGAATAGATTGACTACAAACATAGCGAGCACCTCGGAGTCTATGTTATATTGATGGCCGATGTTCCAAGCAAAGTTCTTTAGGTCGGTCTGCTTCAGTTTCTTCTTTTCAATCTTCACCGATACACAATTCACAATGCCATTGTATTGAACAAGCAGCTTATAACGGCTTCCTCAATCTGGAAAAGCTCTTCATCGCTGAATCCGTGTGGAAGGAAAACAAGACGAGTATATCTAAGGATTTTATCAAGTTTGTCCTTCTCTTGCTTTTCTTTCGCTTCTGCCATTTGGGTGCGGTCAATGTGCAGTTGTTGAATGAACGGAGCCAAATCTCGCTGTGCGTTTTTAAGAGTCTCCTCCAGTTCTGATATAATCTGTGGCTTCAAATCTTTTGAGGCTTCAGAAACCTTAGGCTCTTGTTGTACAGGCTCAGGAACCACTTTGTTTTGTGGTGTTTCTACCGCAGGTTTTGTTTCCAACTTCTTTTGAATATCCTCCAGATGCTTTATGATGCAAGCGTCCATGTTCTCTTGGTCTGCTCGATTGTTTAATTCCTTTCTGTTGCTCTTGAAGTAAGCATAAAGACATTGCTTGATGCCATGAAGCAACAATACGAATACAGCATATCCACCTATAAATATAGGTATAGTGACAAGAAAACAAAGCAGTTCCTTGTCCTCACCTATCAATTGTTGAGCAATCTTGTAAGCGCCAACTATATAGGTAATGATAATCAGCCCTAAGAATGACGTGCCAATATAGCGATGCACTCCTTTTGTAGATGGAACGGGAAAGATGTCTATCTCCATAATTACCAAGTCTTATATATACAGATTATTAGATGTCTAAACTGTCCTCTTTTAGCAAGAAATCAAAAAGACCTATTGTTAGTATGCCGTCTTCATTGCGACGTGGCATGATGTGATCCTTCACAATGATAACCTTCTTGAAAGAATCATTAATGTTGGTCAGTGAACGAGACTCCTGTATCTCCTTTTCTCTGTCAGGTATAGACAATGCCGACTGCACATAGTATTTCTTACTGCCAAGACTGGCGATGAAGTCCACTTCCAGTTGAATACGAACCCACTTGCCATCCTTGTCTTGCTTCTTTATCTCCACCATTCCAACGTCTACACTATAGCCACGTGTGATAAGTTCGTTGTAGATGATGTTTTCCATAATATGCGTCTCTTCTTGTTGGCGCATATCGAGGATAGCATTTCTCAAACCAATATCAGAGAAATAGTATTTGGATAGTGTGTTGATGTATTTCTTACCTTTTATGTCGTAGCGTATGGCTTTGTTCAGCAGGAACGACTCTGACAGATAGGTAAGGTAATTAGAGATAGTTTGACTACCAATGCTTACATTCTTAACGCTTTTGAAGGTGTTCGACAATTTAGTAGGATTGCATGGAGCACCTATAGACGATGCCAAAATAAGTACCAGCTCACGCAGTTCATTATCATTTTTGATTCTATGCCTTTCGATAATATCTGCCAAATAAACTGTTTCGAATAGTCCCTTCAGATAGTTTATTTTCTTCTCTTCTGTTTCAAAAGATTGAATAAGCGGCAAACCTCCATAGGTGTAATATTCACGCCATGCATCTTGCTTGTCACCGCCAACGGCAGAGTAGAACTCTGCAAAAGATAGTGGGTTCACATGGATAGTTTCTCCTCGGCCACGGAACTCCGTTGGAATATCAGACGACAAGAAGTGTGAATTACTGCCAGTCACGTATGTGTCTGCATTATCAATATGACGGAAACTGTTCAATACATCCACAAACTCGTCCATCAGTTGCACCTCATCAATGATGATGTAATACAATTCCTTGTCCTTGATTCTGTCGTGAACATAATGGAGCATCATGTCTGGGTTCCTCAAATCCTTGTTCATGCGATCTTCAAGATCAATGCGAATAATGTGGTCATCTGCCACCCCATTATCTAATAGGTAGTGATAGAACAAGACGTTCAGCAGATACGACTTACCACATCTGCGGATTCCTGTTACCACCTTGATAAAGCCATTTTGACGGCTTTCGATCAGTTGTTTCAGATATCGATCTCTTTTTATCTCCATTGTTCTATATTATATTTTTGCCAGTATTGGCAACTTTTTACGATGCAAAGATAACGTTTTTATTCTACTGCACAAGTTTTACATTAAAAAACTGCCAATCTTGACATAATTTTTATGTATAGATAGCAAGAGTGACCAAATTTAGTTTCAAATTGAGACAATCTCAAAGCATTTGGCGAAACCTTTCTGATAATAAACTCTGTTTGATTGCCAATAGCAGAGGCGGAATAATGCCATCCAAGAAGTTCAAATAGTGATGGTTCAGTCATGAAATTGGTTATAAAAACAGCTTTTGATTTGGCAAAACTCATAAAAAAGTATAAAAATTGGGGTAAAAAATTACTAAAAACGATTAGTGTTCGTAAAAGTGATTTATTTTCACTATATTAGTGCCATAAATCCGAGTGATATGGAAGATATAAATCGAATTAAAGTCGTATTAGTAGAGAAGAAGCGAACCAACAAGTGGCTTGCTGAACAAATGGGTGTAAAACCCTCCACTGTTTCCAAATGGTGCACCAACTCTTCTCAGCCAGATGTTGCAAGTCTGCTAAAAATTGCGGACTTGTTGGAAGTTGATATCAAAGAACTCATAGTTCGAGAGTATAAAGCTTATATTGAAAAGGCCAACTCTACATTGGGTTATATTGAATAGCGAATTGAAAAAAACAAAAGATTTTTTGAAAACTAAAAGATAATAATAAGATAGATGGCAAAGAAAGCAAGTAAGAAAGAAGCACTGAACCTTGATAATATCTTGTTCAAGTGTAGAGATATATTGAGACAGGCAAAGAACTCAGGATCATTTTTCGAGAAGCGCGACATGATGCTTACACTCGTGTTCCTCCGCTTTATGGGCGAGAAATACGAGGATGGCGTGGCTTCGCTTCGTCAGCGTCTCATTGAGGAAGGATTAGACCCTGACAACGAGGAGATTATCAAGGCTTTCTTTGATGATGCCACTTTTGCCGATGGTACTTTCGATTTGCCCGTAGAGGCTCGTTGGTCAACCATCATCAACACGGCAGCTCCACAACTTAATGTGGCTCTTGACACGGCTCTTCGCAGTATTGGTGAAACGAATCCTACGTTGAAGGGCTGTTTCGTTGAGGGTACATTCACCCAACGCAATCTTGGAGCCAATGACATGAAGAAGATTGTGGACGAGGTCAACAAAATAAGCCACAAGACTTTTGGAGAAGAGAAGGACTTGATAGGCCGCGTATATGAATATTTCTTGAAGGAGTTTGCCGTAAATGCTACCAAGGAAGAGGGAGAGTTCTATACACCTCATGATGTTGTTCAGCTCATCGCTACTGTTATCGAGCCATTCGACGGCACTCTTTATGATCCTTGCTGTGGTTCGGGAGGTATGTTCATTCAAAGCACCGACTTGGTGAAAGCCAAACAAGGCGACATCAGTCGTATCAATGTGTATGGACAAGAGAAAGAGGCTGCCACCTATCGTTTGGCAAAGATGAACCTCGCTTTGCGTGGCATCAGTCATAATCTGGGTTCGGAAAGCGATTCCACTTTCACCAACGACCTGCATAAGGGATTGTATTTCGACTATATCATGGCAAATCCTCCTTTCAACTTGAAAGGCTGGTATAATGATAACTTGAAGAATGACTCTCGTTGGACAGACTACGCCACTCCTCCAGAGAGTAATGCCAACTATGCGTGGATTCTTCACATGCTTTCTCACCTGAAACCTCTTTCGGGTGTGGCTGGATTCCTTTTGGCCAATGGTGCATTGGGCGACACAGATGCTCTTGAAATCCGAAAGAAACTGATAGAGAATGACAAAGTGGAAGCCATTATCATCTTGCCAAGAGAACTTTTCATCACTACGGATATCAGCGTCACCTTCTGGATTCTCAATCAGAACAAGAAGGGTGGCAAGTATCATGGTCGTCAACTCCGCAACAGGGAACACGAAATACTCTTTATGGATTTGCGCCAATGGAAGGAGAACCCAGTTAAGGGCGAACAAAAGAAAAAGGTGCGCCTCATTACGGAGCAGATTCAACGCGTGGCAGACATCTATCATCAGTGGCAGTCGGAGGGTACAGACGGCAACAACTTTGCTGTACCTGAGCTATATCGTAGCGTGAGCATTGACGAGATTGAGCAGAACAATTGGACGTTGGTGCCAAGCAAATACATCGAGTTCATCGACCACGATTTGGAGATAGACTATCCCAAGGAGATGGCTCGCATTCAGCAGGAAATGAAAGAACTGATGCAACGAGAGAAGGAATCACAAAAGATGCTTGAAGAGGCTTTCAAGGGCATTGGCTATAGCATAAACAAAGAGAAGGTATGACTATGGAGAATATAACGTTGCATAACCAAGAAGGTAAAGAGATAAATTTTGTAAACGACCTTCGGACAATCGTCTCTGCTGCCAGAGACGTCAGCTACCGTATGGCTAATTTAATGCAGGTTGCGCAAAATTGGCTTATCGGCAGACGTATTGTAGAGCAGGAACAACAGGGAAAGATTCGTGCGGAATACGGCAAGCACGTTGTAGAACTGGCATCCCAAGTTCTTACAAAAGAGTTTGGGCAAGGCTTCTCCGAAACACAGATAAGAAACTTTCGCAAGTTCTATCTGACATTCCGGGAATTGCAAATTCAGCAGACAGTGCCTGCTGAATTCAGGTCGAGGCTCGCATCAATTCAGCAGACAATGCCTGCTGAATCTTCCGACAATGGAATCGCAATGCCAGTTCAGCTTTCATGGAGTCATTATGAAAGACTGATACGTGTAGCTGATCCTGATGCACGCTTTTGGTATATGCATGAGGCTGCCACACAACAATGGGACTATCGCACGCTGAAGCGCAATATTGATTCTCAATATTACTATCGCCTTGCTCAAACCCCAAAGTCACAGAGACAAGAAGTGGTTGACGAGATGTGCCGTTTGACAGCTGATTATGAGAACGAGAAATCAACCTTTGTCAAGAACCCTATGCTTGTTGAGTTTCTGGGGCTTAAACATCGGGAAGCATTCACAGAAAGCAAACTGGAGCAAGCCATTCTTGATCACTTGGAACATTTTCTGATGGAGATGGGCAAAGGGTATGCTTTGGTTGATAGGCAAATGCACATACATACAGAAGACAATGATTACTACATTGATCTCGTATTCTATAACTATCTATTGAAATGTTTCGTTTTGGTTGACCTCAAAACCACCAAAGTGTCTTATGAGGATGTGGGTCAAATGGATATGTATCTTAAACTTTTTGACACCTACAAGCGTCCCGAAGGCGATAATCCAGCAATCGGAATAATTCTTTGTTCAGAGACAAATGCCGATGTGGCACGTTTTTCTACTCTTGCCACCAACAAGCAGATGTATGCTTCAAAGTATCTTACGTATATGCCGTCAAAGGAAGTTTTGGCACGTGAAATAGAACAACAAAAAGAAATATTCCGTTTACAAAATAATGAAGAGAAGGAAGAGTAAGGCTATGGGATTGAAGAAATATAAAATTGGCGAATTAGTTTCTTTATGTGACGAGCGTAACTCTTATGGCTATATCAACTTTTACGGGTTGAATATCAATAAAGAGTTTATGCCGACATGGGCTAATACAGAAGGGCTTGACGAATCGAAGTATAAAGTGGTTCGGAAGAAACGTTTTGTGTTTAGTGGCATGCAAACAGGAAGAGATGAATGTATACGAATAAGCATGTATGATGGAGAAGAGCCAATAATCGTATCTCCTGCATATACGACTTTTGAAGTTATTCGGGAAGATCTTGTCATTCCAGAGTATTTTTTCATGCTTTTTCTATCGAAAGAAAAAGACCGTTTTGGTGCTTTCTGTAGCGATGGAAGCATTCGCTCAAACTTGGATTGGGAAAGATTTGTTGATTTTGACATTACCCTCCCCTCCATCGAGCAGCAGCGCAAATACGTTGATGTTTATTTGGCACTCCAAAACAATCTTGCTGCCTATCAAAGCAAAGTGGATGAATTGAAACTTGTTTGCGATGGGTACTTGGATAAATTGAAAGCTGAAAATGAAAAATTGAAAATTGGAGAGTTTATAGAAGTGTGTGACGAAAGAAATAGCGAGGGTATATATACCTTGAAGAATCTTCGTGGAGTTTCTATAGAAAAGAAGTTCATTGACACAAAGGCAGATATGGCTGGTGTTTCTTTGTCACCTTACATTGTGGTAAAACCAGACTACTTTGTATTTGTTCCTGTAACATCGCGAAATGGAGAGAAAATCACTCTTGCCATTAACGATTCTGATGATACTTACATCGTATCATCGGCATATACTGTTTTTCGAGTGAAAGACAAACAGAAATTGCTTCCAGAGTATCTTTTTATGTATTTCAATCGTCCAGAATTCGACCGCTATGCGCGTTTCAATTCATGGGGAAGTGCAAGAGAGGTGTTCACGATGGATGATATGAATGATGTGGAAATCCCAATCCCTGACATTTTTGTTCAACGTGAGATAGTCAACATCCATAAGTGTTATATCGAGCGCCAACGCATAGCAGAAGCACTCAAAGAGCAATTGAAAAATATATGCCCTGTATTGATACGGGGAAGTTTAACTGAATAAAAAGAGAAAAGCAATTATGAATAATAAGAATCATGCGAAAGATTATTTATCGGAGTTTTCAAATAATAAACCAGAATGGTTAAAGGCTTTGGTAAAAGATGCCATTGAAACAAATGGTTCTATTGCAGAATCACGTAAAAATGAGATTTTTGAAAATCTATTAAATGATACCCCTTTACAGGTACAAACTTACAATCTATCATCTGCACAACAGTATTCTCAGAAACTGTTGTTTGAATCACTTACACATGTAAGTGGTGTAAATGCTTTGTGCGAAAATCAAACAATGAAATTTTCTCCTGATTTAACCGTTCTATATGGGTTAAATGGCTCCGGGAAAAGTGGATATTTTAGAATATTAAATGAAGTTTGTGGGGGTAATCAGAAAAAAGAGATACTTTTGAATATTTATGCGTTAGAAGCTGATAGAAAAGCGATTTCGGTAGAAGTTAAATATTTACAAGGTAAAACTCACAAAACATTGAATTGGGACAATTCTAATAGGGCATTGCCAGATTTTAATGGTGTTAAAGTGTTTGATTCATCTTATCTGAATGGGTTACTTGTATCAAGAACTCCAGATGAAGCCGTCGTGTATCCACTGGGGTTGCATTTGTTCTCATACATAGCTCAAATAATGGATTCTTTTTCAGAGAGGTTAACTCTATTAGCAACGACAGAACGCGGGAATCTTCCTGTAATCAATACGGAAAATTTGAGTAATGATCTTAAAACTTCATTTAATCAAAAACTAGATTTTGATGATGCTAAAAGAAATGAGATAAAAGGAAAGTATTCTTTCTCAGATGCGGACAACAAATCTTTACAGGAAAAACAATCTACACTTACAACATTACAACAAACGAATTATGAAGACAAAATAAGTTTGCTCACTCAAAAAAATAATATATATTCTGAGTTTACAAAAAAAGTAAACAATACGGTAAAGGATTTGGGTGATTATTCTCAATATTTAAAAAGAGCTTTTAATTCTTATAAAACGGCAAAAGAAAAGAACGACAAAGCACTTTTACAATCTCAAATTTTAAAGAGTTTGCCTCAGTCAAATACTGAGGAGTGGAAGAACTTTATTAAAGCAGGAAAAGAATATTCCTCAAAATTAAATGAGAATGAAATTAAGAAATGCCCTTATTGTCATCAAGATATTGTTTCTGAAGATGCGGTAAAAATTATTCAAGCATATGCTACTTTTTTAAATGATACTTCAGCTGGTGAACTTGATGCGGCAACTGAAAATTTGAAAAAGATTAGAAATACTATTAATGGATATGATGTGTCTATACAATTAACAGATGATATAAAATCTATCGTTAGTGATTCAGAAACTTTAGAAACAAAACTTACTGCGCTTAATGACTATAAACAGTCCTTATTGTCTGCAAAACGTGTAGATGATATTAAAATTTTTAACACTGACTTTTCTGTTGAAGCGAAAGCTATTCAAGATACTATTGGCAAAAACATAGAAGAGTTAAATTCTTTAAATGCATCAAAAGTAAAAAAAGAGGAAACAATTGCTACTTTACAAACAGAGATTGTGGCTTTAAAAGAAAAAGAATCAATTTCAAAGCAAAAAGTTGCAATAAACAACTATTTTAATATTCAAGACAAGATAAAAGCCATTGAGAATAAGCGAAACTCATTAAACACCAAAGGAATAACAAACAAATCTAATCAAGCTCAAAATGAATTACTTACTTCCGCTTTGGAGCGTAGGTTAAAAGACGAACTTGAGAAATTAGGTCGTAAAGATTTAAAAGTTCAGTTGAAAGTTTCCAATGGGAGTAAAGGAAAGTGCAGTACGGAATTGGTATTGACAGGTAATAATTCAATAAAAAATGTACTCAGTGAAGGTGAACAAAAGGCTGTTGGCTTAGCAGTGTTCTTTGCAGAAATACAAAATGAGAATTATCCAATTATTCTTGATGACCCAACAACAAGTTTAGATCACAGAATTGTCGCAAAACTTGCAAATAGACTATTGTCTTTCAATAATCAGATTATTGTTTTTACGCATTATCAATTATTTATGAATTCATTGAGATCAACAAGCAAAGGACATTTTTGTGATAAATATGGAGAAAGTACATGTAATAAGAAAACAAAACATATTTTTGCATATGAAATAGATGAGAACCTTTCTAAAAAAGGTATTGTTAACCGCTATTTACAAAGGGACTCCAAAACTATTATTGCAAAAATTGAGAATGAAATATCTACAATTAACACGAGTGATTTAAAAGATGTACCCAAAAATATACGAAAGTGTGTTGAATATTTAATTGATGAGGTGCTTTTAAAAGAACAACTATTAAGAAAATACTGTGGAGGGGATAATATAAAATGGGATAAGCTCAAAGAAATAAACTCCGCATCATCAAATATTGTTGATAGGTTACATGAAATCCATGGTCGAGTCTCTGGTGGTGAAATCCATGTCGATATGGAATCGGAAGAAAATCCTCCTACTATACAGGAATTGCAGGATTTCTTTAAAGATTTAAAAGCAATTCAGGCAGGAACTTTCACTCAACAAACTGGCAAAACACAATAAGAAATTAATTATGGCAAAATTAAAGAACATCAACGGCCACTTCGTGGAGAGCGATTACGAGAATGCTCTCATTGCTTTCCTTGAAAGAGAAGGATGGCAATATCTTTTTGGTGACTCTATAACAAGAGCCAATAGGAAAGAAGTGCTCAACATGGAAGATCTACTTCAGTTCCTAAAGGACAATCACAAGAATGTGAAGGACGAGGAACTGCAAAGAATAGCAGATAATGTCAGATTGGTTGGTGCCGATTCTGATTTTGCCACATTGCATAAGGTCTATAAGTGGATGGTGAATGGTGTGACTGCCGTTGATAAAGACGGAAGGCCAACGACTGTCAACTTGATAGACTTTGCGTGCTTAGATAATCCGCAGAAAGAGAACACAAATATCTTCCGCGTTGTCAACCAGTTCACAGTGGAATACATCAATAATGGTGCAGTAAAGAACCGCCGTCCTGATGTGCTGCTATACGTGAACGGAATACCCGTCTGCGTGATAGAACTGAAAAATCCTGCAGATGCCAATGCCACAATCGAGGATGCCTGGGAACAAATCAACATCCGCTATTGGCGAGATATTCCAGGACTGCTTCATTACTGTCCTTTGGCTTGTATCAGCGATGGAGTAAAGACACGATTAGGAACAGTACGTACACCTTACGAACACTTCTATGCATGGCGTCGTGTGGAGAATGGCGATAAAGTAAGCACCATGCCTTTCGACGAGTTGGAGACAATGGTGAGAGGTGTTTATCGCCCAGAAAGGTTTTTGGAGATATTTAGGGACTATGTGTATTTCCAAGATGAGAACTTTGACAGTGATGAAAAGGAAATAGTATGTCGCTATCCACAGTTCTTTGCCACACGACTGCTCAGGGAGAGTGTCATCAAATCGGTGAAAACAAAAAGCGGTAAAGGTGGTACTTACTTTGGTGCCACCGGATGCGGCAAGACCTATACGATGGCATTCCTTGCCCGTCAACTCTCGTTGCGTTGTGCAGCCGAGATAGGTTCGCCTACGATACTGATGATTGTTGACCGCGAAGACCTTCAAAAACAAGGTGCGAAACTCTTTACCAAGAGTACTGAGTTTTTGGGCTTGGGCGAGGTTTCTGTAGTGCCAAGTCGTAAAAAGCTTCGTGAAGAACTTAGTCTGAGAGACAGTGGCGGTTTCTTCATCTGCACTATCCAGAAGTTCTGCGACAGGAAGGATGACCCGATTGGACTTGTCAACGACCGAAGTAATATTATCTGCTTTAGCGATGAAGCACATCGTACACAAATTGAAGGCTCAAAGCGTATTCAGTTCAGCGAGGATGCTGACGAGAATATGCGGGCCATGATATCAAAGCCATACGCCAAGGTTCTGCGCGAAGCCTTGCCAAATGCAACATTCGTAGGCTTTACAGGAACACCTATTGCAGAAACCTATCAGACTTTCGGAGATGAGATTGACCGCTACACGATGGATCAGGCTGTCGCTGATAAGATAACTGTACCTATCAAGTATCATCCACGCATTGCCAAAGTGTTGCTGAATCAGGAGAAAGCCAAAGAGATCGAAGCCTATTATGCCAAGTGCGCCGAGGAAGGCTCTACCAAAGAAGATATAGTAAAGAGTAAGAAAGCCATGAGCTCATTAGAGGTTATTCTTGGAGAGTCAGATCGTCTTGAAAAACTTGCCGTTGATATACATGACCACTACGTATCTTCCGTAGCCAACGACCCAGACAGAGTGCAGAAAGCCATGATTGTCTGCTCAAACAGAAAGATTGCTTACGACTTGTTGCTGAAGTTCAAGTCTCATTACCCTGAATGGTTCGATGAAAAGAAGACTCCAGAAGGTGTCAAAGTATCGCCCGAAGAGCTGAAAGAACTGAAGGAAATGCCGACTATCGCCATGGTAGCCAGCGTGGGAAGTAATGATGCGGCGGATATGTACAATTATCTTGGAGGCGTGAAGAACGACCAACGTTCGGAAGACTTGGATGCCGCCTTCAAACAGGTGCATTCCAATTTCCGAATCGTGATTGTTGTGGATATGTGGATAACGGGATTCGATGTGGAATGTCTTACCTACATGTATAACGATAAGCCGTTGCAGAAACATTCGTTGATACAAACCATCAGCCGTGCCAACCGAAAATTCCCCGGCAAGGAGTATGGTTTGATTGTTGACTATATCGGTATTCGCGACCAGATGATGGAAGCCAGAAAGATGTATGGTGGCGACAATTCCGTTGCATTAACCGAAGATGATATAGAACAGGCTACTCTCATCTTCCGTGAGTACATGGAGATTTTGAAGGCATTGTTCAGAAATTATGATCTGACACCATTCCTGAATCCTGATACCGATCCTGCAACCAGATACACACTATTGGCAAAGGCTGCGGAGTTTGTATTCTCGTCAAACGAGAACTTCAACTCTGTCAGCAAGGATGGAAAGAAAACAAAGAAAGTTACTTTCAAGACCTATTTCCTACAAAATGTGAAAAGGATGCGCAAGGCTTACGACCTTTGTCAACCTTCGGGAGAACTTGGTGAGGAGGAGTCGGCATTGGCACAATGCTTCATGGCTATTGCCGGTATGGTATATAAGATGAATGGTACTGATGCACCTGATACCGACACCATGAATCGGCGTGTAGCAAAGATGGTGGAGGAAGCCTTGAAGTATAATAATGTGGAAAGTATTCTTGAAGAGGGTGAGGAAATGGATATTTTCGGACCTGAATTCACGGAAAGGCTAGAAGACATCAAGATGCCTGCTTCAAAACTGGAAACGCTGATAAAACTTCTTCGCAAACAAATCACGGAATATGGTAAGACCAATCAGGTAGCATCGAAGAAATTTCAAAAAATGCTGGAGTCGACCATTCAGGAGTATCACAACAGACGTAAATTCCTGTCAGAACAAGAGGCTGGTGCTACTCAGGAAGCCACAGCTGAAAGTATTATCAAGAATGCCACAGAGCAAGCTCTGAACATCCTCAAAGGAATGCAGGCCGACCGTGAGAGTTTCCGTAAGTTGGGGCTAACCTTTGAAGAGAAGGCATTTTATGACATTCTGATTCATCTAAGGGACAAGAACAACTTCGAATACGGAGAAGACAAAGAGGTAGATGGCATTGTGGTCAACGATAAGTGTAAGAGTCTTGCTTGCAAGATTCGAGATATCATTGATGCGAAATCGTCCTTTGCCGATTGGCTCAATAACCAGCGAGTTCGTGACCAGTTGAAACAAGACATCAAGATTTGTCTTGTCAAAAATGGCTACCCGCCTCAGTACACTCCAGAAGTGTTCCGCGAGGTAATGGAGCAGGTGGAGAATTTCAAGGAAAACGAAGAAGTGGAAGATAATGATGTAAAGACTACTTCTGCACCAACGATTTATATGTATCCTCCAATTGAAGAGGAAGGCGAGATGATGGTTGCAGCAGAAGATATCTTTATTTATGGTAGCATTCCCGTTGACCTGCCCAATACGAAACGAAAAGAGTTGACCAATGGCAAATTGGACTTAGTCCTGATGTACGCTATCGGTAGTGGTGCTCGTCAGAAGACAGAAACTGCTGGTAAAATTGCATTGGGTCTAAAAGAAGGTATGCTGAAGGATGAGCAGATGATAGCATATAAGAGCATCAAATACTTGATGTTCCATTATTGGAGTAATCCGAAGGCTTATCAGTTGACTAAAGAACCTGTATTGGTTGACAGAGGTGCTGTTCCTTCTGAGTATTTGATCCGCATGGAAAGGGATGCTGTAAAATATCTGTTATTGGATTACAATCCCCAACAATCTGCTGATTTGGGAAATGCAAACATCCTAAAGACTCAGCGTAGAGGTGAAATCAGATATCTCCCATTCGTAACCACAATAGAAAGTATTGTAGATGAATAGAATAGTTCTCATAGGAAATGGCTTCGACTTGGCTCACGGTTTAAAAACTAGTTATAAAAACTTTATTGACTGGTATTGGAAAGACTGGGGAGAGAAGCTTTTACGTGGTCTAAATAAAACAGAGACGGACGGATTGTGTTCATTCATGATTAAGGATAATGTAGAAGTCTTGAATTGGGCATCAGTTTTTCAAGGTTGGTATTATAGACGAGAAAATCCATTGATTCCATGGGATGTAAATGATGTAATACACTTAGCAAAAGAGGATAAAGATTTATGCGATTATTGGATAAGTCCTTTCCTTCAACAAATATGTAAAAGTATTGAAACTAAGAAGTGGGTAGATATTGAGAATGAGTACTATGATTTGTTGTCTAAATGTGCTTTAAAAGGAAATACTGAAACTACTGTCGAGGAATTGAATCAACAGCTTCATACATTGCAAGAGAAACTTGTTCAATACTTAAGCTTAGTAAATAACACTGATACCAAGATTAATGAATCTATCTGGAACAAAATATACTCTCCAATCAATCCGAAAGAAATCTCTGTTGGGAAGTCCTTTCAGTTAAAAGAGTATATAGACTGGTGCATGAAACAGGACAATTCATACTGGGCAAGTAAAATGCAAAGATACAAAGAGGAATTTGATTCTGATTATGTGGACAATTATAAAAAACATTGCCATGAAATTTACTATGTTGATTATCCTAGGCCTTTTATGCTGCCAGACCATATAATGCTTTTAAGTTTCAACTATACGAAAACGGTTCATTTGTATCATAATCAGAACTTTTTCCTTAATTACATACATGGGGAATTAGACAAACCACAAAATATAATATTTGGATATGGCGATGAAATAGATGAAAATTATCAGGCACTGAAAAATCTTAATGACAATGGATGCCTATGCAATTTGAAAACCATTAAGTATTTGGAGACTGACAATTATAGAAATGCATTGGCATTTATGGATTCTGCACCATATCAAGTATGTATTATGGGTCATTCATGTGGTAATTCAGATAGGACACTACTAAACACTCTTTTTGAACACAAAAATTGTTTATCCATCAAGCCATACTATTATATTAAAGAAGATGGTACAGACAATTATCTTGATATAATACAGAATATCAGTCGAAATTTCACTGATATGAAACTTATGAGAGACAGGGTGGTAAACAAAACATATTGTGAACCACTTATTTCGATGTAGATAAGCAATAAAACAGAACAAAAACGCCATAAATATATGTCACTTACAATAGAAGAACTGAAGGAACTGATACAAGCTGACGAGCATCGTCAGTTGGAACTGAAGAAAACTACTGGTGAATTATCGGAGTTTACGAATATCAGTTCATTGGACGAGAAACTGATACGTGGTGTTGTTCGTCTTGGCGTTGAAAGAGGTCGGTTGTCAGATTTGGCTCTAACTGAACCTATTGAGGATGTGTTGGGAAAATGGAAGTTGACGACAGATAACAAACCTCTAAACGCTGCCACCACAGATTACACCAGAGAATATTCTTCAGCCACATATTTCATATCCATACAACCCGCTTATTGCTAATGTGCTATATAGTACAACCTATATTGAGAACTGGGGCTCGGGCGTGAAACGCATCATGGAGGCTTGCCAAAAGAGAGGTGTAGCAGCACCAACATGGATTGTCAATGGAGGCTTTGTTGTGGTGACATTTTTGAGACCTACAAAAGATGTTTCTCAAGATGTTACTCAAGATGTTACTCAAGGTGTTACTCAAGGTGTTACTCAAGAAGATACTCTCGATGAAAAAATAGAGAAGGCAATTAAAGATAATTTTAATGTTACCACAGAAGATTTGGCGAAACATTTTGGGGTTACCTCAATGACCATCAAGCGCCACTTAGCAAAAATGCCACATATTCGTTATGTAGGTAGTGGTTATAGTGGTCATTGGGAGGTACTTGACCAAGAGTAAAAACACCGTTGCGATTTACGATAATAAAAAAGAGGTGCAGATTCATTGTCTGCACCTCTTTAATATATAATTAATCTATTTTTACTTCACCTCCTCGAAGTCAGCATCCTGGATGTTATCATCCTGCTTTGGACCCTGCTGAGCACCATCCTGTGCGCCAGCCTGAGGACCTGCCTGCTGAGCACCCTGATACATCTGCTGACTAGCAGCCTGCATTACAGTGTTCAAGTTGTTGATAGCATTGTCGATAGCGGTAACATCACCACTCTTATGAGCCTCTTTCAGCTTGTTAAGAGCATCCTCAATACCTGGCTTCTTGTCTGCAGGAATCTTGTCACCATTATCCTTCAAGAAGTTCTCAGTGGTGAAGATCATAGAGTCAGCCTGGTTCATCTTATCGATTCTCTCACGCTCCTTCTTATCATTCTCAGCATTCTGCTCAGCTTCAGCCTTCATGCGCTTGATCTCCTCATCGCTCAAACCAGATGAAGCCTCAATGCGAATGCTCTGCTCCTTACCTGTTGCCTTATCCTTAGCACTTACGTTGAGGATACCGTTGGCATCGATATCGAAGGTTACCTCGATCTGAGGAACACCACGACGTGCAGGAGCAATACCTGTCAAGTTGAACTGACCGATACTCTTGTTCTGTGCTGCCATTGGACGCTCACCCTGAAGTACGTGGATGGTAACCTCTGTCTGGTTATCAGCAGCTGTAGAGAATACCTCGCTCTTCTTGCAAGGAATTGTTGTGTTAGCCTCGATAAGTTTGGTCATTACACCACCCATAGTCTCGATACCAAGTGTCAATGGGGTAACGTCGAGCAATACGATGTTGCCAACACCCTCTTCCTTGTTAAGAACGGCACCCTGGATAGCTGCACCAACTGCAACAACCTCGTCTGGGTTAACACCCTTAGAAGGCTCTTTGCCGAAGTAGTTCTTTACCAAAGTCTGAACGGCAGGGATACGAGAGCTACCACCTACGAGGATAACTTCGTCGATATCTGAAGTTGAAAGTTTTGCGTCACGGATAGCATTCTGGCATGGTACAAGACAAGCCTGGATCAGGTCGTGTGCCAACTGCTCGAACTGTGAACGAGTCAAAGTCTTAACCAAGTGCTTTGGTACACCACCCTCTGCTGTGATATATGGCAAGTTGATCTCAGTAGAAGTAGAAGAACTCAACTCGATCTTAGCCTTCTCTGCAGCTTCCTTCAAACGCTGCATTGCCATAGGGTCTTTGCTCAAGTCGATACCCTCGTCAGCCTTGAAACCATCGATCAACCAGTTGATGATTACACGGTCGAAGTCATCACCACCGAGGTGAGTATCACCATTAGTAGAAAGAACCTCGAATACACCACCACCGAAGTTCAAGATAGAGATATCGAAAGTACCACCACCAAGGTCGAATACTGCGATGTTCATATCTTTGTCGTTCTTGTCTACACCATAAGCAAGTGCAGCAGCAGTTGGCTCGTTTACGATACGCTGAACGTTAAGACCAGCAATCTGACCAGCCTCCTTAGTAGCCTGACGCTGAGAATCAGAGAAGTAAGCAGGTACTGTGATGACAGCATCGGTAACTTCCTGACCAAGATAATCCTCTGCGGTCTTCTTCATCTTCTGAAGAACCATTGCAGAAATCTCCTGTGGAGTATATTTGCGGTCATCGATCTGTACACGTGGGTAACCATTCTCATTGATTACGGTGTAAGGCATTGACTCAGCCTCTTTCTTTGACTGCTCATAAGTCTCACCCATGAAACGCTTGATAGAGTAGATGGTCTTTGTAGGGTTAGTGATAGCCTGACGCTTTGCAGGGTCACCGATCTTACGCTCGCCGCCATCTACGAAACCGATAACAGAAGGAGTAGTACGTTTACCCTCGCTGTTAGCGATTACAGTAGGTTCGTTACCTTCGAATACAGCAACACAACTGTTTGTAGTACCTAAGTCGATTCCAATAATCTTTCCCATAATTGTATTTTCTTTTTTGTTATTATTCTATTATTAATATATGTGCGGGTTGATCCGCGAACATTTAGATAATAACAAACCATGTGCCAATAGGGGAAGAAGTAAAAAAGGTGTGACAAGTTGTCACACCTCTGTATATTTGTCGTTTATTTCTCTGCTCTTGCAGCGATAGCTTCTTTGATTCTCTTTTCCAGTTCCTCGCAGAGCTCTGGGTTATCTTTGAGCAGATTTTTTGTTGCTTCACGTCCTTGTGCCAACTTGGCGCCATTATAGCTGAACCAACTACCGCTCTTCTGTACAAGATCGTATTCTACGCCTAAGTCGAGAATCTCGCCAACCTTGTTGATACCCTCGCCGAAGGTGATTTCGAATTCTGCTTTGCGGAAAGGAGGGGCAACCTTATTCTTGACAACTTTCACGCGAACTTGGTTTCCTAAGATCTGATCGCCATCCTTGATAGAGGTGACACGGCGAATGTCAAGACGTACCGAAGAATAGAATTTCAGTGCGTTACCACCTGTAGTGGTCTCCGGATTGCCAAACATGACACCGATCTTCTCACGCAACTGGTTGATGAAGATACATGTGGTGTTGGTCTTGGAAATCGTAGAGGTAAGCTTGCGCAAAGCCTGACTCATCAAGCGAGCCTGCAAACCAACTCTGTTGTCACCCATGTCACCCTCGATTTCAGCCTTTGGAGTAAGTGCTGCCACAGAGTCCACTACCAAGATGTCGATGGCAGATGAACTGATGAGCTGGTCAGCGATCTGCAAAGCCTGTTCGCCGTTGTCAGGTTGTGAGATGAAAAGGTTTTCCACGTCTACACCCAGTTTCTCGGCATAGAAGCGGTCGAAAGCATGCTCAGCATCGATGAAGGCAGCGATACCACCATTCTTCTGTGCTTCGGCAATGGCATGGATAGCCAAGGTCGTTTTACCAGAAGACTCAGGACCATAGATTTCAATGATTCTGCCACGAGGGTAACCACCTACACCGAGAGCGATGTCGAGGCTGAGGCTACCGGTAGGAATCACGTCCACATCTTCAACCTTCTCATCACCTAATTTCATGATAGAGCCCTTACCGAAGTCTTTTTCGATCTTCGACATGGCTGCTTGCAGCGCCTTCAGTTTGCCTTCTTTGTCGGCCTTGTTGGCTGCTGCATTTTCTGTATCTTTTGCCATTTCTTATTCTAATCTATATTATAGTTCTATGTCTTTGTCAAATTCCTCGTGCCAAGGCAATCCCTGTTTGTTGAGTTGCTCCATGAATGGATCCGGATCGAATTCCTCCACGTTCCAAACTCCAGGTTTCTTCCAGATGCCTTTGAGGAACATCATTGCACCGATCATGGCAGGAACACCAGTGGTGTAGCTTACACCCTGCATACCGGTCTCCTGATAAGCTTCCTGATGCTTACAGTTATTATATATATAATAGGTGTGCTCCTTGCCATCTTTAAGTCCGCGAATACGACAACCGATAGAAGTCTCTCCGTCGTAGTTCTCGCCAAGATCCTGAGGGTTAGGCAACACAGCCTTGAGGAACTGCAGCGGAACAATCTTCACCTTCACAGTCTTACCTGAACCATCCGCCAAAGGAGCCTCATATTCCACCTCATCGATACGACTCATACCCAAGTTTTGGATGCAGTCGAGATAAGTAAGATACTGCTGACCAAATGTCATCCAGAAACGACCACGCTTGATGGTAGGATAGTTCTTGACCAAACTCTCCAACTCCTCGTGGTGCATCAGATAGCTCTCGCGACCACCGATGTTAGGGTAGGTGAGCTCCTTGTGAATCTCCAGAGGCTCAGTCTCAATCCATTTACCATCTTCGTAATAAAGACCCTTCTGAGTGATCTCACGGATGTTGATTTCCGGATTAAAGTTTGTGGCAAAAGCCTTATGGTGATTACCGGCATTGCAGTCTACAATGTCGAGATATTGAATTTCGTCGAAATGATGCTTAGCAGCATAAGCGGTGAAGATGCCCGATACGCCCGGGTCGAAACCACAACCTAAGATTGCGGTAAGGCCAGCCTGTTCGAATTTCTCCTTGTAAGCCCACTGCCAAGAATACTCAAAGTGAGCCTCGTCCTTAGGTTCGTAGTTGGCTGTGTCCAGATAGTTGCATCCGCATGCCAAACAAGCATCCATGATTGTAAGATCCTGATATGGCAAAGCCAAGTTGATGACCAATTCTGGTTTATAGTCATTGAAAAGTGCCTTCAGCTGTTCTACATCATCAGCGTCGACCTCAGCAGTCTTGATGTTCATCTTATAGCCTTTGTCATGGATCGACTTGACAAGACGGTCACATTTAGCCTTATGATGGCTTGCGATCATTAACTCTGTGAAAACATCAGCATTCTGAACGATTTTGAATGCTGCTACGGTAGCAACGCCACCAGCTCCAATCATTAAAACTCTTCCCATTTTTCTTGTAGATATAGGTATGAAAATTGTTTGGTTTCTATTTTATTTCGTCAGCACGAATACCGAGAGCACTCATCAGAGAATAGCCCAGTATCTCCTGCTTAAAGTTTCCGCCAGGCATCGGCTGCATGGCAAACATGGTGATATGTTTGTCTTCATCCACATTGCGCAGCGTGTCGCGCAGTTTGTCGTAGATGTCGCCTTCTTCCCCGTTCGGGATGATCATCACGCGATTCACCTCATCATGGTTGCACACCGTCTTGACGAGGTCGAGAATGTACTCATCTTTGCTTGCTATATCATTGATGGCGAAAGCATTGATGATGAACTCCCCGAGTTCCTTGTCCTCGAAAGCCTGAGCATTAAGTTCTTTCTCATAGTCAGAAGGCTGGAAGTTCTCCATCTTCTTGTTCTTGGCCTCGTGGATCAGTACCACCTGCGTCTCATGCTTCTTGCCTTTGTTTCTCAATCCTCCGTCGAGGGCAATGCAGACAGCCCACTGACTAAGGTCAGCCTGAGGAATTTTCCGACCGATCATTCGCTCGAACTGAACACTCAGCATAAAAGCCACATGGTCGATGTAGTCAGCATCGGCGATGATAACATTTTCGCTTAGTTTGATATTCTCTTCATTCATAGTTGCAAATATACGAAAAAAAAACGAATGCAAAACATAGAGCCATCTTATTTCTTGTTTTTCTCGAAAGAAAAGTGTATCTTTGCTCGCGAATTTGGAAAATTCAGAAACACTAAAATATAACACTAACATAAAAAATGAGCACGATTACTATTGCGATTATTTCAGCTTTCGTTTTGGGCTATTTCTTTATAGCCATCGAGAGCATTACCAAAATCAATAAAGCAGCCATTGCCTTGTTGATGTTTGTAGTCTGTTGGACGATCTATATGATTGCCCCGTCCAGTTATCTTCCGGGAGTTGCTCCTGATCAGATAGCCATTACCGTAAGCGACATCATCGAGAAACACCTCGGTAGCACCTCTACCACCTTGTTCTTCCTGATGGGAGCGATGACCATTGTGGAGATCGTAGACCAGAATGGCGGATTCGACTGGGTTCGTCGCGTGATGAAGACCAAGAGCAAGAAGAGCTTGTTGTGGAAGATAGCCTTCATGACCTTTATCTTATCAGCGATCCTTGATAACCTGACAACTTCCATCGTGATGATCATGATTCTTCGTAAACTCGTCAAGGAGCGTAAGGATCGTATCATATATGCTTCGTTGGTTATCATCGCAGCCAACTCCGGTGGTGCTTTCTCACCGATTGGTGATGTGACGACGATTATGCTTTGGAACAAAGGTTTGATCACGGCAGCAGGTGTCATCTCTGAGATTTTTATACCATCGGTCATCTCCATGGTTATCCCTGCCGCTATCCTCTCTACCCAGTTGAAGGGAGAACTCGTAAATGAGAAAGACGCTCAACAGAACACGACATCAGCTCTTCCAGCAGAGTTCAATGATGTACAGCGCAAGGTTATCTTCTTTGTCGGAGTAGGCGGATTGATGTTCGTACCCGTATTCAAGAGTATCACCCATCTTCCTCCGTTTATCGGAATCCTATTGGTATTAGGAACACTATGGACCGTAACGGAATTATTCTATCGTAACCTCCATAAGCATGGTAACAAGAATGAGACATTCGAGAAACGAGTGAACAATCTGTTGCGCCGTATAGATATGAGCACGATATTGTTCTTCCTCGGTATCCTGATGGCAGTAGCATGTTTGGAAGAAGTAGGCGTGTTGACAGCTTTAGGACAAGGTTTGAATAGCACATTCAACGGTAATCACTACATGGTGACAGGAATCATTGGTGTACTGTCAAGTATTGTAGATAACGTACCATTGGTAGCCGGTTGCATGGGAATGTATCCAGTACAAGCCGTTGGTGATATGGCCGTAGACGGCATCTTCTGGCAGTTGTTGGCATATTGTGCCGGAGTTGGTGGCAGTATGTTGATTATCGGAAGTGCAGCCGGTGTTGTTGTCATGGGATTAGAGAAGATTACCTTTGGCTGGTATATGAAGCATGTATCGCTGATAGCTTTGCTTGGATACCTCGCCGGTATTTTCTCATATTGGGTGATTCGCACATTTATCTTTGCAACACCGCTATAAGGAAAGTAAGATATGAAAGATATAAGAAAAGGTTGCTCTCATGGGCAACCTTTTTTGTTGAATATATGATAGACGAATAAGATCAGTAGAAAACCTTATCGACATTCTGAAGAGCCTTCTCTTGATTTGTTTCACGCTTACTCATTATTATCTTTGTTGCAAATGGTTTAGGAATAGTCAAAAACTTGTCTTGTGTCAAGACTACGGTTTTAGGAGCCGCTGTATATGTTGATGTCACATGATAAAAGTAAGCACCTTTTACTTTTTTATAGTCAAAGTCTTCAACCATTAACGAAGTTTAATTTCCTTAATTTTCTATTGCTAAAAGGTGCTCATAATTCGCGAATTCAGAATTGATGACGGGTTGATGCAGAATACTGAAATTATAGTATATGATGCAATTCTTTGATAATCAACAAGTTGTGTTTTCGATGCCTGATTTAACTATCAAAAAATACTGGGAATATCGGCTTTTTTATTTAACTACATAGACCTACAAACCTATTCGCATAATCTTACGAAGTTAACTGCGTAAGCCGATGCAGTTAACTTCATTCGAAAAATCAACTTTTTGTGGTATGATTTTCTGTATTTTTAGGGCGTCGATGCCTTTCGTACATTCTAGAAAGAGCACAAAAACGCACACGATTTCTGTTAACAGTTGCCGAGGCAAAGTTTAAAGATTATAAAAAATCCTCCTCAGATTCTGAAGGAATGGAGCAGACTATTGATAGTATAGAATTATAAAAAAGTTTTAAAGGATTTTGCTGGTTTGTATAAACTTCTTACCTTTGTCTTATGTTTATGCAAAAACATAAAGAAAATAGATACACTTTGAGTAATCTCACTCTTCGCGATTAGAGAGTGAGAAATCTAGTTGTCTTGAAGTTGCTCGTGAGAGTAATCGTCAAGAAAAAAGACGCTGTGTTCGTGAGAATACAGCGTCTTATTTTTGATACCCTTTGACTTATTAAAGAGGATACTCTTCAAAAGCATAGAGTACCGTTGATAAATACCTCTCTCCCGTATCCGGTAATAATGCTACTACCTTCTTGCCTTCGTTCTCCGGTCGTTTGGCAATCTCGGTGGCAGCAAATGCTGCTGCTCCTGAAGAAATACCTACTAGAAGTCCATCCTGCTGTGCCAGTTGGCGACCTGCGAGGATGGCATCATCGTTGGCAATGTCAACGACCTCGTCTATATAGTCAGCATTATATGTCTTAGGAATAAATCCTGCACCAATACCCTGAATCTTATGAGGACCACTCTTACCACCGTTGAGAACAGGAGATGTCGCCGGTTCTACAGCGATGACCTTGATATTCGGATTTTTCTCCTTGAGATATCTTCCGATACCGGAGATTGTTCCTCCTGTACCTACACCGGCTACGAAGATGTCGATGTCTCCATCGGTGTCTTTCCAGATCTCAGGACCTGTAGTCTCATAATGTTTCTGAGGATTGGCAGGATTGTCGAACTGTCCCAGAATCACACTTCCGGGAATAGAGTCCTTAAGTTCGTTAGCGGCCTTGATAGCACCAGGCATACCGTCCTTGCCGCTCGTTAATTTAATTTTAGCGCCATACGCCTTGAGTAGATTTCTGCGCTCCACACTCATGGTTTCCGGCATTGTGAGAATTAGTTTGTATCCTTTCACGGCTGATACCAGTGCCAGTCCGACACCCGTGTTACCACTCGTCGGTTCGATGATGGTAGCACCTGGTTTTAGAAGACCTTTCTTTTCAGCATCTTCGATCATGGCGAGACCGATTCGGTCCTTTACACTGCCACCAGGATTGAAGAATTCAATTTTAGCGATAACTGGTGTTTTCAGACCTTTTGAGGCTGAGTATTTACTAAGTTCCACAAGGGGAGTGTTACCAATCAGGTCGGTAACTTTTTTATAAATCTTTGCCATAGCTTTATGTTTTATAAATCGATTAATTCTAATATGTTCTATTTTACGTATTCAAATGCTTCGTCGAGCGCATCTATCAGGTCATCGATATTCTCTGTTCCTATGCTGAGGCGAATCGTTGAAGGGTATAGATGCTGCTCCTCCAGTTCTTCCGGACTTAACTGAGAGTGGGTCGTTGTGGCCGGATGTATCACGAGCGATTTTACATCAGCGACATTGGCAAGGAGTGAGAATATTCTCAGATGGTCGATGAAGGCCCATGCCTCTTTTTCGCCACCCTTGATGTCGAAGGTAAAGATGCTGCCGGCACCTTTAGGATACAACTTCTTGTATAATTCATGGTCTGGATGTGTCGGTAATGATGGATGGTTCACTCTGACGACCTTTGGGTGCTTGGCCAGATAATCTACCACCTTGAGGGCATTCTCCACATGGCGCTCTACACGCAAGCTGAGGGTCTCAAGACCTTGTAATAATATCCAAGCGTTGAAAGGACTGAGAGTGGCACCGGTGTCGCGAAGGATGACGGCACGAATACGAGTAACAAAAGCTGCCTTGCCTGCTACGTCTGCGAAGATGGCACCATGATAAGATGGTTCTGGTTTACCGAGGGTAGGGAACTTGTCGGCATTAGCCTTCCAGTCGAAGGTTCCACCGTCTATGATGACGCCACCTAGACTACTTCCGTGACCGCCGATGAATTTGGTAGCGGAATGTACTACGATGTCGGCTCCGTGCTCGATAGGTCTGATAAGATAAGGTGTTCCAAACGTATTGTCGATGATTAAAGGCAGGTTGTGACGGTGAGCAATTTCAGCCCATTTATCGATATCGGTGACATCAGAGTTCGGATTTCCGAAGGTCTCTGCGTATAGCGCACGAGTTTCCAGTTTGATAGCGGCCTCGATGGCATCAAAGTCATCATACTCTACGAAGGTGTGACTGACACCTTGATTGGCGAGCGTGTGCTCGATGAGGTTGGTAGAACCACCATAGATATTCTTTGCTGCTACGATATGGTTGCCTGCCAATACGATATTCTCGAGTGCATAAGTAACGGCAGCAGCTCCACTTGCTACAGCTAATCCGGCAACGCCACCTTCCAAAGCTGCTACGCGATCCTCGAAAACTCCCTGTGTGGAGTTTGTCAGTCGACCGTAGATATTTCCGGCATCGCGCAAACCAAAGCGGTCGGCTGCATGTTGTGAGTTATGGAAAACGTACGATGTAGTCTGATAGATTGGTACTGCTCTGGCATCGGTGGTTGGGTCAGCTTGTTCCTGACCTACATGTAGTTGTAACGTCTCAAAGTGAAGTTTCTTTTCATTACTCATAATCGTTTCCTTTCTCTCTTATAATTTATTTTGTTATTACCTTGTTTACATTTGCAAAGGTACGATGATTTCGTGAGTTGGAAAATAGCATGATAGTGGCATTCTATCTACCATAATTATGGTATATCATGAATTTGAGCTTCTCTGATGTCGCGCTTACTTTTGCTCTTGATGACGAGCCAAACACCTGAGAATACGAGTATTACGGCGATTCCTTGCTCCCATGTGAATACGGCGATACCTGTGATGATGCTGACGGTTACCGAAACGATAGGTTGTACGTAGTTGTATATGCTGACGACTGTTGGACGGAGCGTATGCTGTCCGATCATGGTTAGGATATAGCTTACGTAGGTGCCGAAGATGACAACATATCCGGCTTCCCACCATGTGGAAGAAGGCACCGTCGTCCATTCTATATCTATAATATGTGATGAGGTGAACGGCCAGATCAGTAGGGTAGCCCATAGGAACATCCATTTGTTTACCGTGAATACAGAGTATTTCTTGATGAGGCTATTGAAAAGTGAAAGGTATAAGGCGAAAGACAGTTGGGCACCTAAGCACATGATGTCTCCGCGGATGTCACCGACCTTGGAGTTTATGGCCGCCATACTGGTGAGAATCAGTATGATGGCACCACAACAACCGATGAATACGCCGAGAGCCTTCTTCAGGGTGATAGGTTCTTTCAGGATGATGAAAGATAAGAGCATAGCGAAGATCGGCATCGACGTAGTACAAATGCTAGAGTTGACGGGCGAGGTGATGCTTAGTCCGATGGTATACAGACATTGGTTGCATACGAGTCCTAGTATTCCGGCCAAAGCAAACAAGAATTTGTCTTTCATCGGTACAGTCTCCTTCTTCACGAATAGTGAGGTAATCCAAAACAAGATAGCTCCTCCCAACACTCGGAAAGAAACCATTTGGAGTCCGTCTATACCATGAGTCATCGCATCTTTTCCGATGGGGGCCATCAGTCCCCAGAAAACTTCGGCTGCAAACATACTCGCATGAGCCTGAAGTGGAATATTCTTTGCCATTCCTTTACCTGATTTGTTTAATTGTCTGCAAAATTAATAAAAAAAGCCATCATTTGTTAGATTTGTTCTATAATTGTTTATATTTGCAGTAAAGAATTGATAAGTCTATGAAGTACGCAGATTATATTAAGCAGATAGAAATCGACTCCCTGTGGAGTGGTACCAAACATATCCTATGGAATCTTGATCGTAGGGTTAATATTCTTAGTGGTGTGAATGGTGTTGGTAAATCTACGATCCTCAATAAGGTGATAAAAGGATTGAAGGATGGTGGTGAATTTCCAAGTCATATGCTTAAGGGGGTACATCTGAAAGTATCACCGGAGGAGGCGAAATGGATAAGGTATGATGTGATCCGTTCTTTCGACCGTCCGCTGATGAATAGTGATATGATTTCAAAGTTTGATTTGACTCTGGCTACGGAACTGGACTGGCAACTTTTTCAGTTGCAGCGCAAATATCTGGATTATCAGGTAAATATAGGTAATCGTATTATTGATGTCCTGCAGAGTGGAACTCCTGATGCTGCCGAAAAAGCACAGGCCTTGAGCAATCCGAAAAGACTGTTCCAGGATATTATCGATTCTTTGTTCCAAGATACGGGGAAGAAGATCATCCGTACTGCGAACGAAATTCAGTTCTCGCAGATCGGTGAAACGCTTGTTCCTTACCAGTTGTCGAGTGGAGAGAAACAGATCTTGTGCATCTTGCTGACGGTTCTTGTGGAGGATAATCAACCTTATGTTCTCTTTATGGATGAACCGGAGGTGAGCTTGCATTTTGAATGGCAAAAGCAACTGATTGATCTAGTGATGCAGTTGAACCCTCAGTTGCAGTTGATCATGACGACTCATAGTCCTGCTATTGTGATGAATGGTTGGGCCGATCACGTGACCGAAGTAACAGATATCACCTTGGATTAAGATACCTTATAATTCATAGTCTATGCCAAAACGCTTAACGGAAAACATAACAAGTCAATATATCAGGGCGGCCAACAGTCTCACCTCCGAGAAGGCTCGTACGAAGATCATCGCTTATGTGGAAAGTTATGATGATGTGTATTTTTGGCGTCAGATTCTTTCCCGTTTCGAGAATGATACACGGTATTTTGAGATCATGCTTCCTACGAAAGACCGTTTCCTGGATCGTGGTAAGAAGGCTGCCATATCGAATATGTTGAGAGGATTGGGAGACCATATGATAGCCTGTGTGGATGCTGACTATGACTATCTGCTTCAGGGGAAGACAGCAAACTCGCAGATGATGCTTAATTCACCGTATATTTTTCATACCTATGTGTATGCCATTGAGAATTATCAATGTTATGCTCCGGGATTGCATGATGCTTGTGTGATGATAACGCTGAATGATCATCATATATTCGACTTTGAAGACTATCTGAAGAGTTTTTCGCGTATCATCTATCCTTTATTCCTTTGGAGTATCTGGATGGCGGGGTCTTCTTATTTTAATCAGTTTACCCAGTCTGACTTCAACAATATCATCCATACCAGTAGTTTCAGTATGCACAGAAAGAATGAAAGTCTGGGCCGTTTGAATGATAAGGTGCAAAGTGCCTGCAAACGGTTGTCACATAAATATAAGGAGTTTACGGATGAAGAAAAGGATAAGTTGAGTAAACAACTTGCTTCTTTGGGTGTCGTTCCGGAGAATACCTATTTATATATACAGGGGCATCATCTGTTTAATAAGCTCGTGGCTCCGATGGTTCGCAAGGTCTGTGATATCCTGCAACAGGAGCGAACCAGTGAGATCAGGCGTATGAGTATTCATGCGGCACAGTGCCAGACGGAATACACTTGTTACGAGAATAGTATAGAACCGGTGAGGTCGATGCTGAAGAAGAATACCTACTATCAGAATTCTTCCCAATATCAACATATATTATCCGATATCGGGAATTATCTCAATGCTATGGATGCCGAATAAGTGTTTAGTTCTCTTTCCAGAAAGCCGGTGTAAAGATTACCAATACTGTGAAGATCTCAAGACGTCCGATCAGCATCATCATGGCGCACAACCATTTACAGAGCATCGGAAGTGATGACCATGACATGGTAGGACCGATTTCAATACCTAAGGTAGGACCAACATTTCCCAGACAACTCAGTGTAATCGTAATGGCATTGGTGTTGTCTATTCCTATGGCAATCATCGTGAACGAGATGACGAGGGCGAGAATGAGGTATACGGCGATGAAAGCCAGTAGGGTTACTCTTTTCTGATTAGGTACGTTGGTTCCGTCAACCTTTAAGGGCAGAACAGCATTCGGGTGCAGAATCTGTCGGAATTCATTGCGGATGATGCGGAGAATCATGACACCACGAATACATTTGATACCTCCACTCGTACTTCCTGAGCAGGCGCCAAAGAACATACATACAGCCAGTACTACCCATGTGACATGTGGCCATAGGGCTGCATTATCACTGAACATACCTGTTGTGGTGATGAAGGTAACAACTTGGAAGATACTGCTGCGGAAGGCATGCTCCAAGTCATAATGGTTTCGCCATATCAGTTCGAACATGATGAAGGCACTACATCCTAATATCATGAAAAGGTAGAATTTGAATTCTGAATTCTTGAATAGAGATTTTACCTTTCCTTTAAGTAGTGCCAAATATAATAAAGTGAAGTTGATTCCGGAGAGAAAAGTGAAGAACGTACACGTATACTCCAGTTGAGGAGAATTAAAGAATTCCGTACTACTGTTGTGAGTTGTGAAACCTCCCGTGGCTGTCGTCGCCATGGCATAGTTGATGCTATCGAAAATGCTCATTCCTCCCAAATAATAGGAGCCGATGCAGGTTAGGGTGAGGACGATATAGATCACCCAAATCCATTTGGCACTCGTAGAGAGTTTCGGGTGTAGTTTGGTCTTTATCGGGCCCGTAGCCTCGGCAGCGAACACCTTGACACTACCACCTACTAATGAAGGGAGAAGGGCTATCGTGAAGAAGACAATACCCAAACCTCCGACCCATTGGGTCAATGAACGCCAGAGGAGTATGCCATGAGGGAGACTTTCTACATCATCGATGACAGTGGCTCCCGTTGTCGTGAATCCCGACATCGCCTCAAAGAAGGCATCGGTGAAGTGGGTGAGATAGCCACTGATAAGGAAGGGAAGGGAACCGAAGATACAAAAGATAATCCATGCCAGTGTTACTGCCAGATAAGCATCACGTCTATACAAATTGTTCTCGGCATCTCTACTGAAAATCTTCAGAATAGAAGCTGATAATGTTGTGATGATGATAGAAATCATAAATGCAAAGGTGTCATCCTCTCTATAGAAAAAGGATATGAGCAGACACCATAGCATCATTGCAGTTTCTACAAATAGCAAGTGAGCTATAATCTTATATATCAGTTTGAAGTTTATCATTTAATTAAAGAACTTACCGATAGTCTTCATATTTGTGTTATGGCAGAATACCATGACATAATCACCTTCCTGTATCTGGGTATTTCCGGATACCAGCATACCTATATTGTTTCTTACAAGTCCTCCGATCGTTACACCTTGTGGAAGTTTGAGGTCTTTTACCGGTCGGGTAGTGACCTTAGAACCAGCTTTAGGACAAAACTCTGCCACATCAGCATTGGCGGTCATCAGGAATCTTACGTTCATCACGTCGGCATCAAGCATCATCTGATAGATGTGGCTGGCAGCAATGGCTTTCTTGTTGATGATCGTTCCAATGTCGAGACTTTCTGCCATACTCACATAGTCAGTATTCTCTACCATTGCAACGGTCTTGCGTACTCCCAGTCGTTTGGCAGTAAGACAAGCCAAAATGTTGGTCTCTGCGTTTCCTGTTAGTGCAACGAAAGCCTGCGTATTCCTAATACCCTCTTCTTTGAGTAGAGAGATGTCGCGTCCGTCTCCATGAATGATAAGGACATTATCATCGAGTCTCTCATTGAGGAACTCACACCGGTTTTCGTTGATCTCGATGACCTTCGTGTTCATATACTCCGGCATGGTCTTAATGGCACGTACGGCTGTAGCACCTCCACCCATGATCATGACATTCTTTACATCCACGTAGTGTTCCTTGCCTACGATTTTTCGGATGTATGGGATATAATTCTTTGTGGTCATGAAATAGACAAGGTCGTAGAGTTTTACCTCATCGTTACCACCAGGGATAATGGTTTCGTCACCTCTCTTGATAGCCACGATATGATAAGGATCTTCAGGACCACTGATCTCCTTTAGTGGTCGGTTGAGAATCTCACAGGTTTCTCGAACCTTGATACCAAGCATGACGAGTGCACCTTCGTGTACATCCCATCTCTGGCGCACCCATGACATCTTTAGACCATTGTTGATGTCTTTGGCAGCAAGCATTTCCGGATAGATCAGAGAACTTACCCCAAGGCCTTCGAAGAACTCCTGTGACTCTTCTGTGATATATTCCGGATTGTCAACCTTGGCAACGGTTTTCTTGGCACCTAAGGCCTTAGCGATCATACACGTATTTAGGTTTAGCGCCTCATCGGGTGTAACGGAAATATACAAGTCGGCATGTTCTATGCCGGCACCCTTTAATGTTGCTACACTTCCAGGATAACCTTCATAGGTGAGTAGGTCGTAGTCGGAACTGATCTTAGAGAGTCGTTCTGTATTCTCGTCAATCAAGGTGATATCCTCGTTATTACGTGAAAGTAATTTTGCGAGATATGTTCCGATGGCAAAAGCGCCGGAAATGATTATTTTCATAATAATGCTTTTTTAATACCTGATACGTCGATACCACAAATCTTTTTCAGTTCATCGACAGTACCTTGTTCGACAAACTTATCTGGTAATCCTAATCTGATGATTTCAGGATAGTATTCATGGTCTTCCATCCATTCAAGTACGGCACTTCCGAAGCCTCCGCTCCTTACGCCGTCCTCTATGGTCACGATACGTTTGAACTTCTTACCTATTTCATGAAGTAAGTTTTCATCAAGAGGTTTGAGGAAACGCATGTCATAGTGAGCTATGGAGCGAGGCTTGCAATTGTTGTACTGAGCTTCCTTGGTGATTTCATCGATAGCCTTGCTCACATCGTTACCACAAGGACCGATTGACAAGATGGCAATATCATCTCCATCACGCAGTTTCCTTCCTGTTCCCACCTGGATTTCCTCAAGTGGACATTCCCAGTCTTGTAATGTACCTCTGCCTCGTGGATATCTGATCACGAAGGTACCCTTATCTGGTAATTGGGCGGTGTACATCAGTCGTCGCAACTCATGCTCGTTCATAGGAGACGCTATGGTAAGGTTCGGTATCGGACGAAGTGCTGCCATATCGAAGGCTCCATGATGGGTAGGACCATCAGGACCGACAAGACCGGCACGGTCGAGACACAATACGACCGGGAGGTTCAGTATGGCAAGGTCGTGAATGATGTTGTCGAAAGCACGTTGTGCGAAAGAACTATATATGTTACAGAATGGCTGCAGACCATCCTTTGCCATTCCACCAGAGAAAGTTACGGCATGTCCTTCGGCAATACCCACATCGAAGACACGATCCGGCATTTCCTTCATCATAATATTCATGCTGCATCCCGTAGGCATCGCAGGCGTTACACCGACAATGCGTGGATTCTTTTTGGCAAGTTCCAATAGCGTCTTACCAAATACCTCTTGGAATTTCGGTGGTTGGTTGGTGCAGTCTGCAATAATTCGATTTCCTGTTTCTGCATCGAACTTGCCCGGAGCATGCCAAATGGTGGCCTGCTTCTCTGCGGGTTCATATCCTTTACCTTTGGTGGTGTGCAGATGTAACAGTTTAGGACCTTTCATGTCCTTAAGTTGATTGAGAACACGCACGATTTCCTTGATGTTATGACCATCGAAAGGTCCGAAGTATCGGATGTTCATACCCTCAAAGATGTTCTGCTGATGACTTAAGGCAGACTTCAGTGCATTGTTGAGGCGGATGATTCCCTTTCGGCGTGATTCGTTGAGATATCCTTTAGAGAAAAGCCATTGACTGGCTTTGAAGCGTAATCTGTTGTAAGTCTCGTTGGTATCCAGATTCAACAGATATTGCTCCATGCCACCGACAGCCCTGTCGATGCTCATATCATTATCATTTAATATGATGAGCATATCATTAGGAGTACTGCTGACATTGTTGAGTCCCTCAAAAGCCAGTCCTCCACTCATGGCGCCATCACCGATGACAGCCACGACGTGTCTATTCTCCTTCCCCGTCTGCCGTGCGGCGACAGCCATTCCCAAGGCAGCGGATATCGAGTTGGAAGCATGGCCACATGTGAACGTGTCGTATTCGCTTTCCAACGGAGTAGGGAATGGACGTATGCCATTTAGCTTACGGTTGGTGTAGAACTCTTCGCGACGACCGGTCAGGATCTTATGACCATAAGCCTGATGTCCAACATCCCAGACGATTCTATCCTCTGGAGTGTTGAAGACATAATGCAGTGCGACCGTGATTTCTACAACACCTAGTGAAGAAGCAAAATGACCGGGGTTGACGCTAACCTCGTCGATGATATCTTCTCTGAGTTCTTTGCATACTTCGGGGAGTTGGTCAACGCTCAACTTACGAAGGTCTGCAGGATATTTTATTTGGTTTAAAAGTTTTAACTTACTCTGATTCACTTTTAATATTCATCATGATAACTTTGCAAAGATACGACTTTTTTTGTATCTTTGCAACAATAATTAAAAAATCTACTTGATATAACCTTTATGAATAAGAAAGTTTTAGTGATGAGTGCGTTGATCGCTGTGACAGGCGCCATGGATGCACAGACTAAAGAGGGAGGCATCTCTCAGAAGATGATAGAGAAGATAGAGACAGGACAGCCTTCTTCTATCGCGAATAAGGCTTTGTTCAATGCTATTGCGGGTAATAAGATTGATGACTTGACAAAGAATCATTCCAATCAGATTGCTTTTGATACGCATTTCAGTATTGAGACTCCTTCACAGAGTATCATGGATCAGCAAAGTAGCGGTCGTTGCTGGTTGTTTAGTGGCTTGAATGTGTTACGTAGTGATTTCGCTTTGAAGGATAAGCAGAAACGTGTCGTAGAGTATTCTCAGGATTATCTTTTCTTCTGGGATCAGTTGGAGAAGGCAAACTTGATGCTTCAGGGAGTCATTGACTGTGCCGACAAACCATTGGATGATACGCGTGTACAGTTCTTTTTCCATCATCCACTTAATGATGGTGGTACTTTCTGTGGTGTGGCAGACCTTGCAGACAAATATGGACTTGTTCCAAAGAGTGTGATGCCTGAAACTTACAGTAGTGACAACACCAGTAAGATGAGTGCTCTGATATCCAGTAAACTTCGTGAGTTCGGATTGGCTCTTCGCAAGATGAAGAACGAAGGAAAGAGTAAGGATGCTATTAATGCCAAGAAAACAGAATACTTGGCTGTCATCTATCGTATGCTGACCCTAACACTTGGTGAACCGGTCAAAACCTTTACCTATCAGTTCCGTGATAAAGATGGTAAGGCTGTAGGCGAAGCTAAGACATATACCCCGAAGGAATTCTATAAGGAAACCATAGGTGATAAGTTGAATGGCAGTTTCATCATGGTCATGAATGATCCTCGTCATCCTTATCATAAAACCTATGAGGTGGAATACGATCGTCATACCTATGATGGACATAACTGGAAGTATCTGAACCTTCCTATGGAAGAGATTGCTAAATTGGCAATTAATTCGTTGAAGGCCGGTAGAAAGATGTATAGCAGTTATGATGTTGGTAAGCAGTTGGACCGTAAGCGTGGCTATTGTGATACCGAAAACTATGATTATGGAAGTATGTTCGGTACATCATTCCCAATGAACAAGGCAGAGCGCATCTCAACCTTCGATAGTGGTTCTACTCATGCGATGACACTTACCGCTGTAGATTTGGATGCTGCAGGCAAACCACTGAAGTGGAAGGTAGAGAACAGTTGGGGTCCGGATTACGGTCATAAAGGTTATCTGATCATGAGCAACCGTTGGTTTAATGAATACATGTTTCGATTGGTCGTTGATAAGAAGTTTGCTGATCGTGACATCCTGAAGCAATTCGATCAGAAACCAATCATGGTCACACCGGAGGATCCTTTGTTTGCTGAGGATAAATAATATAGAAGTTATAAGAGCTCTTATAGCGTGTAAAAAATAAAAGACCAAAATCAACGGGAACCACAACTAATGCGGTTCCCGTCTTTCATATAATTCATCTATCGAAGCGTTTGGGTGAACTATCTGCATTTATAGCTTTCTGTCTTTCCATCCTTATAGGTTATTCTCTTTATCTTTATTCCCTGATAGTTTGCGTCAATCAGTTTGCCGTCTAAAGAGTAATATTTGATGTTCGCGATTTCGTGTATGCCCTTGTCGTCGAGTTTAGCGATAGCAGTCGTACCATCCTTGCTAAGATATACCCCTTGGATGTATACGGGAGAATTTCCGACTGTCCAGAATGCGGCGATACCAATATTGGCAGGATTGATCTTGATAGTCTTTTCAATCTCCTTTCCGTCCTGATTGACTTTCTGAGTCGTATACATCTTATGCAGGTCAATCTTTATACTTGTCGCTCCGTTAAATTCCTGAGTGTAAGAAGGTGCCCAGCAATTGTCAGAGTCGAAAAGGTGGAAAGAAAATCCCCAACTGTTATTAGGTTCCTTTAGTTCTACTGTGAGATAGTTATAATCAGAGATATCAAGTCCTGTGGTATATTTCCATCCTCCGAGTCCATACTGTGCCGTAATCAATTCTCCGGTACTCTCGTTGAAAGAACCATTACCAAAAATGCTAGGATCCAACATTCCGTTCTTTAACGGGAAAGTTGTCACAGAGCATGGAATATCGACCTTGAATTCCTTGTTGGATGCATCTGTATATTTGTAAGTAACGTTACATTCACCATCATACAAGGCCAGAAGACCATAACCATTATAATCGATGATGTTAGGGTTACTACTTGAAATCTCACATTCATTGGTAATATCGATCTGCTTACCAGATTTCGATGTTGCTGTGATATACACACGTCGACAGTTGCTTCTTATCAGATCACAATTGTTGACATCAGCTTTGACGGCTGTCATGATACGATCATCAGCATTGGTATTCGTGTCGTTCTGTCGTTTTAAGTTATCTTCAGCATATTCCTTATACCATTTCATACAAGTTACGCCACAAGCCTCGTTGCCACCTGCCACATGACTGAAGGCAGGTTCCACGGTACCATCTTGTAGATATTTGTCAATATCGAAATAACACCCTGAGCCGGAGAGGGTCATCGAGATGTTACCATAATGGTCGATCAACTCCTTATAAGCATTACCCCATTTGCTTGTTGTTCCTGTGGCCCATGTGCCAAGGTTGTTAGGCACCTTCTCATTATGCTCATTGACATGATAGGTGGAAGGATCATTCTCGTCAAAGTTAGAAACTTGCGGACTCCAATCTACCTCTGTTATCATGATAGGATTGGTTTCCACTATAGGCACCTGTTTCTTGAACTGTTTGATGACTCCTTCAGGGTTTGGATTCTTCTCGTCACTTCCGTACCACCCCACGTAATCGTGTACGGCATAACCGATATTCTTCAGTTTGTCGGTAATAGGATGTACGGCATAACCTTCGTAGTTTGCTTGCCATCCGGTTCCCGGAACCCAGATGATACCTTTGAAGCCGTTTTCGCGGATCTTATCAACGATAGGTTGGAAGAAATCATGAAGGTTCTTACCCGATTGCAAACCATCTTTGTCGACGATGGAAACAGGTTCGTTGGCCAACTCGATACCAACCTTTCCGGAGTTGGCAAGTACATATTCATTCTTTGTGAACTTATCCCATACATTCAACAGATATTTTTGGTATTCTCCATCTATCTGTATATTTTGAGGACAAACCCCAGGAGGGCGAACGACAACATAGAGTCCGTGTTCGTTTCCACTCTTGATCAAAGGCACATAGAGTTTATCTAGGAAATGCAGAAAACGCTCCTCGCTAAATCCCGAAATATCAGCTTCTCCATTTACGTGAGCTCCGGGTGTATTTGTCCAACAAGGGTCGAGGTGCAATCTGAACACATCACAGTAAGCCCCCTGTTTGTTATCTGTGATGGCAGAATATATCTTATTGAAATAATTAAGGCAAGGTTCTACGATGTTATCGTCGTAGGGTGCCCAATAACTAGTCCATCTACGATTGTTGAAGTACTGACTAGGAGTATCCATAACCCCATGGAGCACAACGATGTGCCCTTTGTCATCTTTTAGATGTCTTCCATCGACGTGTAAGTCTGCTAAAGGCCGATATTGTGCAAAACAGTTTGCCGCCATAAGCAGAGAAAAACATACGAGTACAAAATTCTTTTTCATGATTTTAGATTTTACCCTGCAAAGATAAGAAAAATAGGATTAGACGATACTACATATTTGTATCTAATACTTTGTGTAAAGTACCAAAATAGGTTAAAACATGGTAAAATAGAGTATAGAAACATGCAAGGTATATGGCATTTTATTTATCTTTGCAGTCGAATAATGTATAAAGGTATGAAAGGTATAAAGTTTTTTTCTGCCGCAGTTGTTGTGGCAGGTTCTGCAATGTTGTTGAGTATGATGCCTGGTGATGAAACGATCACCCATGAAGGTGACACAACTATCGTAAATACCAGAACTATTGGTAAAGGTGTAAGAGGTTTTAAAGGAAATACCCCTTTGAAAATCTATATCCGCAAGAACAAGGTGGTAAAGGTTGAGGCTTTGCAGAATCGTGAGACTCCTAAATTCTTTGCAAAGGCTAAGACACTTCTTGGCAAATATGAAGGTAAGTCAGTTGCTAAGGCTGCCAAGATGAATGTTGATGGCGTCACCGGAGCCACATATTCTAGTAACGCACTAAAGAAAAATGTTCAGTTGGGATTGGAATATTATAAGACCCACAAATGATATATGAATAGAAAAGGCTTGCAACGAATTGCAAGCCTTTTTTATTTAGCAGAGATGCTAAATAATTCTTCGATTCGTAAATCTTATACTAAAGTAGCAACGATTTCCTCACGGCTACCTGGAAGCATATCGATAACAGGGATTTCAGGCATTGTGTAGCATCCAGGTTGCAGACGCATAGAAGCACGAGCCACATTAACAAGAACCTGAGCTGTAAGAGCAGGGTTGTTGATGCTCATGTTGAATTCCATACGCTGGTTAGGAGTCTTACCAGAAACACCCTTACGTACTAAGTTTACACCGTGACCCATATCGCGAACGTCATCTACAGAAGAAACAGCGAATACATGAGTCTCATCGCTAGCGAAATAAGGATCAGCCTTGATTTCAGCAGTTACATCCTCTAGTTTTGCGCCATCCTCGAGCTCAACATAGACCATACGACGGTGAATGCTCTCACCCAATGGAATGGTAACAGAAAGAGCATTCTTTACACCCTTCTTACTACGAACACATACAGAGTGCCCCATAGACATACCAGGACCGAAGTTGGTATAGGTAAGACCCTTAGGAGCAAGACTCTGCATGAGTACACGTACGATAGAGTCAGAACCTGGATCCCATCCTGCAGAGATGACACTTACAGTATTTGTAGCCTTGTTGTTTGCCATCTGCTTGGTACGATAGTCAAGGATTGAAGTGTGGATATCGAAACTATCAACAGTATTGATGCCCAACTTGGTAATCTTCTCTGCATATTCAGGGCAGCTACGAGTTGGAGTTGCAAGGATAGCAACGTCAACATCTTTTAGTTTTGCGATATCGTCAACAACATCATACTGAGCAAGTTCTGCTGGTTTGTTGCTATCGCCCTGACGACGTACGATACCTGCGATTTCGAAATCAGGTGCAGCTTCTAGTGCCTCGACACTATAGTGTCCAATGTTACCGTAACCTACTACGGCAGCTCTAATTTTCTTCATAATTTTTTATGTGTTTAAGTCTTAAAATCCTTTTATAGGTTCAGTCTATGCTGACATAAATTTTATTCGTCCGATGCAAAAATACATTTTTCTGTCGAAATAATTATCATATTACCATCTTTTTTATCTAAAAACTTGCAAAAAGTAACAAACTGTAAGCATTCTGGTTCTGCTATATTAAATATCCTGTCTATTTGACCCGAAATACAATAACATTTGCCCCTCATGCGTTATAATAAGGTATATATGACGATAAAAAATAATCGGTTATGATAGAATATATTAAAGGAGAACTTACAGAAGTTACCCCTGCTTTGGCAGTTGTCGAGGCAGCGGGTGTAGGATACGCACTCAACATATCATTGAATACTTACACAGCTATTCAGAAGCAGAAAGAAGTAAAACTCTATGTTCATGAATCTCTTGTTGCAGGTGGTCGTGATGATAACTTTACCCTTTATGGCTTTTATTCAAAGCAAGAACGCGAGCTGTATCGGTTGCTGATAACGGTAAGTGGAGTAGGAGCAAACACGGCTCGCATGATATTATCCTCGATTTCTCCTGCCGAACTCTGTGGCGTTATCTCCTCGGGAGATGAGAGGATGCTGAAAGCGGTCAAAGGAATAGGACTGAAAACGGCACAACGTATCATCGTGGACCTTAGAGATAAGATTGTAAGTCTGGGTATCGCTGATGAACTTCCTGCTAATGGCGGAAGTGTGGAGATGGTAAATACTGGCATCAAGGATGAGGCTGTTGCCGCACTTACGATGTTGGGATTCTCACCGGCTCCAAGTAGTAAGGTCGTTGTCAGCATCTTGAAAGAACAACCAGATCTACCTGTAGAACAGGTGGTGAAGATGGCATTGAAGATGATCAAGTAATGTAGAGTCCGTATCTATAGTCAGAATGTCCTTCCATGAAGGTAAAGCGATTTCATAATTTCATATTCGTGCTGATACTGGTCTTGACCGGTACCTATGCTATTGCTATGCCTTATCTTCAGGATGACAGGGTACGTCGTCGAAGTCGTATTCAGAAGAAAACGCGCGAAAGTCAGAAAGAGACGACTGTTTCTAAAGATTTGGATATCATAGAACAGCCAATCTTGGATCAAGAAGATTCTATACCGGACTCACTATTGCATCCGCGATGGAAAATCCAGCCAACGCAACCTATCACCGTAGAAGATCTGGACCAGAATCCTGCAGACCTGAGACGACCGGATAACCTAATGCAGAAAGTTGTCTATAATGATTCTATTGACCGATATATCATTGGCAGCAAGATGGGGGGAACATGGATTAATACTCCTATCATGATGACGACAGCGGATTATCTGAAATGGACAGAACGTAAACAACGTAACGATTGGTTTAAGAAACAAAATCAAACCTTTATGGAAAATAAAGGTAAGGATAAGTTTGATTTCACGGATATGCATTTCGATTTAGGACCGGCAGAAAAGATATTCGGTCCCGGAGGTGTGAGAATCAGAACTCAAGGAAATGCAGAACTCAAGTTTGGCGCTACGACGAAGAATATCGATAACCCGTCAATTCCGATTCGCAACCGTAAAACGACCACTCTTGATTTTGATGAGAAGATTAATCTGAACGTCAACGGAAAGGTGGGCGACAAGGTGAATATGAATCTGAATTACAACACCGATGCAACCTTTGACTTTGATGCACAGAAACTGAAATTGAAATATGACGGTAAGGAAGATGAAATCATCAAACTCATAGAGGCGGGTAATATATCCTTTCCTAGCAACTCGTCTCTTGTCAATGGCGCAACCAGTTTGTTCGGCTTACGTACAGATATGCAATTCGGTAAGTTGAAACTACAGATGGTAGCCTCTCAGAAGAAGAGTTCCACAAAGAGCGTGAGCTCGAAAGGTGGCACCCAGATGACACCTTTCAATATCGATGTAGCCAATTATGAGGAAAATCGACACTTCTTCTTGGATCCTTATTTCCGTAATAACTACGATCGGTATATGAAGACCATCCCGACGGTTACCTCGGGAATAACCATCAATCGAGTAGAGGTATGGGTGACCAATAAATCAGGTTCTACATCTAATACACGAAATATTATAGCTATTCCAGCGTTAGGAGAGGTGTCGAATGGAAATGGCAACCCTAATAGAAATGCGGATGGTATCTATTCCCAGTTGCAAGGAGTACCTGAAGTAAGAAATATCGATCAGGTTGCTGACTATCTTGAAGGGAAAGGGATGACAGGTGGCGTAGACTATGAGAAGGTGGCCAATGCGCGACAACTTACCCCTTCGGAATATACCGTAAATAGTTCTTTAGGCTACATTTCTTTGAAAGCATCTTTGCAAACCGACCAAGTTTTGGGTATTGCTTATGAATACACTTATGGTGGACAAACCTACAAGGTTGGAGAATTTGCAAGTGAGAATACCGATGCCAGTCAGACGCTTCTTGTAAAGTCTCTGAAGAATACGAGTAGCAACCCGCAGCAACATAACTGGCCGTTGATGATGAAGAATGTCTATTATTTAGGTTCAACGGTTGAGAAAGATAAATTCAAACTCGATGTCAAATTCCAAAGTGATTCTGCAGGAGTTTATCTCAATTACATCCCGAATGTCAAAGTGAAGGAATATCCACTCATAAAACTCTTGGGAGCAGATAGACTTGACAATAACAATAAGGCAAGGAGTAATGGATATTTCGATTATGTGGATGGCTATACGGTGAGTGACGGTCGTGTCTTCTTTCCAGCAGCAGAACCATTTGGTAAATATCTCTATCAGGCATTGGTAAATGCCGGACTTTCTGCAGATGAGGCCCGTAAATATTCATATACAGAACTTTATGATAGTACCAAAATCGTTGCCAAGCAACTTGCTGAGAAAGATAAGTATGAATTGGTAGGACAGTTTCGTGGTACTACGGCTAATGTAATCTCTTTAGGAACCTATAATATCCCTTCGGGATCCGTTAGGGTGACAGCCGGTGGTATCACCCTAACGGAGGGAGTGGATTATAGTGTAGACTATTCTGCGGGTGAGGTGACGATTCTCAACCAAAGTTTGATAGATGCCGGTACAGCGATAAGTGCTACCTGTGAGAGCAATAATGATTATGGGCAGACCCGAAAGACGATGTTCGGCGTGAACTGGGAATATGATTTCTCGAAGAACCTTCAGTTGAGTGGTACACTTCAGCATCTTCGGGAACAAGCTCTGACAACAAAGGTGAGCATGGGAGAAGAACCTCTGAACAATACCCTTTGGGGTGTCAATATAAACTGGAAGAAAGAAAGTCAATGGCTTACCAATATGCTCAATAAGATACCTTTCCTCCATGTCACAAAGCCTTCTCAGATTTCCTTTACCGGAGAATTCGCGCAACTTATCGCACATTCAGCCCATAACACGCAAGATAATGCTTCGTATATCGACGATTTTGAAAATACGAAGAATGTCATAGATGTGTCCACCCCAACATCGTGGGTCCTTTCCAGTTGTCCAAGTGTCTTTGCTGAGTCAAAGGATAAAAGTGGACTGACGAGTGGTTTTAACCGCAGTCGTATGTCGTGGTATAATATTGATCCACTCTTTACTCGCCGTAGTAGCAGTCTGACACCCCCGCATATCAAGAGCGACTTAGATCAGTTGAGCAACTATATGGTGCGCGAAGTCTATATGAGCGAACTTTATCCAGACCGTGATCGAAGCAATTATATGGGTACTACCAGCACCCTGCCGATACTCAACATAGCATATTATCCGAACGAGCGTGGCCCATATAATTTTAATGTCCAAGATTTGAAAACAGATGGTTCACTAGCCAATCCTACCAGACATTGGGGAGGAATGATGAGAAAACTGGAAACTACAGATTTCGAAGCAGCGAATATCGAGTATATCGAGTTCTGGATGATGGATCCTTTCGTATATACCAATGCTCAGAGCGATGCTAACCAATATGGTGGTGATTTCTATATCAACCTTGGAGAGGTGAGCGAAGATATCCTTCGTGATGGAAAGAAATTCTATGAGAGTGGAATGCCTGTGGATGGTAGCAATAGCTGGACAACGACCCAGTGGGGACGTATCCCGACACAGCCTGCCGTTACCTATGCCTTTGCCACAAGTAGCGGAAGTCGCGCTTTACAGGATGTAGGTTTCAATGGTCTTACGGATGCACAGGAACGAGAATTCTATAAAGCCGTCTATCTCGACCAGATTCAGGGTAAGGTAAACCAGGCCGTCTTTGATAGCATCTATCACGACCCGGCCGGTGATGATTATCATTATTTCCGTGGAACAGACTGGGATGAGCATCACACATCAATTCTTGACAGATACAAATATATCAACAATCCACAAGGAAACTCTCCTGATTCTGAAAACAATCCGGAGAGATATGATACGTCCTATAAGACGACGCCGGATGTAGAAGACATCAACCAAGATTATACGTTGAATGAATACGAACAATATTACCAGTATCATATCCGTCTGACTCCTGATCAGATGCAAGTGGGCAAAGGGTTTATTGTGGATAAGCGTGAGACACATCCTACACTTCGCAACGGTCAGCAGGGAAATGTCACATGGTATCAGTTTCGAATTCCGCTCGACCAATATTCTAGTAAAGAAGGTCGTATCAATGATTTTACAAGTATCCGTTTTATGCGCCTTTATCTCACAAGATTTCAGAAACCTATCGTCTTGCGTTTGGCTAACCTGGATCTTGTCCGTGGTGAATGGCGTGTCTATAATCAGAATCTATCCAATACTTCCGGCGGAACCTTAGAGGCAAGTGCTGTAAGTATAGAGGAAAATAGTGACAAGATGCCAGTTAATTACATACTTCCTCCTGGTATCCGTCGAGAGCAGGACCCTACACAACCTCAATTGGTAGAGTCTAATGAACAATCGTTGAGTCTGGTGGCGAAGAATCTCAGTAAAGGTGAGGCTAAAGCTGTATATAAGAAGACAAATCTTGACCTTCGCCAGTACAAACGTATTCAGATGTTTGTTCATGCCAATGCACTTGATCCGAATATCACGGGTCTTGAAGATAAAGATATGAGCGTCTTTATCAGATTGGGGAGTGACTATAAGAGCAACTATTACGAATACGATATACCTTTGTCACTCACAGCATGGGGAAAATATAATAAACAATCTTTGGCAGACTGTAAAAAGGTATGGCCGGAGGAGAATATGCTGGATGTTCCGCTCTGTGTTTTCACCCAAGTAAAGAAAGAACGTAACCGACTCTGTGGTTTGGGCAATGACCTACGTACATATTCTACCTATACCGATGACAAACCCAACAATAAAGTGACAATCGTAGGTAATCCTTCACTTGGTGATATCAAAACCATGATTATTGGTGTGCGCAACAACTCCGGTGAACAGAAGTCAGCAGAGGTTTGGGTGAATGAACTTCGACTGATGGAATATAATAATGATGGAGGATGGGCTGCCAATGGCGTACTCAATGTACAGTTATCAGATTTCGGTACGGTTAATGTTCATGGCAAGTATGTGAGTGAAGGATTTGGTGGATTGGAGCAAGGTGTGAATGAGCGTTCACAAGACAATGAAGGAACCTTGCAGTTTACCACAAATCTGGAATTAGGTAAATTCTTTCCGGATAAGGCAAAGGTTACAGCACCACTTTATTATAGTGTAACGAAAAATAAGGTGAAGCCGAAATACAATCCGATGGATACGGATATGAAATTGGATGATGCTCTCGATGCCACATCCAATAAGGTGGAGCGCGACTCTCTTGAGAGCATTGTCATCACTAAGCATACAGAGACTAATTTCTCACTTTCCGGTGTCAAGATAGGTATTGCCAACAAGCATCATCCGATGCCTTATGATCCTGCCAATTTCTCATTCACCTATTCTCACGATCATTCTTATACGAGTGGCGAAACAACGATTTATGAAAAGGAGGACAATTGGAAGGGAATGATAGACTACAGTTGGACTCCTATATATAAGTCGTGGGAACCATTCAGGAATTTCAAGAATAAATGGATGGAAATCTTTAGACGGTTCGGATTAAATTGGTTGCCACAGAATGTAGCCTTTAATTCTACGATGACCCGTCATTATTATGAATTGCAGGAACGAGATCTGGAAGCTATCGAGAATACGAGTCTTCCTGTTAACTTTGATTCTCAGTTCTTATGGAATCGTGAGTTTAGTTTACGTTGGGATCTTACCAAGAATCTCCACATGAATTTCCAGAGCGCTACCCATGCAGAGATAGAGGAACCTAATAGTCCTGTAAACAAAGTTCTCTATGCTGACCAATATCAGGCATGGAAAGACTCCGTATGGACAAGCATCAGGAAGCTTGGCAAGCCATTGAATTATAATCAGAATTTCACATTGTCTTATCAGTTACCTCTTCATCTCATTCCTGTTTTTGATTGGCTTCATGCAGATGCCAATTATAATGCTACTTACAACTGGGTTCGTGGCGTTGAGATAGAGGAAGGAAAGAACTTTGGTAATACCATCGTTAGCAACCGCAGTCTGAATGTGAATGGTACGTTTAATCTGGAAAAACTCTATAATCATATTCCGTTCCTTAAGGCTGCCAATGAGCGATTCAATAGGAGTAAGAGCCGTAGTCAACTTGTGGCTCAGGATAAACGGCGTCGGCAACAGAAACAACAGGATCATTTGCAGAAGATTCTTCCTAAGAACCAGAAGAGCTTTGAAAAGGAAATTACGCTTCTCCCTGATACAATGATTACAATTCAGCATGGCAAGCACTCCAAGCGACTGAATGTAATGGGCAAGACATCAGATGGTAAGGTTATCCGCTTACATTATCGCAAGATAGATGATAACCATATAAAGATTACCAATAGAGTAGATTCTGCTTTGAAGATCAAGATCATCGTTACCCCGAAGGAACCTCTTGACGATCAGCGATGGTATAAGACCTCCCAGATGGTAGCTCGTACACTGATGATGGTGCGTAATGTGAGTATCTCGTATCGCAACCAGTATTCGATGTCACTTTCAGGTTTTGAACCAAGTATCGGAAAAGCCTTCGGACAGTCCCACCGAGGAGTGCTGTCGCCAGGACTTGACTTCGCATTCGGTTTTATCGATGACGACTATATCAAGAAAGCCAACGAACAAGGATGGTTGCTCAATGATACGATGCTGAGTTGTCCTGCATCGACGAATCTTATAGAAGATTTGCAGATTCGTGCCACCTTAGAGCCCGTTCATGATTTGAAGATCGACCTCATGGCCAGTCGTAATATCACCACGGGGCGCAGCATTCAGTTTATGTATCCTGGTATGCCGAGGACGCAGACCGGAGCTTTCGCTATGACCACAATATCTATTGGTTCAGCATTCGAGAGCATCGGCAATGCAACAGAAGGCTATCATAGTAAGACCTTTGATAAGTTTGTCAGTCTTCTTCCTTCCTTCTGTGATCGAGTAGAATCACAATATATAGGAACACGTTATCCATCCTCGGTAGAAGGATATGCCGGAAAACCTTACGATAAGAAATTGGGAGGAGTCGACAAATATAGTAGTGATGTGATGATACCGGCTTTCTTGTCTGCTTATACCAGTATGCCTGGTCACTCATTGGAACTATTGCCTGCTGTCACCCGTCTGCTACCCAACTGGACCGTTCGATATAGTGGCCTGAGCAAACTACCTTGGTTCCGTGAGAAGTTCAAGAGTTTTAATATCAATCATGCCTATCGTAGCATCTACTCTGTGGGTACCTATAACAGTTATAGCAACTTCATGGCATATATGAATGGGTTAGGTTATATCTTCGACTCAGCCAATACCCCCGTTCCGCACAGTATGTTCGATATTTCACAGGTAAGTATCCAGGAGTCATTCTCCCCACTGCTGGGCGTTGATGCCACCTTTAATAACAACATGACCGCGAGGGTAGAATACCGTCAGACTCGTAATCTGTCGTTGAGCATGACAAGTGTTCAGTTGAATGAAATGCAGAGTAAAGACTGGGTTGTCGGATTGGGATATAAAGTGAATGACTTCAATCTGTTCGGATTCTTAGAACCACGTCGTCGTCCTGTAAAGGTTAAGCGAAATCAGTCAAACCAAGCCGACACCTCATCAGACAATCGTTCAACTTTCAACAACCGACGCTCCGGAGTGAACAGAGATTTGAATCTCCGTCTTGACTTCAGTTTCCGTCGACAAGCCTCTCTTACACGAGATATCGCCACGATTACCAGTATGGCAAGTAGTGGTAATACAGCTATCAAATTGAGTTTCTTGGCAGATTACACATTGAACCGTTTGCTCACAATGAGTTTCTATTACGACCGTCAGACCAACAACCCATTACTGTCAAGTAGCAGTTATCCTACGACGACGCAAGATTTCGGGTTGAGCATCAAGTTTAGTCTTACCCGATAAAAAAAAGACATCTGTAACGCATCATCCATGTCGTTGTAAGCGACTCAGACGGGCGTTACAGATGCCTGTTATATAATCTTGGATTACCAAGAAAACGAATGATCAGTCTTTCTTCTTATCGTAGGCATGAACAGGATAATCCACAGTATAATGCAGACCGCGACTTTCCTTTCTCTCAATAGCCATACGAGTGATGAGATATCCGGTATTGATCATGTTTCGGAGTTCGCAAAGTTCCTTGCTTACCTTAACGCGCTTAAAGAGATTCTCAGTCTCCTCGTAAAGCAAATCAAGACGATCCCATGCACGTTTCAGTCGTAAGTCACTACGCACAATACCTACATAGTTGCTCATAATTTCTCCCACCTCTTTTACACTTTGGGTGATAAGAACCTTCTCCTCGTTGGTGAGAGTACCCTCATCATTCCATGCAGGAACCTGATCATTGAAGTCATAGTCATCCACGTGTTCGATACTGTGCTTGGCAGCAGCGTCAGCATAAACGACAGCCTCGATAAGTGAGTTGCTGGCCAGACGGTTACCACCGTGCAGACCGGTGCAAGAACACTCTCCAAGAGCATATAGTCGTTCAATACTAGAACAACCATTCAGGTCAACCTTGATGCCACCACACATATAATGAGCTGCAGGGCGAACAGGTATCATCTGTTTTGTAATATCAATACCAATGGTCAAACACTTAGCATAAATATTAGGGAAATGACGTTTCGTTTCTTCGGCATCCTTGTCAGTCACATCAAGGTAAACATGATCCAATCCATGAATCTTCATTTCATGGTCGATAGCGCGGGCCACGATATCACGCGGAGCCAAAGAACCACGTTTATCATATTTCTCCATGAAGGTTTCACCGTTTGGCAACTTCAGTATACCGCCATAGCCACGCATAGCCTCAGTGATCAAGAAGGCAGGGTGCGTTTCCCCCTGATGATAAAGAGAAGTAGGGTGGAACTGTACGAATTCCATATCTTTCACAGTACCCTTTGCACGATATACCATAGCCTCGCCGTCACCCGTAGCAATGGCAGGATTGGTTGTATTGTTGTACACAGCCCCACAACCGCCCGTACACATTACGGTAACCTTGCTGAGATAAGTATCCACCTTTTCAGTATCAGGATTCAACACATAAGCACCATAACAATATATATAAGGTGTGCGTCGAGTAACGCGAGCTCCCAGATGATGCTGAGTAATCAATTCCACAGCAAAATGATTCTCCTTGATGTCGATGTTAGGGTTCGAGCGTACCGCAACCATCAAGGCGCGTTGAATTTCCGCACCGGTATCATCAGCATGGTGAAGGATTCGAAATTCAGAGTGGCCACCCTCACGATGAAGGTCAAAGTTACCATTCTGTAATTTATCGAAGTTGGTTCCCCATTCCACGAGTTCCTTAATCTGAGAAGGAGCTTTAGTAACTACTTGCTTTACTGCATTATAATCGCTGATATAATCGCCGGCGATCATAGTGTCTTGAATGTGTTTGTCGAAATTATCGACCTCGAGATTAGTGACCGAAGCCACTCCGCCCTGAGCGAAAGATGTGTTAGCCTCGTCAAGGCTAGTCTTGCAGATGAGGCAGACTTTACCTTTGTGCGATTTAGCTACTTTCAAGGCATAGCTCATACCGGCGATACCTGCGCCGATAATCAAAAAGTCGTATTTGTAAGTCATACAATTATTGTTATAACGTGTGCAAAAGTAATAATTTATTAGCATAATACGGCAGAAAAGATATTTTTTTTGTAATTTTGCAAACGAATTTAGTAACATTATGGATCGAAGATTTCATCAGCGCTTTACTGTTGCAGCAAAGAGCGGAATTGCCCTTTTTGTGCTTTTGGCCTTTTATTTCTTTTGGGCAAAGAAGGCCATCGTAGGGTTGTTTCTCATAATTATTGTTGTGGGAATGGTAGAGCGTGTTATTCATACATCCTATATTTTTCGTCGCGTGAAACCCATTGACCGTGATGAAGAGCATGAATTCTTGATTATAGACAAAGGGCGATTCTCTTTCAATAAGAACATTCCCGTTGAAGAGATTATCAAGGTTACCCCGATGAAATCCAATTTCGGTTTGAGTCATTATCTGCTGCTAGAGTATGGCGCAGGAAATCTGACTACGGTAATGCCTGAGAATGAGCAGGCTTTTATCGAAGAATTGAAAAGAAGACGAACAAAATGATTAATTTTAAATATATCCTTTTAGGTGCATTCCTAGGCTTGTTGGCGCCTATGAATGCTCAAAACACCAAAGAAGAGATTCTTGATGACGACTCCCTGCAGACTGAAGTTTCTGATTCTGCGATGGTAGATAGTCTACAAGCCGACTCGATACCGAATCTTCCTTGGCCAGAATCAGTAAAGTATCGTATCGACCGATTGCTGGAGAGCAAGATGTTTGAAACATCACAAGTTGGTATGATGGTATGGGATTTGAGTTCCGACTCCTGTATCTATGCACATAATGCCAGATGGTTGATGCGTCCCGCCTCTTGTATGAAACTCGTTACGGCGATAACAGCCCTCGATAAACTTGGTGGTAGCTATCAGTTTAAGACCCAGTTGAAATATACAGGTGCAATTCATGAGAATGTCATTGATGGCGATGTGTATTGCGTCGGTGGCATGGATCCCCGATTCAATAATGACGACTTGTCAGCCTTCGTATCAAGTTTGAAAGAATTGGGTGTAGATACGATTCGTGGGAACATCTATGCCGACAACAGCATGAAAGATGCCAACCCTTATGGTGAAGGATGGTGCTGGGACGACAAGAACTACACACTCACCCCGTTGCTGTTAGGACGAAAAGATCAGTTTATGAGCCGCTTTATCAGTAAACTGCGTGAGGTAGGAATCTATTATGCAGGATACGGTTCCAGCGAAAAGAGATGTCCGAGCGACGCCTTCCTGATAACCACCCGTACCCATTCCATTGATCAGATATTGACAAGGATGATGAAGGAAAGCGATAACCTTTATGCCGAGTCGATGTACTATCAGATAGCCGCATCCACGGGTAACCGACCGGCATCAGCCCGAAGTGCCCGTTCCGTGGAACGTCAGTTGATCAGTAAGATCGGTCTCGACGACGGACGATATAAACTAGCGGACGGTTCCGGACTATCCCTATATAACTATGTAAGTCCCGAGCTCCTAGTTCGTTTACTGCGTTATGCCTATCAGAATGAGAACATCTATAACCATCTGCGCTCGGCTCTACCAATAGCAGGTGTAGATGGAACCCTGAAGAAACGTATGAGAGGAACTTTTGCCCAAGACAACGTACATGCGAAGACAGGCACAGTGACCGGCATCATCTCTTTGGCAGGCTATTGCAAGGCCAGCAACAATCATATGCTATGTTTTGCGATTATCAATCAAGGCATCATGCACGGAAGTAATGCCCGCGCATTCCAAGATCGTGTATGCAATGCACTTTGTCAGCCACAATAATTTATGATCTCACGTGATATGGAAATAGTAAGAATCAATGTAGAGCATCTGCTCCGGTTTATTGGTCTTTCAGGGAATATGGTCCCTTTGATGTACCATGTCCTTCTGATCATCATATCTTTTCTTGTCGCATGGTTTTGTGATTGGGCCAGTCGCCGACTATTCATTCCCATAGCACGTCGACTTACCAAATACACCGAAGCCCAATGGGACGACATCCTATTCAATGAGAAAGTCCTTCGGTCAGCATGTCATATCATTCCGGCGATAGTGATTTGGAAGTTGATGCCGATGATATTCTATCAGCACAGTGTCGTTCAAGAAATACTAGCCCGTATCACCGCCATCTATATCACCGTGATGTCTACCCGCACGGCAGTCACCTTTATCGCAGGTTTTGACCAGATCGACACCGACAAGCAACGCTCCGCGGCACATCAATACCTCAAGAGCTTCTGTGGCGTGTTGCGCATCCTTATCATCTGCGTTTCTATCGTCATCATCATAGCCCTAGCTTTGGGCAAGAATCCGATGACCCTTTTTGCAGGTTTGGGTGCTACATCAGCAGTGTTGATGTTAGTGTTCAAGGACACCATCGAAGGATTTGCGGCAGGAATTCGTCTTACCAGTAACGATATGCTTCATCGTGGAGATTGGATTACCGTACCCGGAACCGATGTGAACGGCATCGTGAAAAATATATCCCTTACCACCGTTAAGGTACAGAATTTTGATAATACCATAATTACCGTGTCCCCAAAGATGCTTGTCAACGGATCTTTTCAGAATTGGATAGGCATGCAACAGTCATTAGGACGCCGAGTACAACGAAAAGTATATTTCGACGTGAGGAGCATAGCTTTCACCGATAGCAAACATACCGAAACCAATATAGGGCGTTTCCGCAAAGACGTAGAAGAATACCTACGCCAACGTAAAGACGTCAATGCAGATATGTTGATCATGGTTCGCCAGATCGAAGCCACCCAGTGCGGCATCCCTATGGAGTTCTATTTCTTCCTGAAGCAGAAAGAATGGAAACAATATGAGATGCATTTGGCAGAAATCATGGAACACATCTATGCCCTAGCCCCAACATACGGATTAAAGATTTACGAACAATATCCAGAACAATAATGGAAAATTTTGAAGAACGACTACATAACGATTTGCACCAGTATCTACAACAGTTAGGCAAGTGCGATGCACACATGCCCGAGTGTCCTGATGTAGAAGCAAAGTGGGAACAGATTGCCCGCAGCTACATCCCTGACGGTGCCCGCGAGTTTGCCCATTATCCCACAGCCTCGTTAGGTTGGATGATGTATATAGGAATGGCAATGGCCAAATACTGGGATACCGAGTGGGAAATCTATGACAAGATAGAAGCCCCGTATCATTACCTTCGTGATAAGCGAGGATACGACAACATGGATGAATTTATCCGTCAGGAAGTATTGTTGCTCGAAGGCGAAGAATATAAATCTACAGAGAATCTTGTTGGAGAATGCGCCTCGAGAGTATATAATATCCTGCAGCATCAGAGGTTCGAACCAGGAACCCCGGAAGCATTCCGAGGTTATGTCGCCTGTCTGCATCAACTGTATCTTATGGGAATGGCCATACAGTTGAATGCTATGGGATACCATATGCAGAAACTTTAATTCAAGTTTCTGCATATCCATCTTAATCCTTCAGAGAGTAAGTAACCGTTGTCACTACTCTAATCTTCTTAATCCAAGGCGTATTAGAATCTCTGTCATCGATAGAGAACTGTCCTTGATCAGCATTGATGATCTTGCTAAGTTTAGAATGACTGTTAGCAGCAAACTGTTGAGCCGTCTTTTCCGCATTCTCTATAGCCTCCTGCATCATCTTAGGTTTCATCTTTTTGAAAGCCACAAACTCATACGTAGTAGGATTCTCATAGCCACCGGAAACGATAGCGATACCCTGATTGAGCAATTCTCCTTGTCGTGAAATGATTTTTCTCACGAGTTTCACGTTATTAGACGTAACAGTGATAATAGACGTGATGTTGTATCGCTCATCATGATGATTATTGGAGTAAGTGTCAGCATTCATATCAACCACCTTAGGCGCGTTGATACTCATCTCACTATCCTTGATACCATGAGCCTTCAAGAACGCCTTGATTTTCTTTTGCTTGGCAGCGATACGAGAGTATAATTCAGGAAGGTCATTGCCCAGTTCAGTGAAAGCGACAGGCCATGTCACCTTATCCGCTTCAACCTCTTGCTCAGCAAGTCCTTTTACCTCAACCTTTCTGTCTTTGTTGGCGAAATCATCTATTCCCCATTTCATGCAGACACCTAATATAATAATTCCCAGTGCTATCAGAGCTGCAGATATTATTCTATTGTCTTTCATATATTAAAACGTTTTTAATGATTAATAATAACTTTCGAATCGCGATATATTATCAAGATGATTCGTTGCAAATATATGAAATAATCAAGTTACAGGTCGTCAAAATACTGTTAAAAAAACGAATACTATATAAATGAAGTTTTTTGTATCCATTATTCGTAATTCATCACTCGGTCATATTTCTTGCTCCATCGCCATACGGTAGCGCGTGACAATCCCGTCAACAGAGGAATTAAATTTCTGGATACACCGATATGAATAAGATAGCACACTTGCATCTGTTGCTCATTGCAAGAGCCCAATTCCTTGAAAAGACTATCCTTGAACGAAGGATATAACTTATCTACAGCCTTATAGAGAAGTTTCCAATCAGCAGTCTCCAAACTTCTCTTGTCCTCGGCCGATTTCTTTATTGCGCGTACTATCTCCTCAGCATTATCTTCCAATTTAGACAAGTGTAGCAGTCTTGTGATTTCCTTATTCTGTTTTTTCTTATCCGACAGTTCCTGCTCTTTCTCGTTGAGCCTTTTACTATAAATAACCAACTCCTCATTTACACATTGCAGTTCCTCTTTTGCCTTATCCAGTTCTATGGAGTTTTTGTCAAGCCCTTCCTTTGAATTCCTCAGTTCTATCTCCTTTTGCTCTATCTCCTCATGTAGTTTCCGATCGTCCTCAGAGACACGTTGCAGTTCAGAAGAAAGAGCAAGTATGTTCTGCAGGTCCTTATTTTTTTTCTTCACATATAAGACATAGGCGATACATACCATCAGAATCATGAAGAAAGAACCACCGACAAGCAAATTCCTATATCTGTTTATCTTACAATTTAGAGCATGTTCTTTTTTTTCATCTAAATGATATTGAAACTCATTGTTTACCGTTGCAGCCATTTCCTGTCGCTTTCCGAAATCAATAGAATCGCTCATTCTCATAGTGATATCCGCATATTTACAAGCATCACCTGCATTTCCGTTCTTCTCATATATACGAAACAAAAGTCTGGAAGCATCATATATATACGTGATATCCTTTACGTTATCAACAATCCGTTTACAATATATAATCGCGGAATCATGATTCCCCATGGCATCATAATACTGTGCAAAGGCCATACAAGAGGCAGCCGAAGAGTCTGCTAATGCACTTTTGTCAATCAGAGACATACATTTCTTAGCCTTCGCTATATCTTTCATATCCGAATAATCTTCCAACATATCGATCAGTAGACTCTGGTATTTAGAGATATTCTTAGCCCTAACGATAAGAGCTAACGCAGCATCGAATGCAGCTTTAGCCTGCTTCGTACGATGTAAGGCGAGATAAGAAGAGCCGATGTGCAAATTAGGCAACACCTCATCAGTCCCTAAACTTTTGCACATCTCATATTCTTTCTTTGCCATCTTAACAGCCTCCTTGTAATTCTGCACAAGATATTGAAGATAGTTAATATCCGAGTATGTGTTACGCAGCATAATAGAATCACATTTTCCCCTATTGGCGTAATCTATCGACTTCAAGAAGTTTGTCAAAGCCCGTGGTGTATCATGTAAGTCACGATAAACGCTACCGGCATAATAGAAAACCTCCTGTTTATCCTCATTAGAGCCATTATTCTTGAAATATGCTATAAGGTTTTTTATCATGATATCAGAGTTAGGCATGTGTTCAGCCTTATCATTCAGTCTGATGCGTAGCAAGTCATACTTATTCTTAACATATTCATTTTCCCCTCTGATTTCTAGTTCAAGCGAGTCGAGCATAGACAAAGCCATGTCAGGGTTCTTATCACCTACACCTTTTATTCTCTCCAATTCATCCAACATAGGATTCCTGGAACAGGAAAACGACAAGCATACACAAAGCATGCACAGTAGAAATATGATGTGTTTTTTTATTTTCATGTGGCATTTTAATTGTAGGTGTAAAGGTAATAATAATATTTCAAATTACCAAATAAAGACAGAATTTTGTTTCAAAGTGTTTCATCCCGTTTTATAATTGTAGATATTTGTTCTCAAAAAACGTATTTTTAACATATTTTGTAAATGACTAATATGCAGACTTTTATACCGTCTTTGAATAAAGATGTAACATTATTTAACATATGGTGAAACACATTGAAACAACTAAAATTTCTCTTTCTTGATAATTTGAGATACATTTGTGCTCAATAAATAAGCTAATGTCTGTAGAAAATCTTTAAAAGAGTAAACGTTATTTATTTAAATTCATGATTATGCAAACAAAAATTAATATTAGAAGCAGTACTTGAACAAGTACAAGGTTTTGTTGTATGCGGAATCATTATAGTCTAGTTAAAGATTTTAAGTTCACTCTCTGATGATAGGATGGACTTATAAAGTATAGACTCTCAATAATGGCTTTTATCACTAATCCTTGATAGTTGTATATTGTGATCTTAAGATAGTTAATAAAGAGTATAACTTGCATATAATTTATAAATTAACAGTATTAATAAAAAAATTAATTAACTAAAAATGAAGAAACATTCTTTAGAAGCAAAGAATTTGCTTAGCAAAGCAGAAATGTATGAAATTAAAGCTGGTGGTAATGGTACAAAAAACATGACAGGTGGATCATGTTCTATTTGTACAACTTGTGTAGGATGTACTACATCATGCACGGCTTGCACTTCAACGGCTATGGATGTGATTGTGCTTTAATTTAGAGCAAAGAGGGGTAATGTGATTAAAAAAAATCCATTACCCTATATCCTATAAATTAAAATAAAATAAAAAATGCATTATATTTCTCTTAATCCTAGGTATGTCTTAAAGCCTGATTCTGGTAGTACTCTTATTTTAGCATCATTGGTTGGTAGAAATCAACTAGAAGGTATTGAAGATTCCTTTACCAATATTATACATCCAATTTATGCCATGATATTAAGTTTTGTCGATGGACGAGATGCTCAGGAATGTATTGAGGATGCTGCAAAATCTCTTGATATTTCTCAAGACTTAGTAGAAGGGTTCGTAGAAAAATTAATGGATAATCCTAGTCAAGTTATTGCAAAAGGGGATGACGGAATATCTACATTTCCACCATATACAATTGTGACTCAAAAAGAACCAGTTTTTTTTAGAAGGTATACGCCTGAATTGTTCGATTACGAAAAAATTGATTTGCGAATGAAAAGGCATCTTACGCCATCAACTATCACATTGATGTTTAATAATGTTTGCGTAACTAATTGTATATATTGTTATCAAGACAAATCTCGTACAGTGAATTGCAAAATTCCACTTCAACGAATAAAAGATATAATACAGGAAGCATATAAATTGCATGTGAACACATTTGATGTAATCGGAGGTGAATTCTTCTTGTACAAACATTGGAGGGAAGTTCTTACGGAATTAAGGAAATATGGCTATAACCCATATCTTTCAACAAAAATGCCATTGGGAGAGTCCGATATTCAATATCTTGCAGAACTGAAAGTTTGCGATATTCAGGTTTCCTTAGACTCCTTAATAGAAGAACATTTAATAAGTTCTATAGGTGTAAAAAAAGGCTATACAAAGAGAATTATCAACACTTTACAAATGCTTGACCACTATGGTATCTCAATTATGGTTCATTCTGTTTTAACTAAATACAATAGTAGCATTGATGATATGAAATCTCTCTATGATGTATTAAAAGGAATTAAACATTTAGCAAGTTGGCATATAGTTAAAGGAGATGAAACTTTATATCCAAGAATAGAGTACAAAAAAATTGAGATTGAAGGAATAGCTCTTGCCAATATTATTAATTATCTTAAAAAAATAAAAGAAGGGAGTAAAATTAAAATTATATATCCTCAAGGTATTATTGAATCTAAACGAACGAAAGAAAATACTAATATTGAGGTGAAAAAAGACTTCTTTAATCGTTCATTTTGTAGTGGTCTATTTTCGTCTTTATATATACTTCCAGATGGTCAAGTTACAATGTGTGAACAGCTATATTGGAACAAAAATTTTATTGTGGGAAACATAATAAGAAACAGCATACTAGAAGTATGGAATTCTACCAAAGCAAAATCTCTATTTTATATAAAACAGAAGGACATTCCATCAGATTCGAGGTGCAGTAGATGTAGCGATTTCAGAAGATGTCGAGAATTAAGACAAGTATGTTATCGTGAGATTATAAAGAAATATGGATCAGCAAAATGGTACTACCCAGATGTAAAATGCCCATATATGACTAATGTTCAGTAATGTGGAAATGAATATGATAATATACTAAACCTTATATTATGCGTAATACATTAACTACAGTAATAGCATTAATCCTTGGGGCACTAAGTATGTCTGCCCAATCAATATTATGTGGAAAGATTGTTTCAGAGAATGGCACTCCAATCCCTTATGCTAATGTTATCCTCTTAAATCAATCAGACTCTGCATATATCTCTGGTACTATAGCCGATGAAAAAGGTAGATTCTCCATTCTGACAGAGCCAAATCGTATCATTAAGGTAAGTTGTGTAGGATACAAGGATACCTTCATTAACCATTTTAAGAAGGATTCCGTTCTCATCACATTAGCCACAAGCAGTCAGTTACTCAACGAAGTGGTGGTAAAGTCTTCTTTGCCCGTTACACGAATAGAAGGAAATGCATTGGTTACCAACATCAAGGGTTCCATCTTGGAAAGAATTGGTACAGCAAAGGATGTTCTTGGTCGCTTGCCAGGCATTATTGTCGAAGAGGGAACTGTTTCCGTGTTGGGGAAAGGAGCACCGGCAATCTATATCAATGGTCAATTGGTGAGAGACAATCATATGTTGGAACAGTTGCAATCTATCAAAATCAAGAAGGTAGAACTCATTACGAATCCGGGAGCCCGATATGATGCAACCGTATCCTCCGTTATCCGCATCTCAGCCGAGCGCAATCCCGGTGAAGGCTTCTCTTTCGACAGCAAAACCTCCGTTGGCTATCGCAACTATCCATCTTTCTCAGAGCAGGTTGACTTAAATTATCGTTACAACAATCTGGATGTATTTGCCATGCTGGAGTATGATCGCAGTAAAACAAAAGGAACTTCTGCCAACATACAGAATACTTGGCTCACGCAACATTATATGCAAGATATTGGTATGAGTTCATCCGCACGTCAGCAACTTTACGAGGGTAAGGTAGGGTTCAATTACAGTATCACGCCCAACCACACCTTCGGAACTTACTATCAAGCATCCCATAAACCGATAAAGGTGAAATCCCGATTTCATTCGGAATCGTGGATTGATAAGGTGTTGAACGAGACAAGTGACGTTACTAAGGAGACTGAAAACAAGACTACGGAACACCTCATTGACGGATATTATTCTGGTATGTTCGGAGAGTGGTCACTCGATGCAGCCTTCGACTTACTCTGGAAGAACAATGAAAACAGAGAACGTTCATCGGAGAATTTCAGTAATTCCACCAACCGTACCGTCACCATCGATGACAATTCCAAAGGTCGCCTTGTAACGGGCGAGCTGAATGCTTCTCGTCCCCTTTGGAAAGGTAACATCAATATGGGTATAGGATATTCTCGCAGTCAAAGAAGTGAGGAATCTATAAATGCGGAGCATGTCATAGGGAACACCGATGATGAAGTACGTGAAGACAATATGGCTGCGTATGTAGAAACCTCTCAACGCTTAGGCCGTTTAAATCTCCAGTTGGGAATGCGCTATGAACATATTGACAGTCGCTATTATGATGGAGGAGTAAAGATGGGCGAACAGTCTCATATCTATGATAATCTTTTTCCTACGGCATCGTTAATGTTTCCCATCAAGAAATCCATCTTGATGTTGAGTTATGCTAAGAAATATGAGCGTCCTTTATATTCCCAATTAAGTGGAACCGTTTCGTATGTCAATCGCTATCTGTATCAGAGTGGAAACCCATTCTTGAAGTCACAATATGATGACAACCTGTCTCTGACATTCCGTTATCGATGGTTGATATTGATGGGCAACTACACATATACAGACGGGAAGATCATTGATGAGTGTCAGCAATATGGCAATGACGGAACCATCACATTGCTGCGTAAAGGAAACTCAACTTCAGCTCTGCACAAATATCAAGTTATAGCAGTATTTGCGCCACATTTTGGAATCTATTATCCTAATTTGATGATGGGAGTTATCGGCCAAGATTTTCACATGAACTATCTCGGCACAGAGAAAGCCTTCAACAAGCCGATGTTCATGGTCAGATGGAATAATCTGTTTCATTTCAAGCAAGGATATCTTGCAAATATAGATATGAACTGGCGCAGTTCCGGAGATTCCGAGAATATTAGAATGAAGAAAGTATGGTCTTTGAATACCGGTGTTACCAAACAGTTTGGCAAATGCTGGAATGTGAAACTGTCTGTAAACGATTTGTTCAATACTTCGATGAAAAATGATTTCACGATATATAGTGGTGTCAGTGACGTGAAAATCATGAAGCGTATAACATCCAGATGTATCGAATGTACTGTGCGCTATAATTTCAATACGACAAAGTCGAAATATATTGGAAAAGGTGCCGGTAATGCGGAGAAAGAAAGATTATAATGACAAGAATTACACTCTATAAACAGTATGATTCCATGCAATGCGGCATAGCATGTATGGCGATGATTTGCAAGTACTATGGGAAAGGGTATTCCTTTGAAACTCTTTCCCATCTATGTACTGCAACAACAGAAGGGGTGTCATTATTAAGTCTAAAGAAATTAGGAGAGGAACTTGGGTTGGAAACTCTTTGTGGAAGAATAAGTATATCACAGATATCAGAAATCAATTCTCCTTGTATCCTCCACTGGAACCAAAACCACTTTGTTGTGTTATACAAAGTAAAGAAAGGAAAGAAGTTCTATATCGCCGATCCTGGCAAGGGACTTGTGAAGTATAGCCTTGACGAGTTCAAGGCACATTGGATAAGTACGAAATCAGATGGTGAGGAAAAAGGGATTTCCATGTTTCTGGAGCCTACACCCGAATTCTATAAGATACAGCTGGAAGATGAGAATATGAAGGAACAACGCTCTTTCAAATTTCTCTTTAAATATATCAAGAAATATCGCCGCTATTTCGGACAGATTATCTTGGGATTGCTTGTAGGAAGTTTGTTGCAACTTATCTTGCCTTTTCTCACACAGTCTATCGTCGATGTGGGCATCAAAAATCAAGATATCGGCTTGATATGGCTGATACTCCTCGGACAACTCATGCTTACCGTTAGCCGTACGGCCTTCGACTTTATACGGCGATGGCTGTTGCTGCACATCTCCATGCGGATAAATATCTCACTGGTGAGCGACTTCTTCATCAAGTTGCTCAAACTCCCTATGGCGTTCTTTGACACAAAACTGATGGGTGATCTCATGCAGCGCATGAATGACCATAGTCGTGTGAACAACTTTCTTACCCAACAGACTCTGAATGTTACGTTCTCGATATTTACATTCATCGTTTTCAGTATCGTGTTGTTGTCGTATAATTGGCTGATATTCTCTATCTTTATCCTGGGAAGTCTCCTCTATGGTGGATGGCTGACGATATTCCTCAGAAGGAGGAAAGTTCTGGATTATGAACTTTTTGAACAGCAAGCCATCAACAACAACAAGACCTATGAGTTTATTACTTCCATGCAGGAGATAAAACTACAAGACTGCGAACAACGTCGTCGATGGGAATGGGAAGATACGCAGGCTGACCTCTTCGGGGTACAGATGAAATCGCTGAAACTCCAGCAGACACAGGAGGCCGGAAGTATCTTTATCAATGAGCTGAAGAATATCATCATCACTGTGGTCGCTGCAACTTCCGTCATTCATGGACAGCTGACGCTTGGTATGATGCTTGCCGTGCAGTATATCATAGGGCAGCTCAACTCTCCTGTGGAACAACTCATGAACTTTTTCTATTCCGTACAGGATGTGAAAATCAGTTTGGAACGTATCAATGAGATACACAATGTGGATGATGAGAACGGAAAGACCGGATTACAGAAAGCGATAAAAGACGATGATAAAGGAATTGATATAGAGCATGTGAACTTTAAATATGATTCCCATGCGCTGAAAACGATCATCGACGATGTGAGCATCCATATTCCTAAAGGTAAGGTAACGGCCATCGTGGGAGCTTCGGGCAGTGGAAAGACTACGCTCATCAAACTTATGCTGGGGTATTATCCTGTATTGGCTGGAGAATTAAAAATCGGAGATACCAATATCAATTCGCTTAACAAGAAATGGTGGCGCAGGCAATGTGGAGTTGTTATGCAGGATGGAGTTATCTTTTCTGAATCTATTGCACGCAATATAGCTGTTGATGATGGAGATATAGATCAGGAACGACTGCTCAAGGCTGCCGAAATAGCCTGCATCAACGATTATGTGATGGGGTTGCCTTTAAAATACAACACCAAGATCGGACGTGATGGTGTGGGATTGAGCCAAGGACAGAAGCAGCGTATACTGATAGCGAGAGCAGTATACAAGAATCCCGAATATATCTTCTTGGACGAGGCGACGAACTCTTTGGATGCCAACAATGAGCGAATGATTGTTGAAAACCTTGGCGAATTCTACAAGGGAAAAACTGTGATTATTGTGGCGCATAGACTTAGTACGGTGAAGAATGCCGACCAAATCATTGTGCTAAACAATGGTAAGGTGATAGAAACAGGAAATCATCAGGAACTAACTCAAAAACGTGGAGCATACTATAATCTTGTTAAGAATCAATTAGAATTAGGAAATTAAACGGTATATGGATAAGAGTAATGAATTGGAGAAAATAGAGATTCGTAGTGATAAAGTTCGTAAGATCATTAGTGGAAGACCGCCTTTCTTTATACGAAATGGGACAACGATCCTTGCGGTCTTGCTCTTGATCATTGCACTTATCATATATGGTATGTATTGCAATGATTTGTTAGCTAGCAGAAATTGATAGTTGTATCAACAAAGGATAACTAAATATTACAAATAAGAACTATTTCTTCGATGGACAGTTGTCAACCTCGGTTGATGCTGTCCTTTTATGGTATCTCTCAAATCAGAAAGAGTGTAAACGATTCTAGTTAAAGTGTCAACTTTTTAAGAAAAATGACAGTCAACTACATCCGGGAAAGACAGAATTTTGTTTCAAAGTGTTTCATCCCGTTTTATAATTGTAGATATTTGTTCTCAAAAACGTATTCTTAATATATCTTGTAAATGACTAATATGCAGACTTTTATACCTTCTTTGAATAAAGGTGTAACATTATTCAACTAAAATTTCTCTTTCTTGATAATTTGAGATAACTTTGCGCTCAACAATTAAGCTAATTAATCATGAATTTCTCCGGTTTCTTTTGAATACATCGTATTTTACCGTAATAGGAGATACATTGAAATTTTTGCCGAAGTCCACAGCCAAAGTGGTACTCCCGAAATGAAGGCTAAACTTAAGAAAGCGAAGATATTCAACTCTTGCTTACTTGTTTTTGACTTGGCTCTGGTTTTTCTTGCGAGTTATTGTGTTCAGTACAAATTATTTTATGTGTTATCATGAGACAAATCTCGGAAGTATCATTAAAATATGAACCTCGACCTTTTCAATTTGTAACTAAACAGGTGTATAAATAATAAGTATTGTTATTTATGTATGTCAATAATAACAAACTGTAAGTTTTTCATAGGTGTAGGTTATGATTTTAAGGGTGGTACCCGACTTGAGGTGTGTCTCCCTTTTCGCATCGTCAATAGCATCATTTTACGCAGTTAACTTCATCGGCTTACGAAGTTAACTGCGTCAGCTTACGAAGTTAACTGCATCAGCTTACGAAGTTAATTGCGTTTTTTATATCTGATAGAAGAAGTAGAAAATGAGAATAAAATAGGACTAAAAAAATATACAAAACGAAAGTATTTTTTTTACTCGATTTTCTTGTATATCTCATCAAATTTTTGTACCTTTGTAGGTACAAAATAAATCATACGTGACAAACGCAAAGCGTTGCAAACTCGCCTGGCACATCGCCAAGTTACTACGTTTAGCCGCGTTATAATAAAATAACATAATGGCGAGAAAAATATTGAAGTATATGACTATACCAGGAGGCATGGGACGTGCTAAAGCCAACTATACAAAACTTGGCGAATATATGTGCTGTTGCGCACTGAGTAAGATGAAACCCATCTTTGATAATGTAATGGAATATCACAGGACAAGGCTTGTTCCGAAATCTCTTGTAAAATTATATTACATGAAACCTGATGAGTGTTATGAGGTGAAAATTCATTACAGAGAAATCGATCCTGTACAATCTCACTATTGCCGTATTGGTAATGAGGCTATGAAGATCTCGTCTACGCCGTTCTGTTACCCGTACATCAATCCCCAGACAAGGAAAACGTGCTATCGGGAGTTCCCTCGTCTGGCTGAGGTCATCGATTTGCCGGAAGAACACATGGTGAGCTTCCGTTTCCCTCGCGACGTGATATTCTTGATGCTCCGTCTCGATTTCGGTGTCCATAACATCAGTCTAGAGGCCATACAGAAAATGAAAAGTCTACATACCGTCCGACTGTATCTCTATCTCGCTTGTTGGGTGTCTATGGGTAACTGTAGGGTCACTTGGAATAAACTGATTCAACTGTTGTGTCCAAACACGAAGATAGCAGCCTCGAATTCTATCCGAATGAAATACATCGATCGGGCTAAAGGGGAGATGGATGAACTCTTCAGGGAGCACTATCTCAGATTCTCTTTCAATTACAAAAAGTGCATGGAGATAAATCCTACTACCGGAAAACAAAAGATTAAGGGACTGGAATTCTTGTTGAAGTTTGAAGAATCTAAAGAGGAGGTAGCGGAAAACAAGTTTGTCGATGGCATTCTGCGCAAAAAACTCTTCAATGAGTTGCAAAGGATCTTTGACTTGACCGGAGAGCAGACTGCTCGCCTCTTGGCTACTGTCCACTATCAGGATAAAGAGGCGATAGTGCATGCGATCCAGAATGGTGAGAGGAGGATGGCCGAGAATAGATCTCAGCACAAGGTTTTCATGGCGTATGCTTATCTCAGAAAGGCATTCAGTGATATCCTCGGGCATTGGATTTAGCCCCCACTTACCAATCTGTACATGAAGGGGTAAAAAAGTTACCAATCTGTACACACAGAGTTACCAATCTGTACATAAAGGCCGGTAGCTTATTACCAAAGTGTACATTTACAGCGTTGTAACTTATTGAGTACTAGTATGTTGCCGGTACCTAAGATATTACTTAGTGTAGATAGTATTAAGATATTACACTAAGATAGACGTAAAAACATTTTTTTATGGAAGTAAAAAAGGGTATGATTTTAAAATCAGAGTTAGCTCAGTGCTACTTTCCAAATGCATCAACTCCAAGTATTGCACGTACGGATCTGATGCGCGTCATCAAGAGATGTTCTGATCTAAACTCGGAACTGTTGAAGAATGGATATAAGAAGTATGGCAATTACTTCACCCCTAAGGAGGTGAAGCTCATCGAGGAATATTTGGGCGAACCTTAATGCTTTTTCGCATCATTTCGCATCATTTCGTTGCGAATCGCAGCAAATCGCAACAAATCGCAGCATTGGGATTTGGGGATGTTGTATCTTTGCCATCGCATTCGAAAAACGGATGTGCCATGTGGGCGTAAGCCCTAACACGTGGCTATAGTTTATCTAAATTTTTAGCGTATGCCAGTAGATTACAGTGTTACTAAACTTGTTCCAACTTTGAGCACCAACAAGGTTCCTAAGTTTTATGCTCGTGCCCAAGTGAGAGACAACATCGACATCAAAGCTTTCGCTGAGAGTATCTCCAGTCAGACCACTCTGAGTCGTGCTGATGTCACTGCGGTGTTGATCTCTACGGTGGAGAATCTGATAAGAGAACTGAAACGAGGCAATCAGATATGCCTTGGCGACTTGGGTAAGTTCCGTTTGCAGATTAACAGCGTCGGTGCGGATAGTGCGGATAAGTTTAACGCTGCTTCTAATATCAAGGGAGTTAACATCCAGTTTGTTCCGGGTGATGATCTGAAGGGTATCTTCACGAATATGGAATTTGAGCAGGTGGCCAGTCGTGTTGCTCAGAAAGCTGCTGCCAAGGCTGAGAAGGATGGCAAGAATACCGTCGACTTGGCCGAAGCTAAGGCTAAGGCGAAAGCCAAGGGCAAGAAGGAAAATGGTGGCTCTGAACATGGTGGTGAGCCAGCAGGCGGTACCACCCAGGGTGGCGGTTCCGAGGAGTCCGGAGAGAAGGGTGGCTCTGAGGTCTAATCGCCTCTCCGGGAGAACTTTCTCCTTTATCGGCCGGTAGCGGACAGGGTAGCGACAGGACCACACGGGGATGACGAAGATGATGTCATCGGAAACAATACACACGGTCTTGAGGAACTATCGGCACTGCCGGTCTTTCCTTATCAACGAAATGTCGAACATGGGTATCCGCCCTCTCGGAGGGTGCTCAACAAAAAAAAATATTATGAGTTTAGAGTCGAAGAGACAAACTTGGGCGGAGATCATCCGCTTTGTCATCACGGTGTTATCAGCGATAATCGGTTCATGGGGCGTAGCTTCATGCAAGGCGATATAATGGGGTAGGGAATCATGAACATAGATATCTTTCGTATTGCGCTGCGCTCGGATTATACCATTGGCAGAATGTATATCAATGGTGTGTATCTCTGTGACACGCTGGAGCTACCTGAGAATATCGCTTTGGGCAAACCTTGTATTCCCCGTGGCACTTATGCCGTACATCTCACGATGTCGTCGCGTTTTCACAGAATATTGCCTCAGCTGATGAATGTTCCGGGCTATGAGGGCATCCGTATCCATCCGGGCAACACGGTGAAGGATACGAGGGGCTGCATCCTTGTAGGGTGGAACTTGGAGAAGGGGCGACTCGACAACAGTAGGGTTGCCATGGAGATGCTAATGCGGAATCTAAGGACCGCAAACTATAAAGGCGAAGTAATCATGCTTCGCCTTCTTTGGTTGATTCATTCTAATTTTTAAATCTAGTAGTATCTATCTTTTTTCTTTCTTTCTTTTCGTAATTCCCAAAGTTATAAGAGAAAGTAATACCCATCTGGCGGTAACATGAAAACTTCATATTCAAGTTTTGTCCACAATAATTTATGATAGGATTTATAGAAGAAGTTTCAAACAAATCATTACAATACAATTTTATGCTTGCCTTTTTCTTAAGGAATTTATACACAATATTAATATCTACATTACCAGAAGATGGTAGGTCATATATAGCTTGTATTGCTTTAGTGCGGAATTTACCATCTAAACTAAGAAATAGTCTATCAGTGATCAATTTAAATGTATTCCTTATATTCAACATACTCCATAATATACTTCTATTAAATGAAATGTCATAGTATTGACTGCATTTTTCATTCTGCCATACAACCATCATTGAAGTTCTAAAATTCCAGAACCTTTTAATATCCGACGAAAATGAGAAACTAGACCCTATTTGTCTTTGATAATCAAGATTCAAGCACTTATAGGTTATTGTCAGTCTATCTGGCTGCTGATATTGAGTCTGAATAAAATAATCATTATTATAATTATACCACAGTAGAAAATTATATTTACGATGTAAAAGGTATTCTATCTGTAAGCTATATTCATCAGACGGCTTTAACATCGGATTGCCAACAATTTCATTGTATCCACCATTTGAGTAATCTGAGAAATTCCCACATTTCCAGTATTCAGGAAAGGTCCTGTCACTGCTAAAGCCGAACTGTAAATAGTGGGTACTATTAGGAGAATACGTAAGTATTGCGGTTGGATATAATCTCCACTTATGCCAAGAAAAATTATGATAATATCCGGCAGCTAAAGACAACTCTAATTCGATATTCTTATTAAGATTCATTTCAGTTCCAGCAAAGATATCCAATATATGCTCTTCATGTCGACTATTAATATCAGAGAAATGAGATACAGTATTTTCTCCTGTTTCTTGATATTCCTGCCAACTATTATCAACACTATGTATATAAGATAATCCATAATTCATATCAAGAGATTCTGAAACCTTGAAGTCATGACTGAAATCAGCAGTCCATCTCCTTATTCGTTGTTGTTCGTTTGATTTGAAATTAAGAACACCTGTTGGGAGTACACTTGTAAGATTCTGCGATGAAGGCGTCTTGTAATAAGTATATTCCAGATTAGCGGTAATACCTATAGGTGAAGAAAATGATAAACTCATATCATGCAGGAAATTCGTTGAAGTCGGTATATTATTTGAATTAATATTACCCACTAGGTATTCGCGAGAATTGTTATTATTATAATTTCCATTATAAGTAAATGCTATATTATTTTTATCTTTCCATTGATAATTTAAATCAAATCTCCAAAGATGAGAATTGTTTATTTTTTCTAGGGTTTCTAGTGTTGAGATATTATGGACACTATTGTCGTTAAGTGTATGGATTGATGTTTCATACGTTGTCCCATAATTATCATTATGACTGTAATTATATAAAAGATCTAGCGAGAATCCTTTATCTTTATATATTATATTGCTACCCTCTACAAAACTTGCATCATGCTCTTGAATATATTTTGAAATTAAGTTTCCCTGAAAAGTATTTTCTTTCTTTATTTCTTGGTCCAATACGATATTGATCACAGAACCTCTAACCTGATATTTGGCAGGAGCCGTATACAGAACTTCTGATGACTTTAACCTATCAGCAGGAAGAGCTCTTAAATATGAATAGAGTTGTTCTGAAGACATAGAAGTTTTACGCCCATCAATTAATATTGTGACGCTCTTTCCGGCTAATGTTAGACCATTATTTAATTCTTCTACTGTAGGTATAATTTTCAATGCATCATACACATTATCAACACCCTTGCTTTCAATGAGTTTATTCATGTCGTATGTGAGCTTCCCTTTATTTATCTTTACGATAGGATGCTCACCGCGAATCATTACTTCTGGTAAATGATGTATTATACTATCCATTCTTATAGAATCATTTGTTTGTGCGATGCATTTATTATACATGGACGCACAAATGAACAATAATACGGAAAATCTCATGATATTCATTAATTTAGTTCTGGTGCAAAAGTATTTATTATTATCCAATCATCTAGAAAGCTGCGAGTTATCTAGACTTAAAGTGTCTGTTATTTAATGTTAAGTAAGTAACAAATTTTGATTAAACCACTCAACATCCTTGTTTTATATTCCTTTTTTTGAGTTTTCTTTTTTAACTTTGCATTTATGAAAACTAGATATATTGTTGTTTCTGTTATCATTTGCCTGTTATTACTAATAGGCTATCAGCTTTTCTGGCTATTTCGTTTCTACGAAGAACAAGATAGCGAAATACGCCAAAAGGTACAAAGAGCTATAGAAAATAGCGATTATGGAGAAATGGTAATTAGAGCAAAGAAAATAGATCATAGTTTATCATCTTACATTTATTTAGGAGATGATTATGAAAATAAAAAGTTAATAAAGAGCGAACATTATATTCAACATAAGAAAGAATATGAAATAGAAACAAGAAAATATATCTATGAAGTAAGTAATGATCTAACACGTAATAACAGCACGAACAAAAGATTTGAAATAGATAGCATAAAGAATCCATTTAATGATTTATCACATAGTTTACGGGCTAGTTTGCATCAGACCTTAGATCGCATGAAGTTGCCAGATCTTAAAATCTTTTATGATCTATTGACAAGAGAATTATCTAAACAGGGAATCCAACAAGAGATTAGGATAACATTGTTATCTCATGATGGACATATATTATCCGAAATTAATGGAGATAAAATCAAGAAATCAGATAGTAATTCATTATTCTTACTGGAATGTTGTAATAATGGATTAAGATACAGAATTGTTATACCATCACTTGTTACAATAGTATATAATAGAATTGTAGGTATTGTAATCATCTCTGTCTTAATTATCATTATGCTATCAGCTATTCTCTGGTATCTTATAAGAACGATAAATAGCATGAAGGAACTGGATGAGATGAAATCCGACTTTACGAATAACATGACTCATGAATTAAAAACTCCTATAGCCATTTCGTATGCTGCAATTGATTCATTGATAAATTATTCAGATGTTTTCGACGAACAAAAGAAAATTCAACTTTATAAAATAACACGTCAGGGACTATCACAATTAAGTGAATTGACTGAACAAATATTATCGATGAGCATGGAGCGTAGAAAAAATATGAGCCTTTCCATGGATAATATTAAAATAAAGCCTATTATAGAGTCTACAATTCAACCTTTCTGTATAAATAAGAAGCATTTTAAATATACCATTGAAGTTTTACCGGAAGATGCTGTTGTATATGCTGACAAACAACACTTGCAACATATTATAAGTAATTTAATAGACAATGCTATAAAATACTCAAGAAATGACTTGCATATATATATTAAGGCAAAGAATAATGAAATGTCTATTTCTGATAATGGAATAGGCATTTCATCAAGCAATATTCCATATATATATGATAAATTTTATAGAGTCCCCAACAATAACAGACATGATGTAAAAGGATATGGACTCGGATTATATTATGTTAAGCAGATTATGAATAAAATGAAAGGAGATATTGTCGTTGAAAGTGAATTAGGAAAAGGAACCACTTTTACTTTGTTTTTTAAGAACAAAAGCTAATGGATAATAATATTAAAGTTTTACTCGTAGAAGATGAACAAATGTTGTCTTCTATCATTAAGGATACACTTGAACCATTAGGATTCAAAATAGTAGTAGCAGGGAATGGTTTATCTGGTTTAAAATTATATGATACTTTTAAACCGAATATCATCGTATCTGATATTATGATGCCTCAAATGGATGGCTTCGAGATGATAAGAAAGTTGCGAACATTTGACAAGATAACTCCCGTCTTATTTCTAACTGCGAAATCTGGGGTAAACGATGTTGTTAATGGTTTCGAACTTGGGGCTAATGACTATTTAAGAAAACCTTTTGGAATACAGGAATTAATAGTAAGGATAAAAGCCTTAGTTTCTAGAACTTATTATGATCATAAGAAGTTGGTGGACAATGATGTTATAGATGACAATTGGATTAATATTGGAAAATATACTTTTAATCCTTCTACACAGCAACTAGTTCTTAACGGGAAAATCAAAACCTTATCTTATAGAGAAAGTCAAATCTTATATTTCTTATCTAAAAAGCAATTTACTGTAATAAAGACAAATACTTTATTAATGGAATTGTGGGGGGATGATAGCTATTATAATTTAAGAAGTTTGCACGTATTCATTACTAAGTTGAGACATATGCTTTCTGATGACAAAAATGTTGAAATCGTAAATGTAAGAGGAATTGGTTATAAACTTGTTACTATTAGTCAAAGTGACTAAAACGACGTCTCCCTTCCTACCTATTGGTATAAGAAAGAAGGTATGAGGATGTGCCTACATCGTTAGAAAAGAATAAAAGATATGATGACAACTGAAATACCACAAATATGGCATATAAATACCATGATATAGTGATTTATAGTATCTATAGTTTGTGTTATCTTTGCAATTAGTTGGTATAGAAACCAACTTAGCCATATTAAATGATTGAAAATGTTAGTTCAGACTGTATGTTGACAGTTGGATAGGAAGAATCTCGGTGAGATTACTTCCTATTTTTTTGTTCCAGATATTCTGCGAAGATACGGGCTGCGCTCTCTACCTTTGCGGCACATGGACGTGTCTTGTAATATTCTGCGGTGCGCTCAGAAGCTATATAGTTGCTTGTTGCCTTCTCGTGCCCCTTAAGGCCCAGAATCTCTGCACAGATGATAGAGCCATTCTGTTGCTTAGATTTTGCTAACAACTCCTGTACCACTTTGTAGCAGGCCGACTTACCTTCTCTGTCGGCACCTTCAGTCTGTCCACAGTCAAGTCCTACAAGGACGACAATGCCCGATACGGCACCACACATCATTCTCATTCTGCCTACACCTCCACCGAAGCCGGCACCAATCTTCTTGGCCATCGTGTCGTCTAAGCCATATAGGTCGGCAAAGGCTGCAACGACACTCTGACAGCAACCGTATCCTTGCATGAAGTTGTCAACGGCACGCTGTACACGTTGTTCTAAATCTTGTCTCATGTTCCAATATCGATAATTAAAAAAGACAGGGCGTAATTAAATGTTACGTCCTGTCTCTATGATTGCTATGATGTGAATTACTCTGCAACTTCGGTTTCTGCAGCTTCCTCAGCTACGAAACTTGAAAGGTCATCGGCATTGAAAGCCTTAACATAGGCTGCGTGACCGATAACTTCTTCCTCTGCCATGCGAACATAAACGTTGGCACTCTTCTTGAAGAGCTCCGGAGCCTTGCTTGCATCGGCGATGATGAGCAGTGACATGATGATGTCTGCTGTCATATCGTAGAGACGACGTGCAAGGAAGTCGTGCTCGTCCTGGTTAGCGTCTGCCTTAACCTTCTCGATAGCCTCTTCGTAAGTGGCAACGAGTTTGGCAATACGCTCCTTCAGAGGTTTCATGCAGTCGCATACTTCCTCTTCGAGCATCTCCTTCATGATGTTCAGATAGGTTCCGTTAGTGATGTAACGTACAGCTGCTACTACCTGCAACTGGGTTGTACCCTCATAGATAGAGAAGATACGTGCATCACGGAACAAACGCTGACTCTTATACTCCATGATGAAACCAGAGCCACCATGGATAGAGATGGCGTCGTATGCGTTCTGATTAGCATATTCTGAGTTCATACCCTTAGACAGTGGAGTGAAGGCGTCAGCCAAACGACTGTACTGCTTCATTTCCTTGCGCTCTTCAGGTGTAAGCTTGCGCTCACGAGCGATGTCTTCAAGGGCTTTGTAGATGTCTACATAGCGTGCTGTCATGTAAAGGAGTGAACGGCCGGCATCCAACTTAGCCTTCATGCGAGAAAGCATATCGTAAACAGCTGGGAAGGTGATGATCTTCTTACCGAACTGTGCACGCTCCTTGGCATAGGCAAGACCCTCGTTGTAGGCTTCCTGCTCTACACCGACACTCTGTGCTGCGATACCCAGACGGGCACCGTTCATCAATGCCATGACGTATTTGATAAGACCGAGCTTGCGGTCGCCACAAAGTTCTGCTTTGGCATTCTTGAATACAAGCTCACAGGTAGGTGAACCATGAATACCCAACTTGTTCTCGATATGACGTACTGTTACGCCACCGTCCTGCTTGTCGTAGATGAACATAGAAAGACCACGACCATCGTGGGTGCCTTCCTCAGAACGAGCCAATACCAAGTGAATATCAGAGTCGCCATTGGTGATGAAACGCTTTACACCATTCAGGCGCCATGTGCCGTCCTCATCCTGTGTGGCCTTCAGCATGACACGCTGCAAGTCGGAACCTGCATCTGGCTCGGTCAAGTCCATTGACATGGTCTCACCGGCTGCGATGCGAGGAATGTACTTCTGGCGCTGCTCCTCAGAACCGAACTCATAAAGAGTATCGATACATGACTGTAGTGACCATACGTTCTGGAAACCGGCATCGGCAGCAGAGATAATCTCTGATGCCATGGAGAATACTACATTAGGAATGTTGAGACCGTTGTAGCGACGAGGCATAGAGATACCCCAAAGACCGGCCTTGCGTGTAGCATCGAGATTCTCGAAAGTTTTGCTAGCATAGATCATGCGACCATTCTCTAGATGTGGACCTTCCTGGTCTACACTCTCTGAGTTTGGTTCTATGATATTTGCTGCAACATCACCGGTGATGTCGAGCAGGCGCTTGTAGTTTTCGATAGCGTCCTCGTAGTTTACCGGTGCATCGTCGAAATTATCTTTGTCTGCGTAGTTGCGCTCCTTGAGGTCAACGATACGCTTCATCAGAGGATGGTTCAGGTGGAACTCAATCTCTGGATGATCTGTATAATAGTTTGCCATAATTTACTTAGAATTCTGCTTGTAATACTTAATGAGCTTTGGAACTACTTCTTCTACATTGCCGTTGATGACGTAGTCTGCAATCTTGTTGATAGGTGCATCCGGATCGTTGTTGATACTGATGATGATACCTGAGTCTTGCATACCTGCAATGTGCTGAATCTGACCAGAGATACCACATGCGATATATACCTTAGGATGAACGGTGACACCGGTCTGACCAATCTGACGGTCGTGGTCTACCCAACCTGCATCTACGGCTGCACGACTTGCTCCAACTTCACCGTGAAGTTCTTTAGCCAACAATGCCAATTGCTCGAAGCCTTCCTTGCTGCCGACACCATAGCCACCGGCTACAACGATAGGAGCTGACTTCAGATTGTTCTTGGCTGCCTCTACATGGCGGTCGATAACTTTAACGACATAGTCGGTGGTAGGTACATATTTTGCAACTTCAGGATATACGACCTCACCTTTAGCTTGACCTTCGTAGATTGCCTTCTGCATAACGCCGGAACGAACTGTTGCCATCTGTGGACGATGCTCTGGGTTAACGATGGTTGCAACGATGTTGCCACCAAATGCAGGACGAATCTGATAAAGTAGGTTGTCGTAGTGCTTGCCGGTCTTCTTGTCATCATAGTCGCCAATCTCCAGTTGGGTACAGTCGGCTGTAAGACCGGAAGTAAGAGATGAAGACACACGAGGACCAAGGTCGCGACCGATAACGGTAGCACCCAAGAGACAAACCTGAGGCTTCTCTTCCTTGAACAAGTTGACGAGAATGTCGGTATGAGGAGCCGATGTGTAAGGGAACAAACCCTCTGCATCGAAAACGAACAATTTATCTACACCATAAGGCAAAATCTGATCTTCTACCTTACCTTTAATGCCGCTACCGGCAACAATTGCATTGAGGTCTACACCAAGTTTATTGGCCAGTTTACGACCCTTTGTAAGCAATTCCTGAGAAACTTCCTGAACGGTGGTTCCTTCTATTTCGCAATATACAAATACGTTATTCATAATTAGCCAATAATCTTTTCGTCCAACAATTCCTTTACGAGGCTCTCTACATCAGCGTCGCTACCTGTAAGAGTCTTGCTTTCCTTAGCCTGGAATACAATGTTCTGTACGGCCTTTACTTTGGTAGGAGAACCTGCCAAACCGCACTGGTCGTAGTCGGCACCACAATCGGCGATGCTCCACTGACCGAGTGTCAGATAAGGACGTGTCTCGTAGAGGTCGCTCCAAGGTTCGTCACCCTTGCGCTCCATAGGGCATGTAGCGTATTTGTACTTCATCACGCGCTTTACATTGCAAGGACGGGCCGGAGCTGCGCTACCGTTTACTGTGATTAATACAGGAAGAGGTGCTACAACAGTCTCTACACCTCCGTCGATGTGACGGCGGATAGTAGCTTTGCCATCCTCAACCTTCAGTACTTCCTCGGCATAAGTAACCTGATTCAAACCAAGTTTCTGAGCTACCTGAGGACCTACCTGTGCGGTATCACCATCGATAGCCTGACGACCACCGAGAACGATATCTACATTACCGATTTTCTCGATTCCCTTTGCCAAGAAATAAGAAGTGGCCAATGTATCGGCACCAGCACTCTTGCGGTCGGTAAGCAACCAACCTTCGTCGGCACCGCGATAAAGACCCTGACGGATGATTTCACCCGCACGTGGAGGACCCATGGTGAGAATTCCTACTGTAGAACCTGGATTCTGGTCCTTGATACGAAGGGCCTGCTCCAGAGCGTTTAGATCTTCTGGATTGAAGATAGCAGGCAATGCAGCACGGTTGACAGTACCTTCGGCTGTCATGGCGTCTTTGCCTACATTTCTTGTGTCAGGTACCTGCTTGGCAAGTACAACGATTCTTAGTTTCATATTTAAAGTTGTTATGATATATAATTTGCAAATCTTATTGGCTTACATGATGAAACAAAGCCGGACGCAAAAATACGGATTTTTTACCTTTTAAGCAAATAATTCTGGCTAAAAATGCACATTCTTTGATTTGCTGTGCACAAAAGTATGCTTTTTCGTTCGGTCTTTTCCTTGTATCTTTATTAAAATAAGGTGTGGACTTTTTGATATTGTGGAATTATTTTTTTATCTTTGCAATTACTTATGATAGATCGTTCGACTATAGATAAAATCATGGAGGCCACAAATATCGTAGATGTGGTTTCTGAATTCGTGTCTTTGAAGAAAAGGGGAGTCAACTATGTTGGACTCTGTCCTTTTCATAATGATAGTCATCCTTCTTTTTCGGTTTCGCCGAGTCGTGGCATCTGCCATTGTTTCACTTGTGGAAAAGGTGGTAATGCGGTAAATTTCTTGATGGAACTGGAACAGATGTCGTATCCTGATGCCTTGAGATGGTTGGCCCGCAAATATCATATCGAGATTCAGGAACGGGAACTTTCTGATGAGGAAAAGCAGAAGGAGAATGAACGGGAATCCATGTTTATCGTCAACGAATGGGCTGCGGATTATTTCCAAGATATCCTTCATAAGGATGTTGATGGATTGGCTGTCGGTATGCCTTACTTCAGAAGTAGAGGCTTTAGGGACGATATTATCAGGAAGTTCAAATTGGGGTTTGCCTTGAATGAGCGCTCTTCTCTGGTTGATGCGGCTACGAAGAAAGGGTACAAGGCGGAATATCTGGTGAAGACGGGATTGTGTGTGCAAAGAGAAGATGGTAAGATTTTTGACCGCTTCTCGGGTCGTGCCATATTCCCATGGTTCGGTGTGAGTGGTAAGGTCGTTGCCTTTGGTGGCCGTGTACTCGATAGTAGGACAAAGGGCGTAAACCAGAAATATGTCAATTCTCCGGATAGTGAGATTTATCACAAGGAACGGGAACTCTATGGTATCTTCCAAGCCAAGAAGGCTATATCCCGTGAGGATTGTGTCTATATGGTGGAGGGCTATACGGATGTGATCTCTATGCATCAATGCGGAATAGAGAATGTGGTAGCCAACTCGGGAACGGCTCTTAGTGTCTATCAGATAAGGATGCTTCGACGTTTCACCCGTAATATCACTTTTATCTATGATGGTGATGCTGCGGGTATCCATGCTGCCTTGCGCGGTACCGATATCGCCTTGCGGGAGGGTATGAATCTGAAGATGCTGTTGTTGCCTGATGGTGATGACCCCGACAGTTTCGCCCGTAATCATTCTTCGGAAGAAGTTAAGGAATATATCAAAACGCATCAAACGGATTTCATCGAGTTTAAGATGAACTTGATGTTGAAGGGAGTTACCGACCCGATCAAACGTTCGGAGGCAATCAACTCGATCGTACAGTCTATTTCGGTAATCACAGATCAGATCATTCGTGCCACCTATATTCATGATTGTGCACAGCGCCTTGGTATCAGAGAAGAAACTTTGATTTCGCAGATGAATCGTTTTATCCGGAGTGGTAAGGATGAAATGGAGAAAGATGCAGCCCGTGCTGAAAGTGTGCAACAAAAAGCTCCTGTGCAAGGGGGAGAGCAGCAGGTGAAGGGGAACGGTCTGGAAAAGAAGGTCGAGAAGATGCTTATCCGGATGGTCGTGCTATATGGTGAAAGGATGATTACCGTTCAAGATAATGAAGGTAACGACATCGAACTTCCGTTGGCTCAGTATGTGGCAATGGATTTGGGCGCAGACAATCTTAGGTTTACCAATGAGATATACAATCGTATCTTGGAAGAGTGTGTGGCGCATCTTGATGATGAGGATTTCAAGGCAGAGACCTATTTTACACAACACTATGATCCGGAAGTCAGTAGGGTGGCAGGAAAACTGTGTGTAAGATTCCAGTTGTCGGAGAGCTTGAAGGTGAATATAGATGCCATGAAACTCAAGAATACGACCATTCGTCTTGTTGTAGGTTTCCGACTGGATTATGTGGAGAATCATCTGAAAGATTTGAAATTTCAGTTGAAGCAACCTGGTATTGATGCAGAGCAGCAGAGGAGTCTCATGGAAGAATATATGAAGATGCAGAAAATCAGAAATCTGTTAGCCCAGAGCTTAGGAAGTAATATTATTAAATAGTATTCATGTAAAGTATAGTTATATGTATTATATAAAGAAAACCTTTGAAATATCGGCAAGTCATCATCTGACCCTTTCTTACAGCAGTAAATGTACGAATGTGCATGGACATAACTGGAAGATTACCGTATATTGTAAGTCGAAGGAGTTGAATAGGGACGGAATGCTCGAAGATTTTACACGTATCAAGCAGGAAATCCACGGTCGTCTGGATCATCAAGATCTGAATAAGATTTTTACTTTTAATCCTACTGCAGAGAACTTGGCCAAATGGATTGTCGATCAGATTCCGACATGTTATAAGGCTGATGTGCAGGAAAGTGAAAACAATATAGCAAGTTATGAAGCGGATTAATGATATCTTCTACTCTCTTCAAGGAGAGGGGCGGCATACGGGAAGGGCTGCGATCTTTATTCGTTTCAGTGGCTGCAATCTGGCTTGTCCGTTCTGTGATACAGATTTCTCCGGCTATCGTGAGATGACGGATGAGCAGATTGTAGAAGAGGTTCTGGAGATGGTCCCTGATAAGGACGGGGTATATCCGATGATCGTGCTTACGGGTGGAGAACCGACGCTGCAGGTAGATGAAAGACTGATCGACCTGTTGCACGAGGCTGGCTTTTGCTTGGTAGCGATGGAGTCGAACGGCACGAAGAATCCTCCTGTTAATCTCGATTGGCTTACGGTTTCACCTAAAAAGAATGTGATGGTGAGGAAATGTCAGGAACTGAAGTGCATCTACGATGGCAAAGAGAAGGTAGAGGATCATGGCATAGAGGCTGATTATTATTATCTTCAACCTTGTGATGTAGGTGATGCCGGGAAAAATGCGGAAATCATAGGACAATGCATTGAGGAAATTAAGAAAAATCCAAAATGGATGCTGAGTTTACAAACTCATAAATTGATAGGATTTAAATAATGATATACATACACTGGACACTGTTAGCCCTATACTTCCTAATCGTTATCGGAACGATGGTTGCTGTACTGATGGATAACCGTCAGCCCGTGAAGACTATTGCCTGGTTATTGGTGCTCTGGTTTCTACCTGTATTAGGTATTATACTCTATTTCTTTTTCGGACAGAATACGCGTAAGGAACGGTTGATAAGTCAACGGTCATTGGACCAACTAACCAAACGGAGTATGTTGGAATATACCGTTCAGGAGAATCTCCGTTTACCGGAAGGTCAGCGCCCGTTGATGCGCTTGTTTGCCAATCAGAGTTTGTCGTTACCTTTCAAGGATAATCGTGTTGATATATATACGGATGGTTATCAGTTCGTTAGTGGTCTGTTAGCCGCAATAGGTTCTGCCCAAGACCATATTCATCTTGAAACCTATATTATAGAAGACGATGCACTTGGACGACTGATAGCCGATGCCTTGATAGATAAAGCCCGTGCCGGTGTTGAGGTGAGACTGATATATGATAATGTAGGGTGCTGGAATGTAAAGAGCAAATTCTTTGAGCGAATGCGTGATGGCGGTATCGATGTTCACTCCTTTATGCCTGTGAAGTTTCCTGCCTTCACGAGTAAGGTAAACTATCGGAATCATCGCAAACTGTGTGTGGTAGATGGAAAGATCGGTTTCATAGGTGGCATGAACATCGCTTTGCGTTATGTGAAAGGGATGCGTCATCAAGGATGGAGAGATACACATCTCAGGGTGGAAGGTAGTGGTGTGTATGCCATTCAGCGAGCATTCCTGATAGACTGGTATTTTGTAGACCGCACATTAATAACAAGTAGGAAATATTATCCGGAAATCAACAAGGACATCTGCAACGACTGTATTATGCAGGTGGTAACGAGTAGTCCGATCACCCAATGGCCTGATATCATGCAAGGATATGTCAGGATTTTGCTTCAGGCAAAAAAATATGTATATATGGAAACCCCTTATTTCTTACCTACCGAACCGATATTGTTTGCTTTGCGTACAGCGGCTTTGGCAGGAGTGGACGTGAGGTTGATGATACCGGAGCATGGGGATGCGAAACTGGTGGAATGGGCTTCAAGGAGTTATGTCTTTGAAGTTGCTGAGGCTGGTGTAAGCGTCTATTATTATAAAGGTGAGTTCAATCATAGTAAGTTGTTGGTGAGTGACGACAGTATTTGTACTTGTGGAAGTACGAATGTTGATTTCCGTAGCTTTGAGAATAATTTCGAATCGAATGCTTTCTTCTATGATGAGGATATGGCTCTGAGGATGAAAAACGTATATCTGGAAGATGAAAAACTGTGTGTTCCATTGAAAAAACTGAAAAATATAAATCATCGTCCATTTGGAGAACGGTTGTGGGAGAGCCTGATCAGGTTGTTGTCTCCGCTGATGTGATGATGATAACCTATAAAACGAAAAAATCTCGATTTATTTAAAAATCGAGAAGTTAACACTGCCATAGGCCCTATGCTCTACAAAACGGGGATGGTCGGAAAAATCATATTGTTTGCCATGTTCGAATACGAAAACACCATCCTCCTGGAGTATATCACTGTTCAATACCAAATCTGGTATTTGTGGTAATTGTTCAAGTGCATAAGGAGGGTCTGCAAAGATGAAATCAAACTTCTGATGGCATGACTTTAGGAATTTGAACACGTCACCTCGAATGAGGATGTCGGTGTCGTCATGGAGTTTCGTGAAACATTCCTTGATAAAACGTGCGTGGTCGCGGTCGCCCTCTACGCTGACGACACTCTTGCAGCCACGACTTACTAACTCCAAGGATATACTTCCCGTTCCTGAAAATAAGTCGAGAGCGGAAGCGTCCTCGAAATCGATATATCCCATCATGACATTGAAGATGTTCTCTTTGGCAAAATCGGTGGTAGGACGTGCCTTGAATGAACGAGGTATATCAAAATGCCGTCCTTTATATTTTCCAGTAATAATTCTCATATCTGTTTTTTGATGTATAATGTGATCAAATCGAAAGGAATACCCTTGATTTCTGTTATCGGCGCACGATTGAACTCAGCGGTCGCATTGATAAAGAACACTTTCTGAACATAAATCTTTAACATACTGACCAGTTCGTCGCGTTCGATAAGGTTGCCTGAAATGTATAGTTCATCCTGATGCACATCGAGATGAAGTTGTTTCCATACATAGAGTAAGAAATAAGCAGCATCCTTGGAATGGGTGACATCGAAAGTGTTGGCATATTTGATTCTATTCTTGTCGAAACAGAAAATATCCAGTTTCTTGTCATGGAAATAGCCATATAATTTATGATGTATGCCCGTAAAACTGCGATGGTGCATATGGTTCCATACAGAAAAAACCGTAGGTTGGAAGCGTACGTCACCGAAATGATCGTCGATGACAAGTTTCAGGTCCTTATTGATGCTGAATACGGCAACAGCATTCAGGTCCGGCAATACAGAATTCAGGATGACATCGTTATCATGGCCCATGAAGGCATGATGATAGAGTATTTCTAAATCTTCCTCTTTGAATTCGTCAATAGGAATCAGTAGAATCGGAGTGTCGAGCAAAACCTGAGCCTTTACATATCCGGCATTCAGCATTTCACTGTCTTTGAAAGCTTCGCGTAAGTTGGCAGCCATAGAAATACCACTCTTTACGACATAAGGTTCGTAACGTACCTGCTTTTCGGTACTTTTATCGATAGCCGAAAAGGATAGAGTATGCCGACTGATTCTTATCGTAAGCCGGGCTGTCTTAACGTTTGTATTGGTTGTTTCCATGTTTACCAGTTTACTTCGTTATTGTTATCAGTTTCGATGTCTCCGAATTTAAGTCCAGGATATTGTCCTGCTGTATTTGCTTTTTCAATAAGTTGTTCTATTTCGTCGCTGTCCATACCACTGAGATAGTCGTGATACCCGGCGCCACATTCCATAAGTGGAATCTGTCGGCCACTTTTCCCTATTTGTACGGTAGCTTGCAGATCAAATCTTTTCTTTCCCGCAAAAGGTATATATTGCAAACTGTCTGCGAGGAATCCTTGACGGATGAGAGTAGAGAAACTCCCCGTATACGTCTTATATATCTGTCGGTATCTCTCCTCTGCAGTGCGAATCTTCAGCAGTCGTTTCTTGACTATGATTTCGCGTTGAGCCTGCTCTTTCTGGAAATTGAGAGGCTTGAGCACGCTGAGGATGCATAACAGAGACAAAACAACGACGCATCCGGCCAATATATAATTAATGTTTATTTTCGGTTTCATGTACAAACATTTTTGTAACTTTGCAAAGTTAATAAAAAAATGATAATCGACGAACTAAAATATCAGATATTAAAAGAATTTGGCTTTCCTCCGACAATTGAGCAAGAGCATGCAATCTCTGAGTTCGCAGAATTCCTTACCGATAGAGATCCTCATTCGGTAATGATTTTGCGGGGTAGTGCCGGAACCGGAAAAACGGTGTTGGCTAGTGCCATCGTCAGAACGATGAAGAAGCTGAAACAGAAAGTTATGCTCCTGGCTCCTACAGGAAGAGCCGCTAAGGTGTTTGCCCTCCATAGTAATCATCCGGCCTTTACCATTCATCGACGAATATATCGGGAAAAAGTTTATACTGGTGTCGGTGGCCAATTCAATTTGAATAACAATATGCATCAGGATACTTTGTTCCTGGTGGATGAGAGTTCTATGATCTCTAATTATGGAATGTCGGAGACGAGTTTTGGTTCGGGAAGGTTATTGGATGACTTGGTATATTTTGTCTATCAGGGGCGTAATGACAAGATGATACTCATTGGTGACAAGGCACAGCTGCCTCCGATAGGAGAGGAAGAATCACCGGCATTAAGTCCTATGGTAATGGAAGGATATGGACTTAAAGTCTATTGTTGTGATTTGAATGAAGTTTTGCGACAAAGTACGAATAGTGGTATATTATATAATGCTACCATGATCAGAAATATGATCACTCATGATGAGGTTACGCAATTGCCGAAAATTCAGTTTGATGGTTTTGCTGATATCGTCATGGTTCCCGGTGACGAGTTGATAGAGTCACTGGCTTCCAGTTACAGTGAAGTGGGAATAGATGAGACAATCTGTATCACGAGGAGTAATAAGCGTGCTAATATTTATAATCAGGGAATCCGGGGAATGGTTTTGGGCAGAGAAGAACAACTATCGAGTGGTGATATGGTGATGGTTGTGAAAAATAATTATTACTGGACTGCACAGGAGAAGGGAGAAAATGTGCCTTCGTTCTTAGCAAATGGTGACAGAGCAGAGGTGAGACGAGTTAGAAATGTTCGTGAACTTTACGGTTTCCATTTCGCGGATGTATGGTTAGACTTTCCTGATTATGATAATTATGAGTTAAAGTCTACTGTCATCATGGACAGTTTGATGACCGAGGCGCCATCGCTTACCAATGAACAAACCGAACAACTCTTTGTCAATGTGATGAAGGATTATGAAGATATTCCATTGAAAGGTGACCGCATGAAAAAAATGAGAGAAGATACCTATTTTAATGGATTGCAGATAAAATATGCTTATGCCATAACATGCCATAAGGCCCAAGGTGGACAGTGGGCCCATGTTTATCTAGATCAGGGATATATGACGGATGATATGCTGACACCTGACTATATTCACTGGTTGTATACAGCTTTTACCAGAGCTACTGAAAAATTGTATCTGGTGAATTGGCCAAAGACGCAGACCTGTTTTAAATCATAAGTATGAATCTTGTGTTCGGAAATTTTGTAGCATGAATTTATACTTCTTGTGAGAGGATAGTGATGGTAGTAACAGAATCTTGGATAAAAAAAGAATTTATAAAGTTTAATTCCCTATATTTCGACGGGAAGTTACCTATGCCAATTATCAAGTTATCGCATGCTCGTACCCAACTGGGTGCTCTTGCTTATAAGAATGAATGGCTTTTGGGGCGTCGTATAAGGTGTTTTGATTATACGATTAAGTTGTCTACTTATTATGATATGACGGAACGTCAGGCTCAGAATATATTAATTCATGAGATGATACATTATTATATCGCATATTTTAGAATTAGAGATTCGAGACCGCATGGCGTCAAATTTCAAAAGATGGCTTCTGACTTGAACAGAAAGTATGGTTGGGAGATAAAGGCTATTGAAGTAGCCAAGGATTGGAAGGTAGCAGAATATTATAGAAAAAAGGAGGAACAGAAATCTCCTCGTCAATATTTGGTTCTTGCACTCAAGGTGAATAGTGGTAAATATTATTTTTGCAATATCAGTCCTAAGGCTTATGCCAAACTTGAAAAAGAATATCTGCATAGAAAAGAAATTCTACAATATGGTTGGTATACGACACAAGATAGTTATTTTAAGGGTATGCCTATTTGCAGGACTTTGAGAGGTAGAAAGGTTTCTGAAGAAATGTACAAGCGTATGACTAAGGAAATGACTGTTTATAAGAAGAAATAAAAAACCGGACCCCAATCACTTGGAACCCGGTTCGTTGATTTAGTGAATATATATATAACTGATTATAATTCTGCTAATTCAATGACTTTATCAACAGCGGCATTCAAACCGTCAGCATCTTTACCACCAGCTTGCGCATAGTGAGGTTGACCACCGCCACCACCTTTGATAAGTTTGGCTGCTTCGCGGATAATCTTTCCTGCATTAAGTTCATGCTCTTTAACCATATTGTCGCTGAACATAACACTCAACAAAGGTTTGTTGTTTTCAACAGAACCGATGACGCATACCAAATTCTCAGGAATTGCTTCGCGAACCTTGAATACCAAATCTTTGGCTGAGGCCGCATCGATAGGAAGTACGGCCTTGACAACCTTGATACCATTTACGTTCTGAGCCTTCTCGATAAGGCCTTTCTTCAGCTGTTCAACCTTCTGAGCACGGAAGATCTCGATTTGTTTCTTCATGTTATCGTTGTCCTCGATATACTTCTTGATAACAGACTCTAGATCCTTTGCGTTATTGAACAGAGTCTTGATAGATACCAAAGTATCCTGTACTGCATAAATAGCATCTTCGCATGCCTTACCGGTAAGAGCTTCGATACGACGTACTCCGGCAGCAACACTACTTTCTGATATAATCTTGAAGAAACCGATGCGGCCTGTGCTCTGAGCGTGGATACCGCCACAGAACTCACAACTTGGTCCAAAGCGAACGACACGTACCTTATCTCCATATTTCTCTCCGAAGAGGGCGATGGCACCGAGCTCCTTAGCTTCTTCGAGAGGTGTGTCACGATGTTCGTCAAGAGGTAAATCCTGACGGATCATATCGTTGACGATGCGCTCAACCTGACGGAGCTCCTCATCGGTTACCTTCTGGAAGTGGGAGAAGTCGAAGCGAAGGGTGTTTGCATCAACGTATGAACCCTTCTGCTCAACATGATCACCAAGAACCTGTTTTAAAGCATAGTCGAGGAGGTGAGTTGCTGTATGGTTAGCAGCAGAACCATTACGCTTCTCGATATCTACACATGCCATGAACTCGGCACGAGGATCCTTTGGCAATTGTTTGATGATATGGATGCTTTGATTGTTTTCGCGTTTGGTGTCGATAACCTCAATGTTCTCATCATCGTTAACGAGTACACCGGTGTCACCAACCTGACCACCCATCTCTCCATAGAAAGGTGTATGGTCGAGAACAACCTCAAAGAAAGTGTTCTTCTTCTGAGTTACCTTGCGATAGCGGAGGATATGACAGCTGTATTCTGTATAATCATATCCAACGAACTCCTGTTCGCCCTCCTGAATAACTTCCCAGTCACCATTCTCGACAGCAGCTGCATTTCTGGCGCGAGCTTTCTGCTTTGCCATCTCCTCGTTGAATCCGTTCTCATCTACGGTATAGCCATTCTCTGCACAGATCAACTCTGTCAGGTCGAGAGGGAAACCATAAGTATCGAAGAGGCGGAATGCAGAGACACCATCAAGTTGTGTCTTCTTGTGAGCCTTCAATTCGTCCAAATCACCATTGAGGAGGTTGATACCCTTCTCCAATGTACGGAGGAAGCTATCCTCCTCTTCCTTCATTACTCGACCGATAAGCTCCTGCTGTGCATTGAGTTCGGGATAAGCTGCACCCATTTCTTTGACAAGAACAGGAAGAAGTTTATACATGAAAGCCTCTTTCTGATCGAGGAAGGTATAGTAGTAACGAACGGCACGACGAAGAATACGACGGATGACATAACCTGCTTTGGCATTGCTTGGTAACTGGCCATCAGCGATAGCAAAGGCTACAGCGCGGAGGTGGTCGGCAACGACACGGATGGCAATATCAGTCTTCTGTTCTTCGTTCTTACCTTCACCATTCTTACCCTCCGGGAAGGTGTGACTGTATTTCTTTCCGGAAAGACGTTCAATCTCAGTGATGATAGGAGTGAAGAGGTCGGTATCATAGTTGGAATTCTTGCCCTGCATCAAACGAACGAGGCGCTCGAATCCCATACCGGTATCGATAACATGCATCTTGAGCGGTTCAAGAGTTCCGTCAGCTTTTCTGTTGAACTGCATGAACACGATGTTCCAAATCTCGATAACCTGTGGATGATCTTTGTTGACAAGTTCTTCACCTGGAACTTTCGCTTTCTCCTCTTCAGGACGGAAATCAATGTGGATTTCTGAACAAGGTCCACAAGGTCCCTGGTCACCCATCTCCCAGAAGTTATCGTGCTTGTTTCCATTCACGATATGATTCTTAGGGAAATGCTTTTCCCAATAACTTGCAGCTTCATCATCGCGACCAAGATTCTCCTGAGCGTCACCCTCGAAGACAGTAACATATAAGTCTTTAGGATCAAGGTGAAGAACATCAACTAAAAATTCGTAAGCATAGTCAATGGCACCTTCCTTAAAGTAATCGCCAAAACTCCAGTTGCCTAGCATCTCGAACATGGTGTGATGGCTCAAGGCTGAGTCACGACCTACTTCTTCCAAATCATTGTGCTTTCCGCTTACACGTAAGCATTTCTGAGAATCGGTACGGCGACGAGGTTCTGGTTCCTTTGTGCCGAGGATGATATCTTTCCACTGGTTCATACCAGCATTTGTAAACATCAACGTAGGGTCGTCCTTAACAACGATAGGAGCAGACGGTACGATAACGTGTCCTTTTGACTCAAAGAATTTTAGATATGAGTCACGGATTTCATTAGCTGTCATCATATTATTTATGCTTTAATTTTATCTTTTCTAAAAAATCATGTGCAAAGATACGAAAAAGTTGATAGATTTTATTATCTTTGCATTTAAAAGATATAAAAACGAAGAATTATGCCGTTGAATCCGAACAAAAACGTGAAATTGTACTATTCAATCAAAGAGGTTGCCTCTATGGTTGGTGTAAATGAGTCTACTCTGAGATTCTGGGAAAAGGAGTTCCCACACCTTCGTCCTAAGGTTACGGCTAATAAAGTACGGCAATACAACGATAAGGATATTGAACAGGTTAAATTGATTTATAACTTGATCAAGGTTCGTGGATTCAAAATTGCTGCTGCTCGTAAGTATATCAATGAGAATCGTGCCGGTGCAGACAGAACTAGCGAGATATTGGAAACGTTGTTATCTGTCCGTGAGCAACTCAAGGATTTGAAAAAATCTTTGGACATGATCGTGTGATCATATTATCTTTGCCTTGGAATTCCTATTGCCTTTCTGAGTTGGAACGCAGTTAACTCGTAATTCCATACTGTTAACTGCGTATGTTCGTCATTATTTGATTTGCTGTACTTCTTGTAATCCGTCAATACCCTTAAGGTTGTCCATGATGACCTTTACATCGTCTCGGTCGTGAACTTTCAAGTCTATCTTTCCATCAAAGATACCTTCGTCACTATTGACGGTGATGCGGTGAATGTCCACATTCAGTTGTCCTGATATGACCTTGGATACATCCAACAGCATACCTTTTCTGTCGATACCTTGTAGTTCAATGGTGGCATCGAAGAATAATTGCTTATGCATGTTCCATTTTGCATCGACAATCCTGTTACCGAAACTGGATTTTAATTTCGTGGCTACCTTACAGGCGCGCTTGTGTATCTCAATATGGTTCTGATTGTCGATATATCCTAAGATGTCGTCTCCTGGTATGGCATGGCAACATTCTGGGAAGATGAACTGATGAATGTTCTTTTCTGAGATGATGATAGGTTTCTTCTTATTGAAGTTTTTATCGACAACAAAGTATTTCTGGAAATCTTCGGTAGCCTCTTCGGTTTCAGCGTCGTTTGTCTTTTTACCTAAGAAAGGCACATAGCGTCTCCAACCTTTGCTGGCACCATCTCGTTTGTTCTTGTTCTTACCTTGTATCTCATCGATGTCTTTTTCTCCAAGGATGATACTATAGTCACCCAATGACTGGAAGAAGTTTTCGTGCTTCTTCATGTCATGATAGTCACATAATCTATCAAGTATTGATGTACTTAACTCCAGATTGTTGGATTTAAGCCAATCGTTGAGGATATTCTCTCCCTTCTTCTGTATCTCTCTGTTGTCTCTACGGAGGATTGCCTGAATTTTGTTTCTGGCTTTTGCCGTGCTGACAAAGTTAATCCAAGAAGGTTTGACGTGTTGGCTCTTTGAGGTAAGAATCTCAACTTGGTCACCACTATTTAGTTTATGACTTAGTGGAACTAGTTTATGATTTACCTTAGCTCCAATACAATGACTTCCTAAGAATGTATGCAATTGGAAGGCAAAGTCGAGAGCCGTACATCCTGCCGGCAACGTCTTGATTTCACCCTTTGGGGTGAATACAAAGATTTCACTCGCAAACAGATTCAGTTTGATGCTATCCAGAAAATCCATGGCATCAGGTTGTGGATCGTCTAGGATTTCCTTGATAGTACTCAACCAATCGTTGAGTTCGTTCTCGTCTTCCGTGTACTCTTCACCTTCTTTGTATTTCCAATGTGCAGCAAAACCTTGTTCTGCGACTTCGTCCATCCTGTCACTTCTAATTTGTACCTCGACCCATCTTCCGAGTTTACTCATCAAAGTGACATGAAGAGCCTGATAGCCGTTAGCTTTCGGATGATTCAACCAATCACGTAAGCGGTCAGGGTGACTCTTGTAGATTTGACTGATCGCAACGTATATACTGAAACATTCGTTAATTTCTTCAGTTCTTACTTTTGGAGTGAAAATGATTCTTACAGCAAGGATGTCGTAGATCTCGTCAAAGGTGACATGCTTGTTCTGCATTTTACACCAAATAGAATATGGACTCTTTATTCTTGCTTTGATGGAATACTGTATTCCCATCTTGTCAAGAGCCTTCTTTATCGGGGCAGTAAAGTTATCGAATAAGAAGTCTCTTTGTTTTTCTGTATTGGCGAGTTTCTTCTCGATATTAGCATACTCGTCAGGGTGATCATAGCGGAAACTTAAATCCTCAAGTTCGGTCTTAATCTTATTTAATCCTAATCGATTGGCCAGCGGGGCATATATATATAAGGTCTCTCCGGCAATCTTATATTGCTTGTTAGCAGGCTGAGAGGCTAAGGTTCGCATATTGTGCAATCTGTCACAAATCTTGATGAGGATGACACGGATATCATCACTCATCGTGAGCAGAAGTTTCTTGAAGTTCTCGGCCTGTGCAGAAGCCTTGTCACCAAAGATGCCACCGCTGATCTTGGTTAGTCCATCAACGATTTGTGCTATCTTCGGACCAAAAATGTTCTGGATATCTTCTACGGTATAGTCTGTGTCTTCTACAACATCATGAAGAAGAGCGGAACAGATACTGGTAGATCCGAGTCCCATCTCTTCGCATGCAATCTGAGCTACGGCGATAGGGTGCATGATATAAGGTTCACCCGATAATCTTCTCACTCCCTTGTGAGCTTGTCGGGCAAAATTGAAAGCTTTGGTCACGATGTCGATTTTCTTTCTGTGTCGTGACGCTAGATAGGTGTCAAGAAGATGCTGAAACGCATCATTGATCATTTTGTTATCGGCTTGTTCTCTTTCCAAGTCTTTCAAATTTTGATCGTCCATATCCTAATCTCCTTATATTAATTTATGCACAAAGAACTTTTATTTGATTCTGATTTTCTTTCCGGAACGGATGCCGTTTCCTTTTATTCCGTTAAGTTTCTTCAGTTTCTTAACGGTGGTATGGTTGCGCTCTGCGATTTCTGAGAGTGTGTCACCACTCTTGATCGTAACGCTTTGCTGCTTTTTCTCCTTCTTGTCTTTTTTATTTTTCTTCTTGGTATTCCGTGAACCACTGTTAGAAGGTTTGCTACTCTTCTTATGACTACTTCTTCTTCTAGAGTAAGACGGGGCCTCATGATTCACCTCCACGATGGTTCTCTTCATGAGATATTCGTCAGCTTTATAGTTATAGATGGAATCTTCACGGTCGATGTATGTTCCGATAAGAGAAGACGGAAGACGTACCGTTGCCGGTGAACTGAATCCGTTAATATATTCATGGCGATATTGTGGGTTTAGTTCAGCCAACAAATCCTTGTCGATACCTAATACTGCGGCAATCTGGTCGAAATGAACATCTTTGTTGATGACGATGGTATCAGTCTTCGCCGGTAAACTCGTAAGCATCGGACAGATGTTGTGCTCGCAATAGTAATTCATAATGTAGTTGGCAGCGATAAATGCAGGTACATATCCTCTTGTTTCCTTAGGAAGATAAGGGTATATGTTCCAATAGTCAGCATCACCTTTGGCGCGGTGTATAGCCTTGTTTACTTTGTCCGGGCCACAATTATATGCTGCGATAACTAAGTTCCAGTCATCAAAGATCTTGTATAAGTCACTCAGATAATGAGCTGCGGCATAAGATGCTTTTATCGGATCACGTCGCTCATCGACCAGAGAGTTGACTTGAAGTCCATATCGCTTTCCTGTACCAATCATGAATTGCCAAAGACCTGTGGCACCGACTCGGGAAACAGCATTAGGATTTAGAGCAGACTCGATTACTGGCAGATATTTCAGTTCAAGGGGTAGGTTGTATGCTTCCAATGCCTGCTCAAAAATAGGAATATAGAAATTCTGAGCACCTAACATATAGCTGACAGAACGACGCAAGTCATTACTATAATGGTCTATGAATTTCTGTACCACCTCATTGTATGGCATCTCTATGATCGTCGGAAGTCGTTTCAATCGATTGATATATACCTCCTCATCGTAGATAGGGTTTACGTCCTTGTAGTTACAAGATGTATCTGGTTGCAGATAGGTTCTGGAGTTATATAAATGCAAAAGACTATCTACGTCTACAAACATACCCTCTGGTATATCGATATCTTGTTTGTTTCCTAAACTATCGGTTACAGTAATAACATCATTCTCAACCTTATTCTGGGCTTGCATCGCGCAACTCCAGAAAGAGAGGAATAGAACCAATAGTAGATGTATTTTCTTCATTATAATGCTTGTTGAATTTAAAAGTTAAGACTACATTGCAATCCAATTGCACCGGAGCTTAGCGGACTGCTGTTTAGTTGATTATTGATAATCGTTGGTTGAATGTGCATACTGAGATCTTTAGAGATATCGAAATCACTTAGAGAAGCGTCAACGTATGCATCAATGATAGAGAGAGCATAGACACCAATAAGTGAGAAAACACTTAGGTCGCGCCATCTACGATAGCGGTCTTTACGCTTACGGAATATTTCCTCGTAGCGTGCTTTATTCTCTGGTGTAATTTTGTTTCCTAAATGTAGGAATTGATTATAGCTTTGTGTTGAAGGATTGTTATCTACAAGGTCCATATATGCTTGGGAATAATCTCTATACATATTGTTGTTCCATGTCATAGCATATACACATCCCACGACACCTCCATAGAAAATAGGCAGTTTCCAGTATTTGTGATTATAGATCTGTCCTGCTCCTGGTAATACGACAGAAAGCCATAGCGCTCTCTTGACGTCTGGTTTCCATGTATTCCAATCTCTTTTTTGTCGTTTGGGCTTGATGTTGCTTGTAGACTTCGCTTTGTCAAGGGAGTCGGCTATGATAAAGTCCATATCATCGTCGACTACTTGGGTATTCGTAGTATCAACAACTTCTTGCGCCTTCATCTTAGATGGTGCAAGAAGTAGAGTGGTAGCTAGACAAAACAGAAATAGTTTATTCACTTTGCTGATCCTCTTTCAATTTGTCGAACACATTCATGATGTGCTCAAGTTCTTCTTCGTTAGAGAAAGGAATACTGATCTTTCCTTTTCCCTTTGGTGAACATGTCATTTGAACTTTGGTGTTCAGAAAACTGGAAAGTCTTTGTTTTAGAATGTTGAATTCCTCTGGAAGTTGTGCTTTTGCAGCAATCTTCTTCTTTCCACTTTCTATGTCTTCTCCGTTCTTTAGTTGCTGAACGAGTTCTTCTACTTTGCGTACAGAATATCCGTTCTTCTGGATTTCCTTGAAGAGCTTTATCTGTAGCGAAGGACTGTCGAGAGAGAGAAGGGCACGGGCGTGTCCCATATCAATCTCCTTCTTTTGTAATGCCATTTGTACCTGAGCCGGCAACTTGAGCAATCTTAGGTAGTTGGCGATGGCAGCACGGCTCTTTCCTACGCGCTCAGAAACCTTCTCCTGTGTCATACCCGTATTTTCCAAGAGATGCTCGTATGCCAAAGCGATTTCTATCGCATTTAAATCTTCTCTCTGGATATTCTCGACGAGTGCCATTTCCATGACATTCTCATCACTGATGGTACGAATATATGCAGGTATAGCTTTCAGCCCAGCTAATTGAGAGGCTCTCCATCGACGTTCTCCTGCAATGATCTGAAATCTATTCTCGGTTACCTGTCGAAGGGTAATAGGCTGAATGATACCAATCTGAGCAATACTGCTTGCCAATTCTTTTAAAGCTTCGTCATCAAATTCTCTACGTGGCTGGTTAGGATTGGGCTCAATTTGATCGATTGCAATTTCGTTGATAGTGCTACTACCCGAAGTGCTAATCGGTTCTGTAGAAATCAATGCGTCGAGTCCACGACCTAGTGCATTTGTCTTTGTGCTATGATTAAACTTCTTGTGTACTGCCATTTTCTAATTTTCACTTTTCATTTTTATTGATGATTTCCTTGGCTAATGCAAGATGATTCTTCGCTCCTGTAGAATCCGCATCGTAAAGGATAACAGGAAGTCCGTGACTAGGACTTTCTGATAATTTAACGTTGCGCTGGATAACGGTTTTGAAAACCAATTCCTGGAAATGACGTTTTACCTCGTCGTATATCTGATTTGCCAAGCGAAGACGACTGTCGTACATTGTCAACAGGAAGCCTTCGATTTCCAATTTCGGATTGAGCTTGCTCTTGATAATCTTGATCGTGTTCAGAAGTTTGCTGATTCCTTCAAGTGCAAAATACTCACACTGCACTGGAATGATGACAGAATCTGCAGCCGTAAGAGAGTTGACCGTAATCAAGCCTAATGATGGCGAGCAGTCTATCAATATGTAATCGTATTCTTCACGAATTGGATCAAGAAGTGCTTTGATTACTTTTTCACGGTTGTTAAGATTAAGCATTTCAATTTCAGCACCGACCAAATCAATATGGCTAGGGATGATATCTAGGCCATCAATATCTGTAGTGTAGATGGCATCGCGAACATCTGTGTGGTCAATGATGCACTCATATAAGGAACAGTCAACTTCTTTAATGTCGACACCTAAACCACTTGAAGCATTAGCTTGTGGGTCTGCATCGACAACTAGGACAGTCTTTTCGAGTGTAGCCAATGACGCAGCCAAGTTTATTGTGGTTGTCGTTTTGCCCACACCGCCTTTTTGATTGGCTAATGCAATTATTTTTCCCATTTTCTTATTCCTTTCAATACAAGTTTTGATTGCAAAGTTACAAATTATATGTGAGAAATACGATATTTAAACCTTTTTTTAGTACTTTTGCATCGAAATTAATGAGTGAAATATGAAAGATAAGAAACCTTTGATATTGATTTCGAATGATGATGGATATCATTCGGGAGGAATAAGATATCTTGTTGAATTCCTTAAAGATATGGCCGATATTCTGGTGTGTGCTCCGGAATCTGCTCGGTCTGGTTATTCTTGTGCTTTTTCTGCGGTTGAATATTTACGCTTGAAGCGGCGTTATACAATTCCTGATGTTGAGGTGTGGTCTTGTAGTGGTACTCCTGTGGACTGTGTTAAAATCGCTCTTGATCAGTTCTGCAAAGAACGTAAACCGGATCTTATCCTTGGTGGTATTAATCATGGTGATAATTCTTCTGTAAACAATCATTATTCTGGTACGATGGGTGTTGCCATGGAGGGATGTATGAAATATATTCCTTCGATTGCATTCTCTAGTTGTAACTATGATGAAAATGCAGATCTAAGTTATTTGTCAGAGTATGTGCGGTCTATTGTTGCTCGTGTGTTAAAAGAGGGATTGCCTAAAGGAATTTGTCTGAATGTTAATTTCCCAAAGATGCCACCTTTTAAGGGTACAAAAATATGTAGGATGACTTATGGTAGTTGGATAAATGAGGTCGTGAAAGAACGTCATCCTCGTAATTATGACTACTATTGGATGGTAGGGGAGTATCGTAATGATGAACCTGATGCCGAAGATACTGATCAGTGGGCATTGACTCATGGATATGTATCTATCACACCTACAACGATGGATGTTACAGCTTATGAATTTATGAAAGAACTCAAAAACTGGAATTTATGAAATACTATATTATCGTAGGGGAAGCTAGTGGAGATTTGCATGCTTCAAGATTAATGCGATCTTTGAAATATTTTGATCAGAATGCTGAATTCCGTTTCTTTGGCGGCGATCTGATGAAAGCTGAGGGGGGTACTTGTGTACGCCATTATAAAGAGCTGGCCTATATGGGGTTTGTTCCTGTTCTTCTTCATCTTCCTACGATATTTAAGAATATGGCTATGTGTAAACAGGATATAGTCACTTGGAATCCAGATGTGGTTATTCTTGTTGATTATCCTGGCTTTAATCTGAATATAGCCAAGTTCTTGAAGGCCAAGACTAAAATTCCGGTTTATTATTACATTTCTCCTAAGATATGGGCATGGAAGGAATGGCGAATAAAGGCTATAAAGAGGGATGTGAAAGAAATGTTTTCTATCTTGCCTTTTGAAGTGCCTTTCTATGAGGAAAAGCATAAGTATAAAATACATTATGTGGGTAATCCTACTGCACAGGAAATTGCTGAGTTCCGCTCTGATTATCATGAAGGTTACGAGGATTTCTGTAATAGGAATAATCTTGACTCTTCGCGCCCTATTATTGCGCTTCTTGCAGGTAGTAGAAAACAGGAAATTAAAGATAACTTACCTGCGATGGTGGAGGCTGCTTCGCATTTTGAGGATTATCAGATTGTTTTGGCTGGTGCTCCTTCTATAGAGGATAAGTTTTATCAGAAGTATATTGATGGAACTTGTGTGAAAAAGGTCAGTAGTGATACTTATCCGCTGTTGGCGCATAGTCAGGCGGCATTGGTTACCAGTGGAACGGCAACTCTTGAAACGGCTTTGTTTGATGTCCCTCAGGTCGTTTGTTATGAAACGCCATTACCTAAGTTTATTCGTTTTGCCTTTAAACATATTATTAAGGTGAAATTTATATCACTGGTAAATCTGATAGCTGGTAAGGAAGTTGTTCCAGAAATGCTTGCAGACCGTTTTACGGTGGATGGACTCGTGGATGAATTATATAAGATTCTTCCAGGACAGAAATATCGGGAACAAATGCTTGAAGGATATCAGGGTATTCGTATAAAACTGGGCAACACTATCGCTCCTGATAATGCTGCCCGTATTATGGTTGATCTCTTGTCTCAGAAATAGACAAGAGATTTTTTAGAACATAGTGATAGTATATAGATAGATGGTTGCGGCAGGAATGGCCATGAGCGATGAATCGAATCTATCAAGCATTCCACCGTGTCCCGGTAATATGTTGCCGCTATCTTTGATGCCAAGGGTGCGCTTGAAAAGGCTCTCTACAAGATCACCCCAAGTGCCAAATACAACCACTACTAATCCAAGTCCAATCCAATGTGTAATGTTCATTGTTGATAAAATCGTACCATTGTTCTCGAGATTGGAGGCCCATAAGAAATAAACTAGATTGGCAGCGATAATGACAAAGATACTTCCACCAATGCTACCTTCCCAACTCTTTCCAGGACTTATTCGTGGAAAGAGTTTGTGCTTACCGAATAACGAACCGCTACAATATGCGCCCGTATCGTTAGTCCATAGGAATATGAATATGCTCATGGGTAGGATTGGTGCATATTCCGTAGAACCGTCATTGGTACCAAGGAACGCTAATACGTTTGTCATGGACAATGGCAGGGCTATATACATCTGTGCTAACATGGTATAGGCCCAATCGTTTATCGCGTTCTCATTTTTGGTATATAGTTCACTAATGAATAAGTAAACGATCGTTAGCAGATAAGGGATGAATGCTGCAGAGCTCACGAAGCCTGAGCAATATCCGGCGAATGCTAGATATAAATATACTCCTGCTGCAGTAGAGATGAATCGGTTTACAATGATTTTGTCAGACTGATTGATTAAGCCTGTGTACTCCCAGATCGTCATTCCCGTAATGATGGCAAAGAGTATTGTCATGGAGAGGCAGGAATATAGGATTCCTGCTACCATTAATACCACAAAAAAAGCACCTGTGATTGCTCTGATAACCAGATTTCTTTGTTTGTCACTCATGATTATTCTGCTTTATTATCAATGTTATTGTCAGAATCGTTTGGTTGTTCTGCTTCACCTTCTTGAGCATTTAGTCTTCTTTCATGCTCTTCGATGGCTTTTTTGACTTCTGGTAATTCTTTTACGGCAGCATCGACCTTTGGTTGCTTGTCGTTCATGATTTCCTGACTTCTACTTATCCAAGGGCGTTTACCGAAGATCTTCTCTACATCCTCTGCCATGATGACTTCTTTCTGTACCAGAAGTTCTGCCAGTTGGTTGTGTCCTTCTTTGTGCTCTGTAAGAATTTCCTTTGCACGTTGGTACTGTTCGTTTATCATCTTCAGTACCTCACTATCGATCTTCTGAGCTGTTGTGTCTGAGTAAGGCTTCTGGAATTGATATTCGTTATTGTTGTAATAACAGATATTTGGCAATTCGTCGCTCATACCCATATAGGCTATCATGCCGTATGCGCTCTTTGTTGCACGCTCAAGATCGTTTACAGCACCTGAAGAGATGTGACCCGTGAAAAGTTCTTCTGCAGCTCTACCACCTAATAGACTACACATCTCGTCAAGCATTTGCTCCTTTGTTGTGATCTGTCGCTCTTCTGGTAGATACCATGCTGCTCCAAGAGCCTGACCACGTGGCACGATGCTTACTTTGATCAATGGGTTCGCATATTGACAGAACCAACTGATCGTAGCATGTCCTGCTTCGTGAAGTGCAATCGTTTTCTTCTCTTCGGCGGTCATGACTTTTGTTTTCTTTTCCAAACCACCGATAATTCTGTCAACGGCATCAAGGAAATCCTGTTTGCTGACGTTTTTCTTGTCGTGGCGGGCTGCAATAAGTGCTGCTTCGTTACAAACGTTGGCAATATCGGCACCGGAGAATCCTGGAGTCTGTCGTGCTAACAGGTCTATATCTACGCTTTCGTCATATTTCACGCGTTTGAGATGAACCATAAAGATAGCTTTGCGCTCTTGTAGATCTGGTAGGTCGACATGAATTTGTCTATCAAAACGTCCTGCACGGAGTAGTGCTGAGTCTAACATATCAACACGGTTTGTTGCTGCAAGTATGATGACACCACTATTTGTGCCAAATCCATCCATTTCGGTGAGCAATGCATTGAGGGTATTCTCTCTTTCATCGTTACCTCCCATAGCAGGATTTTTAGAACGAGCACGGCCTACGGCATCAATCTCATCAATAAAGATGATACATGGTGCTTTTTCCTTAGCCTGACGGAAAAGGTCACGAACACGGCTGGCTCCGACACCGACAAACATCTCTACGAAGTCTGAACCGCTCATAGAGAAGAAAGGAACACCTGCTTCTCCTGCAACGGCTTTGGCAAGTAAGGTCTTACCAGTTCCTGGAGGACCTATCAAAAGGGCGCCCTTAGGAATCTTTCCACCAAGGTCGGTGTATTTCTTTGGATTCTTCAGAAATTCTACGATTTCTTCGACTTCCTGTTTTGCTCCTTCCTGACCAGCAACATCTTTGAAGGTAATGCCTAGGTCATTTCCTTTTTCATACATCTTGGCCTTTGACTTTCCAACGTTGAATACGCCCCCCATGCCACTACCAGAGCTGTTGCCGCCCATTCTTCTGCTTATCCACCAAATGAAGATAAAGAAGAAAATTATCGGTGACAGTTGGATGAGAATGTTTATGAAGTCGCTGCTATGCTTGTTCTCGTAGCTGAAAGCCTTGATCTTATGTGCATTTTGTTCTGCTGTAAGGAATTTCTCCAATTCGTCAACAGAACCGAATTCAACTTCTACATATGGGTTTGGGCCAACCTGTTTAGCACTTAGGTTGAATACTTGTCGGATGTATTTAGCTTGTACATACATCTTAAGTGTACTTTCATCTTTGTTGATGACAACATTGAGAGCATATCCTCTATTTACATAATCTTTGAATTCTGTGTAAGAGGCCTTCTGTGCTGCACTACCTCCGAGTAAGTTTCCACCTCCTGTCATAAAGAGGAAAATTAAACCTACAAGAATGGTTATGTAGAGCCAGCTCATGTTGAAGCGTGGCATCTTAGGTTGCTTGTTATTGGAATTATTTAAATCGCCTTGTTCCATGATTCTTATTAGTTATAAATGTAAAATCGCTATTAGTATTCATCAGGAATACGGGTTAGTTTAGCATCCTCCCAAAGATTTTCCAAATCGTAGAATTCTCTAGCTTCAGGGAGGAAGATATGGACAAGTACATCAACATAGTCCATAGCGACCCACTGATCTGTTTCGAGTCCTACAACGCTGACTGGTTTTTCTCCTTCTTTTCTAGCAAATTCAGAAACGGATTCTGCGATAGCTTCAACTTGGGTAGGGGAGCCCCCTTGGCAAATAACAAAATATTTGGCAATAGCACCGTCTATATGAGTTAAATCTACAATAACTATGCCTGATCCCTTTTTCTCTTGTATACCTTCTGTTATAGTCTTAACTAATTCTTTTGCTTCTTTCATTCAAATGATAATTTCAATTATATATAATAATGTATATGTGAGGACAAAGGTAGTGTAAATTATGTAAAATGCAAAGAAAAGCCTCCTAAAATCGGAGATTTTTGATTTTTTTTAGAAATTTCTTCCAAAAAGTTTTGGCGGTTCGAAAAAAAACAGTACCTTTGCACTCGCAATAAGGGAAACAACCTATAGCAATAATGGGATATGGTGTAATGGTAACACTACAGATTCTGGTCCTGTCATTCCTGGTTCGAGTCCGGGTATCCCAACATAGAGCATCTTACAATGTAAGATGCTTTTTTTTCGCCCTTACTTTTAGACAATTATAATTGTTAATGATAGAGGGGGTGTCTTTTAGGTGTTATAAATGTAAAACGCCCTCTATTCTATAACGAATAGAGGGCGTTCTTATTGATTATTTATTCTCTGCGTCGATAGCTTTGATTTTTTCTCTTACCAGTTTTAAATCATCTCTAAGTTTTTCAACTTTTCGATTCATTTCGTCTATTAAGCTATTTCCTTTTTTGCTTGACGCATTAAGGAATCCGAGATTGTTTTCATATGTGTTAATCTCGCCTTTCAAGGCCTCGTAGCGATGCATGAGTTTTGCACGTTCGTTATCGAGTGCATCTTCACCCTTGCGGGCAACGTTTTTAAGGTTGCTCTTGAAGTTATCGAGACGTTTACGTGCAATATTAATATGCAAATCTTTATAAAGTTTGTCAAGGATACTATGATACTCTTTATAGATATTATCCTTTTCTTTATAAGGAACATGGCCTATGCTGTTATATTCTTCTACAAGTTTCTGAACTTTCTCTTGTAGCCCTTCGTCAGTTTGATCTACAAGTTTCTGAAGTTGAGCGATAATGTTCTTCTTCTTGTCAAGGTTCTCATGTTCAGCATTCTTTGTACCTGCATTAGCAGCATTTCTGGCTTCAAAGAAATGATTGCATGCAGCCATAAAGTCATTCCATAGCTGATCACCTAGTTTTTTAGGTACCATGCCTATGGTTTTCCATTCTTTCTGCATAGCAATAAACTTGTCACTAGCAGATTTCCAGTCTGTTGAGTCTGTTAAAGCTTGCGCTTTTTCGACAAGGGCTTTCTTCTTTTCTGCATTTTCTGCAAATTTATTTTTCAGTTCCTTGAAGAACTCTGCTTTTCTTCCGAAGAAATCGTCGCAAGTAGCACGGAAACGTTCGAAGATTTTCACGTTCATCTTCTGAGGTGCGAAACCGATCTTTTTCCAGTCTGCTTGGATAGCGATAATTTCCTTAGTATGTCTTTCCCAATCAGCAGCACCTTTGTTTTCTTCTTTGGCAATAGCCTCTGCTTTTTCGCAAAGGGCAGTTTTCTTGGTAAGGTTTTCTTCCTCTATTGCACGCAACTCTTCAAAGTGTTGCTGATGCTTCTTGTTGATAACAGTACTTGCGGCTTTAAATCTTACCCAGATACTCTCTCGAAGTTCCTTAGCCACAGGACCTGTCTCGCGATACTGCTGGTGGAGCTCCTGAAGCTGATGGAATGCGCTGATGACATCCTCTTCGTCGTTTAGTTTCTCTGCTGCCTCGCATAGCTTGGTCTTGATTTCCAGATTCTTCTTGAAATCATATTCGCGAGCTTCTCTGTTCAGATTAAGTAAGTCATAGAATTGTTCAACGTATAGCTGATAATTTCTCCATAGCTCACTCGCTTTCTCGGCCGGAACGGTTTTTATCTCTTTCCATTCCTGTTGTAGAGCTTTGAAGTCCTGATATGACTTATTGGCTTCTTCAGGAGAAGTAGCCATTGCTTTTATCTTTTCGATGATTTCTAGTTTTCTTTCTAGATTCTTCTTTTTCAGTTCTTCCTGCTCAAGGAAAATCTTTGCTCTTTTCTCCTTGATGATTTGCATCTCGGCCTTAAAGACTTCCTCGTCTTCATCAGGTAAAATCTGGAAATTCTCAGCCTTTCCGCCATTGTCGAGGAATTCTTTCATTTGGTTTTCACGTTCTGCAAAATGTAGTTTGTAGAAGAGAGTCTTCAAGTGGTCAATTTCATCCTTTTGTGGACGGTCTTCACTACGTGCAATTTCAGTTACACGTTCCAAAATTTCCTTTTTGGTAGTGTATGCTTTCTTTGCTGCGTCTTCTACTTGAGCAGTAGGTGATTCAACCTTTTGCTCTTTTTCTAAATTTCCCTGATTCAGGGCATTCTCTTGAGAGTCCATCATGTCACTTTTTAGTTTATGATTCGGGTTTCAAGGCTTGCTATAAGGCTAAGCCACAATTACTTAATTAAGTTGCAAACTTAAATAAAATAATTGTAAATTCCTAATTTTCGATGTTTTTTTTCGATTTTTTCTTTATAGTAGTCTCTTATAGCGTAGAATCCACCATGAAAGTCCTGATACGATTACGGAGATTACGATGGCGATGACGAATCCGAAAGGACTTCTTTCCATTCCGTTGATCAGGTTCATACCAAAGAGTGATGCAATAAGTGTTGGGAACATCATGATGATACTGACGGAGGTCAGCGTACGCATCGTGGTGTTCATATTATTGTTGATGATGCTGGAATAGGTGTCCATTGTGGATTCCAAGATATCCGAATAGATATTGGTGGTTTCGCGAGCCTGTGACATCTCAATATTGACATCTTCTATCAAGTCAGCATCCAATTCGTCCACCTGTAATTTGAACTTCAATTTCTGGAGCAGGTTTTCGTTTCCACGGATAGAGGTGATGAAGTAGGTCAGGGAGTCTTGTAGACGGCTCAAACCAATAAGGCTTTCGTTGTTTACACCTTGGTCAAGATTTCTTTTGGCCTTTTCTATCAATGAGTTGATTTGCTTTAGTCTTTTCAGATACCATACTGCAGATGATAGGAACAGACGGAAAATTAAATCGACATAATCTGTGAAACCGACACCTCTCTTTTGCTGGAAACTGACAAAGTCGATCATCATGTTCGTTTCATAATAGCATACGGTGATGGTGACGTCTCTTTTATGGATAATACCCAAAGGTACTGTAGTATAAGGTGTACGAGAACGTATTTCTTTTACATATGGGATACGTAGGATGATAAGCATCCAGCCGTCATCATATTCGTAACGTGCACGCTCATCGGTATCGCTGATATCTGAAAGAAAGTAGTCAGGGATATTATACTCTTGTTCAAGTAATTGCTGATCTTCGTCGGTTGGACATGTTACTTGAATCCAGCAATTTGGCTGCCATTCATTGATAGCCTTCAGGTTATTTTCAATGTTCCAAAATGTTCTCATTGTTGCTAATCTCCATGAATTAAACGAGTGTGAGGATTAGCAATCTGCAGAATCCTCACGCTTATAAATTGTTATCTTCCGCGTGATAATCGTCCATTTGAATTAATAAATTGATTTTTCCGGTTGCAAAGATACAATAAAAAATCGATAAGCGAGTACAGAATATAGAGTTTTTTGCGTTAACGTTTGTTCTATTTCTCTCATGGTATGGATATGGTCATGGTTTACTCTTTTATCGGGTGAGTCATATTATATATAAGGTGAGTTTGGAAAATAAATTAAGGCATAGTAACAATACAAGGGTATCATCACTATGCCTTTAAATGTATATTTAGGTATTGGTTACATTTTACTTCTCAGGAATCTCTTCGAGAACTTGTGTCATGAGTTTCCAGAAAGGTTCTGCTGTAGCAATCTCAAAGCGCTCACTTGCTGTATGTGGACTGCGGAGCGTAGGACCAAGAGAAACAACATCAAGATTAGGATATTTGCCCAGGATTACTGAACATTCTAGACCTGCGTGGTCTACCTGTACGATAGCTTCCTGATTGTTTTGCTCTTTGTATACTTTCTTCAACAAACCGAGAATCTCACTGTCTGGATTTGGATCCCAGCCACCATATGAGCCACTTAGTTCTGTCTTCATGCCTGCCATGCTGAAGCAACTTTCGAGTTGAGTAGCAATATACTCCTTCATATCTTCGCGAGAACTACGAGCGAGGATCTTGAAGCTTGCTTTACCTTCATTAATGTTGATAATGGCAAGGTTGCTGGAAGTTTCTACAACGTCAGGATATACAGGAATCATTCTTACAACACCATTATGACAAGCATAAATCGCATCGATAAGGTTGTCTTGGATTTCTTCCGGAACTAGATTCTTCGGAGCCTCAACGTTCTCGGTAAAGAACTCTACATTGTTCTCGATGGTCTTGAATTCATCTTCGATAAGTTCTTTCTGTTCCTTCACTAACTTCTCTAAGTGCTCAACTTCAGCTTTTGGTAATGCTAAAACAACTTCAGCCTTGAAAGGTATTGCGTTGCGCATGTTTCCACCCTGCCAACTAACAAGTCTTGCGCTACATTCAGCAATAGCTTTTCTTACCAAGCGAACCATCTCTTTGTTAGCATTGGCACGACCCTCATTGATCTCGAGACCAGAGTGACCACCACGAAGACCTTTTAAAGTTACCTTTACGGCAGTTTCCTGATCGTTTTCTACCTCTTTATATTCTAGATTTGCTGTAATATCAATACCACCAGCGGAACCGATAACAAACTTACCCCATGTCTCAGAATCAAGATTCAAAAGGATATCGCTGTTCAACTCACCCTCAGGAAGATCGTTTGCACCATACATACCGGTTTCCTCATCGCGAGTGATCAAGGCCTCTAAAGGACCATGTTTCAAGTCTTTGCTTTCCATGATACCCATAATGGTAGCAACACCGATACCGTCATCACTTCCTAGTGTGGTGTGGTTTGCATATACCCATCCGTCCTCAATGTGAGTCTCGATAGGATCGGTCTCAAAATTGTGTTTGCTGTCTGGAGCTTTTTGCGGAACCATATCCATGTGAGCCTGCATCAATACAGTCTTTCTGTTTTCCATGCCTGGTGTAGCAGGTTTGCGCATAACAATATTTCCAGCAGGATCCTGAAAAGCCTCGACGCCAGCCTTCTTGGCAAAGTCGAGTAAGAATTGCTGTACCTTCTCTACGTGTCCAGAAGGGCGAGGAACTTGTGTTAATGCATCAAAGTTGCGCCAAATGGCTTCTGGTTTTAAATTTGCAATTTCACTCATAGTTTTATAGTTTTAATTAAGAATTTTATCTGTATCTTTTTTCTTTCCGGTTAACGCTAAGGCTATCCAAGCGTAGATGCCAAGTAGGATAACGAGTAGTGTTTGAACCGAATGTACGATGAGTACAAAATATAGCGCATCATAGGTTCCTATACCATAAAGGATAAGCATTGTCTTTACCGCGAAATGCCAAGGACCAGCTCCGTTAGGAGTAGGAACAATGACGGCAATACTTCCTACGATAAATGTAACCAAGGCACAGGCGATGCTGAGATGACTTGTAGCTTCGAAACAGAAGAATGTAAGATAGTAATGAAAAAAATAGCTTCCCCATATTGCGATAGTAAAAAATATAAATAAGGGGATGTTCTTTACGTTCTTCAGAGAGATAACCCCTTGCCAGATACCTCCGATAGTAGATTTCACCTTATCGTATATAGACAATTTGCGTAATAGATACCAAGCTAAGATAAGTATGGAAATACCACAAACTGCTGTTACCAGATAACCTGTGGTTGTGAATTGACCAAATATAGAGTTTATGCTGGTGCCTGTTTTTCTGAAGAAGGTGAGGAATATAGGTATTTGAGCAAGAAAGGTAAGGGCTGCTATCAATAAGATTAACAAGGAATCGATGGCCCGTTCTGTGACAACAGTTCCTATGGCTTTAGGAAAAGAAACCTTATCCCATCTTTTCAGCACACCGCATCTGGCAAATTCGCCTACTCTAGGGATGACTAACGAAACAGCGTAAGATAAGAAAATAGAGTATACGCTTACTGAACTTCTTGGCTTTTCGCCGACCGGTTCCAAAGTCTGCTTCCATCTCCATCCACGAAAGGCTTGAGCAAGTATTCCGAAAGGAAAGGAGAGGAGCATCCAAGTCCAGTTCATTTCGTCTGTAAGCACATGGCGTACTTGTTGGAAATTGAAATCTCGATACATCCAATAAAGAATAGCGCCACCAAGTATGATGGATAGTGATATCTTCCAAGCTGTGTTTACTACATTTTTATAGTTCATAATACGTGCAAAGATAATACATTATCTCGAGAACAAAGAAATCGAAAATGTAAAATTTCGGAATTTTATGAAAAACTTATTCTTGACGTATGTCAATCTATTGACGAAAATCAATAAAAACGCCCTAAAATGAGCTTTTTAGCATAAATGTTTGCGCACACAGCAAATAATATTTATCTTTGCATCGGTAAAAAGATATATGAGAGGATAATTTAAATTAAAACATTTTATTATGGTTATATTAATGAGTTTTGCCGTAGTAGCAATCATGATTGCACAGGCAGTAAATTTGGGGCATAAGATTAACTTGAAAAAGTAATTGCTCCTTTCTTTTTTTGAACGAATTTATAATAAAAATATGTGTGGCGAATCGATTTAGGTCGGTTCGCCACTTTTTTTTCATTTTTATTTTGTATCTTTGTCCCAAAGAAATAAATTCGTATGAAAGCAGTCAAACCGAAAAAGAATTTAGGTCAGCATTTTCTTACCGACTTGAATATTGCTAAGCGTATTGCTGATACCGTTGATGCCTGTCCCGACATACCTGTGCTTGAAGTTGGACCAGGTATGGGCGTTATGACCCAATATATTGTAGAGAAGCCGCGTCCTTTCAAGGTCGTAGAGATAGACCGCGAGAGTGTGGCTTATCTGAATGAAGCATTTCCACGTTTGCGTGATAACATCTTGGGTGAAGACTTCTTGCGCATGGATCTTACAAAGGTGTTTGATGGACAGCAGTTCGTACTTACGGGAAACTATCCATACGATATCTCATCACAGATATTCTTCAAGATGCTTGACAACAAGGATCTTATACCTTGTTGTACGGGTATGATTCAGCGAGAGGTTGCCTTGCGTATTGCTAGTAAACCGGGGAATAAGGCATATGGCATTCTTTCTGTTTTGATTCAAGCTTGGTATAATTGCGAGTATTTGTTTACCGTTGATGAGAACGTTTTCAATCCACCTCCAAAGGTGAAGAGTGCAGTTATTCGCATGACTCGTAATGAGGTGACAGACCTTGGATGCGATGAAAAACTTTTCAAGCGTTTGGTAAAGACTGTTTTTAATCAGCGTCGAAAGATGTTACGTGTCAGCATCAAGCAGATGTTCAGTAGAGAATGTATGCCTTCTGCAGAATTCTTTACGCAAGATATCATGACGAAGCGGCCGGAACAACTCACGGTAGCACAGTTTGTAGAACTTACCAACATCATAGAAAAAGAACTGTCTCGATGAGAAAAAATGTGGTCTAAACATTGTGATATTAAAATTAATATATAAATTTGTCGATTAGAAATTAAATATAAGAATTATGATAGACGTAAAAGAAACTTTGAAAGGTGCCGAAGAGAAAATGCAGAAGGCATCGAAGTATTTGGAGGAAGAACTTGCTCGCATTCGTGCCGGACGTGCTAATGTTGCAATCCTCGATGGTGTAAGAGTAGAATCTTACGGTCAGATGGTTCCTCTCAATCAGGTTGCTAATGTGTCAGTTCCTGATGCTCGTACCATCACAATCCGTCCTTGGGATCGTAAGCAGATCCGTGATATCGAAAAAGGTATTATGGATAGTGATGTTGGTATCACTCCTGAAAACAATGGCGAGATGGTAATTCTGCATTTGCCTCAGCCTACCGAGGAACGTCGTAAGGAACTTGTGAAGCAATGTAATAAAATCGGTGAAGGTGCAAAGGTACAGATTCGAAACGTCCGTGCCGATGTTAAGGAAAAGTTGAAGAAGGCTATCAAAGATGGTCTTTCTGAGGATTTGGAGAAAGATGCAGAAGCTGATCTACAGAAAGCTCACGACCGTTTCATCAAGGAGATTGATGGTATTCTGGCTGCTAAGCAGAAAGAAATCATGACGGTATAATTCATGAAAGGATTAGTTATTAAAAATACTGGCTCTTGGTATACCGTAAAGACCGATGATGGCAAGGTTATCGAGAGCAAGATAAAGGGTAACTTTCGACTCAAGGGTATTCGTTCGACGAATCCTGTCGCTGTGGGCGACCGTGTCGAGATTGTTACCAATCAAGAGGGTACGGCGTTCATCACTTCGATTGATGATCGTCGTAACTACATTGTACGCAAATCACCTAACCTTAGTAAGCAGAGCCATATCCTAGCGGCTAATCTTGACCAAGCATTTCTTATAGTCACTGTTAGTCATCCTCAGACAAGTACAACCTTTATAGATCGTTTCCTTGCTGGAGCGGAGGCTTATCGTGTACCTGTTGTCTTGGTATTCAATAAGCGTGATATTCTTGATGAAGATGAACAGCGTTATCAGCAGATGATGATGACACTCTATAAGACGATAGGTTATGATTGCTGTGAGATTTGTGCTGCTACGGGTGAAGGAGTTGATGAGTTGCGCCCACTATTAGCTGATAAAGTAACACTCTTCAGTGGCAATAGTGGTGTCGGTAAGTCAACTCTGATAAATATATTGATACCAGAGGCACAGCAACGTACTGCAGAAATCAGTGATGCACATGACACCGGTATGCACACCACGACATTTAGTGAAATGCTGGAGCTTCCTAATGGAGGATATGTCATTGATACTCCTGGAATAAAAGGTTTTGGAACCTTCGATATCGAGAAAGAAGAACTAACCAGCTATTTCAGAGAGATATTTGAATTCTCCAAAGAGTGTAAGTTCTCGAATTGTACGCATACCCATGAACCAGGATGCGCAGTACGTAAAGCCGTTGAAGATCATTTTATAGCCGAGAGCAGATATCAGAGTTATCTGAGTATGCTCGAAGATAAAGAAGAAAATAAATATCGCGAAGCCTTTTAATGCCTCGCGATATTTTTTATCCTAATGTCTCTATTCTTATTCACCGATGGTGATCGTATATTCTGACATAAAACTAGCACCCGGTAAGAGACTATTCATCAGATATTTCTCCTTGAATTCGCCATCAAATTCAGCCCAGTCGTGAATGCCATACCACGGTTCGATACAGATGAAAGGAGCATGCTTGCCATAAGGATTCCAGATGCCGACAGCAGGAGTCTTCATGTCAACGGCCACCAAAGTCTCGTCATCTTCTCCAAGGATTTCGATATGTTTTAGCTGTTGATGGTCGAAGATTACAGCGTCCTCCTTGAAGGTTTCCTCATCAACCTCCCAGATACCATCTTTCGTTTCTACCTTATGGTATCCAGGAACGATACAACCATTTCTGTTGCCGAACAATCTCATCGGTTCCGACTCGTCAAGGCGTAGTCGGGCATGCATAGGCTCACCTTTCTCACAACCCGGTACGAGGAATGCAGGATGACCGCCAATCTGGAAATGAATCTCCTTATTGTCCGTATTTTCCACGTGCCATACCACATGAATTCTGTTACCATCAAGTTTATAGCTGATAGCCAAGTTAAAGTGGAATGGATATTTCTTATATGTTTCTGGTGTATCATGTAAAGCGAAAACCACCTGGTTATCTCCTTTAGCAATAATATGAAAATCAGAGTCCCGTGCAAAACCATGGCGATGGAGTTGATATTCCTTACCTTTTACCCGATAAGTATCTTCCCAAAGTCCACATACGATAGGGAAGAGGATAGGAGAGTGACGATTCCAGTACCTAGCGTCACCATCCCAAAGATATTCTTTACCATCAGCATCTTTGATACTATGCAATTCAGCTCCATGCTCTGCGATTACCACAGTAAGTTTTTCGTTCTTGATTTGTTCCATCGCTATATGACTTATTTTATTATCATCGCAAATATAATAAAAAACAGCATGAAAGAGTGAAAAAGAAGAAAAGTTTTCGTAATTTTGTATCGTTTCTTGTATTTTGATACAATACGGAGATAATATAATAACGAGAATGGACAATAAGGTAAAAGGTTTTATTGCAGGCATTTTGGCCGCAATCTTCTATGGTACGAATCCCTTGGGAACATTACAACTCTATCAGGATGGTATCAACTCTAGTAGTGTTTTGTTTTATCGATATGCTTTAGCGGTACTGATGTTTGCCGTTTGGATGCTTTTCCGTGGTGAGAGTTTTCGTATCAAGTGGGGCCATGCTATCCGTTTTGCCATGTTGGGCGTGTTCTTTGCCCTGTCATCAACGACACTTTATCTAAGTTTTCATTATATGGATGCAGGAATAGCCTCTACGATACTATTCTGTTATCCTATCATGACAGCAATACTGATGATAGCCTTTTTCCATGAAAAGTTTACGTGGCCTACGACTTTGTCGATAACACTTGCAGTTACAGGTATTGCCCTTTTATATCGAGGTGATGGTACAACAACATTGAGTACGGTAGGAATAACTTTAGTTATATTATCGTCATTATTATATGCGTTCTATATTATTTCCGTCAACCAGTGGACTCCCCCTTATGATTCTCTGAAGTTTACCTTTTGGATTGTGTTCTTCGGACTCTTCACCGTATTAGGATATTCATTTGTGGTAGGTGATGAAATACAACTCCTACATGGAGTTCGTGAATGGGCTTGTGCAATACAGTTGGCATTGATGCCTACCGTGTTGAGCTTGTTCTTTATGACCATTGCGATAAAGAACATAGGTAGTACACCATCTGCTATCATGGGAGCATTGGAGCCAGTGACGGCCGTGTTTATAGGTGTTGTCATTTTTGGTGAGAGTTTCACCACCCGATTGGCTATAGGTATCATATTGATACTCTCTGCAGTATTACTGATAATACTCAAATCCCATCATCATGACTAAAATAAAACAGCCGACCTATAGGTCGACTGTTTCCGTTATGATAGAAGCAATTCTTTCAAGATAAGTTTGGTCTGTTTCATCAAAGGCAGCTAAGTCTTTACTGTCGATATCTATCACACCGACGACATCGTTACTATGCTTACTGAATATTGGAACCACAATTTCAGAGCGCGACAGCGAAGAACAAGCAATATGTCCGGGGAACGTTTCTACGTCATCTACGATGACCGTTTTAGCCTCTGCCCATGCCGTACCGCATACACCTTTACCTTTCCCAATAGAATAACAAGCAACAGGGCCTTGGAAGGGACCTAACTGCAGTTTTCCTTCATGAACCATATAAAATCCTACCCACCAGAATCTTTCGGGAAAAGCCTCTTTGAGTAGTGCCGAGATATTAGCTTCGATACCTACAATATTCTTTTCTCCCTCAATAAGGCTTTGCACCTGTTTTACGGCAAGTGCGTAAATCTCTTTTTTGTTTTGCATTGGCTTTCTCTACGTTTTAGCATGATCATGCTAGTTATACATAATATGTCGCAAAGTTAACAAAAACCATTGAAATAGTTGGAACTTCATTAGAAAATTATTAATTTTACCGCATAGAATACCTAATGATAATTTTGACAGATTATAGTATAATATATGATGAACATGATCTATACAGCATTAATATCTATTATTCCCGTGATCCTGTTGTTTGTATTGATGCTAGGATTCAAGATGCCCGGTCACAAAAGTGCGGTTATCACCTTGATAGTCACGATGATTCTAGCCCTCTTAGCGGTACCACAAATGAATATGATGCCAAAGAGTCTGAAAGATGCAAACGTTTTAGGTGTTGTAGGGTGGAGCTTTGTCGAGGGTATGTTAAAGGCAGTATTCCCGATATTGATTATTATCCTTATGGCCATCTATAGCTATAACATATTGGTAGAAACCAAACAAATCGAAGTGATAAAGAGCCAATTTATGTCGATATCAGAAGATCGTGGCGTATTAGTGCTGATGTTGGTATGGGGATTTGGTGGACTTCTTGAAGGTATGGCCGGTTTCGGTACAGCAGTAGCCATTCCTGCGGCAATACTCATCAGTTTGGGGTTCAAACCAATGTTCTCCGCTTTGGTCTCGTTGATTGGTAACACTGTAGCCACAGGGTTTGGTGCCGTTGGCGTACCTGTTACCACACTATGTAATGAAGTTGCTCCGGGAGGATCAGCAACGATAGAACAAATTTGTGAAACCTCTTCCTTTGCCGTCCTCCAGTTGTCACCATTGTTCTTTATCCTTCCGTTTGTCATACTGACGATTACGGACCATAAGTCAATCGTCAAGAACCTCCTGTTATCCCTATGGGTGGGAGGCATATCTGTTATCGTCCAGTTTGTCTGTGCACGATATCTGGGTGCAGAGACCCCAGCAATCATAGGGTCTGTTGCAGCTATTGTAGCCATTCTCATTTATGCAAAGTTCTTTACACATAAACAAACAAATAAAGACAATAAGAAATTCACGTTGTTCGAGTCATTTAAAGCCTGGAGCGTATATCTGTTTATTTTGATATTCATCCTTGTTTCCGGTGCACTCTGTCCTCCGGTCAATAGCTTCCTCAAGTCACATCTTGTAACGAGCATCCATCTGCCCGTTATTGGTTCCACTTTCAAGTTTGGATGGATTAGTAATGCAGGTTTGATGCTTTTCCTCGGAGCATCGATAGGTGGATTGATACAAGGACTTACGTTGAAGCAACTTCTTGTGTTGCTGGCCAAGACAACAGTAAGTCTTAAGAATACAGTTGTCACGATAATCTGTCTTATCGCTTTAGCATCAGTAATGAACTATAGTGGAATGATTAGTGCAATAGCTTCCGGATTAGTTGCAGTGACGGGTAGCTTCTATCCAGTCTTTGCCCCACTTATAGGAGCCATAGGAACCTTTGTCACAGGTTCAGACACATCCTCAAACATTCTTTTTGCCAAGTTGCAAGCCAATGTAGCAGGTCAACTTCATCTGACCGGTCAGGGCACCTTCTTTGGTGTTGACGGTAGCGAGACCAATTGGTTGGTAGCAGGCAATACGACCGGTGCAACAGGTGGCAAGATGATAAGCCCTCAGAGTATAGCTATAGCAACAGCCTCTTGCGACATGCAAGGTAAAGATGGAGAGATACTCAAGTCCGCCCTTCCGTTTGCAGTAGGCTATATCATCTTAGGTGGTCTTATGGTTTTCATGGCCATATAAACATCTGATATATAATAAGGTATAAACCAAAATAAAACATCTTTTATTTTGCCTTTCGTAAATTTTGCCGTAACTTTGCACACATGATAAATTATGAAGATCTAAAAGATAAACGTATTGCCGTTTTATTGTCGGGCGGTGTTGATTCTTCGGTTGTAGTCTGGGAGTTTGCTAGTCATGGTATGCATCCGGATTGCTTCTATATTAAGATTGGTCCTGAAGAGAAAGAAGAGTGGGATTGTTCTAGCGAAGAAGACTTGGAGATGGCGACAGCTGTAGCACATCGTTTTGGATGTAAGCTACAAGTCATCGATTGTCATGCCGAATATTGGAATCAGGTCACCAAATACACGATGGATAAGGTAAAGGCAGGCTTTACCCCAAATCCCGATGTGATGTGTAATCGACTGATCAAGTTTGGTGCCTTTGATGAAAAGATGGGGCATAACTATGACTATATCGCTACCGGTCATTATGCACAGACAGATATTATCGATGGCAAGAAGTGGCTTTGCACCAGTCCTGACCCAGTAAAGGACCAGACCGACTTTCTTGCTCAGATCTTCCAATGGCAACTAAAGAAAGCCCTGTTCCCGATAGGTCATTATCAGAAGAACGAAGTACGCGAGATCGCAGAACGTGAGAAACTCATCAATGCCAAGCGTAAGGACAGTCAGGGAATCTGTTTCCTCGGGAATATCGACTATAATGAATATGTTCGTAGATATTTGGGAGAACAGATCGGTGATGTTATCGAACTGGAAACAGGTAAGAAAATAGGCGAACATAAAGGTCTGTGGTTCCATACCATAGGACAGCGTAAAGGCTTAGGATTAGGAGGAGGCCCTTGGTTCGTTGTTAAGAAAGATGTAGCCCAGAATATACTCTATGTCAGTCATGGTTACGATCCGGAGACAGCATATAAGAAAGACTTCAAGATGCATGGCTTCGATTACCTTACCGAAGGCATCGTAGATCTTCCAAAGCGTGTCACCTTCAAGATTCGTCACACCCCGGAATATCATCCTGCATCTCTTGAACGAGATGGAGATGTATATATCATCCATAGTGATGAGAAAATTCATGGAGTTGCTCCTGGTCAGTTCTGCGTCATTTATGATGAAGAACACTACAAATGTTATGGTTCGGGCGAAATCACAGTTTAACGAAAGTAATATGGCAGATCATATAGATAAAGCACTCGCCTTTTTAGAGTCCACACAGAAATTAGGCGAACAGTTGATAGCAGCCGAGAATCAGCAGAAGTTTATGATTTCTCGAATGCTGGACCTTAAGAAAGCTGAGGCTACAGATAGTGACGAATATGCACAGTTGGATAGTCGCAGCAAATCATTACAGGCAATGATAGACAAATACCGTCCACTCTATCTGGAGCGTATGGAAATGATAAAGGAAGTAAAGAAAAGTCATGATAAGCGATGAAATCCTTGAAGCCCAAGAAGGGCAAGTAGCATCCATGTTTCGTTATTATCGTCAGATGATGCAAGAACAGATAGAGTTCTGGCAGTTGACAGACGGTATCGACATTCATACAGAAAGTCATTGCGAGCGTGTGCTCCTTCTAGCTTTGAAGTTAGGTGATTTGCGCGAACTCAAGTTGCGCAGTATGATAGCCTTATCGCACGCATCAATCTTTCATGATACCCGTCGCAAGGACAACTATCTCGATCAAGGACATGGCGACCGTGCAGCAGAATACTATCGTGAATTTTGTGATGCACACAACATCAAATACCTTCCCGAAGTATATGCCACCATCAAGTATCATGATCGCGATGATGCACAAGGTGAGGAATATATCCGTAAGGAAGCTCCCAAGCATTCATTAGCCAGTGAAGGCGAAAAGAGTGACGATACAGAAGGATGGTTAGAAGTATATCATTCTTTCAAGGATGCCGATGCACTTGATCGCTATCGCTTAGGGCCATGGGGATTAGCTCCTAAGTTTCTGCGTTCAGAGCAATCCCGTTCTTTGATGCCTTTTGCCCAGCAATTAGTCAAGGACACCATCGACGAGGAAACCATGAAGAAAGTCATGGAAGTCACCCGACCTTTTGCGGAGAGAATGAAAAGAGGCGAATAGCCATCATTCCTCCTCATCAGGAAGAGCCTTGCGCGAGCGTTTCGGGTTTACCCCCATTTCTTTGAGTTTCTCCACACGCCCCAGCACATTACCCTTTCCGGTAAACAACTGTCCTTTAGCTTTCTCAAAAGACTTGTTTACTTTTTCTATCTGTTCCCCGATGTTTTCGAAGGTATCTGTAAAACCGACTACCTTATCATATAAATCGGCAGCCGTCTTCACGATTTTCTCCACATTCTTATTCTGCTTATCCGTCTGCCATAGATTGTAGACCAGTTGCAGAGCCATCAGCAGATTGCTTGGTGATATGATGACGATTTTCTTCTTGTAAGCATAGAGGTTCAGTTGCGGATCCTGCTTCATGGCTACGATATAACTATATTCGTTAGGAATGAACATCAGAACGAATCCGATAGTCTGGTCGACGATCGTCTCATAATGCTTGTCAGCCAGTTCATCCACATGCTTGCGAACACTCCTCACGTGCTCCTTCAGATATTTCTCCTGTAAGATCTCGTCATCTTCAGCGATAGCATTAGAGTATGCAGTAAGAGAAACCTTAGAGTCGATGACGATACATCCCTTATCATTAGGAATCTTCACGATGATGTCAGGACGATAGTTGTTACCATTTTCATCCTTCACATTCTCCTGTACAAAGTATTCCTCATCCTTATGCAGACCACTGTTTTCGAGAATAGTCTGTAGCACCATCTCTCCCCAGTCACCCTGCGTCTTACTTTCGCCCTTCAAGGCCTTTGTCAGATTGCTGGCATCATTACCAATCTTTTCCGTTTGTTCCTTGAGAGTCTTTACCGCAATATCCTGAGCCTGTTGGAACAAATCCATTGTCGATTTAAAAGTCTCCCTAATTTGCTCCTTGTTCAGTTCATTCTGCGTCTTGCTATCATCTACAGATTTCTTGAAATCATTAAACTGCTCCTTGATAGGTTTCAGCAAATCACTGATCTGCGCTTTATTGTTTTCCTGCAAATCATTCTGTTTAGAAGCCAACTGATCCATTGTCATCTTTAGGATACTCTGTTTCAGCGTCTCCAGTTTCTCAGTCCACTGTTTATTGTTTTCCTCTCTTAGAGCAGCTTCGTTTTCCTTTTCCTTTGCCAGATTCTCATTAGCAGCATTTATCATCTGTTGAGCATATTCCCGTTCCTTTACCACCTGCTCCTTTTGTGCAGCAATCTGTTTGGCATGTTCCCTGTTGATAGTTTCGATTTCAGAGGCATGCGAGATTTTCAAGCTCTCGATGATTTGATCATATGATTTCTTTTGATTTTCTTTTTCCGTATCCGATGATTGCTTCTGCATAGCGAACATCTCTTTCTTCTGCATATTTCCAATGAGAAGTCCTGCGATCAAGCCAGCCAGGACGGCAACGAATGCTATGATGATTTCTGTCATAATAGATATTACAATAATGTGTTCTTTATTATCGAGCAAAGGTAGCAAAAATAAATGTAGTTTCCAAACTTTTAATTATCTTTGCACAGGAAAGAACATAACTTAATCTAATGAATTGACGATGAAGAAATTTTTTATAACCTTGATGATTCTTGTTAGTATGACAGCTAGTGCACAAGAAGTGAAGAATGTGGATGGTAGAACGAATTTCAATCAAGAAGCCTTGATAACTCCGATGCCAGCCATTATGATTGCGACGTATGACCAGAATGAAAATCCCGATGTGATGATGGCGGCATGGGGTGGACAGTGTGGTCCCCGCCATATCTGTTTCAACCTCTCAGCCCATAAGACCACGGAGAATCTGCAACTAAAGAAAGCCTTTACGGTAAGTTTTGCCGACCAGAAACATATTGCCGAGTCAGATTATTTTGGTATGGTTTCAGCCAAAGATGTTCCGGATAAAGTGAAGAAGGCCGGTTTCACGGTGACCAAGAGTCCTAATGTCGATGCTCCTATTATCAATGAATATCCGCTTACTCTGGAGTGTAAGGTTATCGAGATGACGAAGACGAGTCTCAATGAAACGAGAGTTGTTGGTGAGGTCATCAATATGAGTGCCGATGATAGCGTGCTTACCAATGGTCGCGTTGACCTTGATAAATTACAACCTGTCGTTTTCGATGCTTCTTCAATGTCTTATCGCGCCGTAGGAGACAAAGTCGCCGGAGCATGGAATGAAGGAAATAAGATAGCTTCTCCAAGCAAAAAATAAGGCTCATTCGGAAAAAGGAGTGTTGAAAGATAATTTGAGATTAAAAGAAGAAAACCACTGATCATTTTGTATATTTGGATAACCACAAACAAATACCTAAATTCAAGTTAATAATGCAACAACTTTAGAATTGTATGATTTTCATCCTTAGAAAGGGTGCTCATAATTCGCGAATTAAGGATTAAAGACGGAATGATTTTTGAGTGAAGCGTAACTTGTTGACTAATAGATAGTTGCTGTGTTTTCTCTTGTAAGGTTATTAGTATATGCAGGTATATCGTTTTACGCAGTTAACTTCGTAAGCCGATATACCTATTCACGTAAGCCTACGCAGTTAACTTCGTAAGCTGATGAAGTTAACTGCGTTTTTTTGCAGAGTTGATATTACTTTTATGAGCGCATCGATAGACTGATGCGATGACGGCGATTGTCTACCTCCAGCACTTTCACTTTGACGTGCTGATGAAGTTTCACCACCTCGGTTGGATCTTTAACATACCGGTCGGACAATTGACTGATATGAACTAATCCATCTTGATGAACACCGATGTCGACAAAAGCACCAAAATTGGTGATGTTGGTTACGATACCAGGAAGTTCCATGCCCGGTATTAAGTCGTCGGGGGTATGTACGTTCTTGGCAAACTCAAACACCTCAATCTTGTCACGAGGGTCTAGTCCGGGCTTTTCCAACTCTTTAAGAATATCCTGAAGCGTCGGTATACCGATGGTGTCGGTAACATAGCGTTTGATATCTATCTTCTTTCGCTCGTCAGCATTGGTAATCAGGTCTGCCACTTTACAGTTACAGTCTTTGGCCATCTGTTCCACTACCTTGTAGCTCTCAGGATGCACGGCAGAATTGTCGAGCGGATTTCTTGCTCCGGGAATACGAAGGAATCCCGCACATTGCTCGAATGCCGTCGCTCCCAGTCGTGGTACCTTTTTCAGTTGTGCACGAGACGTGAAAGGGCCATTCTCCTTTCTGTAATCAACGATATTCTTTGCGAGGGCAGGACCGAGACCACTGACATAGGTAAGCAGATGCTTGCTGGCAGTATTCACGTTGACACCAACAGAGTTTACGCATAACTCAACTGTTGTGTCGAGAGATTTCTTCAGTGCGTTTTGGTTTACATCATGCTGATATTGCCCCACACCAATGCTCTTAGGATCTATCTTCACCAACTCAGCAAGAGGGTCCATAAGTCGGCGGGCAATACTTACCGCTCCACGGACGGTGACATCCTCATCAGGAAATTCCTCACGGGCTGTTTCTGAGGCCGAATATACAGAGGCACCATCTTCTGAAACCACGAAGATCTGCACATCGTGGTCGAATCGGAGAGTGTGTATGAAGTCTGACGACTCTCTCGAATAAGTACCATTTCCGATGGCAATGGCTTCTATCTTGTAGTCTTTCACAAGTTGGATAAGTTGCTTACCTGCTTTCTCTGCTTCACGAGCGATATGTGCCACTTCGTGATGCAGCAAGTTGCCTTGTGCATCCAGACAAACAATCTTACAGCCTGTACGGATTCCGGGGTCAACGCCCAATACGCGCTTTTGTCCGAGAGGAGCAGCAAGCAATAGCTGGGTAAGGTTTTCTGTAAACACAGCAATAGCTTCTTCGTCTGCCTTTTCCTTACTTGCGGATGCAAATTCTGTTTCCATAGAAGGTTTGATCAGTCGCTTGAAAGCATCTTCTATGGCCTCATTCACATATTTATTATATCTGTAGTTTCTTTTGATTCTGTCGGTACATACCTCGTCATCGGCAGCGATCGAGACACGGAGGATTCCTTCGCTCTCACCTCTGCGCATAGCAAGCAGACGGTGGGATGTACAACGCTTCAGCGGTTCGCTCCAATCAAAGTAGTCGCTGTATTTCTGTGCTTTCTCATCATCTTTCATCTTTGTGATGACCTTCGAGGTGATATAGGCTTCTCTGCGATATATGGCACGTACGCCTTGGCGTACCCGTTCGTCTTCGCTTATCATCTCGGCAATGATATCCTCTGCATCATGGATAGCATCTTCTATGCTCTTCACGTCACCTTTTACAAATCGGTGTGCGGCATCTTCCACGTTGCGTACCTGTCCGAGCATAATCATTGTTGCGAGAGGTTCCAAGCCATGTTCGCGGGCTATCTGGGCACGAGTTCTGCGTTTAGGTTTATAGGGTAGGTAAATATCTTCCAGTACATTACCTTCCCAGCATGTCTCGATACGTTTCTTCAGTTCATCGGTGAGCTTTCCTTGCTCTTCAATCTGTTTTAGGATCGTATCCTTGCGTTTCGCAAGTTCTTTGAGTTTGTCACTCATCTCAGAGATCTTTGCAATCTCCACCTCATCCATGTTGCCGGTACGCTCCTTGCGATAACGGGCAATGAAGGGAATTGTAGCTCCCTCATCAAGGAGAGAGAGCACAGCATCTACCGAGTGGACAGGCAATGATAGTTCTTCTGATATCTTGTGTGTAAATAGGTTCATATCTTCTTTTTCATGGGTTGCCTACTTAGTCTTCCAGAGGAGCCTCTTTTAGTTTTTCAAGGGCTCTGCATAGTTGGTCAGGACAAGAGGTTGACTTGTTTCCACAACGTATGCCATCGATTTTTGCAATCACATCGTCAATCTTCTGACCAGTGACAAGTTTGCTTACTCCCTGAAGGTTTCCGTTGCATCCTCCAAGGAACATCACTTGTAGAATAACATCATTCTCGTCGGCTGTCACATCAATCATTTGTGAGCATACACCCTGAGGCTGATAAAATATGTGCTTTGTTTTCATATTATAGTGTTGATGATTCGAAAAGTATATCCCAGTCTTCTACAAACTCTGTCATCTGATGATAGAGTACGTCTGCTCCCAACGAACTAAGCGCTTCGTCTGGTAACGGACCGCTGTTGATGGCTACGGTAAATATCTTGGCTGCTACTCCTGCACGAACGCCCAGTGGAGCATTCTCGACAACGATTCCCTCCCATGGCTTTAGATTTCCTGCTTTCTGTAGTCCGGCAAGATATGGGTCGGGATTGGGTTTTCCTCGTTTCACATCGTATGCTGTTGTGATATGATTCTCGTCGAGATATTTACCGAAGTCGTTGAGCAGTCTTGCGATAAGTGGACGCTGACCACTACCGGTAACGACATTCACACTCATTCCTGCCTGATGGATCTTCTCCATGATGTCGAGGACACCATCAAAGATAGGAGCTTCAGGCATACTGTGGAAGATGCGTGTTTTCTCGTCATACATCTTCTGGGCCTCTTCGAACGAGATGTCTATTCCTTTCTGTTTCTTTACAAAATGACGGATCGTATCGATACCTCTTGCACCTTCAGTCGCGTAAGCATCAGCCTTGGTCATCGCGATGCCGAATTTCTTCATCGACTCTTCCCAAGCAACAGCATGGTTGGGCATGGAGTTATACAACACTCCGTCCATATCAAAGAGAACGGCTTTGGGGCAAAATTCCCCAAAGCCGTTTTTACCTTTATATTTTAGAATTGCTTCTATCATTATTACTTCTCTTTAGCAAGACGCTCCTGAATAGCTTTGCTTTCAGCCTCATAACCAGGTTTGTTGAGAAGAGCGAACATGTTCTTCTTGTAAGCCTCTACACCTGGCTGGTTGAATGGGTTAACTTCCTCAAGGAGACCGCTGATACCACAAGCTTTCTCGAAGAAGTAGATGAGCTGACCGAGGTAATACTCGTTGAGTGATGGAACGCTGATGCGGATGTTAGGAACACCACCATCTACGTGAGCCAAACGAGTACCAAGCTCTGCCATCTTGTTGACATCGTCTACGCGCTTGCCGGCAAGGAAGTTCAAACCGTCAAGGTTTTCCTCATCGTGTGGAAAGTCAAGTTCGCGGTTTGGCTTCTCTACAGAGATAACGGTCTCGAAGATAGAACGCTCACCTTCCTGAATCCACTGACCCATAGAGTGAAGGTCGGTAGTGAAGTCGCAAGCTGCAGGGAAGATACCCTTCAAGTCCTTACCCTCGCTCTCACCATAAAGCTGCTTCCACCATTCAGCGAAGTAGTGAAGTTTTGGCTGGAAGTTGGCAACGATCTCAATCTTCTTGCCAGCCTGTGTGTACAAGCCCTGACGAACAGCAGCATACAGAGCAGCTGGGTTCTCAGCGAAAGCTACGTCCTTGCCACACTGCTTCTCCATGTCGGCAGCACCCTTAACGAGAGCCTTAACATCGAAACCAGCGCAAGCGATTGGTAACAAACCTACCGGAGTAAGAACAGAGAAACGACCACCAACATTGTCTGGAATGATGAAACTCTTGTAACCTTCCTTGTCAGCACAAGTACGAGCAGCACCCTTCTTGGCATCGGTCACAGCAACGATAACATCCTTAGCCTCTGCCTTGCCACGCTGAGCCTCGCACTGCTTCTTGAGTAAACGGAATGTGAGGGCAGTCTCTGTAGTGGTACCAGACTTAGAAATGTTGATAACACCAAACTTCTTGTTCTTGAGGTACTCTGTGAGTTCTGCTAGGTAATCCTCACCGATGTTGTTTCCTGCGAATAGGATCGTAGGGTTCTTTGTGTCATCGTTAACGAGCCAAGCAAAAGCATTGCTAAGTGCTTCGATTACGGCACGGGCACCAAGATAACTACCACCAATACCTGCAACAACTACAACCTCGCATTTCTCACGAAGAGTGTTGGCACAAGCCTGAATCTCATCGAGGAACTCTGGGGTGATAGAAGATGGTAAGTGAAGCCATCCTAGGAAATCGTTACCTGCACAGGTGCCATTTTCCAAAGCTTCCTGAGCAGCATTTACTTTTGATTCATACGCTTCAACGGTGCCAGCATTAAGGAACTGGGCTGCCTTTGTGATGTCTAAGCTGATATTTTCCATTATACTATGTAATAATTTTATTAACGGAACGAATCCGTTAGAAGTTTAATTTCTATTTGTGGATTAATGCGCTCGTAAAGAATGTTGTAAACGGCATCGAGAATTGGCATGTTCACATGCATGTGGCTGTTGATTTCCTTCATACATTTTGTTCCGAAATAACCTTCGGCAATCATCTCCATCTCGATCTGTGCACTCTTTACGGAGTAGCCTTTGCCTATCATCGTACCGAATGTACGATTGCGCGAGAAATTACTGTATCCTGTCACCAATAGGTCGCCAAGATATACGCTGTCGTAGATGCTTCGCTCTATCGGATGTACTGCATTGAGGAATCTGTTCATCTCTTGTACTGCATTCGACATGAGAACTGCCTGAAAGTTGTCGCCATATTTGAGACCGTTGCAGATACCTGCTGCGATGGCGTACACATTCTTGAGTACTGAGGAATATTCGATTCCTATCACATCACTTGAGGTCTTGGTCTTGATGTAGCCGGAGGTCAGTACATTGGTAAAGGCTTGGGCCTTGTCTAAATCGCTGCATCCTACGGTGAGATAACTTAGTCGCTCCAAGGCAACCTCCTCGGCATGAGAAGGGCCACCGATACAGGCTAAGTTCTCGTAAGGTACATCATATACCTGATGGAAATATTCCGAACAGGCTAAGTTCTCATCAGGAACGATACCCTTGATGGCGGTAACGATGAACTTATCATGCAATCCCCGTTTTAATTTCTTGAGATGGTTCTTGAGATAAGGTGATGGCGTTACGAATACCAGGGTGTCGTATGCCTCAACGATGCGGTTGATATCGCTTGAGAAGAAAATCTCATCGACATTAAATCTCGCAGAGGTAAGATAGGCAGGGTTATGGCCGAGTCGTTTGAAATCTTCGATTCGGTCATCGCGACGCATATACCAACCAATGTGATGGGTATGCCCCACAATAATCTTGGCAATGGCGGTAGCCCAGCTACCGCCACCTATAATGGCTATCTTACCGATATTATAATCCATATTGCATTTTTTACTCGAGCACGAGGTTAAGCCTGTGCCTTGTCAATCCATGCCTGAATATCATCTACAGAAGGTTTTTCGTAACCAAGCTTGTATTTCTTGTTGATTTCGCCAATCTTCTGCTGCAAGCCCTGAGCTTTTTCATTCTTGATGTCGCTGATGAGGTTGAAACCTGCCTTGCGTAATACGTAAACCCAATCCTCTGGAACACCAATCTCTGCCCATTCCTTGATAGAACTCTGAGGCATCTTGGCTTCTGGCTTCATCTGTGGGAAGAGCATTACTTCCTGAATGTATTCCTTACCTGTCATCAACATGGTGAGGCGGTCGATACCGATACCGATACCTGATGTTGGAGGCATACCATACTGCAGAGCGCGAAGGAAGTCTTGGTCGATGATCATGGCCTCGTCGTCACCCTTGTCGGCAAGTTTCATCTGTTCGATGAAACGCTCCTCCTGATCAATAGGGTCGTTCAACTCTGAGTAAGCATTTGCACATTCCTTACCATTGATCATAAGCTCGAAGCGCTCGGTCAAACCTGGTTTAGAGCGATGCATCTTGGTAAGTGGAGACATCTCGACAGGATAGTCTGTGATGAATGTTGGCTGGATGAAGGTGCCTTCGCAGAATTCACCGAAGAGTTCATCGATAAGTTTACCCTTACCGAAGGTCTCGTCAACTTCCATACCCTTTGAGAGACAGAATGCGCGGATTTCGTCTTCTGTCTTGCCATTGCAATCGAAACCTGTCTTTTCCTGAATAGCTTCCAAGATAGGGAGACGACGGAATGGTGCCTTGTAGCTGATGACCTTGCCATCTTCGTATTCTACCTCAGGTTTGCCGTTGACAGCAACACAGATGGTCTCGAGCAACTTCTCTGTGAAACTCATCATCCAGTTATAGTCTTTGTAAGGAACATAGAGCTCCATACAAGTAAACTCTGGGTTGTGGTTCTTGTCCATACCCTCGTTGCGGAAGTTCTTTCCGATCTCGTATACACCATCGAAACCACCAACGATAAGACGCTTCAGATAAAGTTCTGTAGCGATACGCATGTACATATCGATGTTGAGTGCGTTGAAATGAGTGATGAATGGACGTGCACTTGCACCGCCGGCGATAGACTGAAGGATAGGGGTCTCTACCTCTGTATAGCCTTGCTCGTCGAAGAATTTACGCATAGTGCGAAGTACTGTTGCACGCTTCAGGAAGGTATCCTTTACGCCATCGTTAACCACGAGGTCAACATAACGCTGGCGGGCGCGCATCTCTGGGTCGTCGAACTTATCGTATGCGACACCATCTTTATATTTTACGATAGGGAGTGGCTTCAAACTCTTGCTTAAGAGTGTGAGCTCTTGAGCATGAACGCTAATCTCGCCGGTCTGGGTCTCGAAGACGAAACCTTTGACACCGATGAAGTCACCAATATCGAGTAATTTCTTGAAAACTTTGTTGTATAAATCTTTATTCTCGTCTGGACAAATGTCGTCACGAGTAATATAAACCTGAATTCTACCCTTAGAATCCTGAAGTTCTACAAAGCTGGCCTTACCCATCACACGACGGCTCATCATACGGCCTGCTATGACTACTTCACGCTTCTCATCTGCTTTGAACTGTTTTTTGATATCTACGCTGTATGCGTTGGTTGGATACTCAGCAGCAGGATATGGATCGATACCCATATTGCGCAGTTCTTGGAGACTCTGTCTACGGACAATCTCCTGTTCACTTAACTCTAAAACGTTCATAATCTAATTTTCGAAAATTTTCTATTCTAGGTGCAAAGTTACGAAATTATTCTGAAAGCGCCACCTATTTTATCCTAAATTATATCTTGATGAGTATTTTCTTGTGGAAGAGTAGGAGGGCCAGGATGATGTGGATGCTTAGGAAAATCGTAGCATAGGCAGCACTTGTCCAGTATCCGTTGGTTATCAACAGGTGTAGGTTTCCGAATATTTGTTCTTTGACACCTGTGCTTCCGAAGAGTGTGGCAAGGAGTTCGCTGACGAGATATAGGAACAAGGGGTTTGTTCCGAAGGCGATGCTCAGGGTTTGAAGTGGATATGAGTTTGTGTTGCTCTTCTTTTCTCTGTCGATGATATATACGAGGATTCCCCATAGAAGTGTTCCTATTCCGCAAGTTATCAGTGCGTAGGTAGGGCTCCAGATACGTTTGTTGATAGGTAATAGTGGTGTAAATAAACTTCCTGTTATAATCAGGACAACTCCTGATAGGATAAGAATCGTGATTCGTTGATTCTTGTATTTGTCGATGGTGGCAGATACGAAGAAACCTAGAAGTGTGTTGGCAATGGAAGGGAGGGTAGAAATGATACCTTCCGGGTCAACGGGACTTTTATGGTATAAATGGTCGTAGCTGAGGGCGGAAAGGTCGATTTGTGCGAGTATGTTCGTTGCCGAATCGTAGTTGTAACCGCCGTAGAATAGTATCAAACCGGAATAGACAACGAGTATACCGATGATGCAACCGATGATTCCATTGGTAGAACCGAAATAGGTCTTACAGGTAAGAATGATCACGGTGGCAAATCCATAGCAGATGCTTATACGTTGCATGACGCCCATGATACGTAGATGAGCAAAGTCGAACGGTCTTCCGTCGCATGCGATATCAAACCAGTTGATGAACAGTCCTATCAGAAAAAGTAGGATTGTTCGCTTAACGACTTTCTTGAAAATATCCTTCGACCAAATGAATTCAGACTTTTTCAAACTGAGATAGCAGGAAGCACCCATGATGAAAAGGAAGAACGGAAAGACGAGATCGGTAAGTGTCAGTCCGTTCCATTTGGAATGCTTGAGTTGTGAAAATATTTCATTGCCAGCCCCATTGTTGACGAATATCATCAACATGACAGTTAATCCTCTAAAAACATCAAGGCTGACCAGACGTTTGTTTTGTATCATTTTAAGAAATCAATTACTTCTTTGGCAATATCAATAGAGTTGCCTTCTGTTTTACTGTTATATGTGTTGTGCTGTCGGGTCCATGGTTCCTCGATGGCATACCAGTCGATCTGAGGACCGTGAGGTAAAGCCATGTCGAAGAGTTCCTGACTTGTCTTGTTGGCATTAGGGCCACCACCGAGTGCATTCTCGTCAGACTTTTGATTCTGTGTCATCTGTGCGAGCAAAGCATCGAAGAAGATGCTCCATCTCTTGTAATAGAAGTCTCTGAGCAACCCTTGCCATTCCTTATGCGCATAGTCACGAAGTCCGCCCTTGTCGGCACAAGTGCGATTTCCCCATGTCGTAATCTGTGTACGTGCATTCCATTCATAGAGATTTCTTTCAGCCTCTGTGGTGCCCAACTTTCTGGCAGCTTCAACCCAATGCCCCAGTCGAAATTCGCTGCGAGTTCCGAGAAGTTTGTCCTGTAGGAGTAGCATGTCGAGGAACCGTCTGCTGTCACGCTTGAAATCGTCTATCGAGAAACCATTATAGTCGGCTATTGTACGGAGATATTGTAATCGGGCCTGATCGTCCATAGCTTGGCGCACGATGTCGACGAGATCGTATTCATAATTATTGTTGAGTCGATATTTGTCGGCAACGCTGGCAAAGAGAATGGCAGCCCTCAAGGTAGAAGCCGGATCGTAATAGTTGCGCATCTTGCTCCAACTCTTTACCTGAAAATTGTTGAGCGAAGGTCGACCATCGAAGATACTCTCATGAGGACCTTGCTGGTTGTTTCCCATCGGACAGTTGTAGATGGTGGAAGAAAGTATCGCCCAAGCTTCCTGAAGGGCGGAATCATCCCGTCCGTATCTTGCCTTAACGTAGCGTTTTACCCATTCCTTCCGGATAGAGGAAATGCTGTCATCATTTAGAAAAGAATTCTCATCCCACGGAAGTTCACTCATAAGTTCGAACATGATCGGATTGTTCTCAGAACCTTCCATGGTGAAACCGATACCTCTGAGTTTCTTCTTCTGGTTTTTGAAGGTCTCACTATTTGCCAGTCTCCAGTTGTGGAGCAGTTGGTCGATACGCCCATGCAAACCAACGTTGGCCCCAAAATTCTCGAGCATACAGAAAAGCCACCCATGCTTGCCATAACCCTGTTCACGTTTCCATATAGATGGTGCCCCGAACATAGGACGACATTCTGAGAATAAGTCGAGCACCAGAAGATCACCATCCCTCATGGATTCTATCATCTGTGGGCGCGGATTCTCCGTCCATCCTTGGATCACCCATGTCGCTTTCGGATTGACCCGTTTCATCGCCTCCATCAGTTTTCTGCCGGCCTCAGCATAGTTGATGGAAGCATCATCATTACTCTCGTGGAACGGGTCCATGGAATAATAATCAGATTTTCCATAAAGACGGGTAAGTTCTTTATAGTATAGGTCAGCGATTCTGTCAAATTCCGTACTCGTTGCACTCAGGTTGGCAGGGCGCGTATAACCGTTCCATGAGCCACCAGGCGTTACGTCGATACCTAGTTTATCTTTCGCATCATGTGGCATCATACCGCAGTAGCCCGGTAATACAGGATGCATACCATATTCGCGCATCCGCTTGAGAATCTTCTTCTGTAATATTTCCTGTTGGCGATACCAAGAGTCGGGGAGAGGACCACCCCAACCTTCAAGGTTGTTCATTTCCCACCAAGCAAGGAAGGCAGGACCTGCGATAAACCTACCGATTTCATCTTTCGAGTAACCCAATTTCAGAAGCATATTTCGCCAGACCACCTCTTCTCCCACGATAGCGAGAGGCAAGTTGACGCCATGTAGCGCCATCCAGTCTATTTCCTTCTGCCATCTATCCCAGTCCCAGAAAGCCATGGAGTAAGAGAAAGTGCAATAATTGAAATCATAGCGCAAGGTCAGGTTTGTTTCTTTGCGTATCTTCTTAGTAACCCGAGGCAATCTCGAAGGAATGTCGGCCCTCATATTGTTCCATGTCAGATGAATTCCTGCCGTATATTTCAGATACCAGTTGAGTCCTGTAGCAATGCTGACCCAAGAATTTCCCTTAATAGAAATCCTACCATTCGGCGCGTTGTCAATCTCAAAGAAGTCGCGTGTGCTGTTGTTTTCAAGTTGTATATCAAATTGCTTAGAAGCCCCATTGTCAATACGATTGATTAAGTCGTCGATAGGATTAGCATGAACGACAGTAGTCAGACAAATGGTAATAAATAAAAACAGTTTTTTCATTAGGTATGTTATTTGCCTGCAAAAATAAGAAAATATTTCGTGATTTGGTCGTTAACGCATTTCTTTTTGTTATCTTTGCAGTAATAATACGAAAATGACATGGATATAGAAGATCAGAAACGTAATATATTGAGCCGTAAAGGTCTGTCGAATACTCTTGGCATGGAGTTCTTTTCCACTCCGGAACCTGATACGGTCATGGCCAAGATGAAGGTGGATGAGAAGAATCAGCAACCCTTCGGCTTTCTGAGTGGCGGAGCTTCTCTTGCCCTTGCTGAAAACCTTGCAGGAGTAGGCAGTATGGCCCTCTGTCCCGGAAAAATGTGTGTTGGTATCAATGTGAACGGTAGTCATGTGAAGGCTGTTGCTTTTGGCGGTACTGTTACGGCCCTTGCCCGTATCCAATCTAAAGGGAAAACGCTCCACGTATGGCATGTGGATATTACAGACGAACAGGGTGATTTGATTTCTACTGTTCAGGTTACTAACTATGTATTATCCGTCCGCAAATAATGGATAGTTACGCTATTTATCGTTTGCCTCATCAACAAGACTGTGTCATGATGAAGCAATTGCGTGGTGATGCTACGAGATTATCGTCTTATGATGAGTTGAGTGGAAAGAAAGGTTTCGTGTTTGCCCCATTTGCCAATTCAGCCAAATATCCCATCCTTCTTATCCAACCTGATGAAATCAAGACGATTCATGTCAAGGAACTATCCGAGAAAGTGAATCGTGGAGTGAGGACGTCGGAAGATGTGGAATTGAAAGTGCCGGATGCTTCGGAGAAAGATCACTATGCTTTGAATTTCGCTAATTATCATGCACAACTGGAGAAAGGTAGATTTCGGAAAATCGTGTTGTCGCGATGCTCCGAGATAGAAGGCAATTGTGGTCTCTCCCCCGAACAATTGTTTGTTGAGGCCTGTGAGAGATATCCGCGATTGTTTGTCTGTCTGGTCTCTATTCCCGAGGCAGGGACATGGCTGATGGCAACTCCTGAAGTCTTATTAGAGGGTGATGGAGAAAACTGGCATACGATGGCACTTGCCGGGACGATGAAACTGGAAGATGCGGAGTTGAATACAGAGGGTGAGACCATATCGTGGAGTCCGAAGAATATCCAGGAACAACGTGTCGTGGCAAGTTACATTACGGAATGCCTGAAACTGTTTACTGATCATGTCGAGGAGGAAGGACCATATACAGCTCGAGCTGCTAATCTGGTACATCTGAGAAGTGACTTTACCTTCACCTTGAAAGAGGCACGACATCTTGGAGGTATCTTACAGATGATGCATCCTACCCCGGCCGTTTGTGGACTGCCGAAAGATGATACCCGCGACTTTATCTTAGCCAACGAACATGAGAGCCGCAGCTATTATAGTGGATTCTGTGGCCCTATCGATCCGGATGGAGAGACACATCTTTATGTATCGCTCCGATGTATGAATATCAAGGAACATGGATATCGCCTGTTTGCAGGTGGTGGTATCATGAAAGAAAGTGATATGGAGAGTGAGTGGCAGGAGACGGTAAACAAAATGGGAACAATGATGAACCTCATACGAAAGAAATAATATGTTCAGCAATAAGGAAAACGTAAATATATTAACAGCACTTCTTCTGAAACATGGCGTGCGTCATGCTGTGGTTTGCCCGGGTAGTAGAAATTCTCCGATCGTTCATGATCTCAACGAATGTGAGGAGATGAACTGTTATCCTGTTACGGATGAACGAAGTGCAGGCTTTTATGCCTTGGGAATGTGCCAGACTTTGGATCAGCCTGTTGTGGTATGCGTTACGTCGGGTAGTGCATTGCTCAATGTGGCCCCAGCCGCAGCAGAAGCTTACTATCAGCATTTGCCACTTATCATCGTTTCGGCTGATAGACCGATACAATGGATCGACCAATTGGATGGACAGACGATGAAGCAAACCGGTGCTTTACAAAATTACGTAAGAAAGTCTGTATCGTTGCCGGAACCTCATGACGAAGAAGAACATTGGTATTGTAACCGTCTGGTCAATGAAGCCCTGTTGGAATGCAAACATCGCGGTTGTGGACCTGTACATATCAATGTGCCGATAACCGAACCTTTATATGAATATACCGAATCTGCATTACCGGAGGAGCGACCTATCATCCGATTGAATCCCGTAGTAAATGATTTGTATGTGAATCAAGTTGCCGAACGGTTTATGGCAGCCGAGCGTCCGATGGTCGTAATCGGTCAGATGGTATTACAAACGTTGATAGAAGAAGACTTGCAACCTATTGCAGATTATGCTGTTGTGTTGAAAGAATCATTGAGTCCTCATGTGCTTCCGTTGACTCATTTTGAGGAAGTGCTGGCCAAAGAGGGAGACAATGATGCTTATCAACCCGATTTCATCCTGTATATCGGTTCTACACTTGTTAGCAAACGGTTGAAACAATTCCTTCGCAAGTGTGATGCTGAGGAATGGGCCGTGGATGCAGATGGAGAAATCCATGACACCTTTATGCATTTGGACGGTGTCATAGAAGGAGAGCCTGCAGATGTATTAGGAGCTATTGCTGATATGATTTCTGCATCCAAGTTGAATAGCACCTATCAGTCAACAACGTTTCATGATTTGTGGCAGAAATCACTCACACTGGCGAATAGTCATTCTTATGATTTTGAACCAGCATATTCACAGATGTCAGTCGTGAAATACTTCGAAGAACAACTCGAAGATATGTATTATGATTATCGTGTACAATATGGCAATAGTTCAGCTGTTCGATTAGGTAACATTTATGCTGGACATCAGATTTATGTGAATCGAGGAATCAACGGTATAGAAGGAAGTCTATCGACGGCAGCGGGAATGTCTGTCGTTACCGACGATATTGTATACTGTGTACTTGGAGATTTGAGTTTCTTCTATGATCAGAATGCTTTGTGGAACCGAAACCTCAAAGGTAATTTGCGCATTATACTTCTAAATAACGAGTGTGGTGGTATCTTTACCAAGTTTGACGGACTGAAAGAAAGCAAGGCTCGCGATTTCGTTATCGGTACACATCAAACCAAGGCACAGGGAATATGCACTCAGAATGATGTAGGGTATCTTAAAGCCACCAGTCAAGAAGAAATGCAGATAGGCATGGTACAGTTGATGACGATAGATACACAACGTCCTGTGGTACTTGAGGTCTTTACAGATGCTCAAGAAGATGATCAGGTTTTAAAGAATTATTGGAAATAAAAATAGATATGGAAAGACAATGGAATAAAGTTACGGAATTTGATTTTAAGGAGATACTTTTTGAAACTTATAATCATATAGCAAAGATAACAATTAATCGTCCTCGTTATCGCAATGCATTTACTCCGCTTACGACATGGGAAATGTCTCAGGCTTTCAGTTATTGCCGTGAATGTCAGGATATCCGTGTTGTAATTCTGACAGGTGCCGGTGATAAGGCCTTCTGTTCGGGTGGTGATATGCATGTAAAAGGTCGTGGCGGATATGTTGGAAGTGATGGCGTGCCTCGCTTGAATGTACTTGATGTACAGATGCAGATCCGTCGATTGCCGAAACCTGTAATCGCCATGGTAAATGGTTACGCGATAGGTGGAGGACACGTGCTTCATGTAATGTGTGATCTGACAATAGCATCAGAGAACGCAATATTTGGTCAGACTGGTCCTAAGGTTGGTTCGTTTGATGCAGGATTCGGTGCCAGTTATTTGGCACGAATGGTCGGACAGAAGAAGGCGCGTGAGATTTGGTTCCTCTGTAAGCAGTATTCAGCAAAAGAGGCCGAAGAAATGGGAATGGTGAATAAGGTAGTGCCATTTGATCAGTTAGAGGATACCTGTGTGGAGTGGGCTGAGATCATGATGGAACGCTCGCCATTGGCATTGCGAATGATCAAGGCCGGATTAAATGCTGAGTTGGATGGACAGGCTGGTATTCAGGAATTGGCCGGTGATGCAACGATGCTTTATTACACGATGGATGAGGCTCAGGAAGGTGGAAAGGCATTCTTGGAAAAGCGCAAACCTGATTTTGACAAATATCCACAGTTCCCTTGATGTATAAACTAAGATGAAACATATAGAAATATCAGAACGGACACTCCATTTTAAACAACCTGCCGGGACTTCTCGTGGCGTTTATCATACGCGTCATAGTTATTATCTTACTCTTACAGATGATGAGAAACCTGGTATCAAGGGCGTTGGAGAATGTGCTACGTTGCCCGACTTGTCATGTGATGCTATCCCGGAGTATGATAAAATACTTCGGGAAATGTGTCGTCTGATAGAACAGATAGGGCATATTCCTTATGACATGCTGAGACCTTATCCAAGCATTCTCTTTGGTCTGGAATCTGCTTTCGCTCAGTTTGAAGCAAATGGTTCTGCTGCTATATTTGATACGCCTTTTGGACGTGGAGAAGAAGGTATTACCATCAATGGACTTGTATGGATGGGGACTTTCGATGAGATGTATGCCCGTCTTGAGGAGAAACTGGCAAAGGGATTCCATTGTGTGAAGTTGAAGATTGGTGCGATCGACTTTGAAAAAGAATTAGAGTTGGTGAAGCATATCAGAGAAGCATTCACGAAAGAACAGATCGAGTTGCGAGTGGATGCTAATGGAGGCTTTACACCGGAGAATGCCATGGAGCGACTTGAGGCTTTGACTCAATATGATATTCATTCGATAGAGCAACCTATCAAGCAGCATCAATGGGATGCCATGGCTCGACTTTGCAGGGAGAGTCCGTTGCCTATTGCACTGGATGAGGAACTGATCGGAGTAAACACTGTAAGTATGAAGGAAGCACTGCTGGATACGATAAAACCAGCTTATATTATCCTGAAACCGAGTCTTCATGGTGGTATGTCCGGTGCTTCCGAATGGATTAAAATGGCTAAGGAACGTGGTATTGGCAGTTGGATAACTTCGGCATTGGAAAGTAATGTCGGCTTGAACGCTATCGCACACTTCTGTGCAAAGACCTATGGCGCGAATATCATGATGCCCCAAGGTTTAGGAACAGGACAACTCTTTACCGATAATATTGATATGCCACTGGAAATAAGAGGCGACCAATTATGGTTCTGCCCCTCCAAAGATGGTGAATCGGCGGAATGACTAAAAACGGGTCGTAGAAATCACCACCACAATACCTTTTAGATGGGAAATATATGATGAAGGAAAAGATGACATTAACAGGATTTCTTGCCGAATGGAATAATGATGGCAAGACAGTGCTGGTACATACTTCGGGTAGTACGGGGAAGCCTAAACCGATGTATGTAGAGAAAAGCAGAATGTTGAACTCTGCGAAGATTACTTGTGATTTCCTGAACCTACGACCAGGAGATTCAGCACTACTCTGTATGCCTCTCGACTATATCGCAGGTAAGATGGTTGTGGTAAGGTCGATAGAACGACAGCTTCATCTGATTTCAGTGAAGCCTTCTGGACATCCTTTGAGTGATCTCTCCTTAGGTGATCAAGTTGCTTATTTCCAAGCAAATGCAAATCGTCTTTTTGCAGCAATGGTACCTATGCAGGTGTATAATTCCCTACAAGTCGATGTTGAGGCTGAACGCCTTCGGTCGATACATAACCTTATCATTGGTGGTGGCGCTATCGACGATAAACTCGCATTACAATTAAAGGACTTTCCTCATGCTGTGTGGAGTACTTATGGCATGACAGAAACTTTGTCGCATATCGCCCTTCGTAGGTTGAATGGTTCGGAGACAAGTGAATGGTATCGTCCTTTCGATAGCGTAAAAGTAAGTATAAACGAAGAAGGGTGTCTTGTTATTGATGCCCCATTAGTACATGAAGGAAAGTTGGTTACCAATGATCGTGCGGAACTCCGTGAAAGAGACGGAAAGATCGAGTTCAAAATATTAGGGAGAAAAGATAATGTGATAGATAGCGGAGGCATTAAGATACAGATAGAAGAAGTGGAAAAGAAGTTGAAGCCATTCCTTTCCTCTCCTTATATGATAACGAAAGGTCCTGATGAAAAATTCGGCGAAACTGTTATCCTCCTGACGGAGCAAAACAATATCGCCGAAGTATCAGAAATATGTATGAAGGCATTACCAAAATATTGGCAGCCACATTATATATTCCATGTGGATAAGATTCCTATGACCGAAACCAGTAAACCAGCTCGTGCACAAGCTCAGAAATTAGCTCTTAGCCTTCTCTGAAGAAATCAAAGGCTTCTTTGATTTCCTCTTCTGTGGCAGTCTGGTCTATTCTGATGTCTCCAATATTTGCAAGAAGTGTAAAGTTGATGATACCATTACGGTTCTTCTTGTCATGAGTCATCAACTCTATCAGTTCAGGATAATCATCACAAGTAATATTGATGGCACCATAGTTTTCGCGGATGAACTGTACGGTCTGATGCATCTTGTCTGTAGGGAATCCCGTCTTGATAGCACTAAGATAGAGCTCGCAGATCATTCCGTAAGCCACAGCATATCCATGGAGGATAGGAGAGTGCTTTAAGCTCCAACTCTCAAAAGCATGACCGAAAGTATGACCTAAGTTCAATGCCTTTCTTATACCTTGCTCATGAGGGTCTTTCTTTACCACATTTTCTTTCACTTTCACGCTCTTCGCTAACATGTCCTGCAACTTTCCAAGATCAGGCTGTTGAATATCGAACTTTATCAGTTCAGCCCACATCTTCTCGTTGGAGATAAGGCCATGCTTTAGCATCTCAGCATATCCGCTACATATATTCTGACCATCAAGAGTCTTCAGAAAGTCAGTATCTAAGATCACGAATTTAGAATCATTGAAGACACCAATCTCATTTTTCAGACCATTGAAGTTGATGCCAGTCTTTCCGCCGACAGAAGCATCGACCATGGCAAGCAGGGTAGTAGGAATGTTGATGAAGTTAATACCTCTTTTGAAAGTAGAAGCAGCGAATCCACCTAAGTCGGTTACCATGCCACCACCTAGATTTATCAGTAGAGAATGTCGGGAAGCCCCATCATTTCCGAGCTCTTCCCATACATGAGCTAAAGATTCAATGTTTTTATGAGTATCCGTAGCTTCTATCGTGATAAGCTTGGCTTTACGCATGCTAAGCTGTTTTGACAGCAAAGGCCAGCACTTTTCTTTGGTCACTTCATCGACAAGGATAAAAGTCTTGTCGTGTTCACATTCAGAGATGGCTGTGGCCAGTTCGCTCTTTAAATTCTTTGAAATAATAATCCTCTGCTCCATAATATAAAAGTAAATACCAATGCAAATATAATGATTTCAAATAAAAAACTAGCAAAAAATAGTTTTTTTTTATAATCTAAGTTAAACTCTTTCATTTTAGTTGCGTCTATATGTATGTGTTTCAATAAAAATCAAAGGGACCTTAAAATGAAAAAATTATTAATTGTAGGCTTAATGCTATTATCGGCGTTTACAGCAATGGCTCAGAGTCGTCTGATTTCAGGTGCTATAAATGATCGTGATACTAAGGAGGTGATCACTCAGGCTACTGTCCAACTTTTGAAAATGGATAGCACTTATGTTGACGGTGCTCTGACCAATGAAGAAGGCTTGTTCAGAGTGCATGCTCCGGAGAATGGGAAATATTTGCTGAAAATTACTTCAGTAGGGTATAAACCCGTAATCAAGCGTATTCAGATTTCAGAAGACAAAGACTTGGCCATGGGACGACTTGTTCTTGGGTCGGATGCTGTGATGCTTAAGGGCGCTGTGATAACGGCACAAGCTCAGAAAGTGGTACTTAAGGAAGATACGTTCGTATATAATTCAGCTGCTTACAGAACTCCAGAGGGGTCAACGATAGAGGAATTGGTGAAACGACTTCCCGGTGCTGAGGTCAGTGATGATGGTACCATCAAGATCAATGGTAAAGAGGTGAAGAAGATTCGTGTCAATGGTAAGGAGTTTATGACTGGTGACACGAAGACAGCCCTTAAGAATTTGCCTACAAGTATTGTTGATAAAATTAAGGCCTATGATGAGAAAAGTGATCTATCCCGAATTACGGGTATTGATGATGGTGAAGAAGAGACCGTACTAGATTTCGGTGTGAAAACTGGTATGAATAGAGGATATATTGGTAATGCAGACCTTGCCATCGGTACAAAAGGCAGATATGCAGAACGATTGTTCGGAAGATATTCTGATGATGATAATCAGTTGATGTTCTTTGGCTCAGCAAATAACGTGAACGATATGGGCTTCGGTGGTGGCCGAGGCGGTTTCTGGGGTATGGGCCGTCAAGGTCTGAATGCCACAAAGATGCTTGGTCTCAATTATAACTATGAGAAAAAGAATAAACTGAAAATCGATATCTCTGGTCGTTGGAATCATTCCGACGGTGATGCTTATAGCAAGACTTCTTCTGAGTATTTCGTAAGTACTAAGTCTTCTTTCGGAAATAATATCTCACATAGTTTTACGCGTAGTAATAGTTGGGATGCCAGAATGCGATTGGAATGGACTCCTGATACGATGACCAACATTTTGTTCCGTCCTTCTTTCTCTTGGAAGACAAACGATGGCTTGGCTAAATCAGTATCAGCATCATATAAAGAAGATCCTTACAAATATGTTATAGATCCTCTGAATACTGAGGACATCAAGAAACTTGCTAATGATAGTTTGATGGTAAACTATCAGAATAGCAACAGTCTCTCTTATAGCAGTAATAATAATGTAAGAGGTATGTTGCAGTTGAATAGAAAACTCAATAGCCGAGGACGTAATGTTACTTTGCGTTTGGATGGTAATTACGGAAAAACGGATAGCAAGAGTCTCTCTACCGCTAATGCACATCTCTATTTGGTACAAACAGCTTTGGGATTGGATTCAACTTATCAGACCAATAGATATAATCTTACTCCTACTACAAATTATAGTTTTAGCACTCAAGCCACGTATAGTGAACCATTATGGCGGGCTGCATTCCTGCAGTTTAGCTATAAGTTTACCTATAGTTATTCCAAGAGTGATAGAAGTACTTTCGATTTCAGTAATCTAGGCGAAGGTTTCTTTGATACCATCACTCCTGTTTATCGTGGATGGGATAGCTATCTGAGTAAGTTAAGCAACCCATTGGAATCTTACTTAGACAATAATCTCAGTCGCTATTCAGAATATCGTAATTATCTGCACGATATTGATGTGATGCTTCGTGTCATCAATAAGAACTACAACTTGAATGTCGGCTTACTTCTACAGCCACAGAGCTCTAAATATGTTCAGAACTATCAGGGCATACATGTAGATACGGTTCGTTCGGTGACCAATTTCTCTCCAACTCTTGATTTCCGTTATCGTTTCAGTAGGGTTAGTAACCTGCGAATCAACTACCGTGGTACAACTTCTCAACCGAGTATGACGGATCTCCTTGATATCACAGATGATAGTGACCCATTGAATATCAGAAAGGGTAACCCTGGTTTGAAACCTTCGTTCACCAATACGCTCAGATTGTTCTACAATAATTATATAGAGAAGCGTCAGCAGGCTTTGATGTCGTTTGTCAATTTCTCAACGACAAGAAACAGTATAAGCAATAAGGTATCTTATAATGAGTCAACAGGCGGACGAGTGATTACCCCTGAGAATATCAACGGAAACTGGAGAATGTCTGGTGCCTTTATGTATAACACAGCCATCGACTCTGCCGGTATCTTCAATGTGAATACATTTACCAATATCGGTTATGATAATAATGTAAGCTATTTGCAGTTGAATTCTAAATCAGATTCAGAGAAGAATACTACCAAGTCGTTGACTGTTGGTGAACGCTTAGCAACAAGCTATCGTAATGATTGGTTCGAACTGGAGTTGGATGGTTCTTTGAATTATACCCATGCCCGTAACATGTTGCAGAGCCAGAGTGACCTCGATACATGGCAGTTCTCTTATGGTGGTACAATCACGACTACAGCACCTTGGGGTACAAGTTTGAGTACTGACCTTCATAATCAGTGTCGTAGAGGATATAACGACAACTCAATGAATACGAATGAGTTGATATGGAATGCCCAGTTGTCTCAAAGCTTCCTGAAAGGTAAACCGCTTACAGTATCTTTGCAGTTCTATGATATCCTGCGCCAACAGAGCACATTTAGTCGTGCACTTACAGCTATGGCACGTACGGATACGGAGTATAATAGTATCAACAGTTATGCCATGTTGCATGTCATATACCGTTTGAGTATTTTCGGTAGTAAAGAAGCTCGTGAGAAGATGACACAGGGATTTGGACCCGGACCGGATTTCCGTGGAGGTCCTTTCAAAGGAGAACGTCCCAAAGGTGCCCCACGCCATCCACGTGGTGGATTCGGTGGTCCGATGATGTAATTAGACCAACACATTCAATAAATAAATTCAACAAAAACGAAAAAGGTGGACTCGATAATTGAGTTCACCTTTTTTATGTTCTTATGCGATTTACTTATTCATCATCATCCCAGTTCTCATCGTCATCCCATCCGAACATGGCAGGGTCGACGAAAGAGTCAAGAGCTCTTCGCTCTTTCTTGGTAGGGCGACCAGTACCCCTTGCTCTGTCCACAAAACCGCTGATGCGGCTCATCTCCAGAAGTTCGTATTGCTTAGGGTCGGTGACATTTTTGTAAACGTCAGGCAATAGTTTGGCACCCACACGTTGCTCTATGCAGTCGAGTACCATATACGAATAGGTGATAGGTGGCTTCTTAACGCTGATGACCTCTCCGCGCTTTATCATATGCGAAGGTTTCACGTTGACCCCTTCTATGGTAACGCGACCATTTTTGCAGGCATTAGCTGCAAGAGAACGAGTTTTGTACACTCGTGCAGCCCATAACCATTTATCTATTCGTGCAGTATCAGCCATTATTTCTTGCCTAATTTGTTATATTGATTCATTGTATTGTCAATACCCTGCAATACAAAACTCTTGATGATATCACCAGCAAGGTCGATGCTTGGTTGAAGAATCTTCATATCCTCATCGCTGTAATGTCCGAGCACCCAGTCTACTTGTCCGCCTCGTGGGTAGTCGTTGCCTACACCCATGCGTAGACGTGCGTAATTCTGACCAATGAGTTGCATGATATGACCGAGCCCGTTGTGTCCACCGTTACTGCCACTAGCCTTTAATCGGAAAGCACCTAATGGTAAGGCCACATCATCAGAAATGACAAGTAAGCGCTTCTGGTCGATATTTTCCTTATTGAGCCAATATCGTACAGCATTTCCGCTGAGATTCATGAAAGTAGTAGGCTTTAACAGGAAAACCTTTCTCCCCTTGATAGAAGTCTCTGCGACAAAACCATAACGCTTATCCTCAAAAACAATATTGGACGCTTTTGCAAAAGCGTCCAATACCATAAAACCTGTATTGTGTCGGGTACCCTCGTATTCAGAACCAGGGTTACCTAATCCACAAATTAGATACTTGTCCATTATTCAGCAGCCTCACTATCATCGCTTGCAGCAGCGGCAGCAGCGGCAGCGTTACGTGTCATCTTGATTGAACAAACAACTACATCCTTACCAGTTGTTAACTCAAGACCTTCGTAGCTTAATTCGCCAACCTTGATGCTCTTACCGATCTTCAAAGCAGTAACGTCTACATCGAGGTGCTCAGGAATCTGCTGGTAAGGAGCCTTAACGTTGATCTTACGGATAGAAAGGTTCATACGACCACCATCACGAACACCCTGTGCAAGACCTACGAGCTTAACAGGAATACCGATAGTGATAGGCTTCTGATCGTTAACCTCAAGGAAATCTACGTGAAGAAGAGCGTCTGTTACTGGGTGGAACTGCAACTCCTTCAAGATAGCTGTGTGATGCTCACCATCGATATCCAAGTTGATAACGTAGATGTGTGGAGTGTAAACGATCTTGCGGAGCTCGCTCATAGTAGCTGTGAAAGCCATAGCAACTGGCTTACCGTCAGCCTTAGCCTCACCATAGATGTTACAAGGAACTAAACCTTCCTTACGAATTGCCTTAGAAGCTTTTTTACCAAGGTCTGTACGCTTCTGACCTGAAACATTAATCTCTTTCATAATAATGTGTTACTCTAAATTAAGTGAATAATATGTGCCTTAATTCGCCATACACAGATTAAACGCCGACGTCTTTAATCTTTAAAAGATTAGTGCTCCGACGATTTTGTGTTGCTCAAAAAGCGCTGCAAAGGTACGTATTTTATGCGAATTGTGCAACTTTTCTCTTAAAAAATCTAGTTTTTCGTTTCGTATTCTTGCATATACCAACATAAATTTATACTTTTGCATCGTAATTACATTATATAACGAACCAAAAATAACATTAGAGAATGATTAATAGGGAATTAATTCGTTTAAAGATAGTCCAGTTAACCTACGCATACTATCAAAATGGAAATAAGAATATGGATAATGCTGAAAAAGAACTTCTTTTCAGCCTTTCTAAAGCGTATGATCTTTACAATGATATGCTCGCACTCATTGTGGCGATTACTCGTGAATCGCGTCGTCAGACGGATATTCTTATTAATCGTGCAGAACGTGAGGGAACAGAGGCTCCGTCTTCTAAATTCGCATTTAACAAATTTGCTGTTCAACTAGAAGAAAACAAGACCCTTACAGAGTATTGCGAAACTAAAAAATTCTCTTGGGATGACGATATTGAATTAGTACGTAAACTCTTGACTCTTATAGAACAAAGTGATATCTATCAGGAGTATATGGCTGCCGAGGATGATTCTTATGAGGCTGACCGCGAATTGTGGCGTAAGATATATAAACAACTCATTCAGCAAAATGAGGATATCGATAGTTGGCTTGAGGAAAAGAGCCTTTACTGGAATGATGACAAGGAAATCGTTGATACTTTCGTCATTAAGACGATTAAACGATTCGAACTTGAAAACAAGGCTAATCAGGAACTTCTTCCGGAATATAAGGATGAAGAAGACCGTGACTTCGCTCGTAAGTTGTTCCGTGCCACGATATTGAATGCAGACAGTTATCAGCATTACATGAGTGAGGCGAGTCGTAATTGGGACTTCTCAAGATTGGCCTATATGGACGTAGTTATTATGCAGATCGCTATTGCTGAGTTCTGTACATTCCCTAATATACCAGCTTCTGTTACGATCAATGAGTATGTAAATTTGGCTAAACTTTATAGTACTCCACAGAGTGGTCGTTATGTGAATGGTCTGCTCGATACTATAGCTCGTCATCTTAATGAGCGTGGCATTATCGCCAAACCTATGGAAGAGCGACAGAAGGAGAACAATCGTCCTCGTGCGCGTCGCTTCTAATAATTTGAATTTTAAATTTTAAAAAGATATTTATATTATGACATCGATTTTATTAGCTGCTCAGGCACAGCAAGGCGGCCAGTGGGGCTTCCTGATTATGATGGTTGCAATGTTTGCCATCCTTTGGTTGTTTATGATTCGTCCTCAACAGAAAAAGCAAAAGGAAATTCGCAATTTCCAGAATTCATTGCAAGAGGGCGCTCGTGTTGTGACCGGTGGCGGCATCTATGGTACTGTAAAGCATATAAATATGGCAGATAATACTATAGAACTCGAGATTGCTCGTGGCGTTGTCATTACAGTTGACAAGGGGTATGTGTTTGCCAATACAGCTTCATCTGCTCAGAGCCAGAATAAGTAAGTAAATGGTCAGGTGGAATGGTACTTGGACAATCATCAGGAATTTCCTGTTTGGCATCGTCAACAAGGAATTTCTGATTTTTTTGTTCTTTCTCGCGTTGAGTGGTGGCTTTTGGCTTATGATGTCGCTCAACGAGACTTGTGAACAAGATATTCCTGTGCCTGTTCGCTTGGTTAATGTTCCGAGTAATGCGGTTATCACGGATAATATAGACGATACAGTGATGGTGACAATCCGCGATAAAGGATTTTCCATCTTTAGTTATCTCTATGGTTCAAAATTCCGTGTGGTCACTTTAGACTTTGAGAACTATGCCCGTAAGGGTGGGGTAGGTGTTATTCCTGCTTCAGATATCTTGAAACAGATATATCCTCAGTTGTATGGTTCTTCGAAAGTCATGAAGTTGAATCCGGATCGTCTTGTGTTCTATTACAACTATGGACTGTCCAAAGAGGTTCCCGTAAGATTGTCGGGGAGAATAGGTTTAGGTTCCAGCTACTATTTGTCAAAGGTACAGTTCTGGCCAGAGCGTGTGAGGATTTATGCCAATAAGCATTTACTGGATAGTATTCGATATATCTCAACTACAGATCTGAATATTTCTAATATTACGGATACCATATATCGCAAGGTATCTTTGCAGTCCATACGTGGTGTAAAGATTGTTCCTTCGGTAGTACGTGTAGGACTATATCCCGATGTACTTACGGAGGAAAGTGTGGAAGTACCGATAAAGGCTATCAATATGCCGGATGATAAGATACTTCGAACGTTCCCATCGCGTGTGGATGTGAAGTTTATTGTAGGTGCAAATTTGTTCCGACAGATTAGTCCGGAACAATTTTCTGTAGTGGTAGATTATAATGAGATACAGACTCACCCTTCTGATAAGTGTACCTTAATATTGCGTAGTTATCCAAATGGAATAAAGAATCCACGACTAGGAATACGTCAGATCGATTACCTGATCGAACAGAAATAACAGCGATGAAGAGGATTGCGATTACGGGAGGTATCGGCAGTGGAAAGTCATACGTATGCAGAATCCTTGAAAATAAGGGCATTCATGTCTATGATTGTGATGCTGCAGCCAAGCGATTGATGGCATCTTCTGCCAGTCTGCGTGTTGCTTTGCAAAAATTAGTTGGCGAGCACGTTTATAGAGGCAATATATTGCAGAAAAATGTGCTTGCTCAGTTTCTTTTAAAGAGCGAGCAGAACAAGCAGGCAGTGAATGAGATCATCCATCCGGCAGTAGCGCGGGATTTTGAAGAGAGCGAGTACGAATGGCTTGAGAGTGCGATCTTGTTTGACGCACATTTCGATAAGCGCATTCATTTCGATTTTATAGTTTGCGTATCAGCACCTATGGAAATAAGAATCCGGCGAGTAATGGCACGGGATGGAATTAGTTGTTCTAAAACGTTGGAATGGATTCATCGGCAGTTGCCTCAGGAAGAAGTGGCAGAAAAGTGCGATTATGAAATCATCAATGACGGACAAAAGTCATTAGAGCAGCAGATCGACGACATGCTTGATACATTATATAATAAATAGATTACAAAAATTATAATTTAGAATAAAATGGAAACAATTCTTTCAATAGCAGGTAAACCAGGCCTTTACAAACTGGTATCTCGTGGTAAAATGAATCTTATAGTAGAGGCACTTGATGAGACTCACAAGCGCCAGCCTGTTTTTGCGACAGACCGTGTAACCTCTCTTGGTGATATCGCCATGTATACAGATGCCGACGATATTCCATTGTGGCAGGTTCTCGAGAATGTAGGCAAGAAGGAGAACAGTAAGGAATCTTCTGTCAATTACAAGAAAGCAAGCAGCAAAGAACTTAGAGCTTACTTTACAGAAGTTCTTCCTAACTGGGATCAAGATCGCGTACACGATAGTGACATCAAGAAACTCTTGCAGTGGTACAACATCCTAGTAAAGGCAGGAATCACCAACTTCAAGGAATCTCTTGCCCCTACAGAAGGCGACAATATTGATGATCGCGCCGAGGCAGCAGAGTAATATAAATGATTATATGTTTAGGATGAAAATATATAAAATGATATCAAGTGCAGTCATAATGGCTGCACTTGTCGTTACGTCTTGTGTTACGACAAAGAGTAGCGGTTATACCGATAATAGCCAACAGACGGATACTTTTGCCGTTCATCTTGTTGATATCAAGAGCGAAGTGCTTACTATCAGTGATGGCATACGTCTGTATGATGCAGGAACAACTGATATGGCGATAGCTAAGAAATATGGTTATAAGCGCATTGACGGTTATAAAGCTTATAACCTAAAAGATTACGCTGTCCTGTTTTATAAGAATAGTCAGCTACCTAGGAAGTTGAGTAGCGGTGCATATCTTGACATGCCGAAACCTATGAAAAAAGGCGTATCAAGTTATGTAGGTATTAATAAGAACGAAGTAGAGATTGGCGTGTTTAGTCAGAAAGCCTATGACAGTCTGTTGTCACAGGTCATCCAGGCAGGTTTCGCACTTATCCATGATGGCTACGAAAAAGAATATTCTAATGGCATCTATAGCATTTACTGCTATGCTCCAGGCCGAAGGATAAGAATATCACGTCCACTATAGTGATTTATAAATTCATTTCAGATAAGATATGATACTCAACCTTGTCTTTATTGTTGTAGGTATAGCATTAGTGCTATGGGGAGCCGATCGACTTACCGATGGCGCTGTCGCTTTGGCCGACCGTATGGGAATCAGTCAGATCGTCATTGGTCTTACGGTTGTAGCCATGGGCACATCCATGCCCGAATTCACCATAAGTCTATTGTCAGCCATCAAGGGCACATCAGGTTTAGCAGTAGGCAATGTCATAGGTTCCAATATCTTCAATTCCCTATTGATCGTAGGAACCTCGGCAGTGGTAGCCCCTATGTTGATATTAAAGTCAACCGTACGGAAAGATATACCATTTGCCCTTGTAGCTTCAGTGATGCTCTATCTGCTTAGTCAAGATGGACAGATCAGTCGGTGGGATGCAGCCATACTCTTTGTCTTTTTCATGATCTTTATGACGATTACGATAAAGGAAAGCAAGTCAGCCGACAGTAAGAAAGAAGATACCCAGATAAAGTCAATAAAAGTATGGAAAGCAGTAGCCTTTCTATTGATAGGTCTTACAGGTTTGATATTGGGTAGTAATATCTTTGTGAATGGTGCCACAAAACTAGCCACTACCTTAGGAGTCAGCGATGCTGTTATCGGACTGACCATTGTAGCGGGAGGAACATCACTTCCCGAGTTGGCCACAAGTGTTGTTGCCTCTCGTAAGGGCAACAGTGGTATTGCGATAGGAAACGTCCTTGGAAGTAATGTCTTTAATATCCTCATGATATTAGGTATCACAGGATTGATCACCCCGATGTCTATTCATGGTATCACACAAGTCGACCTTACGATGCTTGTCGTTTCGATGATTCTCTTATGGCTGTTTAGTTTCACCAAATATAGAATTGAGCGATGGGAAGGAGCCATCCTATCAATTCTTTTCATTGGATATATAGTTTATCTAATCCTTCAGATATAGGAACTTACGATGCATAAGCGCGATAATTACCAATTCCTTACTACCGCACCAGTAGAGAAGGTTGTTGTGACCATGGCCATACCTACCATTATAACAATGCTTGTAACGAGCTTTTATAACATGGCAGATACATTCTTCGTGGGCCGACTGGATACACAGTCCACGGCAGCAGTGGGAGTGGTCTTTTCTGTGATGTTCTTTATTCAAGCCTTTGGCTTCTTCTTTGGTCATGGCTCCGGAAACTATATCTCTCGCGAGTTAGGTGCCAAACATCATGAAACGGCCCGACAAATGGCATCTACAGGCTTCTTCTTCTCTCTATTCTTCGGATTATTGATATTCGTGATCGGAGAGATGATGCTACGTCCACTTTCCGTCTGGTTAGGTTCTACTCCCACCATACTCCCTTATACGGAGAAATACCTAAGTATTATTTTGCTGGGAGCCCCCTTTTTTACCTCATCACTCACCCTCAATAACCAGATGCGTCTGCAAGGTAATGCTCGCTTGGCGATGTATGGTATTACCACAGGAGCAATCCTCAACGTCGTACTCGACCCTATCTGTATATTTTGGTTTGATTTAGAAATCAGTGGAGCAGCTATAGCAACCGTTACCGGACAGATCGTTTCTTTCTTTATCTTGTTACGGTTATCTTATACCCAACAGAATATAGGAATATATTGGAAAAACTTCAGACCATCGTGGAAAGCGTTCAAGGAAATCTTTTATGGAGGTAGCCCTTCACTTTCCCGTCAAGGCCTAGGTTGCTTATCTACGATAGCATTAAATCTGTCGGCAGGGCAGTTTGGTGATGCAGCCATCGCCGCTATGACGATTGTTAATCGGTTGACCATGCTGGTGATGTCTGCAGTAGTAGGATTAGGACAAGGTTTTCAACCACTTTGCGGATTCTGCTATGGCGCACGACTTTATTCCCGTCTCCGTAGAGCCTACTGGTTTACAGTAAAGGTAGGTACCTTATTTTTACTTATCTGTGCCATTTTTGGAGTAATATTTAGCCAAGAAATCGTATCTTGTTTCCGAGATGACGCAGCCGTAATCTCCATTGGTGGTTTCACCCTCTGCTGTCAATTGTTGGCTTATCCGCTGAATGCTTTCAGTATGACCAGCAATATGCTTACGCAAACCTGTCGTAAACCATGGAGAGCAAATCTGCTAGCATCTTCTCGTCGAGGACTTTTCTTTATTCCTATTGTCATCCTCCTGCCACAATTCTGGGGATTGTTCGGTGTAGAAATCAGTCAATGCGTCAGCGACATACTAGGCTTTTTGCTCACCATACCTATTATGATATATACCTTCAAAGAACTTAAAGAGTAGGTACGTTCCTGATATTCAATAGATTACCTATTCGGCTTTTTAGGATGAAATATTGAAAAAAATGATATAGAAATGGGAAGTTACAAAAAAAATATGTATCTTTGCAGCCCATTTACAATCATCGAGTGCTTGGTAAACCTCGTAAAAAACAAGAATTATGAATCAAGAGAAAAAACAGGTGAGTGTACTGTTTATGCTTTTCAGTATACTTTTTTGTGTCTGCTTGATAGCAGCCAATCTATTAGAAACAAAGCAAATCTCAGTATTGGATATTAGTTTGACCGGTGGACTCATCGTGTTCCCAGTGAGCTATATTATCAACGATTGCGTATGCGAAGTATGGGGATATCGCAAAGCAAGGCTGTTGATATGGACAGGTTTTGCCATGAACTTCTTTTTCGTGACCATGGGAGCCCTTTGCGACTGGATACCGGGAGCACCTTATTGGCATAACGAAGCAGGTTTCCATGCTATCTTCGGTTTAGCCCCTCGTATCGCCGTAGCATCTTTCGTAGCCTTCCTGGCAGGAAGTTTTGCCAACGCTTATGTCATGAGCAAGATGAAGATCCATGATCAAGGGCGCCATTTCTCGTCGCGTGCTGTATGGAGTACCGTGGTAGGCGAGAGTTGCGACTCGTTATTATTCTTTCCGCTGGCTTTAGGTGGAGTCGTTCCTACAGAAGAGCTCCCTAAGTTGATGATCTGGCAGGTAGTCCTCAAGACCCTGTACGAGGTCATAGCCCTACCGGTGACCATCCGAGTGGTAAAGTTTATGAAGAAGCACGAAGGCGAAGACGTCTACGATGACAACATAGACTATAACGTATTGAAAATATTTAATGTCTAAGCGATATGGAAGATTCAAGAAAAGAAGAAGGACTGAAAGCACTTGGTGCCAAGACCAAATATTGTATGGACTATGCTCCGGAAGTATTGGAATCGTTTGTTAACAAGCATCCCGGAAACGACTATTGGGTGCAATTTAACTGTCCGGAGTTTACATCGCTTTGTCCGATAACCGGTCAGCCGGATTTCGCAGAGATTCGCATCTCTTATATCCCTGATGTCAGGATGGTAGAGAGTAAGAGTTTAAAACTCTACCTGTTTAGTTTCCGCAATCATGGTGATTTCCATGAAGATTGTGTGAACATCATCATGAAAGATCTTATCAAGTTGATGGATCCGAAATATATCGAAGTTACGGGTTATTTCACACCACGTGGTGGCATCAGCATCTATCCATATGCCAACTATGGTAAACCGGGAACCAAGTATGAGAGGTTGGCAGAGCATCGTTTTATGAATCATAATCTGAATAAATAATATTTGGGTTATAATTTATAATAATTTAAACTATATCATGGAACTGTTAATAGAAAAACAGTTCCATTTTTTGTTCCATCTAGCGTGTATGGTAAGCGTTGAGGCCCTCAAAAGCATGAAAAATACCTTTCAAAAGGTTGTCTTTTTGAACGCAGTTAACTTCATCAGCTTACGCAGTTAACTGCGTAAGCCGTCGCGAATAGGTGTATAGCCTTGTGTAGTTAACTGAAAATGCCGATATTCCCGGTATGTTTTGATGTTAAATTAGGTGGCAATATTGTAACTTGTTGATAATCATGTTGTTGCATTTTGTGCGTAATTTCAGTATTCATAATCAACTCGTTGCTAATTCTGAATTCACGAATTATGAGTACCTTTTTGCAGATGAAAATTAAACAATGAAAGGTTCTTTAAGCATTATTAATATGTGATAAATGTGTTAACGAAAATAAAAAATAAATTATATATTTTTGTTTTGACGAATATCTTTGTACAAACTTAATTATCTAACAATTTTATAATTGATCTAATTATGAAAAAGAACCTATTTTTATTTCTAATCTTCTTGCTGGTAGGGTTATCTATAACATCGTGCAGCAAAAGTGATTTTTCAACAGGAAGAGGGTTAGACAGCAGGAATTTCAGTACCTTTGCACCCAAATTTTGCAATTAATCAAGAAAAAAATGAAAATAGTTGGCTATTCCGTAAAAAATGATGGGTCTGAAGTGTCTTATATATAGACATGCCTCAAAAATGGGGCACGAATATGAATAGACTGATATGCTTGATAAGAGAATACTTGAAAATTGCGATTCATCGAGTGCCAACCAAGCTCGCTTGGAGTTGGCTGAGCGAAAGCAATTTATCGAACAGCTTTTCCGCCGGAACTACAGCAAGATGATTCATCTGGCCAGTGTCTTGTTGGGCGATGACGAAGAGGCTGAGGACGTGGTGCAGGATGTCTTCTTGCGTGTGGCAGACAGCGACATTCCACCTAAGAAAGACAATTATCTGCTGACTGCCGTGCGCAATGCCTGCCTGAACAGAATCAGACAGATGCATCTTCACGACAAAGTGAAGAGATTGATGCCCTTAGAAGACGATTCCGCCCTGCAACCCATTGACAAACGGATGAAACGGCTCGACGATATTGCCACTTACGTGGACGAGCAACTGGAGGAACCGCACCGCAGCATCTTCCACCTCCGCTTCGACGATGACCTGACCGTCAGTGAGATTGCCCGTCGGCTGGGTCTGAATCCGAATACTACCTACAAGTATCTCATGCAGAGCATTCAGCAAATCAGACATCACTTCGGTAAACATTAAAATGACAACAACAATGGAAACGGCCAACGAAAACATCCGCCAGCTGATGGAAATGCTCGACAATCCCGATGCATATACCGAGCAGCAGATTCAGAACATCATCAACCATGATGAGGATACTCGTGAAACCTATCGTCTTATGGTAGAAGCCAAACGTAGTAGCCGTCATCGTCAGAACAAAGAACTTGTCAATGTAGATGCTGCTTGGCAGAGATTCAATCAAAAGTTTCAGCCTAAGCAGTCAAGCAGCAATTGGATGAAGATAGCTGCATCTTTCATTGGTGTGCTACTTGTTTCTGGCATAGCCTTTGCCGCCATCCACATCGTCCGACAGTACCAGAAGCAGGAAACTCCGCAAACAGAGATTTCGGAAAATGCGACACCCCCCGTCACAACACTCCCTGCCGATACGCTTACCAAAGATACCGTCACAGTGCAACCTGTCATCTACGACAATATCCCATTAGAGAAGATGCTGCCAGAGATAGCCGCTCACTACGATGTGAAAGTCGTATTTGCTAACGATGTAGCCCGTGGACTCCGTTTCCACTTTGTCTGGAATCCACAGAAGGGCATTGATCAGATCATCAGTGACCTCAACCAGTTTGAGCGTCTTAGCGCCACATTAAAGGATAATCAAATCACTGTAGAATAGTCAGCCGCCATGAAAAGATATATTACTCTTATTCTTGCCCTGCTGCTGACAGTCAGCATGCAGGCTCAGAAACGCATCTCACGTGAATATAATAATGTGTCGCTCTCCGATGCTTTGAACCAACTCGCAGAGCAACAGACAGGCTACACCATCTACTTCCTCTATAACGAACTGGAGGACTTCCGTATCACAACAACTGTAAAAAATAAGCACCTGCCTGAAGCCATACAGCAGATGATAGGCTTTTATCCCATCCGTGTCACTACAAGTACCGATGAAGACGGACGGAAGATTTTCGTGGAGTGCATACAGAAAACAGAAACCCGCTATAAGGGTTCCATTATCGACGAGACAGGTCAGCCCGTTGCATACGCCAATGTTTACCTGCTTCATCCATCTGATTCAACACTTATAAGTGGTGGCGTGAGCAATGAGGCTGGTCTCTTCGTTATCCCCTGTGAAACAAACCCAGTTCTCGCCCGAATATCCTTTGTAGGTTACAAGACGGTATATAAACTATGTCGCAACACTGAACTCGGAACAATACGCATTCAGCCTGAGACGCAAACTTTGAAAGGAGTTACTGTTAAAGGAGAGAGACCTCTTTTCCGAATGAGCGATGATGCTTTTGTCACCCTTGTTGAAGGTAGTTTCCTTTCGAAAATAGGCACAGGCAACGATGTTCTTGCCCACGTTCCTGGTGTTATTCGCAATGGCAACAGCATTGAGGTCATAGGCCGTGGCACTCCGCTCATCTACATCAACGGACGGCAGATGCGCAACCAGAATGAACTCGACCAACTGAGCAGTGACCAAATCAAGGATGTGGAGGTGGTGATGATGCCTGGTGCCAAATACGACGCAACCGTCAAAGCCGTCATCCGTATCAAAACCATCCGACCCGTCGGCGAAGGATTCAGTTTCAATAGTCGCACGGTGGCGGGCGTGAACCACTACGTCTATGGCTTGGAGGAACTAAACCTGAACTATCGCACGGGCGGACTTGACATCTTCGGTATGGCCGAATACGAGAACAGCCGCAGCCGTCAGACCAACGACAGCCGACAGGACACCTACCTGCAGAGCCACTATCAGCAGAACAGCCTGATGCATTACTATAATAAGAATCAGATATTGGCTGGAAAACTCGGATTCAACTACATGCTGAACGATAAACATTCCGTCGGCATGACATACACCGTGACCTCGCGCCCCAATAGTCAGACGAGCGACTACTTCACGGCCATGCTCATAGACAAGCAGACTGACGACCAGATTACAGGTCGAGGCAAGGTGGACGGCGATGACATCCAGCACATCGTCAGCGGCTACTATGCTGGGCAGACGGGCAAATGGTCGCTCGATGCCAACGCTGACGTGCTGTGGCAGAAGCAGAACTCCGACAACCTGACCTTTGAGGATGCCACGCACGGCGACGACCGCACTGTGACCACCCGCAACGACGTGAAGAACCGCCTCTATGCAGCCAAGTTCGTGGCTGGTCATCCGCTCTGGAAAGGTAATATGGAGATAGGTGCCGAGGGAAGTTACGTTCACCGTACCGACGTGTTCGGAAACGTAGAAAACATCATTGACGCCAGCGACACGAAAATTGAGGAAAACAGCACGGCGGCCTTCGTTCAACTGATGCAGCGCCTGAACAAACTGACGCTCATTGCCGGACTACGCTACGAATATCTTGACAGCCGTTACTATGAGAGCGGCGTGAAGATGGGTGACGAAAGCCGTACCTACAGCGACCTCTTTCCCTCGTTAATGATGATGTATCCCATGAAGAACGTGCGTACCAGGCTCTCGTATTCACGCAACATCAACCGCCCGGCATTCAGCCAACTCAGCGGCAACGTCAAGTACATCAACCGATACACCTACGAGAGCGGCAACCCCTACTTGAAGCCGTCGTACCGCGACAACCTCTCGCTGGCACTCAACTACAAGTGGCTGACGGGAATGATTGACTATGCTCGCGTCCACGACTACATTATCACCTCCTATTCATCCTATAAGGACGACCCGACCATTGCCCTGCTCCGTAAAGACAATACCCGTGGTTACGATAACCTTTCCCTGATGGTATCGGCTGCGCCCACCTTCGGCAAGTATCACCCGCAGTTGATGGTTGCCACGCAGATACAGAACCTCGAAGTGCAGTACCGTGGCGAGACCAAGAAGATGAACAGTCCGATGACTATCATTCGCTTCAACAACGCCGTCAATCTGCCCTTTGACTCATGGCTCAATGCCGATTTCTCGTGGCGTTCGGCTGGCGATGCCGAGAACATACACCTTGCTCAGTCGTGGCAGTTTGATATCAGCCTCTACAAAGCCTTCTGGAATGATCGTCTCACCCTAAAACTGGCCTGCAAAGACCTCTTCGGCAGCATCCGCCAGAAAGCAACCATCTATAGTGACATTCGCGAAATCTATCTTGACAAGCGCCTCGACACCCGCAACCTCGAACTCACTGTGCGCTATAACTTCAACCCAGCCAAGAGTAAGTATCGCGGAAAAGGTGCTGCTAACGATGTAAAGAGTCGCTTCTAATATGAACCTATTCATCATTACATAGATTTGAGTTGGCCCGTGGTGGGCATTTGCGAAAATGCTCGTCAGCCCCTTTTGTCCTACATCCCCGGCATCGATGAGGACGAGTCCACAGCCGCGGTTGCATATTACGAGCCAGCCAATTATCTTTGTTGGCTGGCTCGTTTTATATTAAGTCTACATGTGGAATCCACGGCTTCGGTTTTGCTGTCGTTCTTCTTTCATATCCTGATCTATATCAGAGAGTTGCCCCTTCCACACGCACGCTTTCATCCGCTTTTAGAAAGGGGAGTGAGGCATTGTAGACAGTACCTGCGGCTTCCTCCTTATCGGTGTGGCTTCTTTCAAATGATGACAGAAGAGATTGAAAAGCAGATTCCCAAATTCTTACTCCGGATCAACTGGATACAGTTTTAAAGCAGTGTATTACTTCAAGTGTCGCACGTGTAAATCTGATTTTGGGAGTAGATAATTTGACTAGGATTCAGACAGAAAAGTATGTTGAAATTCTGAACAAGTATAACTATCAGTATTTTGTACATTGCTATGTGGAAGACTGTACATTGTTGGTAGATTATTTTGAGCATCAGAATACCTTCAATCTTAGTTTTTTTCTATATATTGACAAATACACAAATAATAGCTGCTTAGCAAATGTCATAACATTGTTGGAGAATAAGCGTTATGAGTTTAAACTAATTAAACTTGTAAGAGACGAAAAAGACTTGACATCAATCAAAGAAACTAAATTAAATATATTATTGGTTCCTGTATGGACTGGAGCAAATAACATTTTCTTCAAAGAAAATGTTATGTTGAATAAAAATGATATTTACACATTAAATCCAAGTTTAGAAGAATTGTTCAGAAACCAGAAATTGAATTCAAACTTTTTTTGTATTTTTGACATTCTTAATACGGGTGATGTCCTTCCGCATGGTTCTATAAAAAAAATGGGGAATATTGCAGATACTCATCTTGCTGATTTGGTCAGTGCTGAGCTGAAAGGCAATAACACATGGAGATTAACTCGAAATTTAACGAAGAAGTGTGGTTCATGTATTTATCGGTATCTTTGTCCTCCAATATCGACCTTTGAAATTCAGTCGGAGGATTTTGGGGGATGTTGTGTAGATATTTAGTTTAAAAGAAGCAATAAATTATGAAAAAAAACTTGTTAGTTATTCTGGTCATGTTGATAAGTTTGACCTTTAGAATGGAAGCCAAGGTTATTGATGGTGGAACTGTGCTGGTGAAAACAGATACTCTTTTTAGTCATCCAATAATTTTGAAAGGTACTAAATTGTCCTTTGCAATTAAGAACTTGAAACGTATCTATAGTATGCAAGTAAAAGGAGAACAACTTTTTCTTACTTTTGAAAGGAAGGAAGATTGGGGACCGGAATATATGGTCAGTTACCAAATAAACAGAAATGGAAAACAACTTAGATATGAAACTGAATATGGGAAGCATGGTAAAAATACTTATGACTTTTGTAATCCTGTAATGTTTCTTGGCGCAAACGATACCCTCTGTGTTGCCGAAAGATCATTTGGCGATATATTCAAAGTTATAGATAAAGGTAGATTAGTACGTGCAAGAGATTATGTGGTGGGCATGAATGCCAAAGTTCCTTATGCAATTGTTTTGGAGGCAAAAGATGTTGCTTATGCGGCTCCTCATAAGTATTACTTTTTAGGTCATCAGCCAGAAAATGGATCTAACTGCATACTTTATGCTGACAACACAACTGGTACATTAACCATAAAAGATGTAATAAAGCCAATCTTTGACAAGCGCTATCCGCAATGGATAGCAAATCATGGAATATTTAATTATAGTAAAAAGTACAAGACAGGAGTATTTGCTTTTGATGTTTGCCCAGGTATAGATTTCTATTCCATGAACGATAGTAATGTTGTCAAGAAGACAATTAAGTTGGACAAACCCATATTCAAAACCTCATTGCTTACACAAGGTGACTTTTATAACAAAAATGTGAACTACTTCGTGTCGCTCTCTCAATCAGATGATTATGTTTATGCGGCTTATCGTGGGACCAAATATGATGATATGCTTAAATTGGATCGACAGAACAAGGCTAAGACAAGAATCATTAAGTTCGACTGGTTAGGCAATATAAAGCAGGTGTATCAGATTAACGACATGATAGATATTATTTCTGTTGATAAAGTCTCTAATACTTTGATAGGCTGTGATGGTAGACAGATCTTTCTGTATAATCTTTAAATCATCACTTTGGAAATAAATATAGATTCGATGAATGGACAAAATAGCATTATATACTCAGCATGATTCTTACGATTGTGGTCCTTCCTGCCTAAAGATGATAGCACAGTATTATGGAAAGGATTTTGATATAGATTATTTGCGTCAGCATTGTTGTATAACCAATAAAGGGGTGTCACTCTTTGGAATGGGTGAGGCTGCTGAGTGTATTGGACTGCATGCTGTTGGATTGAAAATACCAACTGAGATACTTTTGAAAAAAATCAATTTACCTTGTGTTATTTATTGGAATAATAATCATTTATGCATTTCTTTGATTGATAAGTTTTAGGTATGTATTCACGTGAGCTTACGCGGTCAACGATGTAAGTTCACGTGTTTGTTTCTATAGAATGGATTCCATATTTTTACATCATAGATGATTCTCTCGAAGGCCTTTCTGTAATCGGATGGGTAATATAAGGTAAGAATATAGAATAGATGATGTTTATATACATAATGTGAGTAATAGTCATACCCCTCCATGTCGGCAAGCATACCCTGTTTGATGAAGTTATGCTTACGGCTTGTTATTACACTTTCGGGAACGACTTTGCATTCCATTACCAAGTTGATGTTGTGCGCATGATAGCCGAATTGTACGTGACCAATGCCATAATCCTTCATGTCCTCCTTTTCAAAAAATGAAGGATAATGGACATGATATCCAAAGTCTGGGTCGGTATATGATAGGTGTTGCATACCGATGAGCGCTTGTCGGAATTTCTCTTGATCGCTGCGTTTGTCTGTAGATGATGTCATCGTTGCCACGACCATGACCACAAGATATAAGATGAAGCAGAAAAATATCTTTCTCATTTCAGAATACCGGTTTGTGTATCTTTGTTGTGGAGCTTTCTATTGATATCATGATATTGTTTTCCTCGGTTCAACTTCCAACTGAAACCAATGGAGATCATGTTGCCATAGTCTCGTCCATGGTATTCCATCTGCTTATGTATCAGTACATTCTCCAGTCCACCCCGATTTAAGCGAGGGTTCACCTCAAAAGGATGCTGCCAATATAAGGAAATATCGCAAAGTCCCAGATGATAGCTGCATGAGATATAGGATGCATCATCCTGATGATTCCATGTCTCGCCTTCCATAAACTTATATCCGTTTGTCGCATAAGCTGTAATGGTCCATCGCCCGAGATATGCCTGTATATTTCCCTCTATCTGGTAGCTCGTTAAAGTATGTGTGTAGTTCTCGCCATTGTTGATAAACCTGTATGCGCTGGCAATAATGCTCATATTCAGTTTTTGCGGAATTATCGACCATCGAATACAATCCATTGCATACCACATCTTGATACCGGGCTGATTTCGTTGCATATATAGAAATTGGTCATCGTCTGTACGACTGTAGCTTGCCATATTACAGTCGGGTATAATTCGTAAAGCCGTCATGAATAGGTTGTCGAATCGAGAACTCCTGTATGATAGGTTAACAGAATGTTCGAAGTTGCCGTTGGGCTGGATGTCAGGGTTCCCTACAGTCCATTCCATCGAGTTGGTACGTATACGAGTGTCGCTGATCATGGCTACTTGCGAGATATGTTGAGATACCTCAAAACTATAACGAATGTTCCAAAGGTCAGAGATAGAATGAGCCAATGTAATTTTAGGGCGGAATAACCAGAAGTTAAATCTATTTTCTCCTTGATGATAATGCTCATTACTAAGACCCATTCCAGCCGAATAATTAAATCCCGACCAGCGACCTTTTACTTCTCCGAAAAGATATAAACTCCGGTTGTGCATATTATTGTTGGAATTCACGTCCCCGTGATATACGTTGTCTGTATATTTTGTCTTGTGTAGAAATCCCATTGAGAGCGTGAAAGGTTTTAGGCGATTCTCGTATATTGCTTCTGTGGTGAGCGAGTATGTCCTGCCCTTTACCGAATAAACATAGTCAGTTCCCTCGTTATTGGAGTTCCACATCCTGGTGTGTATCGCAGTACCGGTCATGTTGGCCGTAACAGACTGATGATTGCCTAACCGGTGGTAAAAGTATAAATCGAGTGTGGGAGATGAACTCTTAGACTTTTCGCCCTGTGTTGTCAGGACAGCATCGTGATTTGTTTCGTTGAACCAACGAGTGGTATAGTCACCGGGAGTATGGCTGAGATGCGTGGATAGGGTAGCTTGAAAGGTATAAAAGGTTGGATCTACTAGATTGTATTTCAGTTCGATCATATTGCTGAAATTTCTTTTCCTGTTGTCGATATCTTCTCGCTCGATCAAATGGTGCGTGCCGTCTTTCAGCAGATAATCAGTCAACTCCTTATAACGGTCACCTCTAAAGTCCTGATAGTTGAAGTCATAGGTAATGGCCCATTCAGAATTGCCATGATTCCATTTCGCAAAAGCCATATCTTCACCATTCCATGTGCTGACGGTATTCATAAGGTCAACTCCCAACGTATATCCATCCTCGTCTTTCCGTGTCTTGATGTTGATGACATAGGCAATGTCTTTACCGTATCTTACTCCAGGATTGTCGATGAAGTCGATAGACTTGATGACCTTAGGATTCAGGGATAGTAAGTCTTCTTTGCTGCAAACCGCTCCGTTAATTCGCATTTGGACACTTCCTCGGTTATCGGCGGATTTGATGGTATGCAGAACAGCGTCTATCTTGATGGCAGGTAATGAGAGCTTACTTAACAGACTGTATCCGTTGGCGGAAGATTGCTTCTCCTCTTCAGAAGGGATAATCAGTTTGCCATCGGTCTTGTCGATCGTACGTGCTGCCTTGATGGTTACTTCCTCGAGATTCACTTCTTTCTGTCCTCTTGATTCAATGGCGCAGAAAAGTGTTAATAGTAAAATAAGATAGTTTTTCATTCTTGCTTTGTTTTCCGACAAAGGTATAGAATGATAGGAAACAAGGCGAAAAAACAAACTGACATTTGCCTGACATTTCTTGATGACTATCCGACAAATGTCCGTATGTGGTTGATATTTAGAATCTTATCTTCTGATGCGTAACTGGTAGTCTTTACCACGCTCTGATACAATCTCTAGGTTACCGTTTTTTTCAACGATAGGCTTTAATCGGCGTATCAACGTATAGAGGGTTTCGCTGGCATCAGGTTTCTTAGGCCATAAGGTGGTACAAATCTCATGCTTGGAAATCTTATGGTTGGCAGCGGTAAAGAACATTCGCATCAGTTGCATCTGCATAGGCGTCAACTTAATAGAATGGTGGTTCAGATCGTAAAAAGAACAGTCGGTGGTGTTCATCATCAGTCCACCCAAAATCAGCATACCTTTATGATGATTCTTGAAGTAGTAAAAAGAGCCGATAGCCCATAGTAAGGTGAAGAAAGAGAGAATACTGCTCATCGATTGGTCCGACATCGAGAATATAGAAGCCGCAGAACAGTTCGCATAACTTTGAAATTCTATGTCTTGATGGTTCTTTTGCCATTTCATCTTTTTACTGCATAACCCCTCTTGCCGGTCATTCATGGCATAATAGACGAAAGAACAATCTTTGAGCTCGTTTAGTTTCAGGTGACTCCGATAATCTTGAATCGTGTCCGGAGTAATCCAACTAGAACTTTTCTCCGCAAGCGTCTGAGCTAATGCCTGATTCATATCATCGATGATGCGCTGTCGGGTGTGACTATAACTACTGTAGCTTGCCCAAACAGAGCAACATGTCATAAAGATAAATATGAGTATAGCATGTAATGGTTTTAGTTTCATAGTCGTATGGTATTATTTATTTCGACACCTTGTCCATTCTGTCTTTTAACTTCTTGTCTTGTTTCTCAGCCATTGCATTGGCTTTTGCGTTCGCTGTCAAAGCATTCTGCTGGCGGTGGAAACTGTAGATCTTTCCTTCATGATTTCGGATGACAAGTGAATCATTCTGCATATAAACCAAATCAAACGTGTCACGAACCGTAGTCTTGTTAATCCACTTATCAAGATATTTATGCTGTCCTTTTACGAGGATGATGCGGCCATTGTAGGCATGCCATTCCGTGAAGAAAGGAACAGCAGGATATTCAACAGGACTGTCATCTTCTACATCATTCGTTTGATTAACGAATCCCACCGGTTTGGCCACACTCATGCGCTGAAGAGTGAATCCATACTGTCGAGGAATCATATAAGTCTTTATAATAGAATCAGGCATATTCACAAGAATACGTTCCTGTTGGCGTTTCGTGAGATGAGAAACATCACGTAGATGTGGCATTACAGGATAAGTCCATGTACCTTTGATCTCATCAAGGTCGATAATCGAATAAGCTTTGTGAGGGTCATCGTGACAAGGCATGATGCAAATCCAGTCACCTGTATCCGGACTGCCATATATTCTATTCTCCTTAATGGCCGAGAATATATTATAAGTGACAGGGTCACCACCCGTAAAAGGCAAAATAGAAATCAAAGAGTCTGCAGACGAAGGACATACCAATCCGTAGATGGCAGAGTCCCCCTCGGCTTTGGTATTTAAACTAATAGGTATCTGTATATCAGTAGAAGATAAAGGTTTTGTACTTTGTCTGCAACTTGTTACCAGTAAGGTGATAAGTATTAAGACTGATATAGATTTGATTTTCATATTTGTGCGCATCAGTTTTATTTTGACCACAAAGATAATGTAATATTTGTAAAAAATGGTGCGTTTAGGTCGATATTTGGAATTTTTTATCTATTTTTGCACGTTGATTGAACTAGGATAAAATATAAAATCAAAATAATGGGAAAGAAAATTCAATTCAGTCTCGTTTACAGAGATATGTGGCAGAGTTCTGGTAAATTCCAGCCTCGCAAAGACCAGTTGGAGCGTATCGCTCCAGTCATTATTGATATGGGATGTTTCTCTCGTGTAGAGACTAATGGTGGTGCATTTGAGCAGGTTCAACTCCTTGCTGGCGAGAATCCAAATGAAGCTGTTCGTGCTTTCTGTAAGCCATTCAATGAGGCTGGTATCAAGACTCATATGCTTGATCGTGGTCTGAACGCATTGCGTATGTATCCAGTTCCTGACGACGTGCGCGCTTTAATGTATAAGGTAAAGCATGCTCAGGGTGTAGATATTCCTCGTATCTTTGACGGATTGAATGATATCCGTAACATTGCCCCTTCTATCAAGTGGGCTAAGGAGGCTGGTATGACACCACAGGGTACATTGTGTATCACCACTTCTCCTGTTCATACATTGGAGTATTATAGTGAATTAGCAGATAAGGAAATCGAAGCTGGTGCTGAGGAAATCTGTTTGAAAGATATGGCTGGTATTGGCCAGCCTGCATTCTTGGGCAAACTCACCAAGATGATCAAGGATAAGCATCCTGAGATTATTATCGAATATCATGGTCATTCTGGTCCAGGTCTTTCTATGGCTTCTATCTTGGAAGTTTGTAAGAATGGTGCAGACATCATCGATACAGCTATCGAACCATTGTCATGGGGTAAGGTTCATCCAGACGTAATCTCTGTTCAGAGCATGTTGAAGCATGCCGGCTTCGAGGTTCCGGAGATCAATATGGACGCCTATATGAAGGCTCGTGCCCTTACACAGGAATTCATCGATGAGTGGTTAGGCTACTTCATTAACCCAGGTAATAAGATGATGAGCTCATTGCTCCTCGGCTGTGGTCTTCCTGGTGGTATGATGGGTTCTATGATGTCAGACCTTGGCGGTATCCGTGGTACGATCAATAACCTTCGTAAGAAGAAGGGTGAGCCAGAGTTGAGCGTTGACGATATGCTCGTGAAACTGTTCAACGAGGTTGCTTATGTATGGCCACGTGTTGGTTATCCTCCATTGGTAACCCCATTCTCTCAGTATGTTAAGAATATCTCATTGATGAACCTCCTCTCATTGGAGCAAGGTAAGGGTCGTTATGTTTATATGGACGATTCTATGTGGGGTATGATCTTAGGTAAATCAGGTAAGGTTCCTGGTGAGTTGGCTCCGGAGATCGTAGAACTTGCAAAGGCTCAGGGACGTGAGTTTACTGATGCCGATCCTCATACATTGTTGACTCCTGCACTTGAAGATTTCAAGAAGGAAATGGACGAGAATGGCTGGGATTACGGTCAGGACAATGAAGAACTTTGGGAACTTGCAATGCATCCAGAGCAGTATCGTAACTATAAGAGCGGTCAGGCTAAGAAGAATATGTTGGCAGACTTGCAAAAGGCTAAAGATGCTAAGTTGGGTGCTAAGGTCAGCGTAGAAGAGGCTATCGCATTCAAGCATGCCAAGGCAGATGCTATTGTAGCTCCTGTAAAGGGTCAGATCTTCTGGGAATTCCAGGGCGAAGGTGAAGCTGCACCTGCAGTAGAGCCATTCATCGGTAAGGAATATAAAGAAGGTGAAGCATTCTGTTATATCTGCACTTCTTGGGGTGAGTTCGAGATGATTCCAGCTGCAATGGGTGGACAACTTGTTGAAATCAACGCTCATCAAGGCGCTAAGGTTCGCAAGGGTGATGTCATCGCGTATATCCAGAGAAAAGAAGATTAATGAATTATCTAGAAATTATTGGTAAATACTATGAGAATGAGAGTGCAGAATTGCGCTCCATTCTTATCACTCACAGCACGCTTGTAATGAAGCGTGCTGTAAGTATTTGTAATCGTCATCCTGAATTGCACATGGATAAGACCTTTATCGAGGAGGCTGCGATGCTTCATGATATTGGCATATGTCGTTGTGATGCTTCGGGAATTCAATGTTTTGGCGATCAACCCTATATCTGTCATGGACGAATAGGTGCCGAAATGTTAAGAAAGGAGGGATATCCTCGCCATGCACGTGTGTGTGAACGTCATACCGGTGTAGGAATTACAAAGGATGAAATCATCCTGCAAAATCTTCCTTTACCTCATCAAGATTTTCTTCCAGAGACATTAGAAGAGAAGGTTATCTGTTATGCTGACAAGTTTTATAGCAAAACGCATCCGGAAAGGGAGAAAACAATGGAACAAGCTTTGAAGAGTCTGGAGAAATTCGGACAAGGAGGACTGGTAAGGTTCAAGGAATGGGCCCAAATGTTCGAGTAAACATAAAATTGAATGTATCCTAAATGAAAAGAAATACAATCATAGCACTGCTGTTATTGGTCGTCATCTTCATGATGGCTAGTGAGCGTATGCCTATTTTAAATAAAAAGAAGGCTGTTCAGGCTGATACAACGGCTGTCACTGATACCACAAAGCTCGATTCTATAGGGCTTGCTATTTATCACCATAATAAGCAGGTGGATGATTCTATTCGTTTAGACTCTATAAATAAGAAAAAATCAGGCAGTATAGAAGCTCCTATCAATTATCAGGGCGAAGATTCGCTGGTATATCATGCCGACAGTAAAACTGCTTATCTTTATGGATCAAGTAATGTAAAGTACCAAAATTACGATCTTACAAGTGATCAGATTAATATGAACATGGATGATGCGATTATTCATGCACATGGTACTACAGATTCTACAGCAGAAGGCGGTGTGAAGAATAAACCTGTTTTTAAGATGGGTTCTGATGAGTATAAGACCGATACGATTGCCTTTAATTATAAATCAAAGCGCGCTTATATAGATAATGTGTATACAGAGCAACAGGAAGGTTTCCTGACTGGTGAACATTCTAAGCGCGATTCTAGTGGTGTTGTTTATCTGGAACATGGTCGATATACGACTTGTGATGAACCACATCCTGATTTCTATATTTCTTTGTCACGTGCAAGAGTTCGTCCGGGTAAGGATGTAGTCTTTGGCCCTGCTTATCTTGTTGTAGCCGATGTGCCACTTCCTATAGCAGTACCTTATGGCTTTTTCCCATTTACCAAGAGCTACTCGTCTGGTTTTATCATGCCTACTTATGGTGATGAGACCAGTCGAGGATTCTATTTGCGTGATGGTGGATATTATTTCGCGATGAGCGATAAATGGGACTTGAAACTGCTTGGTGAAATTTATACCAAGGGCTCATGGGGTATTAGTGCAGCAAGTAACTATCGTAAGCGTTATCGTTATAGTGGTAGTTTCTTCTTCAGTTATCAAGATACGAAGACGGGAGATAAAGGTATGCCGGATTTCGCAGAACAAGAGAGTTTCAAGGTACAGTGGAGCCATCGACAGGATAGCAAAGCAAATCCTTATAGCAGTTTGAGTGCTAGTGTGAATTTTGCAACTTCAAGTTATGAGCGTAACAATCTCACCAGTCTTTATAATCCACAGGCTTTGACACAGAGTACTCGAACATCTTCAATAAGTTGGAGTACAACATTCTCAAGTATAGGTTTGAGTTTGAGTTCTACAGCCAATTTGAGTCAGAATATGCGCGACTCTACGATTGCGATGACCTTACCGGATTTGAATATTAGTTTGGCTCGTTTCTATCCTTTCCGCCGTAAGCATATGGTAGGTAAAGAGCGTTGGTACGAGAAAATTGCAATGAGCTATACTGGTCAGATAAGCAATTCTATCAATACACATGAGGATAAATTGTTGCATTCTAATCTGATTCGTGATTGGCGAAATGGATGGCAGCATAATATTCCGGTGAGTGCAAGTTTCACCTTATTTAAATACATCAATGTAAATCCAAGTTTCAATTTCACCGATCGTATGTACACGAGCAAAGTGAATCGTTCTTGGGATGAACACACACAGACAGAGGTGGCTGATACGACTTATGGCTTCCATAATATATATAATTGGAACTTTAGTGTTGGAGCTTCTACCAAACTTTATGGATTTTGGACACCAAGTAGGAAGATCTTTGGTGATAAGATACAAACCATTCGTCACGTGTTGACACCGCAGGTTAGCTTTAGTTTCGCGCCAGACTTTGGAGCTTCACGTTATGGTTATTATGAAACTTATCAGAAAACAGATGCTAATGGTAATGTGTCATTAGTAGAATATTCACCTTTCCAGAATTCCCTGTATGGTGTACCTGGTAGAGGAAAGACCGGAAGTGTATCCTTTAGTCTCGGGAATAACCTTGAGATGAAGGTAAAGAGTGATAAGGATTCTACGGGATTTAAAAAGATCAGTCTGATAGATGAGTTAGGATTGAATATGAGTTATAACATGGCAGCGAAGACTCGTCCATGGAGTGACTTGAGTATGAATATCCGACTGAAATGGTGGAAGAACTATACATTCAATATGAATGCCGTCTTTGCCTCTTATGCTTATGATCTTGATGAAAACGGAAGACCGTATGTTGGTACACATACATACTGGGGAATGGGTAAGTTTGGTCGTTTCCAGGGTATGAGTCAGAATATCTCATATACTTTGACTCCGGAAAAGATAAAGAAGTTCTTTTCTGGTGAAAGCGACGATAAGGCAGACAGCAAGAACAATAAGGATGATGACGAAGGAATAGATACCGATCGTGAGAGCAATGTTGATGACGAAATGGTTAACGCTCAGCACGGAGCAAAGAAGAGTAGTAAAGCTCAGACCGATGATGATGGATACATGGCCTTCTCTATGCCTTGGTCGTTAACGTTCGGTTATGGTATCACGATGCGTGAAAATACGGATATCAACAAGTTTAATTATAAAACGATGCGCTATCCATATAAGTTTACACAGACTCTGAATGTCAGTGGAAATCTACGTATTAGTGATGGATGGAATATCAGTTTCTCTTCAGGTTATGATTTTGATTTTCATAAGGTAAGTATGACAACGGCCAGTTTACAGCGTGACTTACACTGTTTTAACATGAGTTGTCAAGTAGTACTTGCTCCATATACAAGTTATAATTTCACCTTCCGCTGTAATGCAGCAACACTTACAGATGCTTTGAAATATGACAAGCGCTCTGGCTATGGAAATGCCGTGCAGTGGTATTAATCATTAGGAGAACATACAATGGCAGAAATCCCAAACCTCGTACAAGACTTAGCTCTCATCCTCGTGGTTGCGGGCATCGTCACATTGTTATTCAAGAAGCTTAAGCAGCCATTGGTCTTGGGATATATCGTGGCAGGTTTTCTAGTGTCACCACATATGCCCTATACCATGTCTGTTATCGATAAGGCAGATGTGCAGACATGGGCAGATATTGGTGTTATATTCCTTTTATTTTCTCTAGGACTTGATTTCTCTTTCAAGAAGATTTTGAAGATGGGAATAGCTCCTGTGATAGCAGCCCTGACAATTATCTTTTGCATGATGACATTAGGTATCCTTACGGGATATCTGTTCCATTGGGGTAAGATGGATTGCATCTTCCTCGGAGGTATGCTTGCGATGTCATCAACGACAATTATCTATAAAGCTTTTGACGATTTAGATGTACGTCAGCAGCGATTTGCAGGCTTGGTGATGAGCGTCCTTATCTTGGAGGACGTCTTGGCGATCGTACTCATGGTGATGCTTTCTGCTATGGCCAGTGGAGGAAGTCCCGATGGAGAACAGATGCTGAAGAGCCTTTTCAGTATAGTCTTTTTCCTGATACTATGGTTCGTTGTAGGTTTGTTCCTGATACCCCTCTTCCTGCGTAAGACCAGAAAGTTGATGAATAATGAGACACTTGTTGTTGTCTCTTTAGGCTTATGCTGTTTGATGGCAGTCGTATCCACAAAGGTAGGATTCAGTTCCGCCTTTGGCGCTTTCATTATGGGAAGCATTCTAGCAGAGACTATCGAAGCAGAAAAGATCATCCGATTAGTAGAACCAGTAAAGAACCTGTTTGGAGCAATATTCTTCGTTTCAGTGGGAATGTTGGTAGATCCGGATATTTTGGTAGACTATGCATTACCAATCATCTCTTTGGTATTGGTTATCATCATAGGTCAGAGCGTTTTCGGAACATCCGGTTTCCTACTGAGCGGACAACCACTGAAGACAGCGATGAAATGTGGATTCTCCATGTCACAGATTGGTGAATTTGCATTTATCATAGCCTCTCTAGGACTTTCACTTGGCGTGATTGGTAAATTTCTATACCCTGTTGTTGTAGCAGTATCTGTTATCACCACCTTCCTGACACCTTATATGATTCGTTTTGCAGAACCCTGTTACCTACGACTAGAGAAGTCTTTGCCAAAGAAATGGATTCGTCGACTGAATCATTTAGAGATGAGCGATAAACAAGGTACAGCCAAAGAACGTGGAAATTGGAATAAACTGCTTAGTGCCATGGCATGGAATGTTATTATATGTAGCATCTTATCAGTTGCCGGAATCTTCCTGATGCTGACATTCTTCTTGCCTTTCAGTCGTAGTATGTTAGGACATTGGCCAGGGAATGCATTATGTGGTATTCTCACGGTCCTGCTTATCGCTCCGGCATTAAGAGCCATGGTCATCAAGAAAAACCATAGTGAAGAGTTCAAGGCCCTTTGGACCGAGAATAGATATTTTCGTTTACCATTGCTGTTCACCATTGTTGTGAGACTCATCATCGCATCAATGTTCGTGTTCTATATATGCAATTATCTTACAAGGTTTAGCAATGCCCTAATGATGACAATAGCATTATTGGTTATTGCCGTTATGATCATGTCGCGTGGACTAAAGAAGAGAAGTATCAGTTTGGAGCGTACCTTCATCTTAAATCTTCGTTCCCGGGATATAGATGCACAAGTGAAGGGTAGAAAGAAACCGCTCTTTGTAGGTCGCCTGTTAGATAGAGATTTGCATATTGGTAATCTGGAGATACCGGAAGATTCCAATTGGGCAGGTAAAAGTTTGCGAGAATTACAATTAAGAAAACTCTTCGGAGTGCACGTAAGTAGTATCCTTCGAGGCAGACAACGTATCAATATTCCCAATGGTCATACAATACTTTTCCCTGGTGACCGTATAGAAGCCATTGGCGACGACGAACAACTGAGTAAGTTGGACAACGCTATAAAGACGGATTTGGTTCCTGAAGATACCGATATCGAAAAGCGGGAAATGAAATTACGCCAGATGATCATATCCGGTAATAGCGAATTCGTAGGGAAAACACTGAAAGACAGTGGCATTCGCGATAAATACAACTGTATGGTTGTAGGGGTAGAGAATGGACAAGAAAGACTTACCGCGATCAATCCTAATTGGATATTGGAAAAAGGCAATGTCCTTTGGATTGTAGGAGAAGAAGAAAATTTAAAGGCTTTGATCGGTTGATCAAAGCCTTCTTCTTATTTCGTTTTATACGAATTAGTCATTATATTCAGCAGTAAGTTCACAAATCTTGACGATAGTGCTTACAGCCTTTTCCATTACTTGGATGCTGACAAACTCATAAGGGCCATGGAAGTTTACGCCACCCGCAAAGATATTAGGGCAAGGTAAACCACGGAAACTCAACTGAGCACCATCTGTTCCACCACGGATAGGTTCTACCTTAGGTGCCACACCCGTCTCCTGCATAGCTTTCACGACAATGTCGATGACATGCATATTAGGATCAATCTTTTCCTTCATATTATAATATTGATCCTTCATATCCACAGTGACAGTACCCTCACCATACTTGTCGTTCATCTCCTTTGCAATCTTCTCGATAAAGTCCTTGCGGTCTTCGAATTTATCGCGATCATGGTCACGGATGATATATGAAAGAGTAGCCCCTTCGGTATGACTGTCAATACTCAAGAGATGATAGAATCCCTGATATCCCTCAGTCGTTTCAGGAATATCCGTATCAGGAATATGGCTATTGAACTCACAGGCCAAACGATTAGCGTTAATCATTTTACCCTTAGCATATCCAGTGTGAACAGAGACACCTTTGATATGTATTTTAGCACCAGCGGCATTGAAATTTTCATATTCTAAGTCTCCGAGGTCACCACCATCAATGGTGTAAGCCCATTCGCATCCGAATTTCTCTACATCAAAATGATGAGCACCCATACCGATTTCCTCGTCAGGGTTGAAACCAACGCGAATATCACCATGTTTAATCTCGTTATGGTCACGGAGATAGCACATAGCCTGAACGATTTCCGCAATACCAGCTTTATCGTCAGCACCAAGAAGAGTAGTACCATCAGTAACAATCAAATCCTCTCCTTTATGTGCTAAAAGTTCAGGGAATTTCTTGGTAGATGAAATGATACCAGGAGACAATTCTATATCATTACCGTCGTAGTTGCGAATGATACGTGGTTTGATATCCTTACCACTGGCATCAGGACTAGTGTCATAGTGTGAAATAAAACCGATGGTAGGTGTTTTTTTCTTAGTATTGCCTTCGAGAGTGGCATAGATGTAGCCCATCTCGTCCATCTCGACATCCTTGAGCCCTTCATCTTCAAGTTCTTTCTTTAGATACTTGGCGAACTCCAGTTGTTTCGCCGTACTCGGGACACTATCAGAGTCTTCACTCGATTGAGTGTCAAATTGTGTGTAATTAATAAACCTTTCGGTAAGATCCATATTATTATAATTATTAATGATATGTAAAGGGTGACTTCGATGGGATTCAAACCCATGACCTTCAGAACCGGAATCTGACGCTCTATTCAGCTAAGCTACGAAGCCTTGATTTATTCATGAGTGCAAATATACAGAATTTTCTTGATTCTAGCAAATCCTTATACAATATTTAATAATATGTTATTATAATCGCAGAAAGTTACAAAACAGAAAAGTTTTCTTTCATTTTGTAGAAATAACGGTAAAATCTCTTGCAGTTTAATAATTAATGTGTATCTTTGTGGCGAAAAATGATAATTAATGATACAAACATATGAGTAAATTGATAAAACCTGTCGGTTATAAGGCCTTACTTGATATGCGTCAGACTGAGCAGGGTATTAAATTAATTAAGGAATTCTTTCAGCAGAACCTTTCTACAGAATTAAGACTTCGTCGTGTTACAGCTCCACTTTTTGTACTCAAGGGATTGGGTATCAATGATGATTTGAATGGCGTAGAGCGCCCTGTGACTTTCCCTATTAAAGATCTTGGTGAAGCGCAGGCTGAGGTCGTACATTCTCTTGCCAAATGGAAGAGATTGACCTTGGCAGAGTATGAGATAGAGCCTGGGTATGGTATCTATACAGATATGAATGCGATTCGTGCTGACGAAGAGTTGGATAACCTTCATTCCCTCTATGTCGATCAATGGGACTGGGAGGCCGTGATAACCAGCAAGGACCGTACGATTCATTATTTGGAGAATATCGTTCGTAGAATTTATGCTGCTATTCGCAGAACTGAATATCTTACTTGTGAGACCTATCCACAGATCAAACCTTTCTTGCCGGAGGAGATTCATTTCGTACATGCTCAGGATCTATTGGATATGTATCCGGATCTGACTCCGAAGGAGCGTGAGGATGCCATTTGTCAGAAATACGGTGCTGTCTTCGTAGAAGGTATCGGTGGCAAGTTGAGCGATGGTAAGAAGCATGACGGCCGAGCTCCTGATTACGATGACTGGAGTACTGTTTCCGAGAATGGTAAAGCCGGTTTGAATGGTGATATTCTGATTTGGTATCCTGTTTTAGGTCGCTCTTTCGAATTGAGTTCTATGGGTATTCGTGTTGACAAGGAAAGTCTGCTTCGTCAGTTGAAGATAGAGGGTAAGGAAGAACGTGAAAGTCTTTATTTCCATAAGCGACTCCTTGAGGATAAGTTACCATTGAGTATTGGTGGTGGTATAGGCCAGAGCCGACTCTGCATGGTAATGCTTCATAAAGCGCATATCGGTGAAATTCAGGCAAGTATCTGGTCAGACGAGATGCGTAAAGAATGCGAAGAGGCTGGTATGCCTTTGATTTAATCTGTTGCTCGTTGAATTTGCGAAACAAGACAAAAAAGTATTTGACCGTTACTTATATGTGAGTAACGGTCTTTTTATTTCAAATCTAATCTATCGTTATAAATTATAGTTTTTGTGGTTAAACTCATGCCCTACATCGTCAGAAACTCTATTCTTAGGAAATATAAATTAGTTATAAAGGATATTGAGATAACAGAACCGATGTTGTCTACTTCAAAGAAAAGCTTCATTAAACTTTATATGTAAATTGCAAACTACCAAAGGAGATTGTAGGATTGTATGCTGTATTTATTTTAAAGGCTATTCTTTAATTGGGATAGATGTGCATCATAACGTTAACAAATATTTTATTTTCTTAATGCCCAACTGCAAAAAGGTGCTTATAATTCGTAAATTCTAAATTTAAAAGAAGGTGATTACGAATAATTAAAATATAAGCAGGATGTAATCGCTTGATAATCAGGTGGTTGTAAAGTTATGCCGATTTCTATTGTCGATATATACCAGAAATTTCGGCATATTCAGTTAACTGCGCGAGGCTATATACCTATTCACAACGGCTGATGAAGTTAACTTCATCGGCTAACGCAGTTAACTTCGTAAGTTGACGCAATAGCTAAAGGTTGGAAAACAAGCTTTTGAAGACTGTTATTTCATCCTTTTGAGCCCATATATTCGCTAGATGAAGAAAAAATATAGAACTTTTCCCGTTAACAGTTGTATTAAAAGAAGTTATATATTTAGCCACTTGGTTAAGATATGTTATGTTATTCGTTTTCCACGATAATTCTAATATTCCTTTCTTCAAAGTTTATAATTACCAGTCTTGGCAAATTGGATATAAAAAGATTATTCAACCGCCAGAATACAAAACTCTTATGGGGTATAACTATCGCAGATTTCTTCTTTAAATTTTTCTCTTTGAACATTAATATACTTTTCGGCCTGAGAGAAATACAGTTCGGTAGTGAGATGATAATTTCTCCATTGTTATTTCTCATAATGACACTCATGTATGAAGTAGCTGTAAGTATCACAGAAGAAAATGAACTAATTATATAAATGTTATCCATATGATTATAGTAAATTTAGATGTCATGATGGCTAAACGGAAAATTTCATTGAATGAATTATCAAGTATAGTTGGCATTACAACTGCAAACCTTTCGATATTAAAAACAGGGAAGGCAAAGGCAATCAGGTTTGTCACCCTTGATGCTATTTGTAAGGCGTTGGACTGCACCCCCGGGGATATTTTAGAATATAAAGCAGATAATTTATGAAAAGAAATGTATTTTTGCCTGCAGTTCTGATAATGCCTTTGTATTTTCACCAAGCATCGGCTCAAAATTCATTAGACTCCCTATCTATTGATAGCATTGTGAGAACTCTTCCTGAAGTAATGGTGAAAGGCGAGAGGCCATTGGCTGTTGTTCATGGAAGTGCTATAACCTATGATTTGCCTCGCATAATCGAGAAGAAAGGTGTAGATAATGTATTTGATGCAATCAAAGAACTTCCGGGAATTACGGAGAAAAACGGCGAATATCAGTTGGCAAATCGAAGTGTGACTATATCTTTGAATGGAAAAGTCATGTCTTTGACTTCAGATCAGATGAATCAGCTGTTAAAGAGTATACCAGTCAGCCGGCTCGAAAAAGCTGATGTGATGTATTCTGCTCCAGCAAAATCGCAGGTTCGCGGTGCATTGATAAACATACGACTGAAAAATGGCGCGCAATCAGAAGTACCTTTGCAAGGTGAATTTAATGTAGCCTATAATCAGAATCATCATGCAATGTTCGGCGAGCGTGCATCCTTCCTTTACCACACCGGTAAGTTCACTTTGGATGCAATGTATCTACATAGTCATGGCAAAACGTTTAAGGTTACTAATGAAGATTCCCGTCATAGCCTCAATGATAGGACAATGCATGAGATTAAAGATCATCAAACTATATTTGTCAAGCAATTTGGGCATGAATACCGCATAAGCACTGAATATGAATTTGCAAAAAATCATAACTTGTCACTGGCATATCAGGCAAATTACAGCAATCGTGACATCTATAGTGACTATACTGGGGATATTGTCGGCAGAACTTTTTCCACACGACGTACATGGCTGCACAATATCAAATTAGACTATCAAACGCCATTCGGCATGAAAGCAGGTGCTGAAGCTACCTATTATCACGACCCAGAGAAACAAAATTTGCAAAGTGTTACACCTACGGGATATCTTAACTTTCTCGCTGACAACGACCAGCGTGTAAATGTGTGGCGTTATTACTTATCCCAGGAACATCAATTAAAAGATAATTGGAATTTGAATTACGGAGTTTGGTACAAACAGTCTATCAACCACAGTTTACAATTGTACCAGAATCTGTCAGAAACCAGTTACATTCGCCAAAAAGAAGATATAGCCAACACTTATATTGGATTAGGAAAGAATTGGAATAACAAGTTCATATTAGATGCGTCCTTAGCAGCGGAATACTATCATTCACCGCAATGGCATCAATGGAACATATATCCCACACTGAACTTGACATACGTTCACACCCCAAGCAATATATGGGTGCTAAGCTTCTCAACAGACCGGACTTATCCAGAATATTGGACAATGAATAATTTTACGGTATACAGTAATGGTGGGTATGATGAAATTACAGGTAACCCATATCTTAAACCCGCCAAATCATATCAAACAAATATAGTATGGGTACTGAAAAACAAGTATCATCTTGTGGCAGGATTCAACTATGTTGACGACTATTTCATACAGACACCTTATCAGCGTCCAGACCGTTTGGCTACTGTTTTTAAGTATGTGAATCTTAATTACCAGCAACAGGCCTTCACGCAGGCAGTCTTTCCTCATAAGTTCGGTTCATGGTTAGACTCCCGATTGACATTAACAGGGGTTTGGATGCATGAGAAATGTGATGACTTTTATGATATACCGTTTAATCGAGCCATAATATATGGAATGGTCCAAATGAGTAATGTTATCACACTAGGTACTAATCCCGATTTGTCACTAACAGTTGACGGAATGATACGCAGCAAAGCCCATCAAGCAATTTACGATTTACCGGGTTCTGGAAAATTAGACCTTGGACTTCGTTGGCAATTTTGGAAAAAACAAGCCGTGTTGCATGTCTTTTGTAATGACTTGTTTGAGACTTCTTCTATCAATCCTCGAATTGATTATAAAGGACAATACATGAATATGGACTTCAGTTGCTATCGTGAGGTTGGTGTCTCTTTAACTGTCAAGTTCGGTGGATATAAGGCAAAGAAGAGCGATAATGTAAACACATCAAGATTCCGTAAGTAGAAATCATTTTGCAATATGCGTTGTTGACGAAAATTATATATAATTAGAAGACAAAACATCATCGCCTTACCAGTTGGTGACTTTTTAAAGAATGGTGCAAGCCATCTTGTTCATGATAAACGTAAGAGTCGACCTGATGTCAATAAAAAATAAGGAATTGACAATTAAGCCAATTCCAAATTCATGAGTTTACGTAACTTCTCGATGGCAGGATTCTTTTCCCTCATCTCATCGAAAATCTCACGTTTCGTCAATATCTTCCTAGCCTCTTCAGCTTTTGCCAATCTAGCATCCAGTTGGATGTTCGGATTGTGCAGATACTGAGCAAGGGTCGCTCTGATTCTGTTCTTTATTCCCAAAATCTGTTCAAGAAGAATCTCGTTTTCTACGACGACTTCTATGTTAGGATAATCCGTAATGATAGGACTCGAATTCTTAAGGCGCTGAGCCAGTCCTATCATCTTTGGAGGCATCCTTTTACACATCATGAGCCATTGCAGGTCAAGTTCCTCCTGTGTAAACTTCAGAGCCTCCCCCTTGCTAATCTGAGGAGTCTCCACGACATTATCCAAATCCTCATCATTCTTCGACTTCCCATAAGTCTGTTTCTTAGGGTTCAGAAGATTGTTGAAAGTTAATCCGATGCTACCGAGTTTTATGTTATCAGCAGTCCTCTTGGTCTTCCCAGACAAATGATCTGTCGAAGCAGGAGCAACGGTCTTTGTAGTAGCGACCGTTTTCGTATTCTGCTTCTGAGCACTCCTGGTTGCATGCAGAGCAGTCTTGTCAGCCCCAGCCACCTGTATAGCCGGTTTAGGCTTTGCAATTACGAATTTCTGAAACAGGGATTTCAATCTATGGGGCTGACGCCCCGCATTAGGCACATCCTGATCTTCAGGTTGCGTAATCTGTGCAACCTGTATCAAAGTGAGCTCAACCAAAAGCCGCTTGTTGCTACTCTGACGATAGTTGATGTCACAGTCGTTCATGATCTTGAGCGACTTATATAAGAAAGGTATAGGACATTTCTGAGCCTGTGCCTTATATTTCTTTCTCTGTTCGTCACTTACCTCCAACAAAGGTAAAGTCTGAGGATCTTTGGCCATCATCACATTACGCACATGAGCAGCAAGCCCATCTATCAAGTTGCCACCATCGAAACCTTTGCATAGAATGGCATTTAGGAGTACCATGATGTCGCTTACCTTGTTCTCTAAGGCAAGGTCAATGATCTTGAAATAGTTTTCCGAGTCGAGAACATTCAAGTCCTCGATAACCTTCTGATATGTGATGTTCCCTTGACAGAAACTTGCAGCCTGGTCAAAGATACTAAGCGCATCACGCATACCACCATCAGCTTTTTCAGCGATGACAGCAAGAGCCTGTTCCTCGTAGGTGAACCCTTCCTTCTCGGCCACCTTCTTCAGATGCTCAATCGTATTAGGCACCGTCATTCGTTCAAAGTCATAGATCTGGCAACGACTCAGAATCGTAGGCAGAATCTTATGCTTCTCGGTAGTAGCGAGAATAAAGATGACATGAGCAGGCGGTTCCTCCAAGGTTTTGAGGAAAGCATTGAAAGCCGCTGTAGAGAGCATGTGTACCTCGTCGATGATGAAGACCTTGTAGCGTCCGACCTGAGGCGGAATGCGTGTCTGCTCCATCAGCGCCTTGATGTTCTCTACAGAGTTGTTGCTGGCAGCATCAAGTTCAAAGATGTTATAAGATCTTCCCTCGCTGAAGGCTTTGCAACTCTCGCACTCATTGCAAGCCTCACCCTCTGCTGTTGGGTGTTCACAGTTTATAGCTTTGGCGAAAATACGCGCACAAGTAGTCTTTCCTACACCTCTCGGACCGCAGAACAGATAAGCGTGAGCCAGTTTCCTGCTTTTTACCGCATTCTTCAGAGTTGTAGTGAGAGCACCTTGTCCGACAACCGAGTCAAAGGTTACAGGACGATACTTTCGCGCAGAAACAATATATTCTTCCATAGTTTTTCTTGCTTTGCCTTGCAAAGATAATAATTTTTTTGTTATCTTTGCAAACAAATAATAAATAATCATGGCAAGCCGTCTGAATATTATATTGGAAGTCATCTCTCACTACAAGTATTTGATAACAATTGTGGTGGGTCTTCTTGTTGTGGGTGTGCTCGATGATAACAGTTTCAGAAAGCGTATCCAGTATGAACTGCAGATAAGCGAATTGGAAGATCAGATAGAATTCTATAATAAGCAGTACGAGAGAGACAGTAAGAATTTACTGGAAATCAAGAAAGATCCTAAGGCTATTGAGAAAATCGCTCGTGAGCGTTACTTCATGAAAGCCGATGATGAGGATATCTTTGTCTTGAGTACAGACGAGCAAGCTGAAAAAAATACTAATGAAGACGATGAAACAATTGAGTAAATTGCAGAGCGCTCTGTTTTTGATTGGTGGCTTAATGATGGTGATAGGAGCCGGATGCTTTGCTTTTGGTTTTGTTTATCCCAAGTTGATGATGGTAACGTGCTGGATATTCCTTCTCGGAACAGTCTTGTTTTCTGTCATTCAGGCTATGCAAATCTATGAAGGCACTAATATTGTAATCAAGAGACTGAAGAAAATACAGGTCTTCGCTGATATATTCTTTGTATTGGCGGGCATATCCATGGTAGATACCGTTTATGGCTTTTTCCGTTCCTTATTCGAGAACTATGAAACATACATCACCTATTTTTATAATAAGTGGGTTGTATTATTGCTGGTGGCTGCCATATTGGAATTGTACACGACACATCGTATCAGTCATGAACTTCGAAAAGAATAAAAAATACTAAAACTTCGGCAGATACAATTAAATTGCATAAAAATATTTTCTAGGAACAATAATACATTGTACCTTTGTTCTTGAACTTAATACCGGCTTATGAATAAAATTATATACACTCTCTTCTCTCTGTTGGCATTGACCTCTTGTGTCAACTCTTATAATGTGCAAGGTAATAGCAATGTTTCAACACTTGACGGACAGATGCTATACCTGAAAGTGCTCAAAAATAATGATTTCAAGAAAATAGATTCTTGCGACGTTCTTCATGGACAGTTTCAGTTCTCCGGTACTGTGGATTCTGTGAGAATGGCCAGCATCTTCATGGATGATCAGAGCGTATTGCCTTTGGTGCTGGAGAGTGGTGATATCAATGTCAAAATTGATTATGCGCAACAGACCGTTACGGGTACTCCTCTAAATGACAAACTTTCAAAGTTCTTTAGTAAGTATAATCAGTTAAAGAATCAAGAGGCTGAATTGGTTCATAAGCATGACCAAGCCATTATGAATGGTAGAAATATGGAGGTCGTGAACCAGCGCTTGAATGTGGAGGCACAGCGCCTGTCTGAGCAAGAAGACCGACTAATCACAAATTTTGTAACGGATAATTTCGATAATATACTGGGCCCTGGTGTGTTCTTCATGGTTACCATCAACAACCAGTATCCTATCCTTACTCCATGGATAGAGGATATCATGAGTAAGGCTACCGATACCTTTAAGAACGATCCTTATGTAAAGGATTATTATCAGAAAGCGCAGGAAAACGAAGAAATAATGAATGGTACACGTGAGGCTCCTGTACAGGCTCCTCAGGTACAACCGCAGAATCCAGATGCTGCTCCTGCTCCTACGGCAAACGAATTGGCAGCACCAGCAACTCAGAATACTCCGGCCAACTAATATATATTAATGAAAATATTATTAAAAGGTGGAACGATCGTAAATGAAGGACATTCTTTTGTGGGTGACCTTGTTATTGAAAACGATCATATACTTGAAATCATAAATGATGGGATAGCCCGTGGCAACTATGATCAGATTATAGATGCTACGGGATGTTTTGTATTACCCGGCGTCATCGATGAGCATGTTCATTTCCGTGAGCCAGGATTAACGCGAAAGGCAGACATCGAAAGCGAGAGCCGTGCTGCCGCATTTGGCGGTGTTACCTCTTTCTTCGATATGCCGAATACGAATCCTCAGACAACGAGCATCGAAACTTTAGAGGAGAAGTTCTCTTTGGGAGCAGAGAAAAGTCACGTAAACTATAGCTTCTTTATTGGTGCCACGAATGACAATGCCGAGGTACTAAGAACTGTCGATGCAACAAGGGTTCCGGGTATCAAGTTGTTCATGGGAGCCAGCACAGGCAATATGCTTGTTGACAAGATGGACAGTCTTCGCGAAATTTTCCATATCGCCAAGGAAAGAAACCTCCCGGTAATGACTCATTGTGAAGATACGAAGTTGATCAATGAGAATATGAAACAAGCTAAGGAAAAATATGGTGAGGATCCCGATGTCATTCATCATGCAGAGATTCGAAGCGCCGAGGCCTGCTATCAGAGTAGTAGTTTGGCGGCTCAACTAGCCAATGAAAGTGGGGCACATCTCCATATCGCCCATATCTCCACAGCCGACGAACTCACTTTGGCAGATAAGAATATCACCCTAGAAGCATGTATCGCCCATCTGTTTTTTACTGATGAAGATTATGCAGAAAAGGGGACACGAATAAAATGTAATCCGTCGATAAAAAGTTGTACTGACAGAGATGCCATTCGCAAAGCGCTGATGGATGGAAGAATATCTTGCATCGGTACAGATCACGCCCCTCATGAATTAAAAGATAAAGTAGGGGGATGTGCTCATGCCGCATCGGGAATGCCCATGTTGCAATTCTCGTTGGTGACGATGCTCGAATTGGTTGATCAAGGAGTGCTCACCATAGAGCGACTTGTAGAACTGATGTCGCATCAGCCGGCCCGCCTGTTTGAAGTCTCACGTCGAGGCTTCCTTCGTCCGAACTATAAAGCAGATGTTGTAATCGTAAAGAAAGAACCGTGGACGGTATCTGTAGACGATATTCAGAGCAAATGCAAATGGAGCCCTATGGAAGGACACCACTATCAGTGGCGTGTAGCCTATACAATCTGTAATGGACATATTGTATATCATAAGGAAACATTAGATGAAAGTTATAGAGGAGAAGAGATAAAATTCCGCGCCTAGTGATCAAACAACTCACATATCAAGTTAGCGACATCTCTCCATATATCAACTGGCTCTATTTCTACCATACATGGGGAATGACGGGGAAACCTGAAAAGGCTAAGAGAAAACTGAGAGATGATGCCGAAAAGATGCTGAAAACATGGGAAAAGAAGTACCGTTGTCTGGCTCGTTTCGGAATCTTTGCCGCTAATAGTGACGGGGATGACTTGCTCGTGGGCGGATTGAGAATCCCAATGCTCCGTCAGCAGAAAAGTACCCAGTCGGCGGAACCGAATCTCTGTCTTGCTGATTTCATTATCCCGGTAACAGATGGAAAGACAGACCAAATAGGCATCTTTTGTGTGACCGTAGAGGCAGATGTGAGAAATGACTATCATGAAGATGTCTATGAACGCATGCTTTCGCAGGTACTGGCTGACCGTCTGGCAGAGGGAACGGCAGAGAAGATGCACGAAGAAGTAAGAAGAAAATATTGGGGGTATGCTCCGGACGAGCAACTTACAATGGAGCAAACACATAATGAAGAATATCAAGGTATACGCCCTGCTGTGGGATATCCGTCACTCCCGGATACCAGTATCAATTTTCTTCTTGATGAACTTCTGGATATGAAACAAGTGGGTGTTCGACTCACAGAGAGCGGAATGATGCAACCCCATGCCAGTGTTAGTGGCTTTATGTTCGCTCATCCACAGAGCAGATATTTCGAACTGGGTAAGATAGGAGAAGACCAATTGGCAGATTACGCTGCCCGTCGAGGATTACCATTGACGATGGTAAGAAAGTTCTTGGAGATGAGTCTCTTGAAAAAATAGAATTTATAAGATGATATTAAGAGTATTTATATGGATATTATTGTTGATAGTCCTGCCAGACATATATCTCGACAGACACTATCTGCGACACATGCTTAACCCCTATTGTTGGTGGAAGCGCCTCTTGTGGTGGTGTCCTGCGCTCTTTATGATCGTATATACGACAATGCTTGCATGTACGGATAATTTCCTTCCTTCAGAACAGATATGGATCATAGTCTATTTCTACTTTTGGGGGATTCTCATTGTTCCTAAATTTGCATATGTCGTCTGTAGTTTCGTGGGAAAGCGTATCCGAAAGTTCATTCCCATGAAAATAAACTGGGGTTCTATTGTCGGTTATGCAATAGCCTTTGTGGTTACATTACTTTTCTTTTATAGTCTGACGATTGGTCCTCGTAAGTTGAAGGTACGACATCTCGATTTGACATTCCATGATCTTCCGGAATCTTTTGAAGGATATAAAATCGTCCAGTTCAGTGATGCCCATATCGGAACATTTAATGAAGTCATGGATTACACCTTGAAGCGCGATATGGACAGTATCATAGCACAGAATCCGGATATGGTTTGCTTTACAGGTGATCTGCAAAATATGGAACCTACGGAGATTGATAAACAGAAGATGCAACTGAGTAGGTTGGCAGCGTTGGGTATCCCTGTGTATAGTGTTCTCGGAAATCATGATTATAGTGTCTATATAAAAGCCCCTCAGACAGTAAAAGTGAAGAATGAAAAACTTCTACAACTGCAGGAGCGTGATCTGGGATGGACCCTACTTAAGAATCAGAACAGAAAAATATATTCAAGAGACAAGAGCCAGTATTTTGTCTTGGCAGGCGAAGAAAACGGAGGTGATGGTAAGAATGCTCATTCACCTGCAAAGGCCAATCTTAAGAAAACATTATCAGGAACTAAACCAAACGATTTTATAGTCATGTTACAGCATGACCCTAAAGCATGGGAAGAAGACATACTTCCTCACTCTCATGTACAACTTACTTTGTCAGGTCATACACATGGCGGACAAATAGGAGTGTTAGGGTTACGCCCAACGCTTTTCTCCTATAAACAAGATTATGGTTTATATGAGAAAGATGGAAGATACCTATATGTCAGTGGTGGTTTAGGAGGCGTCATCCCAATTCGTTTTGGTATAACGCCAGAGATCGTAGTAATCACCCTTCATCGAAAATAATATTATGAAGTATTTATATCGTATTTATCAGTTGTTTATAGCTATACCAATCTTTTTGGTAGCAAGTATTCTAACGTCATTGACAACTACATTAGGTAGTATGGTAGGAGATGGACACTTCTGGGGATATTATCCTGGAAAGTGGTGGTCGTGGTTAACAATCCGTATTTTGATGCTTCCTGTCAGAGTAGAAGGGCGAGAAAATTTGGATAAGAATCAGAGTTATGTCTTTGTCGCCAACCATCAGGGTGCTTTCGATATCTTCCTGATCTATGGTTTCCTGAATAGAAATTTCAAATGGATGATGAAGAAAGGCATCCGCAAGATACCATTGGTAGGTATTGCTTGTGAATATGCGCATCATATTTTTGTAGATAAGAGTGGTCCTTCTAAGATTAGAGCATCTTATGATAAAGCCCGTGAGACACTGAAAGAAGGTATGTCTCTCGTAGTATTCCCGGAGGGAGCCCGAAGCTTTACGGGTCATATGGGAGTATTCAGAAGAGGAGCATTCATGTTGGCCGACGAATTGCAGCTGCCCGTTGTTCCGTTGACGATCAACGGTAGTTTCGATGTCAAGCCAAGAACCAAAGATTTGTATTGGATATTCTGGCATCCACTGACACTTACCATCCACAAACCAATAAAGCCAAAGGGTAAAGGTCCGGAGAACATAAAGAATCAAATGGAACGTAGTTACGAAGCCGTGATGAGTGGGCTAGAGCCAAAATATCAAGGTTTTGTAGAAAATCCTGACCAATAATCAAAATAAAATATTACCTTTGCATTATAAAATTTAGAAATTATGAACGAAAGTGATAGCATCGTTATTATACCAACCTATAACGAGAAGGAAAATATAGAGAAAATAATCCGTGCTGTATTTGGCCTGGAGAAATGTTTTCATATCTTGGTTATTGATGACGGTAGCCCTGATGGGACTGCTACGATAGTTCATAATCTGATCTCAACGGAATTCTCTGACCGCCTATTTATTATCGAACGTTCAGGAAAGTTGGGCTTAGGAACTGCCTATATTGCAGGATTCAAGTGGGCTTTGGAACGGAAATATGAGTATATTTTCGAGATGGATGCCGACTTCTCTCATGATCCTAATGATTTGCCAAGGCTATATGCCGCTAATCATGATGAAGGTAATGATGTTGCTATTGGTAGTAGATATGTAAGTGGTGTGAATGTTGTCAATTGGCCTATCGGTCGTGTCTTGATGAGTTATTTCGCATCTAAGTATGTTAGGTTTGTTACAGGATTTGAGGTTCATGATACTACAGCTGGATTTGTATGCTACAAGCGTCGTGTCTTAGAGACTTTACCGCTTGATGAAATCCGTTTTAAGGGGTATGCTTTCCAGATTGAAATGAAATATACGGCACATAAGATCGGCTTCAAGATAAAAGAAGTACCAGTTATCTTCGTGAATCGTCGTGAAGGTGTGAGCAAGATGAATGGAGGTATTTTCGGTGAAGCTTTCTTTGGAGTGATGCGTCTCCGCTTAGACGGTTGGTTTCGCAAATATCCGAAGATGCCGGAGTAATATATGACAATAGAAGAAGTAAAAAGATTGTATGGGGAGTTGCCTCAGGCGGCAGCCCTCCTTACGATGTTAGAGAAGGAGTCGGTAAAACATCTCTTTCTTAAGGGTTTGTTGGCTTCATCGTCATCTATACTATTTGCTTCTATAGCAAATAGATTGAAGGAAACGGTATTGTTTGTTCTTGATGACGAAGAACAGGCCGGCTATTTCTATAATGACCTGAAGCAGATACTGGGTGAACAGCGTGTCCTTTATTTTCCAAGTAGCTATAAACGTGCTGTCAAATATGGACAACGTGATAGGGCTAATGAAATCTTACGCACCGAGGTGCTGGCACGTTTAGGTGCTGGCGATTTGTTCGTGATAACCTATCCGCAGGCTTTGGCAGAACTTGTCGTCTCTAAAACACGACTCGATGATCGCCTGATCAAACTGAAAACCGGTAACTCGTGCGAACTTAATGAGTTGGAAAAGAAATTGCGCGAGTATGGATTCAGCGAGACTGATTATGTTTATGAACCGGGACAGTTTGCCGTGCGTGGTTCTATTCTTGATGTGTTCAGTTATAGTTGTGAATATCCTTTCCGTATTGATTTCTTTGGTGATGAAATCGATACCATTCGTACTTTTGAGGTAGAAACGCAACTATCAAAAGATAAGAAGGTCGAAATAGATATCGTCCCGGAATTAGCTCAGATACAAACCGATAAAGTTCCTTTCTTGGATTTCCTTCCTTCCGATACCTTACTCGTGATGAAGGAATTCTCTTATGTTCATGATAGTATAGAGCAGATATACAAGGATGGGTTCTCTTCTCAAGCAATGGTCGAGCGCTTGGAAGGGGCTACGGAAGTAGAACAAGAGCAAATCCGTAGACAGATGGAGAAGGATAGCAATCTGGTTACTGCTACTCGTTTTACAGAATCTGCTGCATCCTTTAAGCGTATTGAGTTCGGTAATCGACCAACGGGAACTCCGCAGGCTACGATAGAATTTCATATTCAGCCACAACCGTTATTCCATAAGAATTTTGACTTGCTGGTACAGGCCTTCGAAGACTATATGCTGAAGGGGTATAAACTGTATGTCTTTGCCGATAGCAAGAAACAGACAGAACGTCTGAAAGATATCTTTGCTGATATGGATGCACCACAGGCCAAATCTATCGTCTTTGAACCGGTAGATCATACCCTTCATGAAGGTTTTGTTGATGATGATCTGAAAGTATGCTATTTCACGGATCATCAGATCTTCGACAGATATCATAAGTATAATCTAAGGTCTGACGCTGCTCGCTCGGGCAAGATGGCATTGTCTATGAAGGAACTTCAGGAGATGGAGCCAGGTGACTTTATCGTTCATGTCGATTTCGGTATCGGTAAATTCGGTGGTCTCGTCCGTGTTCCTACAGGTGATAGCTATCAGGAGATGATTCGTATCATATATCAGAATAATGATATCGTGGATGTCTCCATTCATTCTTTATATAAAATCTCCAAGTATCGTAACAGTAATACAGATGAGCCCCCTCGTCTTTCCACCTTGGGAACAGGTGCTTGGGAGAAGTTAAAGAATAAGACCAAGAAGAAGATCAAGGATATTGCGCGTGATCTTATCAAACTCTATGCGACTCGTCGCCATCAGGAAGGCTTTGCATATAGTGCTGACAGCTATATGCAGCATGAGTTGGAAGCTAGTTTCTTGTATGAAGACACGCCAGATCAATATAAGGCAACTCAGGATGTAAAAGGAGATATGGAGAGTCGTCGCCCTATGGATCGTTTGGTTTGTGGTGATGTTGGCTTCGGAAAGACAGAGGTTGCCGTACGTGCAGCATTCAAGGCAGCATGCGATTCTAAGCAGGTCGCTGTCCTTGTCCCTACCACGGTTTTGGCTTATCAGCATTATCAGACATTCAAGAAACGATTGGAGCAGTTCCCTGTACGGGTAGACTATCTGTCTCGTGCCCGTACGGCCAAACAGACGAGAGAAGTCCTTGCTGATTTGGAGCAGGGAAAGATAGATATTCTCATTGGTACACATAAACTGATTGGTAAATCGGTGAAATGGAAAGACTTGGGACTTCTTATTATTGATGAGGAGCAGAAGTTTGGTGTATCTACGAAAGAAAAACTTCGTAAACTGAAATCGAATGTCGACACCTTGACGATGTCGGCAACCCCGATACCTCGTACCTTGCAATTCTCGTTGATGGGAGCAAGAGATATGAGTATTATCCGTACACCACCACCAAACCGTTATCCAATTCAAACCGAGTTGACAACATTTGGACACGAGGTGATAGCAGATGCTATTAACTTTGAGATGAGTCGTAACGGACAGGTGTATTTCGTAAACGATAGAATCAATAATCTGCCGGCTATAGCAGAACTGATTCATAAATATGTTCCGGATGCGCGCATCGCTATAGGACATGGACAGATGAAACCTGAGGAACTGGAAAATATACTTATGGGGTTCATGAACTATGATTATGATGTATTGCTCTCTACGACGATTGTGGCAAATGGTATAGACATATCCAATGCCAATACCATCATCATCAATGATGCCCATAGATTCGGATTGTCAGACCTCCACCAGATGCGTGGTAGAGTAGGGCGTTCCAACCGTAAGGCTTTCTGCTATCTGCTGGCACCTCCTAAGAGTGTGCTTAGTCAAGACGCTCGTCGCCGTTTGGAGGCGTTGGAAACGTTCTCAGAACTTGGTAGTGGATTCAATTTGGCCATGCAGGATCTTGATATTCGTGGCGCGGGTAATCTGTTGGGAGCTGAACAGAGTGGATTTATGGCAGATTTAGGTTATGAGACCTATCAGAAGATTCTTAATCAGGCTCTTGCAGAATTAAAGAATGATGAGTTCCAGGATTTGTATGCAGAACAAATCGCAGAAGGAAAGCAAGTAACAGGTGATGACTTTGTTGACGACTGTTCGATAGAGAGTGATCTGGAAATGTATTTCCCTGATAATTATGTTCCGGGAAGTAGTGAGCGTATGCTTCTTTATCGTGAACTCGATCGTATAGAGGATGATACGGAGTTGGCAGAATATCGCAAGCGTCTTATCGACCGATTCGGTGCTGTTCCAAAAGAGGGCGAGGAATTGATGCAAGTCGTTCGTCTTCGTCGTTTGGGCAAGCGATTGGGATGTGAGAAGATTATCCTTCGCCAAGGAATCATGCAACTCCAATTTGTTGCCAACAGCAAGAGTGTATTCTATCAGAGTCAGATGTTTGGTAAGATCATCAATTATGCGACGATTGCGATACAACGTGCAAAACTTAAGGAGAAAAATAGTAAGCGCTTTATGAGTATAAAAGATGTGCATTCTGTAGAAGAAGCATGTAATCTATTAGAAAAAATAAGTGCGTAGTTTTTATAATTTGGTGGATAAATGGTACTCAAAACTTATATATTAGTGCTTTTATCCACCAAATAATATGAAATGATTGTATTATTGCCAATAAAAGACGAATTTTAGGCGATATAAATACGCAGTTAGGCCATGAAAAATAATAGAATGTACATAAAATATATTGATGTAACAAAATATGCACCAATTTGATACAATTTTATGTGTGTATTTCAAAAAAAAATAGTATCTTTGCAAACGTGAATAGATAAAAAAGAGTCTCGAAAACACCTACGTGAAACAGAGTAAAGACGTCGGGGCTTTTACAAAATAGAGAATAAGTAATAAGATGTTTAATGCGAATGAATTAACTCAAGAGTAGTTAATTAGAAGACCACTTAAAAAAAGCGAACCTTCGCCAGGACATCGGTCCTGATAAACGAAGGATTTTAGAAGATGAAGGACTAATAGTTAAGGTGCGTGAGCATATTACTATGAGTCCTGATTTTTTTTGTTTATAGCTTAAGGCTATTCATATCCACCTGAGGTACTCCTTTCAGATATTTTTCAATTTCTTCTTCGGTAACGTTATAGTTCATGAGGTCACCATTGATGTAACTATTATAAGAAGGCATATCAATGAGTCCATGACCGCTCAAGCAGAACAAGATTACAGGAGCTTTTCCTTCTACATTGGCCTTCTTAGCCTCTCGTATTGTTGCGGCAATGGCATGACAACTTTCAGGTGCAGGAATAATGCCCTCTGTACGTGCGAACAACATACCAGCCTGAAATGTCTCCAACTGCGGAATATCTACGCCGTGCATATATCCGTCTTTCAGTAATTGCGAGATAATCATACCAGCACCATGATATCGCAAACCACCAGCATGAATGTTGGCAGGTTTAAAGTCATGTCCTAAGGTATACATCGGAAGAAGAGGTGTGTATCCAGCCTCATCACCGAAATCATATTCAAATTTACCTCTTGTCAGTTTAGGACAACTCGCAGGTTCTGCGGCGATAAACTCTGTATCTTTGTGACTACCATCGAAAATATGTCGCATGAAAGGGAATGCCGTACCTCCGAAGTTACTACCTCCACCGAAGCAAGCAATTACCTTGTCGGGATATTCACCAGCCATCTCCATTTGTTTTTCTGCCTCTAATCCGATAACGGTCTGATGCAGGGCCACATGGTTGAGCACACTTCCCAAAGTGTATTTGCAACCCGGAGTAGTTGTAGCCAATTCTATAGCCTCGCTGATAGCAGTTCCTAATGAACCCGGATGTTGAGGATCTCGTGTGATGATATTTTTTCCTGCACGTGTTGACATCGAAGGGGAACCTTCCACAGTCGCTCCAAAGGTACGCATGATGATACTTCTATATGGTTTTTGTTGCATCGTGATTTTTACCTGATACACAGCAGCTTCAAGTCCATACAATTTAGCGGCATAGCTTAGCGCTGCTCCCCATTGTCCAGCACCCGTTTCCGTCGTTACGTTAGTATCGCCTTCTTGCTTACAATAGTAACATTGAGGGAGAGCAGAATTTATTTTGTGAGATCCTAAAGGATTTGTAGATTCGTTTTTAAAGTAGATATGAGCCTTAGTGTTGAGTGCTTCTTCTAATGCGTAAGCCCTAACGAGAGGAGTAGAACGGTAAAATGTATATTTGTCGCGAACTTCTTCCGGAATATCTATCCATGCATGTTTCTGATCTAATTCCTGTTTAGAGCATTCTTCGTTGAAGATATGCATCAAGTCTTCTGCCTTCATTGGCTCATGTGTAGTCGGATTTAGAGGAGGCATCGGTTTGTTGACCATGTCGGCCTGAATATTATACCATTGTGAAGGAATGTCTTTCTCTTGTAGAATAAATTTCTTTTGTCTCATAATATGATTATTTTAGTTATTGGTCTTTTAATATTTGCGTTAAATGATCAAATTACTTACAAAAGTATATAAAATAAATGAGAAAAACGACAGAATGATATGAAAGTACGAAAAAAGCTGTGCTAACTTATAAGATTATTAGCACAGCTTTTCTATTTGGAGTATATCTTGGATATTATTTCCCTATCTGATTCAGATATTCCTGAGCATCTAAAGCTGCTTTAGCTCCTGTTGCGGCAGCAATGATAGCCTGTTGATAATGAGGGTCACAGACATCTCCTGCGGCGAATACACCATCAATGTTTGTCTTCTGGTTGATACCATTTACTTTGATGAATCCCTGTTCGTCCATATCCATACTACCCTTGAAGATATCAGTTTGTGGCTTATGACCGATAGCAAGGAAGAATCCGTCTATGGCGATGTCATATTTCTTTTCGTCACTTTCTCCTTTACGGTATACAACATGAGCACCTTCCACACCATTGTCACCGAATAGGCCTAAGGTGTTTGTTTCATAAAGGATTTCGATTTTTTCGTTTTCCTCCACGCGCTTCTTCATTACCTCACTGGCACGAAGATATGGTTTACGTACGATCATGTACACCTTACTGGCAAGTCCAGCTAGATAGTTAGCTTCCTCACAAGCAGTATCTCCGCCACCTACCACAGCAACAACCTTTTTACGATAAAAGAATCCGTCGCATGTAGCACATGCGCTAACACCTTGTCCCATGTATTTCTTCTCATCATCGAGTCCCAGATACTTTGCTGTGGCACCTGTTGCGATGATAATAGATTCAGCTTCTATTTCTGCGCCTCTGTCAGTAGTAGCGACATAAGGTTTCTTGGAGAAATCTACCTTGGTGATAACACCATCACGGATGTCCACACCAAAGTTTGTAGCCTGACTGCGCAGATCCATCATCATCTGATTTCCGTCTACGCCTTGTGGATAGCCAGGGAAGTTTTCCACAATAGTTGTTGTTGTGAGTTGTCCGCCAATCTGCAGACCACAATACTCTATAGGTTGCAGATTTGCACGACCAGCGTAAATGGCAGCTGTATAACCAGCAGGGCCAGAACCGATAATCAGGCATCTTGTATATTCTCTGTCAGCCATATCTTTTTATTTTAGAAGTTCTTCAATCTGTTGAGCAATATGTTCAATCTTCTCTGTAGGTTCAAAGCGAGCTACTACCTGTCCTTTTTTGTTGATCAGGAATTTAGTAAAATTCCATTTGATGTCAGGATTATCCTTATAGTTAGCATCTGCTTCAGAAAGCATTTTATCAAGGACAGGATAGATAGGATGTGACTCATCCCAACCAGCGAACCCCTTTTGTTCTTTCAAAAACTTATATAATGGGTGAGCATCATCACCATTTACCTTTAATTTCTTAAATCGTGGAAATTCCGTACCATAGTTCAGCTTGCAGAATTTATGAATACTCTCGTCGGTACCAGGAGCCTGCTGACCAAACTGGTTGCAAGGGAAATCGAGAATTTCGAAACCTTGTGCATGATAAGTCTCGTATAGTTTTTCCAGTTCTTCGTATTGTGGAGTGAATCCACACTTTGTAGCAGTATTGACGATGAGTAAAACCTCGTTAGCATACTCTTTTAGTGACACATCTTTACCTTTTCTGTCTTTTACAGAGAATTCGTAAACTGTTCTCATTTTCTTTTGTATTATATGTATAATTCTTATATTCCGTTCTATGATTGCAAATATAATAATTTTTTTAGCCTTAACTCAACAATTGACATTATTTAAGTTTAAAAAAAACCGGACGTTTCACAACGTCCGGAATACTTTTCAGACTTCTAAAAATGTGGAAGTCTTACGATTAATCTATCATTTAACTTTTCTAAGAACTGTTGCAAAGATAAGAGTTTATTCTTTTCGAAGGTAGTAAATTCCGTTTATCTAGGTGGAAATTTTACCTTTTTTCGTTTATTTGCTCGAATCACGATATTCGCTTGGGGTCATACCGGTCTCTTTCTTAAATACTTTGGTGAAATATTTAGGGTCAGAGAATCCTACGGCATATGCGATTTGTGAGAAGGAATCCTCTGTTTGACTTATCAATTCTTCTGCGCGTAATATTCTGATATGTCTTACGAATCCTACTGGTGACATACCAACGGCATTTCTAATTTTACTATATAATACACTTCGGCTCATTCCCATCTCGATAGCTATATGGTCTATCTTTAAATTAGGATTACTCAAGTTCTCGTCAAGATATAGTATCACTTTCTGTATCACCTTGTCATTTATCCCTTGTATAGAAGATTTCTCATCTTGATATTGGAGCCCATCTTCATTATATATTCCGGCATTTGGATGATAGTCATTCAGACTGTTTTGCTGATTACTATTTTCTTCATTGTTCAAGATTCTTATCTTGAACAGTAACTGCTGTTGCATCGCTTTACGTTGAGCGATAAAATTATCTACTCGTCCTTTCAGATAAGTAGCCGAGAAAGGCTTGGTGATATATCCCAAGACCCCCAGTTCATTGCCTAGGTTCCTGTCTTTCTCAGATGCACGGGCAGACAGAATGATGATAGGCAGATGATTGATATCAGAATCTTCACGAATCATGCGTATCATGGTAAGTCCATCAAGAACAGGCATCGTGATATCGGTAATGATAAAGTCAGGCATATATTTTCTGGCTTTTTCTATACCGATGTATCCGTTTTCTGCTAAGATCACGTTGTAGTCGTTGTACAATATATTATATAGATAAGTGCGTAAGTCTTTATTATCTTCTACGACAAGGATAGTATTTTCCTTTTCACGTGAGTTCTCGTTTATGTTGGTGGTAGTTTGTGCAGAGTCGTTCACCATGAAATATCTTGCATTACCATCGTCTATAATATCATCAATGTAGTTTTTACCATCAATGCTATAGTTTAGCATCTGGTTTACCATATCGAGCATTTTTGCTGTATTTCTCCTTACGATATTCAGCAGTTCCTTACTGCTCTCGCTGAGAGAAGGTTCCTTCTGTAATACTTCGTCGATAGGACCGCCGATAAGAGTAAGAGGGGTGCGCAACTGATGAGACGCATTCGAATAGAACTTAGTCTTTAGTTTATTGATTTTCTTGTCTATACCATGTTGGTTTCTCAGGATGAAGAAGTACACAATCCAGAAGATGATAAATAGGACGAATATGATCTGTACGATTCTTCCTATGATACTTTCCCAGAAGGTTGCCTCTACATGTACTTTTAAGTCCTTCACCTTCTTACTCCATATACCATGTGTGTTGGTACCCCTTACCTGAATCGTGAAAGTACCATGAGGGATACGGTTGAAGGATATACTATGATTTTCTCCTAACAGATGCCATTTGCTTCCTTCCTCTTTGATACGATAAGCATATTTCATCTGATAATTGCGAGTATAGTCGAGCGATGCAAAGTTGATGGTAAGGTTACGCTTATCAGAAGGTATCTCGAGTACGTTTACGTTTAAGATAGGTTGCTCAGTACCATCTAGATAATGTACACTTGTGAACATCACTTCCGGACTATAGTTGGATTGTATTAAAGTAGTAGGCTTGAAAGTAAATGCCCCTCGGTTCGTTCCAATACTTATCTCGTCGGATTCTATATCCTTTACAGGTCTAGCCTCAGTAAATTCCGCATCATTACAGAAGTCGTTAGGCCCATATATGTTCATGCGATTTGTGACAGGGTTAAACTTGTCGATACTCGATTCTCGTATCAACCATATATTTTTATTTTTGTCTTCGATGATGCTTTGTATAATACCTTCCTCAGGGTTTATGGCTCTTACATAGGTAAGCTGCAGATTATCCTTGAGTAGGGTAGGAAGTTTGGCAAACTGAAGTCCTCCTCCCATTGTCGCCACGAAGGTACAACCGTCTGGTCGGATAATCAAACTCATCACGTCGTCAGACAATAGCGAAGTGGTATCGTTCTCGATATGTCGTGAAAGAAAATATTTGATCTTGTCCGGACTCTTGAATTTATCCGAGAAAGAAACCAGACCATCTGTTGTCCCGATAATGATTTCATCGTGGTTGCCTAAGAATATCCTTCTACAATTCGTAAATTTATTCTTTGGTAACGATAGAGTATTGTTCGTGTTGATGAATCTAATTTTTCCTGTACTTTCGTCAACCAGATTCAATCCACCACCAAAGGTTGCTACCCAGAGCCTCCCTTTCTTGTCGCTTTGCACGTCATATATCTTATTTCCTTTTAGAGCATACCTGTCCTTCGCATCTGGCATAAAACGTGTAAGCTTGTTACCTGTATTCAGGACATATAATCCTTCCTTGTCGGTACCTATCCATATGCGATGTTTGTTGTCCTCGTAGAGCGAGTAGACACCAGAGTTTACGAATGTCGTCTGTTCATGCTGAATCTGTCCCGCTGAGTTCAAATATCCCAGGATATGCTTATCTTTATCGAGTATCTGTATCGTACCATTCTTGTATCCATTCCAGTATCGCTTTTTGCTGTCCAAAAGAATAGAGCGTACACTGGATATCCCCCTATCCAGTTTACTTTCAAGATAGGTCTGATAATTGAAATTGATTTGTACCAAATCATAATATCCTGTTATCCATAATATCCGTTGGTCGCTGATGACATATTTGTTGATCCTTCTTACAGGATAGTTGGCTGCGTTATTTGTCGTCAACATATAAGGTACGAGTTCTTTCTTCTTTGTGTCATAGTAGCAGAAGGTACCATGTCGAGGTATCATCCATAGTACACCATACTCATCCTCTAAGATGAGTTCGAGATCCGTTCGGGTTGCCTTTTCTTCAGGTAGGTCAGCTTGCATCCATTGACTCGTGTTATCTTTCAGATTGATACGTGTGATGCCGGAGCCCTTAGTAAACGCCCAGATGTTCTTATGGGTGTCGACATAGATGCTCGTGACTTCAGTCGATGGATTGTTCGGATTTTGCAAATTCCACATCCTTGTTGTCCCCCTGTTCACATCGAAGGTTACCAAACCGATATTCGTAGCCAGTAACAGTGTGTTTTTGTCGTACACTTTGATTTCTCGAATTTCTTTGATTTCAGATGGAATCTTGCACCATTTCATTTGATTCTCACCAATGTATTCCGCAAGTTCTCCCGTTTTTGATGCTAGGAACACACGTTTCCCGATATTCTCCAACCAGAAGAACGAAACGTTACAATAGAAAGGTTTTTGGTATGGACTATACACATAAGTACCTTTGGTTGTAAGGACCCATTCGCGACCATGTGAGTCGTTCTTGATATAGAACACTTTTCCTCCCCGATAGATACTTTTTCCGGCAATAAATATCTCACATTCGTCTTTAAGAGCACCTTTTAACAATTCGTTGGAGCGGATCAATATCTTATGGTCCTTGCTCACCAGCCAAGTAGCATTCTGCAAGGTATATACCTGATCGACGAGCAACGTCGTCTTGAGGCGTTCACGTAGCGATGCAGCCACATTGATAAACTGTATATCGTGTGTAGTGAAAATATAAGGTCGATGGTCGTAGGTGATAAACCAAATATCATTATGAGAGTTGGGATGAATAGAACGGATACGATTCGTTGTGATCCAGTCTATATCGTCTGGTCCATCGCGAAAAGTCTTAAAAGTATATCCATCGTAATAGGAAAGTCCGTTCCAAGTACCAAACCACATCAATTTATCATTAGATTGCTTAAAGTCAGCAATCGTATTGGCAGCTAAACCATCCGTCAATGAATATTTTCGAACATCGCAAAAAGGTTGCGCTTTATCGATAATAGAGCACGCTAAGAGAAAAATAAGTAATATAATCCTTCCACAAAATCTCATTCCGTTGGTATTAAATTAATCTAATGATCAAATGCGAATACTGTTTTGGGAGTAAAAATAATAATTAATTTTTATAAAAGCAAGTGTTTTTCGCTTTTTTCATCATTTATAGGGATTCCCTCTGATAAAATGGGGAATTCTATACGAATAATATGAATATTCTTGAGTCTAGGCGGGAAATAATTTCTACCTTTGCAGCATAAACTAAAGATTAATAAAAAACAGTTATGAAAAGACTTTCGATTTTATTATCAATAGCATTTGTAGCATTGATGAGCATGTGTTTTACATCATGTGATGAAGATCAGATGATTGCAATGAATATCCAAGGCACGTGGAGAGGTACGATTTCTACCAATTACTATAAGAGTTGGTGGAGTTTGGATCAAGGAGGCCATTATTACACCATCTTTCATTTTAGTGGAGACCTAGGTTCTCGTCATGGTCATGGTTATGAAATAGATTTCACTCGTAATAATCAGAGTGCTTCTCGTTCTCGTTTTGAATATTGGGTAAAGGGTAGTGAGGTAGAGATCACTTTTGAGAATGGTCGCAGGTTCTATATCTATGGCATCACGACCGATGGTGGTCATCTCCGTGGTTATATTGATGATGGATCTGGGCGTAACGTCAATATTGACCTAATCTCTGATAGCAGAAACTATGATAGTTATGCCAAAGGGGCGATAGAAAACAAGCGATAAACAGACATATCGGCAACTTACTAAATAGAATAGGGAAATCCCCATAGCAAAATAGGAAAAAATACTATCTAGCTATGGGGATTTTGTTTACTTTTGCTATTGAAAACAAGATAAAAGTAGAATTTAAAAATGGAAAGATATGAAAAGGTTTACTCATTTTATATTGATGCTGATGGTAGCAACATCGCCTCTTATGATGACAAGTTGTGATAGCGACTACTGGTATGATGATAGTGGCTATTGGTATGACAGACCTTGGTATGGCGATCATACACCTTGGTGGTATGGATATAGTAATGGCTATTATAACTGGAATAACGGTTATTACAACAATGGTGGAAACTATAATGGTGGCGGACAGCAAGGTAACACCCTTCTCGATGAGGCTCAGGTGTTGAGTGGTAAGTGGACCGGACAGATGCAGTTTACTAACGGAACTACTGGTGAACAAGCTTCTTTTGATGTAGCGATGACATTCGTACAGGCGAATACTAATGCGATCAAAGGTACAGGTGTGGAGATAGACGTATCGGGAAATGAGAGACAGACTTTAAAGTTTACTTGGTATATCGACTATAATGGTAACATATATATAAAGTATGCCAGTGGATCTACTTATGTGATGGACATCAGTGCCAGCACTTATGGTTTCCGTCTAGAAGAATCTACAGGTATCTTCAGAGGATATATGGCAGGGACCAACAACAAAGATATGATTTATATCGACTTGACCCGTACAGAGAGCGCCAAGTCTTCAACGAGGGCTTCTTCTATTCGCAATTTCGGTAGTACGGATTTACAGAAGCAAGAGATAAAGGGTGAAAAGAAATTGATAAGGAGATAACAAAACTCCACTTGCGAGAATTAACTTGAGATTAGCTGTGGGTCGTGCAACGAGAGTTGTGCGACCTTTTTTTATGGGCATAGAAAAAGTGCATTCAAACGCATATGCAACTACGTCTAAATGCACTTTCGTACTTAATATATCCTTAAATCAAAAAGGTATATATTACTTCTTCAACTTACCGTAACGGTTCATGAAGCGGTCAACACGACCTGCAGTATCAACAAGCTTGCTCTTACCTGTATAGAATGGGTGAGAAGTGCTTGAGATTTCAATCTTTACTACTGGGTAAGTCTCACCTTCAAATTCTACTGTATCTGTAGTCTTGCATGTAGAACGTGAAAGGAACATATCGCCGTTGGACATATCCTTAAATACGACGGGACGATAGTCTTCTGGATGAATACCTTTTTTCATTTTAATTTAAAATTATAATATTATTAATAATGTTATATCACGTTTCGGGGTCTTTTACGACTCTTAGAGCGTAATCGGGCGCAAATTTACGAAGATTTTTGGGAATTAGCAAATAATTTGCGAGTTATTTGCATATTATCAATATATTTTAAAGGAACCACGAGAGTTGTTAGTATCCCCAGATTCTTTTCAAGTTTTCCCGTGGAAGTCTTTCTATACGATTTTCAATCTCATCGGGTAGGTTACAGAAGAAGTCTATCCCTGTGAGAGATTCCAGTTCATCGATGTTTACGATATAGTTCTCTGGTTTATCAGAATCCGAATAGTTTTTAGTTTGGTCGAACCAGAATCCCATGGCCATATATCCATCATGGCATTTCATGAGAAGAGCGCAATAATTATATTTTGGCACGATCAAGCCATTGCTGAGCGTCCTTGCTATTTGGTCGCTCTTATCCATTGTGCCACCTTTTACGACGAACAAAGTATCTTTGTCAACCTTGTAATGACTCAAATCAAAGCTTACTTGCTTTTCTAGGAGTCTTCTTACTTCAGCTTCCATTTTCTCCCACATACCAGCATTAAAGTCATGAGGTTGCGGAATCATATTCGTCAGATAGAAAGTTTGATCGTTTGCGTCTCTTGAGTATAATCGGTCTGCTGACGGACATAGATGTCCGTGGTCATATCCGGAACCTCTGAAAGGGTCTGTGGAGAATCGGTATGAATTTGGCAGATTCGGGTCTTGTGGATATTGGTCTGCTGTTGATGTATAAGGTTTTCTTTTGACGATATCCTGTTGATTGTTAGTCGTCATGATGTAGCAAGTCCATCTGTTAGCCTTCTTCTTAGTATCCCATTCCACGGCATAGTTAACGTCCTTGTTAGTACCTCCCGGTTCTTTTGCATAATGCACAATGACGCAATTGTTTCCGTCCTTTAGTTTCGGAAACTCCAGTCGTGTAACTTCAGAAGGTAGATTGCCTGTTACAACATTCTTGTTGATGTTGATTTCGCTGTCACCGTCTGTAGTTTCCGTGTCGTTACTGCATCCTGCAAGAACTGTCAGAGCTGCAAGAGCTATGAGATAAAACTTATTTCTTTTCATACGTACAAAAAATAATAGGATGCAAAAATACAAAGATTTTCGCATCCTACATTTTTTTTTATGAAAGTTTATCTAAATTACTTAGCGTAGACGATCTTGAAGCTTTTTATTCTGAGCTGAGTTTTACTTCCGGTAGCGGTATTACTATTTGTAATCGTTACCTTTGTGTTGTTGATTCCGCTGATAGTAAATACAAGATCATTGAGAGCGACTGTACCAAAAGTAACCGTAACTTTACCTTCAGCAGTATAGTTTGTACCATTGCTGCTGTCGCATGTGAATACGATGCTTTCAATCTTCTTGGTAGCCTCAAAGGTCAGCGAGTTACCAGGATACATACGGATTGTACCATTGCTTGCACTATAATACTTAGGAACATTGCTTCCGGTACCCTTATCAGCGATAATCTTGGTTCCATCAGCCATAGTCTGTGTGCCCCAATCTGTGGTGTTGCCCAAACCGAAGCTGCTGACAGCGATTTCATCGTCAGCCTCAGGAGTAGTACCCTCACCTTCGACAGAGATCAACTTACTATCTTTTGTCATCTGAGGAGTGTTACCCATGTAGTTTACAAGAGTACCCAATACAACAACCTTCTGACCAACCTTCAACTGGTCGGCAGATTTGAACTTAGCACCCTCGAGATACAAACCGCGGTAGATAGAGAATTGAGTACCGGTAGTCTTGCCATCCTCAGAGATGGTGTAAGTAGCGTTACCAAACTGTGTGCTCACCTCAACTTTAGAAACGATACCAGAAACATAAACGTTTTCGATCTTACCCTCACCGTCGAGAGAAGAAGCTTTTACGTATGCTGCAGCAGGGTTGTAAGGCTTAGCCAGAGTACCATCACCTTTCTGTTCCTCGGTAACAGTAGGAGTGTTGGTGGAAGAAGTCTTGCCATTCAGAGAATAGATATGAGAAGCGCCCTTACCTACAGTCTCAGGAGTGTTACCCTTATAGTTTACGAACTTACCATAGATAACAACCTCGTCACCCTCCTTGAGCTGGTCTGCTGAAGTAAATTTCGCACCACCTAAGTAATAGCTCTGAAAGATGTACAACTCGTTGTTGCCATCATCGGTGATATAATAGTTAGCGTTACCGAATCCGCTGATAGCAGAAGCATAGTCACTAGCGAAACTCTTCACCTTACCTTTTACGTAGATAGCAGTTTCAGTCTGTATGCCAGCCTCAAGACCTTTGATCAACTTTACTGCGGCAGCAACGTTGTAAGGGTCTGCCTGAGTACCGGTACCGGTAGCAGCAACGGTATCTTCGGTTTTTCCACCATTATCGGTAGGAAGAGTGTAAGGCATAGGAACATCCTCACAACTTACGAATGTCATGGCAGTCATTGCCAATGCAAACATTGAACAAATAAGCTTTTTCATATTTATTGTTTTTTGTTTTTTTTACTTGATGAGTATTATTCTACTGTTACATTCTTAATTTCCCATGTCGCAGCAGCTTCAGCAGTACTGGTGTAAAGGAATCCGATATAGATAGTCTTGCCGACATAAGGTTTTAAGTCGCAAGTAGTTGTCACGAAGTTCCAGTTCTTACCAGTCAACTCCTCAGACACAGTAAGGTCAGTCCAGTTCTTTAAGTCTGTAGACACCTGAACTTTGCAGTCGTTGGCATAAGTGCTGAAGAATTTACCTGCCTGATCGAAAGTCAAGGTAGCACCCTTTGCTTTGCTCAAGTCGATAGCAGGAGAAACCAAACGGCTCTGTGTAGCATAATTCTTTTTGCTGATATTAGCAGAAGCCTTCATTCCATATTGTGCAGAAGCCCATGCCCACACATGGTCAACACCTTCGCTCAATGCAATGTTGTCGATGGAGAATTGCCCCTGGCTTTCACCGAATGATTCAGTGAGGAAAGGTTTCAGACTTGGGCAGATCTCTGTAGAATCAGTTCCGCGGAGCAAGATCTGGAAAGTCTTGTTGAATCGTGTGAAGATACCCGTGATGTCCACGCTACCACTTGGTAACACCTCATTAGCAAACTTAGCATAAGTACTTGTGCGTACCACCAAGTTGGAAGTAGAAATGTTCTGACTAGTCTTTGCATTCTTCAAACCACGGTTAATGCTTTGGTCGCTACCTTTAGGAGCGTATGTATTCTTACCGTTAGCGTCAGAAAAAGCCACATTCTTAATATACATCAGTTTACCGGCATTCTTCTTGAGATAAGTTTCGTCGTTAACCTTGTTCAGGTCGAATTCCTCAGCAAGAGCCTCAGCCTTAGCCTTGTCTGGATTACCCATCAGACGATAGAACTTGTTGAAGCTATAGCGGTCGATATAGCCTACCGAACCATTATACAGCAAACCGAGCTGAGCCTGTTTGCCATATCCACCGATGTATAAGTCTTTCAGATTGATGAGAACCTCCTGACCTACAGGGAGAGTAGCGAAGAGCCCACCCTGATTTACGCGAATCAAGATAGCACCCGTCTTATCTTGTAGAGAAATCTCCTTATAGATATTTCCCATCTTATCGTTACCCGTTACGATACCCTTGATTTGGATATCCTGGTCGATGAGTTTATAGCCATTGTTATCGATAGCATTAGCATACTCGTTGATATTTTTCAAAGAGTCGATGCTGATGATATTGGTTCCTATGATAGAATTGTTACCATATGGTGGAATGCTATCGTCCGGATCAGCATAGTCTGCACCCATACAAGATGCGAAGAGCAGCCCCGTGAGTCCTAATGCGATATATTTAAATTTCTTCATGATTTTCTATTTTAGAATCTATAAGATACCTGGAACATTCCATTGGTACCGAATACATAATACTTCTTGCTGTTCTTAGAGAACTTATAGGTACGGGCCTTGTTGTAATCTCCGGCATCGGTTACGGTATAGTCGCTACGACTCTGTTCATAACCGCCTGATACCATCTTCTGGTTGTTCAGAATATTGGTTATAGAGAAGTTGAAGTTCAACTGATGACCGTTTCTCAGTCTGAAGCTCTTGCCGATGCTTCCGTCTACCATCCAACCACCTTTACCCTTAGCCTGTTCAGGAGCGATATATTCACCGGTATTGATGTCGATGCTCTTTGTAGTCTTCAAAGTGCTTTCGTAGCGCATGCTAGGAGACCAAGAGAGATAGATATCATCATAATAGTTAGCGTTCAAGTCGATATACCAGCCACCGAGATGATAGTCAAGACCCAAGCTGGCAACCTTCAGAGGAGTACCACTCTCGCGCATATTCTTGCTGTAGACAGTCTCTGAAGTGACGTTGGCTTTTGTAGAGATCAAATATGTTGCGGTAGCATTGTTCAGATATTTAGCCTCGCTGATAGTACCTACAACCTTGAAGTTCAACCATGAAGTAAGTTTTGCGTTCAAGCCAGCCTCTAAACCATAATAAGCTTTGCGAAGGTCGGTAAGACTTACGTAAGTGAAAGAGTTAACATCATCGAAGTAGAAGTTCTGCCACTCCGTACCATTACTCATATAGTTATAGTAACCACCGATGTTAGCATGTAACCATCCGTTCTGGAACTGATAGCTAGCTTCAGCGCTATAGATGTTCTCATTCTTCAAGTTGAGTACGAAGTCGTTGTTCATCTCAGGAGCCGAGAAAGCAGTAGCGGCTGTTGGTGTATGCTTCTCATATCCGATACCCAAAGCCAAGGTATGACCAGGAGCCATAGCGAAAGAAGAACTCAACTTGACACCGCCATCCACGAAGTCAGCCTTTTTGCTCTTACCGTAAGAGTTGTCAGCGAACAAACCGTTGCGCATATATCCGTTACGATACATATTTGTATAACCAATCTTGGCAGCAGCAGTATAGTGAGCGATACCGAATACCTCGCTCCAACTTAACCATCCCAAAGCTTTACGCTCGTTGAGGCGGTAATCATAACCGAAAGTATCACCGACGCCAACAGATTTTGCATTACCATTTGCATCAACGGTATTCAGGTCATACTGAACGAGTGGGTTAGAAAGAGCATACTCACCTACAGCATAAGTATTGATATTGTGGAACTGACTAGCACCGAGCAAATCATCTATAGTCTGATAGTGACGAGCTGTGTTGGCAGCAAGGTTGATACCAACATTCAGAGTCTGCTTCTCAGTAAAGTTATGAGTCAAAGCAGAAGACATACTCAGCATCAAGTTATCATTATGCTTAGCCTGTATGTAATAGATAGCATCACCGTCAGTATTTTTGTTGGCATAATACAAACGGTCCCAGTTGATCTGGCGATGCATCTTCATGCTAGTCCAGTAATCGTAAGAGCGTTGCCATTGAGCCTCGTCGGCTGCATTATAGTTTCCCCATACATCATAGTAGCTACTAGGCATATTCTTCCAGTAGTCAGGCTGAGGATTCTCTGCATTGTTATAGTTCAACTTAGTGCTCTTATACATACTATATTTACCAAAGACAGAAGTAGTCAACTTCGTTTTATCGTTGATGTCCCAGTCCCAGGTAAGGATGCCAGAAGGAGCAAAGTCGTTAACGACGCGAGAGTTACGCTTATGTCCGTTCTGATAACCCCAATATGGATTATAGTAATAATCGTTAGCCATCCAGTAAGCCTCATCGGTAGAAGCACCCTGAGTAGAGCGCTCGGTAGGGTTACCCCAAGTTGTGAAACTCAGTGAATGTCCATTGTTCCATTTCTTCTGGACGCCAAAGAAATAAGAAAGCGCATTATAGAAAGTACCCTCTACATATCCATGGTTAGCCCAGCGGTAAGTAAGACCAGCAGCTACAGCCCAACCTTTCTCGTTAAAGCCTGAAGCATAGGTATACATACCACGAAGTGTGTAGTTGCGATTAGCACCGGCAAGGGAGATATACTGTCCTGCTCCCATGCTTCCAGCACGAAAATCGTAGTTGTTGCTACCCGCAATACTACCATAAGCGAAGTTGTTTGATTCAAAAGGAAGAGCAAACTCAACGTTTCTGGTGAAACGGTTTAAACCTCCGATGTTAGAGAATCTGAACTGTCCTGATTCCATATCGTTCATGGAAGCGCCATTGATATAGACCTCATTGTACTTCTGGTTTAATGCACGATAACGGAAACGCATAGGTGAGAATAGGAATCCCACTTCAGATGCATACGCATTGTTTGTTGAATTTAGGATGGTAACATTCTGAGACATGTTGTCATCCTCACCCAACTGTGCTTCGGTGAAAGTGAAGGCATTTTCGTCAAGAGCTTTAGCTTGATTCTCAGAATTTACATTTTGAGCGAAGACCAAAGGACTGTAACAGAACGCCATCACAGCGATTTTTACCTTTTTCTGCATAGTCTTTATTAATAAATATTATACTTTGGCTGCAAAGTAACGAAATAAATTTTAAAAAAGAAAAGAAATTTGATTAAATTTTCAGTTAAAAGATGGCTTTTTTAAGAATAAATACCGATATTTGCAGAATGATTTTGAGGATAAATAAATAGAAAATATGAAAAAGCAGCTTTTACTGGCCATTCTGCTCTTTGTTAGTTTGGCATCTTTTGCCCAGAAAAAGTTTTCATGCTATGCAGTGGGCTTCTACAATCAGGAAAACCTTTTCGACACTTGTCACGACAAAGGGAAAAACGATTATGAGTATCTTCCAGCCAGAGGATGGAACGGTCTCAAGTATTCACATAAACTTCATAATATGTCGAAGGTACTTGCCGAGATGGGTACCGATGTCCTTCCGAATGTAGGTTGTGCCTTCATTGGAGTGAGTGAGGTGGAAAATGCACGCGTGATGAGCGACCTCGTTGCTCAACCGGCTTTGGCAAAGCGTGGCATGAAATATGTTCACATCGAAGGTCCTGACCGTCGTGGAGTAGACTGTGCATTAATCTATAATCCACAGTTGTTTCAGGTTACCGACAGCAAACTCCTTCCTTATGTTCAGGAATTGAAAAAGGATAGCGCCTTCTTCACTCGTGGCTTCCTCACGGTAACGGGAAAGTTGGCCGATGATGATGTCACCGTTATTGTATGCCACTGGCCAAGTAGATTCAGTGCAGGATTCTATCGTGAGAGTGCAGCCCGTCAGGTAAAGGCTATCAAGGATTCTATTCTTCATGCTTTCCCTACTCGTAAGGTCTTTATCATGGGAGACCTTAATGATGATCCTACCAATGCCAGCATGACACAATATCTCAAGTGTAAGCCAGAAGTCGACGAGGTAGGCGAGGGTGACATGTACAACCCATGGTATAATCTGTTGGTGAAGCAAGGTGTAGGTACTTTGACATATAAGGGAGCATGGAATCTTTTCGATCAGATTGTGATGACTCCAAATCTATTAAACCAAAAAGGCAAGAAAGATTTCTCAACATTAAAATATTGGAAGAATCAGATTTTCCGTCGTGATTATCTCTTCCAGACCGAAGGGAAATATAAAGGCAGTCCAAAGCGAACCAGTGCCGGCGGCGTATGGCTCGATGGCTATAGCGACCACCTTCCTGTAGTTGTCTATTTGTTGAAGGAAAAAAAATAATACATTCATGGAGATAGAAACGCATCCTTTTGAACCATGGCTTCCTGCTGATGCTCGATTGCTGATGCTGGGTACTTTCCCTCCATCCCCCAAGCGTTGGTGTATGGAATGGTACTATCCCAATTTCATGAACGATATGTGGCGTATCTTTGGTATCGTCTTTTGGGGTGACAAACTACATTTTGTTGATACAGCGCATAAGACATATCGTCTGGATGAATTGAAGGAATTTCTCCGAGAGAAGCGTGTCGCGATTTTTGATACAGCTTTGCGGATACGTCGCACAAAGGGCAATGCCTCCGACAAAGATCTGGAGATCGTAGAAGAAGCAGACCTAGACGGTATGCTTCGCTCATTGCCGGATTGCAAGGGCGTACTTACGGCAGGACAGTTGGCGACGAAGGTGTTTACAGAACATTATGGTATTGATGCGAAGAAATTGAAGATGGGGTCGTATGTAGAGTTTCCTTTCGAAGGACGAACCCTCCGTCTTTACCGAATGCCGAGCAGTAGTCGCGCCTATCCCTTAGCAGTAGAGAAAAAAGCAGAATATTATAAAATTATGTTTGACGAGATATTATGAACGTAAAGGAAGACCATATCACAATTATTGGTATCGCGGGAGGTACCGGAAGTGGAAAAACCACAGTAGTAAAGAAAATCGTTGAGGCGTTGCCTCCACATTATGTAGCCGTAGTGCCTTTGGATTCGTACTACAATGATACGAGTCATATGACAGAGGAGGAGCGTCATGCCATCAACTTCGACCATCCGGATGCATTCGATTGGAAGTTGTTGCATAAGCAGATCAATGATCTTCGTGAGGGCATTGCCATAGAGCAGCCTACGTATAGTTACATCCAGTGTAACCGTCTTCCGGAGACGGTACATGTAGAGCCAAAGCCTGTTATCATCATCGAAGGTATCATGACCTTGTTGAATAAGAAACTGCGTGACCTGATGGACTTAAAGATTTTCGTGGATTGCGATTCTGATGAACGACTGATTCGTAATATTCAGCGCGATACCATTGACCGTGGACGTACCGTGAGCATGGTTGTCGACAGATATCTCAAGGTGTTGAAACCTATGCATGAGCAGTTTATCGAGCCTACCAAACGTTATGCTGACTTGATTATCCCACAGGGAGGTGAGAACGTTACCGGTATTGGAATCTTATGTAAATATATTGAGGGGTTGGTTCCTCAGGAAGAAGTCTAATATCGGAAGTAATATTAGAAAACGTTAGTCCAAAAATATAAGGCCTTGTATCTCATGTCTTTTGACATTGTTGACACAAGGCTTTTTTTGTCCGAACTGCAAGAGAATTTGAACAGAGTGCTGTTTATGTTATACACGAGTTTATGAGAATTGAGTATTTTGTTCACAATCTTTAAACTTTATCGCGGAACTGTTAAAGAAAAAATGTTCCGAATTATGCTTCATCTAGATCGTATAACTGCATTTTCACTCTCAAAAGCCATCGAAAATAATCCTCAAAAGGTTGTGTTTTTGAACGAAGTTAACTGCATCAGCTTACGCAGTTAACTTCGTAAACTTACGCGAATAGGTTTGTAGCCTTACGCAGTTAACTAAGAAATGCTGCAAATCCGGTAATTTCCGAGAATGAAATCAAAGGTGGAAATCTCAACTCGCTGAAAATCAGGTAAATACGTTTTGTTCATATTTTTAATACTCATAATCAACTCGTCATTATTTCTGAATTTGCGAATTATGAGCCTCTTTTTGTAGATGAAAATTAAACTATGAAAGGTTATTTAAACATGAGTTCTCTGCAAGCAAGGTGTCTCCAACAAGACTATGGAAAAATTTCTTATTATCTTTTTACTATATAACTATTTAGTTGTCAGTGTCGCTCTCTTTCACCTCAATGGCATCATGTGCCATTTTATTTTGTTCCTCCCACGTCTTATGACAGGTATGAATCTTGAAGGCATTGATGCATTCCACGACACCATATACCAGCATACCCCAACCGATGATGAGAAGAGGTAGTGATGCACTGTCCATAGGTTTGATGCAGATGTAAATGCCCGTGAGTAGGATGATAGACGGCATCAGCCAATAGAAGAAACCGATGCGACTGAATTTCAGGGCAGAGGCAAGGTTGAAGAACTGGTTGATAGCACCCAGTATCAGAATTGCTGCCAGTATGTACATCAGACCGGAGATAAAGGAATGTGGCATGAAGGCAAGGATAAGTCCCAAAATCAAGCTTCCTAATCCAACAATAGGGAAACTTGGCTTCATTCCGGAGATTTGTTTGCCATGGGCATCATAGACGATCGTGTCGGAACGCTGTCGCAATGCTGCATAATATACGGTAAGGGAGATCACTCCCGACAGGAAAAATAAGATACCGATAGCTATTGTCAGCCACTGTACCATATCTTCACGATATCTTATGAGTAATGCACCAATGATGATGGCGCAGATAGCTCTGAATAGATGACTTTGTAATATCTTCATACTCTCTTTCTTGTTTTGTGCAAATATAATAAAAAAACGCAAAACCTTTATCGTTAACCCATATTCTTTTGTATTTTTGCACACAAATTGCATTCATTATGACAAGATTGTATTTAGTACGTCACGGTGAGACCGTAGACAACGCAGCACAAATCCTACAGGGACAAACCCCGGGAGAACTTAACGAAAACGGAATACATCAGGCAGAGATTGTTCGTGATCAGATGAAAGATGCCCATATTGATGTTTTCATTTCGAGCGATTTGCATCGTAGTATCCAAACGGCAGAGATCATTGCCGCGCCACATCATAAACCTGTAGAGACTACTGCACTGATTCGCGAGCGCGACTGGGGAGACTTCACGGGTAAGTTTATCCCTGATCTGCAGGATGTAAAAGAATGGCCGGAAAATGTGGAATCGCTAGAGAAGTTGAAATCGAGAGCGCAGAACTTCCTGACTTATCTTAAGGTGACTTATCCTGATAAAATAGTCCTGGCTGTAGGGCATGGTATTATCAACAAAGCAATACAGAGTGTGTATTTTCATAAACCTATGAACGAAGTTCAGAAGATGACGAACGCTGAAGTTCGTGTGCTCGACCTCTGAACATCCTCTTGTGTAGTTAACTGCGTAGTCAACGCAGTTAACCACGTTACCCCTTTATTCAATCTAAAGACTATGATTCCTGTAGTTCGCTAATGTGTATGGATTAGCAAAAATACTGCATAAAAAGTGAGCGTGTCTCACGACAAACCCACTCCACATGCGAATTATAATTAACTCTTAAAATAACTCTCTGATTAGTCGTCTCGTAAGATTTAATATAACTCTCTATTATATAACTCTCTAATTTGTTGTCTATTATATTGAACTTGTTTCTATCTTCATAATTCTTGATATCTTATCGATGTCCTCCGAAACTCCCGGAACCTCTGTTTGGTGCGGAAGTCCTCGCGGAATTATCGAAACCTCTTGAACCAAATGTATTGTTAGAGCGACTGTTGCCGAAGCTATTTGCCCTTGAACCAAACGTGTTGCTCGGATGGGTAGATTCAAAAGGTCGGGTAGCATTTCCGAAACTTCTGTTCTCTCCGAAACTGTTCCCTTTCCTTACCGTAGTCCGTGTAGAACTCTGCCGTATCGTATTGTTGGATCGGTTGTCCAGATTGCCGAAAGAACGTCCGCGTCCATATACTCCGTTGTTGAAGTCATCACGCATTCCGTAGTATCTTCCGTTTTCTCTGTATCCATAGGTTCTGTCTTTATACCAACTTCTTCCACTATTGTTTTTCCAACTATGTCTGCCTCGATAGACCGCATAGAAGTGAGGACGACCGAAGTAATAATAGTTGCGGTGTGGATATCTTGCATAGATCCTAAAATGCCAGTAATCTCCGTCCCAATATATAGGGCGATAGAAATACAAGCATTCGAGATAATTACGGTATTGCCAGTCGTACAATATGTATTGCAGGTCGATATTGCGTTGCTGCCAGTAATTTCCGTAAATGTCGCTATAGTTGTTGATGCCCATCAGATAGTCGAGGTTGATCTCATAGGCGGCTTCGTATTGGTCATCTGTAAGATTCAATTCATACGCCATCTTATCCGTCAAGAAGAGAGCTTGCTCTCGGGCTTGCTCATAACTCATGGCGCTTGCTGATACTGTTATGGTAAACAGTGCTATGAAGGCTAATATCAACTTTTTCATATGCGTATTAATTATTATTTGCAAAGTTACTTCTTAAATTTCACCCATGTGGGGGGATTTTCCCTAAAGTAGAGGGGGAAAATCCCTATAGTTTAAAATAAATGATCTGTAACAGCGTTATTATACCATAATAAGAGTGAAACCATGAGATTGCAAACGATCATATATATTATCATGTCTGTGATGTCTCTGCCATCGTATGCGCAATACACAGGACAGACGAATGTGGATGGAGAGAAGCATCATAATCTCACACAAAATTTGGTATATTGTGTTGAAACACAGGGGTCTTTCTCTAGTGGGAAAACTCCGTTGTGGTTGAATGCCAATAAGTATGGGTTAAGTTCCTTGAGAAAGAATAACGGGTATCTTCGCGGAAGTATCTGTCGCCCTTTATCTAAGGATTCCGATCGCCATTGGGGGATAGGATATGGTATAGACTTGGTAGTTCCATTGAATTATACCAGTAAGTTTGTGGTACAGCAGGCGTATGGAGAAATGAGATGGCATCATGGCGTGCTCACCATAGGTAGCAAAGAATATCCGATGGAATTAAAGAATAACTCGTTGAGTAGTGGCTCCCAGACGTTGGGAATCAATGCCCGTCCGATACCACAAGTGCGTATCGCATTGCCCGAATACTGGACATTGCCCATCGGAGGACGCTGGTTGCATATGAAGGGACATATAGCCTATGGATGGCAGACCGATGAACGCTGGCAACATGATTTTACATCTTGTAATCATAAGTATGCTGATGATGTGAAGTTTCATAGTAAGGCCGGTTATCTGAAGATAGGAAATAAAGAGAAGATCAAACATTGGAGCTTAGAGTTAGGTCTGGAGATGGCCACCCTTTATGGAGGAACAGCTTATGGAGAACCAGACGCATCGGGTAACGTAAGAATATGGCAAGGCGAAACAGGGCTGAAGGGAATGTGGCATTCTTTTATACCTGGTGGTGGTGATCAAGGAGAAGGACTCTATGAGAATATGGCAGGTGATGACTTAGGTAGTTGGGTGGCACGTTTGAACTATGATACGGATAAGTGGGCAGCTCATTTATATATAGATCATTTCTTTGAAGATCAGTCGATGATGTTCCTCTTCGATTATGACGGTTATGGAACGGGAGAGAATTGGAATAAGCGTGAAAAGCTCCGTTTACTTCATTATCCCATGAAAGATATGCTGTTAGGGACAGAAATCAATCTCAAACAAGGTAGATGGCTTCGTGATATTGTCTTTGAATATATCTATACAAGATATCAAAGTGGTCCTGTATATCATGACAGAACGGAGACAATAAGCGATCATGTGGCTGGAAAGGATAACTATTATAACCATTATATATATCCGGGATGGCAACATTGGGGACAAGTGATGGGTAATCCGTTGTATCGTTCTCCGCTGTATAATACGGATGGTATGCTGATGGTAGAGAACAATCGCTTCTGGGGATTCCATCTGGGATTGTCGGGGCATCCTGTGCAGCCGTTTGATTATAGAATATTGGCCACATGGCAGGAAGGATTCGGTACTTATGACTATGCTTTTGACAAGATACGTCATAATGCCAGCGTTATGTTTGAAGGTGTATTCCATCTGCATCGAAATTGGGATGTAAAGGGTGCTTATGCTATGGACTTTGGAAGTATATTAGGTCGGAATACAGGATTTCAGATAACAGTTACAAAAATAGGAGTACTAGGTTTATGAAAAAGATATTTGTTCTATTCGTGGTTTTGATGTTTTCCCTCACTTCTTGTGAATTAGAATATATAGACAATGGAGAACTCGACGGAAACTGGAATATGGTTTCTATCGAGACGTTGGCAACGGAAAAGCAAGATGATGTATCTGGTTTAAGACGTTTTTGGGCTATACAGGCAAAACTCCTTCAGTTGTCTGGTGGAGGAGATTCTTACTATTTTAGATTCAAGCATAAGGGAGATAGTTTGTGGATAAGTGAACCGTATAAGTATATGGAACATCAGACGGGTGGTGACTCTCTGTTGACAAAAGTTCCGGTAGATTTTGCCAATTATGGGATATTCCATCTCGAAGAGCATTATAAGGTAGAGAAACTGTCAGGGGGAAAGATGATATTGAAGTCAGATAGTATCCGCCTGTATTTCCGAAGATTCTAATTAGAAGATTTTACCGAAAAGGATTTTAAAGATTGTCTTTATGATGATAGAAGCATCGGTAAGCAAAGATCTTTTCTGGATATAAAATAGATCCATTCTCAATCTCCGAAGCATTTTATCCATGTTGTCGGTATAACCATTATATAATGTGGCAAAAGAGGTAAGACCCGGTTTCACTTGTAGGATCAACCGATATCTAGGGTCTCTCTTCATGATTTTGTCAATATAATACTTACGTTCCGGTCTTGGACCAACAAACGACATGTTGCCGATGAAGACATTCCACAGTTGAGGAAGTTCGTCTAGATGATGATTTCTAAGAAAGCGTCCCACCTTGGTAAGTCTTTTGTCGCCATGGAGTTTGGCAAGCATAGGACCGTCCTTTTCTGCATCCTTTCTCATACTTCTGAACTTATAGATATAGAATGGGCGCCCATGTTTCCCTATACGCTCCTGTTTGAATATAGAAGGTTTGCCGTCTTCGCATCGAATAGCGAGAAAGCATAATAGCATGACGGGAGAAGAGATAATGAGAGCTAAACAAGCAAAGAGGATTTCAAAACATCTTTTTATAATGACGCTAGTTTGCGAAAGTCTACTACCTATTATATCTGCGTTCCCGTGGATACTATATCGTTCTATATATTTTGTTTCAATATTCTTCATGAGCACCTTATTATAAACGTAAGTGACGGCTCTTTTATTGTCTGTCTCTTAAAAAAAACAGATAGAGATATTTCCTAATCTTGTTCGGTACCAATCTGACGAAGACTCTGATACCCAGATTTCTGATATATTGTCGGATGTTGATAAATCCACTCCGGAATGCATAGGTTTGCAATCTAATGTCAGACTGTATATATCTTATACCGCCACGGCGTTCGAAGGTGTCGTTGGATTGTCTGAAATATACTAATGGCTCTTGGATATTATAAAAGATGTAGCCTTTGTTAATCATTCTAATCCATAGATAGTAGTCTTCGAGAAGGTAGAAGGGTTTGTAGTTACCTGCTTCCAGAACTTTAGACTTCCTAAACATGCATGCCGGATGGTTGACAGGATTCCTCGATATGGCATATCGTTTGATGTCATGATCGAATTCCGGAACCATCTTGATGTTCTCGATATGAAAGATATCTTTCGAGAAGGTAGACATCCATGAACTAACGACAGTAATCTCAGGATGCGACAGAAGAATGTCGAGTTCCTTTTCGAATCTTTCGGGATAGCAGATGTCGTCGGCATCCATTCGGGCCACCAGTTCGTGCGAACAATGTTGCAGACCATGTTGAAGGGCATATCCTAATCCCATATTTTCTTCGTACGAAACAATCTTAAGAGTATGAAATTTCTCAGAGAACCTGTTGATGACATCATATAAACCATCGTTCAGTTTCCCATCTTCCACCAGTATAATCTCGTCGGCTTTTACAGTTTGATGGATGAGGCTTTCCAAGCATTCAGATAAATGTGTGGGAGTCTCTTTGAAATATACAGATATAAGAACAGAGAATTTCATTGTGTAAAATACTTATCGGGTAATCCAATCTTTACAAACAGGTGATTGATAATTCTTAATATTGTTCCATTTCTTTGGCGCGATGATGACCTTATCTCTGTTTTTATTCAGCCAGGCTCCCCACCACGAAAAAGAAGAATTAGCGATGATGTTATGCTTGCATTCAGACATGAGATGCATATCATTATAGCTATCACCATTCTTGTTCCAGTCTACTAAGACAGAATGCTTATTGAGTAATGGAACGATTTCCTGTTTGCACCATTCCATATCGTCAGAGAATATACAATATAAGTCAGGGTGTACCATTTCCTCAATTGTCAGGATAGCCTGTTTATAATAATCGATGTTGCAGATATCCCTGTACATGTTACTTTTCAGATAGTCTCCTCGTCGGATATGGATAGAAACCGAGTTGCAAGTTTGAATCGTTTTGCTGAGTTCCAGATTCCTTTTATTGTGATAGGCAGGAAAAGTAAACGCCTTTATGATTTCATCCTTGATGCCATTGAAATACTCTTCATGTTGCCAATATCCATCATAATACTTACTTTGTTCAATCTCCGTGATGTCAGACAATAAAGTCATAGACAAATCCTCAATGATTGTATCTTTCCTTTTGGGTAGCAATCTAACTCCTATTCTCCAACAATTATAATTAGGGTAAGGGTAAGCAAGAGGTAAAATCTCCGACCATGAAGCTGTAGGAAGGTTGGTGTGGAAGACAGAAGAAATCTCATACCCATGATGCTTATGATAATTCCTAGCACATCTCAAGTCGAGAAGCACCCTTTCCTCAGGATGTTTCTTTTTCAGAGCAAGAGCAAATGCAAACTGGAACATTTGATTGCCTAATCCACCTAATATCTTAACGATTTTCATACGAGTCGTTTAATGATTTCCTTGAAATATTGTATCAATTGGTATGCCAGTAATTCGTATCTGAACAAATTATTGTATTTAGCATTTAGAATTTCACAATCTTGTTTTATCATAGCTTCCCGATCGATATTCATAGATATCTGGTCTGCATGCCCATGTTGTGAGATGATATGGATATGTCGGTCATAATAGATATTCTGACCATTCAGCAGATGATAATACCAGTCAACGTCAACGAGCCAATGTAATCTCGTATCGAACATCTTCATCTTCTCGTGTTCGAATGCAATGGCAGAACATGGTCCTATGGTATTGCAGACAAAGAGAAGACGAGGATGTGATGCGAAGAAGTTCGTCAGTTTGTTAACGTATCGTCTCCTTACGCCTTTAGAATCCTGTACGATTACTCGAGAGATAATGATCGAATAACCTTTTCTGAAGTCAGACAGAAGTTCCTCCAGATATTTTTCACCCATCATCTTCTCATCATGATGAAGAAGGATGACATATTTCCCATCAGCAAATTCCAACCCCTTATTCCAATTCCTTACGGCTCCGAGAGAAGGTTTGTTCGCATAATATCTGATTCTCTGGTCGCTGATGGAGTCAACATAATCTCGTATATCATCATTCGTAGAGTCATCAGTAATGATGATGTTGAAGTCCTGTACACTCTGACAACGAACGGAGTCTATTGCTTCCTTTGTTAGGAGCAAGTTATTATAGGTCGGTATGATGATACAGAAGTTATTCATTTCTTAATATATTTGCCGGCTTGTGTTACAATATATCCATGATAGTTGATTAGTCCCAGACTCAATAACAGAATAGATAACGAGATACAGTTGTCGAGACTACCGCCCCAAAATAAGTCGAGCGATAACCCAAGGAACAGTCCCAATTCTATAGAATACTCCTTATAGGTAGAATAATAGGTAAGCGTCTTGTATATCGCATAGAGGAACAAGAGCATCACCGGAATTCCGAAGCATAAAGCGATGAGCAATATCGTAGATTCCGTTACTCCGGCCATTGCCAAATTGTGGAAGGTGAATATCGTGTTATCTTTTAAGGTTTGGAAGAAGAAACCAATCCCTGTCAACGGACTCTGTAGGATCAAACCGACGGTTCTTTCCCAAAGCGCCCATCTTAACTCGTTGCTCTGACTAATATCTACCGTGAGCGCTGTCATGACGACGACAGCGATGACCAACAGAAAATAGAGCGATTTCAATAGTCTTGGATGTTTGAAGAACTGATATTTGTAAAGTAGGAATACTGCCAATAATATGATGTAATATCTGAACGAACCTGCAAGAAGTAGATTGATCAGCATACTTGCCATGATGAATCTCTTGATCCATTTGTTCTTGATGTCTTCGTGTAAGAAACAGCATATCGCCAAGAATGATATACTTCCGGAATAGAGCGTGTTGTTCTTTACACCAGGAAATCTCGGTAAGAACTCTCCCGGACGTATAGGTGGAAATGCTGTCCAAGGTAGCGAGAACCCCATCGCCAATAATATGTTGGAAAGGATATCTGCGATAAAGATGAGATAGACAACAGCCTTGATGATGGAGATGAGTTCAGTCTTATGTTGGGTACCCATAAAGAAGAATGCGAAAAAGTAGAATTGTCCCCACATCATGATTGATTTACTTGTCGTATCCCGGAATATCACGTTGGCAATACCGATAAGGAGAGAAATGCCCAAGAATAATGAAAATACAGGTATTGTTCTTATCTGATAGATAAAGGTATCCACAGAGAACAGAAGTATGGCAGCCAGAGCGAGCAGAGGTAGCGTATAGGGCGTATATCCCGCAAACTGGAACAGAATGAGGGATATTGCGAAGATATAATATTTTATACTATTACTGATGATCATAAGTCTTCAATATCGTTTTTATATATATCCATATCATGAGAGTTTTGGCAACATACGAGATGAATACTGCCAAGGCCGGCGCTGAGGCTCCATACCCCATCTGAAGTAAATAATATGTAGACAGAATCAAGACGATAGCCCATATCAAATTCAATAAGAAACTGGTCCATATCTTGTCTTTACTATATACAGACATCTCGATGACATTGGAGACGGAAGAGAATACCGTAGAGAACCCTAACAGAACAAGGGGAGTGGTATCTTCAAATCCATTGCCATAAAAGTCCATGATCATGTTACTTGCCAAAAACGTGAAGATGGCAAAGAGAAGAGATATACAGGATATCCCGATAATGTTGGTAAGTAGGGTGTTCTTGAACTCCTTGTTGCTGGTAATGCTGGCGAGTATAGGTAACACAATCTGACTGATGGCTCCAGGGATGAAAAGTAAGATAACTTTCCATTGGTCAGCAGCTTCAAAGATGGCAAGTTCTCCGAATCCATTGCTCCTCACGAGTAGGGTTCGGATGACGAAGAAAGCCGGCGTCACCATGATGGCCGAAAGCGTTGCGGGAATGCTGTACGTATATAACAATTTCCAATCTTCTTTTCGGATGCGTCCTTTTTTGATGTCGATATGGTTTCTTGCGAATGACCTTCGGACAGAGAAGAAGTTAAGAATATAAAGTAAGGTGATGCCTAAACCGAATCCTATAATGGCACCGGATAGGTGAAAATAATAAGCACCGGCAACCATGAGGACAGCCTCAGCGATACCTCCCCAGAGTGTGTTGATGGCAATACTTCTGAAGTCCTCCAGTCCCATCAACGTACCATTCTCAATTCCGTTCAGTATCGATACGAACAACATGACACTGCCATATTGAATGATAGTATCCAAGTCCGGTCTACCGAGAATTTTTTCTGCAATCAGGTGGGAGAACAGCAAGAGCAAGATTACGATACCGAGTCCGATGACGAGCGAGAATCTGTTGGAGAGCCGATAGACAGAGGCTGCATGGTCAGGACAATCCTTGCGATATTGCGAAATGAATTTTGTAGCCGTTACTCCAATTCCCGTGGCACCCAGGACTATGAACATACCAATGGTAGAACGGATGATACCGAGTTCACCGAATATGTCTTTCCCCAAGATACGGGCGCATAAGATACCAGACAGGAAGAAACAAAATTTTCCTATAGCTGTACCCGTGAACGTCCAGAAAGCCCCATGGACTAATCTGTTGGCAACATCATGCTTTCTAAGATTATCTATTATTCCCGCCATTTAAGATGAGTTGGACATTCTTTATAAAGCCGTCGTTCTCCAGTTTCTCGATATTTCTGATGTCATTGATATTTGCCATTCCACTTCTGATTACCAACAAGGAATGCTGACAGGATTCAGCGAATATCTCAACATCAGAATAATGCAATAGAGAAGGTGCGTCGATGACGATGAAGTCGTATACCTTAGACAATTCGCTCATGAGTGATTTGCCATAAGGTGATAATAAGATGTCGATAGCATGACTTCTTTCTGTTCCGAGTGGCATAAAGTACAACCCTTCTTGCATCTGTATGATGTAAGAATCTTGGTTGGCGGCATCCTCGTTTTGTAATAGATCTGTTAATCCCTCATGTTGAGCACCATATATAGACGTTAAAGAATAGCCTCTGGTGTCAGCATCTATCAGCAAAGTCCTCATCTTGGGAAGTCTGCTAAGAGATTTTGCCAAGTTTAAGGCAGTATGTGTTGCTCCCGAATCTTCGTGAGCAGGACAGATCAGAAGATTATAACTTCCGTCATCCTCCTTGTCTTTCGTCATCCGATTCCTTAACATACGGATCGCATCATCGTAGTTGGCGTCATGCTCTTCTGGAAGTTCAGCACAGAGATGCAGACTCGTGCCGAAGATATCCTCTTTTCTTCTAATTGTCTTACTGAGGTATAGTTTGATGAAGAAGAAGATAAAAGGAAACAGCATACCGAAGAGTACGGCGGCAGCCATCGTTCTGATCTTCTTAGGGAATACAGGTTTAAACTTACCCGTAGGCTGAGAGATAACCCTAGCGTTGTCAGAGACAAACAAGTTGGAGAGTTCTATCTCCTCCTTTTTCTGCAACAAGAAAATATACAACTGTTCGATAACCTTCTGCTGTCTTTCGATAGGAAGAATCTTCTTGACCTTCTGTGGAGCAGAGGCGATCTCACTATTTGTCGAATTCTTAGTTTGTTGCATATTCTTTGCTTGCAACTTTGCCTGTGCCACGGCGTGGTCGAGAGAGGTGGCAAGTGCCTTTCTCATCGCATTTACTTGGCGCGTGAGTTCCTCTACGAGCGGATTCTTCTCGCTACTATTCTGAAGCATATTATTTCTCTTCATCAAGAGCTCGTTATAGTTGATGATCTGCTTCGCCACGTTCTCGTTGTCAGGCAACAAATTGCCCGGCAACGGCTGATAGTTGTTAGCCCCCTTAGCAAGGTTACTCATATTCTGGAGCATATACAACTGGTTGTTCAGTTTTGCAGCCATCTCGTTTTCCACCAACGAAGTTTCCAGATACATTTTCGCGTTCCCAGCATAGTCCAGTATCATGTTGTCACTCTTGAAGTCCATGATATGATTGTCAAGTCCAGAGAGCGTCTTCTCAATATCCGAGATTCTGTCGTTAACGAATTTTGCCGACGATTGCATAGAAGTCATCTTCTCTTTGAAATGCTTCTCTTTGTATATGCTGATGAGCGTGTTGATAACCCGTTCAGCCCGTTTGGCTGTGATATCCTGGTAAGAGAGTTCTATGACAGAGGTCTGGTCATCAGAATTTTCTATCTTGATGACCTTCGATATATTGTCAGCAGTATCGTACACCCTTTCTTTCTTTACCTTTACCGTGATTTCCTCCTGATCGCTGAAAGCCTTAGGGAAATACCTTGTCGGCGTGATGCAAACGGAACCGATAGGCGTATGAATCACAGAATTTATCTTTCCCTTGACCTCATCATCATAGTCTGTTTTCTCCTTTTTGAAGTCACTTAGCGTAACCTCACCATTCTTGTTGAGTTTCACGATAACCTGTCCCTTCGACGAGTCATCGATGTTGGCGAAGGAAACCTTTATTGGTAAGTTCTTGTCGCATACCTCCTGATAGAACAGACCATGTTGAATTTGATACGAAGTGTTTAGGTCAAGTCTTTTTACCAATTCTTCTAAGGTTGACATCGCCTGTAGAATTCTGATTTCATTGTTCACGTTCGAAGAGATATGGAACATTCCCAAATTCGAGAACACACCTAAGTTTGATGCGACAGCAGAGCTCAACAGACTACTGCTGTTGTTATCCTCGTCCTTGATGAGAACCTCAGCATCCCTTTCATATTTCGGGGTTACTATCAGGAGAAACAGAATAGCGACAGCTATTGTACAGACAAAGAATATAGCACATCCTATCCAATGATTTCTGCATTCGTCAAGGATTCTTTTCAACGTAATATGTCTTTCTTTATTTTCAACTAATTTTTCGTAATCTTGAAAATCCATGGCACATTTTATTTAAAGAAGAGAACGGCAATCGTGGTGAGGACAGAAGCAACGGAAAGCCATACCGAAACATTTCGTGACGTATTACCGTTGGCCGTAGATTGTCGTGCCCTGTAATTGTTCGCTTTCACATATATCACGTCATTCTGGTGGATATAAAAGGCATCAGAACGAAGAAGGTCTTTCCCGGAAGCTAGATTAAGCATATAAGTTTTCTTCATTCCATCCACATCGCGTAGTACGACGATGCTGTCCCTCTTTCCGAATAAGGTTACGTCACCAGATTGTCCCAGGGCTTCAAAGATATTTGTCTCATCCTTGGTGATCTTCTTTATGCCCGAAAGGGTTACCTCACCTAGAACAGTATACGAAAGATTCTTGTATCCCACGTTGACGGTGACATCCTTAGCCATTCCCGTATTCACTAGTTTTTCCTTGATGATTCCTTCGGTTTCCTCTCGGGTTAGTCCCGAGAGATGTATCTTTCCCAAGATCGGGAAATCGATATTGCCATCAGAGTCGATAGTATATCCTGTAATGTACTGGTTGCCCGAAGGACTTCCCGAACTGATGTTCGTGTTCAGGTTACCATTGAAGAGATAGTTGAACTCCGGAATTTTACTCTTGACGATGATAGATATCTCATCACCTTTCTGTAGTCTGATCATTCCGTTGTTCGAGGTTTGTATGGTAGTACCATCATAGAGGTCTTGCATATAATTGAAGTTCTTTGGCGTTTCACAGGAAAGAAAAACAAAAGAAAGTAAAAGTATAATGATATGATATGATTTCTTCATGATGAATCTTAATATTGTTTTAGAGAAAACTCGTTTTATCCTAAATTATTGTCCCATAACCCATGCAAATCCCTTTGCAGTTCTCAATCCATTGTCTTGAAAATGGTTGCCGGGATTCCATTCCAGAATACTGTTTATCCCCTTGTCTTGCAAGATCTCGTATTCCCGACGCATACATACAGCCACCTGTTTCATGGCCACACTCTTGGTATGTTCCTCTTTGTCTCCTAAACTCAGATAAATATGCTTTACCAAAGGGTCATGCTCCTCAGAGTATTTTATCCAGTTAGGATACCATATCGATGGTGATGCCGATACCGTACCATAGAATATATCACTCTGGAAAGCCGCCCATATCGAGAAGAATCCGGCAAGGGAATATCCTCCGAGGATGATCTTCGTGTCAGGGAGACAGAACACAGGGATGATATTCTCGATGATATAGTCGAGTGTTTGCGGACCGCCATCACCGAAAGGAATCTTTCCGAATACCGGTGGGGCAGGCCAAGGTGTAAGTTCCGCATTCCATTTTTCTATCTTGAAAGCCACAAGTGTAAACGACTTGTCCGTCAGTTGCTCAATATGTTCCACCTCATGGTCGAGTTCCGTCACATCATGACTGTCCACCGGTTGCAGGAGAACGAACCGAGGTTCATCCTCATGATAGACGTAGCAAGTCTTACCACCTATAGATTGTACATTCTTATTATGTCTCATAAAAACTTAGTATGAATCATGTCCCGTGATGTCACGAGAGCCGTAGACGATGCAAAGGTAGCATAAAAATGGCAATCATATATATAATATGTGCGAAAACGAACAAAAACTTCCATTTTTATTTTGCTATTACTGTAAATTGATTTATCTTTGCAGCAGAAAAGTACATTTCAGGGGTTGTTTGGATTTGACAGCGGGATGAAATGGTACGTAAGCACGCGGAGCCTCGATGGCTAGCTCCTTAATCTGAGTGATCAAAAATTAATTGGCGAAAACAATTACGCTCTCGCTGCCTAATCGAAGTACAGTAGATTACTGGCTTAATCCTGTCACAAGGTGATAGGACGAGACACCGCTCCGAGGATGTTGTTCCGAATCTAAAGATATAGTGGTGCAGGTTAAATCGGAAATAGTCTGGCGATGCCTCGCTCGTCTGATGAAATTTTAGAGGATAAGGTATCGGTTGGTGGTCCAGGTCTTGCCGATACACGAAAACCGAAGGCTGGAATAAACGTGTAGAAAGCGTATGGTTTCCCTGTTTGGACGCGGGTTCGACTCCCGCCAGCTCCACGACCATCTTTTCAGACAAAGTCAAAAAAACAATTAGGAATCTGTAAAGTGCCTTAACTTCATGAAGTTAAGGCACTTTACTTTTTGCTCGTAAGCATCTTCTATCAGCTAATCCAAAGGTCATCTTGCGATTTCCTTTCTATTTAGCGATTAGATATATATCAATAAATTACGGGTACGGAAGATATAAAAGCGTCTTTCTCGCATTTATTAGGTAAATTATGACTACCTTTGCACTCGTTTTTTTAACGATAAAAAATAAAGTATGATAATTACAATAGCGCGCCAATGTGGTTGCGGTGCAATCCATGTGGGCGAGATACTTGCAGAACATTATGGCATACCTCTCTATACGAGAAAGAGTTTGATGGATATGGCCGAAGAAAAGGGCATCTTGCAGGAAATGGATGACTTCTTCGAGGAGCGTCCTGTAGACAATCTGATGTTCGCGATATCAGAAGGATATGCAGAAGCAAACATCAGTCTGCATGAGAAACCTATTAAAATGCTCTCGGATATGATCGGAGATAGGGATTGCATCATCATAGGACGATGCGGAAATTATATCTTTAGGAATCGAAAAGATCTGGTATCTGTATTCCTTAAGGGTAACGTGGATGCCAGGGTGCTGGATATCATGCAAGAGAAAAATATGAAGAAGACCGAAGCACAAGAGTTTGTTGACTATATAGACGATTGTCGTATCAGTTATCATAAATACTATACAGGTCTGACTTGGGGAAATGCTGCCGATTACGACATCTGTCTGGACAACTGTCGGTTGGATTCCTCGCATACGGCATCGATCATAGAAGGATATATCAAAGCATTGAACATTAAATAATTAAAAGAAGGGTAAAAAGAAGGATAGCAAAATGAAATATATTATACAACTACTTATTATTATCATATTCGCATTTATCGGGGAAGTACTCCATCATTTCATACCGGTTCCGGTACCCGCCAGCATCTATGGTATTATCTTGTTGTTCGGAGTATTGGAGATGAAATGGATCAAGGTGAAAGATATCCGAGAAGTCAGTATGTTCCTCATCGCTGTGATGCCTGTGATGTTTATCCCTTCAGCAGTAGGACTTATTGACTCTTGGGAAGCCATCAAGGGCTCAATATTCCAGTATCTCGCCATTACGATAATAAGTACAGTAGTAGTGATGTCTGTTGCCGGACTCGTGACCCAATATGTGATTCGTCGCGGAAAGGAGGCAGCCGAATGAAAGACTTATTGCAGAATTCAGTATTTCTGGGTGTCCTGCTCAGTATCGGAGCCTATGCCATTGGTATGTTGTTGAAACGAAAGACGGGTTGGAGCATCCTCAATCCACTATTGGTTTCTATTGTTTTGATTATCGCATTCCTCTTGGTTACAGGACTTCCTTATCAAACCTATAGTGAAGGAGCAGATATTATCAGCTATATGCTTACTCCAGCAACGATCTGTCTGGCAGTTCCATTATATCAACAGGTAGAACTATTGAAGAAAAACTATAAGGCAGTATTGGCCGGAATATTATCCGGAGTGATTAGTTCGATGATCACGATACTTATCTTAGCCTTATTGTTTGGGTTCGATCATGCATCATACGTAACTTTCCTTCCTAAGTCTATTACGACCGCCATCGGTATGGGCGTCTCTCAGGAGTTAGGTGGATACGTATCAGTAACAGTCGTTGTCATTGTGCTTACCGGTGTTATCGGAAATGTGATCGCCGACAGAGTATTAGAATTCTTGCATATAGAAGAACCTATTGCCAAGGGTGTCGCCATAGGTAGTGCATCCCATGCCATTGGTACGGCCCGTGCTATGGAAATGGGACAGGTTGAAGGCGCCATGAGCGGATTGTCCATCGTAGTAAGTGGTATCATGACAGTACTTGGTGCTACGGTATTTTCCTGGTTTCTGTGAAAAGTAACTTGTTGAGGAAAATATTTGTGGTTAATGAAAGTTAAAATGAAAACTTCAAAATTTGTAATACGGTTGCAAGTTTTTCTCCTGTTCTTATATACTAAAGATAAAGGAAAAATAGAAGTTGTGTGAAAATGTGTGGATAAAAAATGAAAAAACGTATATGAATAAAAGAACTAATTTCGACTTTTGATTGCCGATATGTTTTGTTGGTTTCAACAAAGTTTTGTATATTTGCATCCGAAAGAATAGAAAGAGTTCTTATTAATCGATAGAAAAGTAAATTTAAAACTTGAGTAATTGTGAACGGGGGCCAGTCGAGAGACAGTCCCCCTTTTTCGTATGCCACGTTATTATACAGTATTTGATGAAAAAGTAAGATTTTTCTTGCGGGTTTCCCATATTTTTTTAGTATTTTTGCACGCTGAAAGAACTCAAAGTATATATTAGATTATTTTTGGATGAATACGATACCCCATGTATTAGGAAACCTTCCTTCCGATAGTTTCCTAAAGAATCAAAATGCGTTTAAACAATTTGTCGATATAGTTTCCGACTATTTCGAACAGGGCGTCGTTAGCAAGGACGAATTAGACAAGATTTTACTCTTCTCGATGAAGAAAGCCTGTGGCATGCTCTATCAGTATATCGATGAATACAATCATCGTGCAGCAGGTGTGTCGCAAAGTCTCATCGACTTCATGAGCGACAAGGAACAATTTGTCTATGATATTAAATTTCTTTCCAGAGCGGGATACATCCTCAATATCGAAGATGTAAACGATATGAAGAAAGCATTCCTTACCACCAAACCTAAAGCACTGGAGTGCTTTCTCTTTACCTGTCTCAAGAGTGCCAACTCGAAATGGCTGGAGATGGAACCACTTGCCAACGGCCATGCCAGACAGTCTACCAATCGTATAATCTTTATCGATGTACTGGCCAATAGTATCGGTCTCGATAGTGATGATAAAGGACAGATGATTATGTTTAGGATGAAGATAAGATATCTGGAAAAGCAAATTAAAGACAATCGGAGTTTGCGCGATATCATGCCTAAAAGCAAAAAGAAAAAATAATAGTATAGTATAATGACCGACTCAAAGATTGAAGAAGAAATAAGGAAAGCCCTAAAGGCAGGATTCCAGGTATCATTTGATGACTATCGAGCCATAAAGAACAGTAATCCTGAGGCTTATAGACGGAATGTGCTGAAAGGTCTTCGTCTCTATCGAATCCTTGCTCCGCACAACTCAGCTTTGCTGAAACTCTGTGAAATTCATCACCTAAACTTGGAACTGATAATCTCAGAGGAATATCAGAAAGCCATGCAACTGTTGTGATTTTGTTGCGTATTCCGTATACTACATCATTCTAACACTACAGAAACAACTTTAACGGGTCTGTTTCTCCCCAGTAAAGATGTGTGTAGCTGGCGATGACATTCCCTTCGCGGAATACGGGAGTTGTCACAGGAGTCCCGGCAGCATTATATACTTGCGTCATCGATGCAGGAACTTCATTGCAGAATTGTGTGTAATGGAATTCATGCCCCCGAAGATTCTGATGATTCCATTCCATTTGACGATATCCGAGAGATAATTTCCGGTCTGATTTTCGTGCTGTGATGGAATACGGCAACACTCCACACATCTCCCAACATCCCTCATCGGTGAGGATTTCCTTGCATAGATACATCATTCCCCCACATTCGGCAAGAACCTTTCCTCCTCTCTGTGCATATTCTCTGATAGACTTCCTCGTGGTTTCAGCCTTCATGAGTGCTTCAGTGTGCTGTTCAGGATAGCCACCCGGTAGATATAACAGAGAAGTATCATCAGGAAGTGAGAAATTCTCTTCCGGATCAAAGAAATCCACGGTTCCGAGCGTACGCAGAATGTCGATATGTTCCTGATAGATAAAAGAGAAAGAATCAGCGTTTCGCGCCACAAGGATATGCCCCCCATCCCTTTGTGAAGTTACGGGAGAAGGAGCCGCGAGCGGATGTTTCAATTCGAGCAATCCCCGCCAGTCAACCGTCTTGTCGAGTTGTTCGATAAGTTGTTGTGATTTAGAATCCGTGTTGAAGTCTAACCCCAGATATCTTGATGACACTTCCCATTCAGACTGTTTGGGAAGATATCCGAAGCACCGAACATCGATGTCGTCGCAAGCCTGTTTTAGCATGTTGAAATGGCGCTGCGACCCCACCTGGTTGAAGATAACTCCCGCAATCTCCACATCCTTTCTGAAGTTGACAAAGCCCTGTATCAGAGGAGCGATGGAATAAGCCGATGATCTCGCGTTTACGACCAGTATCACAGGCAGATGCAAGATACGAGCAATCTCGGCCGAAGAACCCAGGTCGCGGTCATATCCATCGTATAGTCCCATCATACCTTCCGTGATCGTCAGATCAGCATGGTCAGCATATCGGGCATAAATCTCTTGGATATGAGATTTGCTGGCCATGAAAGAGTCGAGATTCACCGAAGGTCGCCCACATACCATAGCATGATACTTCGTATCTATATAGTCAGGTCCACACTTGCAGGGTTGCACATGTAACCCCTTGTGCGTATAGAGCGCCATCAGTCCGCGGGCGATTGTGGTTTTTCCGGAAGCCGAGGATGGTGCAGCGATGAGAAATTGAGGAATCATATTCATTATTGCAAAAGTAAAACTTTCTAAGAGAAAATAAAAGGATGTTTTTAAAAAATATATCAAAATTACCCTCTTTTTCTTAATTTATATGTATCTTTGCATTCCAGATGAGGCAATCCTTAAGAAGAATCTGAAGGATGCAAGGGAATCCGGTGGAATACCGGAGCTGTTCCTGCAGCTGTAATCCTCGTTTTACTGATTCACTAGTATAACGCCACTGCGTCGAGCGGGAAGGTATAGTGAATTGAGGAGAGCCAGAATACCTACCTTATCTATATTATAGAGTATAAGACTTCCAGGAGTTGAAGTTTAACTAGGATTCATGTTCTTTATATCACGACATCGAATCCGTAAATCATAAAGTAATGAAGAAAGTTTATTTATTGTTAGTGGGCGGAATGGTCGCCACTTACCCTGCAAATGCTCAGATGCATCAAAAGAATGATACATTGAGTGTTTATCGTACTCATGTTCTTGACCCTGTAGTGGTTACAGCCTCGGGACATCATCAGCATCTTAAATCCTCATCAACGCCGGTACATGTACTCACGAAGGGTGAAATCCACGAACAAGGCATCACCACCCTTGATGCAGCGTTGACTCACATGCTTCCTCAGGTTTCATTGGCTCCTAATGCCATGGGATCACAGTTGCGTCTCAACGGATTGGGAAACAAGTATATCTTGGTGCTCGTCAATGGTCAGAAGTTGTCTGGTGATATCAGCAACAATGTTGATTTGAATCGTGTCGATATGTCTCGTGTGAAGCGTATCGAGGTACTTGACGGTGCGGCTTCCTCACTTTATGGCTCTGATGCCATCGGCGGTGTCATCAACATTATTACCGACCAACCTACGAACGATCTCGTATCTGTAACATCAAATACTCGTGTTTCAGGACGTGGACAGTTGACACAGTCTGTGAACCTCGATGCCTATTACAAGGGATTCGGATCATATACGACATTCACTCACGACAAGGCTGATAGCTATCGCATCAACCCTTTGGAATATGTAAAGGGTGAAGATGGTGAAACCCGGCAGTCTTTGTCTCCGATCTTTGTCGGTTACAAGTCGAACCTTTTCAGTCAGAAGTTTGTGTATGACGTCAATCGTCATCTTTCTTTCAATGCTTCGCTGAGCACATCTTACAAGATGACCAATCGTCCGGATACCCGTACCGATATCGCCGGAGGATATGATTACGAGATGCGATATAAAGGATTGCGATGGGATTTGGGAAGTATCTATAAGATCAACGACAAGAATTCTATCCAGTTTACCTTTACCACCGATAAGTTCCGTTATGGTAAGGAATATGATGTCGAGACCAAGTCAAATCATATCGGCGACTATATTCAGCAGAAGAAGCAACGCTCTTATGAGTCTGACCTGAAGGGCGTATTCCATTTCGTAAAGAATGGTACCACCGTGATTGGTGCCAACTGGCGTAACGACTTCCTTACAGCCTCTTCGGGTAATATCGATGAACACGTATATACCTTAGCCGGATATGTTCAGCATGAACAAACAATCGTAAGCGGTTTGAAGGCTACTGCCGGATTGCGTTACAACTATCATGAAACTTTCGGTAACCGACTTACTCCAAAGTTTGCGTTGATGTATTCTGTGGGTAACTTCAACTTGCGTGCCAACTACGCCATGGGTTTCCGTGCTCCGGGACTTGATGAGTTGTATTACAATTACTTCTCTGTAAACCATGGTAAGGTGATGGTAACTTTTGGTGACAAGAACTTGAAGCCGGAGAAGAGTAATTATGTCGCTTTGAATGCAGAATACCGTACCAATAGATTCTCTATGTCTGTTAATGGCTTCATGAACTATATCAGCGATATGGTCATCAAGAATTATGTTGATGTAACTCCGGAGAAACTTGTAGAACTGAGAAAAGCATTCCCAGAGATGACAGATCCACAGGCTAAGAAGCTCACCCATTATTCACTCTATCAGAATAGTGACCGTGGATTGGTAAAAGGTGTACAGGTAAACCTATGGGCTAACGTCCTCCCGGGTTTTGATCTCACAGCCAACTATGCCTATACTTATGCAAAGACCAAGAGCGCTGACGTATGGCAAGTTTTGGAACGTAGTATCCGCAATACCGCAACCGTAGCAGCCAACTATCACCATGTATGGAACAAGTATGCCCTCAACGTGAATTTGAACGGCAGACTGCAGAGTAAGACCTATTACCCAAGTTATGAAGATGCTCCAGGCTTCGGTGTATGGAATCTGAATACAACACATACCTTCGATTATCTGAAGTGGGCGTTTATCGAACCAAGTATCGGTGTGGATAACATCCTGAATAAGACCGATAATCGTATCGATAGCGACAAGCGCCGATATGCACTCTACTCACCAGGCAGAATGCTCGTAGTAGGACTGAAGGTGAAGTTTAAATAATGATGAATCAATGAGTAACGCAAAAATCATAGTTGTTGGCATCGGACCGGGTAGTGCAGATGATATGACCCCCGCCGTACTGAATGCCGTTCGCGAGGCAGATATCGTAATAGGGTATAGCTATTACTTCCAGTTTGTCAAACATTATCTTCGTAGTGATGCCCAATGTATCGACACCGGTATGAAACGTGAACGCGACAGAGCCTTGCAGGCCTTCGAACTCGCAGAACAAGGCAATGTCGTTGTCGTCATCAGTAGTGGCGATGCAGGCATCTATGGTATGACACCACTCATCTATGAGATGAAACGCGAGCGTAACAGTGATGTTGAGGTCATCTCTTATCCGGGTATCAGCGCCTTCCAGAAGGCGGCCTCTCTGCTCGGTGCACCTATCGGCCATGATTTTTGCGTTATCTCACTATCCGATCTGATGACCCCATGGGAGGTCATTGAAAAACGAATACATGCTGCCGCGATGGCCGACTTCATCACGGCAGTATATAACCCTAAGAGTCATGGCAGATACTGGCAACTCTATCGACTGAAGGAAATTTTCCTGCAAGAGGGTAGAGCCAAGGAAACCCCGGTAGGCTATGTGAGACAAGCCGGCAGAGAAGAACAGAAGGTGACGCTGACGACCCTCCAAGACTTTGACCCTGAAGAAATAGATATGTTCACGGTGGTACTGATTGGTAATTCGCAATCGTACGAATGGAATGGTAGTATGATAACCCCTCGCGGGTATTATCGTCAGGATGACGACCATGCCGCGAAGATCGGACAGGATATCATGATCCATAGTTTTAGGACTATAGAGAGCGAACTGAAACATCCTGATATCCCGCTCGACCATAAGTGGGCTTTGCTCCATGCCATTCATACGACGGCAGATTTCGATATGGAAGATATCCTCTATACCGATGACCATGCTGTGGAAAACCTATATCGTAAGGTAGCCTCAGGCGAGTTGAAAACCATTGTGACTGATGTGACGATGGTGACGAGTGGCATCCGCAAGGGCGCCTTGGCACGGTTAGGGGTAGAGGCAAAATGCTATCTGATGGACCCTCGTGTGAGTGAACTCGCCCAACAGAAAGGTATCACCCGTACACAGGCGGGAATCCGATTGGCTGTAGAAGAACATCCTGATGCCCTCTTTGCCTTTGGCAATGCACCTACGGCATTGATGGAACTCTGCGATTTGATTCGTAAGGGCAAGGCTCATCCTGCCGGTATCATCGCAGCACCGGTAGGCTTCGTACATGTCAAGGAGTCTAAATATATGGTGAAACCGTTCCATGACATCCCTAAGATTATCGTTGAGGGCAGAAAGGGGGGCAGCAACCTTGCCGCCACACTCTGCAATGCCATCCTTTGTTTTGATGATGCTGCACAGTTACGTCCCGGGCGCGACTTATGATAGCAGAATAAAAGAATAAATCATAGACCTATGAAAAAGTTTTTTGTAATAGGTATTCCCGATTCTCCTGATTTCCATTTTGCGAAAGAAGTAGAAGAACTCTTGTCTACCGCACGTATCTTCTCGGGTGGTAGACGTCACCATGAACTGGTGAGTGAGCAATTGCCCGTTGATGCGCAATGGATAGACATCACCGTACCCTTGGATGATGTTTTCCGACAATATTCCGCTGTAGAGTCACCTATCGTCGTCTTTGCCTCCGGTGATCCCCTGTTCTTTGGTTTTGCCAATACCATCCGTCGCAAGATGCCGGATGCCGAGATCATCGTCTATCCCTGGTTCAACTCCCTTCAGACCTTAGCGCATCGCATGGTGATACCTTATCATGATATGCGCATCGTATCGCTCACAGGGCGCGACTGGCCTGAATTTGACAGAGCTTTGATAGAGCGTGCAGACAAGATCGGTCTACTTACCGACCGTCAACATTCGCCGTCAGCTATTGCTCAACGGATGATAGAATACGGATATACACAGTATCAGATGACGATAGGCGAGCATCTGGGCAATAGAGAGAAGGAAAAGGTGCGTACAATCTCCCTGTCGGAGGCCGCACATGATACCTCAGAATATCCCAACTGTTTGATTTTGCAGGCATCATCCCCATTACCACCGCGCAGGTTGGGCATTCCCGATCACGAGTTTATGCTTCTGGACGGGCGTAGCAAGATGATTACCAAGATGCCTATTCGCTTGTTGTCCCTTCAGGCACTGGATCTGTATCAGCGTCATGAGATGTGGGATATCGGCTTCTGCACCGGTTCCGTATCAGTAGAAGCGCGCCTACAGTTTCCGCACCTTCATATCACATCTTTTGAGATCCGTCAAGAGGGCAGGGCACTCATGCAGGAGAACTGTCATCGCTTCGGAGCACCGGGAATAGAAGTACATATCGGCGACTTCATGCAAGAAGACCTCTCTGTGCTGAAAGCTCCGGATGCCGTCTTCATCGGCGGTCATGGGGGACATCTTCGCGATATGATACATCGTATCTATAAGTATCTTCGTCCCGGAGGATGCATCGTGATGAATGCCGTCATCTCTCAGGTTGTTCCCGTAGATAGTAGGGCGATATTCGAAACCACAGCCACAGAACTCGGTATGACATTGCAATCTGCCGAACGTATCCAATTAGATGAATTTAACCCTATCATTATACTAAAAGCGATAAAACAGGAGTTGTAAAGTAAAGACCATACGATATAATGAAGATTGCTGTTATACAGATTTCGAAGACAGGACATCCTGTAGCCCAACGATTGATAGAAGAGTTGCATGCCCATCCTTTTAGTTTGCATGAAGGTATGACACCGGAACATTGGAACACTCATGATGCCTTTGTCTTTATCGGTGCCATGGGCATTTGTGTGCGTAGCATTGCACCTTATCTTCGAGATAAACATACCGACCCGGCAGTAGTCTGTGTCGATAGTTTGGGCGAGATGGTCGTTTCAGTCTTGTCGGGACATATTGGTGGGGCCAACGAACTCACCCATAGAATTGCTGGATTATTGGGAGCTATGCCCGTTGTCACCACACAGAGTGACCGCATGGGATTATGGGCTCTCGATATGCTTGCCGGACGATTTGGATGGACAGTGGAGAATGAACGGATGAATCAGCAGATTGCACGCTTTACGAACCGCAGACCGACGGCCTTATTACTTGATATTTGTGATAAGGGAACAGACTGGATGGAAGCTAACCTTCCCGATCATGTAAAGGTGTTCTATCATCTTGATGACATCCCGCAACAAGATTATGAGTTGTTGCTGGCGGTGTCTCCTTTCCAACTCCATAACATTACAATACCCTGTCTGCAATATATCCCACGATGCGTTCACCTCGGTATAGGACTGGCGCATCAAGCCCAACCTGTTGATACGATTCTGAGGGAGATGACGGCATCGATGACTGATCATCAGATCCTTCCGGAGGCTGTCGCTGACTATTCCACAATTCGTGAGAAGAAAGACGAACCTGTGGTCAAGATTTTACAGGCACAAGGTGAGACCGTACATTTCTACGATGCAGCCCAACTCAAGGATGTGGAAGTTCCTAATCCCAGTGCCACTGTCGAAAAATATATGTCTACAGCGAGTGTCTGTGAAGCATCCGCCCTTCTCTCTTCCCGGTATGGTCGTCTACTGATGTCTAAGCAGAAAGGAGAAAAGTGGACATTGGCAGCCGCTCTCGATGTTGATGCCGTTCGTCAGGGACATATCGAGATAGTCGGAGCAGGTCCCGGAGATCCCGACCTCGTATCAGTACGTGGGCGCAGGATGCTCGAACATGCCGACCTGATCTTGTATGCCGGTAGTCTGGTGCCTCGTGAACTTACGGATTGTGCCAAGGCCGGTGCTACCGTCCGTTCCTCTGCCGACATGAATTTGCAAGAGCAATGCCAGTTGATGAAGACCTTCTACGATCAAGGCAAATATATCGTACGATTGCATACTGGTGACCCTTGCATCTTCGGTGCTATACAGGAGCAGATGGCCTATTTCGACCAGCACAATATGCACTATCATATCACTCCGGGAATATCATCGTTTCTGGCAGCTGCCGCCGAACTGCGTTCCCAGTTTACCATTCCGGAACGTGTGCAGACCATCATTCTGACACGAGGCGAAGGGCGTACACCGATGCCTGAGCGTGAGAAGTTGCACCTGTTGGCACGCAGTCAGAGTACGATGTGCATCTTCCTGAGTGCAGCAATCGTCGACAAGGTGCAAAAGGAGTTACTCATGGAATATCCCGAAGATACTCCCGTTGCAGCTTGCTATCATCTCACTTGGGACGACCAACGCATCTATCGCGGTCAACTCAAAGACCTGGCTAAGATTGTGAAAGATCATCATCTTACCCTGACCACGATGCTTGTCGTTGGTGAGGCGATAGATAACAGAAGTCATGAGTCAAAACTCTACGATAGACATTTCACGCATCTATTCCGTCAGGGCAAATGATACTCGTATTTGGAGGAACGACAGAAGGTCGTAAGACGGTAGCGGAACTGGAAGAAGCGGGTAATCCCTTCTTCTATTCTACCAAACAAGGTGAACAGGATATCGCCTTGCTGCATGGTATTCCGCTCTGTGGAGCTATGCCCGAGAACGACATGATCGCCTTCTGTCGGTCACATTCCATCCGCCTCATCATTGATGCTGCCCATCCTTTTGCCGCGCATCTGCATCATACGATAGCACGTGTATCTCGTCAACTTCATCTTCCAGTCATCCGCTATGAGCGAATCTATCCTCCTCGTAATCCTGCTATCCTGTGGGTTGCCGATTACGATGAGGCAATCCGTATGTTGACCGACAAAAACAAAACCGTAAAACGTGTACTTTCAACCTGTGGGGTGCAGTCGATATCTCGGTTGCAACCTTTGAAGCAGCGGGGCATCCGACTGTGGTTTAGGATACTTCCTCGGCAAAGTAGTATGGCTTTGGCTTATGAGCAGGGAGCATGCGATGAAGAACTTTGCTACTATCCCTCTCCAAGTGATGCGGAGCGTTCGACGACGGAAGACGATATGGCCCTCTTTGAACGTCTGCATCCCGATGTCGTCCTCGTCAAGGAGAGCGGTGAGAGTGGAGGCTTTGAAGATAAGACCCGTGCAGCTTTATCTCTTGGCATCCGTGTGATGGCCATCAAACGTCCCGTCATGCCCGAAGGCTTCCTGACCGTAAATGGAGAGCATGGACTGCGAAGAATGGTAGAACATGTACTTCCGGAGTTTTATCCATTGCATAGTGGACTTACCACTGGTACATGTGCTACGGCAGCAGCATTGGCAGCCTGTTTTCGTTTGTTGAAAGACGAATGCCCTACAAGTGTGCCCGTCATCCTCCCTAATGAGGAGACCATTCCCGTTGATGTCCTTTATCATAATGATGGGGCATCGGTCATCAAGGATAGTGGTGACGACCCGGATGTAACGAATGGACTGGAGATACAGGCATCGGTGATCCAAACCCGTGGAGAACAACATGAAAACATCATCATCAAGGGCGGTAAGGGTGTAGGAACCATAACACTTCCCGGTTTCGACTCTCCCGTCGGCGAGTCTGCTATCAATCGAGTACCTCGTGAGATGATCCGTGATAATATTCTTGCTCATTTCCCCGATGCCCATCTTGTGGTGACGATCTCCATTCCACAAGGCGAAGAGATAGCCCGTCGCACGTTCAATCCCCGTCTGGGCATTGTTGGTGGCATCTCCGTGGTAGGAGTTTCTGGCATCATCAAACCTTTCTCCAAGGCTGGGTTCTTAGATTCCATCAAGAAGTGTATGCAGGTGGCTAAGGCTTCGGGATGCGATCGGGTGGTCATCAATTCCGGTGCCAAGAGTGAGCGATTCGTCAAGGTCTATTATCCCGCATTGCCTTCACAAGTTTTCGTGGAGTATGGCAACTATATCGGTGATACCATCCGGATGGCCTCAGAACTGCATTTTCCTCAGGTAACATTGGGTGTGATGCTTGGAAAGGCGGTAAAGTTGGCGGCAGGAAATTTGGATACCCACAGCAAGAAATCCGTGATGGATAAAAGTTTTATTCTGGATATGCTTCGGGAAGCTCAATGCGATGATACAGTCATCCGTAAGGCAGAACACATCACCTTAGCTCGTGAATTGTGGAAGATCGTCCCTGAGAGTCAACTTCAGCGATTTGCCGAAGTCGTCATCAAGTATTGTGCCTCCCATTGTGAATCCCTGTTACCGCATGGTCAACTGACCATATTGTTGATTGATGAAGACGGCAACATCTATCACTCATGAAATTCACGATTTCTTCTTCTGAATAATACAACAGCGATGACAGGCGCTCCGATGAGAGCCGTTACCGAGTTTACCGGTAGCACACCCTCGAATCCCGGCATCCTCGCCAGTAGGTTGCATACCAAGGCCAGTGCTGCCCCCATGAGCATGGTTCCCGGCATCAAGATACGATGGTTGGAACTGCGGAATACAGCGCGACAGAGGTGAGGTACCGCCAAACCGATGAACATGATCGGTCCACAATAGGCGGTGACGATAGCGATGAGGATACCGGCACTCAGTATGATCAGCGTGCGGGCACGGTTGATGTTCAGACCGAGGTTCTTCGCGTATTCATCACCGAGCAGCATCAGGTTGAGCGTCTTGATGAGTAACATCGAGAGCGGTATCAGTATCGCCATGATGACCACGAAAAGTACCATCTGGTCGCCCGATACACGTGAGAAACTGCCCAGTCCCCAGACGACGAAAGCCTTTACATCTTCCTCAGGACTAAAGAACTTCAGTATACCGATGATCGCTGAGGCTAGATAACCGATCATCACACCGATGATCAACAGTGTGACATTACCCTTTACACGTTGCGATATCCATACGATGAGCCCCATCACGGAGAGTGAACCGATGATGGCAGCGATGGATAAGGCTGTGTCACCGAGATATCCCAGTCGGCTCAGAGCCACATTTCCTATAGCTCCGGAGAGTAGGACGACAAAGGCAACGCCCAAACTGGCACCACTGCTCACTCCCAATACCGAAGGACCAGCCAGTGGATTGTGGAATACCGTCTGCATCTGCAGACCACTGATAGCCAGTCCTGCTCCCGCCATAGTTGCCGTGAGGGCCTGTGGAACTCTTGACTTTAAGATGATGTTCTGCCAGATCTCTGATGTCTCATCGTTGCCCAAAAGGATAGCTACGACATCCTTCATAGGGATGTCGATAGAGCCAATAGCCAAGTTGATGACAAACAACAAGGCGATGGCCACAAGGAGTAGGGTCATCAAAGGGGCAGTTCTCCGCATCATTTCAGTAGGGTATAATAAGTTGGTTTATAGTCTTTCGGCATCAACTCCGGATGGAAGATAGCGATAAAGTCTTTTAATAAGATATCCGGTTGTACCGGTGACAACTCATAATAAGGAGTCTGCTTCATGTTGCAATAGATGACATGCTTCTCTTTGAAAGCCTTGAAGTCAGCATTCCTTGGGTCACTGGCCTTTAGTGCATCATACGAGAAATTGCCCGGATAACTGTTCAGAATCCTCCAGTAGTCAGCCTGTGCTGCCTGAGCATATAGAGATTCAAAGTCCATAGGGACGCCTCCGGTGTGGTGATCATTCTTCAGCACATATTCGGCACCGGCGTCGCGGAACATCTGAGCAAGATAGTTCTTACCACCCACGGCAAACCAGTTGCCACCATGTATTTCACCGCTGAACACCACCGGTCTGTTCTTCACCTTCAGTGCCAAGGCCTTCGCTGCCTGATATCGCTTTTCGATGCCAGCGAAGATCTTGTTGGCCTCCTTCTCCTTACCGATGAACATACTGACGAATTTGATCCATTCAGCCTGACCTAATGGAGAGAGTTCCTTATAACCCAGATGTGGTATCAGTGTGATTCCCGTCTCCTTGATTGTCTCATATCCGCCACGTTTAAAAGGTGAGATGAAGATGATGTCAGGGTTGGCAGCCATCACCACCTCGGTATCAAAATTACCTTCTTGTCCGATCTTCACGATGTCTCCCTCTTTCACGCGTTTCAGGATATCCTTGTCAAAGAGATTCTTTGTGCTGGTGATACCCTTCACATAGTCGTGGGCATCGAGGGCGGTGAAGTTGGAGAGCTGCAATAGTGTCATACAGATGGTACTCTTGATAGGGATTTCTATAGGAGTATATCCTGCAGGCACATTAACCTTGGCGCCTCGTGGCACCAGAGCAAAGTGATAATCACTCTTATGGTCATCCATCATGTGCTCTTTGTCGCCCATCATGTGCATCTTACCGGAATGTTCACCATGAGCCTTCTTCATCCCTTTGTCGTGATGCTTCTTCATACCCCCCATACCTTTCATCTCCATTTCAGAACCGAAAATGTCGACGAGTCTCACGCCATCCTTCTGATATTTCACGGTAAACCCTTTAGCATATTTCGGTTGGATCAAGGCATCCTTGCTCATGATCCCCGTCACGTCAGCCTTAGGATAATCTTTCTTTTGCAGATTATTTTTACATGAGTTCATTGTCATCGCGAAGATGGCAGTAAGTGCGATAAAAGCAATTCTCTTCATAGTTTGATAATTTTATGCAAAGATACAAAATAGTTTCCTGATGTGATAATTTTTACACTATTTAAACCTTATCGTGCAAGTGTTAAAAGAAAAAGGTGTCTGTTTATAGCTCCTTTTAGAGCAAACGGGCAGTCTTCTGCCCCCATGATAGTATGGAAAATCCATGCTCAAAACTTGCGTCTTCGAACGCAGTTAACTTCATCGGCTTACGCAGTTAACTTCGTAAGCTCGTGCGAATAGGTTTGTAGCCTTATGTAGTTAACTGAATAAGCCGCTATTTTCAGTATCTTTTGATGATAGAATAGATGTTGATTTTTTAACTTGCTGATAATCAGTAATTTGCATTTTGCTCATAATTCCAGTTTTCGTCATCAACTCGTCATGGATTCAGAATTTGCGAATTATGAGCATCTTCTTAAGATTGAAAATTAAGGAATTTAAAGTTCATTAAACTTGGGCGAATTCAACTTAATAACGCAACAACTTTAGAATTGTTTTATTTTTCCAATATTTTCGTATTATAAACTCAATAGAAGATATAAAATTCAGCCTTTTTCTAGGTCTGTTGTTAATCTTTTCTTGTACCATATATATGTCTTCATCTGTTATTGTTTTGAAGTCAGTCCACCTCTCAGTCCGCCTCTTAGTCCACCTCTCAGTCCGTTCAAACAAGAAAAATTTCAGAAGTAGCTATGGAAATCTTAGAATTAATTAGAAATAATCCAGAAATAACCTATGATGAGATTTCTGCAAGGCTGGGTAAAGCTCGTAGTGGTATTGCTAAACACATAAAGAAACTTCAAGAACAAGGGCTTATACGACGGGACGGACACGACTATGGTGGTAGATGGGAAATTATAGAAAAATAAACTTATTGTTTTGAATTATGACACACAGCGGTTTACAGGAAAAGAATTTTGAGGCCGATATAGAACAGTATCTTATCACAGAAGGAGGGTACGTGAAAGGTTCTCAGAAAACATACGATAAGGAAAAGGCCATTGACTTAGATACTCTCATTCGTTTTATCAAAGACTCTCAGCCTAAGGCTTGGGAGAAGTTTGAACGTGTGTTTGGATCTAATGCTAAAACTGAACTCTACAAGACGATGCAGGGCGACATCTTGAAGTATGGCCTTATTCATACGCTTCGTAAGGGTATCAAGAATAGGGGCATTGAGATTCAACTTTGCTATTTCGCTCCTGCCTCTTCGCTCAACCCTGAACTTATGGAGAAGTATCATAAGAATATCTTGGAGTGTACGCGCCAGTTCGTGTATAGCAAGGACGTGAGAAACTCTATCGATATGGTGCTCTCGCTCAACGGTATTCCTATAGTGGCCATAGAATTGAAAAACCAGTTCACGGGACAGGATGTGAACGACTCGATAGAACAATGGAAGCATGATCGTAACCCTAAGGAACCTTTGTTTCATTTCGATAACCGTATCCTTGCCTATTTCGGCTGCGACCTCTATGAGGCTGCCATGGCTACAGAACTGAAGGGTGAGAAGACTTACTTTATACCGTTCAACCAAGGTAGCAATGGGGCTGGGTTGGAGGTTCATCGTAAATGATAGGATATTACACCTTAAATGATATAGAGTAGAAAACCATCTGTTTTGTACTCTATATGGATAAAAGAAAAGCGGAAATCCTAAAAAGGATTTCCGCTTTCTTGATGGGTGGAGGGTGGGACTCGAACCCACGACATTCAGAACCACAATCTGACGCTCTAACCAACTGAACTACATCCACCATCTTAATTGATGTCCGCTATTGTTGTTTAGCGGGTGCAAAGGTAAGAGAAAAAAATGGTTCCACCAAATTTTTCTCTTACTTTTTTCAAAAAAAGTTTATTTTGCAGGAGATGTTGGTGCCTGAGGTGCATTCTGACCTGCTGCAGCAGGAGTTGCAGTGTTAGCATCGCTACTCTGACCAGGCATTGCAGGCATTGCAGTGTTGGTCGTAGTAGAAGTTTTCTCCATAACACTTTCTTCACCTTGAGCTTTTGGAGCGGTGTAAGCGCAAAGAACGCTGATGACAACCATGATGCCGGCAAAAGTCCATGTGAGTTTTTCAATGATATCGGTGGTCTTGCGAACACCCATGATAGAATTTGATGAAGAGAAGTTTGAAGCGAGTCCACCTCCCTTTGACTCCTGAATAAGTACGATTCCGATCATGAGGAATGATACCAGGACAATTAAGATAATTAATAATGTGTACATTGTTATTTATTGTTTTTATTATTTATAATCAATTTCTCTAAGAAACGCATCTGGTCTGCAAAGTAAGCATTTTTTTTCGGATAATTCAAATATAATCTCTGGATTATTTCCAATGCTTTCTCATATCTGCCTTGTTTGATGTAGATTCGTGCCAATGTTTCCGTGAAGTAGCTTTCGTCTGTTTCCTTTTCTTCTGTTGGGGAATCAGCTTGTTTTTCAACTCCTTCTTCCTCTTCTTGTTCCTCTACAGTCGTGTCAGGCATATTCTTGGTGGCCTCCTCTAGGTTATACTGTTCCTCAGGGATGAGCAAGTCTTCATCGATTTTCTCGTTTTGTTCTTGTTCCCCCTCTTCGGTAGACAGGTTGAAACCACCATCATGGATGAAGTTGTCGATGAGGTCGATAGTTCTACTTCCGGAAGACTTGGCTTCGCCGTCCTCCTGTTCCTGTACATCTTCGACCTTGTTGTCTTCATCTTCAGTCTCGAGTAGGTAGGCCACATAGTCAACGGCAGCATCGGCAGGAGTAGGCTTGCGGTGTTGCTTACTTGTCTCTTCGTTGTCTTCGTCGGCAGGGATTGATTCCAAGAAGTTGTCAATCAAGGCCACGGTTCTGCTACTGTTGTCCTGTTGGGTGGCAGCAGACTTGTCATCTTTGCGAAGAGTATGCAACTTGTAGTGCGCAGCCTCTATCATCTGGAAGAGTACCTTGCGGTCGGTGATATAGATGGCAGCCCGGCGCAATTCCTCGTCGAAGGACGGACTATGGAGTATGTATAGGTTCTGCAACATCAGCAGGCGTGCCGTCTGATAGTAAGGATGAAGGGCAAGAAGACTACGAAGGTCGTAGAGCGTCTCCTTGTTCATCTTTTCCGGATGTTGTATTAGTTGTGCTAACTCCATTACCAATTTGCGACTGTTGCGTTGAATATTTGATCGACGAGGTCTTTGATGATTTGTGTTACCAGTTCTTCCTGCACGCTGGCCAAACTCTGAGTAGTCTCATAAGTCTGTGCGGCGGTGAACTGTTTTTCGAAGTCCTCGCTGTGATTTTTATTATTTGTGAAGCGCACGTTTACCGTGATGCTCAACTCAGTCTGTGCAGAGTATCCCTCACTGGAAACAGATTTGTTACGCTGGGAATAGTTGGTGATCTCTCCCGAAATCTGCAAGTCACCGTTACGTTTTACCTGTTGCAGACGAGTGTGATTGGCAAACTCATCCTTGAGGGCATTGTTGAACATTGGACCCATAGGTCCCCATACATAGCTTGAACGAATAGGGAACTCGTCTATCTGGATAGTCTTGGTCTTGTTGTAGTCGATGCTAGAGCCATTGAATTTGTAGGAAATGCTGCAAGCGGCTACAAGGCAAGTGAGGACGCAGATAGGGAGCACTATCCATAGATAGCGATGCGCTGTTATTACCTTATTGTATATTTCTTTTAGAATATTCATTTTTCTTTTTGCTTGTCAAGACCGTATTGGTTGATTCTTCTGTACAAGGTTCGGTCGGAGATGCCGAGTTCCTGTGCTGCTTTCTTTCTGTTGCCTCCGTTGCGTTCCAAGGCTTTCTCCACCATCAGTCTGCCCAGATCGTTGAGGTTGAGCGTCTCCGGCTCGAGATCTTTGATTTCTTCGGCTTCAGCTTCGGCAATCTCGTTGCTTGGTTCATGATGTCCCGATTGTACCATTGGGAACTTCGCAGCCTCAGTATCTTGGAATGTCGGATTCTGGAATCCTGCAGCCCCGGCAAGACCGCGTGCTTCATCGAGTTGTTTGCGGAGGGTGTTCATGTCGCGTTTCAAATCGCTCACGTTGCCTCTTAGCTCGTATAGAATCTTGTATAGTATCTCGCGTTCACTCTCGTAGGAGTGCTGTCCCGGTTTGTTGGTCGTTGCCAGTTGCGTAGATTCGATATCACGAGGGATGTATTGAAGTAGGGTCTCTGTGTCTATTTCCCTCTTCTCGCTTAAGATAGACATTTGCTCGGTGATATTCTTGAGCTGTCGCACGTTACCAGGCCATTTGTATTGCAGCATAATCTGTTTGGCCTCGTCGGTAAGTATAATCTTTGGGATGCGATATTTCTCAGCCATCTGCATGGCGAAGAGGCGGAAGAGCAACAAGATGTCGTTGCCACGATTGCGGAGAGGAGGCATCTGGATAGGGATGGTATTCAAACGATAATACAAGTCCTCGCGGAATTTACCTTCGCTTACAGCCTTGCGCATGTTCACGTTGGTAGCAGCCACGATTCTTACATTGGTCTTGCGAATCTGTGTACCGCCAACACGGATATATTCTCCTGTTTCCAGTACGCGGAGCAGACGTGCTTGTGTTGCCAATGGTAGTTCACCTACCTCGTCGAGGAAGATTGTACCCTTGTCGGTGATGCCGAAGTAACCTTCACTTTCTCCGATAGCACCGGTGAAAGAACCTTTCTCATGACCGAACAGTTCGCTGTCGATGGTGCCTTCAGGAATAGAACCGCAGTTGATGGCAAGATATTGTTCGCGTCGGCGAGGGGAGTTGTCGTGGATAACTCTCGGAATGATTTCCTTGCCGACACCTGATTCGCCAACAATAAGTACGCTCAAATCTGTTGGCGCTACCTGAAGGGCAACGTCAAGAGCATGATTCAATTCATCGCAGTTTCCTACAATGTTGTATCTCTGTTTTACTTTTTGCAGTTCTGATGTATTCATTTAGCTGACAAATTTACATATTATTTTTGAGAAATGCGCAAATTTGGCAGTTTTTTTCGGGTTTTTAACCGCTTATTACTCTGTAAGAGTAGATTTTCTATCGAATTTGATGAGAAGTAGACCGATAGCTACCCATATCAGTTCGCGGAGACGGACGATTAAGGCTACGAAGATTCCTGCACTTGCGCTCATGGCAAGTCCTGTTGTGGAGAGAAGAAATCCGCCTTCTCTGCCGCCTAACTGGAGGGGCATGAAGAAGAGTAGGTTGGCGAGTAATGAGGTGAAGGCGAGGATGAGGATGCAGTCGATGTAGTTTACCTGTGGCATGAGTACCAAGAGTATAAAGAAAATTTCAAGTGCTGAACAGATTCTGCACATGAGTTCTAAGAGTACTGCTGTGATAAACGATTTGGGGTTCTGACGGTGGAGGGCTGCGATCTGTTCGTCGATGGTGTTGAGTTGTTCCTTATGGGTAGAGATAAACTGCTCAGTCCTTCTGTGTAAACCAGGAATATGTTTTGCAATGTTCATAGCCCTATAGGCCAATCCTTTGCGATATCCCTTCATGAAAAACCATATTCCGAGGGAGCAAAATGTGAAGGTCAACGCAAGGATAATCCCCATGAATAGGTGAATCGGTTGGGTGATAATGTAAAGAAATATGGATATAATCCAAAACCAGAAATGACTGAAAATGTGGGTCATCGCATAGAGTACCACGGAGGAAGTGGCTTTCTCGGTACCGATATGTGGCGCTAAGGACATGATGCGATAAGGTTCGCCACCCATGAGACCGCCTGGGGTGGCATAGTTCAGGGCGAAGCCGGAGACGGTTATCTTATAGAGCCAGAGAAAGTTGACCTTGGCCTTTAACGAACGGATGATGACATACCATGCTGATACGTTGAAGATGTACAGAAATGCCCAAAGGATGAGGACTGCGAAGAACCAATAGCCGGCATGTTGCAATCCCTGCCATACTTCGGTAAAGTTGAGCTGGCTCACCATGATGCCGAGTACAACGATACCAAAAATGAAGAAAGCATTCTGGTATTTCTTTCTCATCTCATCTACATCAATTCGTATTTTTAGAACTTTTCTGGTGTTAGAGCAAATGCTTTAACACCAGATGTTCTCTTTTATTTCTTCTGTGCCTCTTTCTTCTCGGTATGCTTGTCTTCCTTTGGAGGGAAAGGATCACCACTATGCTTCTTAGGAATGGCAAAGCGATTTTTCTCACTCTCGTCGCGTTTCTCATGATAGAGCTTCTTGAGCGGGTTCGTCAAAGGCTCATCATAGCGGTGGCGATTGTTGAATGAGTCGATAGCCAGATAGACGGCATGTCGGAAGCTGTCAGGACTCTCGATACACTTGCCTGCATTCTCGTAATCTACGGTCATATCGGATGCTGTCGTAATTGCAGGGAGGTTAGCCAAATAGACCACACCGGATTCCGGAGCGATTGTCTTGAAAGGTGCTGTACCCTGATCGTGGTACATCGCAAGGATACCATCGAAAGACTGATAATAACCGTTGCCAAAGAATTCGTCTGCCGCATAAGGACCGAATGTCTCTACACCCTTGTCAACGAGTTCATTGATTGTCGGAATGATGACCTCAGTCTCCTCCTTGCCGAAGGTACCGTCCTCGTTGGTACTTGGGTTGAGCGCCAATACGGCGATACGAGGGTTTGAGATATTGAAGTCGCGACGAAGGGTGTTGAAGAATATCGTGGCCTTTTCGGCGAGGGCTTCTTTCGTGATGGCATTGGCCACATCCTTGAGCGGGATATTCTCGGTGACAGAAGCCAGTCGGATCTGTTCGTTGACAAGGATAGGGAAAGCCTTTTGTCCCTCACCGATACAAGTTTCTATATATTTGGCATTACCTTTGAACTCGAACCCTTCGCCCTTGATGTTTGCCTTGTTGATAGGAGCTGTCACCAGAACATCGAACAATCCATTGCGATAGTCGCCCATAGCTCTGTCGAGGGCTTTGAGGGCAGCCGTTCCGGATTCCGGTGTCGCGATGCCCATATCGATCTTCGTTTCTTCGTCGTAGGTAGGCAACAGGTTGATTCTTCCATCTCTGGCTTCTTCTGCCGAGTTGATGATAGAGAAATTAGCCTGAATGTCGAGTACGTTGCGATGATAGGCAGCGGCTTTAGGCGAGCCGTAGATGATCGGAGTACAAATCTCCAGCATCTCTGGTTCTGCAAAGGTTTTAAAGATGAGCTCATATCCGATACCATTGGTATCGCCATGTGTGATAGCCACACGTATTTTATTATTTTCTTCCATAAGTAATGAATTTATTGTAGATAACAGCATGAAGCTGTCGCATGATGTTTCTTTTCTTGGTTTGTGGTGCGTAAGCAAAGGTTAACATAGCGATGTAATGATTACCTTGTGGGACGACTCTTGCTTCGAAAGGCCCTCCCATGGCATCACCTTTCATATCCCATAGTCCATAGAGATGCTGTTCTCCGTTAGCCGTTTCCTCCTCGTGTAGTGTGGCGGAAGTAAGTTGCATATGCATAGCATCTGTTTCGCCCTTGATATTCCGAGCCAGCATACTGTCGATGGCTTCTGTGGTTGGTTCGTTGATCCGTATGATGCAGATGTTCTTCATCTTCAGGGCATCGTTGTTGGATAGCCATATGAAATCTTTGCGTACCTTGCTCGATGTCATCTCCACAGGAATCGTCATCTGGATACCAAACTTCTTCCGTATCATTCGTTCCATTTCACGATTGCGATGACGACGGAGTTGAACAACTTGTTGTTCGGCCTCGAAAGCCTGTAGATATCGAATCACCGACTTGATATTGTGTGCGTTGGCCTCGATGATGATCTGCGGCTCAGCGTGCACGTTCAGTTTGTAATGGCATATTGTATCGTGGTCGTGCGAATAGATAACGATGGCCCGTGCATAAAGCATGTTGCCTTTTAGGTTTGCCGGTTTGATAGTCCTCACGTCAAAGTTGGGCTCCGGCTGAGGAAGTCCTTCCACATCAGTCGTGAGCGCCTTCCTTATCGTGTCGGCACTATCACCGGAGAGGATAACCTCGTAAGGTCGGGCTGTACTGTTGGGCAGTCGGTTCATTCTCTCACGACATCCGCAAATCATGATTAAAGATATCAACAGAATGATACTCCCGAACTTATTCATGTCTTTATTCCTTTTATTCCTGGTTGGCTCTGATTTCACCGATCTTCTTGCTCGTACTCAAGAGGCCGCAGGCTGCGAAGATATCCTGTCCGCGACTGGCACGAATCGTTGTGAATACGCCGTGTGAGGTAAGATAATCGCGGAAGGTCTCCATCGTCTTCTCGTCGGCTCCGTGGAGCGGAACGTTCGGTATCTGGTGGAAACGAATCAAGTTGACGTGGCATTCCAGTCCGCGGGTCAGTCGAATGATGGCCTTGGCATGGTCGATACTATCGTTGACACCTCCGAAAACGATATATTCGAAGGTGAGGCGACGCTGGTGAGAGAAGTCGTAGTTGCGTAACAATTCTACTACTTTCTCGATGCTCATGCCCTTCTGTGCCGGCATTAGTTGGGCACGTTGTTCGGGTAAGGGTGAGTGCATACTGATGGCAACTTGGCATTGACTCTCATCGAGGAAACGTTTCAACTTATTCTTGACTCCTACTGATGATACTGTGATGCGCTTTGGACTCCATGCCCATCCGTATTTGGCTGTAAGAATCTCTGTGGAGCGCAACACATTGTCGAGGTTGTCCATTGGTTCACCTTGACCCATGTACACAATGTTGGTGAGTTGGTCGACTTCCGGTAGGGAATAGATTTGGTTCAAAATGTCAGAAGCAGGAAGACTTCCTTCGAAGCCTTGCTTGCCAGTCTGACAGAACAGACAGTTCATCTTACATCCCACCTGTGATGATACGCATAACGTAGCATGATTATTTTCTTCAGGGATAAAGACCGATTCTACGAACTTACCGCTACGAGTAGGGAAGAGATATTTCACGGTGCCATCCTTAGAGCGCTGCTCGTCGATAGCCCCAGCACAACCAATCTCAAAATGCTCGGCCAGTTTCTCGCGGTTGGCCTTGGATAGGTTTGTCATCTCGTCGATGCTCTTCACGTGCTTCTCGTACAGCCATTTGGCAATCTGCCCACCTGTAAAGGCTGGCATACCTAATGTCTTGACGGCATCTTTCAGTTCGTCAAGGGTCATTCCCAAGAGTACTTTCTTTTCTTCGTTCATAGCTGCAAAGATAATAAAAAGTTGGGAAAATCACAGGTATGAATAGTGATTATTTGCAAAAAACTATTATCTTTGCACTTATATAATTATTAAAGCATAGAAAATGAGAGAAAAGATAGACTGTTTCTTGCCTGAAATTGGTGATGAAATGAAGGACACTTGCCAAATTCTTTCTGATGACAAGACAGTACAGCATATTCATATCGTAAAGAAGTCGATGACCTCTACGACTTCACTTTTGGAGATTAATGATACTACAGATGCCGAATTCGTACTTTTATGCATTCGTCCTACCAAAGTCGTGATAGGACAGAATTGTCTGCATCGTATGCTTCAGGTGGCTGTGGATACGCAGGCTGCCATGGTGTATAGCGATCATTATGCCATGGAAAATGGCAAGTTGGTGAAGCATCCTGTCATCGATTATCAGTCGGGATCCGTTCGGGATGACTTCGAGTTCGGTTCGCTGCTGTTGATTCGTGCCGATCTGTTCCATCAGTGGGCGAGAATGCAGAATGATGACAATGTGTTGCAATATGCGGCTCTTTATGATCTGCGCCTGTTCTTGAGTAGAAAGGGTGAGATTTTCCATCTGAATGAGTATCTCTATACGGAGGAAGAACTCGACTTGCGCAAGAGTGGTGAAAAGCAGTTTGACTATGTGAACCCTCGTAATCGTGAGGTTCAGATCGAGATGGAGAAGGTGGTCACAGCGCATCTTGCCGCTATCCATGCGTTAGTGGATGTGAATGATTATCTGAAACCAGAGTTTGATGAACAGCATTTCGATCAGGAGGCTTCTGTGATCATTCCTGTGTTCAATCGTGAGAAGACTGTGGCTGATGCCGTGGAGAGTGCGCTCACACAGAAAGCCAAATTCGATTTCAATGTTATCGTTGTCAACAATCATAGTACCGACCGTACGGGTGAAATCCTCGATGCGTTGGCAGCTAAGTATGAGCATCTGCATGTCATCGTACCGGAACGCGATGACTTGGGTATCGGAGGTTGCTGGAACGAAGCTATCAATTCCAACTTCTGTGGTCGTTTCGCCGTACAGCTCGATAGTGATGACTTGTATTCTTCTCCATATACTTTGCAGAAAATCGTGGATGCCTTCCATAAGCAGAAGGCGGCTATGATCATCGGTAGTTATAGAATGTGCGATTTCGACCTCAATACGTTGCCTCCCGGTATGATTGATCATAAGGAGTGGACGGATGATAATGGATGTAATAATGCGTTGCGTATCAATGGCCTTGGTGCTCCGCGTGCTTTCTTTACGCCTATTCTCCGTCAGTTGCAGTTCCCGAATACCAGTTATGGTGAAGACTATGCCTTAGGTTTGGCGTTTAGTCGCCATTATCGTATCGGAAGAATCTATGAAGAACTGTATCTATGCCGTCGATGGGGTGGTAATAGTGACAGTAATCTGAGTATCGAAAAGGTGAATGCAAATAATCTCTACAAAGATCGACTGCGTACGATGGAGATTATGGCTCGCAAACAGTTGGCTGCTGGTACTCTGGAGCATACCAACAACAGTCTTACCCGATTCTTCAATCGACAGATCGAGATATGGGATGACGTACGTAAACGTTATCGTGACCTGACACAGGTGAAGACACGAGATCTTGCCGTGGAAGGTGAGCATACTTCGATAAATCTTAAGGTACAGTTTAACCCAGCACGAATTGTAAGTACAGGGGCGAAGATAGACAAGAATACAATCGCCAAACGTGCATGTTTCCTCTGTGACCAGAATCGTCCGGATGTGCAGATGTCGAAGAATATCGACGGCAAATTCCATCTGTTGGTGAATCCGTTCCCTATTCTGCCAACGCATTTCACGATTCCTGCCCGTAAGCATAAGCCACAGGCGATACTCGAAAATTATGGCGAGATACATAAGATATTGAGTGAATACGACCAGTTGATGGTATTCTATAACGGTCCGAAGTGTGGTGCCAGTGCACCGGACCACATGCATTTCCAAGCTGGAACGAGTGGTGTGTTACCACTACAGACAGAATGGGGGCGACTGAGCAGAAACTTGGATGTCGTTATTGCTCTGAACGAGCAGGAGAGCCTTTCGGTTATCAAGGATTATCCTTGTAAGGCTTTCGTGATTCGTACAAAAACTGCTGAGGCTGATATGCAATTGTTCAGGAAACTCTATCGCTCTCTGCCACAGCAGAAGGATGAAACTGAACCTATGATGAATATCGTGGCTTGGCGACAGGATGATGAATATGTTAGCGTTGTCTTCCCACGAAAGAAGCATCGTCCGGATTGTTATTTCGCTGAAGATGACAGTAAGATACTTATCTCTCCGGGTGCTCTGGATATGGCAGGACTTGCGATAACGCCACGAGAGCAAGATTTCGAGCGTATTACGGGTAGTCAACTGTATGATATCTTGCAGGAAATGACAATTACTGATGAGACCATGCGTATAGTTCTCGATAAGTTGACGCCACATCTTGAGACGATGTTCGGTAACCAACAGCCTGACGTGACTGTCGGAATCGTATCGGCACAGAAGGTTCATTTCGTACTCAACAAACCTTATCTAGCCAAGGGTACGAAGGTGGAAGGAGAGCAGACTGTGGAATTCTCCGAGGGTGGTATCTTATGGAATGGTAATCAGTATAGTAAACTTACTTTCCATCCTCAGAGTAATGATGCTTCTTTCTCGCTCGACGATGTGACCATTGGTGTGAACTTCCATTGGGAACGTAAAGAGACTCAGACTTTCTTGGGGACGTTGTCTTTTGTCGTAGAGGAAGATAAAATCTGTGCAATCAACGAGTTGCCAGTAGAAAAATACTTAGAGAGTGTGATCTCGAGTGAGATGAGTGCTACTTCGAGTTTGGAACTTCTCAAGGCTCATGCTGTGATTTCCCGCAGTTGGTTGTTGGCACAGATGGAGAAACGCCGTAAGGTGGCTGAACAAGGCAATAGTTTCTTCTCTTTCGTAAAGAAAGATGATGAGTTGGTTCGCTGGTACGACCGCGAAGACCATACCATCTTTGATGTGTGTGCCGATGACCATTGTCAGCGCTATCAAGGTATAACCAAAGAGACTTCTCCACATGTCGCTGAGGCTATCAAGGCTACCCGTGGTCAGATCTTGATGAGTGGTGATGAGATTTGTGACGCTCGCTTCTCAAAATGTTGTGGTGGTGTCACCGAAGAGTTCCAGTATTGCTGGGAGAATATCAAGAAACCTTATCTATTGGCGGTACGTGATGGTAAACAAGAGTTGCCTGATCTCACTGTGGAAGCGAATGCAGAACAATGGATTCGTACGTCACCGGATGCTTTCTGTAACACGAATGATAAGAAGATTCTGTCGCAGGTGTTGAATGATTATGATCAGGAAACTGTGGACTTCTATCGCTGGAAAGTAACCTATACACAGGCGGAAATTCGTCAGTTGATAGAGGATAGTCTTAAGATGAGTTTGGGAGATATCTTGGATCTGGAACCTTTGGAACGTGGAAAGAGTGGTAGAATTTCTCGTCTCCGCATCGTGGGAAGTGAGAAGAGCTTCATTATCGGTAAGGAACTTGAGATTCGTCGCACACTAAGTTCTTCGCATCTTTACAGTTCTGCTTTTGTAGTAGACAAGGCAGAGAAGGATGCTAACGGTGTGCCACAGCAGTTTGAAATTATCGGTGCAGGTTGGGGACATGGAGTAGGATTGTGCCAGATAGGTGCTGCCGTTATGGGTGAACAGGGGTACAAATACGACCAGATCCTGTTGCACTATTATCAAGGTGCCGATATCAAGAAAATCTATAAATAAAAGAACGGAAACATTTGTAAAGATTCAACATCATGAAAAATAGAAATCCTTGGAGCTGGATACCGACTCTTTACTTTGCTGAAGGACTGCCAAATGTCATTGTCACCGTGGTATCCTTGGTGATGTATAAGCAGATGGGTCTGAGCAATGCGGAAATTACATTTTATACTTCCTGGCTGAATTTGCCATGGATGCTTAAACCGATATGGAGTCCTTTTGTGGATATTATCAAGACCAAGCGTTGGTGGACGGTGGCTATGCAGTTGTTGATTGGGGCGTCCCTTGCCGGGGTAGCTTTCACTATCCCTACGGTGTGGTGGTTGCAGTCTACCTTGTTCTTTTTCTTCTTGATGGCATTCTCCAGTGCCACGCATGATATTGCAGCCGATGGCTTCTATATGTTAGGATTGAGTGAGCACGACCAGTCTCTTTTTGTAGGCATCAGAAGTACATTCTATCGCTTGGCTATGATTTTTGGTCAAGGTGTACTGGTGATGATAGCGGGTAATCTGCAAGTGATATTCCGTAATAATATCCGTTTTTCGTGGAGTCTTACCTTCTATGGTGTTACAGGATTGTTTATTGCGTTATGGGCTTGGCATCGCTATATTCTGCCAGAGCCGAAGGTTGATCGCCCTCGTTTAGGGGTCACTACACATGATATCTTGACAGAATTTGGGCATACAGTGGTTACATTCTTTCATAAGCCATATCTGCTCACGGCAGTTTGCTTCATGTTGTTCTATCGAATGCCTGAAGGATTCCTTACAAAGATTACTCCTCTGTTTCTTATCGATGCTTCGCATAACGGTGGTCTGGGATTGTCGCCACAGGAATATGGACTGGCATCGGGTACTGTGGGCGTCGTAGGTCTGTTGTTGGGTGGTATTCTAGGTGGTATGGCCGTATCTAAGGATGGACTGAAAAAGTGGTTGTGGCCGATGGTTTGTGCCATCACGCTACCAGACTGTGTATATATCTTGCTCAGTTATATGATGACGAATAATATCTTGGTGATCAGCAGTTGTCTCTTTGTGGAGCAATTCGGTTACGGATTTGGTTTCACGGCTTACATGCTTTATCTGATTTACTTCTCTCAGGGAGATTATAAAACCAGTCATTATGCACTCTGTACAGCCTTGATGACCATCAGTTTGATGTTACCGGGATTCGTGAGTGGAGCGTTACAGGAACTGTTAGGTTATCGGATGTTCTTCGTGGTCATCATGATGAGTTGTGTGGTCACATTCCTTGTTACTAAGTTTGTACATATTGATCCGGAATTCGGCCGCAAGGATGACCTCGAGATCGAAGACGAATAAATGATTCGTACTTTTTATTCTCAAAGAGCATGTTTTCTTGCTTCGGAAGCATGCTCTTTGTGTTAATATAATTGAATTCGCATCAAAAAGATGGAACCTAATGGCTCTTTTCTGTTTTGAAATGCATATCTTTGCATTAATAATCTAATATTGAACATAATAAAAGAATGAAAAACTTTAAACAGGTGATTTGTGTAAGTGTTCTAATGATGTGTTCGGTTACGGCATCAGCTCAGAACTTATTGGATCTATTGAAGGCAGCGGAGAATCCTCCCAAGGCTGAACTTGTCAAGGATTCGGTAGATGTTTATAAGCTTGCAGATAAGCGACCTTCTTATCCGGGAGGGATGGCTGCCCTAATGAAATTAATAAACGAGAAAGCCCAAAGTATACCAAAAGAATTGATCAATGGTTTAGATGAGAAAGGTTCTCGTGTTGTTGTCGGCTTTGTGATAGAGAAAGATGGTAGTTGTAGTAATTTCAGGGTGGTGAAAGGTATCACTCCACCTTTGGATAATGCTTCTCTTGAGGCGGTGAAGAGGGTAAAGATGAAGAAATGGAAACCAGCTGAGGTTGATGGCAATCCTGTAAGATATGCAATGGCTGTGGCTGTTAATTTCAAATATGATACTCCCAAGAAATACTTTTAGAGGTCCTGATATAAACAAAATGAACTTGTGAACGCTATATATTAGGTCGTTCACAAGTTCATTACTTTGATATGGATATGTTTTAATCGATGAATCTCTTCGTGATGTCGTCATATTTATCGATTCTGCGATCGCGAAGGAAAGGCCACCAGCGGCGTACCTGTTCACTGTGGTCTAAATCAATGTTGACAATAACACTTTCCTCCTCATCATTGCTGGCCCGATAATGTAATTCTCCCTGAGGTCCAGCTACAAAACTACTTCCCCAAAATTGAATACCACCAGTCTGTCCACTTGGATCCGGTTCGTAGCCTACACGATTGACTGCAATGACAGGCAAGCCGTTGGCTACAGCATGACCACGCATGACGGTTGTCCAAGCCTCGCGCTGGCGTTCCTGTTCCTCAGGAGTGTCGCTGCTCTCGTATCCAATGGCAGTAGGGTAGATAAGTATTTCTGCCCCCTGTAGAGCCATCAGACGTGCTGCTTCAGGATACCACTGGTCCCAACATACGAGTACACCTAATCGTCCGACTGATGTGTCGATAGGATGGAATCCTAAGTCGCCTGGTGTGAAATAGAATTTCTCATAGTAGGCAGGGTCATCAGGGATGTGCATCTTTCTGTATTTACCAGCTATAGTACCATCTTTTTCAATAACAACGGCTGTATTGTGATATAGGCCTGGTGCACGTTTCTCGAATAAAGAGGTGACGATGACCACACCATATTGTCGGGCCAATTCACCATAGAAGTTAGTGGAAGGACCGGGAATAGGTTCTGCAAGATTGAAGTTATCCACAGATTCAACCTGACAAAAATAGAGTGAATTGTGAAGTTCCTGTAATACAATCAGTTGTGCACCTCTTTCTGCTAGGTTAGCAATGCCTTCGGCCAGTCTAACCATATTATTTTGCAGACTACTGGTATTATGTTGTTGTAAAAAACCTACTTTGATTTCTTTCATTGTTATATATTAATAGATCTGATTACGTTGGGTGAGAATATCTTTTGGGTATTGCATTGTCAGGCAATGTAATGAACCATGTTGTCGGATGACAGTACGTGCATCGAGTCCGATGATCTCATAGTTAGGGAAGGCTTTCTGTACCTGCTCCAAGGCCTCGGCATCATTCTTCGGTTGGTTGTAAGTAGGTACGATGACAGCCCCATTGAGAATAACGAAGTTGGCATAAGTGGCAGGTAAGCGATCTTCACCGTCATAGATGGCGTCAGGCATAGGTAGACGGAGCAGACGATAAGGATTTCCTTCGAGGGTACGTAACTCCTGTAGTTCCGATTCCAATGCCACAAAGTCATCATGCTGTTCATCGTCCTCCTTTCCGGCTCCCATATATAGAATAGTATCATTAGGAGCCAGTCTGACGATGGTATCGATATGTCCGTCAGTATCGTCGCCAATCAGTTGACCATGATTCAGCCATACAATGCGAGAAGCATGGAAAATAATCTTGAGTCGATTCTCAATGTCATTTTGTCGAAGAGGTTGATTGCGATGAGGGGCCATCAGACAACTGGTCGTCGTAAAGACAGAACCCTTACCATCACTCTCGATGCTGCCGCCTTCCAGTGTGAAATCCGTATGATTTTCCAGAGCAGCATTGAATGCACCTGCATAATAGAGTTGTAGATTGATGGCATTATCTTTCTCGTAAGCAAACTTCTCACCCCAACCATTGAACTTGAAGTCGAGAAGATGGTTATGGATGTTGAATCCCTTAGCTTTACCTGTAGAGACCAATGTGATAGCTCCATGGTCACGTGCCCAAGTATCGTTGGTGTCAATCTCATAAAAGACAAGATTCTTGCACAAGTCCTCCCCAAGTTCCTGTTTCAAAGAATCTTTTACTTCGTTGACGTGAGGTGTGACGATGAGAACCTTCTCGCGTGCAGCGATGATACGGGTCATCTCGATGAAAGTACGTGTGATATCATCAAGATAAGGAGCCCAATCGGTGTTGGTATGAGGCCATGTCAGTTGAATGCCGCTTTGCGGATACCACTCAGGTGGGAGGATAAAGTCACTTTGCAAAGTAATGTTCATAGGATATGAGATTGATTGTTATTAATTGTGCAAAGTTAAACAAAAAAGAGCGAATTTAAGAAGATGTACTAACTAAAATTAGTTAAAACCTTGCATAATTACAATATAATATGTATCTTTGCACGGTAATATATAAAGGCTTATACAAGCGTGAACATACAAAAGGTAATTGATGCCCTTGAACAATTCGCGCCTCTGCCTCTGCAAGAAGACTATGATAATGCCGGGTTGCAGGTTGGATTAACAGGGGTGGAAGTCTCAGGGGCTTTATTGTGTCTTGACGTGACTGAGGAAATTGTCGATGAGGCTATCCGTAAGGGTTGTAATCTTATTGTGAGTCATCATCCGATAATCTTCAGAAAGTTACGACGTGTGACAGATGAAGACTACGTGCAGCGTGCTGTTCGTAAGGCGGTAAAAAACGACATCGCTATCGTGAGCATGCATACCAATCTGGATGCGGCCCAGGGTGGAGTGAATTTCAAGATTGCCGAAAAACTTGGTCTTGAGAATCCTGACTTCTTGGGGAAATTACAGGAAGTGAATGGCGTAAAAGGTGGAGAAGGTGTAATTGGAACCTTCGAAGAACCGTTGGCTGCCGATGACCTAGTGATAAAACTTCGTCATGTCTTTGAGGTCGAGAGCGTATGTTGTAATCAACTGTTGCGCCGTCCTATCAAGAAGGTTGCAGTCTGTGGTGGTGCAGGAAGTTTTCTACTTGAAGAGGCCATTGCTGCAGGAGTAGATGCTTTTATCACCGGTGAGATGAGCTATCATGAATATTTCGGTCATGAACAGGAAATACAGATTTGCGTGATAGGTCACTATCAGAGTGAACAATACGTGACTGAAGTCTTCCAGAGCATCATACAAAAGGCTTGCCCGGAAGTGAGATGTGAAATAGCAGAGACCAATACGAATCCGATAATTTACTTATAAAATACAATATATAATATATCAATAATATGGCAAAGAAAGATCCTTCAGAATTGACCGTAGAAGAGAAGTTGAGAACTCTCTTCCAGTTGCAGACTACCTTGTCAGCTATCGATGAGAAGCGTGCTATTCGTGGTGAGCTTCCTCTTGAGGTAAAAGACCTTGAAGATGAGATCGAGGGCTTGAAGACTCGTTATGAGAAGATTGAGCGAGAGATTGATGAATTCCAAAGAGCAATTTCTCAAAAGAAAGGTGAAATCACTGATGCAGAGCAGAGCTTGGAGCGTTACAAGAAGCAGCTTGATGAGGTAAAGAATAACCGTGAGTATGATACCTTGAGTAAGGAGATTGAATTCCAGGAACTTGAGATTCAACTTTGCGAGAAGAAGATCAAGGAAGCTCAGATTAAGGTTGAAGAAAAGGGTAAAGAGTTAGAGTACACTCAGCAGACTATTGAAGATCATGAGACAGCTCTTGCCGAGAAGCGTACAGAACTTTCTGAGATTGTCAGCGAGACCAAGGAAGAGGAAGCTAAATTGAAAGAGAAGGCAACCGAACTTGAGAGTAAGATCGAAGAGCGTCTTCTTACCAGCTTCAAGCGTATCCGTAAGGGTGCTCGTAATGGTCTTGGTATCGTGTATGTACAGCGTGATGCCTGTGGTGGTTGCTTCAACAAGATTCCGCCTCAGCGTCAGTTGGATATCAAGATGCACAAGAAGATTATCGTTTGTGAATACTGTGGTCGTATCCTTATTGACCCAGAATTGGCAGGTGTTAAATCTGAAGTAAAAGAAGAAAAGCCAAAGCGCAAGCGTACTATTCGTAAGAAGAAAACAGAAGGAGAAGAGGCTTAAAGACCTCTTTCCTTCCATATAAGTTCTTTAGCGGCATTGATTTCTTTAAATTTAATCTCTGCCGCTTTTTTTATGTCTTCACCAAGAGTGGCAACACGGTCAGGATGATTCTGTAATGCCAACTTACGATAGGCTTTCTTTACCTCATCATTGCTGGCATCCGGTGATACCCCCAACACTTTATATGCTGCGTCTAGATTTGTACTGCCATCCTTGAGGTTGAGCATAGATTCTACATCGGCTATAGACAATCCCAGATGGATAGCTACATTTTTTATAGCTTTTACCTCTTCTGTCGCTACAATACCATCGGCTCTGGCTATAATCGTCAAGAAGTTGATGAGTTGTAAACGCTGTTCAAAAGGCATATAGACAGCAATCTGATGACAACTGTCACGGATAACACTTTCAAACTGTTGGGCTCCTATATTCTTCTGTTGTTCAAAGATCTTCAACAGTATTTGTTCTCCTTGTACCTTTGCGGATTCTCCGAAATTCTGTCGAAGGAAGTTTCTTACTACTTCCATCTCAGAATGCATCACCTTACCGTCGGCGCGAATGATGTAGGCTGTGAGGACCAATAAAGAGAACATGAAGGAATTTCGTTGCTCTTCTTGTCGATATTGTCGATGTGTTGACCCATAATCATCGTATTCACGATTAATATACGTATCGTTTTCGCTGTAATTATCTAATCCTTTATCGAAAAGATATCCCATTGCAAACCCTACAAGAGCTCCGAGAGGACCTCCTGTAATCCAGCCTAAGGCTCCGCCTATCCATTTTCCTGCTGCCATATTATTATTTGTTTGATTATATATCCTTGATGATGCAAATATTATGCCAACTCAAGTTCCTTGCTTATTTCTGATTCATATAATCACGAGGCGAAACACCATAGAGAGCCTTGAATGTAGTTGAGAAAGAAGCCGGATTGTTGAATCCACAAGCATACATCACATCCGTTACATTCTGTCCTTGCTGTTTCAACAGTTTGGCAGCCTGTTGTAATCGTATGTTACGGATGAAACCATGAGGAGTTTGGTTTGTCAGCTCCTTCATCTTACGGTATAAATGGACACGGCTGATACCCACCTGTTCAGAAATCATATTGACACTTAACTCAGGATTGCTGATGTTAGCGTTGATAACGCCCATGATTCTCTCCAACAATTTCTCGTCAGGACTCTGCATCTTGATCTCGTCAATTCTGCTCTTTTGCGACTCATTGCCATTGAATTTGTTGCGAAGAGTCTGCCTCTGCTGTAATAAGTTGACAACAGTACGACGAAGAATATCCATATTGAAAGGTTTCACGATGAAAGCATCAGCACCGGTTTCCAATCCCTCCAGTCTGTCCTCGTCACGGCTCTTTGCCGTCAGCAGGATGACCGGAATATCATTGGTATTGATATTGTTCTTGAGATTAGCACAGAGCGTGTTTCCGTCCATTTCCGGCATCATGACATCACTAATCACCAAGTTAGGTCTTTCCTTGCGGAGGATACCTTCCAACGCATCCTTACCATTTGGATAAGTTGTGATCTTATAGTCTCTTCCCAACTCACTCTCAAGATATTTGGAAATCTCCTCGTCGTCCTCCACGATGGCAACCGTAGTACGTTTACCCTTACCTGTTGTCTCCGTGTTTAGAACATCTTCGATGTCATCATCTACAATCGTTTCCTCAACATCATTCTGTGCCTCTATACGTTTCTCCTCTTCAGCATCAAGAGAATCAGAAATCATCTCTTCAGGTTTCAGATGCTCATTACCTAACGGAATGGTAACGACAAATTCGCAACCCTTGTCTTCGTTATTATGAGCCTCGATATTACCATAGTGAAGTTCCACGAGAGAACGTGTCAGGTCGAGACCGATACCCGTACCAATATGGCGATCGTTAGCCGTCGTCGGTGTCTGGTAGAAGCGGTCGAATATACGTTCTAGTTTATCCTCTGCAATCTTCTCTCCGTCATCGCTGATAGCTATTTTACATTCTTCAGCTGTATGCGTAAGTTTGATGGTGATATTTCCACCCACCTTAGTATATTTAAAGGCATTAGAGATGATGTTGACCAAGATTTTGTCAAAGTTACTTCGGTCAATCCATACAGGAAGCCTATCGCAGTCGTGCTCGAATTTCAGATTGATCTTCTTGTTACGAGCCTGTTCAGCGAAGAGCGTGCGCACATCATCGATGAAAGAAATCATATTCGTTTCTCGCATATGCATAGCCATCTGTCCTTTATCGATTTTACGCAGATCCATCATTTGGTTGATGAGGTGAAGTATACGCTCAGCATTTCTTCGCATAGTCTCGTAAACATGCTGATGATGCAAATCCTTATTCTCTTTCATCAATTGCAGTAGAGGAGAGATAATCAGCGTCATAGGCGTACGAATCTCATGACTGATGTTCATGAAGAATTTCAGTTTAGCCTCACCCATTTCCTCAGCATGGATATGCTCTTGCAGTTTAAGACGAGCCTCTTCGCGGCGTTTACGATACTGTAGATACTCGAAGACACCAAAAACCAACAGGATGATATAGAATAAATAAGCGATAGAAGAGCGATACCACGGAGATTTTACGATGATGGTAAACTCCTTCTCGCTGGATTGCTGATTGTTGAGCATAGCCTTCACGCGGAAATGATATGTTCCCGGTGACAAGTGGCTGAAGTTGATCTCATTGCTTCCCGGTTGTAGTTTATTCCATTTCTCGTTGTTGATGCTATACAAATAAGTGATATTGTCAGGATCATCGTATGTAAGCGTAGACAGATGTAGCGAGAGAGAGTTATCCTCATAGTCGAAGGTATATTCCTCATCTTCGTTTTTATCGTCTTCCATATAACCGAGGATTTCTTGGTTTCCCGATACAATACTTGTTAATGTTACATTTGCTTTCCAAGTCTGGTTAAGTTTTGCATCGGTTTCGAACCATGTCACACCACCGACACCTCCGAAGAACGCATTCTTTCCATCCTGAGTCATGAACGAAGCCCCATCTGTGAACTCATTTCCTTGTAATCCCTTGTCAGTATAGAAACAATTCATGTTGAGATTCTTCGGATTCATGCAGCACAGACCATGATAAGTACCTATCCACAATCTACCCAAGTGATCATGTTCTATACTGGCAATACCATTACAAGGCAGTCCATCTTTTATGGTTATTATCTTCGTCTTTTTATTTTTCTGATCATAACGATAAAGTCCATAATTCGTTCCCACATAGATGAATCCGTCCAATCCCTCGTGTACGGTAGTACAATAAGTTCCGAAATTAGGACAGTTCACGCCAAAGGTACTAAGCCAACTGTTCTTGGTCAAGTCCAGACATACGACTCCCACGGAAGTAGCGGCATACATACGTTTGCCATCACGAGAGAGAATGATTTTACCGATAAAATTATTGGTCAGACAGTTCATATGTCGTGTGTTGTTGTTCTGAGGAGCAACAAAGCGCTTCTGTTTTCCTGTCGAAGGGTCTAAATAGATGATACCCTGTCCCATGGTACCTATCCATAGATTATCATGATGATCCTTAGCAATGGTGTAAACACTCGTGTGCTCACCAATATTAAGGTTATGTGGTGTGTAGGCCGAAGAAGATGCAGAAACGTATCCCATACCTTCCTCGTATGATCCTAACCATATTTTTCCGTCTTTGGTTTCCGTTAAGGCCAGAATGGTAGAAGGTACATTTGTATAATGTCTTATCAAGTTGCGATGACTGTCCAAGAGATATAAGCCATCTTTATCCGTACCCACCCATAAGTTTCCTAGATGGTCTCTGAGTACGGCGGAAACACAGTTAGAACCAATTACGTTATGCGTTCCGAGTTTTGCACCGAGATAGCCAAAGATACTATGCTGGACAGGTTGCATGAATACACCTTTCTGGAACAATCCCAACCAGATGTTTCCCGATTGATCCTCGATGATAGAATACACCTTGGTATGGGTAAGGTCGGTTTCTGGAGAGTAGAAAGGATTGTTGGTGATCAGATTCGTTTTCGGGTCGAAAGTATAGAGACCGTTACCATCACATCCTAACAAGAACAGACCGTTCCTGGTGATATGGAAACTCGAAATTGGTAGGTTGCCGGCAGCCGGAATCTTCTCAAAAGTTTGGTTAGAATTGTTGAGCTTGAAAAGACCTTGTCCGATAGTTGCAACATAAATATTTCCCCGAGCATCCTCGCAGATATCTCTTAGATATGTTCGGGTTTCCTTCGGGATCGATACCTTCTGGAGTTTATTGTGAAAGACACAGAGAAGTCCTTGTTTGTCATCGATAATCCATAAGCGTCCCTTACTGTCTTCCACCATCTTACGGATAAATAAAACTTTTGCCGTAGCTCCACCTAAAGCCATAGCCGTATTATCCTTGAGTTGCAAGAGACCATATCCGGAAGTGCTGATCAGAATTTTCCCCTGTTTATTCTCAATGATAGAAGTGACATAAGTACTTATCTCACGTTTGGTATTTTTGTCATAGAGATGAATCGTCTCGAAAGCACCATTATGGAATCGTTGTACGTTGGTATTACTTCCAAAATACAGATCGTGCTTAGAGTCCTCACATATACAGTTGATATATACGCTTGTAAGGTCATCGTTCGTAAAGTTCTTGAATTGATAGCCGTCATATCTGCTTAGTCCATTTCTGGTAGCAATCCAAATGTAACCTTGTGAATCCTGATATACCTGATTTACAAAACTGCTAGGTAGTTGGTTATCCGTATTATAGAATTTACCGGTTTGGGCAGAGATTCTTAAGGTTAGAAGTAATAATAATATTAAAAAATTAAGTTTCATAGTTAGCTTTTTGCTTCGCATACGTTATTTTCTGCAAAGATACTGAAATTATGCGAGTTACAAAAGAAATAGCGGATAAATTATTTTTCGATGGTACGAATAGGAAAGTTTTTGTTACAGCAGTTTAACACAGTTTGATACAAATGATAAATTATTGGAAACATATGAAAACGATAGTTTGCAAATAAACGATTACCTTTGCAGCGTTGAATTTATAGTTGTTTTAAAAATATAGAATCTGGTGGATTCTGAAGATACGAAAGATACATAAGTTTATGTGAAATTATTTTTTAGGTTAGTTAAAAAAGTTGTTTTTTGAACGTTTTAGGTAGTTCTGGGTCATGAGTAGCGATACTAGTGACCCAGTATTTTTTTTCTGTATGTATCACTTTTTATGGCACAGAAAGTTGTTTTTGTCAATAAATTATATTACCTTCGCAGAAAGTAATCATATAAAATGGATTTATTTCTAATCATATTTCTTCTCTGTATAGGCGCTAGTTTCATACAGCGTACTACAGGATTCGGTTTTGGCATCTTCATCATGACGATGCTTCCGTTCCTCATGCCGTCATTCGGCGAAGCCACCACATTGAGTGGACTGCTGGCCATGTCGACATCTCTTATTGTAGCCGTAAGAATGCGTAAATACGTGGTATGGAAGAATCTGCTGCCGATGCTTCTTACTTTCATTGTCGTGTCAGCAATACCAATCTTCTATCTGAAAAGAATGGATGACATACTTCTGCGTAGGATTCTCGGTATCGTTCTGATCCTTATCAGCATTTATTTCGAGTTCTTCAGTCGTCGGATAAAAATACCTGCGACAAAGTCCAATCAGGTCGGCATAGGCGTGTTGAGCGGACTCATGGGAGGATTCTTCGGAATGCAAGGACCACCGGCCGTGCTTTATTTTATATCCTCAGAGTCCGATAAAAATCATTATATGGCCATGTGCCAAACCTATTTCGTTGTTGGTAACCTGATGATGACACTGGAGCGTGCGTACAATGGCTTTCTCACACCTACCGTCGGAATAGATTACCTGTATGGTATAGGAGGTGTCGTATTAGGCTCCGCTTTGGGCGCATTCGTCTTTAATCACATCCCGAGATACATATTCAGATATGTCGTATATACTTACATTGGAATTAGCGGAATTATAATACTTTTTACAGCATAGCCACCACTTGAAACTTTTAGTAAACTATTTGAAACATATACGAAATTACTTACGCCTAAAATATATTAACTTTGTGCTCAAATGAAAAGATCGTATTTGTTATTATGTTTGCTGCTTTCGTTTATGGGCCTTTATGCCCATAATGACGAGCAGCGTATATGGTTTAATACTCCGGCCAAAGAGTGGTTGGAGGCATTGCCATTGGGTAATGGAAAGATGGGTGCAATGTTATATGGTGGAATTGTTTCCGATACCATTGCTTTAAACGAGGATACCTTTTGGTCGGGTGGTCCTTATACCAATAATTCCAAGGAATCATTATCTCATCTGGCAGAAGTGCGACAGTTGATATTCAATGGGCGTGAAAACGAAGCTGAGAATCTCATCAACCGTTATTTCATCAAGGGACCTCATGGCATGAAATTCCTTCCTTTGGGAGATATCGTAATCGACTTTGACTGTCATGACAAGGTTAGTCAGTATGTGCGAGACTTGAAGTTAGATCGCGCATTAGCTTCTGTGGATTACAAGCAAGGCGGTAATCATATTCATCGCGAAGTGTTTGCTTCGCTTAGTGATCCCGTCATTGTTGTCAGAATTACCAGTGACAGTCCAATCTCACTACGTGTAAAAGACCATAACTTCTTGCAGAGAGTATGTAGTGTGAATAACCATACTTTGATTTCAAGGTTGCATAATGTCGATCACGAGGGAGTAAGAGGTCAACTTGAAGCCGAATATCGCGTTCTTGTCAAGGCAGACGGAGACGTAAAAGACGGGAAATCAGACATACAGATCAAGAATTCCCGCGAGATAATCTTATTGATCACAGCAGCCACAAGTTTTGTAAATTATCATGATGTTTCAGCATCTCCGGCTCAGCGATGCACGAAACAACTAGCATCGGTAGCGAATCTCTCGTATGCCAAACTTCTTCAGCGACATGAAAAAGCATACAAGAAGCAATACGACCGTGTAAGTTTGCATATATATAATAAGGTGGGAGATAAGAATGTGCAGTTGGCAAATATGCTTTTCAACTATGGACGCTATCTTCTCATCTCCTCCTCGCAGCCCGGTTCAGAACCTGCTAACCTGCAAGGTATATGGAATCGCGATGTGAATCCGGCTTGGGATAGTAAGTATACCATCAATATCAATACAGAAATGAACTATTGGCCGGCAGAAGTTTGTGGCCTTACCGAATGTGAAGAACCTTTGTTCCGCATGATCAAGGATTTGAGCGAGACAGGAGCCGTCACAGCCCGAGAAATGTACGGCTGTCGCGGTTGGATGGCCCATCACAATACGGATTTATGGCGTATCTCAGGTCCTGTAGATGGTGCTATGTGGGGAATGTATCCGAATGGCGGAGCATGGCTCACGACGCATCTCTGGCAACATTATCTGTATACGGGCGACAAAAAATGGTTACGCGAACAGTATCCGATTCTCAAGGGAGCGGCAGATTTCTATCTCGACTATATGCAAGAAGACCCTAAGACCGGCGATTTAGTGACCATACCATCAGAATCACCGGAACATGGCCCTTATGGACGTTCTGCCATCACGGCAGGTTCTACGATGGACAATCAGATAGCCCGTGATGTACTTACACAAGCCTTTAAGGCAGATTCAATCTTGAATATAGACCCAAATTATCGTAAGAGACTAAAACTCCAAATCTCAAGGATAGCCCCAATGAAGGTTGGAAAGTATGGCCAGTTGCAAGAGTGGCGAGAAGATGCCGATGATCCTAAAGATCAGCATCGCCATATCTCTCATTTGTATGGCTTGTATCCTTCTAATCAGATTTCTCCGTCGGATTCTGTGCTTTTCGAGGGTGCCCGCAACACCTTGATACAGCGAGGCGATGAAGCTACAGGATGGAGTTTGGCTTGGAAAGTGAACTTCTGGGCACGTATGCATGATGGCAACCATGCTTGGAAAGTCATCAAGAACCTATTCAATGGACATCTGTATCCTAACTTCTTCGATGCCCATCCACCTTTCCAAATCGATGGTAACTTTGGACTTGCCGCTGGTATCGCAGAGATGCTTGTTCAGAGTCAGAATGGTAAGGTAGAATTGCTTCCTGCTCTTCCTGACGACTGGACAGATGGTGAAGTCAAGGGCTTCAGAACACGTGGAGGTAAGGTCGTTGATATGAAATGGAAGGCTGGAAAGATTATCTATTCCAAGATCCATTGATATCAATGCTCTTAAGGTTGGATAATACCCTCGTTTTACGCAGTTAACTTCGTAAGGCTACGCAGTTAACTGCGTAGGCCGATGTAGTTAACTGCGTGAGCTGATGTAGTTAACTGCGTAAATCGATGCCGTTAATAGCGTAAAGAACATAGATTCTATGTACCCTGAAAATCATCGAAATCATGTTTATATAATAAATAAGACACTATGAAGAAACAGAAAAAAGTAAAGCAGGTTGCTTTCTCTATGGGAGTAAGTTTGTGTACGGTAGTGTTGACGATGTTCTCATCGCCGATAAAGGCACAGACCTATCCTTATCAGAATCCCAATCTCCCGGTAGAGCAACGTGCGAAAGACTTGTTAAGTCGCTTGACCCTTGAAGAAAAGGCTTCTCTGATGCTCGACGAGTCACCAGCAATTCCACGTTTAGGTATCAAGAAGTTCTTTTGGTGGAGCGAGGCTCTACATGGCGCAGCCAATATGGGCAATGTTACGGTATTTCCGGAACCTGTGGCAATGGCCTCTTCTTTTAACGACCAACTACTATATCGTGTGTTTAATGCCGCAAGTGATGAGATGCGTGCGCAATACAATCAGCGAATGCTTGCTGGTGGCGAAGACCAGAAATTCCATAGTCTTTCGGTATGGACTCCTAATGTAAACATCTTCCGCGATCCTAGATGGGGAAGAGGACAGGAAACCTATGGAGAAGACCCGTATCTTACCTCTGTCATGGGTGTTGCTGTTGTTAGAGGTCTGCAAGGACCGGAATCTTCAAAGTATCGTAAACTTTGGGCTTGTGCCAAGCATTATGCCGTGCATAGTGGACCGGAATATACTCGCCATACGGCAAATATCAATGATGTAGAACCACGAGACTTGTGGGAAACTTATCTACCAGCTTTCAAGACCTTGGTACAAGATGCTAAGGTGAGAGAGGTGATGTGCGCTTATCAACGACTCGATGACGAACCATGTTGTGGTAATAATCGACTGTTGCAGCAAATCCTGCGTGACGAATGGGGATTCAAATACCTTGTCGTCAGCGATTGTGGGGCTGTTTCCGATATTTGGCAGACCCATAAAACCTCTAGTGATGCTGTCCATGCTTCTGCTGTAGCGACTTTGGCCGGTACCGACGTGGAATGTGGATATAATTATGCTTATAAGAGTATTCCGGAGGCTGTGCGCCGCGGATTGATTTCCGAAGAAGAAGTCGATAAGCATGTATTACGCCTGTTGGAAGGTCGCTTTGAATTGGGTGAGATGGATGATCCTAAACTTGTGGAATGGTCTAAGATAAAGCCTTCTGTCATGGATTGTAAGGAACATCGCCGGATAGCTCTTGAAATGGCTCGTCAGAGTTTAGTCCTTCTTCAGAATAACAACCAGATTCTTCCTTTGGGCCGTAAGGAGAAAATCGCCGTTATCGGCCCTAATGCCGACAATACACCTATGATGTGGGGTAACTACAACGGAACACCAAATCATACGGTGACCATTCTTGATGGTATCAAGGCCAAGAATAAGAATGTAGTGTATATGAAGGGATGTGATCTCACAGACGACAAAATCGTGACCACTCTTCTTCCTGAATGTCAGATTGATGGCCATAAAGGTTTGCGAGGCACCTTCTGGAATAATATGGAGTGGGGCGGTAAACCCGTCACAACTCAGTATTATACCGATGAACTCGCCGTAACAACAGCAGGTATGCATGTGTTTGCCCCAGGAGTAAAAGTAGAAAACTTCTCGGCAAAATATGAGACAGTATATAAGGCGAAAAAGTCACAGCAAGTAGTATTGAAAGTAGAGAGTTGTGGTGACTTTGAGGTTTTGGTGAATGGAAAGACCGTACAGAAGTTTCACACATGGCGCACCCAGCCCACTCGTACCCCTCTTGATGTAGAAGCCGGTAAAAACTATAAGATCGAAATACGTTATCATTTCGTTCCTACTTGGGGAGCTAATATGAAGATCAACCTAGGCGTAGAGAATCCAATCAATTATCAGAAGCAGATAGCCCAACTCAAGGGTATCGACAAAGTCATCTTCGTTGGTGGTATTTCTCCGGCACTTGAAGGTGAAGAGATGCCGGTAAAGATCGATGGCTTCAAAGGCGGAGACCGTACCAATATCGAGTTGCCGAAGGTACAGCGTGATTATCTGAAGGCTTTGAAAGATGCCGGCAAGAAAGTCATCTATGTCAATTGTTCGGGTTCGGCAATCGCCTTGACTCCGGAAACGAAGAATGTAGAAGCTATTCTCCAGGCTTGGTATCCAGGTCAGGAGGGTGGAACCGCCGTAGCCGAAGTATTGTATGGTGACTATAACCCTGGCGGTAAACTTCCTGTTACATTCTATAAGAGTACCAGTCAACTACCAGACTTTGAAGATTATTCGATGAAAGGCAGAACCTATCGGTATTTCGAAGATGCACTCTTCCCATTTGGTTATGGACTAAGTTACACCTTATTTAATATAGGGGACGGTAAGGCTTCTAAGACAAATATCCTTCCGGAAGAAACGGTTCAACTGACAATACCGGTAGCCAACGTAGGAAAGAAAGACGGTAGCGAGACTGTTCAGGTCTATGTCAAGAAGGATGGTGACACGGAAGGCCCTATCAAAACCCTGCGTGCCTTTAAGAAGGTAAACCTCAAAGTCGGCGAATCGAAGAATGTAGAAATCGAACTCGGCAAAAACGCTTTCGAGTTTTTCGACAACACCACGAATACTGTTCGTACCACTCCGGGACTCTATCACGTATGGTATGGAACAAGTAGTTTTAAACAAGATTTAAAAGAAATTGATATAACGATTGAAAAATAATCTTAAATCGTAGGACGAATAAGATAGACTGTTAAAAATCTCATTTCTTGTTACATTTTGTATCAGAAATGAGATTTTTCTTGTTTTTGTAACATGGTATAAAGTTTATGTAACACTCAAATACCCTTTATATAAAAGGTTTGCGTAATTTTGTTGCGTTAATTTTATCAATCAACCTAATAATTACAATGAAACATTTAAGCAGACTTTTGCAAGTCATTTCGCTGGTGGCGTTGATGCTTGTGCTTTCTTCAATGACAGCATTGGCACAGAACACCATCAAGGGAAATGTTACGGATGAAAGTGGTGAACCATTGATTGGTGCCACTGTCGTCATGAAGGGCAATCATTCTGTAGGCGCAGTTACCGACTTTGATGGTAACTTCGTGTTGCAGGTGCCTTCTAAGCAAGTTACTTTGACCATTTCATACATTGGAATGGTTACGAAAGATGTAACAGCGAACAGTTCGCGACCTTTGCGTATTACTTTGAAAAGTGATGCACACACAACAGACGAAGTCGTCGTAGTTGGTTATGGTCAGCAGAAGAAAGCTTCAGTCGTTGGTTCTATCACACAGACCGATGCTAAAGCTCTTCAACGTACCGGTGGTTTGTCATCACTGGGTGCAGCATTGACCGGTAATCTTCCTGGTGTTATCACCATGCAGAGTTCTGGTATGCCAGGTGATGAGGATCCACAGATCGTCATCCGTGGTGTCAGTACCTGGGGTGATACTCAGCCGCTGATCCTCGTCGATGGTATCGAGCGTCCTATGGGATCTATCGATATCGCTTCAGTTCAGAACATTTCTGTATTGAAAGATGCTTCTGCAACAGCCGTTTATGGTGTACGTGGTGCAAATGGTGTTATCTTGATTACTACCAAGCGTGGTGAAGAGGGTAAGGCCAAAATCGAAATCGGTATGCAGATGGCTGCCAAGGTAGTGTCTAAGTTGCCTAATAAGTTTGATAGTTACAATGCGCTCCGCGTTCGTAACCAGGCAGCTGAATATGAATTGGGCGTAGAGCCTGGATCTTGGAGCAAGGTGCTTCCTGAGTATATCCTCGAAAAGTATCGTAACCCTGCTAACCTTGAGGAGGCTGAACGTTATCCTAATGTAGATTGGGCTAGCGAGTTGTTCAACAAGACCGCTTTCTCTTACAATCCTAATATCAATGTAAGTGGTGGTACCAAGTTCGTACACTACTTCGCTTCTTTGGATTTCTTACACGAGGGTGACCTTTATAAGAGATGGGACAATAACCGTGGTTATAAGGCCGGTTATGGTTTCAACCGTGTAAACATCCGTTCTAACCTCGACTTCCAGTTGACTAAGACTACCAAGTTGAAGGTTAACCTCTTTGGTTCTCATGGTGTTTCTCAGGGCCCTTATGGCGTAGGTCGTGGTTCATGGGCAGAGACTCAGCTCTGGGAGGCTGCTTATTCAGCACCTACAGATGCTTTCCTTCCTCGTTATAGTGATGGCACTTGGGGTTATTATCCTGATGATACTCAGGGTGCTCACAACTCTGTACAGGATTTGGCTATCGCTGGTATCAACAATACTACTAATACTCGTATCAATACCGACTTTACCATTGAACAGGATTTGAGCTTCCTCTTGAAAGGTTTGAGAGCTAGTGCTACTGTTTCTTGGGATAATACCTTTACCGAGGATAAGCGTGGTATCAACGATATGAACCATGGTACACAGACTAAGTGGATCAACCCAGAGACCGGTGAAGTGACCTATTCTCAGAAAGGTGATAACAAGACTGGTTTCGACTTCAATGAGGGTATCCGTTGGACAACAGATGCTGGTTCTGTAGGCGTAGGTGCTCGTAACCTCTTCTATCAGGCTCAGTTGTTCTGGGGGCAGAAGTTCGGTTTGCACGATGTTACCGCAATGGGTGTGTTCAATCGTACAGAGAATGCTTACGGAAGTGATTTCCCTAATTATCGTGAGGACTGGGCTTTCCGTGCTACATATAATTATGCAGGTCGTTACTTCGCAGAGTACAATGGTGCTTACAATGGTTCTGAGAAGTTCGGTCCTAAGAACCGTTTCCACTTCTTTAACTCAGGCGCTATCGGTTGGCTTATCAGCGAAGAGAAATTCTTCAAGCCAGTTAAGAAAGTTGTCGACATGTTGAAGCTTCGTTACAGCTACGGTCAGGTAGGTAACGATTGGAGTCCTTCTCGTTGGCTTTATGCTTCTGAGTGGGGATATAATGCAAGAGGTGCAAACCAGTCTGGTAGCATTATCCAGGGTCTGAATCAGGATGCCAGTCCTTATACTTGGTATTATGAGAAGAAGATCGGTAATGAGAATGTACATTGGGAAACTGCTGTTAAGCAGAACTTCGGTGTAGATTATAGCTTCTTGGGTGGTCTCTTCGCAGGTAGCTTAGAGTTCTTCCACGAGCAGCGTAGCGATATCTTGGTTCCTGGTGGCGACCGTGCCGTACCTACTTATTTCGGTATGTCTCCTGCTACATCTAACCTTGGTAAGTCAAGAACTAACGGTTATGAGTTGGAACTTCGTGTCAACAAGGTAATCAATAATGTTCGTCTGTGGGGTAACTTCAATATGACTCACGCAAGATGTAAGATCATCGTTAAGGATGACCCAGCTTTGAAGCCAGCTTACCAGAAGCAGGCCGGATATGCTATCGGTCAGGACCATGCTAACCTGACTACAGGTTTCGCTAATACTTGGGACCAGATCTATGGTATGACAGAGTTTGATACTAATGATAATCAGAAATTGCCAGGTTCTTACACTGTAGTTGACTACAATGCAGATGGTAAGATTGATTCAGACGACTCAGCTCCTTATGGTTATACAGGTATTCCTGAGAATACATATAGTGCATCTGTCGGTGCAGAATATAAGGGCTGGAGCTTCTATGTACAGTTCTATGGCGTAACTAACGTAGACCGTTACGTAGCATTCAACTCTCTTGGTAAGAAACTTGATACCGTATTCGATGAGGGTACATTGTGGACAAAGGATACTCAGAATGCTGACGCTCCAATGCCTCGTATCAATTCTACTCCAAGCTATGCCGAGGGTACTCGTTTCCACTATGATGGTTCATTCATTCGTTTGAAGAATGCAGAAATTGCATATACCTTTACTCAGCCTTGGGTTAAGAGCATGGGTATCAACAGCATTCGTTTGTACTTGAATGGTAATAACCTCTGGGTATGGTCTAGAATGCCGGACGACCGTGAGTCTAACTTCGCAGGTACTGGTCTGGGCTCTCAGGGTGCTTATCCTACCGTTAAGCGTTTCAACCTGGGTCTTAAAATCAATTTCTAATATTCATAACAATGAAATTTCTTAATAAATATATATTATTAGGTGCATTGACCCTCTCTATGGGTCTTACCTCATGTACCGACTATCTGGATAAATCTCCGGAATCTGACATCTCTAGTACGGATGCCTTCAAGGATTTCAAGAACTTCCAGGGTTTTACAGAGGAGTTGTACTATTGTATCCCTGACTTCACCAATGGTTATTGGACTAACTCTTGGAACTGGGGTGAGGATGAAATCATCAATACCGGTGGTGCTAATTTCCATTTCGGATATAAAGTAGACCAGGGTGACTTCTGGGGTTGGCAGAGTGAGCATGACGGCTGGCAGGCTGGTTGGCTTGATCGTGGTTCTGTGGCTAGCTTCAATCCTGGTTCAGACCGTTTCGGTCATAGCTTGTATCCTGGTTGTATGTATGGTATTCGTAAGGCTAACTTGGGTCTTGCCAATATCGACAATTTCAAGGGTACAAAAGAGGAGAAAGATCTGCTCATGGGTCAGCTCTACTTCTTCCGTGCTTGGTTCCACTTCCAGTTGATCCAGTACTTAGGCGGTCTACCTTATATAGATAGAGTGCTCCCTGCAGACGAAGTGTTGAATTTGCCTCGTGAGACATATAAGGAGTGTGCAGACAAGTGTGCTGCTGACTTCCGTAAGGCTGCCGACTTGCTCCCTATCGACTGGGATGATACAAAGGCTATGGGTGGCTTGAAAGGTAAGAACCAGTTGCGTGTCACTAAGATCGCTGCATTGGGTTATCTTGGTAAGAACTATCTCTGGGCCGCTAGTCCATTAATGTCTAAAGGCGTTAAGGGTGATACCTACGATTATGATAAGGATTATGCTATGAAGGCTGCTCAAGCTTTCGGTGAACTCTTCGAGACATTGAAGACTTCTACTTCTAAGAACCCTATCGGTTTGTTGCCATTCGATCAGTATTCTAACAACTTCGTTACTGTAAGTGAAGGTGGTAAGATGCCTGGTCAGACTAAGGACGGTTCTGTTACAGAGGCTATCTTCCGTGGTCCTACCTACGGTTCAGGATGGGGTGCTTCTCGTTGGGGACAGGCTTTGGCTTATGGAGGTAGTGATATCAATGATGGTGGTGTCATCTTCTTGCCAACAGCTAACTATGTTAACTATTATGGTATGGCTAACGGTCTTCCTCTTAATGACCCTCACTCAGGTTTCGATAAGGAACATCCTTGGAAGGGTCGTGACCCACGTTTCTATCACGATATCAAGTTTGATGGTTGCCGTATGGTTAAGAAGGAAACTACCGGTAAGGATGATAACACCAAGTGGCGTTATGCAGACCTCCAGACAGGTGGTGCGTTCAGAAGTGAGACTCGCGGTAGCCGTACAGGTTATTTCGATTATAAGTTTATTACTACAGGATGTAACAAGTGGGATGATGAATATGGATGGTCTCCACAGATTCATATCCATATTCCATGGATGCGTTTGGCTGATGTTTACCTGATGTATGCAGAGTCTATCGTTGCTGCTACCGGTAACCCTAGTGCTAATGCTACTACTACAATGACAGGTCTTCAGGCTATCAATGCGGTTCGCGATCGTGCAGGAGTAGATCCTGTAAGTGGTACTTATTCAACAGATGCACATAAGTTCATGGACGAAGTTCGTCGTGAGCGTGCTGTAGAGTTGGCATTCGAGGGCCATCGTTTCAACGACCTTCGTCGCTGGTTGCTTCTCGACAAGTATCCTTATAATATTAAGACATCACAGGAATTCCAGCGTGTAGAAGGCTTCTCTATCGTAACTGACAAGGATGGTAACAAGAGCATTGTTGGTGCCGGTGATGAGAAGAACGAGAAGGTTTCCGGTTTCAAGGAAGTTCAGATCTTGAAGCGTAACTTCACAGACAAACATTATTGGTTGCCTTTGAAGAAGTCTGATACCCAGCTTTACGAAGGATTCCCTCAAAATCCAGGATGGTAAATCAAATTAATAAATTTACATTTCGAATACAAGAGTTATGAAACAAATATATAATATCGCACTTGGTATGGCTTTGCTCCCTATGGCAGCAATGGCTCAAGACGATGCGGACTACACCGATTCAATTGCCAACAGCAAGGTGAATGTAGCTTTCCGTACCGTTGACAAAAGCGATTTGATGGGTGGTGTCTCTTCTATCAACATGGTAGAGCTCACTCACAAGAACTATACTACCTATAGCCTCGATAATATGCAGGCTTATGTAGGTGGTTATACAGGTCAATTGTGGAACATGGGTGGTGCTCTCGTCATCGTTGATGGTGTTCCTCGTGATGCAAATAATGTTTTGCCTACGGAAATCGAACAGATCACCTTCCTGAAGTCTGCTAATGCGGTAGTTCTTTATGGTAGCCGTGCTGCTAAAGGTGCTATCCTGATTACTACGAAGCGTGGTCGTAACGAAGGTCTGAAGATCAGTGCTCGTGGTAATGCCAGTCTTTTCGTTCCTAAGTCTTATCCTAAGTATTTGGCTTCTGCTGATTATATGAAGCTATACAATGAGGCTTTGCAGAATGATGGTAAAGCTGCTGTCTTCAGTGAGGATGATATCTATTCTTACAGTTTGCAGGATAATCCATATCGTTACCCAAGTTTGAACTTCTTCTCAAGTGATTATTTGAAGAAAACTTATCAGCGTTATGAGGGTGATGCAGAGTTCTCCGGTGGTGGTAAGTTTGCACATTTCTATGCTAACATCGGTTTGTATCATGCCAACGATCTATTGAACTTCGGTGAAAGTAAGAAGAATGGTACTACTCGTCTGAACGTTCGTGGTAACATCGACCTTCGCCTGAACGATTGGATTACCGGTTATGTTAACGCAAATGCTACATTCTATGATATACATAGCGACCGCTCAGACTATTGGTTTAAGTCAGCAAAGATTCGTCCTACTTATCAGGACCATCCTCTTGTACCGCTGATTCCTATCGCTGGTATCGATCCTAACAATCAGACTCTCCAAGATATTGTTGCCAACTCAAACTATGTGCTTGACGGTAAATATCTTCTTGGTGGTACACAGGATTTGCAGACCAACCCATTCGCTGCTATGTATGTAGCTGGTTGGAATAAGTATACAAGTCGTCAGATGCAGTTTGATATGGGTGTGAACTTCGACTTGAACAGTGTTCTGAAAGGACTTACTTTCAAGACTAAGTTTGCTGTAGACTATGCTACTACCTATAATACTACATTGTCTAATGACTACGCAACATACGAGGCTACTTGGGATCCTAATACATATAATGGTATCTCAAATTTGACCAAGTATCAGACAGATAAGCGTACCGGTGTTCCTGGTACCAATGGTACTACTTATAAGCAGACCGTACTTTTCCAGGCACAGTTCGACTACGACCGTTCTTTCGGTCAGCACAATGTAAATGCTACATTGTTGGCTAATGGTTATCAGCGCAGTCTCTCAGGTGAGTATCACCGTATCAGCAACGCAAACCTTGGCTTGCAGGTGGCTTACAACTATGCTCATACATACTATGCTGATCTCTCTATGGCTGGTGTTCACTCTGCTAAGTTGGCTGAGGGTCATCGTGAGGCTGTATCTCCGGTTCTTACTTTGGGTTGGCGTCTTTCTAACGAGAAGTTCCTTGAGAATGCAAAGAGTTGGTTGACCGACTTGAAGCTTACCGCTTCTTATGGTGTAATCAACCAGGATCTTGATATTGAGAAGTATTATATGTACGACAACCTGTTCACTTCTAGTGGTACATGGTGGGGTTGGAGTGAGAGTGCAAACTCTATGCAGACTTCAGACTCTAAGCGTGGTGCAAATGAGAACCTCGGTTTCGTAAAGCGTAACGAGTTCCGTATTGGTTTGGACGCAAACCTTTGGAATGGTCTCATCACATTGGATGCAAACTTCTTTGATGTGAAGACTAATGGCTTGTTGACAACACCAGAGTCATTGATGCCAAGTTATTACCAAACAGGTTGGCCTCAGTCTTCATTCCTCGCTTATATGAACTATAACAATCAGAGTCGTACAGGTTTCGACTTCTCTCTGAATGCTCATAAGAAGTTTGGTGAGGTTGATTTGCAGGCAGGTCTTAATGGTATGGTTTATACATGTAAGAACACTCGCTACAGCGAGAACGTTGCTTACGACTGGTTGAAGAGTGAAGGTGCTCGTATTGATGCTCTTCGCGGTTATCGTTGCCTAGGCTTCTTGACAGAGGACGACATCAAGAATGGTGTTGCTGTAGTAAACAACACAGCTCGTGCCGGTGACTTGAAGTATCAGGATATGAATGAAGATGGTATCATCGATGGTAAGGACCAGGTCGTTCTTGGCCACTGGACACCAGACTTCACACTTGGTTTCAACTTTACTGCTAAGTATAAGAACTTCACTCTCTTCTTGAATGCAACAGGTAACTTCGGTGCTTCTGCTATCAAGAACAACTCTTATGAGTGGGTTTTTGGTACCGGTGACAATGGTAAGTATTCTGAAGTTGTCTTGGGTCGCTGGACTCCGGAGACAGCAGAGACTGCTACTTATCCTCGTCTGACAGCATCTAACGATGGCTCTTTGAACTTCGTAACATCAGACTTCTGGACATATAAGACAGACGCAGTACGTTTGAACAAGGTTCAGTTGACTTATGATTTCCCAGCAACAATGTTTGCAGGTAAGTTTGTCAAGGGTCTTCAGGTATATGCTTATGGTGCAGACTTGTTGACAATCGCTAAAGAGCGTAAATACATGGAACTGAGTGTAGGTAATGCTCCAAATTGCCGTAGCTACAGTCTTGGTGTAAAGGTTAACTTCTAAAATCTTAGAGAAATGAAAAAAGTAAATATTATAGCCTTGGCAATCCTCGCTGTTGCAGGTCTTACCTTCACTTCTTGTGATGACCTGTTTGAGCCTGCTCAGGAGAATAACCTTGGTCTTGATCATATGTATAATGATGCCGGTTATGCTGAAGGCGTACTCGGTAATGCATATACCCGAATCCCATGTGGTAGCTTCCCTTTCAGTGAGGTGGCTACTGATGATGCGGTAAGCAATGACCCATCAAACAGCTGGCGTAAGGCTGCCAGTGGTACATGGACAGCAGACGCTAACCCAACAGAACGTTGGCGCGACTGCCGTGCTGCTATTATGTATATCAATCTGTTCCTTGACCGTGCCGATAAGGTACATTGGGCTGATGACCAGATGGCAGCAAAGATGTTTAACGACCGTGAGAAAGGTGAAGCATACGGTTTACGTGCTATGTTCATGTATTATCTGCTTCAGGCTCATGGTGGTGTAGATGCTAACGGCCAGTTGATGGGTGTGCCTATCATTACTGAGTCAGAGGATGTAAATTCAGAACACAATCTCCCTCGTAATACATTCGCAGAGTGCATGAAGGCTATCTATGATGATTGCGACAAGGCATTGGAGTTACTTCCTATGGAATATAAGGATCTCGCTGATAATTCTCCTGAGATTCCTGCAAAATACAAAGGTGCCAACAGTGGTCAGTATAACCGTGTGTTCGGTAGAATCTTTAAAGGCCGTGTTGACGGTACTATCGTAAAGGCTATCCGTTCACGCGCAGCTTTACTGGCAGCAAGTCCTGCTTTCCAAGCTTCTGGTTACAAGTGGGCTGATGCCGCTGATTATGCTGCTCAGATACTTGACCCTATCGGTGGTGTCGCAGGTATGGATCCTACCGGTTGGACATGGTATGCTAATACCAAGGATATCGATGGTTTCAAGAATGGTGAGTGCCCTAAGGAAATCCTTTGGCGTGGTGAGAAGGGTGAGAATAATGATTGGGAGAAAGACAACTTCCCTCCATCTCTCTATGGTAAGGGTCGTATCAACCCTACCCAAAACTTCGTTGACGCATTCCCTATGAAGAATGGTTATCCTATTGATGTAAAGGGTAGTGGATATGAGGCTGCTGATCCTTATGCAGATCGTGACCCTCGTCTGGCTGCTTTCGTTGTATTGAATGGTAGTAAGGTTGGTGTAAACGATGTTGTCATCAATACCAATGCCGATGCTAAAGATGAGGATGGTAAAACCCCAAATAAGGATGGTATCGACCACGTAGCCAACAGTAGTACCCGTACCGGTTACTATCTGCGTAAGTTGCTCCGTCAGGATATCAACCTTGATCCTAATTCAACAACTAAGCAGTATCATTACACACCACGTATCCGCTATACAGAGATCTTCCTGAACTATGCAGAGGCTGCCAACGAGGCTTGGGGCCCTACAGGTAAGGGTGGTCATAACTATAGTGCTTACGATGTTATCAAGGCCATCCATGAGCGTGCTGGTGTAGGTAATGAATATCTTGAATCTATCAAGAACGACCAGGCTAAGATGCGTGAACTTATTCGTAACGAGCGTCGTATCGAACTTTCTTTCGAAGGTTTCCGCTTCTGGGATCTTCGTCGTTGGAATGTAAATCTTACAGAGACTGCTAAGGGTATGAGCATCAACAATGCAACAAAGACCTATACACCGATAGAGGTAGAGAAGCGTGACTATAAGGATTATATGATTTATGGTCCTATCCCTTACTCTGAGGTTCTTAAGTTCAACGCTCTTGTTCAGAACCGTGGATGGGAAATAAAGTAATCGAATCAAAAAATTAAGAATAAAATGAAAATCAAAAACGTATTACTGTCAATGCTCGCTGTATCAGCAGCAATGTTGACCACCTCTTGCGAAAATGGTGATAGAGAGTTTGACGACTTCGATCGTCAGGCAGTATACTTCGCATATCAGTCTCCGGTGCGTACAATCACACTGGGTGACGATGTATATCCTACAGACCTTGACAATGCACATGAATTTGAGGTTTATGCTACACTTGGTGGCGTATGGAAAAACATACAAGACCGTAAGGTAGAGATTGCTGTCGACAATTCTTTGTGTGATGGTAAGACTTTCGAAGATGGTAAGCCTATTGTAGCTCTTCCTCAGAACTATTATGAGTTGGAGTCTAACCAAGCTGTTATCGAGGCTGGTGAGATCATGGGAGCTGTAAAGGTTCATCTTACTGATGCCTTCTTTAATGATCCTAAGGCCAAGGAGGTTCACTATGTACTTCCTCTTAAGATTGTAAAGGCTGATGCTGATACCGTCTTGGAGTCAAAGAACTATACACTCTATGCTGTAAAGTATAAGAATAAGTACACAGGTTGCTGGTTGAGTCATGGTACCGATGAGATCGATAACAATGGTAAGACTTCTACAAATACTCGCGAACCTGCGGATTTCAGAAAGTACGACCTTCGTTATCTTGCTACAACAGCTCTGAATCAGTGTACATACGCACTTACCGCTACCGTTAATGGTAAGGAGATGACTCGTAACATCGTTCTTACCTTTGATGATAAGGATAATTGCACATTAAGTTCTGCTGATGCTGATTTTGAAGTTTCAGGTACTGGTAAGTGGACTCGTATGGGTGCACCAAAGGCTTGGGGCGATAAAGACCGTGATCTGCTCGAACTCGAATACACAGCAAAGTTCAAGAATGGTGCTGCATATTATAAAGTTTCTACCAAGGAATCTTTGATTATGCGTGACCGTCAGAGTAAGTTTGAAACATTTAACTTCAAATAATCCTAAACAATGAAATACAATAAGATAATTTCATTTGCGGCAGCAGCCCTTCTCGTTTGTGGCTGTGCTGATAATGATATGTATAGCCAGGCTCCTGATGAGCCTGGTGTTACAGGCCAGGATGGCTATGGCTATCTGAAGTCGTATGTAAACCGTAGCGAGAATCCTAACTTTAAGTTGGGTACCGGTGTTTCTGCTGCTGATTTCTTCAAGCATAATCGTGCTTGGGCAGTAACCAAGAACAACTTTGATGAGTTGACTCCTGGTAACTTGATGAAGTTTGGCTCTATCGTGAAGAATGATGGATATATGGACTTCCGTGGTGTTACTGATCTTGTGAATCAGGCAGAGGAAGTTGGTATGACCGTTTATGGTCACACTCTTTGCTGGCATTCACAGCAGAATGTTACTTATCTTAAGAGTTTGTTGGCTCCACCTAACTATTTCTTGCATGTAACAAGTTCTGAGGCAAAAACAAATCCTTGGGATGGTAACATCACCTATACATTGTCTAAGCCTTTGGAGGTTGGTGCAAAATATACTATCTCATTCAAGGGTAAAGCCTCTTCTGGCTTTGATATGCCTTTCTGGCCTGCTTCTGATGCTGCTACAGATAATACACAGTATCTTGCTGCTTTCCAGTTTACCAAGGAATGGTCAGTACTTTCTCAGACATTTGATTGTAAAAAACCGCTCATTAAGTTGAACTTTGAGTTTGGTCCATTCAAGGGTGACTTCTGTATCGATGATATCACATTGGTAAAGGAAGGTACTACCGATAACTTGCTGAAGAATTCAGATTTCGATGATGATAATATCGGAGCGTGGAGCAAACCAGGTTACCACACTCATACAACTATGGCACGTGACAAGGAAGAGGCTGAGAATGCTGGTGGCGAAGAGGCTGCTAAGGATTCCCTCAATAAGGTTCTTGACAAATGGGTTGGTGGTATGATGCAGGCTTGCCAGGGTAAGGTTAAGGCCTTTGATGCTATCAATGAGCCAATGTCTGACTCAGCGCCTACAGAGTTGAAGAAGGCTGGTCGCGATGGTGACACCAAGACTAACTTCTTCTGGCAGGATTATCTGGGCAAGGATTATGCTCGCACAGTAATCGCGTTAGCTCGCCAGTATGGACCTTCTGACTTGAAATTGTTCGTCAACGAGTATGGTCTCGAAGGCGATGGCAACGAGAAGTGCAAGGGCTTGATAGATATGATTAAGTATTGGGAGAGCGATGGCACGACCAAGATCGACGGTATCGGTACACAGATGCATGTTACCCTTTCTTTGGACCCTGCTAAGCAGAAAAAGAACGAGGAGAACATCGACAATATGTTCAAGTTGCTCGCTGCTACTGGTAAATTGGTTAAGATGTCGGAGCTTGATATGGGTATCGATGATGCTAATGGCAAAGCCGTAGAAACCGATGATGCTACCGATGAGATGCTTGAAGCTCAGAAGGCATTCTATCAGTATATCGTGAAGTCATACTTTGCTAATATACCTGCTGCACAGCGTTACGGTATTACACAGTGGTGTCAGACCGACGCTCCAAATGTAGATAATACATGGAGAAAGAACCAGCCTGTAGGTCTTTGGAACAAAGACTTCGTTCGCAAACCAGCTTATGCAGGTTTCGCAGACGGACTTGCTGGTAAATAGAAATATTTTTGTGCATTTCATGGAATAAATTTCATGATTTTTTGGTTCGGAAGACTGTGTCGAGAGACATGGTCTTCCTTTTTCAAGAAGTAAGAAACAAAAAAGTAATTTATATGATGAAGAAAATTTTGTTGGCCGCTTTTGTCTCTGCATTGGGAATACAGGCGGAAGCTCAGACTGCTACCTTTGGCTATTTCGACTACCAAGGTAATGAGTCGCGTTTTAATAAGAATATCGACAAGAATCAGAAATACTATAACCCTATTCTTGCCGGATTCTATCCTGATCCTTCTTTTTGCAGAAAAGGTGACACGTATTATCTTGTAAACTCTAGTTTCTCTTTCTATCCGGGTGTGCCTATTTCTACAAGTAAAGACTTGATCAACTGGAAACCTTCCGGTTTTGTGCTTGATCGTCCTTCACAGTTGCCTCTGCAGCGTCAGAGAGTATCCGGGGGTATCTTTGCACCTGCGATTACTTATAATGAGAAAAACAAGACTTTCTATATGATCACTACCAATGTCGGTGCCGGAAACTTCTTCGTGAAGTCGAAGAATCCGGAGAAGGGATGGAGTGATCCTATCTATCTTCCTAAAATCAATGGTATTGACCCATCTTTCTTCTTCGACAAGGATGGTACCGGATATATCGTACATAACGGTCCTGTAGATGGTAAGGCTGACTATGAGGGACAGCGTGCTATCCGTATTTTCAAATTTGATGTCAATGGGGATAGTATCGTAGGAGACTACAAGCAGATCGTTCGCGGTGGTACACATGTTACGGAACGTCCTATCTGGATAGAAGGTCCACATCTCTATCGTATCGGTAAGTATTATTATCTGATGTGTGCAGAGGGTGGTACATGTGATCAGCATAGTGAGGTCATCTTCCGTGCTAAAAATCCGATGGGACCTTGGGAGGAAAATCCTAACAACCCAATCCTTACACAGCGCTCAGGTCTTGACCCTAACCGTCCTGATATCGTGACAAGTGCTGGACATGCTGACTTGTTGCAGAGTGCAAATGGTGACTGGTGGGCTGTGTTCCTCGGTTGCCGTCCTTATGAGGATGATTTCTATAATACGGGTCGTGATACCTATCTTCTTCCTGTAACTTGGAAGAATGGTTGGCCTGTAATCTTGGAGAAGGGTAAAGCGATGCCTACCGTACTGAATAAGACTGCTTGGCAGAAGAAGGCAGGTAACAAGGCTTTTAAGGCTGGTGAACAATTTGAACCTATGACCGGTAATTTCGGTTATCGTGATAACTTCAAGGAGAGTCAGTTGAATGGGCGTTGGATGTTCCTGCGCAATCCTTCTGAATTCTGGAAGATTACCGATAAGGGGCTACAGATTGCAGCAAAGAATACCAACATCAGTCAGATGGATAGTCCTGCAGCCGTATTTGCTCGTCAGCAGCATACTGATTTCACGGCAGAGACTCAGGTGGATTTCACACCGGAGAACGCGAAGCAGTTGGCTGGTCTCGTTCTTTTGCAGAATGAGCAATTCAATTTTGTCTTTGGTAAAACCAAGCGTGCAGGAAAGACTGTTGTTGTCCTCAATCGTGCTGAGCGTGTGAATGTTACTATCGCTTCTGCCGAACTTACCGAGCAGGAGGCTAAGGAGAATCTTCGTCTGAAGATCGTAGGTAAGGGGCGTTATTATAGCTTCTATTACGCTGCAGGAAATGGTGAGTGGAAATTACTCGCGCAAGGTGTAGATGCCGTTAACTTGAGTACACATCAAAGTGGTGGCTTTATTGGTGCATGCATCGGTTTGTATGCAACAAATAACCAGAATTAACTCAAGATAATATATAGTTTGTTCAGCGAAATATTCGTTGAGGACAGAATCGGGTTCGAAGTGATTTCGAATCCGATTTTTTCTTTTGGGCTTGTTTTTGTGAAAAGAAAGATGTATCTTTGCCGATAAAAGGATAATTGCATGGAACAAATCAATAAGTATAAGCTTACGGCTTCGATGGTGCGTGGTTTTTTCGTGGGCTTCTTCTCGGGATTACTCGATAGTAAGGTGCCTGATTGGAAGAAGAATAAGGATGTGCGTGTCTTGAAAAAACTTGCTGCAGAACATTATGAGACAATACATGGGCATTTTGCCAATGTGTTGTTCCCGCTCTTGCTCACTACGAATTTTGAAAGTTATGAGGCTGCTTTGGAGGATATGAACAAGCGCCATTTCTCTAATGCAACTCCCGTCAAGTTACTTTTGCGTTATGCTTGTAGGGATAAGGAACTCTTTGAGGCTTTGGTCGAAGAATATCAGCGTCAGATGGTGTCTATTCTTCAGGGGCGTTTGCAGCCTTTAGATGAGTTCTATGCGGGTTGGAAGCGTGGAGAATCGGTGGGCGAACTTGATGTCGACCATGCCATTCGTAACACCGTCCGTGCTTTGATGCATGGCTATACATTGGGTATTAAAGCTTCTGGAGTGGGGAAGACGAGTCTCCATCAGGCTTCTGTATTCCGTTTGATGATATCCGGGATGATGATGTTGCTTCATGACGAAGTGTTTGATGTATGGGAAGGCACCGAGGAATCGGGACTTGATGGTGTGTTCCGTAAGGTTTGTATCAATGCTCATAATTATGAGACGCTTGTTAATGAGATGAATCAGGCTTATGAGGATTTGGCAAGAGCAGAGGGTATCGAGTCTGCCGATGATGCAGTAAACTGAAGATTGCATTATCAATTTGAATTCGCCCCATGTTTAACGAACCTTTAATTGTTAAATTTCGTCCTTGAAAAGGCGCTCATAATTCGCGAATTTGGGACTTAAGATGAGTTGATCACGAATATTAGAAATATGATTAAAATGTAATCGCTTGTTTATCAACGAGTTGTGATTTCTTATCTTATTTTACGCTCTAAATATATTGGATTTGTAGGCTTATTCAGTTAACTGCGTAAGGCTACATACCTATTCGCGTAAGTTTACGAAGTTAACTGCGTAAGTCGATGAAGTTAACTTCATTCAAGAAATCAACTTTTTGAAGTGGATTTTTCATACTTTAGGGAGTACGGAGACTTTCTGTACGTTCCAGATGGAGCAAAAAAGTCGACACATTTTCTTTTAACAGTTCTGTGGAAAAGCTTAAAATATTATAAAAGATTTCCTTCGGGATGCCTTCGAGATAACTTCGGAATTCGTTCGGGAAATTTGCACTTGCTAGTTAAAGTTAAGGAATAGGGGTGTTATTGAAGTTTGCAAATCCAACTGGCATGAATCATGGATTTTCAAGTATGCCGGTTGGATTTGCCGATGTGTAAATTTATTACTTGTTTAAAGCAATATTGTAATTGTAATATTGCATATTTCCTGTGATGTCCTCTATAACCTTGAGGAATGGAGGGAAGTTTACTTGCTCATGTTCTGTAATACCCTTTGTTTCAAGTATTTGTAGATTGTTGATAGGGGATAGATAGGTGTCGAGTTCGAAGAACTGACCTTTCCAGATGAAACTCTTGCGAGTTTTGTGAATCGTGTGGCGGTATGGGTCGGCCTGTTGTAAAAGTGATTCATATAGATTTACCCCAATCTGACGCTCGGTCTCAATCTGTTCTTTCGAAGAAATCTTCTTCTTTGTGGTATGTACGTATACGTCCTTACCAGCCCAACTGCGTTTTCTGAGTCGTACTTCGCAATCCGGATCGGCTACAAGATAGGTCTGTGTGATGTCGCTGAGATTGGAATTTGGAATCTCTCCGGTAAGTTCTACGATATATTTTCTTTCCTCTGTGATTGGTTGTGGTAAACCGAGTACATTACTGATCTCCTTTAGTACGCGATAAATCTTGTTATCGAAATTTTCGTGGTTGTTGATAACACGAAGATGAGGATGCCCTGTCCAAGCATTGATTACTTTCTTGTCGAGTTCGCGTGCCAACTCTAGTCCCTCAGTTCGCTCACTATTGTTTGCGGTGGTATAGAATTGTTCGGCACCGTCTGCCGCAGAAACTAGGTGGAGTATGGCATCGTATCGCTCTCTCAGATCGTTAGAGTCTTGGCCGACAGCGCGTGTGATTTCTTCCCACATCTCAGGTTTCATATAGGCAGAAATGTCCATAGCTCCTCGGTCACATATTATGATGGTAGGCATATCAAGTTGCTCTGCCATTTTCATGAAATGATTCTCAAGTTGTAGTTGAATTTCGAGAGTTGATTTTTCGCCTTCATAGAAAAATCCTGGATTCTTTGTTAGATAGTCCATACCAGCTTGTGAAAACATGGTAGGTACTTCGGGAATTGTAAATACCTTAAATCCAAGGCTCGAAAAATGTTCGATTACCTTCACGAGCGCGGTTGTCTTTCCGGCGCATGGTCCTCCAGTGAGAACAATCTTCTTGATATCTTTCATATTTGTTTTGTACGTTTGTCGCAAATTAGATGGCAAAGTTAAGCATTTTATATGTTTGCTCCAAATATTTATTTCAAAACTTAAATATTGTTTGGGAAAATAGTGCTCTATATTTCGCGTATTTTTGAGGAGTTAATCGGTTGGTCATGAATTTTAAAAATATGAGCATATTATTAAGAATGGAATTATAGAGTATATATGGTGTTAAATATTTTTGTAATCTGGAATTTCTTTTAAAAATAAACATTTTTTACTTTCATAATCCATCTTGCAGGCATAATGATTTATGCCATTCGACACAATTAAATAATCTACATGCAGAAGCATATTGTAGACTGAAATCTGATCAAAAACTTTTTGTGTGATTGGGATGTGGGGAGCTTTATATTCTATAATCATTTTAGGTTTCAGTTCCTTGTTATAGAGCACTGTATCTGCTCTAAGATTTTTATCGCCAATTTTCAGTTTAACTTCATTGGCAAGTAAGGTTGATGGATAATTTTTATGCTCTATCAAAAAATGAATGAAGTGTTGTCTCACCCATTCCTCTGGAGTGAGTGCTACATATTTTCTTTTTAGAATATCCCAAATTGTTGGACGCTGTTTCGTGCCCGACAATTTTATTGCATAATCAGGTAGGTTTAATCGAATCATTTTATTAACTTTGTGGCAAAGTTAATAAAAAAATGGCAGAAAAGAAAACGAAAGTTATAACCTATGCTCAGGTTATGAAAGATCTGAAGGCACGAGTCTTTTCACCTATTTATATATTAATGGGTGATGAATCTTTTTATATAGATAAGATTTCTGATTATATTGCCGACAATGTACTGAAACCAGAAGAGCAAGATTTCAATCAAACTGTTATTTTCGGTTCTGATACATCTTCGTCTCAGATTGCTGATTTGGCTCGTCGTTATCCGATGATGTCAGAGTATCAAGTGATCATTGTAAAAGAGTCTCAGAATTTGCGAAATTACGAACCCTTGGAGAAGTATTTCGAAAAACCGTCAAAATCAACGATCTTGGTTTTATGTCATAAAAATGGTTTCATCGATAAAAGAAAGAAGTATTTTACTGCGGCTCAGAAATCCGGTGCTGTGATTTTTGAAAGCAAGAAATTACGTGATCGAGATCTTCCGGGTTTTATAGAAAATTATCTGAAAGTTAAAAAAGTCACAATCGATAACAAAGCTTCGATGATGATTGCTGAACATATCGGTGCTGACCTGAATCGACTCACTTCAGAGTTGGATAAGGTTTTGATTTCTCTTCCGGAAAATGATCGCAGAATCACACCGGATATTGTTGAGAGAGAAATAGGGGTGAGCAAAGAATTTAATTCGTTTGAACTTCGAAGTGCGATAGTCGAGCGTGATATTTTTAAAGCAAATCAGATAATAAAATATTTTGACAAGAATCCTAAAGCTGGTTCTTTGTTTGCTTTTCTCCCTTTGCTCTTTTCTTATTTCCAGAATTTGATGATAGCATATTATGCACCTCAAAGAAATGATCCTGAAGGTCTTGCAAAATTCTTAGAATTAAGGGGAGGGTGGGCTGCTCATGATTATATGAAAGGTATGAGAAATTATTCTGGTATGAAAGTGATGCAGATTATTGGTAAGATTCGAGAAATTGATGCCAAGAGTAAAGGCCTTGATAATCCTAATACGGATGCTGGTGAATTGATGAAAGAACTCATCTTTTTTATCCTACATTAATAGAAGAGTAGGGAATAATAGTCAATTAAACTTTTTTAAGGGTATAAAACCCTATGTTATAGCCCGATTTTAGGTCGAAAATATCTAAAATTGGGCCTTTTTTGTGCTTAAATAGGCCTTTTGAACGCTATTTTAGAGCTAAAAGAAGTAGTTCTGAATAGGGCTAAAAATGAATTAACTCCCTGTAAAATAGATAGTTTACTTAGTTTTTACCTTCTCAAAATTCGCGTATTTGTAAGCATCGTGTGTACTTGTTTTGAGAATCTTTAAAATGGCTTTTTGGTTTCAAAAGCAGGGTTAATTATTTACGATTAACCTTTATTAAGGTTTAGTATTCTAAAGCATTTACATTTTACACTTTTGAATTATAAATGGTTTTTAGTTTATTAAAATGTGAATTTGGAAAATTATATATAATTTATCGTTGTATAATATTGATATATAAAATAATAAATCAACATTTAGATATATAAAATAATAAATATGCACTAGAAGTTTATAACACATAAAGTGCTAGAAACCAGTACTTTACATAAATAAATTGATGAGATAGCGTAGAAATCGTAACAAAACCAGGCCATTATTGTGCATATTTTACGTTTTACAGTTTACAATCCCGTAAATACCTATTTATAACCCAGTTAGTTAACTAAAAGCTCTATATAAAGGGTTATATATACTTTACGATCTTAAAATTTAAATTTATAAAAGTAAAACGTAAAAACTCAGATTATAATATTTAAATTCATGAATTAAAAAGTATAAATACGAATTATAAAAATGAAAATAATTTCAAGATTTGTTGCTTATTCCGTTTTTTTGTTTTACCTTTGTAAAGTCAATAAAAAACTGGTCATAATAGACCAAACTACTAAAATTTGAGTTATGCAAGATAGAATTAGAGAGCTCATGGAGAGCCAACATATGAATCAACAATTGTTCGCGAATGCTACTGGAATTTCAGCAGCATCACTTAGCAGTATTTTTAAAGGTCGTACAAAACCAACTTTGAATCATGTCGAAGCCATTAAGAATACATTTCCTAATATTAATCTTAATTGGTTGATGTTTGGATCTGGATCAATGTTTAATTCTCCAGAACAATCTAGTCAGTCTTCTACTCCAGACACAGATGAGCAGGAAGCACCTATTATCGAGCCTACTATTGATTTCGGTGGTGAGGATTTACCATCGTCAGAGTCTACTTATAATGCTTCTAATATGCGAGGTGTACAATCTACACCTAAAAAAGTTAATAATACAGTGGTTAAAATTATTGACAAACCGCAAAGAAAAGTGTCATCGATTCAAGTTATCTATGATGACAATACCATCGAAATCTTTGTTCCCAAAAAGTAATTTGGTTTCTTCTAGAAAACTATAATCTCTCTATTATAAATCGCATCATGAGGCATCTTTTCAGGTGCCTCTTTTTATTTCCTATACTATATTCGTGTGGCATATTAAAGAGTGAATTGGGCACCTATATTTCTTATACTTTTTATTCTTGGAAATAAAGATGTAGATATTTCTCAAGGCGATTTACTCTTCATTAATGAATTGGATAAAATGCTTCGGGTTTTCATTTTTTTAAGTCTATATTATATATAGGTACAACATATTTTTTCTCCCTAGATATCATCTTATGGCAAATATGTCGAATAAATAAAAGTTGTTTTTTATTTTGTATTTCCTATGAATTGCACTACCTTTGCAAAAACTTCTATATATTAAAAATGAAGAAATATATTCTAGACCTTCAAGTCGTCTCTGTAGAAGCATTAAGTGATAAGCATGTGCTTATAAAATTAACCGACTCAAAGCCTCTACCGGAGATGTTACCTGGACAATTTGTTGAAGTTCGTGTCGATCATTCTCAAGACACATTCCTACGTCGTCCGATTTCTATCCACTTTGTCGATCGTGAACATAATCAACTCTGGTTGCTGATTGCTTCAATTGGTGAGGGAACCCGACAGTTATCAAAACTTCAGAAGGGAGATAAACTGAATTGTGTCCTCCCTTTGGGTAATGGATTTACAATGCCAACTTCTAAAAGCCAAAAGATTCTTTTAGTAGGTGGTGGTGTTGGTGTTGCTCCACTTCTCTATTTTGGTAAACTTATTAAAGATTATGGGGCAGAACCTGTTTTTCTTTTGGGAGCTCGTTCAGCTTCGGACTTACTCGAAGTTGACCTTTTTAGAAAGTATGGTCGTGTGTATATTACTACAGAAGATGCTTCTGTAGGAGAGAAAGGATTTGTGACCGATCACTCGATTTTGCGAGAAGAAAAGTTCGATCAGATTTCAACTTGTGGTCCTAAGCCAATGATGGTAAGTGTGGCACGATATGCCCATTCCGAGAACATCAATTGTGAGGCATCACTAGAGAACATGATGGCATGCGGATTAGGTGCTTGTCTATGCTGTGTTGAGAAGACTACCAAGGGTAATCTGTGTGTATGTAAGGAAGGTCCTGTGTTTAATATTAATCAATTATCATGGCAAATTTAAATGTAAAGATAAATGATCTGGAACTTAAGAATCCAGTAATGACAGCATCAGGTACGTTCGGCTATGGTCTTGAGTTTGCCGACTTTGTTCCATTGAATGAGATAGGTGGTATTATAGTAAAAGGTACCACGCTGGAACCACGTCAGGGTAATGATTATCCTCGATTGGCAGAGACGGCCCAAGGAATGCTTAATTGTGTGGGACTTCAGAATAAAGGTGTAGATTATTTCTGCGAGAATATTTATCCTCAGATTCAGAATATAGATACCAATATGATTGTGAATGTGAGTGGAAATTCACCAGAAACCTATGCAGCCTGCGCAGAGAAAATAGCAACGTTAGATAAGATTCCTGCCATTGAGGTTAATATCTCATGTCCTAATGTAAAATCCGGTGGTATGGCTTTTGGCGTTACTTGCGAGGGAGCTGCCAGTGTAGTAAAAGCTGTGCGCAAGGTATATCATAAGACAATGATAGTGAAGCTGTCACCTAATGTTACCAATATCGCTGATATTGCGCGTGCTTGTGAGGCTGAAGGTGCAGACAGTGTCTCGTTGATCAATACCTTGATGGGAATGGCTGTAGACATCGAAAAGCGCAAACCTATGTTGAGTATTCGTACAGGAGGCTTGAGCGGTCCTGCAGTAAAGCCAGTGGCACTTCGTATGGTTTATGATGTTGCCCATGCTGTTAAAATCCCAGTTGTAGGCCTTGGAGGAATCAGTAATGCCAAAGATGCTATAGAATTCCTGATGTGTGGTGCTACGGCGATAGAAATAGGTACAGCCAACTTTATCGACCCAGCAGTTACCAAGAAGGTAAAAGATGGTATCAATGATTGGCTTGAAGCCCATGGTGTGAAGGATGTAAACGAAATTATAGGTGCGATACAATAGTTAGTAGATAAAAAATGGGGCAACCATAAAGGCTGCCCCAACCAACACAAAAACTAAACTAGACTTAACTAAACATTATGTGCGACTTTCTCAAGTCCCCATAAGTTTAATGCAAATATAATGATTTTTTCTTATAATATCCTTATTGGAAAAGGAAAAAAGTGATTTATTGTTCTCTTTTTATAGTTTAATGGTCTTGTTTAGAAGGAAATTGTCTAAAATTACCATTGCTGCCATCGATTCTACGATAGGCACAGCCCTTGGCAAGACACAAGGATCATGTCGGCCACGGGCAGTCAGTTGTGTAGCATTTCCTTTTATGTCCACCGTATCTTGTTCTCTTAGAAGTGTTGCCACAGGTTTGAAAGCCACTCTGAAGTAAATATCTTGTCCATTACTGATGCCACCCTGTATACCTCCACTATGATTTGTGATGGTAGAAATTCCGTTGCCATCATTGATAAAGACATCATTTTGTTCACTACCACGAGCTGTAATTCCACAGAATCCATCCCCGTATTCAAAGCCTTTCACTGCATTGATACCGAGCATTGCTGCTCCTAGTTGTGCATGTAATTTGTCGAATTCTGGTTCTCCCAGACCTACGGGGCATCCTTTGATGACGCCAGTGATGACACCTCCTATAGTATCTCCGTCAGCCTTTACGGAAGCGATAAGGTCTTCCATCTCTTTGGCTTTTTCCGCATCAGGGCATCTAACAATGTTATCTTCGATTTTATTCAAGTCATATTTAGTATAATCCCTATCGAGTGCAATATTGCCTACCTGAGAAGTATATGCCCACACCGAGATCCCTAATTGTCGCAAAGCCAGTTTGGCCAAGGCCCCCGCCACACATCTTGCGATAGTGATGCGAGCCGATGAGCGTCCACCTCCGCGATGGTCGCGTATACCATATTTATTATAATAGGTAAAATCAGCATGAGAAGGGCGGAACAGACTGCGCATATTCTCGTAATCTTGTGAGTGCTGGTTCGTATTTCTCACTTCGAAGGCAATAGGTGTTCCTGTAGATTTACCTTCGAAGATTCCACTTAGGAATTCCACCTTGTCAGGTTCTTTTCTTCCTGTTGTGATATGACTTTGTCCTGGTCGTCTTCGGTTTAGTTCCTTTTGTACAAAATCCAGGTCGATATCGATACCAGCAGGGAAGCCATCAACGATACCCCCTACAGCGATGCCGTGGCTTTCCCCAAATGTCGTTAGCGTGAATACGTTACCAAATGTGTTCCGCATGTCTGTTCCTCCTTTTTTTAATGGTTATTTTAATGAAGAATGATTAGTGGCAATGGCCGCTACAGTTACAGTCTTCGCCGTTTCCTCCGCAGCATCCTTCACCATTTTCGTGATGATGACCGCCACAGTGACCACAGTTGCCGCTACAACCTTCACCTTCCCCGTTGATGGCACTAATATATTGAGCCACCTCCTCATTAGTAGCCAAACGACTTTCAGAGATAGACCCCTTAAATAGGAGAGTACGACCAGCAAGAGGATGGTTCAAATCGATTTTTACAGTGTTTTCGCCAATCTCTAGCACGACACCGTTGAATCTATTACCGTCAGCATTCTGAAGAGGAACGATTGCTCCCACCTTGATATGTTCAGTATCAAATTTACCCTCAATGCAGAAGATATTTTTATCCAAATCGAGTATGCGCTCATCGACGTGAGGACCATAAGCCTCTTCTGGCTTCAATTCAATTTCAAAGTTATCGCCTTTGTTCAGGTTTACTACAGCCTCCTCGAAAGCAGGAATAGTGATACCCAAGCCAGAGATAAAGTCGAAAGGACGGTTGTCTGTAGTTTCCTCCACTAGTTCCGACTTGCCATCGGTCACGTCATACAGCTTATATTGAGCTGCGATGTACTTGTTGGTTTTATTATCCATTATGATTCCTATATTTTTTGATTTGTGCAAAGGTACGGTTATTTAGCTATAAAACCAAAGAAATAGATGAAAAAAACAGGATATTACACCTTAATATATATAATACCCTGTTTTTCCGGTCCATATTAGCAATAGAATAGTATTACGATCTTTTATTGATAGTAAGTCAATGGAGTTCCAATTCTACGAATAAGTATCAAAATACAAGTAAATATATCAAAATGTAAGCTATACCTGTTGATTTAAGTCAAGAAAGTATGCTGTTTGCGCAAACAATCTAATAAATAGCTTGCGAGATAAATAAATAGTTCATATCTTTGCAATGTCGAAAGAAATAAAGTTTCTCGATAATAGATAAGAGAGATATAATAATTTAGCGACACAAGGATAATGTTTAACGAGCAGGTCCTACGGGCGAAGCTCACAAAGGTAAAAAGATTATGAAGAAGTTAATGATCGCAGTAGTAGCAATGCTTAGTATGACAACAGCTACATTCGCAGCCGATGAGGCAACAGAGGCAACAGCAGTTTACAACATGAACGTAAACATGGATCGTTTAGCTGATGCTTTAGGTATGAACATGGATCAGGAGGAAGCTCTTGAGGATGTACATAAGAACTTCACTGCTGAGTTGATGAGCGCTGCTTCTTTGAAGGGTGACGAGAAAGATGCTAAGATTAACAAGGCTGTTCTCAATGATTTGAAGTATGCTCACGCTATCCTTTCTAAGGGTCAGTATCGTAAGTATCTTCTTTTGCTCAATACCACAATGGTAAACCGTGGTATTATCAAGTAAGAATAGAAAACTTTTTGAGAGAGAAATAAATTGAATCGCATATCATAAAGATATGCGATTTTTTTTTGTGCCTATAATAATTAAAATTTCATGTAAACAGTTGTGACCCTATTTACTTTTTTCGTACCTTTGCATATAATACATAATTAGAGAAATATGAAAAAAGTAAAAGTATTAGTAATTACAGCTATTGCAGCGCTCACGTTGAGTGCATGTGGAACCACCCAGACCGTTCCTATTACAGGACGTACACATCGTATATCATCTACTTACGATGACCAACAGATTCTGAGTCTTTCTACTCAGGAATATCAGAAATTCATGAAGACCGCCAAGAAGAGCACGAATGCTTCGCAGACAGCCATGGTGCAGCGTGTAGGCAGTCGACTGGCCAATGCAGTGGTTAAGTTTCTGAATAATAACGGATATAGTGAAGATGTAAAGAATTACAATTGGGAGTTCAATTTGATACAGGACAAAGAAGCTAACGCATGGTGTATGCCTGGTGGTAAAATCGTAGTATACGAAGGCTTGCTTCCATACACCCAGAATGAAACCTGTCTTGCCATCGTTTTGGGTCATGAGATTGCTCATGCCGTAGCAAAACATAGTGCCGAATTGCTTACCAAGCAGCAGAATCAGAGCACATTGATAGGTTTAGGATCAAGCGTTGTCGGTGCTATTGCGGGAGATGCGAATGTAGGAAAGATCACAGGAGAACTTGCCAGTGGTTATGCACAGTTCCGCAATTTGAAATATAGTCGACAGAACGAACTCGAAGCCGACCATCTAGGGCTTATCTTTGCAGCTATGGCTGGCTATGACCCTCAACAAGCTATACCATTCTGGCAGCGTATGGGACAAAAGTCAGGTTCTGGTAGCAGCGATATCTTCTCAACCCATCCTAGTGACATTAAGCGCATAAAAGCATTGCAGAGTGAGATGGCAGAGGCTATGACTTATTATAAGTCAGCTACAGTCACGAAGAAAACTTCAACCAAGAAAACACCTGCCAAGAAGTCAACCAAGAAACGCTAGCAGGTATCAATAACTATGCCACATTAAACCTATATTACCATGATAGATTTTATTTCATTCAATCTTTGTCACGTAGTATCCAGTTTATGGATACTATGGACAGTAGGCATCTTTGTTTGCCTCATCCTTGAGCTTACCTCCGGTGATTTTTTCATCACCTGTTTCGCTATTGGCGGCCTGTTTGCTGTCGTTGCAGCCCTTATCGGTCTGCCTTTTTGGCTACAAGTTTTGGTATGGGCAATATTCTCCTTGTTGAGCATTCGGCTCATTCGACCACGTCTCGTAAAAAGTCTGCATCGTAGAGGAGAACAACGTGAGAGTAATGCAGACGCCTTGATAGGTCGTGAGGGCGTAGTTATTGAAGACATTCAGCCCGAGCATTCTGGATATGTCAAGGTAGATGGCGATCAATGGCGTGCCATATCCAAAGGCGAGACCATTGTCAAGGGCAAGCGAGTGAGAATCATCGATCGTGAATCCATCATTGTCACCGTCGAAGAAGTTTAATAATCATCATTTATATAATCATGCTATGGAAATAGGAACCTATGTATTAGTAGCCATCGTAGTGATGGTACTTATTTTTGTAAAGATGACCATCGTCATCATTCCACAGAGTGAAACCAAGATCATTGAGCGACTTGGTAGATACTATGCTACTCTTAAGCCCGGTATCAATATCATCATTCCGTTCATCGACCATGCCAAGGAGATTGTGGCTATGAAGAACGGTCGGTATGTATATACCAATACCATTGATCTTCGTGAACAAGTGTACGACTTTGACCGACAGAACGTGATTACCAAGGATAATATCCAGATGCAGATCAATGCCTTGCTTTATTTTCAGATTGTCGATCCTTTTAAGGCTGTCTATGAAATCAATAATCTGCCTAACGCCATTGAGAAACTTACTCAGACCACTCTGCGTAACATCATTGGTGAGATGGAACTCGACCAGACCCTTACCTCTCGAGACACCATCAATACAAAACTTCGTGGTGTGCTTGATGATGCCACCAACAAATGGGGTATCAAGGTAAACCGTGTAGAGCTACAAGATATCACCCCTCCACAGAGCGTACTTCAGGCCATGGAGAAGCAGATGCAAGCCGAGCGTAACAAGCGTGCCGCTATTCTCACCAGTGAAGGTAATAAGCAGTCGCAGATTTTGCAGTCTGAGGGTGATAAAGCCGCTATCATCAATAAGGCCGAAGCTGCTAAGCAGCAAGCTATCCTTAATGCTGAAGGTGAAGCACAGGCGCGCATCCGAAAAGCTGAAGCCGAAGCTATTGCTATCGGGAAAATTACAGAGGCTGTGGGCAAGAGTACCAACCCTGCCAACTATCTGTTGGCACAGAAGTATATTCAGATGCTCAACGAGGTAGCCTCAGGCGATAAGACCAAGACCGTATTCCTGCCTTACGAGTCGAGTAATCTTATGGGCAGCATAGGCGGTATCAAGGAACTTTTTAAGGGTGAATGAAAAAAATCCTTGATAAGAAAGAAATAAAGGTTGCATCTGTTTGCAACCTTTATTTTTTTTAGTAATTTTGTCGTCAAAATAAGATATGCCAATGAATATTTGTATTTTCTGTGGCGCACGACCAAATTTTATCAAGGTTGCGCCAATTATAAGAGCTATTGACCGTAGTGAACACGCTGATAAACCTACATATCGACTAGTGTATGCTGGTCCTGAAAATGATTCTACTCTTGAAGAGTCTCTCTTTAATGAACTTGGAATTAAATGTCCCGACGAGTTTCTTGGAGTTGACTGTGAAAACCTTAATGAACTCACAGGTCGTGTGATGTCTCAGTTTGAACTTTATCTTCAGCAATATCCTACTGATGCAGTCATTGTCGTTGACGATTTGGCTTCTACCATGGCAGCAAGTATCGTTACCAAGAAGCAAGGCATTCTTCTGGCACATATTGCTGCAGGTACTCGTTCTTTTGATATCACCATGCCTAAGGAAATTAATCGCCTTGTTATTGATGGACTCAGCGACATCCTTTTCACTGCCGGCATCAGTAACAATTCGATAGCCAACAAGGAGGGCGCCGAACTTTCTAAAGTTTACACTGTGGGTAATATTTTGATGGATAATCTACGTTACAATCATGAGCGTATTATCAATGCTCAATTGCCTGCAGAGGTAGAAACTGCTATAACCGTTGATGGCCATCGTTGTCCTTACCTCGTGTTTACGCTCAACCGAAAAGCCCTACTTGCAGATAGCGAGAATTTATATCGTATGCTCAGCGAAATGCTTGCAGTTGCCGGCGATACACCTGTCATAGCTCCATTACGTGAACCTGCCAAACGGGCGATCATGGATTTTGCGCATCAGCGTGGGCTCGACCTGCATAATTTCCATATTGTCAGTCCTATGGGATATCTTGAGTTCTCACGTCTCACAGCCGAAGCTTTAGGTATCATCACTGATAGTGGTAATGTAGCCGAAGAAGCTACATTTAATCAGGTGGCTTGTATTACTCTCAATAGCTATACAGAGCATATCGAGACGGTGAAGGTTGGCACTAATGTATTGGTTGGTGAGGATGCAGCGCAGTTGGCCGAGGCTACCGATCGTATGGTACGTGGTGAATGGAAGAAAGCCGGGATCCCTGATCGATGGGATGGACGTACTGCTGAACGCATCATTCAGATTATGATGCAACAGAAAATCTGATCTTACATTTTACGCAGTTAACTTCGTAAGGCTACGCAGTTAACTGCGTAGACCGATGAAGTTAACTGCGTAAGCTGATATAGTTAACTACATAAAATGGTGGAGTTAACTTCGTAAAATATTCCTATAAGTAGTGGTCTACATTTTGGGTGAAAAACATCTCAAAAATGCAGATTTACTGAAATCTTTACAAATGATATTCTCTTTTCAATTATATTTGCAGCTACAGACAAGTGGTTATATATGCGATGCTATCAATGTATTGCAAGCAACTATTAATGGTTTTAGGTATAACGACTTTTTGATAGGTAAGAGATTGTGCAAAAGAATTAATCCCGGCTCTTGTTTATAGAGTCGGGATTGTTGTTATTTGGATGAAACTTCAATTAAGAGTTCATTCCGATTACATCAATAAAAAAAGAGGTGTGCTTCACAGCAGACCTCTTCTAATTATTAAAAGTATTATCTCGTAACGATTTATAGTAAGATCGTCCAAATTAATGATCGAGATTTTTATTTACCAGTTTGGTATGAAGTGTCACCAGAGGTAGCACTCTTATTAACGAGTTTGAATACCTGCAAGCGGTCGCGACCATAAGCCACGTAGATATAGCCATTGCCTAAAGCTACGTAGTTAGCTGACTTGCTAGCTTTCTTCTTGGCAACCTCACACTTGCTAGGATCTGTTTCGCCAGCCTGAACCTTTGCCTTGTCGAGGACGATGAGGCCGAATGAACCATAAGCCAGATAGATATATTTGCTATCGACAGCACAACCATTGCAGAGAGCTTTTGGCATACCTTTCTTAGCTGACTCTTCATTTGCAATGATAACATTCTTAGGCTGATAGGTGCCTACGAGATTGAATTTATTGCCGTCTATCTTGAATACCTTCAAACCATCGGTACTGGTGCAGACATATACATAGTTGCCGTCTATCTTGACAACGTTCTTACCATTGTTTGGAGCAATAGAGAAATCATTATATTTAGCTATGGCACTGTCGAGATTTACATCACTCTTGTCGTAAAGTTCGAGCTGAGCTTTTACGCGGGCGTTCTCATCGCTAGGATTCTCCAAATAGCGCAAGGTTACGATATGCTTGTCATCAGCATCGATGTGCTTAGCTCTAAGTTTGAAGAGGTTCTTGCCAGAAAGAACAGGAGCGTCACCAGAGATGTCGAAGATACGATATCCAGAGGTTGTCATTACCTCAAGATAATTACCATTGCGTATTACGCAGTTTGCATCACCGTCAGGGATAGTATCAGGATTCTCTTGACCTTTCCATTCCTTATGACCCTTCATAGAGATGAGGTTTAGAGGAAGACCAGTCTGAGATTCTGTCTCCTTAGCCTGAGTATCGAGCAGACCTTCATTGTTTAGGCCAATCCATGCCAAGATACCACTCTTGAAACGAGAGTTACCAGCGAGATAAATACGTTTGTCTGCATTGTCTACAATCAGATGGTTGTAGTCGAGTTCCTTGTTATGGTCGCAAACAAACTGGTTGAGGGTTGTCTTGTTGTTAGAAGCATCTGTAGAGAGGACTTCGATACATCCACTCTGCTTCTTACCATTCTGATGATATGACAGATAGATGTGACCGTTGGCAACCTGTACACAGGTGGCTGAAATATCGTGGGTGTGCTCTGGGTATTCTACAGAAGATACATCATCAAGTTCAGGACTTGCAGGAGTTGGGTCTTCACCCTTGTTGCTGAAGCCAGGCTTGCAGTCGTCGGCTTTGATATTTACCACATTATCCTTATTGGTAGCATCTACAGTGTTTCCGAAGAAGTCAAAATCATTATAGGTATAAGGGGTTTGATCTTTGCAGCGATAGTATGCACCGATATTCAGTGCTATACGTGCACCTTCTCCCTGAGCCTTGAAGATATAGCAGGCTTTCTGATTATCGCCATAGTTCGCAACAAATTTAGGTGCAGAAACTACAGCCAAAGCCTTGTTACCTTTTACGATGACTGAGGCATCGTTGCCGTTATTTAGGTTGGTATAAGTATCCTCTACCTTGATGAGACCTTTGTCTTCGAGTTCAATACTACTAGCAGCACTTTGGTTGAGTTCCTTACAGTGAATGTAATTTGCCCAAAGGCTAACACCGTTAGAGTTTACTTCGATTTCATTTTCAGCTTCTACCTTACAATCTGAAGCTACCAGAGCTGAACTTCCGATCAAGATGTTCTTAGCTGTGATGGCGCCACCGATATGGTTGTTACCATCGAATTTTATATCACCTGCAATTTCGAAGTTACCGAGAACGTTGACACGAGCAGTTTGGTTGAATATTTGACCGTTATAGTTGGTAGAGCTAGCTTTCACATTACCTGAAACATACAGACATCCTTGTACGGCTAGTGGCTTTTCACCTAAATTAAGGTCACCATCAATATATATTTTTTGTCCTTTGCCATATCCATTGCCAATGTATAGACCATCTGTAACTTTAAGCTTACCATAGCAATAGAGTGTGACCTGAGCGTTGCGAAGGAATGTTTGTCTTTCTTCATTAAACTTCAGAGATGCACCTTTAGGTACGATGATAGTACCTTTGCCATATACGTTGTTGAGAGTTACATCGCCATCACAGATGTGTACTTTCGCTGCGCCAAGATCAAGGTTGGCAACATTTCCATTTAATGTTGCTGCACCAGACTTGTCGAGAGTGTCATACTTAGGCATGCTGGTAAGGAGTCCCCAGTTAGAAACATTTGCAGCGCGTGTGCCTTCATTAGAACCATACATGTTAACGATGTTAGCTCCAAGACTTTTTGCATTCAGATTGTCGAGCTGTAGCCCTGTAACCTTCATTGGTTCTACCGAACCTCCACCTGTTATGGAATCGTCGCTAGAACAAGATGCTAAGGCCATTATGGCAATAGCTGATGCCACGTAAAAGTTAATTCTTTTCATTTTTACTTATATATTAAAAGTTAACTGTTTGCCATTAGTTGTTTTGTAAAGAAACACTAACAGGCAGTAGAAAAAAGTACGTATTACTTGAGTTCTTATTTTATTATTATAATCTATAGTCTACTAAGTTCTTATCCAAGAATCCCTTTACATCATAGATAAAGGCATTCTCTCCTTTGAGTTTTTCGTAGTCAAGAGTCTTGAATTCCTCATGGCTTACACAGAGTACGATAGCTTGATAGCCATCGGCAGATAATTCGGAGATGTCCTCCTTGATATTTACGCCATAATAGTCATGACATGCAGCGGCATCAGCTACAGGATCATATATATCGATATGGTTGGTGTATTGTGCAAGGTGTGCGAAAATGTCAATTACTTTTGTGTTTCTAACGTCAGGGCAATTCTCTTTGAAAGTACATCCCAAAAGTAGTATTTTGCTGTCAGCAATTGGTACATCGCGCTCGCCCATATGTACGATTACTTGGTTGGCAATGAATTGCGCCATACTATTGTTAATATTGCGCGCTGATTTCATTAAATCGCAAGAGACGCCCACGTGAGCAGCTTTGGAAATCAGATAGTAAGGGTCTACACTGATACAGTGTCCTCCAACTAGTCCCGGACGGAAGTCGAGGAAGTTCCATTTGGTGGCAGCAGCATCAATAACCTCGTTGGTATCGAGTTTTAAACTATTAAGAACTTTTGCAATCTCATTGACAAAGGCAATGTTGACATCACGTTGTGCGTTTTCGATAACCTTAGCAGCTTCTGCTACGCGAATAGAAGAAACTGGGCATGTGCCATTTTCAAGTACAGAAGAATACACTTGATCGATAAACTTAGCTGACTCCGGAGTGGAACCAGAGGTAATCTTTATGATGTTGGCAACAGTGTGCTTGGTATCTTTCGGTACAATGCGTTCCGGTGAATAGCCTACAAAGAAGTCCTCATTGTAGTGTAGGTGTGATGCTTCCTCAAGTACAGGTACGCATACTTCCTCTGTGGCACCCGGATATACCGTAGATTCATACACTACGATGTCATCTTTTTTCAGATATTTACCTACGGTCTTGGAAGCTTCGGTGACGAAGCTAAGATCAGGACGATTATGAAAGTCGATTGGTGTAGGTACAACAATGATGTAAAAGTTACAATCTCTCAATTGCTCTTCGTCAGAGGTGAGCATCATCCCTTTTTCGATGAGATGGTGAATTTGGGAGTGATTGATATGTTTATCCTCAGCCGAACTGAGCAAATGCTCAACACGTTCTGCCTTGATATCATATCCAATCAAAGGATATTTTCCGGCCAATAGGCAAGCTGTTGGTAATCCTGCATAGCCTAAACCGATAAATCCAATTTTCAAATTCTCAATAGAATTCATAAAACAGCTCTTATATATTTCTTACTTATATACTTATAATTACGTCTTGTTACAATCTATAGACAAATGTGGTTTTTGTCTTTACATTTATTCAACAAGGTGTTCTTATTATATCGCCAAAATCTTGAGTGATAAATTACAGGTTCTTGTTCCTTATATATTTGTCTGCAAAGATATATCTTTTATTTCGTAATAACAAATTTTTAACGATAAATTTGATAAATGTGCTGTTTTTTTCTGATATGTTTCTACATACGACCCTTATTGCCTCTCTAGTTGAGCTGCAATTGAAGTTTTGCGAGGATTCCAATTGTCCTTGTAAGAGCGGAAGAAGAATAGTTCGCTGGTGTGTCCGATGAGTCGGCAGATTCTAAGGAAATAACCTGTATAGAAGGTGGAGAGTGGAAGATAGAAGAATATCATCGACTCCTCATGGCGGCGCTCACTTACCAGCATGACAATACTGAAGGCTATTACCGCGAAGAAATAGCGGATGAGCCATCCTACAAGTAGTATTTCGAAGAGACGGTCGGTATATTGGAAGATGAGACCGAATATATAGAGTACCCAGACATAGTTGAAAACACAGTCGTACATGATACTTTCCATATTGGAAAGCCAGTTGACAAACGAGAAATTCTTATTTGGCAACAACATGTCTCGATGCTTTCTGAGACGGAATCGTACCAGTGAGCGAGACCAGCGTTTGCGCTGCTTGAAAAGGGCATACCATTTGGTAGGTACGTTGGTGAGGCATATAGCTTCGTTGGCAAATTTCACTTTGTGACCAGCCTTGCGTAGTTTCTGAGTAATATCACCATCCAGTCCCGGACCGATATCCCATCCTCCTACGCTCTCCAAGGTTTCTCGTTCGAAGGCACCGAAGGCTCCTGATATAATATGATAGATTTCGAGAGCACTTGTCACCATACGTCCTACTTGGATAGTCTTGAGATATTCCAGGCTCTGCATAGTGGTGCATATGGTGTCCCATGTGTTTCGCACTTTTACACATCCGCCGACACCTTTTACCTTTGGGTCGAGGTAGAACGGAATTAGAATCTTCTCGATAGCATCCCGGTCGAGTGATGAGTCGGCATCCAGATGTACGATATATTTCCCTTTAGACAGGCGTAGTCCTGCATTGGCAGCACTAGCCTTGCCGCCACGTACTGACATACGTAGGAATTTATCAATATATCCATTGCGTTCCAGATCTCGGCAAAAGAGTGGGGTCGCATCATCGCTACCATCATCAATGACGATGACTTCATAATTCTGGTAAGTCTGTTCGCGCAAACTTTTCACGAGAGTATAGATATGTTGGCCCTCATTCTTTCCCGGTACGATGATACTTACCAGTGGGCGCTCTGTGAAGAGAAGCATTCGTGCTACGGCATTATTGCGCATACGTGTGCGCCAGTGCATCTTGTAACTGATGCATATAATGATCTCCAGCAGATAATATCGCGGAAATTCTATGAAGAACAAATACCAGTAAGTATGCAGTATTGTCCATATATCGAGATTTCGCGTAAAGCATACCTCGATATCACGATATGCGTCAAGTATCATGTTGATGAGATATCTTGGCGCATTGAGCAACATATCTATGATTTGTTCATTCATGATTATTTAATAGCGCATTTTCTTGGTTTGCAGGGTCAGACTCTTTGAGTTCAAGGCGACGTAAGAACTCGTTTTCGTTATCGCCCTGTTCAAATACATAATTGTTGATGAGATGAGCACTGAATCCCTTCATCGTGAGGGCATACTCTGTGAAGATCTGCTCGATGACACTCGATGCCTGATTATATTCCTCTTCTACGTGGTCTTCATGAGCGAGGATGAGGACATAGATCTCATTATTATGGTCGGAAACCTTGACGGTGACCATCTTGGATAGCAGACTTCTGATGACATCGAAGAGTCGGTATGAACCTTGTTCGCCATTATAATTGTAAGCGTATCGGCACACGATGAGTACCTGTCCGCGATAGGATGGCATATCATTGAACGATAGGATGGCACGGGTGAAGTCGGCATATGAAGAATAACCGGAGTAAATATCCTTGCTCTCTATCTGTAGTAAGGCCTCGTCGGTGGCGAAAGCCTCGATGCCGGCACGTGTAAGCTTATATTCCCATACATCCACAGGGTTAAGAGCTTCGGGAGTGGATGTTTCGCCACAGTTTGAGCAGATTACTTTCATCTTGGATTGCAAGAATGTGTTTCCACATGTGTTACAGGTGTATACCATGGCAGGACGGTCGTAATCCACTCCGATATGGTGCAAGAACTGTTTACATTTAGGGCATCGCAATTGTCCATCATAATTGTAGGTACTCTCTGGTGATACGTTGGCACAACGGAAATGATGGATGATACTTTCCTGATGAATGTCACTACTTTGGCATTGTGGACAACTTTCGATGAAAAGCAGATGAGAATGTCCACACTTAGGACACGTATGGATGCGTTCTACGAAATGCGACTTCTCGGCATATCCCAGTTCTTCCATCTTCAAGTTGAATTTGGTACGCTCTTCAACTTGCAGAGTCTCTTGGTTGTCGTACCATGAAAGGTAGAGCTCTGAGTAACCACGAGCAAGACCACGAATGGTAGAGTTGGTGAAACTGATTCGTCCACGTGTAATCTCATATTTGATAAATGACGCATAGAAACGTGCTGAGGTAGCACTCGCATCTGTAAGCACACGACGAATGTTATACTTCTCGATATTTGAATAAGTTTGCTCGATAAAATCGGTGAAACTCTTATCATAAGGAGTAGAACAGTATCCATCTATCAGATTACTGGCAAAGTGCATGAAATCGTGAAGCGACAAAGTGGCGAAGCGAGGTTTGAGATAACATTTTACGACGCGCATCGGTGAAGTCCATCTCACAATGAGTCGGTTCTCCTCATAGGAACGGTGCGAGATGTTGATGTATATAGCATCGAAATCCTCATCGTGGAGTGACGGTTCACGGTCGATATCTATCAATTTGTTGATGATAAGAATATGTCGCCCGTTTACATTGGTAATAATCTGATAACTATATGTTTTGTCCATCGTGGTATCTCCTTTCGCGTTGCTTTTTGATTTGTAACTGGATAGCTTTCTCTGTATTAGGTGTTACGGTACGTCCGTTGATGTACCAATAATCGGTGAAGTTACCCTTATATCCATTATCAAGATTCTTGATTTTTATTCTTACAGGAACGTGGTCTACAGCCGCCCAAAGAGGCATCACCTGATTAGGCAGAGGTTCGAAGACTACGATGACTACCGTATAGATGTGTGACAGACTGTTGCGGAGTTCTTTTGGCAACTCTTCTGTTCGTACACCTAATAGTGAAACCTTAGCTTTGAATTGTACATCGTCGTTGACGATGATATCAGCTATTGTATTATTGTTGACAGTATTCATCTTGTCGGTAGGCACATATGCTACCACCTGCATATTGCTTTTTTGGAAATTGATAGGTTGGAGCTGTAGGATAGGATCCTCCTTGAATGCCGGTGAGAAAGGAGTTGTCCAGAATTTCGTTACCACAGCACTATCCTTAGCAATAGCATATCGAATGGCACTTGAATACTTGTTGTAGAAACATCGAAATACGACAGCATCGCTGCTCTCACCTTTACATCGGCTATATCCTGTGCGGTGCATGGCAATGCGTGTCTCTTGGCCGATGCGTCGATATACATTATCCTTGCTGAGAGCCGCTTTCAGTTGTTCCTGAGCTACAGCGAGCTCACGTTGAAGGTCGAGCTTATGAGAGTTGTCTGAAAGTCCGAAACGGATGTCGTGATCTTCCTTGGCAATCTGTTTGCGAAGTTCCTGTATTCTTACTCGTATTACATTAGCATCAGATCCATTCACTCCTTGTTGTAATCGGGCAGTACGATCGGCTATGACGACCCCCGGTTCTTGGTTTAGATTCTCCTGATCCAGAATATTACTGAGATACATATAAGAATAAAGAGTATCGCCAGGGAGGACGAAGTCACCAACCTTCTTATAGTGGTCAAAGACATAAATGTCGTCGATAGCCTTATAGTTTTCATAATCAGTCTGCACATAGCCATCGAATTCACTATATATCAGTTTCTGGGCAACATAGAATCCCAGTATGATGAGCAAGAAGATGACGATGAAAGAGAAAACAATTTGTTGTTTGGCAAGTTTCCTTTTCCGAGCAGTGATGATTTGCTCTAGATTTTCATCTCCTGATTGTCCGTTGAAATTAAATGATCTCATTTTAATACAGTTTTAATAAGAAACCGACTTATTGGTTGATTGATAATATAAGCCTGTAGGTCGACTAAGCGTTCGTCACGTTGGTATACAAAGGATAGCATGCGTTCCCAAGAGGAAAGATAGGCATTATATTCCTGTAGTCGTTGCAATCTTGAGTAATTGTTTCCAAGTGCGTTTCGGTAAGCCTTGTTGCGTATGTCAAGATAGGCTTTAAGCTTTTTCATACGTTGGTATTCGCCACGGATATTATTGTTGTAACTTGCTATCTCTGTGAAAATTAATTTCAGTTGTTTCTCAATAGCCGAGGTGGTTTGTGTATATTGTGCATCGATAACATCTTGGCGTGCTACAATAGCCTTACGTTTCTTGGAGGTATCGAAAGAAAGAGGTATACGCCATGAGATGCCGACATCAAAATTCTGAGTGTTGTGCGCCTTATACCTATTATAATATGACAATCGTGCAAAAGGCATGATATGAGTTGTACTTAAGAAATCTGTGTTTTCTAGTTCCGCCTGTAAAACCTCTCTTTGAAGGGCAAGTCGACGTACATCGTAATAGTAGCTGCGGATATAAGAGAGCACGGATGTCGTATCGATGGCGATGTTGTCGGGCATCTGTGGAATTCGTGGTTGATACACAGAATCCGCCTCGATAGAAATAATTTGTCGGTCAAGTTCTGCCTTTTCAGAGATTAATTTCAGAAGTTCATCACTCGAAATGGATTCTGTTTTAAGAAGATAATTTTGAGTGGAAGTGAGTAGCGCTAGATTGAGACTATGCTCCTTTAATACTCCTAGGAGATAGCTATAATCGATGCGGCGGATGCGGACATGCTCATCGGCGATAGTCTCGAGGAGTGCATCCCGTTCGTATTGCATTCGTTCGAGTTCGTTACGCGTTGTGATGAGCTTAATTTTCTGTTTACGTTTATAGTAAGAACTTTGAAAGAAATCCCAGTTTACCTCTACTTGTGCTTTGGCATTATATGCGACCAAAGGATCGTCGGGGTCATAGCTCAAGCCTTTGCCTGGTCGTACATATAACTGTCCTGTAGTCTGCAATCCATTTTGTGCTTTTAGGGCATCAATATCAGCCTTATTGAGTTTATGGAAAACATCATCCGGAACAGCGTGAACAGACATCATCTGCCCACCTTGAATGTTAGAATTCTTTCTCCCTAGATTAGCCAGTAAAGAATCCATAACGGTATAACGTTGTTTGAATTTCCCTAAAAGGTTATTGCCAGTATGGACTTCCTGTGCTTGAATCGATAGGAGAATAGAAACTAGTGCTACAAAGATAGTAACTCTCTTTTTGTTCATACTTAAGTAATTATGCGCTTAGTCGCCACGCATTCGTTCTAATTTTAACTAAAATTCTATAATTTGTTCTTATCGTCAGTTAAAGGGATATATGTTGCGCGCGTATCCCCATAAGATTTCACTTTCTCCTGCAAAAGTATATATTTAATTTTGAAATTCAAAGTTTTTCAGCTAAAGAATATCGTTTTAAGTTAAAAAATGTTTTCTCTGAACTTTAGTTATCAGAATTAATTGTTATTTTTGTATCATTATTATATTCGTGTATATCTCTGTAGGGGGAGACGTACAAAAAGCAAAATTATAAAAGTAAAACGATATGAATAAAGTTTTCACGGTAAATGGAATGAAGTGTGAGCATTGCGCCACAAAGGTAGAAAATGCTATCAAGAATCTGAATGGTGTAAATAGCGCAAAAGTGGATTTGGCCAATCATGATGTTACTGTAGATTTTGAAGAGGAAAAGGTCAAGGATACCGATATTCAGAATGCAGTAAATGACCTTGGAAAGTTCGAATTGATACTCTAATCAGCAAGAATAATGTTATTGAAGAAGACAGTTCCTGTCATAGGAATGGCATGTTCTGCCTGTTCGGCAAATGTAGAACGTAAGTTGAATACTTTGGAAGGTATCAAGTATGCCTCTGTCAGTTTACCCAGCAGAACTGCATTGATAGAATATGACGAGAGAATCATCACGCTCCAGCAGATAAAGAGTGAGATTAGCGCCATTGGATACGATCTTGTCATAGAAGAAGATCGCAAGACAGATGAAATAGAAAGACAGTATTATCGGAATCTTCGTTTCAAGACCATACTTAGTTGGGTGTTCTCTGTGTTGATTATGGCATTCTCCATGAGATGGATTTCTTGTGGTTCCGACCTGATGTCGAATCTCCTGTCGATGCTTATCGCTATATTCAATATCGCGATTTGCGGATGGACTTTCTATCGTACAGCATGGAAACAACTAATGCACGTTGCTGCGAACATGGATACTTTAGTGGCGTTGTCAACGGGAATTTCTCTAGTGTTTAGTATCTTCAATACCTTCTGGGGAGATGAGGTATGGGGGACTAGAGGAATCGTATGGCATACCTACTATGATGCATCGGCCATGATTATTACCTTTGTCCTCACAGGAAGACTTCTTGAGGGAAAAGCACGGGATGGTATGACCTCGAGTATCCGAAATTTGATGGGACTGGCACCTAAGACAGCACATATCGTAGAGGATGGTAAGATAGAAGAGATTCCCATATCGACAATAGAAAAAGGTGACGTCCTGGAAGTAAGAGCTGGTGAGAAAATACCTGTAGATGGAGAAGTGATATCAGCAGAGAGTTTCATGACAGCAGATGCTGCCTATGTTGACGAGAGTATGATAACGGGAGAACCAACCCCTGTCGAGAAAAGAAAAGGGGCCCGAGTGATGGCCGGTACCATCCCAAGTCAAGGTAAATTTAGAATGAGGGCAAGGATGATCGGCGAAGATACTGCTCTTGCACATATTATCAAGATGGTGCAGGAAGCACAAGGTTCTAAAGCACCAGTACAAAGAATCGTCGATCGTTTAGCTTTAGTATTCGTACCAACTGTTGCATTTGCATCTCTTGTCACCTTCTTGTTATGGTGGTTACTAGGTGGGAATGAAGCATTGCCCCATGCCATCTTGTCTGCGGTAGCGGTATTGGTGATTGCGTGCCCGTGTGCAATGGGATTAGCAACGCCGACAGCCATGATGATCGGTATTGGAAAAGCTGCCGAAAAACAGATATTTATCAAAGATGCTACAGCTTTGGAAAAATTATGTAAGGTGGATGCTCTCGTGACCGACAAGACAGGGACACTTACCATTCCTAACAAGAATGTTGACTTTACCAAAAACGAAACTCTTTCTCTTGAGGATCGTGAGAAGATGAAGCCACATGCTCAAGAGGTTATGAGACAATTAAGACGAGATGGTATCGACGTATATATGATGAGTGGTGATAAGGATGAGGCTGTCGCGTATTGGGCGGAGCAAGCCGGTATCATTCATTATCAAAGTTGTGTGATGCCCGGAGATAAGGAGAACTTGGTAAGAACATTACAGAGCGAAGGAAAAACTGTAGCCATGATAGGGGATGGCGTCAACGACACACAAGCCTTGGCTATGGCAGATGTGAGCATTGCGATTGGTAAGGGTACCGATGTCGCAATGGATGTCGCTCAGGTAGTTTTGATGGGAAACGACTTGCAAACGATTACTAACGCCATTCATCTAAGCCGGAAAACGGTAAAGATGATTCGTGAAAACCTATTTTGGGCCTTTATCTATAATATAATATGTATCCCTGTTGCTGCGGGAGTATTATATATGTTTGGTATAGATTTCCAGATAACTCCTACATGGGCGAGTGCTCTGATGGCATTTTCAAGTGTGAGTGTCATACTGAATTCATTACGACTTAAGTTTTTCTAGTATCATTCAACCTGTATCCTCAGGATTCATGTTTAGTTGGCATCCTGAGGAGCAGGATAAGAATAATGCTCGAAGAATCTTCGATGAGGATTGTTGTCGTACCATACCCCCTGAAAACTTACCCCGATAGAGAAATTCTTGTTGACGTTATATTTTACGCCTGCCCCGATCACATTGGCACCAGGCATTCCCATTCCATATCCCATCGGAGTTCCCATCATACCATAATATATTGGTGAATATCCCATCATAGGATATCCATAGTAATAAGGGCTATATCCGTAGTATCCATAACGGTTCCACAGATTGTCGTAATTGTTGCTAAGTGAGAGTTGACCATAAACGAATCCCTCCCAATGTTCGTCAAATTTGTAACCAAGTATTCCGTATAGGCCAACATCGCGATAACTGTCACCGCCCCATGTTGTGTTATTGAAATATCCTCCAAGGTCGAGCCATAACTTTCCATTCTTGGTAAGAGGAGTCAGATACGACAAATTGATATCTTGGCCAAAACCTCCATGATGTGGTACATTCTTACCAAACGTAGCGAAAGCAGAAACGCCGACAGAAGCATTGAAACCAGGGTGTAATCCGTATGCATACGATTGAATTATCGATGGGGCCTGAGTGATAGGCTTGGAAGAGTCTGCGAGGTTATCACTTTTTGTGGTATCAGCAACCATCTGTTTCCATAAATTCTTCTGAGTTTCAACATCCAGACCATGAGGAATGTTGAGACTGCGATTGTCTTGTGCTTTTATATTCAGCGAAAGACACAGACATAATAAAATGAAAATATAGTATCTCTTCATGAATGAAAAATAAAAGTAAAGTATCTCATTGGGGGCAAAGATAAAAATAAAAAGTATAAAAGAAGAAACCTAAAATATCAAAAAGTGTTAGAAATCGTTGATTTTACAGATTTTTATCATTAATACAGACTTATGCTAAATTCTTTTTTGTTATTTTTGCCTCTGAATAAAATATTCCAATATGATGAAAAGAACAACAATGATCATTTTGCTTGCCAGTTTGTCGCTGACAGCAGTACAGGCTCAGCAGAAATCGACGGACAATACGTTTGCCGGTAAAGCATCCTCTATATGGAAAAAAACAAAGAAGACCACTAAGAAAGTTACGAAGAGTATCAAGCGCGAATTTGGAATAGATGATTCTAAGGATGCTCAACTTCGTGCACAATATATGCCAATATATACGGAAGATCGTTATCATGGTGATGACGCCATTGCTTTGAAGGAAGCCTGTTTACAGAAATTTCGCAAGGTGTATCCTAATGCTGTCGTAAAAAGTTTGGTACTCCCGATGAAAACATGGGGAAGCATTTCCTTGACAGAAGGCGACAAGGTTGTAGGATATCAGCAATATCTCACTTGTTATATCCTGGCGCAAGACGGAACGGATGGCTATATCAACGCAGAATATCGATTTGACCGTCAACGTCTGGTAGGTGAGGCCTTTGAAAAGATGAACGGAAGGTATCCTAAACAAACACGTATTGATGTCCTTCCTGAAGACGTATATGATAAGATTAAGCATTAAAATATTATATGGGATTTTTCAAGAAACTTTTTAGTGGTCAAGAGGTTAGTCCTGAGAACGAGAAAAAACAGCAGGAGACCAAGAATTTTGAGGTGTTGAAATATGATGGTGTAGCAGCTTTACGCCAAGGTGAGTTCGAATATGCCGTGAAATGTTTTAATCATGCACTTGAAATCAAAACTGATTTGGAAATTAATGATTATCTTTCGCGTGCTTATACAGCAATGGGCCAGTTGTCTGAAGCAATGGGGCAGTTGCAGATTTTAAAAGAGGCTCAACCTGATAACATCTTGATATTGAAGAATATGGCCAATATCGCCTTCATGATGGAAGACTACGATGAGATGGCGGTAGTGTGTGATAAGGCTGAGACGATAGATGCTGATGACCCTCAAGTGAGATTCCTTCATGCCAGAGCAGTCCTAGGACAAGGAAATCAAATTATTGGTGTTGCCTTGCTTACTAAGTGTATTATGCAATGTGAAGCACAGAATACTGAAGACTTGAAGGATGACCATGTAATAGAAGGGGCATATCTATTAAGAGGTGAAACTCTGTTGAAAATGGGTGATCTGAATGGTGCCGGTGAGGATGCAGACTGGTTGATGAGTCATTCAAAGGCAGAGAACGAAGATGTGTTGATGCTGAAGGCTCGTGTATTGCATGCCAAAGGAGAAAACGATGAAGCTATCAAATTCTATGATCGTGTCGTTGAGGCAGATCCATTCTCTGCTATCGCTTATAAGGAACGTGGTGCTATCAAACTGGAGAAGGGAGATAAAGAGGGCGCAGAAGAGGATGCCCGTAAAGTAATTGAGTTGACCCCAGAGGTAGCAAATGTAGACGGAGACTTCAAAGCCGAAGGTACAGAAGATATTCAAAGAAAGGTAGAAGAAGCTTATCGCAATAACAATCCGTTCAAATAAATTTCGCTTCGTGGTAGGCAAAGACGATCCCGAACGAATCCCGAAGGTTTCTGCAAGGAAATAGACTAGTTGAATTCTCAAAACTTAGATATTCTAGAATCTTAAGTTCAGTCAATAAGGTCAACACATTTATCGGAAGAGCCAAATAGAATATATTTTAGAAATTGACAGAAAAAATATAAAATAATTAGCAGATTGTTTGTGTAAACGAATAATTTGTTATATATTTGCAGTTGAATTTGAAACAAAAAGGATTATGAGTAACTTATACGCATCTTTTTATTATTATTTTTACTTTGCAAGAATTTGTGAAGCGGGAAGTTGCGTGTAAATTTCAACTTATGGTTCTACTATAAAGAAATAACGAAACGGTCCCGCTTTAAAGAGTGAGGACCGTTTTTCGTAAAGTATGTATATAAGGGAGAACCCAGAAGGGTGAAGAATAAAAATGAAGAGAATAGCAATACAAGGAGAAATCGGATCGTTCCACGACATCGCTGCTCACGAATTCTTCAAAGGAGAGCAGATAGAACTAATCTGTTGTGGCACGTTCGAAGAGGTATTTGAAAACATTAAGCGCGATCCGACGGTCGTTGGAATGCTTGCCATTGAGAATACAATTGCTGGCAGTCTGTTGCATAATTATGAATTACTTCGTGCTTCTGGTACAACGATTGTTGGTGAGCATAAATTGCATATCAAGCATGGTATATGTTGTTTGCCCGATGATGATTGGAGTACGCTGAAAGAGGTTCATTCTCATCCAGTAGCTCTTGCACAATGTCGGATATTCCTGTCAAAGCATCCAGAACTAAAGGCTGTTGAAGCAGAAGACACAGCAGGAGCAGCAGAATTCATTGCGAAGAATAAATGCCATGGCATGGCAGCAATATGCTCAGAATATGCGGCAAAACTCTATGGTATGAAGGTGATGGAGGAAGATATTCATGACAACAAACACAATTATACAAGATTTTTGGTGGTTACAAATCCTCGGAAGGCTTCTTTCCTAAAGAAGGTAGAGGATTGTGATAAGGCCAGCATCGTATTTAGTTTGCCCCATGAAGAAGGTAGTTTAAGTAAGATTCTTACCATTTTGAGTTTTTATGATATCAATCTGACGAAGATTCAGAGTTTGCCGATAATCGGTCAGGAATGGGAATATCTATTTTATGTCGATTTAACTTTTAATAATCTGACCAGATATCATCAGAGTATCGATGCCATAACACCATTGGTGAGAAACATTAAAATATTAGGAGAATACAAGGAAGTATAAATATAAGAACTAAGAATAATGATTATACCTGCTAAAAGAGTTAATGAAATACAGGAATACTATTTTAGTCGTAAGCTAAAAGAAGTAGCACAGTTGAATGCAAAGGGGGAGGATATCATCTCCCTTGCTATCGGTAGTCCTGATATGCCACCATCTAAGAAAACAATAGATAAATTATGCGAAGTGGCCCAACAGTCTAATGCCCATGGCTATCAGCCTACATCCGGAATACCGGAATTGCGCAAGGCGATGGCAGGATTCTATAAGCGTACTTATCATGTAGATTTCGACTGGGCTACAGAGGTACAACCTATTATAGGAAGTAAAGAAGGTATTATGTATGCCACACTTGCGTTCTGTAATCCTGGTGATGAAGTATTGATTCCAGATCCAGGTTATCCCACTTATACAGCTATTAATAAGATCTTCGGAACAAAGATTATAAACTATAACCTATGCGAAGATAAAGGATGGCAACCTGATTTCGATGAGTTGGAAAAAATGGATTTAAGTCGCGTTAAATTGATGTGGACGAATTATCCGAATATGCCTACTGGAGGTAATGCCAGGATGGATATCTACGAACGTCTGGTGGCTTTTGCCAAGAAGCATGAAATCGTAGTGGTGAATGATAATCCATATTCGTTGATACTGAATGATACACCAATGAGTATCATGCAAGTGCCAGGTGCTAAGGATTGCTGTATTGAATTCAATTCGATGTCGAAAAGTCATAATATGCCAGGATGGCGTGTTGCTATGATTATGAGTAATAAACAGTATATCAGTTGGATGTTCAAGGTACAGAGCAATATAGAAAATGGTAGTTTCCGCGGAATACAACTTGCTGCTGCAGAGGCTTTGGAGACGAATACCGAAGAGTGGCATCGTGTGAATAATATAGAAAATTATCGTCGGCGAAGAGTTATAGCCGAGGAAATCATGAAAACACTTGGATGCTCGTACGATCCTAAACAAGTCGGTATGTTCCTTTGGGGAAAGATTCCTGAAGAATATAACGATGTGGAAGAGTTGACAGAACGTGTACTACATCAGGCAAAGGTATTTATTACGCCAGGATTTATCTTTGGAAATAATGGTAAACGATATATTCGTATATCCCTTTGTGCAAAAGATGATAAGATGCAGGAAGCATTGAAAAGAATAAAAAACGAATTTAAAAAATAATAGACTATGGAACTCGAATTAGAACCTTTGAATTTACCGAGTGATAACGAACGTCCCATTGTTATCGCAGGACCATGCTCAGCAGAGACCGAAGAACAAGTGATGACGACAGCAAAGGAACTTGCAGCCAAAGGATGTCATATGTTTCGTGCTGGTATCTGGAAACCACGTACAAAACCAGGAGGATTTGAAGGTAATGGGGAGGAAGCCTTGCCATGGATGCAGAGAGTCAAGGAAGAGACTGGTATGCTTACCGCTACTGAGGTGGCAACCCCAGAGCATGTAGAACTTGCCGTAAAATATGGTATAGACATATTATGGGTAGGAGCAAGAACAAGTGCTAATCCTTTTGCAATGCAATCTTTAGCAGATGCTTTGAAAGGCTATGATGGTCCGGTACTCGTGAAGAATCCTGTAAATCCAGATCTTGAATTATGGATCGGAGCTATGGAGCGTATCAATCAAGCTGGTGTAAAACGGTTGGCTGCTATTCATCGCGGATTCTCTAGCTATGATAAGAAAATCTATCGTAATCTACCGATGTGGCAGATCCCTATAGAATTGCATCGTAGAATTCCAGAATTACCTATTATTTGCGATCCAAGTCATATTGGTGGACGTCGTGATTTGATAGCTCCACTGTGTCAACAGGCTCTGGACCTTGGCTTTGATGGTCTGATAGTAGAAAGCCATTGTAATCCTGATGAAGCATGGAGCGATGCCAAGCAGCAGATTACTCCAGAAATCCTTGATTATATATTAGGATTACTTGTCGTTCGTGATGAACATACTACAACAGAAGGATTACGACAGTTAAGAAGTCAGATTGATGAGTTGGATAATAATCTGATGGATCTCTTATCAAAGCGATTCCGTATTTGTCGTGAGATCGGTACCTTTAAGAAAGAACACAATATGACAGTTCTTCAGGCAGGAAGATATAATGAAATTCTGGAGAAGAGAGGTGCACAGGCAAGTCTTTGTGGAATGGATCCCGAATTTGCAGCTCATGTATTTGAGTTGATTCATGAAGAAAGTGTACGTCAGCAGTTGAAGATCGTAAATGAATAACAAGAAAATGAAAATACTAATTATGGGAGCAGGTAAGATGGGAAGTTTCTTCATCGACCTGCTTTCGTTTGATCACGAGGTCGCAGCATTTGAACAAGATGCCCGTCGACTTCGTTTTACCTATAATTGTCAGAGATTTACAACAACCGATGAGATAAAGGCATTCAAACCGGAACTCGTTATCAATGCTGTAACTGTGAAATATACCTTGTCGGCTTTCAAGGAAGTATTGCCATTCTTGCCAGAAGACTGTATCCTTAGTGATATCGCATCTGTGAAGACGGGACTGAAAGAATTCTATGAGCAGAGTGGTCATCCTTATGTCTCTACTCACCCGATGTTTGGTCCGACCTTTGCCAATCTGAATCAGTTGAGCGAGGAGAATGCGATTATCATCAATGAGGGTGATTATATGGGAAGAATCTTCTTCAAAGACTTGTATCAGAAACTTGGATTGAATATCTACGAATATAGTTTCAAGGAGCATGATGAAACAGTGGCTTACTCTTTGAGTATACCATTTGTGAGCACATTCTGTTTTGCCGCCGTGATGAAGCATCAAGATGCACCAGGTACGACATTCAAGCGACACATGAATATCGCAAAAGGCGTGCTGAACGAGGATGATTATTTATTGCAGGAAATCCTCTTTAATCCTTATACGAGTGGACAAGTATCCTTGATACGTGACGAATTGAAGGAATTGATAGATATCATAGATCATAAGGATGCCAAAAGAATGCAAGGTTATTTAAGAAAGATAAGAAACAACGTGGCAAAAGATATAGAAATCAACCGATAACTAGAGAATACCTAAAATAAACAACTATATATGTACAAGAAATTTTTATTTTTGATGTTGGTGTCAACATCTTTTTTCTCTGCATCAGCTCAGAGACAAGTAACTGACCTAAAATATTGGGAGTTTTCACGCGATAGCTTGAATTGGACTCGTGTGAGAATTCCCCATGACTGGGCTATTGCAGGCCCTTTTGATAAAAAATGGGATTTACAGAAAGTCGCTATTACTCAGAATGGTGAAACCGAAGCCACAGAAAAAAGTGGTCGCTCTGGTGCCTTACCATGGATAGGAAAAGGCTATTACAAAACGACATTTCGCGTAGAAAAAGGAAAGCAAGCAGAACTTGTTTTTGATGGAGCAATGAGCGAACCTGTGGTTTATGTGAATGGTCGTAAAGTAGGAGAGTGGAAGTATGGGTATAATGCCTTTCGTATAGATGTTACCCCTTACATCCATCAAGGAAAGGAAAACCTCTTACAGGTAAGTCTTAACAATCGTGAAGAAAGTAGTAGATGGTATCCTGGCGCAGGATTATATCGTCCGGTAAAGTTAATATCAACAGGCGATGTCAAGATAGAAGACTGGGGAACATTTATTACTACAGAAAATGTAAATTCTCAAGGATGTGCCAAACTCCATGCCAAGGTGAAATTGGAAGGCTGCATGGATAAGCGATCGGTGAGACTTACATTACTTGATGCAGAAGGCAAGACAAAGGCTGTTGCTAATAAGAAAGCCAATACAAATGTTGACTTTGACATCTTTGTAGATCGTGCACAACTATGGAGCCCAGAGAATCCATATCTTTATCAACTGAAAATCGAAGTGTTAGCTTCGAATAAAAAGACGGCAGGAAAAAAAACTGTCCTTGATGATGAAAGTCTGAAATATGGAATTAGAACCATTTCTTTTGATAAAACGAATGGATTCATGCTGAATGGAAAGACCAGAAAGTTCCAAGGTGTCTGTTTGCATCACGATCTTGGCCCATTGGGTGCCGCTGTAAACAAAGCGGCTTTAATCCGACAGGTGAAACTGATGAAAGATATGGGTGCCGACGCGATAAGGACCTCTCATAATATGCCTTCTCAGATGCAGATGGAAGTATATGATTCTCTCGGAGTTATGGTGATGGGCGAGAGTTTTGATATGTGGTTTTATGCAAAGTGCAAAAATGGCTATTCTAAATTCTTCAAGGAATGGGCCGACCGTGATATCGAAAATCTGGTAAAAGCAAACAGAAATCATCCTTCGCTTGTCATGTATAGCATCGGTAATGAAATTCCTGATCAATGGAGTAAGGAAGGACGAGATGAGGCTGAACATTTACAGAATATTTGTCATCTGTTGGATCCTACGCGCCCTGTTACCCAAGGAATGGACAGAGCCGAGGATGCCCTAAAGTCAGGTTTCGCACAGGTGATGGATATTCCGGGTTTCAATTATCGCGTTTATAAATATGGAAGAAATATCAAGCAATTACCCGTTGGCTTCTTGTTAGGATCAGAAACGGCATCAACGGTAAGTAGTCGTGGAATATATAAGTTTCCTGTGGAATGGAATAACGACAAGACATGGGAGGATGGACAATTAAGCGGATATGACACAGAATGGTGCTCGTGGAGTAACTTACCGGAAGAAGACTTCATGGCAATGGAAGATGCTCCATATACAATAGGTCAGTTTATCTGGACCGGTATTGATTATCTCGGTGAACCTTCACCTTATGATGAATATTGGCCCTCTCGTAGCAGTTATTTTGGAGCATGTGATTTAGCCGGTCTTCCTAAAGACCGATATTATCTGTATCGTTCAGTATGGAATAAGAAAGAACATACGATTCATGTGTTACCCCATTGGACTTGGCCAGGTAGGGAAGGAAAGGTAACACCTGTGTTCTGTTATACAGATTATCCTTGTGCCGAACTGTTTGTAAATGGAATTTCGCAAGGACGAATCCATAAAGCAAAAATAGATGATGCAGAGTGGAAAACAGGACATCCGGCCACATCACAGGAAGCAGAAGAACGTGCAGCAAGATATAGGCTGATGTGGAAAAATGTGAAGTATACTCCTGGTGAGATAAAAGTAGTAACCTATGATGAAGCTGGACATCAGACGGGTGAAACAACAGTAAAAACTGCTGGTGAAGCAAAGGCTTTGAAGTTACAGTCTGATCGTGAATCGCTGAAAGCTGATGGTGAGGACTTAGCTTATATCAAAGTATCACTGGTAGACGCAGAGGGTACAGAAATCCCTAATGCCACCGATGCCTTGTCATTCGAAGTGTCAGGAGAAGGAACTTTCGAAGCCGTATGTAATGGCGATGCCACATCGCTGGAGTCGTTCAAACAACCCAAGATGCATCTTTTTGCAGGCAAATTAGTTTTAACAGTAAGAGCAGGAGAACATCCAGGAAAAGTTCATGTCAAGGTAAAAGATATGGACCACCATATAGAAAAAGAGATACTAATTCCCGTAATCCATGTGAATTGAGCACAAGTGTGCAATTCATAATCGCTTATAAGTAAATATAGAATGCACAATATGAAAGATATTGTGCATTCTTTGCGTTGTTATGATTAAAAATCGTTAAGAATAAGATATAATGTTAAATTCTGTATGCGTTAATATGTAAATTTGCATTACAAACTTAAGACGAAATCAATTTAAAATAAATAGGTATGAGTGAAATCGACGAACAAAATGCTTTTCAAGTAGTTCATGAAGGATATAATATGCATGAGGCTATCGAAGAAGCTCAACGATGCCTACACTGTAAGATACCACAGTGTAAGAAAGGTTGCCCTATAGAAAATGATATACCTGATTTTGTACACGAATTGTCGAAAGGTAATTTAGGAAGTGCAATGCAGATTATCAACAATAAGAGTAATCTTCCGGCGATATGTGGTAGAGTATGTCCACATGAAAAACAATGTCAGGGTCATTGCGTTCTTGGTAAGAAAGGCACACCGATACAGATTGGCAAACTTGAGCAATTTATCGCTGATTTCGATACAAAGATGCAACTTCGTCGTGAGAAATTACCACAGAAGACACGAGGAAAGGTAGCAGTAATAGGTTCCGGTCCTGCAGGACTTACCGTTGCCGGTGATCTTGCTCGCGAAGGTTTTGCTGTGACAATCTTTGAGGGACAGGCAGAACCTGGCGGTGTCCTGATGTACGGTATTCCGGAATATAGATTGCCTAAGGTGGTAGTTCGTTCGGAAACAGCAAAGATAGAGGCCTTAGGTGTGAATTTCGTATGTAATGCTCTTGTTGGAGAGAATGGACTTACGGTAGATTCACTCTTTGCAGAAGGCTTCGATGCAATCTTTATGGGTACAGGTACCGCAGTTCCTCAAAATATGGATTCAACTCCAGGCAGTAAACTACATGGTGTAAGTCAGAGCACCTATTTCCTCCATAATGTAAATGCCTTCAACGAAGGCGCATTGGGTCGTGACCAAGTACCTTTGAAGGATGGAGAAAAGGTAGGTGTCATTGGCGGCGGCAATGTTGCTATGGACGCAGCACGAACAGCTATTCGTATGGGCTCTGATGTTACAGTTATATATCGTAGAACCCAAGAGGAGATGCCTGCTATTCAGAGCGAATACGAAGAGGCAGTAAGCGAAGGCGTGAAATTCCAATGGGAGACAACCGTCGAAGAGTTTATTGCAGGTAAGAATGGCCGACTAGCAGAATGTCGTTTGAAGACACCAGATGGAGAGCGTATCGAAAAGTTTGATCGTATATATTTAGCTATAGGAAGTCGTCCGGCTAATCGTATCGTTTCAACCACCGAGGGTATTGAGGTTGATGAAAAGGGTTATGTAAAAGTGCAAGAACGTCCATATGGAATGACAACGCGTAGAGGTGTTTTTGCAGGTGGTGATGTTGTGCACAGACCTCAGACCGTAGTATTGGCCATGAAAGCAGCCAAGGATGTAGCCCAAGGCATTGCACAATATGTGGACGCTTTGAAGTTGATGAAAGATGTAGGCATAAAGATAGAAGAACAGTAATTTGTAAAAAAATGCTTAATTCGCTTTAATAAGCTACAATATATTTGCTGAGGACGATTCTTTCCATTACCTTTGTTTTCGTTTAGAAAAAAGGAATGAATAGAATCGTCTTTTTTATATTAGCCTTATTAATGAATTCCATTGCTAAGGCACAGAATACGGAAGCCTGTAAAGACACGATAGTGGGTTCGCAATACCGTACTTGTGTAATTGCCGACATGGAAACGCATGTGCCTGTTCGTGATGTGATTATTCATACCGACAACGGGCATTGGGCGCGTTCTGATTATCGTGGATACTGGAATATGAGATATACCTTTGATTCTGCATCCGTAAAACGAGAAGGATATCTGGAAACAAAAATATATTCTAGGAATTTACCGGATACTTTGTTCCTTTTGCCTAAAACGACACTTACCTTGGATGAGGTGACTGTTTATGGCAAAGATTATCAACAACAGTCAATCAAACAGGCTCTTAGTGGAGCTAAGAAGATAGCTTTAGAATATGGAAAACTACCTTCTGGAAAAGACTTTTTAGGATGGATGGATGCACGCGGAAAACGTGATGCAAAACATCTAAAGAAGGCTAAAGAGATTTCTGAACAGTTGGATAAACCTAAATTCAGTTCAGATCCTATTATTGCCGCATATGAAAAGACCAAAGCTGCGGAAGCAGCTGAAGCTAAACGCAAAAAAGAGGCAGCTGAAGCACAGCAGGAGGCTGAAGAGAAGGCTAAAATATTAGCCAAAGAAAAAGTTGAAACTGACAAAAGGAAACAGCAACAAGAAATTATTGAAGATATAAAAAGATAACTCGCTCTAAATTGGATTTTGATTGAAAATCAAGAAGTTGGGCGTTTGCCTATATTATATAGGTAACAACATGGAAACGAGCGGACTTCTGCTCGTTTCTGTATTTTGCAATATGCAAAGAACGCCTCAATTCGGGGACAAAGATACGATAAATTTCTAAATATCCCATAACTCGCTAGGAGAAATTTATGGAATTTAGAACTTTTGCGTAAAATCTGATGCTTACCAACACAATATGCATCCAAAAACAAACAGCAGGTATTCGGATATAGTTTATCCGAATACCTGTTGCCATAACGTTTTGTTGCTGACGATGATTCTGACATCGGCTTTCATGTACTTTTGCAGTATTGGGGTATTTTGTCCCTGTGTACTCACAGTGGCTGTAGCCATAAAATAGTTACCATCTTCCCTATGTATGAGCTTGGCATTATGGCTTATGATGTTGCAGTTATAAGAAGCATCGTCGTTGCCCTCGAAAGATACATGAGCCGTCCTTGGCTCATCGAAAAGATACAAATACTTGTATGGCACAAGCACTTGCACTGTTCCTTGATTGACGACCTCACCATTAGCCTCTATGGATATAGGATAAGGTATCTTGTAGAAA
>NZ_AUFP01000001.1 GCF_000426565.1 Segatella albensis DSM 11370 = JCM 12258 | reverse complement strand
GAGCTACATACTACAGCGGCATGGGAGGCACATATACGCACGATCTTAGATTGTAAATTTATTTTTATAACAATCAGCCATTATACACACCATCATTCTGCGTAATCAGTAATCAGTTATTCAGTTAATCAGTTTGCGTTTTTACCCCCATTTTTTGGATTTTCAGCCTTATAATATATAAATATATATATATATTTATATATTATACTCTCTTTTTCACATTTTTCTCAGCCTTGATAAAAAACTGATTAACTGAATAACTGATTACTGATTACATATCACGTTGAGATGGGCCTGATTTGTTCCTCGAATCACCCGCTAGAATCGCAGATTAAGCGATTTTTACCTCGCCATTCCCCAATTATAGAAATGGCAGCAACTCCGCAAAGTGCTGATACACAGCGTTTTGCAGAATGTTAACTTTCAACATCCGTTTTTTTTGATTCGTTTTTCAAAATTTCTCCGTACCTTTGCAGCCGTCAACGTTGATAAGGCCTGCAGAGAGCTCCGAAAGACAAAGCGCGCTGTCTCGAAGAAATCTCGAAAGACCTTCGAAAGAATTTGTTAACCCTTAAACTCGAAAACCATGGCGGGGAAATGAATCAGCCTACTCTTCGGAATAGTTATTGTCCAATGCCACATGGAATTCATAGTTAGAATAGCCCTTGTCCAACAACGACTGTATAAATTCATCGCGAAGCGCTGCCGGATCTTCCACGCCATATTCCGGCATGATATCGAAAGATATCACATGATTGTCAAAGTCGACATAGAAGCCATGCGATGAATGAATCTGCGGATGCTTGAAAGCGCGACGCAATATATCTTTCTGCATCCTCGACGCCGTACTGTCACCGGTATTGATGCAATAGATGCCCACTGTGGCAATGAGACCGAACCGGTCGAAAAGACGCTCTGCTATCTGACGGTCTATCTTCTGGATCTCTACCGCTGTGGTGGTGTCGAGGACATTCACGTGCAACGAACCGATATAGGTGCCATGACCGTATGAATGGACGATGACATCGAAGACACCATGAACGCCCGGTTGCTTGAGCACTTCGGCTTTGATGTCCCTGACAAACTGGGGAGAAATGCGCATACCCAGCAATTCGTTGACCGGAGAACTGAGCATCTCGAAACCTGCCTTGATAATGGCCAAGGAGATGAAGGCACCAAGCCATCCATCAATCGATATGTGCCAGAGTAGCATGATGCCTGCCGAAACTAATGTGGCAAGGGTGATAACGGCATCAAACATGGCATCGGCACCACTCGCTATCAGGGCATCCGACTCTACCTGCTTGCCTACTCGCTTGACATGACGACCCAAAAGTATCTTCACCAAGATGGCTACGACGATGATGATAAGCGTAAACATGGTGTATTCAGGGTCTGTAGGGTGGAAGATCTTTTTCACGGATTCCACAAGCGACGACACACCAGCCATCAATACGATGACGCTGATAAGAATGGCCGAAAAGTATTCGATACGACCATAGCCAAAAGGATGATTCTTGTCGGCGGGGCGCTCAGCCAATCGAGTGCCGATGATCGTAATCACCGACGAGAGCACATCGCTGAGATTATTCACAGCATCCATCACAATGGCCACAGAACCGGCCAAAAAGCCTACTACAGCTTTGAACGAGGCGAGAAACACGTTAGCGACAATGCCCAGAATACTGGTGCGAATGATACGTTTATTTCTATCCATAATAAGATGACTTTAAGTTTCCGCTATAAATATATGCAGCAAAGTTAATAAAAATATTGGCATTATCATCTTTTATATGTATATTTGTGCACAAAAGTTAACATTTTATTTTCCAATATGAACATGAACAAACGATCTGTCGTTGCCATCATTGCCTTGAGCATGGCTTTCGGCTATTCTGCCGAAGCTCGTCCAGTGTATACGACTCTGCCTCAGGATACTACCAAGACTGAGGTGAAGAAGGACAAGCAGCATGATGAGAAAAAGAAGGACGACAAAAAGAAAGAGAAAAAAGAAAAGAAGGTAGATGCCTACGAGACTCTTATCAAGAAGGGAGGTTCTGTGGAGAAGGGTCTCTTCACGGTGCGCCATATCGAAGATAAATGGTATCTCGAGGTCCCAGACTCTGTTATTGGTCGCTATCTGCTTGCTGTGACGCGCTTCCGTTCTGTCCCTCAGGGATTCGGAAAGTTCTCGGGTGAGGAAGTGAACGAGCAGACAATATATTTTGAACAGCGTGATGATAAGAATCTGCTTTTGCGCGCTTATGTGCTCTCGCAACTAGCCGATGAGAAGACAAAAATCTCTGAGACGTTGAAGGCCTCTACGACCGACCCTATCATTGCCAGTTTGAAGGTGATCGGCAAAAATAAAAAGAAGAATGCGCAACTTGTGGAGATTACGCCTCTTTTTGCTAAGGATAATGCGGTGTTCAGTCTTTCTAGCGAGGACAGTAAGATGATGAAACTGGGTGCGCTACAGACTGAACGTTCTTTCATCGACACGATGAAGGTGTACCCTATCAATCTCGAAATCCAATCAACTCGTACTTATGCGGCTCCTTCGCCAAAGACGCGTGCTTCTTTTACAGGAAGTGTAACACTGGGCTTGAATACCAGTATCGTACTGTTGCCAAAAACTCCGATGCGCAAGCGACTTTGGGACGACCGTGTGGGGTATTTCACCACTCGCGTGACGTATTTCAATGATGAACAGCATAAGACCGACCACGAACAGATCGTGGCTCGATACAATCTGGTGCCTAAGGATGTTAAGAAATATCTTAAAGGTCAGCTTGTGGAACCTGTAAAGCCTATCGTCTATTATATCGACCCGGCAACACCTAAGAAATGGGTACCTTATCTGATGGCTGGTATCAATGACTGGAATGTGGCCTTTGAGGCTGCAGGCTTTAAGAATGCGATCATCGCCAAGGAATGGCCTAACGATAAGAATATGAGTGTGGATGATGCGCGCTATTGTGTGTTGCGCTATCTGCCTGCTGAAATAGAAAACGCTTATGGCCCGCATATCATCGACCCACGAAGCGGTGAGATCATTGAAAGCCATATTTGTTGGTATCACAATGTCATGAATCTGCTCACCAAGTGGTATATGACGCAATGTGGACCGCTCGACAAGCGTGCGCAGACGATGAAGATGGACGATAAGTTGATGGGTGAGCTCATCCGTTTTGTGTCTTCTCATGAAGTGGGTCACACGCTGGGTTTGCGCCATAATATGGGTGCCAGTCATGCGACACCTGTTGAAAAGTTGCGCGACAAGGCATGGGTGGAAGCTCACGGGCATACGGCCAGTATCATGGATTATGCGCGTTTCAACTATGTTGCACAGCCTGAGGATGGTATCTCTGAGAAGGGACTGTTCCCTCGCATCAACGATTACGATAAATGGGCCATCAAATGGGGTTATCAGTATCGCCCTGAATTCAAAGATGAATTTGATGAGAAAAAGGGGTTGATGAATGAGACTACCAAGATTCTATCCAAGAATCCTCGTCTATGGTTTGGTGGTGAGGGCAGAAACGAAGATCCTCGTGCGCAGACTGAAGACCTTAGTGACAACAACATGAAAGCAAGTGACTATGGTATCAAGAACCTAAAACGTGTCATTGCCAACTTGCCAAAATGGACACATGAGGATAATGATCAGTATGATGACCTTACTGAGATGTATGGCAGCGTACGCGATCAATTCCGTCGCTATACTAATCATGTAGTAAAGAACATTGGTGGTCGTTATCTAAACAATATGCCTGGCAAAAAGCCTTATGAGGTAGCCCCTGCTGCTATTCAGAAGGAAGCTGTCAACTGGATAAGCCGTCAGTTATTCACTGCACCAACGTGGCTCTATCCTAGTAACATCACCGAAATTACTGGAACTGACGCCAGTGCCAGCATCGAACAAGAGCAGCAGCGTGTACTGAAAATCATGATGACGCCTGCTATACTCAACAAGATCTACAACGATTCGTTCTCTTCGACTCAAGCTTATCAGGTAGATGACTATCTGAACGATGTGTTCCAAACCGTGTGGAAGCCACTGAACAGTAAAAATGCTATTCAGAACAAAACTCGCCGCAGTCTGCAACGTGCTTATCTCGACAACTTGAATGATATTCTGAACCCATCGGCAAAGTCTGGTGGCAACGAGAGTGCTCCACGTGCAGCAAGTGCTTTGCGAAGTGCCGGCAGCGACATACAACTCTATGTACAGCAGCAGCTCACCAAGGTGAAGAGATTCTGTCAACAGCAAGCAGCGGCCGCATCAGGCATCAACACATTACATTTCAAGGATTTGCTCCGCGAGGTGAAACTTATCGAAGATAGACAGACAACAGTAAGATAATCAAGACATTAGAATAGATATTCTATATTAAAACATAAAAAATTACCCTGCACCGATGGTGTATGGGTGATTTTATTTAATTTTGCACTCGTTATGGTATTAAATTACATTTGGGTAGCTTTTTTCGTTATCGCGTTTCTCTTTGCGATAATCGGGCTCATACTGGGAGACACTACTATCTTCCAGAAGATAGTAGATTCCACCTTCGACAGTTCTAAGAACGCGTTCGAGATTTCTCTCGGACTTACGGGTGTTCTCGCACTTTGGATAGGAATCATGAAGATCGGTGAAAGAGCTGGCGTGGTAAACGTGCTGGCTAGAATGCTGAATCCTGTTTTTTCGAAACTTTTCCCTGATATACCCAAAAACCATCCTGTGATGGGCAGTATCTTCATGAATATTGCTTCGAATATGCTCGGTCTAGACAATGCTGCTACACCAACAGGACTCAAAGCCATGAGCCAGATGCAAGAGTTGAACGACAAAAAAGATACGGCAACAAATCCGATGATCATGTTCTTGGTGCTCAACACAAGTGGGCTCACTCTCATCCCGACAACAATTCTTGCCTTCCGTGCTTCTTATGGTGCCGCTAACCCTACAGATGTGTTTATCCCAATCTTGCTGGCTACGGCTGTGGCTACATTGGCGGGTATCATCATCACGGCGATGTGGCAGAAGATCAATATCTTCCAACCTGTGCTTTTGGCTACCCTTGGCTCGATTGTCGCTTTCGTCGGTCTCGTAATCTGGGCGTTCGGACACATGGACAAAGATACGATGGCGACGGTAACGGGTGTCGCTAGTAATCTGATATTATTCGGTATCATCCTCACCTTTATCCTTGCCGGTGTCATCAAGAAAATCAATGTCTATGATGCTTTCATCGAGGGCGCTAAGGAGGGGTTCACCACGGCGGTGAAGATTATTCCTTATCTCGTCGCTATTCTCGTGGGTATCGGGGTATTCCGTGCTTCGGGTGCTATGGACATGATGATCAACGGCATCGCATGGTGCGTAAAGCAATGCGGACTTAACACTGATTTTGTGGGTGCTCTGCCTACTGCTTTCATGAAACCGCTCTCCGGAAGTGGCGCACGTGGTCTCATGCTGGAGGCGATGAAGAATTATGGTGCAGACAGTTTCATCGGACGACTGAGTTGTCTTTTCCAGGGCTCTACCGATACGACGTTTTATATCCTTGCCGTGTACTTCGGCAGTGTAAACATCAAATACACGCGCCATGCTGTGGCCTGCGGACTACTTGCTGACCTTGCGGGCGTGATTGCGGCTATCTGCATCGCATATATCTTTTTCGGATAACTGGATTTCATGTACGATAATAGAATAAAACAAAAACAATAATAGTAAATGGCTAATTTAAAATCTTTAGCGAAAGATACTGCTATCTATGGTTTGAGCAGTATTATGGCACGATTCATCAATTATCTGTTAGTGCCTATCCAGACAGCGAAATTCAATGCTGCTGGCGGACAATATGGTATCATCACTAATGTGTATGCCTATGTAGCACTGCTCATCATTCTGCTCACCTACGGAATGGAGACGACTTTCTTCAGATTTATGAGTAAAGAGGGCGAAGAGCCTAAGAAGGTGTATGCTACGACTCTGAAGACTGTTGGATTCACGTCTCTGCTCTTTGCTCTGATCGTTATCGTCTTCTTAAATCCAATTGCGGGTGTTCTCGGATATACCGATCATCCTGAATATATTCTTGTGATGTATCTCACGGTAGCTATCGATGCTTTCACGGCTATCCCGTTCGCTTACTTGAGATGTAAGCATCGTCCTGTGAAGTTTGCTACGTTGAAGGTACTGAACATCACGTTCAATATTATACTGAACTTACTTTATCTTGTGGTTCTTCCATATTTCAAATTCAACCTCTTCGGTATTTATGATGCTAACTTCAGTCTTGATGTTGTATGGATTTTCTATATCAACATCTTCTGTTCTTTGGCTACAATGCTGATGCTCGGAAAGGAACTCGTTGCCTTGAAGAATCCTTTCGACTGGGCTACTTGTAAGCGTATGCTCAGTTATACATGGCCTTTACTCGTCATGGGATTGGCCGGACAGTTGAACCAATGTGCTTCACAGATCATCTTTCCTTATGTGTTTGATGGAACGGCTGCAGAAGCTCGCACACAACTGGGTATCTATGGGGCTTGTATCAAGATTGCCATGATCATGGTCATGATTACTCAGGCTTTCCGTTATGCTTATGAACCTTTCGTATTCGGCAAGAGTAAGGATAAGGACAATAAAGAGACTTATGCCAAGGCTATGAAATTCTATATCATCTTCACCTTACTGGCTTTCCTCTGCGTCATGGGCTACATGGACATCTTGCGCCATATCGTAGGAAGAAGTTACTGGGAAGGTTTGGAAATCGTACCTATCGTGATGGCTGCCGAAATTATGTTCGGTATCTTCTTCAACCTAAGTTTCTGGTACAAACTTACCGACCGTACCATCTGGGGAGCTTATTTCAGTGGTATCGGTGCTGTGGTTCTCATCGCCATGGACATTTTGATGATTCCACGATTCAGTTACTGGGCCTGTGCTTGGGCTGGATTTGTTAGCTATGCTGTGAGCATGATACTCAGTTATATTTCGGGTCAGAAATACTACCCAATCAATTACCCGATCAAGGACATCATGATTTACATTGTTGTGGCTGTGCTGCTCTTTGCCGGTATTTCACTGACCAATGCTCAACTGCCAACCATCGCAGCACTTGCCATCAACACGTTGCTCATCATCGCCTTCATCACATTCATAGTGAAGCGTGACTTCCCGTTAAGCAGTCTCCCTGTCATTGGCAAGAAATTTAGAAAAGAATAATTATCTAATCTTATATAAGAATGAAAAAAGCGACTTTATTTTTAGCCGGTTTGATGGCTTTCTCTATGCAAAGCAAAGCCGATGAAGGTATGTGGACGCTCTACAATCTGCCTCAACAGGTGTATGAGACGATGGTAGACGAAGGTCTTCAGATGCCTTACAATGAACTGTACAACGGAGAGAATTCTCTGAAGAACGCCGTAGTCAACTTCTCGGGCTATTGCTCAGGCGTCGTTGTTTCACCAGACGGACTTGTGTTCACAAACCACCACTGTGGCTTTGAGGCCATCCGCTCTCACTCTACCGTAGAACACGACTATATGCTGAATGGCTTCTATGCCAAGAGTTATGCCGAAGAACTGCCTAACCCAAATATGTTCGTAAGTTTTATGCGCGAACAGAAAGACATCACGGAACTGGTAGAACAACTTGGATATGACAAGAAAAACAAACAAGAACGTGAAACTCTCATCGACTCTCTGGAGAATGCGATGACGAAACAAGTGAAAGAGAAAGACTCTACTCTGCACGTGAACATCGATGCTTTCTATGAGGGCAATAAGTGGTATGCCACTACTTACCAAGATTTCACCGACCTGCGCCTTGTGTTCACTGTTCCAAAGAGCATGGGTAAGTTTGGTGGTGAAACCGATAACTGGATGTGGCCGCGACAGACTTGCGATTTCTCTGTTTTCAGAATCTATGCTGATAAGAATAATCAGCCTGCCGCTTACAGCAAAGATAATGTACCTTATCACCCTAAACGCTGGGCTAAGGTAAGTACTGAGGGTTACAAGGAAGGTGACTACGCCATGACCATCGGTTACCCAGGCAGTACAGAACGTTACCTCTCAAGTTATGGTATCCAGATGATGCGCGATGCCAGCAACACCCCTCGTGCTCAGGTACGTGGCGTCAAGCAGGAAGTGATGACTCGCCATATGCGTGCCGATGAAGCTGTACGTATCAAATACGATTCTAAATTTGCTCAGAGTGCTAACTACTGGAAAAACTCTCTCGGTATGAACAAATGTATCGATTCTATCGGTATCGTTAACCTGAAACGTGAGTATGAGAAGAAGCTCCGCGCTTGGCAGGAGAATACCAATACAAACATCAAGAAGGTGGATTTCGATGCTTTGGAAAGTCTATACAAAAGACTGACTGAAGCTAGATATGTATACACCAACTTATACGAGAGTTTTGGCCGTTCCAGTGCCGTAGAATTCAACACTCGTGCCATGAAACTGATGCGTGGCATGGAAATCAAGGGCGACAGCAAGAAGGCAAAAGACCAGTATCAGGTGTTCGAGGATAATTCTAAGGAATGGGACGCAAATCTCGATAAAGAGGTAATGGCTGTTCTACTAAAGAACTATTGCGAACACGTAGATAAGAAATGGTGGCCTTCTATCTATCAGACCATTGATAAGAAATTCAAAGGCGATTACCAAAAGTATGTTGATTATCTCTATGACAAGAGTATCATCATGAAGTCGGGCAAGAAGATTTATTGCAACCGTAAGGAGTTTACCAAAGACCCAGGCATCAAATACGCACTTTCATTGATGGATATATACGCTCAGTTGAACGAAATCATGCCACCACTGATGGATTCTATCAACGAACAAGAAAAACGCCTCTGTGCTGCCAAAATCCGTATGGAAGAAGATTTACCACACTATAGTGATGCTAACTTCACCATGCGATTGAGCTATGGACAGGTTGGTGGCTTTGAACTGGGCGGTAAACCTTCAGGCTATTTCACCACAGCTGAGAGTATAGTGAAGAAGATGAAGCAAGGCGAAAACGGCGTCTTTGACTATAAGGCAGAACCTATCATGCAGACTTTACTTAGTGCTAAGGATTTTGGAAGATACCAGGACAAGAGAAGTGGTAAGATGCAACTCTGTTTCTTGACCAATAACGATATCACCGGCGGTAACTCAGGGTCTCCAATGTTCAACGGCAAAGGTGAACTCATCGGTTTGGCCTTCGATGGCAACTGGGACAGTCTGAGCAGCGACATCAATTTCGATAAGCGTTTGGCTCGTTGTATCGGTGTCGACATTCGCTATGTGCTCTTCATGATGGATAAGTGGGGACATGCCGACCGACTGATCAAAGAAATTGATGCCAAGTGATAGACTTGGGTAAAGGATAAAAAAAAGGATGAGAGTTTTTCTACTTCTCATCCTTTTGTGTTTATAATATCAAACTTGTTTTTGTATATCGCCGTTTTTGCTCTCAACAGGCAGTCAACAATTCTTTGATAGCTTCAAGCGTATCAGCAATAGCAATATAGTCATGATAATCGCCACGGATAAAGCCTTTTGCCTGTAAGTCATCAAGTGCTGCAATCAACGGATTCCAGAAGCCTTTGACATTATATAGAATCACTTTCTTATGATGATAGCCGATAGTGTGGGAGGCTGCCATCGAAAACACTTCATCGAGCGTACCTATACCTCCCGGCAAAGCGATGGCGACATCACTCTGCGCAAGCATCAAGTCCTTACGGTCGCTTAAATTGTCACAAGGAATTTCTACATCGACGAAATCGCTCACCCTGCCCGAAGTCTCCACCTTAGAAGGAATCACACCTATCGTCATCGCACCACCTTGCTTACAAGCCTTGGCGATACATTCCATCAAACCCATGTTACAACCACCGAAGACCAACGTATGGCCTTCCGCAGCCATCCAATGCCCCAACTCCTCGGTAGCCGAGAAGAAATCAGGGTCGATATTTCTATTTGCTGAACAATAAACTACTATTTTCATAGAAACAAAGGTAGTTAAAAGAAAATAAATATAATACAAAAATAAAGAAAAAAAGATGTAACTCACTAAAAATCACTATCTTTGCACCGCTTTAAAGATAATCACGACGATTATCAAAGAAAACAAGAGAAAGAAATACGCCCGATTTAAATGGCTGGGAGGGCGTTACCTTTCATCATTTAAATTAAGGTTAAAGATTGAAGACATTTGAAGAATTAGGCGTAAACGAAGAGATTCGACGCGCCATCGAGGAAATTGGATTTGAGAATCCAATGCCTGTTCAGGAAGAAGTAATCCCGTATTTACTTGGTAATAAAAATGACGTAATAGCACTTGCTCAGACGGGAACGGGCAAGACTGCTGCTTATGGTTTACCTGTTTTGCAGAAGGCTGTCCCTTCTGACAAAACCACTCAAGCTGTTATACTTAGTCCTACTCGTGAGCTCTGTCTACAGATTGCCGACGAACTCAACGCCTTTGCAAAGTACATTGATGGCTTGCATATCGTTGCTGTATATGGAGGTACCGATATCGGTCCGCAGATTCGTACATTGAAGCATGGTGTACAGATCATCGTGGCTACACCGGGACGACTTCTCGACTTGATGAATCGTGGTGTCGCCAAATTGGATGAGGTTCGTAACATCGTACTTGACGAGGCCGACGAGATGCTCAACATGGGTTTCTCTGAAAGTATCAATGCCATCTTCGAAGGTTTGCCAGAAGATCACAACACATTGCTCTTCTCGGCTACGATGAGTAAAGAGGTAGAGAAGATCGCCAAGAACTATTTGCACGACTACAAAGAAATCGTCGTAGGCAGTAGAAACGAAGGTGCCGAACACGTCAACCACATCTATTATCTTGTACACTCTAAGGATAAATACTTGGCACTGAAGCGTATCGTCGACTTCTACCCACGCATCTTCGCTATCATCTTCTGTCGCACGAAGTTAGAGACCCAAGAGGTTGCCGACAAACTCATCAAAGATGGTTACAACGCAGAAGCTCTGCACGGTGACCTGAGTCAGCAACAGCGCGACCTCACCATGCAGAAGTTCCGTCAACATACTGTTCAATTCCTTGTGGCTACAGACGTGGCTGCTCGTGGTCTTGATGTTGATGACCTCACCCATGTCATCAACTACGGATTACCTGATGACATCGAGAGTTATACTCATCGTAGCGGTCGTACCGGTCGTGCCGGCAAGAAGGGAACATCTATCAGCATCATCCACACCAAAGAGAAATGGAAAGTTCGTCAGATAGAGAAACAGATCGGCAAGGATTTCGTTGATGGTGAATTGCCAAGCCCTGAGGAAATCTGTAAAAAGCAGCTCTACAAGGTGATGGACGACATCATGAAGACTGATGTGGACGAGGAGCAGATAGCGCCTTACATGGAAGAAATCGACCGTCAATTCGAATATATCGACAAGGAAGACATCATCAAGAAGATGGTAGCCATCACTTTCGGACGATTCTTGGATTATTATCAGAATGCGCCAAAGATAGAGAAGCCGACAGGTCGCCGCAGCGAAGATGGAAAAGGTCGCGAGCGCAAACGTAGTGATCGTTCTTCCGGTGGTCGTCGCAGACGTGAGGCGGAGGAAGGTTACAAGCGTTTATTCATCAACCTCGGTAAGGACGATGGTTTCTATCCTGGTGAGGTGATGCAGTTCATCAACAAGAACGTACGCGGTCACATCGAGATTGGTCATATCGACTTGATGAGTAAATTCTCATACATTGAGGTACCTGAGGAGAGTGCTAAAAAGGTGATGAAAGGTTTGGACGGTTCCACCTACAAGCGCCGCACTGTAAGATGTAATGATGCCGACGAAGGTGGTCACGGAAGAGACGCTCGAGGAAAAGGTCGTGGTCGTGGAAAGGACAACACGCGTGGTAAGAGAAATGTACAGAACAAACAAGAGGAAAATTGGCGTGATCTGATCAAGGGCAAGCCTTTCAAACTGAAAGGTGAGAATCCGGATTTCTCAGAAGAGGGATGGGCACGCAGAAGACCCAAGAAGAAATAATATATAGAAAGCAAATAAGCAGCGCCATATAGCGTTGCTTATTTGCTTTCTAATGCCTATAGTTGTTGCGTTATCAATTTGAATTCACGCTCTTAGAATTTCATCTTCGCACCAAATTCCGGTGAGATGTAGTTATAGATGTCTTTGCAGCACTCTGCAGAGAAGAGTTGACCGCACTCTATAATCTTATCCCATTGTTCTTCTGTGAGTCCTCGATCGATGTCGTCACGAGTGATTCCGTATTTCAACATACCGTAGATGAAACCAGCATTGAAATTGTCACCGGCACCAATGGTGCTCACGGTCTGGGTGTTGCGTACAGGATAGCTCTTCTTGAATCCGTTTTCTGCACGTACCTCAATAGGTTTTGCCCCTTGGGTACAAATAAACTTCTTACAATAGAAACTAATCTCTGCATTGTAAACTTTATCAGGATCTTGCATATTGTAGAGTACACCGAAATCTTCATCACTACCACGAACGAAATCGGCATATTCCAGATTTTCAATGAGATTAGGTGTAATCTTCATGATTTCATGCTTGTGTGAACTGCGGTAGTTTACGTCATAATATAGAATGGCGCCTTTGTTGCGTGCGTTCTCCAAGAAACCTGCTACCTGTGGACGAATCACAGGGTTGATGGCAAAGAATGATCCGAAGATTACGATGTCGTCTTTCTGTACATCCGGGTCTTGAAACTCTAACTGGTCGTGTGGATGATCTTTATAGAAAATGTAATCAGGATGATTCTGTTCATCAAGGAAGGCCAATGAAACTGGTGATTTGCTTTCTGGGAATACGGCTATATTATCAGCATTGACGCCATTATCACGCAAAAACTTGATAACATATTCGCCTATACGGTCGTTTCCGGCCTCACTGATAAAGGTTGTATTTATTCCTGAACGTCCCAATGAAACTGCTGCATTAAAGGCTGAACCTCCAGGTACTGCACTCACGGGTTGATTGTCTTTGAATATAATATCGAGAACTGTTTCTCCTATTCCTATTACTTTACGCATAATTTTATTCTTTACGTGCAAATATACGAAAATCTGAAAACAAAGAACCTTAAACTCACAACTTTTTTGTAATTTTGTGATTGAATATGAAATATAATACTTTTACACTGGATAACGGACTTCGAATTATCCATCTTGATAGTTCTTCACCTGTGGTTTACTGTGGCTACGGAATCAATGCGGGAACACGCGATGAATTGCCGGGAGAAGAGGGACTTGCCCATTTCTGCGAACATGTGACCTTTAAAGGTACCACGCATCGCAAGGCTTGGCATATCCTGAACTGTCTGGAAAGCGTGGGAGGTGACTTGAATGCTTTTACGAACAAAGAGGATACGGTGTATTATGCTGCCATCCTGCAGGAACACACTGACCGTGCTGTTGACTTGCTGACTGATATCGTCTTCCATTCTGTCTATCCGCAAAACGAAATCGACAAAGAGGTTGAGGTTATCTGTGATGAAATTGAAAGCTATAACGATTCTCCATCAGAACTCATCTATGATGAATTCGAGAATGCTATCTTCTTTGGCCATGAACTGGGACATAATATTCTAGGAACAAGTGAGAAGGTGAAGGCGTTCACTACCGAAGATGCTCTGCGTTTTACCCGTAAGTATTACAGACCAGAAAACAGTATCTTCTTTATCTATGGACATGTGGACTTCAAGAGGTTGGTGCGCAGACTAGAGAAGGCTACTAGTGATTTCGGTAAGTGTGAACCTTTCGTGGAACAGAAAACTGCGAATGTGTTGGCACCTTATGAATCTCAACAAATTGTGGTGAACAAGGGTACGCATCAGGCTCATGTAATGATCGGAAATAGGGCTTATAATGTCTTTGACAATAAGAGAATAGGCCTTTATCTGCTGAATAATATCCTTGGTGGACCAGGAATGAATGCCAAACTGAATCTAAGCCTCAGAGAGCACCATGGATTGGTATATACCGTAGAAAGTAGTATGGTGAGCTATGGGGACACCGGTTTATGGTGTACTTACTTTGGATGTGACCCGGAAGATGTCAATAAATGCCGCAGACTGGTAAGAAAAGTGCTGGATAAGTTTATGGCTTCACCTATGACCGAAAGTCAGTTGCGCGCTGCTAAGAAGCAAATCAAGGGTCAGATTGGTGTGGCCCGTGACAGTAGAGAGAACTTTGCTCTTGACTTCGGAAAGAGTTTCTTGCATTACGGTTGGGAGAAGGATATCTCTGCACTCTACAAGCATATTGATGAGGTTACTCCGGAACTCATCCAACAGGTGGCACAGGAGATATTCGCAGAGGATCAGTTAACGACGCTCATCTACAAATAGTAGATAGATTCGTTACCTTCATTGAACAATAAATCGAGAATACTGAGATTAGGCTGAAATCCAAACTTCTGTTCGTATACTTGATAATATCTCTGTGGAGTGAAATCTGCATCTTCACCGGGATGTTTCGGACGAATAACATCTCTGAAATCGACTATATCTGTAAGATTGTCCGATGATAGATATTCATCGGTCAGTTCTATATGCGGGGTGATATCCAATAATTCACACATCTTTTGTGTGATCTCCATATTGAAATCGAACAGGAAGTCCCAGCGTTTCTCAAAGAAGGGACGTATATCATCTTGATAATATTCAAAGAAAGGACTTTCACCATAAGCTGACAACAAGGCATTCCAATGCAGATGACGCCAATTGCCATGATCGCTGATTTTGACATCCTTCAATGCAGTTTTGTCTAATCGCAGGCCTTCAGGTTTCTCTACAGGAATACTTAATGCCTGCAAACCATTTGTCGTAGCTATGATGCAACGATTACGATAAGTCTGCTTGACGAAATTATCATGCTGTTCTATCTTACTGTGGGAATAGCGATTGAGCTTCTGGTACCACTGTATAGGACCAAAATAGGTGGAAGAAAGTAATGCTGTTGTCAAAATTCTAAATTGAATAAGCGGTAAGCGCGACCTGTAAACTGATGCTTATGCACCAAAGCCTTCCGTTTACCTGATTTTACAAGATAATATTTGCAATCGGTACAACGGCACCGCTTGCAACAGATATGAGGGATGACATAACGCTCTGAATCCAATGTTATCGTATCTCCAGGAACGGCTATGATCTGTCCGATACGATAACTCGTACTGTCATCATAAACGACGTTATCGCCTCGCTGATAAGGCATACGGGTAAGGCGATTTACAATCACCCTGTCACCTTTATTGAATTCTGGAGTATATTCAGAACTAGGGACTGTGAAGATTGTAAATGCCCACGCGCGTACTGCCAACATAGCTAAGGAAGCTATGAGTAGCGCCAATATGAACTTGACGCTATTTTTTATCATCTTTATTTAATAGTATCTACAAATTTAAAGAGTCGGTTCCAACGTATTCCATTGAATCCTGGATGATCAGGACTGTGGCTCCACCAAATAAAGATTGGTTTACCTACGATATGATCCTCAGGAACAAATCCCCAATAACGGCTATCGGCTGAGTTGTGACGATTATCACCCATCATCCAATAATAGTCCATCTTGAAGGTATACTTGTTGGTAAGTTTACCATTGATATAGATTTTACCGTTCTTTACGTCTAACTGATTACCTTCATATACACGAATAGGACGCTCATAGATCGCGATATTCTTCATATTCAGAATAATCGTAGATCCCTTCTTTGGTATCCATATTGGTCCATAATTATCGCGTGTCCAACCTGTTACTGCATTCAAAGGATAAAGGTCTCCCGTATATGCGTCTGTATTCAGATGTATGTCAGCAACGATATCCTTGCGTGACTTCAACACCTCATAAGTATGCTTTGTCATTGGCATACAGCCACTTGTATTTAGGCTCTGGATATCTTCTACAGTAATACCAAGTTGGTCTATCAATGCGTCTGGCAACTGCCCTTTGAGTTTCATATAGTATGAATACTGCACGTTATCAGGCTCCTTATTGGCTTTACCATTTAGATAAACGATTCTGTTCTTGATCTGAAGTGTCTGACCAGGAAGACCTACACAACGTTTCACATAATTCTCGCGACGGTCTGTAGGACGTGAAATGATATCACCGAACTCACCAGGATTATTCACAATATAGTTGCGGCCTACAGCATATACCGTGGCGAAATAATCGCGCTGCTGCTGAGGATTCATGGTTTTCGGATTCTCTGCCAAACCATTCTGCTCCAACAGCGAGTTACCGAAAGAATAACACATCTGATAGTAGTCGTCAGACTGCTTCTCGTTAACAAGGGTATCACCAGCTGGATAGTTGAACACTACAATATCATTCAATTGTACCTTACCAAATCCTTTAACACGACGGTAATCCCAATGTGGCCACTCGAGATAACTCTTCACATTTATCAATGGAAGTGTGTGCTGGGTAAGTGGCATCGTAAGAGGGGTCTGAGGGATTCTCGGTCCATAACTCATCTTACTTACAAAAAGATAATCTCCAGTAAGGAGACTCTTCTCTAGAGAAGAAGATGGGATGACATAGTTCTGGAAGAAGAACTGATTGATGAAATACACAGCCACCAAGGCAAAAACTAATGCATCAACCCAACTCATCAGAAACTTCACTGGGCCTTCTGAGTCTTTCCACCATTGCCAATGGATTTTCTTTGAGATATAAGCATCATAGATAAAAGGAACGACAACAAGTCCAAGCCAACTCTTTACCCAAACGAGAAACAATAGATATAGGGCGAGAACAACGCAGAATTTAACCCATTGCAACTTCTTGTTAACAGGCTTCTTTCCACCGTTTACATCATATTTTACCTTCTTATAGAGAGACTTATATATAATATTCGACATATCTGCAAATTAGATTAGAACTTAAACAAATCAGAAGTGGTAAGAAGACCTGTATGTTCCTTGGTGTACTCTGCGGCGAGTACTGCACCAAGAGCAAATCCCTTACGAGAATGTGCATCATGGGTAATAACTATCTTATCAGCATCTGAATCATACGAGATGGTATGAATGCCAGGAACTTCATCATGACGAATACTGTTGACAAGCAACTCGTCTGACTGATGTTCCGCACTGCCTTCTATCTTACCATCATCCCATACCGTGGTACCTTTCTTCCATTCTTTCTTACGATCAATATTATCAAGGATTTCCTCGGCCAAAGTAATCGCTGTTCCTGATGGTGCATCGAGTTTGTGGATATGATGTGTTTCCTCCATCTCTACATCGTACTGAGGGAAACCATTCATGATCTTTGCCAAATACTTGTTGACTGCTGAGAAGATGGCTACTCCGATGGAGAAATTAGAAGCCCAGAATAGGGTTTGCTTTCCATCTTTGGTAAGAGCCTCAACATCGGCCTGATGGTCTTTCATCCAACCTGTAGAACCACTAACGACCTTCACATGATGCTTAAAAGCCTTGAGATAGTTATCGTAAGCAGCAGTAGGATTTGTAAATTCTATAGCTACATCAGCACTTGCAAATTCTGGAGAATCGAAGTCCTGTGGGTTATCAACATCGATTTTACACACAATTTCATGGCCACGCTGCAAGGCGATCTGTTCTATCATATGACCCATCTTGCCGTAGCCGATTAAAGCAATTTTCATATTAATTCGAATTAATTCTATCGCAAAGATACACTTTTCCCGCCAATTTTTCACTATAACTGATACAAAATAAGAAAAATTTATGTAGTTTTGTACTTCAAAAATAAAAATATCACAAAATGGAGCTTTTATTACATTATGTATGGAAGCATAAATTGTTCCCTCTCAGTAAACTGAAAACATCTGATGGGCATCCCGTAGAAGTGATAGATCCTGGCTTGCATAACCAAAATGCTGGCCCCGACTTCTTCAATGCTAAGGTAAAGATAAACGGAACTTTATGGATAGGAAATATTGAGATCCATGATAAGGCCAGCGACTGGTTTCTGCATGGCCATGACCATGATTCACGATATAATAATGTCATCCTCCACATATGTGGAATACTTGATGCTGTGGCAAAAACTGAAAATGGTGATTTACTTCCACAATTGCAGTTACCTATACCAGACTTTGTCCTCGATCATTATCAAGAACTTTTGAGCATTGATGCATATCCTCCTTGTTACAAGATTATCCCTGAGCTGTCAAAGTTTATGCTCCATTCCTGGATGAGTGCGCTACAAACGGAGCGACTTGAACAGAAAACTGAGGCTATCAACAGGAGGGTGAATTTATGTAATGGATCTTGGGAATCGGGATACTTCGTGACACTGGCCAGAAACTATGGATTTGGTATCAACGGAGATGCTTTTGAACAATGGGCCTTGAATATTCCTCTCCATGACGTGGACCATCATCGAGACGATTTATTCCAAATAGAGGCTATTTTTATGGGACAAGCGGGACTACTCGATCCCGAAGCCATCCCGGAACAATACCGAACAGAGGCTGCTAAAGAAGGGTACTTTGAGAAGCTACGCAATGAGTATTTATATCTCGCTCATAAGTTCTCTCTCAAACCTATGAATCGGAATCTGTGGAATTTCCTACGATTAAGGCCACAAAACTTTCCACACATCAGAATTTCACAGTTGGCTAACCTTTATTATCTCCGAAAGGCGGGACTTAGTCAGATCATAGAGGCAAAGGATGTTATAGAACTTTACGATATCCTCAAGGTTGGGGTTACACCTTATTGGGAAACGCATTACACTTTTGGATCGCCCAGTGAGAGAAACAAGAAGAGTCTTTCTCCTTTCTCGATCAACTTACTGCTCATCAACACTGTGGTTCCTATATTATTTGCTTATGGTAAGCACAAGATGGATGAGAAACTTTGTGACAAGGCTTTCGATATTCTCGACAGACTAAAGCCTGAGAATAATCGAATTGTGAGAATGTGGCATCAAGTGGGAATCAATGTGGAAAATGCTAGCGATAGTCAGGCTCTCATTCAACTCAAGAAGGAATATTGTGACAAAAAGGATTGCCTAAGATGTAGAATAGGTTATGAGTATCTGAAAGCACCCAATATAAAAAAATAACAAAAAAGTACAGATATATGAGTAAATACATCTATGAGACCGAAATGGAAGTAAGAGATTATGAGTGTGACATCGAGGGTATCGTCAATAATGCGAACTATTTGCATTATTTCGAGCATACACGTCATCGCTTTCTGATCTCTACAGGAGCCAGTTTTAGCGAAATGCACGAACGGGGTATTGATGCTGTAGTGGCCAGAATGAATCTGCAATATAAGACACCACTTCGTTGTGACGACTGGTTTATCAGTAGATTATGGCTGGAAAAACAGGGAATAAGGTATATCTTCCATCAAGACATCTTTAGAAAAAGCGATGAGAAGTTGTGTTGTAGGGCTACCGTAGAACTGGTTTGTCTCATCAATGGCAAACTTGGAAACAGCGAGGATTACGACAAGGCTTTCGCTAAATATATAGAACTATAATAAAACATATAAAATTGGATCAGCAGGAGATATTATACAGCATTGCGCTGACGAGAATTAATTATTTCAAACTTACAGGATTACTTCAACTCTATCGGAAATTAGGTTCTGCTACCTCTGTGATAGAACATAGAAATGATATTCTGGATATCATCCCAGACGCCTCTCCCCGATTGATCGATGCGTTGAAAAATATCGATGAGCCTTTGAAAAGAGCTGAAGTGGAACTAAAATACGATTCTGAACACAATATACAGGCTTTGCCTCTGAACGATGAACGTTATCCTCAGCGACTGAAAAATGTAGACGATGCTCCTATCGTGTTATTCTATAAAGGTAATGCGAACCTGAATCCGCAAAGGGTGATAAACATCATCGGAACAAGACAATGTACAGTATATGGACAGGATCTTATCAGAAAATTTGTTGCTGACTTAAAGGGACTCTGCCCTAATACGCTTATTGTAAGTGGACTTGCCTATGGTGTTGATGTCAATGCACACCGGTTTGCCTTACAAAACGGTTTTGAGACTGTTGGTGTATTAGCTCACGGACTGGATACACTTTATCCTTCTGCGCATCGGCAGACGGCCAACGAGATGATTCATCAAGGTGGATTGCTCACGGAGTTCCTCACCATGACAAACGCTGACAAAATCAACTTCGTAAGAAGAAACAGAATCGTCGCTGGAATGTCGGATGCTTGTATCCTCGTAGAAAGTGCTGCAAAGGGTGGCGGACTGATCACTACAGAGATCTCTCAAAGTTATGGCCGTGACGTCTTTGCATTCCCTGGCAGAATCGGTGATCATTACAGCGAAGGTTGTAACAATCTGATCAGGGATAATGGGGCTGGTCTCATCACTTCTGCTAAGGACTTTGTCAATGCCATGGGATGGCAGGATGACGCAAAACTCGCTAATGCGCAGAAAAAAGGTATTCAACGGGAAATGTTTCCTGAATTAAACGAAGATGAAAAGACTATCGTAAGAATACTACAAAAGAACAATGATCTCCAGATTAATATTCTTACCGTCCAGGCTAATATCCCTATCCATAAACTTACCGCCCTACTCTTCGACCTTGAAATGAAAGGTGTCGTCAAGGAACTTGCTGGCGGTATGTATCATCTGCTAAATATCTGAAAACAAAGAAAAACGTCCATGTGAGCAACTTTTGTTTGCACATGGACGTTTTTCTTGATTATTACTTACCGTTATTTGCTCTTGGTAGCTCTGATGAAATAGGCAATCAAGAGAACATAGGCTGCAAGTGAGCAAACCTCTGACAGTGGATTCGTCCACCATTGATCTGCAACAGAGACCTCTACTCCACCAAACTTGAGTAATGCACTAACAACGCCCATCAGCGCACCACCGGCTATAAATCCACTGGCAAGCAATGTTCCTTTCTCTCCACGAGCCTTGTTTACGTCTTCGTCCTTTGACCGTGTGGTTACATACCAGTTGATAGCACCACCCACTACTAATGGTACATTCAGTTCCAAAGGAATAAACATACCTAATGCAAAGGCTAATGCTGGAATGTGACAACGATCCAAGATAATCGCAATCAGGGCACCAATACCATAAAGTATCCATGGGGCACCCACTCCATTCATCAATGGGTCGATAACTGCGGCCATGGCATTTGCCTGAGGTGCAGCCAACTGTCCGCTGGCAAAACCATAGGTCTCGTTGAGCAACATCATCACGCCGCCTACTGTGGCAGCACTAACCAATGTTCCTAAAAATTTCCATGTCTCTTGCTTCTTTGGAGTTGTACCCAACCAATATCCTATCTTGAGGTCGGTAACAAAACTACCAGCCATTGACAATGCTGTACATACAACACCACCCATGATAAGAGCGGCAAGCATACCTCCAGGACCCTTGAGTCCTACTGCTACCATGACTACGGAAGCTAGAATCAAAGTCATCAGTGTCATACCGGAAACAGGATTGCTGCCTACAATTGCTATGGCGTTGGCAGCCACTGTGGTAAAGAGGAATGCAATGAGTGTTACCAATAGGATTCCTACGATGGCAAACAACAGATTATCCATAACACCCATCCAGAAGAAGATAAAGGTAATAAGGATTGTGACGGAACTACCAATAGCTATAATTTTGAATGAGATGTCGCGCTGGGTACGCTTCACAGATTCCTGATTTCCACCTTGACCCTTCAACTCACGAGAAGCCAGTCCCACTGCACTCTTGATGATACCCCAGCTCTTGATGATACCCAGAATACCAGCCATGGCGATACCGCCAATACCAATAGAACGGGCATATGACTTAAAAATTTCTTCTGGACTCATCGCTCCTACAGTCGATGTAATCGATGGATCCCACATATTCAATACTTGATCATGAAACAGGATGCTCATTCCTGGAACGATAAGCCACCATACTGCAAGACTTCCAAAGCAGATATACAAGGCATATTTCAAACCTACTATATATCCCAAACCTAAAACAGCAGCACCTGTATTTACCTTAAATACCAACTTTGCCTTATCGGCCAACTCTTGACCAAGTCCGATAACGCGACTTGTGAAATTCTCATTCCACCATCCAAAAGTAGCAACGATAAAGTCGTATAGACCACCCACAAGTCCTGCTATAAGCAAAGGCTTGGCCTGATCTCCACCTTTTGCACCACTTACCAATACTTGGGTTGTTGCGGTGGCTTCAGGGAAAGGATACTTGCCATGCATATCGCTCACAAAATATTTACGGAATGGTATCAAAAACAGAATACCCAAGACACCACCCAGTGCAGAGGCCATAAAGACTTTCAGAAAACTCGTGGTCATCTCTGGATATTTAGCTTGAAGGATATAGATAGCTGGCAGCGTAAAGATGGCACCAGCTACGACAGCTCCCGAACAAGCACCGATACTTTGGATAATGACATTTTCACCCAAAGCCTTGTTACGATGAGTTGCCGTAGATACTCCTACTGCAATAATAGCTATAGGAATAGCAGCCTCAAACACTTGCCCGACCTTTAAACCAAGATAAGCTGCCGCTGCAGAAAACAACATAGCCATCAAGATTCCCCAGGTTACCGACCATACATTCACTTCAGGATACACCTGACCAGACTTCATAATAGGAGTATATTCCTCTCCCTCTTTTAGTTCCCGAAAGGCATTTTCGGGAAGTTGAACATTTTCGTTCTCGTTATTTTCCATAAGAGTATTATTTATTTTTGTTTTATCCACAACAAATCAGCGCCAAAGATACGCATAAAATTCGAGAAATCAGTCAGTTTGGTTTGTAATATAAACGATTTTGATTAATTTTGCAGCCAGAATGAGAATAGGTAATTTAGAATTTGGAGAAAAGCCACTCTTCCTCGCTCCTATGGAAGATGTTACTGATATAGGCTTCCGCAAGCTGTGCAAACGTTATGGCGCAGCCATGGTATATACTGAGTTTGTGTCGGCTGATGCTATCATCCGCAGCATCAATTCAACCCTTAAGAAGATGGTTGTAAATGATGATGAGCGCCCTGTTGGCATACAAATTTATGGCAAAGAAGTAGAACCTATGGTAGAAGCTGCCAAGATTGTTGAGCAGTTTCATCCTGACGTCATCGACATCAACTTTGGATGTCCTGTCAAGAAGGTTGCCGGAAAAGGGGCGGGAGCTGGACTACTTAAGAACATTCCTTTGATGCTAGATATCACACGTGAGGTGGTAAAGGCTGTAAAGACTCCTGTAACGGCAAAAACTCGACTGGGATGGGATGCCAACAATCTTATTATCACCGATCTTGCAGAACAGTTACAAGACTGTGGTATTCAGGCACTCACTATACATGGTCGTACGCGTTCACAGATGTACACCGGTGATGCTGATTGGTCATTGATTGGTGAGGTAAAGAAGAATCCTCGCATTCATATTCCGATCATCGGAAATGGTGACATCACTTCTAAGGAAAAGGCTAAAGAGGCTTTCGATAAGTTTGGGGTGGATGCTGTAATGATTGGAAGAGCTACTTTTGGACGACCTTGGATTTTCAAAGAGATACGTGATTATCTGGATGCTGACGGAACTTTACCTGATGACTATCTGCCATTATCTCTCGATGATAAGATTGATATTCTGGAAGAGCAACTCAAGATCAATGTTGAACGCATTGATGAATATCGCGGTATTCTGCACACCAGACGTCATCTGGCTGCAAGTCCAATATTCAAAGGTATCCCTGATTTCAAACAGACGCGCATAGCCATGCTCAGAGCTACAAAGACCGATGAACTTATCGGAATCTTGGAGGAATGTAGAAAGATCCTAAAAGAAGTATCCCTTACCTAAGTCTAAGATAGAATTACAAAAACAAGAGAAAAGTTGAATTCACACTGTAGGATCTCTATAAAATAAAAAATACATATACCATTACGTAGATCAACGCAATGATATATGTATTTCCATTAAGTAAAGTGAGTTTAAAAGTGGGTCTCGATATAATCAAAGAACCAACGGTCAAAACTTTTTTCTACCTGAGTCTTTTTCTGGAGGTTTTGCGTATTCGCATCCAAATTCAATTCATTAGATTTCATATTCTTGTATCCTTTATTTTGCGCTGCAAAGGTACTTAATTTATATCAAAGGAAAACATACATTCTATTTTTTCTTTTCTGAATTTATGCAATCGATTTCACAGATTGTCTCTCATGAATACGATCCCATCGTAAATAAATTCCTGCCAAAATCGTACCGGATATAGAATGCCAGGCACAACTAATGGCACACGGAAGTACGGCCAATGGTTGGGCTGCAAAGAAATTACCTGCCAAAACCGTTGCTAAACCTGCATTCTGCATTCCTACCTCAATACTTATCGTACGCTTCTTGGCTACACTGAACCCTGCGGTCTTGCCTGCAAACCAACCTAGAATATATCCTAACGAATTGTGACAGAAGACAACAGCAAAAGTCCAAAGGAACAACATCAATCCACGATTGAGCAAATCATCGTGTACCGTGGAGATAACACCACCTACGATAAAAGCAAGACAGATGACACTAACTCCAGGCATCAAACTTTGAATGGTTGGAAATATGGCTTTCTTCGCATATACATAATTGAGAAAGCAACCAATGGCAACTGGTATGATCGTTACCATAAGTATGTTCGTAAACATACCAATGGCGTCTATGGCAATAATCTGACCAGCGACAAGTTTCATCAGAAAAGGCGTCATAAAAGGAGCCAACAAAGTAGATGCACAGGTCATACCTACAGAGAATGCCACATCGCCATGACAGAGATAACTCATGATATTGCTAGAGACACCACCTGGGCAACAACCTACAAGAAGAATACCTAAGACTAATGCAGGCTCCAAATGCCATACATTCACCAACAGATAAGCTATACCTGGCATGATGAGAAATTGTGCACATGCTCCTATAAAAATATCAAACGGACGACTGACTAGAATCTTGAAGTCTTGCGTGGTAAGCGTAAGGCCCATCGTCAGCATGATAATACCAAGTATCACCGTTTGTGTGTTACCTCTCACCCAGTCAAATAAATGAGGGAAAAACATAGTTACAATCGCAATTACAATAATAAATGCCGACGTATAATTAGCAAGCCATCGGCTGCATGCCTGTAAAAACCTCAACATACTTATAATCCTTAATTAAATTTTGAACACGACTGCAAAGTTATAACAAAAACACGAGTACAACAAATAAACAGTAACTTAATTATTACATTTACTTTCAATTTATCCGAAATACGAATATTTAAGTTATAAAATCATTATTTTTTCATTAGAATTGGAACAAGTAACTTTGTAGATGGTTTTGATATGTCTGTTCATATGTAACTACATGATTCCTATAACATTGTGGTAAACTCGTGAATTTATTACGTGTACCACGGCCGTGGTACAACTGTACGTCGAACGTGGTACAACTGTGCGACGGCCGTCGCACACGTATACCACGGCCGTCGCACACCAAACGAAGGTATATTTTCAGGACAACGTACCCATATATGACCAGTAACAGCCCTAGAATGTCTTAATCTTGAGATGTTGAGAGACATATAGAATATCCAATTCTTCAAAGATGAAAACAGGACAGTATCTTATCAAGAAAAGAAAAAAATACAGAAAAAACAACTTTATACTGTATTTTTTGTAACTTTGCAGCAAAAGATAGAAAAAATAGAATGGACGAAGATTTCGATATCAGAAACGAAAATATATCCTCGGCTGAAAAGGAGTTTGAAAATGCTCTCCGCCCTCTAAAGTTTTCAGACTTTAGTGGACAGCAGAAGGTTGTAGACAACCTCGAAGTGTTTGTAGAGGCTGCCAAATATCGTGGTGAGCCTCTTGACCATACACTCCTTTACGGTCCTCCTGGTCTTGGTAAAACGACGCTGAGCAATATCATTGCAAATGAATTAGGCGTAGGATTCAAGATTACCTCAGGACCTGTACTCGACAAACCGGGTGACTTAGCTGGTATCCTTACTTCCTTGGAGCCTAACGATGTGCTATTCATCGACGAGATACATCGCTTATCACCTGTGGTAGAGGAATATTTGTACTCAGCAATGGAGGATTATCGAATAGACATCATGATTGACAAAGGTCCTTCGGCACGTAGTATACAGATTGATTTGAATCCTTTTACCCTCGTAGGTGCAACGACCAGAAGTGGACTCCTTACGGCTCCGCTCAGAGCTCGTTTCGGTATTAAGATGCATCTGGAATACTATAATCCAGAAACGCTGCAGAAGATTATCAAGCGAAGTGCTATGCTACTGAAGATGCCTATCGAAGACAATGCTGCTGTGGAAATCAGCCGTCGAAGTCGTGGCACGCCTCGTATCGCAAACGCTATGCTACGACGAGTACGCGATTTTGCACAGGTAAAGGGTAATGGAACCATTACAAGTGAGATTACTCAAACTGCTCTACAAGCGCTGAACATCGACCAATATGGTCTGGACGAGATAGACAACAAAATATTGCTCACCATCATCGACAAATTCCGTGGTGGACCTGTAGGTATCTCTACTATCGCCACTGCAATCGGTGAGGATGCTGGCACCATAGAGGAGGTGTATGAACCGTTCCTGATCATGGAGGGATTCATCAAGCGTACTCCAAGAGGAAGAACTGCTACGAGACTGGCTTACGACCATCTAGGAAGAAATCCTTATAATAGCAATGTGATGGAACCAAATCTTTTTTAATAATGAGAATAGGTGTTTTTACAGGAACTTTCGACCCTTTTACCATAGGGCATCAGAATATCGTGGAGAGGGCTTTGCCTCTCTTTGACAAACTTGTAATTGCTGTGGCTGTAAGCAAATTGAAACATACACAGGATGAGATTTCGGAAAGACTGAACAATATTCAGACACTATATGCTGATAATAAGAATATCAAGGTCGTTGCCTATAGTGACTTGACTGTGGATATGGCCAAAAGAGAAGGCGCCAATTTCATTGTCAGAGGTGTAAGGTCGGTAAAAGACTTTGAATATGAACGCGAGCAGGCGGAAATCAACCGACGACTGAGCGGAATTGAGACTGTACTGCTATTCTCTGAACCAGCTCTATCAAGTATCAGCAGTACATTGGTAAGAGAATTGCAATTCTTTGGAAAGGATGCAAGTGAATTTATAGCAAAAAGAAAGGAGAAATAATTATGATTACTTATAATGCAGATGGCATTAAAATGCCAAAAATCAAAAAACGTGAGACCACAGCTTGGATTAAGGCTGTAGCTGCAACCTACGGAAGAAAGGTTGGTGAGATAGGTTACATGTTTGTAAATGATGAAAAGATTCTCGAGGTAAACAACGAATATCTGGGACACGATTACTATACCGACATCATTACTTTCGACTATGATGAGGATGACATTATCAATGGTGACCTTGTCATCTCGCTGGACACCGTGAGAACCAATGCAGAAAAGTTTGCTAAAGACTATACAGAAGAGCTGTATCGCGTGATCATCCACGGTATACTACATCTATGCGGTATCAACGACAAAGGCCCGGGAGAGCGAGAAATTATGGAGGCTAATGAGAATAAGGCATTAGATATCCTCAGAGAAATGAGAAAATAAAAATATCAGGGTTCTATTTTCACAGAACCCTGATATTTTTTGTTCATCCGATAAATGTATAGATCTTATCGGATAAACCTTTTTTATTTACGCGATATAGAGCAAATTTCTACTTTTTGATTACTTCCAATGCTCGCTGAATGATATCATCTGTTTCGTTTATAATCTGGAAGTATTCGTTCATATCAAACAAATCACGGGCTATGAGGGCCTTAAGTTGTATCTTCAGACTTGGAAGTGTTTTCTTGAGTTCGGCATCATCCTTAGCTTGTATCTTCTGTTTATTTCCTTCTGAAAGAATTGTATCTATCAAGCTCTGTGGAATTTCATATTTCTTATTAAAGTCCTCAAAACTGGTATATTGTTTCTTAAGATCTTTACGATGATTATCGATATACTTCAGATCTTCATTGACTATGATTCCCTTAATAGACAACTGACGGAACAAACGGGTGTAACGTGTGGTGTCTAGAGGTACGAATTCATCGGGCATGATACCACCACCTCCATAAACCAAACGATGTTTGCGCAAAGTACGGTAAACTGAGCTACTATCTAAATGGATAGAATCCTTGTTAGATAATTCACCATGATTATAACGGTTCTCAAAATCCATCTCATAATCCTTCAGGTCGCCTTTGCGATAAGGTTTCTGAATACAACGGCCACTTGGCGTATAATAATGAGCCACGGTGAGGCGAATCATACTACCATCATCGAATGGGATAGGACGCTGCACAAGTCCCTTACCGAAAGAGCGACGACCGACAACAATACCACGATCCTGATCCTGAATAGCTCCTGTGACAATTTCTGCCGCAGAGGCAGAGAACTCATCGATAAGGACTACAAGTTTTCCTGTAACAAAGCTTCCCTTGCCATCAGCACGATATTCCTGGCGAGGCACTTGACGTCCCTTGGTATAAACTACCAAATCACCCTCATGAAGAAATTCATTAGCAATAGCAGCAGCCGACTGCAGGTACCCCCCTCCATTCTGCTGAAGATCAAGGATAAGACTCTTCATGCCCTGTTGCTTCAACGTTCTTAGTCCGTCTGCAATTTCCTGAGGACTGGTCATTCCGAAACTACTCAATCGAATATAGCCAACTTGTGGACGAATCATATAGACTGCATCGACAGTCTTCAAAGGAATCTTATCACGCGTTACTGTGAAATAAAGTACATTCTTGACACCACGGCGAACAACACCTAATTTGACTTTTGTATTCTTTGGTCCACGAAGGCGTTTCATCATATTCTCTTTGCTCATTTTAACGCCCGCTATGGCCGTATCTTCTACTGAGACGATACGATCACCGGCAAGGATACCAACCTTCTCTGAGGGGCCATTTAAAACGGGTTGAATTACCACTAAAGTATCGGCAATAACATTGAACTGTATGCCAATGCCCTCGAAATTACCATTGAGCGACTCACTCATCGACTCGGTTTCCTTGGCTGTGGTATAAGATGAATGAGGGTCTAACTTCTCCAACATGCCCTGAATAGCATCTTCTACCAATTTATTTTCATTGACTGAATCAACATACAAATTGGAAATTGCAATCTCTGCCTGCTGCAATTTGCTTAATGGAGATTTATTACCCCAGTTGAAACGTAATTGTGCTTCAACTGGCATGAATAACATAAAGAGCAAGATGGTAACCATCATTGCTCTTTTATTTGTATTGATTACGTATTTCATGTTTTTCTAAAATTTACTAGATGAGAACTCTGTATACTTTGAAAGTATTTAATCCATAGGAACAGAGTCTTCTTCTGGAATATCTTCTTCGATCACCAAATTATCGATAATAAAGTTCTGGCGCTCCATCGTATTTTTACCCATATAATACTCCAAGAGTTTTTGTACCTGATCGTTTTTGTGCAAAGTTACCTGTTCAAGGCGCATATCTGAACCGATGAAATGTACGAACTCTTCTGGAGAAATTTCTCCAAGTCCTTTAAATCGTGTAATCTCAGGATCCGGTCCTAGGTCTTGTATGGCCTGTCGACGCTCTTCATCTGTATAGCAATAATGTGTTATGAAATCACTTTTCTTTTCTCTCTTTTCAAGTTTTTCATCTGCATCAGCTATCACTTGCTTATTTTTTATCTTCGTGCGACGATTTCTTACACGGAAGAGTGGCGTCTGGAGTACATACACATGCCCTTTCTTGATTAAATCTGGGAAGAACTGGAGGAAGAATGTAATAATGAGCAGACGGATATGCATGCCATCGACATCGGCATCTGTTGCTACAATCACCTTATTATAACGCAGGTTATCCAGTCCATCCTCGATATCCAAAGCAGCCTGTAAGAGGTTGAATTCCTCATTCTCGTAAACCACTTTCTTGGTAAGGCCAAAGCTATTAAGAGGTTTGCCACGCAATGAGAATACAGCCTGCGTATTCACATCACGGCTTTTGGTGATACTTCCACTGGCAGAGTCGCCCTCGGTGATAAAGATACAACTTTCTTCCTTTCGATTATTCTTGCTGTCACAATAGTGAATACGGCAATCGCGTAATTTACGATTGTGCAGATTAGCCTTTTTAGCTCTCTCACGGGCCAATTTGGTGACACCTGCCATTGCTTTACGCTCGTGTTCACTTTCCTTGATCTTGTTTTCTAGTACTTCGGCTACATCATTATGGATATGGAGGTAATTATCTACCTCTTTCTTGATAAAATCACCAACATATTTATTAATGCTGTCGCCATCTGGAGCCATCTGGGTACTACCTAGTTTTATCTTGGTCTGGCTTTCGAATACTGGTTCCTCTACATTCAAGGCGATAGCCGCTACAATACCATTTCGGATATCGGTATACTCGTAATTCTTATTGAAGAACTCCTTAATGGTCTTGGCGATATGTTCCTTGAAGGCGCTCTGATGTGTACCACCCTGAGTAGTGTGCTGTCCGTTGACAAAACTATGATACTCCTCACCATACTGATTGGTATGGGTAAAGGCTATCTCTATATCTTCACCTTTCATATGGATGATCGGATAAAGGCCATCCACGGTCATATTATCGGTCAACAGGTCTTCGAGACCATTACGACTCTTGATGCGTCGACCATTATACATGATGGTGAGCCCGGAGTTCAGATATGTGTAATTGCGAAGCATAGTTTCCACGATATCATCATGAAAACTATAGTTTTTGAATAAAGTGTTATCTGGTTGGAAATAGATGTAGGTACCATTTTCCTCCTCTGTCTTATGTGTCTTGTCGCTCAACTTGACACCTTTCTCAAAGACGAGCTCACGTACCTTTCCATCACGAAATGACTTTACTTCGAAATGGCTACTCAGCGCATTAACAGCCTTTACACCGACACCATTCAAACCAACGCTCTTCTTGAATGCCTTGCTATCATACTTACCACCCGTATTAAGCATACTCACGGCCTCTACAAGTTTTCCCTGAGGGATTCCTCGACCATAGTCACGCACTGAAACACGAAGATTTTCTTCAATCTCCACTTCGATGCGATCACCGGCATTCATCTTAAATTCATCTATAGAGTTGTCTATAACCTCTTTCAGAAGCACGTAGATACCATCTTCCGGTAGATTTCCATCACCAAGACGACCGATATACATACCAGGACGGGTTCTGACATGCTCCATATCGGATAGATGACGAATATTGTCGTCCGTATATTCTACAGACTGCTGGGGCTGAATCTTTTCGTTTTCTTCTGACATATCTTGATTATTTTATCTCTTTTTTATAACATCTGCGGCGCTTATGCTGGATTGTCTCCAAATATTGCCACTGGCTCTGCACCTTCTCATTGGTCTCCATCTCTACCTGAGACTCTCCCCATTCAAATCCGTATTTCTGATAGATTGGGATAAGATGAGCGAACATCAAGGCATTGGCACCCTTCTGACGATATTCTGGCAAGACTCCGATCATCTCCATATCAACAATCTTGGTCTTATGGAACTTAAGAGCACGCAACAGATGCCACCATCCTAAAGGTAACATACGACCTCTGTGACACTTTTGTACAGCCTTTGACAATGATGGCAGGGTAACACCTACACCAACGAGCTTTCTGTCTGCATTCCAGTCTTCTATCACCGGAATAAGATTCAGGTCGGCAAAAGGCAGATACATCTTGATATACTGGTCTATCTGTTTATCAGATAACTCAGAATAGCCATATAGATCCTTGAAGGTTTCGTTAATCAACTGGAATATCTTCCGACCGTATCCTTCCTTCCATATTTCATGCTTGGTAAGAATATGGACATGCAGATTGTAGCGTTTCTCTACCATCTGGGCAATCTTCACATACTTCTCAGGAACGGTCTTTGGAACTAATAGTTTGAACTCTACATAGTCATTATCTTTTACCCATCCTTCCAGCTGCTCCATGTGCTTGGAATAGTAAGGATAGTTATAAATAGTTGCAAAGGTTCCTAACTGATCGAAACCTTCTATTAACATTCCTTCTGGATCAAAGTCTGTAAAGCCCAACGGACCGACAACCTCGTTCATTCCTTTGCTGCGACCATAGTCTTCAACGGCTTTGAAGAGGGCCTTGGACACGTCTAGATCATCTACAAAATCAACCCATCCAAAACGCACGATCTTACGATCCCAGCGCTTATTAGCTTTATGATTAATGATAGCCGCAATGCGACCAACTAATTTTCCTTCTCTATAGGCTAAGAAATATTCTGCTTCGCAAAATTCAAAGGCTGCATTTTTATCTTTGCTCAACGTATTCACATCATCTGCAAATAATGATGGTACGTCATATTGATTGCCTTTGTATAAATCGTAATGAAACTCGATGAAAGTTTTAAGATCTTTCTTGGTTTCTACTTTTCTTATTTCTATCAATGACATTATCTGAGTTATTATGCTTTAAAATGCAAATTTAAAAAAAAATGAGCAAAAAGCAAAATAAAATACTATTTATCGTTGATTTAACGTGACTTCGATAGTTTGTTCGACTTTCTGCCTGAAAACAAACTGCGTGAAACGTCATCGCCATAGGGGTAAGAATTCTATGACAGTTTCTTTGTAACATATAGAATATGCCCACCATCGTTATTCGTCGTGGCAAATATATATACATCTCCCCCATCCTTGATTTTAAGACGCTTACGCAAAGTGGCAACATCCATCGGGAAATTACGAACTGTTATATTTGCTTTGGAAATGCCTACTAATGCTTTCCGTAATTCCTTTTTGTTCATTGTCGTGATAGTTTCTATAACGAATTTCCGACCTGGGAATTCCTCTACGACAGAATCTGAAACATATAAATGAGAATTCTTGCCAACAGCTGTTATGGGAAATCTCTTGGAAAGGACATCAAAACATCCGGCTTTCATAATGGAACTATTGGGCTCATATAGGTAACTGACCATATCAACCTTTTTCCAACTGCTGTCTACAACCTCTGCTTCAGTATACACAAAATCCACTTCATCATTAACACAATGAATTTCGAGTGTTTTTGTGTTTTTTGCCGACATTACCAAAAGGAGTTCTTTACATTCATTGCCTACGGATATGATATGTACCTCTATAGTGTGCTTTAATTTACGTACAGCATCATGCCAATCAAGCATTGGGGAAAGCTTTACGATAACGAAATCGGCCTTTGAGAGGAGTGTTTTTTCTATATCCAAAACATTAGGAGAACAATCTTCTATGCTAAACACTCTGGCACCATGATTATCTCGTCGAGCTGGATCCAGAAAGATGAGGTTTACTGGAGAGATTTGACGGAGATACTCAACGCCATCTGTACATACGACATGGGTATGATCTAGCTGTAAACATTTGAAATTATGTATCGCATTACGACATAGATGAGCTTGCTGCTCTACATAAGTGGCTGAATCAAATGACTGGGCTAAATAGGAAAAATCCACTCCAAAGCCTCCTGTCAGATCTACCATCGAATGCAAGTCTGTCAATAATCTGCTTACGAGAGAGGCTTTATAACGCGCTGTAGCCTCGCTAGAGCATTGTTCCATAGAAATATGAGGTGGATATACTATTCCATCGACAGAAGCCCAATATGGGAGCTTCTGAGCTGCTTTCTGCCGGCCTTCTATCTGCTCAAGAGCAAACATAAAGTCAACATCAGGGTATTTGTCTGACTTGAAAGCCAGATCTTTCACACGAGCAGAGGCGTGTTCTCTGATAAAATCCCATGTGGCAGAATTGATATCTCCTAGTTCTTTCATATTATTTGATTACTTGATAGTATTTCTTTGCTTCATCACGTGAACACAAATTAAAATGCCACCATTCTGTTGGCAAAGGTCTCCACCCTGCGTGCTTCATAACACGGCGCAGGAGTCTTCGATTTTGCCAAGCCTGCTCATTTATCTTATGCTGTGCTACAAGATACGTCTCGTTGTCAATATGCGCAGCATCGCCCATATAGTCTACCTTTGTACCCATACTGATCGTATCGCCATTCAACTTACACAGGGAGATGTCTACTGCCATTCCATAGTTGTGCATTCCTCCGCCATGGGCCGGGTTGGAAACATAATAATACTTACTGGTATTCTTAACTTTGTTCCACATCTTCTGTTGAATACTCATCGGTCGAGCTGCATCAAAGATTATCAGACTGAGATCTGGACGAATTGTTTTAAGATAGGTTTGGGCCTCTTTTAACGCTTTCGCTGCCTTGGGATGGAGATATGCTTCTTTCAGGTCGCCATATAGCACAACATTGCAGAAATTATCAGGACGACTATACATAAGACTCACAAAAATACTAGAGTCAACATCCTTAACATTGATATATCCTTGCTTATATAACGATAAGGCTGTTTTACTGAGACCTTTGAAAGCAGGAGCAACAGTCTTGCCTGATGATTTCTTATAATTTGCCTTATGATATGGTTTTTGCGCTTTGGAACTACACGAGATACATAAGATAAGAACAAACAGATAAAGTATTTTTTTCATATCGCAAAGATATAGATTTTTTGAAAGATATCAAAATATAATTCATAGAAAAGCCCTCAACTGAGAACAGTTGAGGGCTTATTTATTGTCCCCGAAAGGACGACATAATCAATTAATCAGCCAACTTAGCCTTGATGAACTCGCGATTTAAACGAGCAATATTGGCAATTGACTCATTCTTTGGACATTCTGCCTCACAAGCACGGGTATTAGTACAGTTACCAAAACCGAGTTCTTCCATCTTAGCAACCATTGCCTTAGCACGGCGTGCTGCCTCTGGACGACCCTGAGGAAGAAGTGCGAGCTGACTAACCTTAGAAGAAACAAACAGCATTGCTGATCCGTTCTTACAAGCTGCTACACAAGCACCACAACCAATACATGTAGCGCAATCCATAGCCTCGTCAGCATTTTCCTTAGGAATAAGAATCGCATTAGCATCTTGAGCCTGACCTGTACGAACTGAAGTATAACCACCAGCTGCAATAATCTTATCAAATGCAGAACGATCTACCATACAGTCCTTGATAACAGGGAAAGCTGCTGAACGCCAAGGCTCTACTGTGATAACATCACCATCCTTGAAACGGCGCATATAAAGTTGACAAGTTGTTGCACCCTGAGCAGGTCCATGTGGATGACCATTAACATATAGTGAGCACATACCACAGATACCCTCACGACAATCGTGATCGAAGACAAAAGGCTCTTTGTTGTCCTCTATCAGCTGTTCGTTTAGAATATCCAACATCTCGAGGAATGAAGTATCACCAGGGATATCCTTCATCTCAAAGGTATCAAAATGACCCTTCTCTTTAGGTCCGTTCTGACGCCATACTTTCAGTGTAAATGAAATATTTGTATCCATTTTTGAAATTCCTTTTTAAAATTACTTCTTGTAGTTACGAACCTGAACCTTAATATACTGGTAATCAAGGTTTTCCTTGAGAAGCTCAGGAGCTTTCTCGTCAGAACCTGCATACTTCCAGCAAGCTACATACATGTAGTTCTCATCATCACGCTTAGCCTCACCTTCTTCTGTCTGGCTCTCCTCACGGAAATGGCCACCACAGCTCTCGTTACGCTCTAATGCGTCATAAGCGATAAGCTCGCCCATTGTAATGAAGTCTCTCAAGTGAATAGCCTTATCAAGCTCTACATTCAAGCCTTCCTTAGCACCTGGAATACGAACATGCTCGTCGAATTCCTTGCGAAGATCCTTCAACATAGAAAGTGCCTTCTTCAAGCCTTCTGCATTACGGGCCATACCTACGTAATCCCACATGATATGATAGAGTTTCTTATGGATAGAATCTACACTCTCATCACCCTTAATATTATAGATGCGGTCAATCTCAGCCTGAACTGCCTTCTCTGCCTCCTCAAACTCAGGAAGATCTGTAGAGAAACGAGGAACCTGAATCTGATCTGCAAGATAGTTCTGCATGGTGTAAGGGATAACGAAGTAACCATCGCTAAGACCCTGCATCAAAGCTGATGCACCAAGACGGTTAGCACCATGATCAGAGAAGTTACACTCACCAAGAGCGAACAAACCTGTAATTGATGTTTCCAACTCGTAATCTACCCAAAGACCACCCATTGTATAGTGAATAGCAGGGAAAATCATCATTGGGTTGTCATGTGGATCAACATCGGTAATCTCCTGATACATATCAAAAAGGTTACCATAACGCTCATCTACACGCTGACGACCTAAGCGCTCAAATGCCTCAGAGAAGTCAAGGAATACTGCCAAGCCTGTATTGTTTACACCATAACCTGCATCTGTACGCTCCTTGGCTGCACGAGAAGCTACGTCACGAGGAACCAAGTTACCAAATGCTGGATAACGACGCTCCAAATAGTAATCGCGATCCTCTTCTGGGATATCACGACCCTTGATCTCACCACGCTGAAGTTTCTGTGCGTCCTCAAGTTTCTTAGGAACCCAGATACGACCATCGTTACGAAGTGATTCTGACATCAAGGTCAACTTACTCTGCTTATCTCCATGAACTGGAATACAGGTTGGGTGAATCTGTACAAAACATGGATTAGCAAAATATGCACCCTTACGATATGCCTGAATAGCTGCTGTACAGTTACATCCCATAGCGTTGGTAGAAAGGAAATAGGTGTTTCCGTAACCACCAGTAGCAAGACAAACTGCATGAGCAGAATAACGCTCCAACTTACCTGTTACAAGATTCTTGGCAATCACACCACGACAACGACCGTCAATAACAACAATATCCTCGATCTCTGTACGTGTATGAAGTTCTACAGTACCATTGTTTACTTCCTTCATCAAAGAAGAATAAGCACCCAAAAGAAGCTGCTGACCAGTCTGACCCTTTGCATAGAATGTACGGCTTACTTGAACACCACCAAAAGAACGGTTAGCAAGCATACCACCATATTCACGGGCAAAAGGAACACCCTGAGCAACACACTGGTCGATGATGGCTGCACTTACTTCTGCCAAACGATAAACATTTGCCTCACGAGCACGGTAGTCACCACCCTTGATTGTATCGTAGAATAGACGATATACAGCATCGCCATCATTCTGATAATTCTTAGCAGCATTTATACCACCCTGTGCTGCAATAGAGTGAGCACGACGTGGAGAATCCTGGATACAGAAATTAATTACATGGAAACCCATCTCACCAAGAGAAGCTGCAGCAGATGCACCAGCCAAACCTGTACCAACAACGATGATATCAAGTTTACGCTTGTTAGCTGGGTTTACAAGCTTCTGATGAGCTTTATAGTTAGTCCATTTCTCAGCCAAAGGGCCTTCAGGAATCTTAGAATCTATCTGTGACATAATCTTATATTCTTTAAATATTATGCTTTATACATTAAATTATTAGGCACAAAGGTTTGTAAGTCCAAAAACAAAAGCTAGAACAATTACAACAAAAGCAATCATCAAAATTGATACGTAGATCAATCCAATACACTGCCAACGCTTCAGCCAAATCTTTCCGCTTATACCAAGAGTCTGCATTGCACTCCAGAATCCATGAGAAAGATGGAACCAAATAGCAACAAGCCAAATGATATATAATACAACAAATACTGGATTTGAGAATGTCTGCTGAATCAGCTCATAACCATGTGTAGGAGGAATTGGAGTTGCAATACCTGCTAACTCTGCAAACATCATGTTGTACCAGAAATTGAATAAGTGAAGACCAAGGCCTAAAACAATGATAATACCGAGAACCAACATGTTCTGGCTAGCCCAACTTACTTCTGGACGACGACTTGTAACAGCATAACGCTCAGAGCCACGAGCACGAAGATTCTGAGCTGTCAGCATAAATGCATACACAATATGAATGCAAGCAAGTGCTGCCAATCCAATAGTGCCAATTACAGCATACCAATTAGATCCCAAAAATGCACAAACTGTGTTATAGGCATCTCCTGAGAAAAGAGCTACAGCATTCATGCACAAGTGGAATGTCAAAAATAGAATAAGGCAAATGCCGGTTAACGACATTACAACTTTTCTACCAATAGGTGAATTGATTAACCACATAAATGATTGATTTTAAAATATTTAACTGTTAGAAACTAATATCTTTTTTCTTTACAAAAGGAAATCGCATCAATAGAAAAACCTATCTTCTATATACCTCTTTTTAAGTATTATTTCTTCTCTTTTGCTGCAAAATTACTATAATTTAGTGATAAAACAAAGGGATTTCAACAAAAATTCAATTTTATTTCTTACTTTTGCGGAAAAATAAAAAGGATGGCTTTATTTCCTTTTTTAGTTAATTATTCTACAGGTTATGGAATTTTATTATGATGTAGTTGTTGTCGGCGGCGGTCATGCCGGATGCGAAGCGGCGGCGGCCTCTGCTAATATGGGGGCTAAGACTTGTCTGATAACAATGGATATGAACAAAATCGCACAGATGAGTTGTAACCCGGCAATCGGAGGTATTGCCAAGGGACAAATCGTACGAGAAATTGATGCTCTTGGTGGACAAATGGGAAAGATTACAGACCAGACTGCCATTCAATTTCGTATGCTAAACATTGGAAAAGGACCTGCTGTATGGAGTCCTAGAGCCCAATGTGATCGTGGTAAATTCATTTGGGCTTGGAGAACAGAACTTGACAACACTCCGAACCTTGATATTTGGCAAGATCAAGTAAATGAACTCATCGTCAAAGATGGAACTGCCATCGGAGTAAAAACCGTTTGGGATGTCGTATTCTATGCTAAAAGTATTGTCGTCACAGCTGGAACTTTCCTTAATGGATTAATGCATATTGGGCGAAACAAGCTTGAAGGTGGAAGATGCTCAGAGCCTGCTGTTCATAACTTTACGGAGAGTATTACACGATGGGGTATCAAATCTGCAAGAATGAAAACAGGAACTCCTGTGAGAATTGATAAGAGAAGTGTTCATTTTGAAGATATGGAAGAACAACCTGGAGATCTCGATTTCCATCAATTTTCATATATGGGTCCGCATCGTGTATTAAAGCAACTTCCTTGTTGGACAACTTACACGAATAAGGAGGTTCACGAAACCCTGAAAGGCGGACTGGCGGACTCTCCTCTTTTTAATGGTCAGATACAAAGTACAGGACCTAGATATTGCCCTTCTATCGAAACCAAACTTGTAACATTCCCAGATAAAGGCTCTCATCCTCTTTTCCTAGAACCTGAAGGCGAGGAGACTAACGAGATGTACCTGAATGGTTTCTCTTCTAGTATGCCTATGGATGTACAGCTGAATGCCATTCACAAGATTCCGGCTCTAAGAGATGCAAAAATTTACAGACCTGGCTATGCCATCGAATACGATTATTTCGACCCTACTCAACTTAAGCACTCTCTTGAATCTAAGATTCTGAAGGGCTTGTTCTTTGCAGGACAGGTAAACGGAACAACCGGATACGAAGAAGCTGGCGGACAAGGATTGGTTGCTGGTATCAATGCTGCAATACATTGCAACAATGGTAATCCTTTCGTAATGAACAGAGACGAAAGCTATATTGGCGTTTTAATCGATGATTTAACAACAAAAGGTGTTGACGAGCCATACAGAATGTTTACCTCTAGAGCCGAATACAGAATCTTATTAAGACAAGATGATGCTGACGCTCGTTTAACAGAGAAGAGCTACAACTTGGGGTTGGCAAAAAAAGACCGATATGATTGGTGGATGGAGAAAAAAGAAAATATCAATAAAATCATTGAATTCTGCAAAAATACATCCGTAAAACCGAAAGATATTAATAATCAACTGGAGAAATTAGGAACAACTCCACTTCATGGCGGTTGCAAAATCATCGACTTGATTGTCCGTCCACACATCAGTTTAAATCAATTATCTACCATTATCCCATCTTTGCACGAAGTTCTACAATCTCCAAACAACAGAAAAGAGGAAATTGCTGAAGCTGCAGAGATAAAGATGAAATACAAAGGTTACATTGATCGCGAAAATTTGGTTGCAGACAAAATGCACAGACTGGAGAGCATTAAAATCAAGGGACATTTCAAATATAGCGAAATTCTGGAGATATCAACAGAAGGCAGACAAAAGCTACAAAAAATAGATCCAGAAACACTCGGCCAGGCAAGTAGAATTCCCGGAGTTTCCCCGAGTGATATCAATGTTCTTCTTGTATTAATGGGAAGATGAGCATCCAAACACAGATATCGTTTCACGTGAAACATACGAAATGATAAATTGCTAAAAACCAATAGATTACGCATTAAAGAGAAACGTAAAACTTCGAAGAAAAGAAAGAAAAAAAACATTATATATATGAATAAGCAAATACTTTTAGACAACCTCCGTAGCATTCCAGATTGGCCAATAAAAGGAGTAAATTTTCGAGATGTTACTACCCTCTTCAAGAACTCTGAAGCTCTTAAAGAGATTAGCGACGAAATGTATGAATTATACCAAGACAAAGGTATCACCAAGATTGTAGGAATAGAAAGTAGAGGATTTGTTATGTCTTCAGCACTAGCCGTTAAATTAGGTGCTGGCGTAGTTCTTTGCAGAAAGCCCGGCAAACTTCCATGTAAAACAGTTCAAGAAAGCTATGCCAAAGAATATGGCATAGACACCATCGAAATCCACGAAGATGCCATCAACGAGAATGATATAGTTCTATTACACGATGATTTACTCGCAACTGGCGGAACAATGGAAGCTGCATGCAAATTGGTTAAGAAATTCCATCCTAAGAAAGTATATTGTAATTTCATCATCGAATTGCATAAGGAATTCCCTAATAGCAGAAAGATTTTCGAAGATAATGGAATAGAAGTAACTTCTTTACTTAAATTCTAATATCAACATACAGAAGGGGAATATAGGTGTCATACCTATATTCCTCTTTATTATTTAACGCGTTTCACGTGAAACACACATTCTCATAAATGCCTATAAACAAAGGAGAAAGCGTATGAACAAGCAAGAAAAAGAACAGTTAAATGCTTATCTAAAAAACATAGTGTTGAATATGCCAGAGAAGCCAGGAAGCTATCAATACTATGACGAGAATCATAACATTATATATGTAGGCAAAGCAAAAAATCTAAAAAAGAGAGTTTCTTCATACTTTCACAAAGAAGTAGATAGATTTAAAACAAAGGTGTTAGTATCGAAGATAAGAGACATATCATATAGCGTGGTAAACACAGAAGAGGATGCTTTGTTACTGGAAAACGCATTAATAAAGAAATATAAGCCTAAATACAATGTGCTTTTAAAAGATGGAAAAACATACCCTAGCATATGTATTACAAACGAATATTTTCCAAGAATTTTCAAGACGAGAAGCATAAATAAAAAATATGGCTCATACTATGGCCCATATCCACATATCACAGCCATGTATCAGGTATTGGAGCTCATCAAAAAAATATATAAGCCTCGGACATGCAGAATGACCATAACCAAAGAAGGCGTCAAACAAGGAAAATATAAGCCTTGTCTGGAATATCATATCCACAACTGTTATGCTCCATGCATTAATAAAATAAGCTACGAAGATTATCAAGAGAACATAAAGCAATCCCGAGAGATTCTCGAAGGTAACACGAGGAATGTCAGCAATCTTCTTTATAAGATTATGCTTAAAAATGCAGAGTTGCTCAAATTTGAAGTTGCAGAAGAAATTAAAAAGAAATACCTAATACTACAAGATTTCGTTGCCAAGAGCGAAGTTGTTAGTTTTACGATAAAAGAAGAAGATATATTCACCATCGTTGATGATGACAACAACAATAATGCTTACATCAACTATATCCATGTTAAGAACGGAACAATAAACCAGAGTTTTACTTACGAATATAAGAGAAAGCTAAATGAAAGTGATGAAGAACTACTGATAACCGCCATACCAGAGATTCGAGAAAGATTTAAGAGTACAGCCAAAGAGATACTTGTACCTTTCTATATAGACTGGAAGATCAAAGATGCCGAGTTCTTTGTACCGCAAAGAGGCGACAAAAAACATCTGTTAGACTTATCTGAAATGAATGGAAAACAATATAAATTTGATAGGCTAAAACAGGCTGAAAAACTAAATCCAGAACAGAAGCAAACAAGATTAATGAAAGAACTTCAAAACAAATTGAAGTTAAGCAAAATGCCATTCCAGATAGAGTGCTTTGACAACTCTAACATATCAGGTAAAGATGCCGTAGCAGGATGTATTGTATACAAAGGTATGAAGCCTTCCAAAAAGGATTATCGGAAATACAATATCAAAACCGTTGAAGGCCCTGATGACTATGCAAGTATGAAAGAAGTCGTGAGGAGAAGATATACAAGAATTCTGGAAGAAGGGGGAACTTTACCCGACCTTATTATAACAGATGGAGGCATTGGTCAAATGGATGTTGTAAGAGCTGTTGTTGAAGGAGAATTAGGCCTAAACATACCAATCGCCGGTCTTGCTAAAAATGATAAGCACAGAACCAATGAACTATTATATGGGTGGCCTCCACAAACTATTGGAATAGATATAAAAAGTGAACTATTCAAAGTTCTAACACAAATACAAGACGAAGTACATCGATATGCCATAACATTCCATAGAGACAAGAGAAGCAAGCATGCTCTTCATAGTGAACTTGATGATATTAAAGGGATTGGACCGAAAACGAAAGAACTTCTAATCAAGAAATTCAAGTCCGTCAAAGGTATACAAAGCGCTGGTTATCAAGATCTTACGGACACAATTGGTCCATCAAAGGCTGCTATAATCAAAGAATATTTTAAATTAAAAGTTGGAAAATAAAAATAAATAATGTACCTTTGCTAAGTTATAACATATAAAACATGAGGATTGTATTACAGCGAGTTTCAAAAGCATCAGTCACAATAAACAATACAGTTAAAAGTAAGATATCCAAAGGATTTCTGATTCTACTTGGGATAGAAAGCAGCGATACAGAAGAGGATATTAATTGGCTTGTAAAAAAAATAGTAAACCTGAGGGTGTTTGATGACGAAAATGGCATCATGAATCTTTCTATCCAGAAGGTAGACGGAGAAATACTTGTCGTAAGCCAATTTACACTCATGGCAAGTTATAAAAAAGGGAATAGACCTAGTTGGATCAGAGCTGCCTCACACGACATCTCTATTCCACTCTACGAACGCTTCTGCGAAGCACTCTCTCAAGCTATGGGTAAACAAGTATACACCGGCGAATTTGGAGCAGACATGAAAGTAGAATTACTCAACGACGGTCCCGTTACAATATGCATGGATACTAAAAATAAAGAATGATAATCCATTTTCAATTCTTCGGAAATTCCATATTATTTACATTTTGATAATCATAAAGTAATAATACATGAAAGAAATCACTATCAAGCAAGCCCAAGAAGCTGTAGACCAATGGATAAAAGAATATGGCGTTAGATATTTCTCAGAACTAACCAACATGGCTTGCCTCACAGAGGAGGTAGGAGAACTGGCAAGAATTATGGCACGAAAATATGGAGATCAAAGCTTCAAAGAAGGTGAGAAAGACAACATAGGAGAAGAAATCGCAGACATTTTCTGGGTTCTAATGTGCATAGCAAACCAAACAAATATTGACATCACGGAAGAACTAAAAAAAAGTTTTGAAAAGAAGACTAAAAGAGATTACACTCGACATAAAAACAACAAAAAATTACAAAAATAAGAATCATATGGCAAGTATCAAAGACACAGTTCTGAACGATATTGAAAACGAACAGAACAAAGGGAAAAAAGAGGAAAAAAGCAAATACGAACAGGCTCTGGATCTGTATAACACAGAAATCAATGAACAGGAAATCAAAGATGCTGTTAAGAAAATCATAACAGAAAAAGTTCCTGAGAATGACAACTTGGAAGTCAAGAAATTCCTTCTTGGTAGCGTTGAATTAACTTCACTTCATACAACCGATACAGAAGAAGAAATTCTGGCACTTACAGAGAAGGTAAACAGTTTTGACAAGGATTATCCAGACCTGCCACATGTTGCAGCAATTTGTGCCTACCCTACCTTTACAGAATTAATAGCAAAGACATTGGAGGTAGATGGAGTGGAAATAACCAACGTAACAGGCAATTTCCCTTCATCACAAAGTCGCATGGAAGTAAAAGTTGCAGAGACCTCTCTAGCTGTTGCCGATGGTGCTACAAACATAGATATTGTATTACCTGTAGGTAAATTCTTAAGTGGAGATTATGAAGGTACATGTGATGATATACATGAACTTAAGGAAGCATGCGGAGAAGTACCTATGAAGGTTATTCTGGAGACATGTGACCTAAAGAATTTAAGCAACATCAAGAAAGCAGCATTACTATCCATGTATGCAGGAGCCGACTATATCAAGACCTCTACTGGTAAGGAAAAAGCAGGAGCAACACCTGAAGGCGCATACGTAATGTGTCAAGCCATTAAGGAATACTACGATAAAACAGGCATACAGATAGGTTTTAAGCCTGCAGGAGGCATCAACACCGTAATGGACGCCATTATTCTATACACTATCGTAAAAGAGGTCCTAGGAGAAAAATGGCTAACGAACTATTGGTACAGAATGGGTACCAGCCGATTAACCAATCTTCTCTTAAGCGAGATTCTAGGTACAGAAATTAAGTATTTCTAATACTTAAACATTTCTTTCTATAACGAAATCAAGATAAGCTCGAAGAGCTGTTTTGATTTCGTTATCTTTTACATAAAGATCAAGGAAATCAATACATTCTTTATGGAAATCCCACATACGTTTATCAGCATATTCGATACCTCCATTAGCCTTTGTAAATTCAACTAATGATGCTATTTCCTTAGGACTAACTGTACGATTCTTTACCTTACGAGCAAGTTGAATCATATCAGCATTCTTTGTAGAATTCAGAGCATAGATTACAGGAAGGGTCAACTTCCCTTCTATCATATCATTTCCCGTAGGTTTACCTATCTCCTTACTATCATAATAATCGAAGATATCATCACGGATCTGGAATATAATACCAAGATTTTGTCCAAATTTCTTCGCCGCCTCAACTTCTTTTTCTGAAGCACCTGCACTTTCTGCACCAATAGCAGAACAAGCCTCAAACAAAGCCGCCGTTTTACGCTTAATAATTTGATAATAAACCTCTTCAGAAATTTCTTGATTCTGAATATTAGAAAGTTGTAGAATTTCACCATTAGATAATGTTCTACCCAACTCCGACAGATAACGTACGATAATTTCCGAATGAGTCTTAGAGACATATAATAAAGCTGTAGAAAGAATATAGTCACCTACAAGAACAGCAACTTTATTATCATAAGAAGCATTAACAGACGCTTGTCCTCTTCTTTCCAAGCTCTCATCAACAACATCATCATGCACAAGAGATGCTGTATGTAAAAGTTCCAAACCCACAGCAGCATATTGAGTAGAACTACTTATCTCACCAAAATTTCGAGCCATTAGCAGAATAAGCATAGGGCGCATACGTTTACCTGCACGTTTACGAATATGCTCTAAAGCACTAGCTAATAAGCCATTTGTATGAGAAAGAGATTGATTAAATAGATTTATAAAATCACTTAAATCATCATCTATAGGCTTTCTAATAAGAGATAAATAATCCATGCGTTTCAAATTTGATACAAAATTACTCAAAATATCGAGAAATATGCTATTTTTTTAGTAATTTTACGCAATCAAAATAAAATATTATGGATAAATTGTTTCTTTTAGACGCATATGCGCTAATTTACCGGTCATATTATGCTCTTATCAGGAATCCAAGAATCAATTCAAAAGGATTCAATACATCCGCAATTGTAGGTTTTTGCAACACATTAAACGAGATATTAACAAAAGAGAAACCTAATTATATAGGAGTCGCATTTGATCATGGAAAAACATTCCGTCACAAAGTTTTCCCTGAATATAAAGCACAAAGAGAGGAAACCCCAGAAGATATAAAAGCAGCTATACCTATTATAAAAGATATACTGAAAGCATATAAGATACCTATTCTACAAGTAGATGGCTATGAGGCTGACGATATCATCGGAACCGTAGCAACTATAACTGGAAAATTAGGTATCGAAACATATATGCTAACTCCCGATAAAGATTATGGTCAACTCGTAAAACCAAATGTTTATATGTATCGTCCACAACACGGAGGTGGGTATGAGATTTTAGGTGAAAAAGAAATCATCGAAAAATATGGTATAGGGTCATCAAAACAAGTCATCGATCTACTTGCCTTGATGGGAGATAGCGCAGACAACTATCCAGGATGTCCTGGTGTCGGCGAAAAGACTGCCACCAAATTGATTAATCAATTTGGTTCGGTCGAAGGTCTGCTTGCAAATACCGACAAGTTGAAAGGAAAAATGAAAGAAAAAGTCGAAAAGGCAACAGAAGATATCAAGATGAGCTATTTTCTCGCAACCATCAAAACAGATATCCCTTTAGAACAATTTAAAATTGATGACCTGAAAGTTGAAGAGCCTGATGAAGAAAAATTAGATAAAATCTTTACCGAATTAGAATTCAAGTCTTTCAAAAGCAAAATACTTAAAAAAAGCAAAAATAAGCAAAAAGACAATAATCAGCAACTTGATCTCTTTTCCGAATTTACGGACGATCGACAAGGAGATATCGAAAATTCAAGCTATGAGAGCCTTAAAACCACACCTCACGAATACAAACTTGTTGATAATCAGGAAGATATAAACAAACTTTATGACTTTTTATTAACAAAAGAAATTCTCAGTCTAGACACAGAGACAACATCAACCCACCCTGTTGATGCAGAATTGGTAGGTTTGAGTTTTTCCGTAGAAGAAAATAAGGCTTTCTATATTCCCATTCCATCAAAATACAAAGATGCTATAGAAATCATTAATAAGTTCAAACCTATATATGAAAATGAGAAAATTTTAAAGATTGGACAAAATATCAAATACGACTACGAAGTTCTCAAAAAATATGGAGTTGAGATAAAAGGTAAAATGTTTGATACCATGATTGCCCATTATCTTATCCAACCAGAACTCCATCATAATATGGACTACATGGCCGAGGTATATTTAAAATACCAGACTATCCATATCGAAGAACTTATAGGACCAAAAGGAAAGAATCAGAAGAATATGCGTGACCTCGACCCAAAAGAGATTTATGAATATGCTTCTGAAGATGCCGATGTCACTCTCAAACTCTATCATGTTTTAGAGCCAAAACTAAAAGAAGTGAATGCTGAGCATTTATTCTGGAACATTGAGATGCCATTAGTACCTGTATTAGCTGATATGGAATTAAACGGAGTATGCTTAGATACTGATGCTCTAAAGGAGACTTCAAAGATTTTCAACAAACGAATGGCTAAATACGAACAAGAAATCTATGAAGAAGCTGGAGAAACATTCAACATATCAAGTCCAAAACAAGTAGGCGAAATTCTGTTCGGTAAAATGAAGATCATAGAAAAACCGAAAAAGACTAAAACCGGACAGTACGTCACTTCAGAAGAAGTACTACAAACTCTTCGATCTAAAAATAAGATCGTTGATAACATACTAAACTATAGAGGATTAAAGAAGTTGTTGAATACCTATATCGACAACCTCCCTACTCTTATCAATCCCCAAACAGGTCACATACATACATCTTTCAACCAGGCATTAACAGCTACAGGAAGATTGAGTTCAAGTGATCCAAACCTCCAGAACATACCTATTCGTTCAGAAGACGGAAAAGAAATTAGAAAATGCTTTATTCCTGAATACGGATGTTTATTCTTTTCAGCAGATTACAGTCAGATAGAGCTACGCATTATGGCTCATCTCTCTGGAGATGAAAATATGATAGAGGCCTTTAAGGAAGGGTTCGACATCCATAAGACGACAGCAGCAAGAATATGGAAGAAGCCAATCGAAGAAGTTAGCGATAGCGAAAGAAAGAAGGCCAAACAAGCCAACTTTGGCATCATCTATGGTATCACAACCTACGGATTAGCACAAAGAATGGAGATTCCAAATGGAGAAGCTCGAGATTTGATTCACGACTATTTTGAGACTTTCCCAAAAGTCCATGAATATATGGAGAAAGCCAAAGAGATTGCACGCCAAAAAGGATATGCAGAAACCATCTTTGGCAGACGTCGTTATCTTGCAGACATCAACAGTCATAATGGAACCGTACGAGGATATGCCGAGCGAAATGCCATCAATGCCCCTATTCAGGGTTCCGAAGCTGATATCATCAAAGTCGCAATGATACGTATTTGGCAGCGCTTCCGCAAAGAAGGAATACAAAGTAAGATGATCCTTCAGGTTCACGACGAATTAAACTTCTCCGTATACCCTGAAGAAAAGGAAAAAGTAGAAAAGATCGTACTGGAAGAAATGCAAAACGCCTATCACCTGAATGTTCCTCTCATAGCAGATGCAGGATGGGGAAAAAACTGGCTCGAAGCACATTAACTTAGCTTTACGATTTAGGCTTCACATACGAACCATTTACTTTCAAAGGTTCTATATGAAGACTGATATGCGTACCACTCCCGAAACGATCCCGAAGCCTTTTCTCAATATTTGACGCATGCTGATGAGCCTCATATAAAGAGGTATCACCCGGCATGCGCAAATGCATTTCTATTGCAATACAGTTTCCAATACGTCGTGTTCGCAGATTATGTATTTGACTCACATAGGTATCCTCCTCTGCAATCTTCACGATTTCTGATTCCACACACGCAGGAAGACTTGCTTCCAGTAATTCTTCAAAAGCTTGTTTGATAAGACCATAAGCAGCCTTAACGATAAAGAAACTTACTATCATGGCAGCAAGTGGATCAAGAACAGCCCACTCATTACCCAACAAGATAGCACCACCAATACCGAAAACTGTTCCTATAGAAGAATAAGCATCCGAACGATGATGCCATGCATTAGCTATAACAGCTTGAGAATTAACCTTCTTCCCTACCCGATTTGTAAATTCAAACGCCCATTCTTTCAATACCACACTCACGATAGCTGCCACCAAAGCAATCATACCTGGCGAGTGCAACTGTTTGCCCTGAATAGCCCACCATATTTTGGTAACACCACTATAACAAATCATAATTCCCACTCCAAAAAGCGCAATTCCTATAATAGCGGTAGCCAAAGTTTCATATTTGCCATGCCCATAATCATGACTATCATCACTGGGTTTATTACCGAGTTTTACAAACACTAACACAATAGCATCTGTTATGAAATCCGATAACGAATGAACAGCATCAGCAATCATTGCAGCTGACCCACCTAAAACACCGGCAGTAAACTTAAAGACAAGCAATACCACATTAATAATACTACCGCCAATGGTAACTCGGAAAATACTTCTTTCCCGAGCCTTATTTTCTATAGATTCTTTCATCCTAAAAATTTTTAGTAGTTGCGAGACAAATTTCTACTGTCTCTATCATCGCAAAAACGATTATACAATGCAAATATAGAGATTATATTTGAGATTCTAATTTATTTTATGTAATTTTGCAGTCAGAATTCAAAATATTTGCTGGCCGTGAAGCTAGCTCATTTAAACGTTTAAATAAGATATGGCATTAAAATGTGGTATTGTAGGTCTCCCAAACGTGGGAAAGTCTACACTATTCAATTGTTTGTCAAGTGCAAAGGCACAGTCGGCAAACTTCCCTTTCTGTACGATAGAACCTAATCTTGGTGTTATCACCGTTCCTGATGAACGTCTCAATAAATTGGCAGAAATCGTTCATCCAGGACGAATTGTCCCTGCAACTTGCGAAATCGTCGATATTGCTGGTCTTGTAAAAGGTGCTTCCAAAGGCGAAGGTCTTGGAAATAAATTCCTCGGAAACATCCGTGAGTGTGATGCTATCATCCACGTCATCCGTTGTTTCGATGATGACAATATCGTGAGAGAAGGTGGCATGGCTGTCGACCCTATTGCCGACAAAGAAATCATCGATACCGAGCTTCAGTTGAAAGACCTTGAAACTATAGAGTCTCAACTTGCTAAGCAGCAAAAGATAGCAGCGTCTGGCAATAAGGATGCAAAGACTTTAGTTAATGTTCTCGAAGCTTATAAAGAAGTTCTAGAGCAAGGCAAGAATGCTCGTGAAGTATCTTTCGAAAGCAAAGAGGAAATTCAGGCTGCACACGATTTGTTCCTTCTTACCACCAAACCTGTATTATACGTTTGCAACGTTGATGAATCTAGTGCTAAGACTGGAAATGAATACTCTAAGAAAATCGAAGAGGTTGCAGCAAAGGAAGGTGCAGAAGCTATGATTATCGCAGCAAAGACCGAGGAAGATATCGCTTCTCTTGAAACATACGAAGACAAGAAGATGTTTCTCGACGAACTTGGACTTGAAGAAAGTGGTGTCAACCGCCTTATCAAAAAAGCCTATGCTCTTCTGAACCTCGAAACCTTCATCACCGCTGGTGAAATGGAAGTTAAGGCATGGACATACCACAAGGGGTGGAAAGCTCCTCAGTGTGCAGGTGTCATCCATACCGACTTTGAAAAGGGATTCATCCGTGCTGAAGTTATCAAATACGAAGATTATATCAAATATGGAAGCGAAGCCGCTGTCCGCGAGGCCGGAAAATTAGGCATTGAGGGCAAGGAATACGTTGTTCAGGATGGCGATATCATGCACTTCCGCTTCAATGTATAATAACTTCTTGGCGAGAGATAAACATAAATAGAATATGTTAGATATACTGAATTACATCGTATGGCAGCCTGACCCAGTATTTTTCCATATTGGGTCATATTCAGTGCGTTATTATGCTGTCTGCTGGGCTATAGGCCTTACTTTGGGTTACTTCCTCATGATGAAACTCTACAAACAACAGCAAATTCCAGACGAGAAGTTTGATCCATTGATGTTCTATATCTTCTTTGGTGCACTCATCGGTAGTCGATTAGGACATTGCCTATTCTACGAACCAGACTATTTTCTGTCAAGTGGTAAGCACCTGATAGAGATGATTGTCCCCATTCATTTCCTACCAGAAGGCGGAATCAAGATTACAGGGTATGCAGGTTTAGCTTCGCATGGTGGTGTCATTGGACTACTTATAGCTATTTGGCTCTATTGCCGCAACACAAAAGTACCAGGCTGGGTAGTTCTCGACAATATGGGTATTTGTTCCGGAATCGCCGCTGCCTTTATCCGACTTGGTAACTTGATGAATTCTGAAATTGTCGGTAAAGTTACCAATGTTCCATGGGCATTCATCTTCCTGAACGGAGAACCTTCTATAGCCCACGAGCCACGACATCCAGGACAGCTTTACGAAGCTATCATCTACGTTCTGATTTTTACCACCATTTTACTTATCTATCGCCATAAAGGTCCAAAGAGTGTGGGATCAGGACTCTATTTCGGCATCTGTCTCACCTTTATTTTCGTTGCGCGATTCTTTATAGAATATACCAAGGAAATCCAAGAGGCCTTCGAAGCAGGACTTCCTATCGATATGGGACAGATACTAAGTATTCCGCTCATCGCAATTGGTATTTGGGCGATAGTTACATCACGTCATCGCGTGACAACAATGGATTTCAAAAAATAAAAATAACTTTCTATTTATAATATCACAAAAGCGAACTCCTCTTCGAGAAGTTCGCTTTTTCTATGTGATTATCACTACCCTTCCAAGTTATTTTCCTTTTACGATTTTCTTAATCTCGTTTAGTTTGTTCAATGCCTCTACAGGGGTCAAATTATTTATATCCAAACCAAGGATTTCATCTCTGATCTGTTCCAGCACGGGATCATCCAACTGAAAGAAACTCAACTGGACACCATTGTCTACCTTCTGTAGTTTCTCCTTCGTCGATGGTTTACCGACCGAACCAACACCCTCATTTTCTGCCTCCAGTTGCTTCAAAATTACATTGGCACGTTTCACAATACTTCGAGGCATACCGGCAATCTCAGCCACGTGAATACCAAAACTATGCTCACTACCACCCTTCTCCAGTTTACGGAGGAATATCACTTTACCATCTATCTCCTTAACACTCACATTATAATTCTTGATGCGAGCAAAGAGTTTCTCCATCTCATTCAATTCATGATAGTGAGTGGCAAAAAGTGTGCGAGCCCTTGATTTCTCATGTTCATGTAAATATTCCACAATAGCCCAAGCTATTGAAATACCATCATAGGTAGAGGTACCACGACCCAATTCATCAAATAATACTAAACTCTTCGGCGTAACATTATTTAGAATATTCGCAGCTTCCGTCATCTCCACCATAAATGTAGATTCACCTAAAGCAATATTATCCGAAGCTCCTACACGGGTAAATATCTTATCTACCAAACCAATTCTTGCACTTTCAGCAGGAACGAAACAACCTATCTGTGCTAATAACACGATCAATGCAGTCTGACGCAAAAGAGCTGATTTACCAGCCATATTAGGACCGGTAATCATCATTATCTGTTGTTTTTCCGTATCCAGATACACATCATTGGCAACATACTTCTCCCCTATTGGCAACTGTGTCTCTATCACAGCATGTCTTCCTTTCTTGATATCTATCACATCACTATTATCAACGACTGGTCGTACATATTGATTTTCTTGTGATATCTTGGCAAAACTCAACAGGCAATCGAGATGAGCCACCAGATTGGCATTAATCTGAATCTGTGGGATAAATTCCTGCATATCAGCTACCAATTCATTAAAGAGTTGTGCCTCCATAGAGAGAATTTTATCATCTGCACCTAAGATTTTCTCTTCATATTCTTTTAGTTCTTGTGTGATATAACGCTCAGCATTCGCTAAAGTCTGTTTACGGATCCATCCCTCAGGAACTTTATCCTTATAGGTATTTCTCACCTCAAGATAATAGCCAAAAACATTGTTAAATCCTATCTTCAGACTTGAGATTCCGGTCTGCTCTATCTCACGATTTTGAATTTCCATGAGATACTGTTTTCCATGATCACGGATAGATCTTAAATCATCAAGTTCCTTACTATATCCAGGAGCTATCACATCACCCTTATTGACAAGCTGAGGAGGGTCTGGTTGAATTTCCTTATTTATTCTATCACGAATACTCTCACACAGATTCAACCGTTCTCCCAATCGTTTCAAGGCATCGTTCTTCGCATATAGACAAGCCGACTTTACGGGTTGAATAGCCGCCAATGCATTTTTCAACTGTACAACCTCACGAGGCGAAACTCTGCCTACAGCTACTTTTGAGATGATACGTTCCAAATCGCCCATGCGATGAAATTCATCATCTATAACCTGTCTGAACTCCGGTTCTTTAAAGAAATACTCTACAATTTCAAGTCTGCTCTGGATAGGATTTACATCTTTCAATGGAAAAATCATCCATCTTCTGAGCATACGACCACCCATTGGAGTCACCGTTCTGTCTATTACATCCAACAGACTTCTACCATCTTCCTGCATAGGAGCAATTAGTTCCAAACTGCGGATGGTAAACTTATCCAGTCTTACATATTTCTCCTCCTCTATACGAGCAAGCGATGTGATATGATTGATATGAGTATGCTGGGTGAGTTCCAAATACTGCATGATAGCACCACTCGCAATGATACCATTCTTAAGATGCTCCACGCCAAATCCCTTCAAACTCTTTGTCTGGAAGTGTTTCAGCAGTTTCTGCCTTGCAGTTTGTTCGGTAAATACCCAGTCATCCAGTTCAAAGGTACAGAGCTTATTACCAAAGTATCTGTCAAAGTCAGCTTTCTTTGCACGATCATAAAGGACCTCCTTCGGCATGAAGTTACCGAGAAGTTTTTCTACATAGTCATAAGTACCTTCACCCGTGAGAAACTCTCCTGTAGAAATGTCCAAGAAACTTACACCACATGCACTTTTACCAAAATGGACAGCAGCAAGGAAATTGTTTTCCTTGTAATTGAGCACATTATCTCCCATGGCCACACCTGGTGTCACAAGTTCTGTGATACCACGCTTCACCATCTTATCCATCTCGCTTAGACCCTTCTTTCCTTTTATCATCTCACGCTTCTTCTTTGGGTCTTCCAATTGGTCACAGATAGCAACACGTTTACCTGCACGTATCAGTTTCGGCAGATAAGTATCTAGCGCGTGATGTGGGAATCCAGCCATTTCAGCACTACCAGAATTACCACCATTGTTACGCCTTGTCAACGTAATACCAAGAATTCTACTAGCTTCTATGGCATCCTCACAATATGTCTCATAAAAATCTCCACAACGAAAAAGCATCAGTGCATCAGGATGCTCAGCCTTCATACTGAAGAATTGTTTCATCATTGGGGTTAACCCACTCTTATCTTTCGCCATTTTATAATTACTTTTTGCAGGATACAAGTATGCAAAATTACTCAAAATCAATCATTTATACAAATAATTAAAATATTTTTAAAAAAATCATTGCAGATTAATATTTTATTTCTTAAATTTGCATTTGGACAATAGTGCGTAACTATCATGAGCATTAAGAGAATCTTCATATTGGTTTTCATCTATACAACTACTCTAGTCACACAGGCACAAATTGCCGACTCTTGTCGAGTTGCTTTCCGTTTTCGTCCGGGACAGGATATGTTTTGGGAGATGTACGGTTCTAATAAAAACGGACTAAAAAAAATTCTTTCTTGTATTGATAAGCATAAACTTAAAGATGGTGCTATCAAGGTAGTTGGCTATAGTGATGGCGATATCTATGAAAATATGCGTAGATGTAATCGCGTAAAGACTGCACTTATTACTCGCAAGGGGATCAAAGAGCGTCACTTCAAAACCTATAATCTTACAGAAACTTATCATGGCGTGAATAACATCGTTCTCGTCGATTTCTGTCGTGTCGTTAATCATACTGGCATTAAGATTCCTTATCGTGATGATTCAGAATATGAAGGGCACGATGTTCAACTCTCTATATATCAGCCTACTCTATTCAAGAATTCTTCCGATACTATTGTACATCCGAAGTACGATACCATTCGGAGTGATAAAACTACCATTCCAAAGATATCACGACCTATACAACTTACTCCACACATCGCAGAATCAACAGAGGTTTCTACTCATGGAGATAGTATCTACATTACATATACCCCTCTATTTGCTATAAAATCCAATTTACTATACGATGCTGCTTTGGCTCCAAACATAGAATTGGAAAGATGGATAGGTCGCAAGCAACAGTTCTCTATCATGGCAGAGACATGGTTTCCATGGTACAGATGGCATAATAACGAAAGATCATACGAGGTATTCTATGCAGGAGGTGAATTACGTTGGTGGTTCAACCGTAACCACAAGCAGAATAACATATCCTCTCGACCTCTTACCGGTCATTTCCTTGGTGCATATGCCGGTGGTGGTCTTTACGATTTAGAATGGGATGCCAAGGGCCATCAAGGAGAATATTTCACGACAGGACTTACTTATGGATATGCCTGCCGTCTCAAACGGAATTTCAACCTTGAATTCTCTATTTCCGCAGGTTATGTCGGTGGGCCATATCGTAGTTACGAAGCTCATTGCAACAATAAAATGCTAGTATGGCGTAAGAATTCTAATTTCAGTTATTTTGGTCCAACAAAAGCAAAAGTCAGTTTAGTGTGGATTCTTGCAACTCATAAAAAAGAAAGGAGGTAAACCATGAGAAAGCTATTTTTCTCCTGCTCTTTGGTTTTTACCATAATTTTTTGCATCACGGCACTAACTTCATGCGATGAAGAAAGTTTCATCAATCGACGCAATGTTTATAAGTTTAGTGAAATCAATGCAAATTTCAGTGTGGATGTAGACTGGATGACCGATTTTGGTTCTCTCCCTACTGGTATGTCCGTATTTACGTATGGAGAAAATACAGGTGTAAAAAGTGAGATCACCAACAGCGTAAATACGATAGACCTCAAACGCCCTGTCGACAACTATCGTCTACTGATATTCAATCTTACTCCAGATGAGTTCAGTACACTCAGTTTCCACAACACCCAAAATATAGACTCCTTTTATGTCAAACTTAACCCACTCACCCAATATGTGAATGGAAAGTGGGATCAAGGAGTTGAATACATGTGTGACCCTGAACCTTTCGCTTTTGCCTACGATACAATAGAAATAACCAAAGACATGGTTGAATCCTCTTATTGTAAGGCTTTCCAAACAGAAGATTGCGATGAATGTTCTGATTCCATTGTATATGTTTACAAGGAAATACCTCAGCCCATGGCAATCAAACTGGAGATTCGTATTCGTACTAATGGCATCACCAATCTGAAGAAACTAGCTGGTAGTCTTTCAGGACTGGCAGACGGATATATGCCAGGAGTACAACACAATACGACAGAAAGCGGTATACACTTATTGGATGATTGGAAAATAACATTAGATTCCGTGGGCGCTACTAACGGATGGGTATCTACCGTCATTACTACTTTCGGTCTTCCTCACGGCACTGAAGATGTCACAGAACGAGACAGTTCTCTCAACCGTCTTACCCTCAACTATACTTTGCGTGACAAATCCACCCTCACTCTTTCTTTCTGTGTAGGTGATATGTTCTCATATGCAGATGCCACCCGTGCGATAGCAATACCAGCAATGCAAAACCTTGAGTTAATCATCAATACAGATATTGACGAGAACGACCCAAGCGGTGAAGAAAAGCCTCGACCTCGCTTTATAATACCAAAACTTCCAGATGTAATTCCTGTCGATGATGATGACGGAAGTGGTAGCGGATTCGATGCCGAAGTAGATAAATGGGAAGAAGGAGGCGACATAGATATCGGCCTATAAAATTCTCCGCTCAAGCGAAAACATTAACTTACCAAAAATAAAAACATGCGATTAAATTTAACTTTGTTAACCTTATGCATCATGGCAACAATGCTAATAGGATGCAATAAGGATTCCGACCTTGAGAACGGAATAAATGTTAATAAATACAATATTAAGAATAGTTTACCAATCCTCACTATTACGGAAAATAACAATAGTAACAGTAATAGTGAGAGATTTTATTATGCAAAACTTCGAGTAAACTTCAGAGTTAAAAACAATATGGGTAATATCATCGAACAAAGTAATCATAATACAATGGTATCGGTATCAAATATTAAAGTCACAGCAGTAAAAGATGATCAGGTATTACATCATGAGGAAAGTCTCTCTGCCGACAGCAACAGAATTGCTGTGTTTATCTTATCTGGTGATGCCACTATCAAGATAGAAACCACTTATCAGATACGTACACTTGACCATCATTTACAGAAAGGATACAGCGAAATCAAAAGTACTATCACCAAGACTTTTAAGTCTCGTAATTTCATTGCTGGAAACAATTATGAGATAAACGTCATACTAAACCTTGAAAACATGCAATTTTCCGGTGAGGTAAGTGGATGGAACTAATACCTCAGAAATTCCGGACAGACAGAATAAAGAACTAATTAAAATATAAACTATGAATAATAAATTTGAGAATTTATTGATTTTGTTTCTGCTATCAGCATCCATAGCTTTTGCACAAAAGAAATCAACAAATCTGTATCTATCACTCGATCAATTTCCAAATGCCGTAAATTATCTTCCTGCTCCCCCTGACACGGCATCACTTTCGTTTGTTGATGACTTCAACCAGTATCTATGGGGAAAGACTCAAAGAAACAACCCTAAACGTGTAGAGCAAGCTCGCTTTGGAGCCGTATGGGACCTCGACAGCACATTGGTTTATTTCAGTAGTGCCTTTGGAATGACCATCACCAAAGAGCGTACACCCAAACTCTATCACTTGGTCGAAAAATACCTGAATTCTACCTATCAGGCTGTTACCAAGGCCAAGAAATATTATTTCCGTCGTCGCCCTTACGCACAATTCAACGAACATACCATCTACCCTATGGATGAAGAGGATCTGCTTCATGATGGTTCCTACCCTTCCGGCCATACCAACCGAGGCTGGTGTTTGGCACTACTACTTAGTGAAATCAATCCAACCCGCCAAGATACGATTATTTCGTGTGGTTATCAGTATGGTATCAACCGTGTTATAGCCGGATTTCATTGGCAGAGCGATGTAGATGCAGCCTTCACGGTAGCTGCCGCTGCCTATGCACGCATACATGCCGACACACAATTCTGTAAGGACTTAGAGTCTGCAAAGAAAGAATATATCAAGATATCGAAAACACAAATAAACAATATCCCTAGTAGCAACGGATTTCTTCCTGTTGATCAATATGCTTCCGTCCGAAAGTTTATGCCTGCTCCTCCAGATACCATGAATATTCGTATATTCAAAGACTATTATGGCTACTGGCAAGGCAAGGGGTTGAGAACCGAAAGAGGCTCACAGGCAATTACAGATGCTGCAGCGTGGGCAAAAGATATTGCAACCAACTATTCTAAGGCTTTCGGTAGTACGATAAACAAACAGACTTTGCCAAAACTATTGACTCTCATGGAGAAAGTAAGCAATGATCTCTACGCAGTGGGGAAATTTCTCAAGAACCAGTCTTTCCGTAAGCGTCCTTATGTGCGCTTTGGCGAGGGTACTATTATTCCTTCAGAGGAAGCAAGTCATATCAAGAGTAGCTCCTACCCTTCTTATCATACCTTAGCTGGTTGGATGGATGCTTTGTTGTTGACAGAGATCAACCCTACACGCAGCGAAGAAATTCTGAAGCGTGGTTTTGATTATGGACAGAGTCGTGTCATAGCCGGTTATCACTGGCAGAGTGATGTAGACGCTGCAAGAATTCAGGCATCCGTAATGTTTGCCCGTCTGCATGCTGTTCCTGAATTTGTCAAGGAATTAGATGCTGCCAAAAATGAATATTCAAAATTCCTTGCAACTTCAAATTCTAAATAAAAGATGACGCTTCTGCGTTCTAAACATAATGCCCTCACACATTTTTTTGTCTAAGATGTATGAGGGCATTTTATCAAAAATAAATAATAAAGATTACCGTACTTTAAAGTCGTTCAGAGCATAAAGTTTCGTGGTATTCTTGTTCTCGACCTCGATACTTGGATTCGTTATATAAACATACTCTTTAAACTGTTTACCAGGTACACAAGCGCGGAATTTAACGATATACGAGCCACTTGTCTTGAAATGACCAAGCAACTGTTCACCACCATTTGGTACTGTATTTTTGAAAATACGATATAATCTCGAAACTTCGCCCAAATTAAGCATCTTTTAATTATTCTTAGCACATCATCAAAAAAATGTTTTCTACTAATTCACCCTACTATTATTTTTCTTACCTTTGCAATATAATACAGATAATAACTAAAAAGACGATGATTTTATTAAATGTCATGGGAATCCATAATTATGTTTTACTAATTATATTCACAATTGGTATTATAATGGTTGCATATTCTCTATTTGAATCCTGTTAATTTAAACTTTACCATGGAAATGTTAAAAATTAATTGACAAGATTTTTGCTTCATCTAGAGTATGCGACAATCGTCAAAACTCGAAAAAGGTCGAAAAATGATTCACAAAAGATTGGATTTTTGAACGCAGTTAACTTCATCGACTTACGTAGTTAACTTCGTAAACTCACACGAATAGGTGTGTAGCCTTATGTAGTTAACTGAATAAGCCGATATTTCCAGTATATTTCAAAGATATATGCAGGCATAAAATTACAACTCTCTGATAATCACCAAATTACATTTTACTCATATTTTCAATATTCATAATCAACCTGTCTTTAATTTTAAATTCGCGAATTATGAGCACCTTTTATCGATGAAAAATTAAGGAATTTAATGTTCGTTAAACATTTCTGAATTCAACTGTCATTTGTCATCTGTCACCCCTACCCTATGATTCATCAAGTTGCCACTTTATCTGAATCTTGTAAACAATTATACGGGTATTCGAATACAATAAAGAAATTTCGCCATTCAACATATTTGCGATATATTGAATGGCGAAAAAATAAATGATCAGAAAAACTATTCTTCTACGGCCGAAAAATCTTCTTTACCGACACCACATACAGGGCACTCCCAGTCATCTGGAATACTCTCAAAAGGTGTCCCTGGCTGTATACCACTATCAGGATCGCCCTTTGCCGGATCATATACATATCCGCAAACATTACATACATACTTCTTCATAATGTCTTGTTTTTTATAAGTTAATAAAATGCTTACTTTAGATTATTATGATCTCAAGTCGTTGCAAATATAATTTTTAAAACCATACCCTCCAAGGAATTTCCTATTTATTATTTTGCTATCTCGCTATTTTATAGTAATTTTGCGGTTTGAACGCGTGTGCGTTCTTCTTTATATAAGAAAACAAAACAAATAATATAGATTCAAATGGATTACAACTTCAGTGAAATCGAAGAGAGATGGCAACGGGAATGGGTCAAGAACAAGACCTATAAGGTTGTCGAAGACAAGAACAAAAAGAAATTCTACGTACTCAACATGTTCCCTTATCCATCAGGTGCGGGTCTTCATGTAGGTCACCCTCTAGGATATATCGCCAGCGACATCTATGCTCGCTATAAACGACTGAAAGGTTTCAACGTGCTCAACCCTATGGGTTATGATGCCTATGGCCTTCCTGCAGAACAGTATGCTATCCAGACTGGACAGCACCCTGCCATCACGACAGAAGCAAATATCGCCCACTATCGTGAACAGCTCGACAAGATTGGCTTCTGCTTCGATTGGGATCGTGAAGTTCGTACCTGTGACCCTAAATATTATCATTGGACTCAATGGGCTTTCCAGAAAATGTTCAAGGAGTTCTATTGCAACGATTGCAAGAAAGCTCAGCCTATCGAAAAGTTGATAGAACATTTCGAGAAAGAGGGTACCAACAACCTGAATGTCGCACAGAGCGAAGAACTCGAGTTTACTGCTGATGAGTGGAAGGCTATGAGCGACGTCGAGAAACAGAAAACGCTGATGAACTATCGTATCGCTTATCTTGGCGAAACTGTAGTAAACTGGTGTCCTGGACTAGGAACTGTATTGGCCAACGATGAGGTGGTAAATGGTGTCTCTGAACGTGGCGGATATCCTGTTGTTCAGAAAAAAATGCAGCAATGGTGTCTCCGTGTAAGCGCTTATGCTCAACGCTTGCTGGATGGACTCGACACCGTAAAGTGGAGCGATTCTATTACCGAAACTCAGAAGAACTGGATTGGTCGCTCTGAAGGTACTGAGGTTCAATTCGCTGTGAAGGATAGTGATGTTAAGCTTACGATCTTCACCACACGTGCAGATACCATGTTTGGTGTCACCTTCATGGTTCTAGCTCCGGAAAGTGAATATGTAGAACAGGTAGTAACAGCCGAACAGAAAGAAGAAGTAGAGAAATATCTCGACTACGTGAAGAAACGTACCGAACTGGAGCGTATGTCAGACCGTAAGGTTACCGGTGTTTTCTCTGGTAGCTATGGCATCAACCCATTCACAGGTGAAGCTATTCCTATATGGATTTCAGAATATGTCTTGGCCGGTTATGGTACAGGAGCTATCATGGCTGTACCAGCACACGATAGTCGTGACTATGCTTTTGCCAAGCATTTCAACTTGCCTATCATCCCGTTGATTGAGGGGGCTGATGTTAGTGAGGAAAGTTTCGATGCCAAAGAGGGTATCGTCACCAATTCTCCTGCTGCAGGAAAACAAGGTATGGATGGCTTCAGCCTGAACGGTCTCACCGTAAAGGAAGCTATCGCAGCCACTAAGAAGTTTGTTACCGAGAAGGGAATAGGTCGTGTTAAAGTAAACTATCGTCTTCGCGATGCTATCTTCTCTCGTCAAAGATACTGGGGTGAACCATTCCCTGTATATTACAAAGACGGTATGCCACAGATGGTTCCAGAGGAGTGCTTGCCACTGGAATTGCCTGAAATCGACAAATATGAACCTACAGAGAGCGGTGAACCACCATTGGGCCGTGCTAAGAAATGGGCTTGGGATGCTGAGAAGAAACAAATTGTTGATAAGGAATTGGTAGACAACAAGACTGTTTTCCCTCTCGAACTTTGCACAATGCCAGGTTTCGCTGGTTCAAGTGCTTATTATCTGCGCTATATGGATCCTAAGAACGACGAGGCTCTCGTTAGCAAGGAAGCTGACGAATACTGGCAGAATGTGGATCTCTATGTAGGTGGTACAGAGCATGCTACAGGTCACTTGATATACAGTCGTTTCTGGAACAAGTTCTTGTTTGATAACGGTATAAGCTGCCAAGAAGAACCTTTCCATAAACTTGTAAACCAAGGTATGATTCAAGGTCGTTCTAACTTTGTATATCGCGTAAATAGCGACGATCACAGTAAGGCACCGGTCTTTGTATCTAAGGGATTAAAAGATCAATATGATACAACTCCTATCCATGTATGGGTAAACTTGGTAAAGAATGATATCCTTGATACTGAAGCTTTCAAAAATTGGCGCCCAGAATACAAAGATGCAGAATTTATCCTTGAAGATGGTAAATATATATGTGGATGGGCTATCGAGAAAATGTCTAAATCTATGTACAACGTAGTAAATCCAGACGACATCATTGCTGAATATGGTGCTGATACTCTTCGTCTATATGAAATGTTCTTAGGTCCTGTAGAAGCAAGTAAACCTTGGGACACCAACGGTATCGATGGTTGCTTCCGCTTCCTGAAGAAGTTCTGGAATCTATTCTGGGAAAAGAATAGTGACCAGTTGGCTGTAAACGATGAAGAAGCAAGCAAGGACAGTTTGAAGAGTGTACACAAGTTGATTAAGAAGGTAAGCGAGGATATCGAGAAATTCAGTTACAACACTTCTATCTCTGCCTTCATGATTGCAGTAAACGAATTGGGTCAGCAGAAATGCCACAATCGTCAACTTCTGCAGGATATGGTAGTGCTGATAGCTCCTTTCGCTCCTCATATCGCTGAGGAACTCTGGCACGCATTAGGCAACGAGGGTAGTGTCTGCGACGCACAATGGCCAAGCTATGATGAGAAATATCTGATAGAAAGTGAAATGCAACTTACCATCAGTTTCAATGGAAAGGCTCGTTTCCAAATGAACTTTGCAGCCGATGCTACAAACGATCAGATAGAGAAAGCTGTATTGGCTGACGAAAGAAGTGCTAAATACATCGACGGAAAGGATATCCTGAAAGTGATCGTAGTACCTAAGCGAATCGTAAACATCGTATTGAAAAAGTAATAATTATCTGTATGATAAAAACACTGAATAAACAGGAATACTGGAATGAGGCAAAGGATTATATCTATATAACCCTCGGCCTCATGCTGTACACCTTCGGATGGACAGTTTTCTTATTGCCATATAAAATTGTAACAGGTGGCATCACGGGTTTGTCGGCTATCATCTTCTATGCTACCGGCATTGAAATCTCTTTTTCGTATTTTATCATCAATGCCTTACTGCTGGTAATGGCACTGAAAATACTGGGATTAAAATTCCTAATGAAGACCATTTATGCAATCTTTATGCTTTCATTCCTGTTGTGGGCTGCTCAAAGGATGGTGACAGGGCCTCATGGTGAAATGCATCAAATACTTGGAGCAGGACAGGAATTTATGTCGCTCGTCATTGGATGTATTATGACGGGTACTTCACTGGCTATCGTATTCTTGCATAATGGTTCTACGGGGGGTACTGATATTATTGCTGCATCGGTAAACAAATATCATAACTTCTCGCTGGGTACGGTATTGATCGCTGTCGACCTATGTATCATCGGTTCCTGTATCTTCATCCCTAATTTCGGTGCTGACTTTCTTACCCGCGCTCACACTGTAGTTTTCGGCTTATGCACTATGGTTGTAGAAAACTTTATGCTCGACTACGTGATGAACGTGCGAAGGGAGAGTGTACAGTTTATGATTTTCAGTCATAAATACCAGGAAATTGCTGATGCCATCGGTACACAAATGGATCACGGTGTAACCATTCTCGATGGTCATGGTTGGTACACAGGAAACGACATGAAGGTACTGTGTATTCTGGCAAAGAAGAACGAAAGTCAGACAATCTTCCGACTGATCAAGATGATAGACCCTAATGCTTTTGTATCTCAATCTGCAGTAATTGGTGTCTATGGTGAGGGATTCGATGAAATGAAGGTAAGAATCAAGAATACCAAGAAATTGGAAAAGAAAGAGTAATCATGAAAATTGTCTTTGCAACAAATAATCAAAATAAACTACGCGAAATCAGAGAAATCCTCGGAGACCAATTTGATGTGGTTTCCCTGAAAGATATTGGATGCGATGTGGATATCCCTGAAACAGGAAATACACTTGAAGAAAATGCTCATCAGAAAGCTGAATATATCTATGATCATTATGGATTAGATTGTTTCGCTGACGATACGGGTCTGGAAGTTGATGCACTCGACGGAGCTCCTGGTGTTCATTCTGCACGATATGCTGAAGGTACCGACCACAATAGCGAGGCTAACATGGCCAAACTTTTGAACGAACTGGGAAACAATAAAAACCGTAAGGCTCGTTTTCGCACTGTCATCGCATTAATACAAAGAGAAGGTGATAATGTAAGATGCAGTCGTGAATACAGATTTGAAGGTATTGTGGAAGGACATATCGCTACTGAGAAACATGGAAATGAGGGATTCGGATATGATCCTATCTTTGTACCTGAAGGTTATGACAAGAGTTTTGCTGAACTTGGCGAAGAAATAAAAAATACTATCAGCCATCGTGCAAGAGCTGTTGCTAAACTGGCTGATCATCTGAAAGATGAATAAATGATAGACAGGCTGTCGATACTCTTACCCACCTATAATTGCGATTGCAGACAACTGGTGGCGGCATTGCATGAACAATGTGAGGATATTGACAGCCTGAACTATGAAATCATTGTCGCTGATGATGGTTCTAGTGAACAAAAATATGTTGACCTGAATAGAGAAATCGAGAAACTAAATGATGTAAGATATATCATTAAGACACGGAATGTGGGACGCTCTGCCATCAGAAACTTTCTGGTGGATGAAGCTCGATATGAATGGATTCTCTTCATTGATGGTGATCTATCTCTCCGCAATCCTTCCTTCATCAGAAACTATTTATCGACGGTATGCGATGTCGTGGTAGGGGGCATAAGGATAGGGGAATCAAAAAAAAGATGGGGAAATAACCTAAGATGGAAATATGAGAAATCCTGTGAAAAGAAGCATAGTATTGAGAACCGCAGAAAGAATAAGTATAATGAATTCAGAACTACTAACTTTCTGATCAAAAAGCATATCCTGCAAGAAATAAAATTCAATGAGGATATTCATCAATATGGATACGAAGATGTTCTCTTGGGAAAACAACTGAACAAAAGACATATTCCTATATATCATATCGATAATCCGATATTGCTCAATGAATTCGAAGACAATTCTATCTATATAGAAAAGATAGAGGAGGCGATGAACACACTGTTTGAGCAACGAGAACAACTGAGAGGTTATTCTAAACTATTAGATATTGTATTAAGTTTTAATCAACTGCAATTAAAAGTTATCAACATTGTTTTTAACATTGTGAATAACCGTATAAAGCACTGTCTCAAAGGCAATAAGCCACTCATTTTAGAGTTTAATATCTATAGATTATTATATTTATCACATATCATATACACTAAATCCTAGAACCATGATCAAGAGAAGTATCATCATATCATTATTTCTGATATTGACTTTCCAAACGGGTAAAGCTTATAATGCGGGAAAATGGAATTCGTACTTATCTTATTATAAGATACAAAATGTAGAAAAGGCAAATGATATTCTCTTTGTTCAAGCCTCTAATGCTTTATATGCTTATAATACAAAAAATAAAAGTATACAGACGTTCAGTAAAACTGATTTCCTAAATGATACTGAGATAACGAGAATATCATATAATAGACAGACTAGAAAACTGCTCATTATCTATTCGAATGGAAATATGGATATCATGGACGTGGATAACTATGAGGTTACTAATCTGTCGGATTATTATAATGTTTCTACTACCAACGATAAAAGTATTAATGATATATTTCAATATGGTAAATATGCATATATCAGTACTGGATTTGGAATTGTAAAGGTAAATATAGACGAAGCGGAAATCACAGATACTTATCATCTCGGATTTAATGTAAACTGGTGTATGATAGAGCAAAACTATATATATGCTTATAGTGCTGAAAATGGCAGATATCGTGCTCTTATCACGGATAATCTTTTGAACAGGAGTAATTGGAAAAGGGATGGGGAATATACGACTAAAACTGAAGATAATAAAGATTCACTTAAGGCTATTGTAGGAAAATTGAACCCTGGAGGACCGAAATATAATTATTTCGGTTTTATGAAATATCATCATGGGAAACTTTATACTACCGATGGCGTCTCTCATGCCACATATGATTATGGTAAGGAAGGAACCATTCAGGTGTATAACGATAATGAATGGCAGATCTACGAGGATAGTTTATCCCAGAAAACAGGACATGCTTATGCTGACCTCGCATCACTGGATATTGACCCGAAAGATGATAATCATGTATTTGCAAGTGGAAGAACCGGATTGTATGAGTTCAGAAATGGGAAATTCGTAAAGGAATACAATAACTATAACGGGAGTCCTTTCAAAACTGCATCTACCGTGGGTAACGACAATAGGGACTATGTGATGGTGCAAGGTATTACATTTGATACAGAAGGGAATCTATGGACACTGAACAGTATTAGTCCTTCTACCAACTTAATCGTACTGAAGAATAACCAATGGATTAATTTATTCCAAAAAAATTTGATGCTGGAAACAAACAAATCATACGAAAATATGATCAACTTGTTTGAGGATAATGAACATAATCTATGGTTCTGTAATAATCATTGGCGCAAACCTGGTGTGTTCAGATATCATCCTTACACCAATCAACAGGACCTTTATAATGATATTACCAATCAGAATGGAGAAAAAGAACATATCACTTTCATCAACTGTATAGCCAAGGACTTGGAAAACAATATCTGGATAGGTAGTGATATAGGACCATTTGTAATTTATCGGAATGATATAGAACAAAATAATTCTGTATATTCCAAAATCATAGTACCAAGAAATGATGATACAAACCTTGGTAACTATTTATTATCTGGTATTGAAATTACAAGTATTGTTGTAGATGGTGGTGGACAGAAGTGGATCGGTACTGCCAATAATGGTCTTTATCTTATCAGTGAAGATAACGATACTCAATTAGAACACTTCACATGGGACAATAGTATGCTACTATCGAACAATATCCTTAGTTTGGCTCTTTCACCAGAAGGTGTGTTATATATAGGTACTGACAAAGGATTATGTTCCTATAAAACCGATTCCAGTGAGCCTAACAGCACGATGACCCATGAAACGGTGTATGCATATCCTAATCCTGTAAGACCGGAATATAGAGGAAATATAACGATCACAGGACTTTCATATCATGCTGATATTAAAATTGTAACCTCAAATGGGGTATTGGTGAATCAGGGAAGAAGTACTGGAGGTTCGTATGTCTGGGATGGAAACGACCAGAAGGGTAGAAGAGTGGCCAGTGGAATATATATGGTACAAACGGCTACAAGCAGTGGCGATAAAGGTACTGTATGTAAAATAGCCATCATCAACTAAATATCAAATTATCCAATCGATAAGAATGGAAAATCTAATATCTGTTATTGTCATCACATATAATCAGGAGAAAACAATTGGGCGTACGCTTGATGCTATCCTCATGCAAAAATGTCACCTGCCTATTGAGATAGAACTGAGAGATGACTGCTCTCAGGATGCAACAGACACGATTTGTAGAAAGTATGCTAATAAGTATCCATCGATCATAAAATATCGCCAAAATGAGAAGAATAAAGGACTCATAGACAACTATTATGATACCTTATTAGAATGCCGAGGAAAATATATCGCTGACTGTGCCGGTGATGATCATTGGACTGATGTGCTGAAACTGGAAAAGGAAAGCAGAATATTAGAAGAACATGAGGATGTGACTTTAGTGCATACTGCATGGAATAGATATGATAACAACAATCATACTGTTATCAGAAAAGAAAATTCTATTTTTACTTCTGCTTTTACTGATGGCAAAAGGATGCTCGAGGATATCATTTGTCAGACTTCTAACCCTGTTATTCATCTATGTACTTCGCTTTATCGAAAAGATATTTTCTTGAAAGCCTATCAAAAGGATAAATATCTTTTCACTAATAAGGCTTTCAACTGTGAAGATCTCCAACTGGCTTTTATGATGGCTTACCATGGTAAAATAGCATATCTTCAGGATGTAACATTAAACTATGGTATAGAGGAGAATTCTGTATCAAATACTACAGATGAAAAGAAACTCTTTCTCTTTTTTACCGGAACAACGAATTTATGTGCATATCTTGCCCGTCAATATCATATAAAAAGTGATAAAACAACAGCTTTCTTCACAGAAAGAATGTATAAGTTGTATATGCATGCCTTTAGAGCAAACTGTAAAGAACTAAAACTAAAAGCTGATGATATGGCTAACTTATGGCAAGTAAATCTTAACTATAAAACAAAATTCATACGATGGACTATGTGTCATTCTGTTTTATGGAAATTACTTTCTATAATAAGAATGGTGTATATCTCATTTACTGATATTAACGTAAAACTGAAATAATTCATGTAGTTGCTTCCCGATGATAGATGGAGAAAATGTATGATAAGCAAGGTTGGATAAATGATACTTATCTATCTCCGGATAACGTTCTATCATCTGATCCATTGCACTAGATAACGATGCTATATCATCAATAGGAACGATTATACAACTATCGGCAAAACGAAGATTATGAGGTACTGCCTCTGTAGATATGTATGGTATACCTGTACTCAAAGCTTCTATAATACTCAATGGTTGTACTTCACTACGACTAGGTAATACAAGAGCATCACACTGATAAAGAAGTGTTCTTACATCTTTTTTATCTAATTCACCATGTATAATAATCTTGGCATCTAGAGCTGATGCTTGTACCATTCTCCTCAAACTATCAGTATTCTTTCCGGCAATATGAAGTTCTATTCTATGGTTTCTCATCTGACGAAAAGCTGGAATGAGAATATCATAACCCTTACGACTTTCATTATTGGCAAGACAACAATATCGGAAATTTCGTTCCGATAAAGGCTGACGATCGCAATAAGCAAAAAAATGTGTATCTATAATATTAGGTAAGGTTGTATGCCGATATTCCTTGCCAAAATAACAACTTAGATCATCTACCCATTCATCTGATACTGTAATAACATGGTCAGCAGTTTCGTAGGCTTTCTTTAATAATGGTATCTGCCAGACTTTTTGATAACCTTTGAATTCTATATCATAATTCATCTTGGGAAGATGTTCTGTTATAACGTAAGGAATAGCATACCGCTCGTGTATAAGCATCGCAGCATATCCCGCCCACTTACAACAGTGGGCATGGATGATATCGGGTTTTCCACACTTATCCACATAGTTATCAAACATTGATAACACTATAGAGAGCCATCTACGTACATTGGGATAAATGACTTTTGGAATACCTCGTTGATAAGAGCGATAAAGAGAAATTCCATCAATTTCTTCTGTCCACCGATTAAAAGGTAGAGTAAGAAACTGACGGAAATTCTTTTTTATAGAGATCTGCACATTACTTAAAATACGAACTTCATCTCCTTGAAATTGCAATGCTTTTGCCTGTTCTAGACAAAATTCACCACCATAAGGAGTAAAGAAAGATGGTATCTCTAAGATGTGCATAACTTGCCGATTAACTCAAACTAAGCATCTTTTCAATAGGCTTCACTGCTTCCTTAGCAATTGCAGGATCTACCTCGATAGATGGCCAACCATATTTCAATGTATTATAGATTTTCTTCAAACTGTTCAGTTTCATATAATTACATTCATTACAACTGCATCCTAAGCTACCCTCGCTTACTTCCGGAGGCACAGGAATAAATGTAACGTCTGGACATGTACGCTGCATCTCGTGCAAGATACCAGCCTCTGTAGCTACAATATATTTCTTGGTCTCAGGATGCGACTGGGCATATTTCAACATAGTTGCAGTACTACCTTTTATATCAGCAACAGCAAGAACTGGAGCTTTACACTCAAGATGAGCCATAACTAGAGCATCAGGATTTTCTTTCTTAAGCTTGATAATCTCTTCGACAGAGAATTTCTCATGCACATGGCATCCACCGTTCCAGAGCAACATATTTCGACCTGTAACGCTATTAATATAATTGCCTAGATTATAGTCAGGACCAAAAATAAGTTTTGCATCCTTAGGAAAAGCGTTTATCACCTTTTCTGCATTACCACTGGTAACCACACAATCAGTAAGAGCTTTCACCGCAGCTGTGGTATTTACATAACTGATAACTTGATAACCTGGATGCTCTTCTTTGTAGACTTTTAAATCTTCTGCCTTGCAACTATCCGCCAAACTACAGCCAGCATTTAAATCGGGACAAAGAACTGTCTTATCAGGACTTAGCAATTTACAGGTCTCTGCCATAAAATGAACACCACACATGACCATAATCTTAGCATCCGTTTCTGCTGCCTTACGAGCTAACGCCAATGAATCACCGACAAAGTCTGCTATATCTTGAATATCGCCAACAGTATAGTAGTGAGCTAGGATAATAGCTCCTTTCTCTTTACACATTCGACGAATTTCTTTTTTCAGATCAAGAGTATCATCTACAGGTTCATCAACAAACCCTTTTTTTATCCATTCTTCTTTAACCATATCAATATTAATATATCCTTTTATTCTTTAATTTTAAAAAAGAGAATGTTCTTGATGATATACTGTGGATACGTGAATAACTTTTTTGCTTTTTTCTTGTATATTTCGTTATCAACACATGTATTCCAGTTGTACACATACTTTGTGGATTTTTTATAACTGATTTATAGCGACTTAACATCGTTATCCACAATTTCTCATTTTGGTGCAAAGTTAATAAGTTTATATCTTTTATCATTAAAAAAACGTGGAAAAGTTATGAAATTCGATGGTATAAAGATGTTGATATCCACTTTTTTGAGGAATGGGTATAGATGCGGTGGATATCTCCAAAGTTATGCATTGGGTTATACAGGTGATATCAACGTGGTTATACACGAAGTTATCAACAGTAATAAAGAATATAATTACTTCTTAAGTTTTAATGTAGCTTCGATACGGGCTACGATAAGTTCTGGTGTGATGTTCTGCAAACATGCATAATCACCACGCATACATGGCTTTTTACCATATATACTACAAGGACGACATTCTAATGATATCTGAACTGCATTATCAGGATTCTGTCCCCATCCCATAAATCCTGCATAAGGATGGGTTGCTCCCCAAACGCTGACTACAGGAGTGTGGACAAGTGATGCTAAGTGCATATTGGCGCTATCCATACTTACCATCACGTCAAGATGACTCATAAGTATCAGTTCTTGGCTTAGTCCTTTGAGTTCTGCAGATGCATTAATACAATTATCATATTTAGAAGCCCAACCATTAAGTATCTCTTTTTCTTCCTTACCTCCTCCAAAAAGATAGATTCGGCAAGAAGGATGATTGTTGATAAGTTGGTTGATAACTTGTTCCATTAATCTAATAGGGTAGATTTTACCCTTATGGGCAGCAAAAGGAGCTATACCTATCCATTGTTGGAACCCCTTCTTTTCACCTATTATATTATTAGGAAGTAAGCGAAGGTTTCCTCCCTCTGGAGGGAATATAGAGGTAAAATCAATGTGGATAGGATATCCTAATTCTGCTAATACGTCGGCATAATTCTGAAAAGATGTAGGTTGTTGTTGCATCTTCTTATTTGAAGTAGCTGTAAGTCGACGCTTTCCATCACGATGCTTGTTAATATGTGCAACAGGATATTTGGCCATATTGAATCTCAATCTAAGATAGTTAGATCGCAAGACATTGTGGAAATCTGCTACTGCTGTAAAATGCTTGGCTGCCAATCGACGATACAAAGCATTGAGACCTTTTATGCCATGGTATTCTACTTTGATATCTGCTCCCATGAATCCTACGTTCGGAGCTAAGTTCTCAAAGAAGTGACGAGCAAAAGGACGACTGAGCACAGTAATACGGAGATGTGGATACTGTTTGGCCAGAGAGTAGACTACTGGTACTGTCATAGCCACATCGCCTATCGCTGAAAAGCGAATAATAAGAATATGCTCAGCCTTCATTTTATTTTAAGTAATTTATTTCTTACCGTAAAGGATAGGATTGGTTTCCTTATCGTTGTACATCTTCATCTGTCGATATACTTTCATATACTTATGCCCGGAAGCAATATCATCAAGCAACTGGTCGATAGCGGCGCTAAGGTCTTTCTGCTGCTCAAGAAGGATGTTCAGTTTAGCTTGGCATTTGGCAATATGCTCCTCACTGGCATCCTTACGGTCTACCTGTTCTTGCATATGATAAATTTTAAGTGCAAGAATACTTAATCTGTCGATAGCCCATGCAGGACTCTCTGTATTGATACTTGCATTAGCCAAAGGCTTCACATCTTTATACTTATCCAAGAAGTATGAATCAATTTGCTCAACAAGATCAGTACGATCCTGATTACTTTTATCAATACGATGCTTGAGATTCATACCTGCAACAGGGTCGATATTAGGATCACGAATGATATCCTCAAAATGCCACTGAACAGTATCAATCCAGTTCTTCAAATACAATATGTTTTCAATAGAACCTATTGTAAATGGGTTATTGATTGGAGTGTCAATGTTATCTTTTACATGATAATCGGCAATAGCCTGATTGAAAATCTTGTTAGCCTGGTTAGTAAATGACATACTTCCTTGATTTTTATTAATTATTTTTGATTGTACAAAAGTAGCTAATTTATTCTAAATGAGCAACTAAAACACGAAAAAAGGCATAAAAGTTGCACAAAATAGGGGTTTGTGTGCACTAAAATGCGCTTTTTCCTAAAAATAATTTGCTAATTCGAAGAAAAATGTGTTTCTTTGCAACCGTTTTTTAATTAGAAACTATTTATAAACATTTTAAAAGTTACAATTATGTCAGAAATTGAAAACAAAGTAAAAGCTATTATCGTTGATAAACTTGGTGTTGATGAGGCAGAAGTTAAGCCAGAAGCAAGCTTCACTAACGATCTTGGTGCAGATTCTCTTGACACTGTAGAGTTGATCATGGAATTTGAAAAAGAGTTCTCTATTTCTATTCCTGATGATAAGGCTGAGAAGATTGCTACTGTAGGCGACGCTATCAAGTACATTGAAGAGAACGCTAAGTAATTGCAATTTAATCGATATAAATGGAATTAAAAAGAGTAGTAGTAACAGGACTCGGTGCCGTAACTCCTGTAGGTAATACACCTGAGGAGACTTGGAATAATCTCCTTGCTGGTAAAAGCGGTGCTGCTCCTATTACTTCATTTGACGCTTCTAAATTCAAGACCCAGTTTGCTTGCGAGGTAAAAGACTTAAATGTCAATGACTATCTCGATCGTAAAGAGGCTCGTAAGATGGATCGTTACACTCAGCTTGCTATGATTTCAGCAATGCAGGGTGTTAAGGATGCTGGTCTTGATTTGGAAAAAGAAGATAAAAACCGCATCGGTGTTGTATTTGGTGTAGGTATTGGTGGTATTCGTACTTTCGAGGAAGAAGTGGTTTACTATGGCCAGCATATTGAAAATGGTCCAAAGTTCAATCCTTTCTTTATTCCTAAGATGATTGCTGATATCGCATCTGGTCAGATTTCAATTCATTTTGGATTCCATGGACCAAACTACACAACAACTTCTGCCTGTGCTTCTTCAAGTAATGCACTTGCTGATGCATTCAACCTAATCCGTTTGGGTAAGGCAAATGTCATTGTTAGTGGTGGTGCTGAGAGTGCAATCTGTGCTACAGGTGTTGGTGGATTTAACGCGATGAAGGCTTTATCTACACGTAATGATGATCCTGAGCATGCATCACGTCCATTCAGCGGAAGCCGTGATGGATTTATCATGGGCGAGGGTGCTGGTTGCTTGATTCTCGAGGAACTGGAGCATGCCAAAGCTCGTGGTGCAAAGATTTATGCTGAGATGGTCGGTGAAGGTGAAAGTGCTGATGCTTATCATATCACTGCTTCTCACCCAGAAGGTCTCGGTGCAAAACTGGTTATGCAGAATGCACTTGAGGATGCCAACTTGAAACCTGAGGATATTGATTACATCAATGTTCATGGTACTTCAACTCATGTTGGTGATATCTCTGAGGCTAAGGCTATCAAGGATGTCTTTGGTGATCATGCATACGAACTTAACATCTCTTCTACCAAGTCAATGACAGGTCACCTTCTTGGTGCTGCCGGTGCTGTAGAGGCAATGGTTTGTGTATTGAGTGTTAAGAACGACATTATACCTCCAACCATCAACCATGAAGAGGGTGATGAGGATCCGGAATTGGATTACAAGATGAACTTCACATTCAACAAGGCGCAGAAGCGTACTGTTCGTGCAGCTCTAAGTAATACATTTGGATTTGGTGGTCATAACTGCTGTGTAGTATTCAAAAAGTATGCTGAATAATATACTAGATAAAATAAAGCTCCCATTCCGTAAGGATAAGGAGCTTTATTTGTCTTTATACCAGATTATCGGTTTCTATCCTCACGACATTAAACTCTACAAACTTGCTTTAATGCATAAGAGTGTAATGCATCGTAATGCAAAAGGTAAGCCTGTAAATAATGAAAGATTGGAATTCTTAGGCGATGCTATTCTTGATGCTATCGTTGGTGATATCGTCTATCAGCATTTCCCAGGAAAAAGAGAAGGATTCTTGACAAACACTCGTAGTAAACTTGTGCAGAGAGAAACTCTGAACAAACTTGCTAAGGAGTTAGGTATCAATCAATTGATTTTGAGTAGTGGACACAGTTCTTCTCATAATAGTTATATGGGAGGAAATGCTTTCGAAGCTCTGGTTGGTGCTATGTATCTAGATCGTGGTTACGATGCTTGTATGAAATTTATGAAGCAGCGTATTCTGTCACAAATGATAAACATTGATAAGGTTGCTTACAAAGAGGTTAATTTTAAGAGCAAACTCATCGAATGGAGTCAGAAGAACCGTGTAGAACTAGAATATTCTCAGATTGGTCAGGACAAAGATGCTAATGGAAGTCCTATCTTTAGTTATGAGGTAATTATTGAGGGTATAAAAGGAGGAGATGGCCGTGGATTCTCTAAAAAGGAGAGCCAACAGCAGGCATCTAAGGTAACCTTAGAGCGACTTCGTAAGGATAGTTCTTTTCTCGATGCTGTGTTTGAGGCAAAAACCAATAGAACGAAGATGGAGGAAGAACCTGTGGAAATCGTTCCTGATACTGAGGTTAAAGACGATTTTATTATCTCACATGATGAATGTGAGAAACAGCCTGAAAAACATGTTAATGTTTTCCAGGAGGAAGTATTTGAAGATAAACCAAGTAACAATCGCAGGAATGTTCCAATGTATTCTTCTAACAAGAGCGGTAAAAAGCGCGATGAATTTGATTTGAGCGATATTACTTCATCTCCAAAGAAATTATCTAAAGAAGATATTGTTGCAGCTGCTGAAAATGCTGCCTTTGAAGATTAACAGATGCATCCACAAATGATATCAAAAATCATTTGTGGATGTTTTTTCTATATTAAAAATCTTAAATATATTCCATTATCTCAAAACTTTAGGTTACTTTTGCAATTTAATAGATATATCTAAAGAAATGAGTTTAACAAAACTTGTAGCAAATGTTTTTAAACCTCGTCAGAGGGAATTTGAAAAATATATTAATGATGCAGAACAATTGCAGCATGATGTATTGATGCGCCTTGTCGAAAAGGGACAGAATACGGAATATGGAATCAATCATCTACTTAACAATACCAAAGATTATGAAGATTTCTCAAAGAATGTTCCTGTAAATTCCTATGAAGAACTGAAAGGGGATATCGACAGAATGCGTCATGGTGAGAGTGATGTACTTTGGCCTGGACAAGTAAGATGGTATGCAAAGTCATCTGGAACAACTAATGACAAGAGTAAATTCATTCCTGTATCAAGTGATGGTTTACAGAATATCCATTACAAGGGAGGATTCGATACAGTAGCACTATATCTCCGTAATCACCCTAATAGTAAAATCTTTGATGGTCGTGCATTAATACTTGGAGGTAGTCATGCTCCTAATTATAATATAGAAGGAAGTCTGGTAGGTGACCTGAGCGCTATCCTTATCGAGAATATTAATCCATTGGCTAATCTGGTTCGTGTACCAAAGAAATCCACAGCCTTGTTGAGTGATTTTGAATTGAAGCGTGACCGTATAGCTCATGAATGTCTCCATAAGAATGTGACAAATATATCTGGTGTTCCTAGTTGGATGCTCAGTGTGTTAGTGCGCGTTATGGAGATTTCTGGTAAAAAGCATCTCGAAGATGTATGGCCTAATCTGGAAGTATTCTTCCATGGAGGCATTGCCTTCACACCTTATCGTAAACAGTATGAGCAACTAATCACTTCGCCTAATATGCATTATATGGAAACTTATAATGCAAGTGAAGGATTTTTTGGATTACAGAGTGATCCAGAAGACAAGAGCATGCTATTGATGTTAGACTATGACGTGTTCTATGAATTCATTCCAATGGATGAGTTTGGTACAGATCATCCTACAATAGTACCTCTTACTGGTGTAGAGATTGGTAAGAACTATGCTATGGTGATTACGACATCTTGTGGCCTTTGGAGATATCTGATAGGAGATACAGTTCAGTTTACAAGTAAGAATCCATATAAATTTGTGATCACAGGTCGTACTAAATATTTTATCAACGCCTTTGGTGAAGAACTCATCATGGATAATGCAGAGAAAGGACTGGCCTATGCTTGTGAGAAGACTGGTGCACAAGTCTCAGAATATACAGCAGCACCAGTATATATGGATAGTAATGCCAAATGTCGCCATCAATGGCTGATAGAATTCTCCAAGGAGCCGACAAATCTCGATGAGTTTGCTAAGATACTTGATAATAAATTACAGGAAATCAATAGTGACTATGAGGCAAAACGTTTCCATAATGTGACACTACAGCCTCTGGAAATTGTCAAGGCTCGTGTGGGACTGTTTAATGATTGGTTGAAATCAAAGGGTAAATTAGGTGGACAGCATAAAATACCAAGATTAAGTAATTCAAGAAAGAATCTTGATGAAATGCTCGAAATGAATAAATAATAATGAAGAAACTATTCTATATACATATCTATAGTCTTTTAGCATTAATACTTTTTAGTGCTTGTGCTAAGATGGGTAGTCCTGATGGTGGATGGTATGATGAGACACCACCAAAAGTAATTGGTGCTTCACCTGCTGATAAGGCTACCAATGTAAAGACTAAAAATATCAAGATATACTTTGATGAATTTATCAAGATTGAGGATGCGCAAAATAAGGTTGTGGTTTCTCCTCCGCAATTGGAAGCAGCTGAGATTGTTGGTAAGGGTAAATATATAGATATCAAACTACTGGATTCTCTAAAGGAGAATACCACTTATACCATTGATTTCAGTGATGCAATCAGTGATAATAACGAAGGAAATCCATTAGGCAATTATACTTATAGTTTCTCTACAGGTGAAGTTATAGATACGATGGAAGTATCAGGCTATGTCCTTGAATCAGAGAATCTGGAACCTATCAAAGGAATTTTGGTGGGTTTGTATAATAATCTGTCGGATACAGTATTCTGTAAAGAACCGATGCTCCGCGTAAGTAGAACGGATAGTCGTGGGCATTTTGTCATTAAAGGCATAGCTCCGGGATCCTATCGGATATATGCATTACAAGATGCTGATGGAGACTATGTATTCAATCAGAAGAGTGAGAAAATAGCATTTTCACATGATATCATCGTTCCCTCTTCTCGTCCAGATATAAGACAGGATACCACTTGGGTGGATTCTTTACATATCAAGTCTATAGAACAAGTTCCTTATACTCATTTCTTGCCAGATGATATAGTCTTACGTGCTTTTACAGAGACGCTTACAGATAGAGCATTTATAAAGAGTGAACGTAAGGAGGCCGATCACTTTACGTTATATTTCACCTATGGTAATGAGAAATTACCTGAAATCAAGGGATTGAATTTTGATGCAAACAATGCTTTCGTAGTTGAAAGTTCAGAAAAGAAAGATACTGTCACTTATTGGCTGAAGGATACTGCTTTGGTTAACCAAGATACACTTCGTTTTGATATGACTTATCTGAAGACAGACAGTATGGGTGTACTTCAGAATTCTACGGAGTCGTTGGAAGTATTATCCAAGGATACTTATGTCAAGAGGATGAAGCGTTTAGAGAAGGAACAAGAAAAATGGGAAAAGGCACAAAAGAAAGCAAAAGAAAAAGGAGAACCTTACGATTCTATCCGTAAACCAGAGCCTTTGATCTTCAACATTAGTGCCCCTTCTATGCTCGATCCTGATAAAAATATCATATTTGAGTTTATGAAGCCATTGGCAAAAGTGGATGTTTCGAAGATACATCTCTATGCTAAGCACGATACACTATGGTATAGATCACCTTTTGCTTTTGACAAATTGGAGAATCGAAGATATCAGCTCAGAGGAGAGTGGCGCCCTGATATCGAATATAGTTTGGAAATAGATTCTGCTGCATTCCAAGATATATATGGTCTTGTTTCTATTGCTCAGAAGAAAGGATTCAAGGTTAAGAGTAATGATTCCTATAGTTCACTTTTTATCAATATATCCAAATATAATGGTAAACAGATTATAGTCCAGTTGCTGGATGGTTCCGACAAAGTAGTGAAAGAGGTTATTACCAATAATGGTTTGGCTGAGTTCTATTATATCAATCCTGGTACTTATTATATGAGAATGATTGTGGATAGCAATCAGAATGGCAAATGGGATACGGGTGATTATGGTAAAGACCTGCAACCAGAGGCTGTTTATTATTATCCAGAATCGATAGAATGTCGTGAAAAGTGGGATGTCAATGAAAACTGGGATCCAGAAGAGCGACCTCTTTATTTGCAGAAACCAGGTAAGGTGACCAAGCAGAAACCAGATAAGGAAAAGAAAATAAAAAATCAGAATGCCCAAAGAGCTAGTAAATTGGGTATTCAATATATTGCTAAATAACATGAAACACTTAAGAACTCTTTTAATATCAGCCATGATGATGTGTGCTACATCATCGGCTTTGGCACAATGCAGTTATAAGAATACTGCTTTTGGCTCTGGTGAATTTCTTACTTATAATATGTATTATAACTGGAAATTCGTATGGGTAAAAGCAGGTACTGCTAGTATGTATACCGTGAAAAGTAATTATCATGGACAGCCTGCATATCGTGGAAGTCTTACCACGAGAGGTAACAATAGACTGGATGATTTTTTCGTCTTGCGTGATACCCTTCTCTGTTATAATAGTTTAGACTTGGAGCCACTTTATTTCAGAAAAGGTGCTCGTGAAGGTAACCGATATACTGTAGATGAAGTATTCTATAGCTATGCTGGTGGCAATACCAATATTCGTCAGCATCGCATTCGTCATACTGGTGAACAGTTGTGGAAGAAACGTTCTTATAGCGACTGTGTATATGATATGATGAGCATTTTCCTAAGAGCCCGTAGTTTTAATCCTAAGGGGTGGGCAAAGGGATATATGGTGAAATTCCCGATTGTAGATGGAGACGACCGTACACCGGCTCAATTACGCTATATGGGCGTTCAGAAGGTTAAGGCTGATAATGGTCATACCTATCGTTGCCTAAAGTTGGCTTATATGGAACAAGAGGATGGTAAATTCAAGCGTATTGTAGATTTCTATGTTACCGATGACAACAACCATATACCAGTACGTTTGGATATGTTCTTGAAGTTTGGTAGTGCTAAAGCCTTCCTTGTTGGTATGAAGGGTATCAGAAATCCGATTACTTCTATTATTAAATAATAGCAATTGCCTTATACTGTTGATAACATAATCCGGCAGAGTTCTTAACAGTAGGTGAATAGAGTATCAGAAGATTCAATAGATCTATAGGACATAATAAGAAAAGTGAACCAAATTAATTGGTTCACTTTTCTATTTATAGTCTGTCCGTAAATTTATTTTTGGTCACTTTTTATTAAAGCCAAAAGATGCTCTACGGCCAATTCCTCAGGAATGTTTTTCTCAATACATACCTGTTTACGATATAGACTGACACGCTTTGGACCAGCACCGACATATCCATAATCAGCATCAGCCATTTCTCCTGGTCCGTTTACGATACATCCCATGATTCCAATTTTTAGTCCCTTCATACCTTTGGTCGCCTCACGAATCTTGGCAATGGTATCTCTTAGATCATAAAGAGTTCTTCCACAACCAGGACAGCTGATATATTCAGTTTTTGATGTGCGAAGCCGTGCAGCTTGTAGGATACCGAATGCAGTCTCTGTAATATCCTGTTCACTAAGGTTACCATCGTTCATCAACCAGATACCGTCAGTAAGCCCGTCAATAAGAAGTGCTCCTAGGTCAGCAGCAGATTCCAATTGGAAATCACTCTTCTCGTTTTGGTTATGGTGATACATCTCTGTGAAGATGACAGGGTTTTTCACACCAGCATTCATCATCTCATGTACTAAAGCACGCTGGTCGCCAAGTCGATTCTGATGATTTGTAGCACATACTACTACAACTTCTGGATGATACTTCAGACAAGTGAGGTATTCTTCTGCTGGAGTACCAAACTGTAAAACCAAGAACTTCATCTTACATTGCAGCATGGACAGCATAGGAATAGCTACAACAGGGAATATTGGATAAAGTTGGCAGTCTACATCTTTAAGTTTACCATCGGCTGTGAGCTTATTTTCCTGCTCAAGCATACCATAGACATTATAATCCACGATATAGGTCTCGTTAGATTTAGGATGCTTAGGGAGTTGACTTCCAACATAGATATAATCAGCCTTGATATCAGAATCCGATACAACCTCAATATCCTTTCCTGTACGACTTGTGATAACTATAGGTACGTTTTCTCCACCAATATTATTGTTGGCCAATGTCTCGCGACGCGTAGGATGTAACCAGTCAAAGTCTTTAGCTTCTGTCGCAGGAATCACCAGATGTCCCTCCCTTTGACCAATGTAGTCAATTAGATGACGAGCAACAGGTATCTCACATTCTGGTTCCTCGGTAAGGCTTACACGAACAGTATCTCCAATACCGTCAGAAAGTAATGCGCCGATACCCACAGCACTCTTGATTCTTCCGTCTTCACCTTCACCAGCTTCGGTAACACCGAGATGGAGAGGATAGTTCATACCTTCCTTGTTCATGGTATCAACAAGTAATCGAACAGAGCGTACCATGACAACAGTATTTGAAGACTTGATAGAGATGACAACATCATTGAAGTTTTCCTTCTTGAAGATACGAAGGAATTCCATACAACTTTCTACAATACCCTCAGGAGTGTCACCATATCTGTTGCGAATACGATCGCTGAGAGAGCCATGGTTTACACCAATACGTACAGCAGTATGATTCTCTTTGCAAATATTGATGAAAGGAACAAGACGGTCTTCAATCTTCTGGAGTTCTTGAGCATATTCCTCATCGGTGTATTCTTGATGAATGAACTTACGTGCTGGGTCTACGTAGTTGCCCGGATTGATACGTACTTTCTCTGCATATAGTGCAGCAACATCAGCAACATGAGGATTGAAATGAATATCAGCTACCAATGGTGTATTGTAGCCATCGGCACGAATACCCGCATTGATATTCTTCAGATTCTCAGCCTCGCGAGAACCTTGTGTGGTGAGTCGTACTAATTCTCCACCTGCCTTGATGATGCGTTCAGCCTGTTCTATGCAGGCTTGTGTATCATTAGTATTGGTTGTTGTCATCGATTGCACACGTATAGGGTTCTCTCCACCCATATCGATGGAACCTACGTGGACAACAGATGTTTCTCGTCTATGATAATTAAAAAGATCCATATCTCTAGAAATATTCTTTATTTGAAAGAAATATTAGTTACATTTAAACTGATAATCTTTGATTTCTGCCAGATCTTTGTTAGCTTTTTCAATCTTGGCTCCGAGACCGGCTTTCCATGCATCAACCTTCTTAGCTATTTCAGTATCGGTAAGAGCAATCATCTCAGCTGCGAGGATTGCAGCATTCTGTGCTGCGTTTACACCAACAGTAGCTACAGGAATACCAGGAGGCATCTGGATGATAGAAAGCATAGCGTCAAGACCATCAAGCATACCCTTGATAGGTACACCGATCACGGGTAATGGAGTAGACGCAGCAATGACACCTGGTAATGCTGCTGCCATACCTGCTGCTGCGATAATAACTTTGATACCACGATTTTTAGCTTCTTTAGCGAAAGCCTCTACGGCATCAGGTGTACGGTGAGCTGACAGTGCGTTGACCTCGAAAGGTATCTCGTTGTCGTTCAACCATTTACATGCTTTTTCCATAACGGGCAGATCGCTTGTAGAGCCCATGATAATGCTGACTAATGGTTTCATATAATTTTATTTTATTGTTGTTTAATATTATTCTATATAATGATATAGGCAGAAACAAAGCCTAATATGAATCCAATAAGCACTTGGGATAGACTGTGTTGCTTTAAGATCATTCTGCTGGTACCTACCATTCCGGATACTAGAAGCACAAGACAGAGCCACCAAGTGGGATTGAAAGTGAATATCTCAGCAAAGGCCAGAAGTGCTCCTGCCACTCCTCCGATAGCTGCCGAATGTGTAGATATTTTCCACCAGATGTTGACAAATGCACAAACCATTTGGATGGTGAGGGCTGCAACCAAGATGATGCTGAGAAATCGCGGTACATTATGGTATACCATCCAGAAGAAGCAGAATACATAGCAGATGATGGATATGATATATGGAACTATTCGGCGTTCCTTTCGTCCTAATTGCATAGGTGTCCATCCCTGGTATCTACGATATAGATGTATCAGCATTGATGGTATCAATACCGTGAAGAGGTATACGAAGAGAATCATAAAGAGTTTATAGCTAAAAGGTAATTCTCTCATATAACTAAAGATAAAGAGGGCTAGAAATCCTACAAGTGGAAGATAGAACGGTGTGAAGATCAAACTCATCACCCTTGCTGTAAATATGATATTTTTTTCTTTCATTTTCTTCTTAATCGAGCTACTGGTATTCCTAACTGCTCACGATATTTGGTAATGGTTCTTCGAGCTATAGGATATCCTTTTTCTTTCATCTCAGAAGCTAAAGTCTCATCGCTTTTTGGCTTTTGATGGTCTTCATTCTCTATAATTTCCTTTAGTGCTATCTTTATTTTCCTTGTAGACAGTTCTTCTCCATCTTCGGTAGTATAACTATCCGTAAAGAAGAATTTCAGAGGATAGATACCCCATTTCGTTTGTACATACTTTACGTTGCTCACTCGCGATATCGTAGAAATATCAAGATTTGTTTTATCTGCAATATCTTTTAGAATCATAGGTCGCAAGTCTGCCTCGTCTCCATCCTGGAAGAATTTCTTTTGCCATTCGATGATGGCTTTGATGGTAATGGTCAGAGTATGTTGTCGTTGACGTATAGCATCGATATACCCTTTAGCCTTATCTACCTTTTCCTTGATATAAAGTAGTGCGTCTTTTTCCTGTCTGTTCAGTCCTTCTTTATTGTTTTTCAAGGAGTCCATCATTTCAGAGAAAGACGGTGAGATGGTAAGTTGTGGAAGACTGTCATTGTTGAGAGAAAAACTGATGCTTCCATCATCATTTGTCTCAACGATGAAGTCAGGTGTAATCTGTTGGATGTTTCTACCTTCAGTTTCCCCTAAAGACGAACCAGGTTTAGGATTAAGCTTACGTATTTCATCTTGTACCGTCTCAACCTGAGTATCAGAAAGTTGCATGCCAGATTTAATTTTATCCCAATGCTTCTTTGTGAAGTCATCGAAATACTCCTGGATTACGGTGCGCATGGTATCAGCGAGTTTTCCTTGTGGTAATCTTTGAATCTGCAGCAACAAACATTCTTGTAGATTTCTTCCTCCTATACCAGCAGGATCAAACTGTTGTAGTCTTTTCAGAATATTTTCGATGTGCGTACTATCTACATCTATGTTATGATAGATAGCGAGTTCATCGCAGATAGAGTCAAGATCTTTTCGCAGAATACCATCATTATCGAGTGATCCGATGAGATATTCCATGATGTCATGATCCTGATCTGTAAGTTCGAGCATATCCATTTGCTCTTTCAGTTTATCATAGAAGGATGTGGTATCTCCATATACGATTTCTTCGTAGTCAGCATTTTGTTTATTGTAATGCCCATTGTCATAGTCAGGCATTTCATCGTCTCGACCGATACTCTCTAGTGCAGAATCCAAAGCCTCTTCTCTTTCCTCACGTTCATTCTGCATTTCGAAGTCTTCTTCATTATTCTCGTCGTCAGAGTCACTTGATGGAGTAACAGCTTCCTCATTGAAATTGCTTTCCTCGTCGATTTTTTCGAGAGCAGGGTTATCATCAAGTTCTGCATCTATATTCTCCTCCAGTTCAGTCAATGGCATCTCGAGCAACTTCACCTGTAGCATCTGTTGTGCCGACAGTCGTTGAAGCTGCTGTAACTTCTGCGTTTGTGTTTGAACTAATTTCTGAACCATATATACCTATATAGAGATTTACAGTATTTTTCTATCCGTTTGCCTATTTGTAGTATTCTTTGAGTTGTGTTGCTAAGTTGTATAATATCTTTGGATTATCATTTCCAAATTTATTCCATATACTCTGGCAGGGTGCAAGTAATGGTGATATCATCAAATCATCCCTATTAAGATAAGGATCACAGAATTGGTACACTTGTAACACCTCAGAGATAAGAATAGGATTCACGTGAATAAGTTTACCCAAATCAATAATTTCCGGAGTCTCAGGAACCATAGTGATGGGGGTAAGTTGAAAGTATAAATTCAGGATGAGGATAAGTTTAACATTCGTAAGATCTGGATACCCATTGATGGGCTTCCAATCTTTCTCAAAAGATTCTTTGATGTTTACTCCTTCGTAGAATTTTTCAGCATTACCATATCCTTTCATGTTTCTGAGTAAGTTTACCTCTTTGGCCAGTTTTCTCGGATTCTTCCCGTAGGCATCCCAAAGCCTTTTCATCTTAGGAGTGACCATTCTGAGTTTAAACATTTGTTCATACAGAAACTGTGGTGGTATGTGAAGCTCCAGACTCAAGTCGACAATGGAACGAGAGTAAAGGGGCTTTACTCCGACTGGCTTTTTCATATATAGTTGCATGAGCAGTAACCAGTATTCATCAGACCACAAAGGATGTTTTGCCATAATACTTTCCGTATTTATACTTTGATGCAAAAATACAAAAAAAGAGAGTAAACACAAAATATTATATGATGGTTTTTTCGGTTCATTCTTAAAAGTTTGTGGAAAGGATAAATCAGGACTATCTGTGGAGACTGTTTTCATGCTTTTCTTAGTGTAAGAAGAAAAGTATAGACAATAAAAAACGCGTGGCATTATTGCTACGCGTCCATCTATTTCTTTCTTCTCAAATTTTTCATAACCTTTAAAGGTCTGTTCTATCCCTCATCATGTAACCTGTGGTTGCAAATATTGCAGCCCAGGTAATTACTAACATCATGTTCATCTTTCTACCTTTCTTTCTATCTACCTACTGAATTGTCGTCCCTTGTAAAACAATCTTTAATTTACCTTATCCTTATTCTAATACCTGTTGTCCCTTAATAACAATCTCAATTTACCTATCTAATCTAATCCTATTTCAAACTAACAATCTTTCTTACCTTTCCTAATCCTATCAACTAAACAATCTTAAACCTAAAAACCTAATAACCATGTGCGGAACAACTTCCGCTTTTTCCTTTTGACATTGCAAAGGTAGGTTGATTTTTGGTAATGCACAATGTTTTTCAAGAAAAAGACGATAAATGATATGCTTTCTTGATATATATCAAATGATTGTGTGCGAACACAATATGTTATTAAGCAGTTTTTGATATAAATCAAGCCATAAAGGAGGTTATCTGTAGATTTTTAGTTTTATATTTGCAACATCTAAGATTTAATAAAAATGAAAAGAACTATTATTATGCTTTCTTTGATGATGCTGTCTGTTTCTATGATGGGACAACAGGCAAAGAAAGATTTTAAGTTAGATCGTCGTTTATCGGCTAGTAATTATCTTGCATATCCGGGACCATTACAGAAGCAACTCACTCCTGCTCCTACAGGATACCACGCTTTTTATCTGAGTCATTATGGGCGTCATGGCAGTAGATATCAGATTGGAAAGGGCGATTATGACAAACCGTATTTTATTTTGCTTAAGGCTGATTCTCTCAACAAACTTACTCCTAAGGGTAAGGAACTGTTGGAGAAGGTGCGCCGTATCCGCGAGTCTGCCATGGGTAGAGATGGAGAGCTGACGCTTCGTGGTGCAGAGCAGCATAAGCAGATAGCAAAGCGTATGTATGAGAATTTCCCTGAGATATTCAGCGATTCTGCTCATGTAGATGCTAAAAGTACCGTTGTAATCCGCTGTATTCTTTCGATGGAAAATGCTCTGCAACAGTTATTGATAGAGAATCCTAAACTTAAAATACGTCATGATGCAAGTTATCATGATATGTATTACATGAATCTTAGTGATGATGACAATATTGGTGGTTGGAAGAAAAAGGGTACTCATTGCAAGGAATACACAGATTTCATAAAGAGCCATACCAATTATAGTCATGCCATGAAGTTGATCTTTAATGATGAAGATTACTGGAAGAAGCAAATTGATGCAAATCGGTTAGGTCATAAGTTGTTCAGTATGGCCAGCAATATGCAGAGTTTAGATTTGCGTGATAGTATCTCTTTGTATGATATATTTAGTGATGAGGAGATATACAACAGTTGGAAATGTGACAATGCTTTTTGGTATGTTTCTTTCGGACCATCTCCTTTGAGTGGTGGACAGCAACCTTACAGTCAGCGTAATCTTCTTCGCAAGATCATCACCGAGGCTGATAGCTGTATTGCCCTTGAACATCCTGGCGCAACATTACGTTACGGACACGATACGATGGTTATGCCACTTACCTGTCTGCTTGATCTAGACGGATTTGGTAAACAAATCAAGAATCTTGATGACCTGGATAAAGAAGGCTGGCTTGATTATCGTATTTTCCCAATGGCATGTAATATCCAGTTTGTTTTCTATCGTAAAAACTATGGAGATAAAGATATCATCTTTAAGGTACTAAGAAATGAAAATGAGGCTACCTTGCCTATCAAGACCGATATAGCCCCATATTACCATTGGAACGACTTCAAAGAATATTATCTGAAAAAACTAGATGGTTATCTTAAATGATAATCTCTAATAACTGTTTATTTCTGTCTTGACAGACCATAACAGATCGTTTTCATCGCCACATATTCATAGCTCAGGTACATAAATCCATGAAGAGGATTGCCTGTTCCCCATGAATTTTTGGCGATGAAATATTTTCTCCCCTTCTTGTCATGAGCCAATCCTACAAGTGTCATGGCGTGGTCATCAGTTGTTTGGTGGTTCTCAAACATCCGTTGTCGGTTCTCCTGTGTTATGTTACATGAAGAAGGTAATATGGCAATGCCGTCAGCAAATGAGAAACCAGGTTCGCTGATGTCACCTTCCCAGAATACAGGATGCCCCTTGCGAATATAATTCTCGATGGTCGTCATCATCGTTTTCATATCTACATTATAGCACCGATCATTCATCATGTTGTCCGGAGATTCTATAACAAACTCTTTTCCAAAAGGGTGATGAGTGAAACTGGTAAAGAATAGATACTCATCAGGCACACAAACACTATGAGCAAACTCTAATGGCGTGTATTCAGCACCGAGCATATGTACGAATTTTGCTGGCATATATCCCATATCTTCATCGATGGCATCCTCCACATCCTCCTGATAAGTTCGGAGACCTTTCGATAGACGAGTGTAGCACAAGGCCATCTTTTCAATCTTCCTTGATAACACCTTATAGTTGATATTATCCTTGTCAGGGTATGAATCGTATGGCTCGGCACCATACTTATTAATAAGGTGAATGAAAGTCATACCCATACCTCTCATAGAGATACTACAGTTTCTATTATTGAAAAATAATTTATAGGCTTTATCCCTGAGCATCATTCTGGCATAGAAAGCAGGTGACAGATTCACGGAATCCCCCTTCATCAGATGTTCACTTTCGATAGTGGCAAGCATAGCGTAAATCCAGCATACATCACTATGCCCTTGGTTCTTCACAGGAGTGGTTTTCAGAAATACATCGTTATGTATTCCAAGATGCTGAGCAACAGGCACTTTGTGGTCCCTGCACCCACATAAAAAGATGATAAGAGCAATAAAAAATACATGATTCTTCATACAAGATGCAAAAATACAATTTTTTTTGTAACTTTGCAGCCATGAATGCAAAAATTGAAGAATTCGAAGTTATGGCGCCTGTCGGTTCGCGCGAATCGTTGGCGGCTGCTATTCAAGCTGGTGCCGACTCTGTATATTTCGGTATTGGTAAGTTGAATATGCGTTCTCATTCAGCCAATCACTTTGATATTAGTGATTTGCGTGAGATTGCAGCTACTTGTAATGATCACGGTATAAAGACCTATCTCACGGTAAATACCGTAATTTATGATGGAGACATTGCTACGATGAAGGAAATTATAGATGCAGCCAAAGAGGCAGGTATCTCTGCAGTCATCGCAAGTGATGTTGCTGTAATGTCATATTGTAATGAAGTGGGTGAGGAAGTACATCTCTCAACCCAACTTAACATATCAAATACAGAAGCATTAAAGTTTTATTCTCGTTTTGCTGATGTCTCTGTATTGGCACGTGAACTGAATATGGATCAGGTGAAGGCGATCCATGAACAGATTATCAAGCAGAACATTTGTGGTCCGATGGGTAAGCAAATTCGTATCGAGATGTTTTGTCATGGAGCACTTTGCATGGCAGTGAGCGGCAAATGTTATCTCAGTCTTGCCAATGCCAATCGTTCAGCCAATCGTGGTGAGTGTGTGCAAATCTGTCGTCGTTCTTATACGGTAACAGATAATGAAACCGGTAATCAACTGGAAATAGATAATAAGTACGTGATGAGTCCGAAAGACTTGAAGACAGTTCGCTTCATCGATCGTATGATGGATGCAGGTGTAAGAGTGTTCAAGATAGAAGGACGTGCCCGTGGCCCAGAATATGTATATACTGTAGTCAAGTGTTACAAAGAGGCTATCCAGAGCGTACTTGACGGTACCTTCACCGAAGAGAAGAAGGACGAATGGGATAAGCGATTAGCTACCGTATTCAATCGTGGTTTTTGGGATGGCTATTATCAGGGACAGACCTTCGGCGAGTGGAACAAGCATTATGGAAGTGTAGCCACAGAGAAGAAAGTTCTTGTAGGTAAGGTGATGAAATACTTTAGCAAGTTGAATGTGGCAGAGGTAGCAGTAGAGGCTTCTGAGTTTAACAAGGGTGATAAACTGCTCATCACAGGTCCAACAACAGGTGTGATGTATTTGAATGCCGACGAGATACGCTTCGATTTGAATCCTGTAGAAGTTGCTAAACAGGGACAGAGAGTTTCTATTCCGGTAAAGGGTAAAGTGCGTCCTTCCGACAAACTTTATAAACTTATAACAGTAAACGAAATTAAGGAGATAAAATAATGACGATAAAGGAAGCACAAGATGAAGTCATCGAAGAGTTTTCCGACTTCACCGACTGGATGGATAAATACCAGATGCTGATAGATTTAGGTAATGATCTTGAGGTTTTGGACGAAAAATATAAGAACGATACCAATCTGATAGACGGTTGTCAGAGTCGTGTATGGGTACAATGTGACTATGAGGATGGTAAACTCGTGTTTACGGCCGATAGTGACGCATTGATCGTGAAAGGTATTATCGCCTTGCTCATCCAGGTGTTGAGCGGTCATACCCCAACAGAAATTCTTGATGCCGACCTCTATTTCATCGACAAGATAGGTTTGAGAGACCATTTAAGTCCTACACGTAGTAATGGCCTCTTGGCAATGATCAAACAGATCAAAGCATATGCTTTGGCCTATAAAGCAAAAGAAGAAGCATGAGAAAACTGAAAGCGATAGAAATGCATCGCATGAGTATAGAACAATTTAAGGAGGCCGAAAAGCTTCCTTTAATTGTTGTACTTGACGATGTACGCTCATTATATAATGTAGGTAGTGTCTTCCGTTGTGGTGATGCTTTTCGTGTAGAAGCAGTATATCTCTGTGGTATTACGGCTTGTCCTCCTCATGCTGAGATTCACAAGACTGCCCTTGGAGGTGAGGATAGCGTCGACTGGAAGTATTTTGAGCGCACAGAAGATGCTGTCGAGGAATTGCATCGTAAGGGATATTACGTGTATAGTATTGAACAGGTGGAAGGCAGTACAAAACTTCAGGACTTAGGTAGCGACTTAAGAAGACTTATATCTGCAGAAACCTCCGAGAAGCCTCAGGGATTCGCTATGATTATGGGTAATGAGGTGAAAGGAGTAAAGCAAAATGTTGTAGATATGAGCGATAACTGTCTGGAGATTCCACAGTTTGGAACCAAGCATTCCCTAAATGTTAGTACCACTACCGGTATCGTAATTTGGGAATTTGTCAAACACCTCTTTATATAAATTGTAAAATAATGCAGTAAGCTGTTTGAACTATTTCAAATTATTACTATATTTGTTTTCGTAGAAATATGCTCGCTAGTTCGTACTATCCGATACTAGACGTATAAGTATACGTTTGAGAAGAAAAATATAGTATTTTATGCAGTAATAGGCCCGTATTTATGAAAAAATATGTACCTTTGCTTGCAAATAAAGATAATAATTAGATGGCTTACACTAGAATAACCGCTGCTGAAGCTGCAGCATTAATAAAAGATAATGCATATATAGGATTAGGGGGATTCACACCGAATGGAGTCCCTAAGGCTGTATTTCGCGAATTATCAAAGCGAGCAATATCCGAGCATGAAGCTGGTCGTCCTTTTCAGGTAGGAATACTTACAGGCGCTTCTTCTCTCCAAAGTGTTGAGGGAGATATGGCCAATGCTCACGCTATCAAGTTTCGCGCCCCATTTTCTACCAATAAGGATTTTCGTACACATACCAATCTTGGCGAGATAGATTATGAAGACACCCATCTCGGTCACATGGCAGAGCGTCTGCGTCATGGCTTTTATGGCGAGATAGACTGGGCTATTATCGAGGTGAGTGATTTAGAAGAAGGAGAGAACCTATGTAAGGCATATCTTACTTCTGCTGGAGGTATTGCCGTGACAATAGCCCGACTGGCAAAACGAGTGATCATAGAATATAACCATTTCCACAATCCAAGTGCAAAATTGCTTCATGATTGTTATGAACCCGGTGAGTGTGGATTTGCCCGTCAGCCTATTCCTATTATCCATGTAGGTGATAAGGTGGGTAAGAACTATATCGAGATAGATCCTCACAAGATAGTTGGAGTAGTAGAATGTAACATTCCTGAGGAGGCACGTTCTTTCAAGGCTATGACAGCAGAAACCCAACAGATGGGATATAATGTTGCAGAGTTTTTGGTTAAGGACATGAACGAGGGAAGAATACCTCCACAGTTTTTGCCTTTGCAGAGTGGTGTCGGTGCTACGGGAAATGCGGTGCTGCAAGCACTTGGACAAAATCCACATATACCTCATTTTGAAGTCTATTCGGAAGTCGTTCAGGATGCAGCCATCGATTTAATACAAAAAGGTATCATCACGAATGCATCGGCTACAGCGATGACGGTGACCAATGAAACCTTGAAGACCGTTTACGACAATATGCGCTTCTTCAAGCAGCATCTCGTTATCCGTCAGAGCGAGATTGCCAACTCACCGGAAGTCATCCGTCGCTTAGGCGTCATCGCCCTGAACACAGCCATAGAGTGTGATATGTACGGTAACGAGAATTCCAGTCATATCTGTGGCAGTAAGTTGATGAATGGTATTGGTGGTTCATGTGATTACGAACGTAATGGATATATCAGTATCTTTACGACGGCATCTACAGCAAAGGACGGAAAGATATCCGCCATAGTACCGATGTGCTCTCATGTAGATTCTACGGAGCATGATGTAGATGTTATTGTAACAGAACAAGGTGTTGCCGATCTTCGTGGCAAGGGACCTATGCGTCGTGCTAAGGAAATCATCGAGAACTGTGCACATCCCGATTACCGTCCGCTGTTGCGTGAATACCTCAGAATTGCCGAGAAGGGGCATGAGCCACAGTCTATGCGTGCAGCTCTTTCCTTTCATGATACATTCATGAAGAAAGGAGATATGCGACTTACCGATTTCGGAGATTATCTGAAATGATGATAAAAAATAACGCTTGCAGATTCTTCTGCAAGCGTTATTATATATTATTAAGGTGTTAGTATTACTTGTTAAGTTTCCAAGTTACACCATCCTTAGTATCTTTTACCTCGAAGCCATTGGCAGCAAGTTCGTCACGAATCTGATCACTTGTAGCCCAATCTTTGTTGGCTTTAGCCTTAGCGCGAAGTTCCAGTACCATATCTACCACCTTACCGTAAGCTTCCTCACGTGCATCGTTATTGTCACCCTTTTCACTTCTTAAACCTAAGAGTTCGAAAGTGAATAGATTCATCGTCTCCGTGAGTTCTTTCAGACACTCAGCACTGATCTTAGCCTTATGGTCGAGCAAACTGTTGATGACATGGCAAGCCTCGAAGAGATAACTGATGACCAGAGGAGTCTGCAAATCATCATTCATGGCATCATAGCACTTCTGTCGCAGCGCTTTGACGAATTTCTCCGTTTCAGGGTCACACTGGTCAGAAACAGGAATACGACTTAAGTCATGGATACCGTTCATCAGTCTGTTGTATCCCTTTTCTGCAGCATGCAGAGCATCATTAGAGAAATCCACAGTACCACGATAATGCGCACTAAGAATGAAGAAGCGGATAGTCATTGGAGAATAAGGCTGGTCAAGACTCTCGTGATTACCTGTAAAGAATTGCTCCAGTGTGATGAAGTTACCCAACGATTTACCCATCTTTTGACCATTGATGGTAATCATGTTGTTGTGCATCCAGTAATGTACCATCTGATCACCCTGACTGGCAACAGCTTGTGCAATCTCACATTCATGATGAGGGAATACAAGGTCCATACCACCACCGTGAATATCAAAGTGGTTGCCGAGATATTTTCGTCCCATAGCGGTACACTCACAATGCCATCCTGGGAAACCGTCACTCCAAGGACTAGGCCAGCGCATGATATGCTCAGGTTGAGCCTTCTTCCAAAGCGCGAAGTCCACCTGATTTTTCTTTTCGCCCACACCGTTCAGCGTACGGCTGTTGTTGATCATATCCGTCAGGTTACGGCCTGAGAGAATACCATATTTATGGTCTTTGTTATACTTCTCGATGTCGAAATATACCGAGCCGTTGCTGATATAAGCATAACCATTATCAAGAATCTGCTGTACCAGTTGCTCCTGCTCGATGATATGCCCGGTAGCGTGAGGCTCGATAGAAGGAGGGAGCACATTCAGCGCATTCATGGCATCATGATAGCGATTGGTATAATATTGTGCAATCTCCATAGGCTCCAACTGCTCAAGTCGTGCCTTCTTCTCGATTTTGTCGTCACCCTCGTCAGCATCATGTTCCAGATGACCTACATCAGTAATGTTACGAACATAGCGCACCTTATAGCCCTGATGCTTCAGATAACGGAAGAGAATATCGAAAGTGATGGCAGGACGAGCATGTCCCAGATGCGGGTCACCATATACCGTAGGGCCACAGACATACATGCCAACATTAGGAGCATGTAGTGGTTTAAAAAGCTCTTTCTGTCGAGAAAGAGTATTATAAATCAGAAAGTTTTGTGTCATAATGAAAGAATTTCTATTTATCCAACAGCATCATAACCATTAGTACTGTTATTTTTCAGAAGGTCGTGTAGGTTCATCTCATGGAAACCTGTTGCACGCTTCTGTTCCTCTATTTCCTCAGCCTCTTTCTTCTCAGCCTCAGAGTGAGTAAAAGTCATCTTACCTTTTAGTTCGGCAATACCCCAGCCGACGAGTGCTACAACAATGAATAGCACGAATGCTAATTGAATTGACATAATATACGTATATTTGAAATTTCTGACTGCAAAGTTAATTGTTTTTTCTGAAACCACCTTATTATATATACGAAAATTTTAGTTTACACGGGATATCCTGTGATAAATTACTCTTTCTGATGGAACCCGACGCCTTGCTGGGTTGCAACATAGATGTTGCCGAATTTATCTTGTGAAACTTTTCCTTTCAAGTGTATGGTGTATTTTATCTTTTGTGTCTTAGGGTCGATAATGATGAAAGTATTGGCCTGATCTTTGTTATTTGTAGAATAGACATCGCGTATATCGTGGAAATAGACGCTGTCGGCAGGCAGAAGTTCACAACTGCCATCAGCTTTGATCACGTTGACGTCCTGTCCATACACTTCTACCAAGAGTTGGTCTTTATTCGTCATCACGTTTTCAGGGATTCCGTCCTTGGTAACCTTTATAGTATCGCATATCACAAAGTTGGGAAAGCCTTCTTGCGGCGAGTGCGTCGTGTTAGGCTTCCATTTTATCTCGTGAACCGTACTGTCTCCCTCTTCGTTGTAAAAGAATTGATTGTCGGTTTGCCAGTATGTTCTACCCCTGACGATTATTCCTCCTATCACCTTCTTCTTGATATCTATCATTGCCAGTGAGAGCTGCTTTCCTGTATTTCTGTCATAGATAGCCGTAAAAGGTCGTCCACATCTACCGACAAATTGGTTCTGAAAAGCTATACCATAGTTTTGCATGTATATTTTATCCCCATAGATTTTGAGCGAAGACTTAGAACCGCATTGTGCAGGGAGGTCGGTTGTCCATCTCGTTTTGAGATCCTTGTCAAGACAGTAGAGGTGTTCGGCATCCGCAACGAAAAGACTGTCACCGGAGAAAATGATGTTGCTGTGTGTACCGGTGAGAATAGCGCTCATATCAACGGAGAAGATAGCCTCATTTACGAAATCACTACTAGGAAGGGTGTATCTCGGTTTAGCGAAGCTTAATCTCGATTTCAATGGTTCTTTGATTCCTGCCGTAAAGGCATGGCGAAGGGTATCTCCCGTGACGACATTTAATCGGATAAGACTGTCGCCCATGATGTAGATAATTTTATCAGAGTTGTCATCAAAAATGTTAGTCCAAGGGTAGTGTATGTTTCCTGTGATAGTCTTGTGCCAAAGAGGTTTGCCGGTTGTTGTCTCATAGGCTGTGAAGAGGTCGCCTTTTCTGTTTCCCGAACAGATGGTCACCTGCTTAGTTTTGCTAAGCAATACCAGTTCATCCTTTGTTGTCCACACCTTTTCACCCTTGAGATTGAAGAAAGTAGGCTTTCCATAACGGAAAGAGAACATTTTTCCAAGCGAATAGGTCATATATCCCATCATGTTGGCATATATGAGTTGTTGGTTCTTGAAGGTAGGTTCTGCAATTTCCTCGAGCGTTTCAGTGTTAAACAACTTGTTTCCGTTTTTATCCCCCACCAGGAGTAAAGGAGCATCGGAGAACAGTTTGAGCTTCTTAACTTCTCCGTCGGTAGAGACGTAATGGCACATGAAAGGCTTTCCATCTGCGCACTTGCCCAATTGCACTTCCGGATAATCCGCCAATGACTTCTTTTGGGCTTGAATAGATAGTATCGAGAGGACGGCAATGATTAGACTGAGTATTTTTTTCATTGTAGTAAGTAAATGATTGTTGAAGACAAAGGTACACTTTTTTTCACAATATAGATGCTGTTAGCACAAAGAAAATCAACATATTTGCCTTCCACCCCTCCGCATCGCTCGGACGTCTCCTTGTGACCCTTCGGGATGCCTTCGGGACTGGGGAGCGCTACACCCCGTCCTTCAGGATTGCGATGGCAAAGATACAACATCCCCAAAAGCCGATGATGCGTTGTTATACGTTACGCTCCTTTTGATGCCTTCTTATACGTTTCTTTACGGCTCCCCTAGGAAATAGACGATAATTCGTGCCTGGCGAGGGGTAAGATATTTGTCTTTTTCCATGCCCGACTCACCGACGAGATGAGCCAAGAGTCCGCAAGGCTCCTTCCACGTATTGTCCGGATACATGAACTCCGTTCCGAAAATGTAAGCTCCCAAAGCAGGAAAAAGCATCGGTACGATAACTTCACGCATATCAGGTGAGATTTGAGAGACCAAAAGTTTGATACATTCGGTACCTTTACCGAGGTATGGCATCATAGGAGATGCCTGTTTCGTAATATCGTATTTCATTTTAAAATCGTTAAATTATTGATATTCAACTTCTTAGAGAAAGAGCTAAGATTTAAAGCGTTACAGTTACAGTTGTTACAGTTGTTTTTTATGCGTTATGCACAATTAGGGAATTTTACACCCTTATTAGTTTTTATATATATTATATATATAATATATATAAACATATAAATAGATAATAAAGAGTATAGAGTGTACTACCTCACAGAAAACGAACTGTAACTGTAACAACTGTAACGCTTTTCTTTTAATTCATTCTCATCTCCCCCAAAATCGCCTTCTTCTCTACGAAGCCCAGCGCCATCTTCAGTTCCTCAGCCGCATGGAGACAGAAGTCACGGAAAAGTTTGTTCTTACGAAGCATCTCCTTGATGACTGAACCGATCAAACAAGGCTCCGCATGATACTTACCATGAGGAGCCTTGTTGCGTTAATGTCGGGGACGGAAGACCTTATGGGCCTTTTGTTATTTTTATGTTTTCGCGGAAATTGAAGACGATACATTTATCTAGATGACGAAAAAAGTCTGTATCTTTTGGTTTAACATTTGCTGTTCTAACGTTAATAATTTTAACTTGTTGGATGGTTGCTGATGACAGATGACAATTTGCATTTTTGTGTGATATTTTAGTGATATTCAAAAGAAAAACCGTATCTTTGTGTTTGATTAGATACAAAATTCTTATGAAAAAGCGCTTGTTATTAACTTCGGTTTTTATAGCCGTGTGTACAGGTATCTTTGCACAGTCGGATATGAACCAGTATATCGACAAACTGATGCAGAAGATGACCTTGCAAGAGAAAATAGGTCAGTTGAATTTGCTTCCTGGTAACGACATCACTACGGGAGCTGTCATGAAAAGTCCTTTGGGCGAACTTACGGCTAAAGGCGAACTTGGTGCGGTGCTCAATGTCAAGGGGCTCGACAAGATTCGTGCCTTGCAGGAGGTCGCTGTCAAGAAGAGCCGACTCGGCATTCCGCTGATCTTCGGTCAGGATGTCATCCATGGCTATCAGACGGTCTTTCCTATTCCTTTGGCATTATCATGTAGCTGGGATATCGCTGCTATCGAGAACAGTGCCCGCATCGCTGCCAAGGAGGCTACGGCCTTAGGAATCAACTGGGCATACAGTCCGATGGTAGATATTGCCCTAGATCCTCGTTGGGGACGTATTGCCGAGGGCAATGGCGAAGATCCGTTCCTCGGCGCTTGTATCGCTCAGGCTATGGTGAAAGGCTTGCAGGGTAATTATGGTAAGGAGAACGTGATGGCGTGTGTGAAGCATTATGCGCTTTATGGCGCTATTGAGGCCGGTCGCGACTATAATACCGTGGACATGAGTAAGGTGCGTATGTATAATCAGTATTTCGCAGGTTATAAGGCTGCTGCCGAGGCTGGAGCCGGCTCTTTTATGACGAGCTTCAATCTCGTAGACGGTATCCCTGCCACTGCCAATAAGTGGCTTGTCACGGATGTGCTGCGCAACCAGTGGAAATATGATGGCTTTGTGGTGACCGACTATGGTTCTATCAAGGAGATGACGAGTCATGGACTGGGCGACCAGATGACTTGTTCTGCGCTCGCTCTGAAGGCTGGTACTGATATGGATATGTGCAGCAATGCGTTCATAGAGAATTTGGAGAAATGCTTGAAGTCCGGCACCGTCTCTCAGGCTGATATCGACCGTGCATGCCGTAAAGTTCTCGAAGCAAAATATAAGTTGGGATTGTTCAAAGACCCATATCGTTTCATTGATAAGAAGCGTCTGCAGAAAGATCTTTATACTGCCGAGAATCGTGCTGCTGCACGTCAGTTGGCTGCAGAGACTTTCGTCTTGTTGAAGAATGATGATCATATCCTTCCTTTGCAGAAGAAGGGCAAGATTGCCTTGATCGGCCCTCTTGGTGACAATCGTAGTAATATGGTGGGCTGTTGGTCTACCGGTGATATTCCGGAGAAATACAGTACTCTGAAAGAGGCTATGCAACGTGCGGTGAAGGGTAAGGCTGTCGTGGAATATGCACAGGGCTGTAATATCTATGCCGATGAGACCACTCAGAAAGGGGCTACTTTCGGTCGCCCGATACCCCGTGTGAATGATGCGGAGGCTCAGAAGGAGGCTTTGCAGTTGGCTCAGCGCGCTGATGTTATCGTGTGTGCTATGGGTGAGATGGCAGAGATGAGCGGTGAGAGTTCTAGTCGCTCTGACCTTGCTTTACCGGATGTACAGATGCAACTGCTTCAGAAACTTGTAGCTTTGGGCAAACCGTTGGTGTTGTTGAACTTCTCGGGTCGCCCTACCATCATGAAGTGGGAGAGTGAGCATGTTCCTGCCATCATGAATGTATGGTTTGCCGGCAGTGAGGCTGGTGATGCCATCAGTGATGTTCTCTTCGGCGACCAGATGCCATCGGGCAAGTTGACGACGACATTCCCTCAGTCGCTGGGACAGATTCCTTTGTATTACAATCATCTGAATACCGGTCGCCCTGTTGCGCCGCGTGCCAAGGAATATCAGAAATTCCAGAGCAACTATATCGATGTAAGAAACGACCCTCTCTATCCTTTCGGTTATGGCCTGTCTTACACCACCTTCTCTTATAGTGACATCACCTTGAGCGGTAAAACCCTCGGGCGTGACGGTAGGCTCACGGCTACTGTTACCGTGACCAACACGGGCAGTCGCGATGGTGATGAGATCGTACAGATGTACACTCACGACCCAGCAGCCCGTGTGGCTCGTCCTGTCAAAGAACTTAAAGGCTTCCGCCGTATTCATCTGAAGGCAGGCGAAAGCACTCAAGTAAGTTTCGAGATTACACCGGAACTCCTGAAATATTACGATGCCGATTTGAATCATGTCATCGACCCAGGAGAAATAGAGGTGATGGTGGGCCCTGACAGTGATGATCGGAATCTCAGGAAGTCTACGATTACTGTTTTGTGATCATATTGATGAAGTATTGGTGAATTCTCGGGTCATCATTCAGTTCCGGATGGAATGAAGTGACCAGTTGGTTTCCCTGTTGCGCAGCGACGATATGTCCGCCTGTTTCGGCAAGGATGTCGACATGAGGTTCTCCTCTCATGATATAAGGTGCTCTGATGAAAGTCATGGGCACCTTTCCTATTTCTTGGAAGTTGTCTTCGGTATAGAAGCTACCCATCTGTCTGCCGTAGGCATTCCTCTTCACGTGGATGTCCATGGTTGAGATCCTTTCAAAATCCTCACCCTCTACATCTTTCGCCAGCAGAATCAATCCCGCACAGGTTCCAAACACAGGAAGTCCTTTCCGGATATCTTCCTGTATGGGCTTCAACAGTTCCAAATCCTTCAGCAGTTTCAGTTGCGTCGTACTCTCACCGCCCGGGATGATGAGTCCGTCTTTATGCTCATCCCAATCAGATCGTTGTCTGATTTCAAAACTGTCTATGCCCAAGTTGCAGAGCATCTTGCGATGCTCAGCAAAGGCACCTTGTAAAGCTAATACCGCTATTCTCATCATCTTCTACGATACCTATTATTTACCACGTTCAGCCATCAGTAATTTTATCTCTTGCTCGTTGATGCCCACCATGGCCTCACCTAAGTCTTCACTGATCTCGGCTAGTATCTTAGGGTCGTTGTAGTTGGTTACAGCCTGTACGATGGCTGTGGCACGCTTGCGTGGGTTGCCGCTCTTGAAGATACCGCTGCCCACGAAGACACCTTCTGCACCCAACTGCATCATCAGCGCAGCATCGGCAGGGGTTGCTACACCACCGGCTGCAAAGTTGACTACCGGTAGTTTGCCATGGTCGTGAACATATTTCACCAAGTCGTAAGGCGCCTGCAACTGTTTGGCAGCTTCATAGAGCTCGTCTTCACTTTTGCTTACGATGTCGCGAATCTGACTCTGCATCATCCTCATGTGCTTCACGGCCTGTACGACATCGCCTGTGCCCGGTTCGCCCTTGGTACGAATCATCGTGGCCCCCTCAGCGATTCGGCGGAGAGCCTCACTCAGGTTCTTGGCGCCACATACGAATGGTACTTCAAATTTTGTCTTGTCGATGTGATATACATCATCTGCTGGTGAGAGAACCTCGCTCTCGTCGATATAGTCTATCTCGATGGCTTGCAGAATCTGAGCTTCTGCGAAGTGACCGATGCGGCATTTAGCCATTACCGGAATACTTACAGCCTCTTGTATTCCCTTGATTATCTTGGGGTCGCTCATGCGCGATACGCCACCTGCTGCACGAATGTCGGCAGGGATGCGTTCTAGTGCCATTACTGCACAAGCGCCTGATTCTTCTGCGATACGAGCCTGTTCTGGAGTGGTTACGTCCATAATCACACCGCCCTTCAGCATCTGAGCCAAATTGCGGTTCAAAGTCTGTCTGTTTTCTGACATAATAAAATCTTTCTTCTTTAAAAAAGGTAATTCTTTGATACTGATCAATCCTTTTGTTTCCGGAATTTACTCGGGGTTAATCCTGTAAGTTTTCTAAAATATCTTGTCATGTGAGCCTGAGAAGAGAATCCCAGTGCGTATGCGATTTGTTGCACGTTGTTCTGTGTGGTAAGCAGCTGTCGCTTGATGTTCTTGATCAGATAGTCGTCGATGATTGCCTTAGGGGATTGTTCCGACACACGGCGCGTCACCTGAGCCAAGTATCTGCTGCTTACATTCAGCATGTCGGCATAGAACTGTACGTCGCTATGCTTTTGGTAATGCTTGTGCATGAGGTTGATGAAGGCATTATATAGCTCACTACTTCGCCCTTGTAGATTGTTGTGTCTGAGCGCTTTCTGCACAACATATTCGTGGGCTTTCTTTATCGCCTCATGGAGTTCGACACCTTGACAGCGATAGGCGGCCAGTGCCGAGGCAAAGGCATTGGTTTGTCCGTGTATCACAGGCAATGTTTCATCGATGACAAGCAGATGCCTTTGATCGTCGGGATGGAAATACCCGATATCTTTTCTTTTGATGATAATCCAGTCGCACAACGGGAACAACTGTCGGCCGACGAGAGTGAGAATATCCTCATTCATAAGTTGCTCGCCTCGTGCTGAGAATATCACGGGGTGATAGATCACTTGGGCCGGATGATATTTCAGAATAGCTCTGCAGAGTACGTCGAGCACCTTTTGGTTACGAATCATACCAATCTTTACCACTTCTGGTGCCACATCATTCATGATGGCGTCTATCTGTCCTGCGATGACATCTGCCGGTAGGTCGTAGAACTCTTGAATGCCCAGTGTGTTCTGAATGGTGATAGAGGTGATCACCGATAGAGCATTGCCACCAAGTTCCGATATGGTTTTCACATCGGCCTGTATACCTGATTCGCCTGTGCTATCGGAACCGGTTATCGTCAATATCACCTTCTTATTTTCCATCACGACTGCAAAATAAGGAAATAATATCGAGAAAAATGAAAATTGTTCTCGTTTTGGTAAAAAATAATTCAGTTTGGGATAATTTGGTATACTTTTTTAGATATATTGCATCAGAATGTCCCAAACAGCGATGATATGGCAGATGCTTCCTGCCAAAACAAAGAAATGGAATACGGTATGCATGTATTTGCGTTTGCGGAGACTATAGAATAATGCTCCCGTGATATAGCATACGCCTTCGGCTACAATCCAAATGAAAGCTGCTGTGGTAAGTGCGTCGAGGAGTGGTTTCAATGCGGTGAGCACGCACAGACCCATACCGACGAAGGTTAGTGTTTCCAGATTGCTGTGCCCTTTCAGTTTATAGAAACTGGAGATGGTGCCGGCAATGGCGCACACCCATACGAATATGAATAATGCCCATCCCCAATAGCCTTCATCGCGCAAGGCTATCAAGGTGATGGGTGAATAGCTTCCGGCGATATGCCAGTAGATTGCTGCATGATCCCATTTGCGCAGTCGTTCTTTCCATTTGCTCCATGCTGATACTGCATGATAGATCGTTGAGGCGATGTATGACATGAGCATACCGAAGAGATATAGGATGACACCAGCCGTTGCCCATCCATTGCTGTTGGTGAAACAGTAATATAGGAAGATGGTACCGACAATGATGCCCAGTACAATTCCTCCGGCATGGCTCCATGAGTTCCATAGCTCTTCTTTATGCGAGAAAAATATCTTTAGTTTCATACATCTATTTGTAGATTTACTGCTGCAAAAGTAGTGATTTATTTCGTTATTGCTGCAAAATTAATATGGTTTTACATTCCTTTGTAGTAGAATGCCGTTAATAGACGATAAGACCGACGATGCCACAGAGGGCAAGTACAAGGATAGGGTTGGCCTTGTAGAATCTTGTGGCAACGAAGGCTGCGGCAAAGAGTGCGATGCTGATGGCGAAGGAGAACATATCCTCATGAGGTGAACCAAAGTTGTCTTTGTTCATCAGCATGATGGCAGCAGCGGCAATCAGTCCGATGATGGCTGGACGAAGGGCTGCAAAGATATCCTTCACGATCGGGGAGTCTTTATGATTCAACAGATAATGACTGATACAAATCATGAGGATGAATGGTAGCCATATGATAGCCAGTGAGGCGATGACGGCACTTATGATGCCTGCCCAATGGGGAAATCCTGCATTTACTACGGCCACATAGCCTGTATAGGTGGCCGCGTTGATACCGATAGGGCCTGGGGTGGACTGACTGATGGCTACGATATCGGTAAACTCGGAACTTGTGAGCCAATGGTTCTTTACTACTACATCGTTGTAGATAAGGGAGATCATGGCATAACCACCACCAAAGTTGAATATGCCGATCTGTGAGAATATCCAAAATATTTTTACGAATAACATCTGTCTTGCTTTTTAGTCTTTTATATTGTTTCTCTTTCTCTTGTATTTGCCATAGAGGAATCCTGATATTCCGGCTGCAATGATAATCCAAATTGGTGATACGCCCATAGCTGCTATTAGCAGACAGCAGACGATGGGAATCCAACAGTTGTATCGGTTGATGTTGGCTGTCTTGGCCATCTTGAAACAGGGTGCTGCGATGAGAGCCACTACTGCAGGACGAGCTCCGCGGAAAAACTTAGCAACATAAATGTTATCCTTGAAAGTATGGAAGAACATGGCAATGAGCAGAATCATGATGATAGAAGGTAAGGCTATGCCAATAGCACCGACGATGCCGCCCCAGACGCCTTTCATCTTATATCCGATATGGCTGGCCATATCTATTGAAAATATACCTGGGGTGGTTTGTGCCACTACCATGATATCCATGAATTCTTGTCGTTCCATCCAATGGTTCTTGTCTACAAACTCCTGTTCCATGATTGGAATCATAGCGTATCCTCCTCCTAAGGTGAAAGCTCCAATCTTATTACAGGTTAAGAAAAATTTTAATAACATATTTCTTTTTGTTTAGTTTCTTTATCAATGTCTTTTACCTCATTCTTATTCCGCTGCAAAGGTAGTGCTTTTTTCTTTATTCTTATTTGTATATCGCATTAAATTATTATAAGTAGTGATTAGAATTCTCTCATAGAGATATCTACAAACATGAATCCCATGAAATCTATTTTTTGTATATATAGACTTCATGGGACTCATATGAATATCTCACCGAGAAGAGTTATCGTTTCTTCTTTTCTTGTTCTATGATCGTAAAATCAAGTTGCTTCTTCTCCAGATTGGCTTTGGCAACCTTAATTCGGACAGCATCACCTAGCTGATATTTGTGATGGTGACGGCGTCCTACAAGACAGAAGTTGCGCTCATCGAACTCATAATAGTCGTCGTCAAGGTCACGCATAGGAATCATACCTTCACAATGATTCTCGTCAATCTCGGCATAGATACCGAAACTGGTGATACCACTGATGTGAGCAGGATATTCGTTGCCTATCTTGTCGCCCATAAACTCTACCATCTTATATTTTATAGAGTCGCGTTCGGCACTCTGGGCTATTAACTCCATGTCACTGCTATGTTCGCAAAGTTTCTCGTAATATTTTTCGTTGGCACTTCTTCCACCTTGCTGATAACGGGTGATCAAACGATGAACCATCGTATCCGGATATCTTCGGATAGGAGAGGTAAAATGGGTGTAGTATTCGAAGGCCAAACCGAAGTGACCGATGTTGTGAACACTATATTTCGCCTTCATCATTGCTCTAAGAGCAACGGTCTGTATCATCTTCTGCTCTGGCTTTTCCTCGCAGTCGTCCATCAATTTGTTCAGAGCGCGAGCCGTCGCTCCCATAGTACTGGTGCTCTTCAGTTTGTAACCGAACTTCACGATGAACTGGCGCAATGTTTCCAACTTCTGAGGGTCTGGATTGTCGTGAATACGATAAGGCAGGGTCTTAGCCTTTTTACCTTTCTTCACCTTACCAACATCCTCGGCAACGGTTCTGTTGGCAAGAAGCATAAACTCCTCAACAAGTTTGTTGGCATCCTTTGACCGTTTGAAGAAACAGCGTATTGGCTTTCCTTTCTCATCAACTTCAAAGTGCAACTCTTCAGAGTCGAACTTCACGGAACCATCTTTAAATCTCTTGGCACGGAGCTTTTTGGCCAGACGGTCAAGCATAATCAGATTGTCGGCATAATCTCCTTTGTATCCTTCCTTAGGAGCTGCAGGAGCAGGTTCGCCGGTGCCGTCAATCACACCATTGTCTTCTAGAATCTGTTGTACCTCTTCATAAGCATATCGGCGATCGCTCTTGATGACACAATGCACGATTCTGTATTTCTTAACATCGCCATTTTCATTCAAGTCGAATATGACGCTGAAGGCTAACTTCTCCTCGTTAGGGCGAAGACTACATACAAAGTTGCAAAGATGCTCTGGGAGCATAGGAATGGTGCGGTCGACAAGATAGATACTTGTGGCACGCTTTTGAGCCTCACGGTCGATGATGTCGCCTTCTTTCACATAATGACTGACGTCAGCAATGTGAACACCTACCTGATAGAGTCCATTATCTAACTTCTTGAACGATAAAGCATCATCAAAGTCTTTAGCATCCTTCGGGTCGATGGTACAAGTCCATGTATCGCGGAAGTCTTCACGTTCCTTCAGGTCTTGTTCGGTAATCTCTCCTGTAATCTTGTTGGCAGCATCCTCTACAGCCTTTGGATATTTGTAAGGTAGACCATACTGAGCGAGAATGGTGTTCATCTCTACATCGTTGTCACCGGTTTGTCCTAAAATGTCCACAACCTCACCGATAGGACTCTTTACCTCACCGTCAGGCCATTCTATGACCTTCACGATAGCCTTATCATCCATTTTTCCTCCTTTCAGCTTGCGTCTAGGAATGATAATGTTGTGAGCAAAGGTATCACCTTGGGTTACCAGATAAGCTAGTTCCTTATCTACCTTCAGGCGACCGACAAAAGTGTCTTTGGCACGCTGGAGTACTTGGTTGACTTGCGCTTCACGAATATGATTGCGACGGCGCGCAAGAAAGGTGAATTCTACCTTATCTCCGCTGAGAGCTCCCATAGAGTTACGTTCAGAAACAAAGATCGGTTGGTCGCTGCCCTCAGGAATCACAGAGTTCTTACCATTCGCCTTACGAACAAATGTTCCTTTCTGTACCTGACCAGACTGGTTAAGTTGATAACTGTTATCGCTGACTCTTTTCAGAAAATCATCCCATGCCATTTCTTCCATGGTGTCAATGGCAAGCATCTTCAGGGGATGAGTGTTTAGCTTGAGTGCTTTGAATATCTCTTTAAATGAGAAAACTTTGCCAGGTTGAGATGCGAAGAAATTTTCCAATTTCTCACTCAACAGTTTCTTCGACATTCGTTTTCCACCTTTCTTTCCTTTTCCCATAGATATGTGTTTTTTATATTTTATGGGCAAAGTAACAAAAATATTTGTATCTTTGCAAGCGAATTATATTATTTTTAATGAAAATTCTAATTACAGGCGCATCCGGCTTTATCGGTAGCTATATCGTAGAAGAGGCTTTACGACAAGGTATGGAGACCTGGGCAGCGGTACGTAAGTCTAGCTCTCGTAAGTACTTGCAGGATAAGCGCATACATTTTATTGAACTCAATCTCTCATCAGAAACCGACCTGTTGAAAGAATTGGAGGGTCACGATTTTGATTATATTGTTCATGCTGCTGGTGTTACAAAATGCTTGCATCATGAAGATTTCTTCCGTGTGAACACAGAAGGTACAAAGAACCTTGTTCATGCAATTCTGAAACTTAAAATTCCAATCAAAAGATTTGTCTATTTAAGTTCTCTGAGTATCTTTGGCGCTATCAAGGAAAAGCAACCTTATCAAGAGATTACGGAGGGGGATATTCCTCGTCCGAATACGGCTTATGGTAAGAGTAAACTGGCTGCCGAGAAGTTCTTGGATTCTATTGGAAACAATTTCCCGTATATTGTGCTTCGTCCGACAGGTGTCTATGGCCCTCGCGAACGAGATTATTTCTTGATGGCAAAGAGTATCAAGCAGCATACTGATTTCTCGGTGGGTTTCAAACGCCAGGATATCACCTTTGTGTATGTTCAGGATGTGGTACAGGCTGTATTCCTAGCACTAGACCATGGAAAGGATGGACGCAAATACTTCCTGAGTGATGGTGAGGTATACCAGAGTGAGACTTTCAGTAATTTGATACACGAAGAACTTGGATGCCCTTGGTGGATTCGCATCAAGGCACCGGTATGGGTACTTCGTGTGGTTACCTTCTTCGGTGAGTATATCGGTAGAATGACAGGTAAGATTTCGGCTCTGAACAATGATAAATATAATATATTGAAACAACGTAACTGGCGGTGCGATATAGAACCGGCTGTAGATGAACTCGGATATCATCCTCAATATGACTTGGAGCAAGGTGTACATCTGTCTATGGAATGGTATAAGGAGAATCATTGGTTGTAATTATATAGATAAAAAGCATGTTGAAAGATATTTTCAAAATTACCAAGAATCCTAAGAAAGGATTGTTAGCCCTAGAGTGGGTGGTACTGGCATATCTGTTCTTTACTTTGGCCATCATGGCCTTTACTTATACACGTATTGAAAATCCTCAGGCTATGCTTTGGGGACGATTGAGAGTGCTCTTCATGACAGTTGCGGTATGGGGCGTGTATCGTATGCTCCCTTGTAGGTTTACGTTGTTGGTACGTGTGGGTGTACAAATGGGGTTACTGGCATGGTGGTATCCGGATACTTATGAGATAAATCGTATGTTCCCTAATCTAGACCATATTGTGGCGGGGTGGGAACAGAGCCTTTTTGGATTCCAACCAGCACTGGTATTTGCCAAGAATTTCCATTGGGCGATAATAAGTGAGCTCATGGATATGGGATATGTGATGTATTATCCGATGATAGCAGTAGTGGCATTGTTCTACTTCTTTTGTCGTTATCAGGAGTTTGAGCGTTGTTCGTTTATCATCCTCGCTTCTTTCTTTATATATTATGTGATATTTATCTTCTTCCCGGTAGCAGGTCCTACATTCTATTACGATGCAGTAGGAGTGAATGATATTGCGCATGGTATATTCCCGTCACTTGGTGACTATTTCAGTCATACCCAAGACTGTCTTGTGTCACCGGGTTATCAGGACGGATTCTTCTATCAGTTGGTGGAGGATGCAAAGAATGCGGGAGAACGTCCTACGGCAGCTTTTCCAAGTTCACATGTCGGTGTGAGCACAATATGTATGCTTTTGGCTTTGCATAGTAAGAATCGCCGACTCGTCTATGTCTTATTGCCTTTCTATGTATTCCTCTGTATGGCTACGGTCTACATTCAGGCACATTATGCCGTAGATGCTATTGCAGGTCTTATTAGTGCGTTTATTATCTATTATGCACTTCTGTTGGTGTCTAAACCACTAAAACACTAATCCAAAAGTTGGAAAAATAGGGGGTAATTTGTGTAAATCATTTATTTTCAGTAACTTTGCACCCTAAAATGTTTATGAACATATGAGTAAGAAATTATATATAGAGACTTATGGCTGTCAGATGAATGTTGCTGACAGTGAGGTTGTTGCTTCTGTGATGAAGATGGCCGATTATGAAGTTTGCGAGAATGAAGATGAGGCTGATGCTGTATTCTTGAACACTTGCAGTATACGAGAAAATGCAGAGAATAAGATTTATCATCGTCTTGATACTCTTCATGCAGAGCAGAAGAAGGGTCGCAAGTTGATCTTGGGTGTGCTTGGGTGTATGGCCGAGCGTGTTAAAGACGATTTAATCAATAACCATCATGCCAATCTGGTATGTGGACCGGATTCTTACTTGAACCTTCCTGATATGATTGCTCAATGTGAGATGGGACATAATGCGGAGAATGTAGAGCTTTCTACCACTGAAACTTATCGCAATATAATTCCTCAGCGTATTGGCGGCAATCGTGTGAGTGGTTTTGTAAGCATCATGCGTGGTTGCAATAACTTCTGTCACTATTGTATTGTACCTTATACTCGTGGTCGTGAACGTAGTCGTGATGTAGAGAGTATTCTTGCCGAGGTACGCGATTTGCACGATAAAGGATTCAAAGAAGTAACCTTATTAGGTCAGAATGTCAACTCTTACGGATTGTTACCGAACGGTAAGCGTCCTGAGAATGGAACATCATTTGCAGAACTTCTCCGTTTGGTTGCCGAAGCTGTGCCTGATATGCGTGTGCGCTTTACAACCTCTAATCCTGAGGATATGAGCGAAGACATCTTGCATGCCATTGCCGATGAGCCAAATCTCTGTAACCACATCCATTTCCCTGCACAGAGTGGAAGCAACAAGATATTGAAGTTGATGAATCGTAAATATACGCGTGAGGATTATCTGAGTAAGGTAGAGGCTATCCGCCGAATTATCCCAGGTTGCGGTATTACCACTGATATCTTTGTAGGTTATCATGATGAGACCGAAGAAGATTTCCAGAAAACCTTGTCGTTGGTTCGCGAGGTGGGATATGATAGTGCCTTTATGTTCAAATACAGCGAGCGTCCTGGTACCTATGCTGCCAAGCATTTACCTGATAACGTATCAGAGGATGAGAAGATCCGTCGACTCAATGAACTAATCAAGCTACAGACAGAGATAAGTGCTGAACAGAATAAGAAAGATGAAGGTAAAGAATTCGTCATCCTTATCGAACGATTCAGTAAGCGCAGTCGTGAGCAACTCATGGGACGCACAGAACAGAATAAAGCTGTCGTCATCAACAAGGGAAATCATCATGTTGGTGATTTTGTCAAAGTTCGTATTACCGGTTCATCATCGGCAACCCTCTTTGGCGAAGAAGTAAAATAAAAACAGAAAACCCTTTGAGGGTTTGTATAGAAATACTATCTTTGCATCGTTATGAAGGAATTTCTGCAAGTATTACGTCGATTTGTGCCTCCTTATAAGAAGTATTTGGCATTTTCGATCTTTTTTAATATATTATCAGCCATACTTAATATCTTCTCGTTTATGGCTTTGGTTCCGATTCTCCAGATCCTTTTCGAGGTAGATGGTGGATTGCGTGTTAATGATTTGATGCCATGGGCATTTGATAAAGAGGTATTGCAGAACAACCTTTCTTATTATGTACAGGAATTGATGATAGATTATGGAGCTACCACAACACTTTTGATTATTGGTATGTTCCTTGCTTTCATGACATTTCTGAAAACGGCAGCATATTTTCTTTCTTCTGCCACGATCATTCCGATCCGTACAGGTGTGGTCCGTGATATCCGTAACCAACTGTATCAGAAGATAACCTCTTTGTCTTTGGAATTTTTCAGTGAAGAGCGCAAGGGCGATATCATTGCCAGAATGAGTGGTGATGTACAGGAAGTAGAAAACAGCATCATGTCGAGTATTGATATGCTATTCAAGAATCCTGTTCTTATCATTATCTATTTCGGAACCCTGTTGGCTATCAGTTGGCAACTGACATTGTTTACCATTATCTTTGTACCAATTTTCGGTTGGTTCATGGGATTTGTCGGCAGAAAGTTGAAGGCACAGAGTACCTTTGCACAAACTTTGTGGAGTGATACCATGAGTCAAGTAGAAGAAACCCTTGGAGGTCTGCGCATCATCAAGGCTTTCTGTGCAGAAGATAAGATGAATGCCCGTTTTGATAAGATCAACACCTCCTATCGTGACAATATCATGAAAGTGAACATTCGTCAGCAGATGGCTCATCCGATGAGCGAATTCTTGGGCACCATCATGATTATCGTAGTCTTGTGGGTTGGTGGTATCCTTGTGTTACGTTATGATGCCCTTGACGGTCCGATATTCATTTACTATCTAGTGATGCTCTATAGTATCATAGCACCATTGAAGGAATTCTCCAAAGCCAGTTACAATATTCCGAAGGGTCTTGCCAGTATCGACAGAATTGATAAAATCCTTAAGGCAGAGATAGAAATACAGGAGAAGCCGGACGCTAAGCATATCACAAGTTTTGAACATCAGATAGAGTTTCGTCATGTTAGTTTTGCCTATACTGATAGTCAGACTGCCGAACTGAAGTATGTGCTTAAGGATATTAATCTCACGATACCAAAAGGTAAAATGGTAGCATTGGTAGGGCAAAGCGGTTCTGGTAAGTCGACATTGGTAGATTTGATACCACGCTATTATGATGTACAGGAAGGAGAAGTGCTCATAGATGGTATTAATGTGAAAGACTTAGGTATTCACGACCTCCGTTCCTTGATAGGTAATGTCAACCAGGAAGCAATTCTCTTCAATGACTCTTTTAAGAATAATATCCGATTTGGTAATGAAGAGGCTACGGATGAAGAAATCATCAATGCAGCCAAGATTGCTAATGCTTATGAGTTTATTATGGAATCGGAACATGGCTTTGATACAAATATCGGAGATCGGGGAGGTCGTCTGTCAGGTGGTCAGCGTCAACGTGTAAGTATTGCACGTGCCATCCTGAAGAATCCTCCTATCCTTATCCTTGATGAAGCAACTTCTGCTCTAGACACAGAGAGTGAGCGATTGGTACAGGATGCACTCACTCATCTGATGAAGACACGTACCACCGTGGCTGTAGCCCATCGACTGAGTACCATCAAGAATGCTGATGAAATTTGTGTGTTGCATGAAGGTGTCATTGTAGAGCGTGGTTCACATGACGATCTGATAGCAAAGGATGGATATTACAAGAAACTGCATGATATGCAGCAAGTATAAAATAGGTATAGAATGAAACGTATTCTCAAATCAACTTTTGGTTCGCCAGTAGCATTGATTTTGAATTTAATCCTGGCTTATGCTATTTATTTTATAGCCAGGGTTACTTATTTTTGTGTAAACTACAGTTATTTCATAGAAGGATTTGCATCTACTCCGCTCAGCCATTGGCTTAAGGGCGGATTTATGTTTGATACAACAGCGATCCTTTACACCAACGCTCTTTATCTTCTGATGATGCTGTTTCCTCTTTGGCAGAAGGAAACCAAGATATATCATAGGGTATGTAAATGGGTTTTCATCATCGTTAATGCGATTACGTTAGCTATCAATCTTGCTGATTCTGTATATTTTCCGTTTACACTTCGTCGTACCACAACTTCTGTATTCCAAGAGTTTGATCATGAGAACAATATAGCAGGAATCATTCTCAACAATACATTTACCCATTGGTATCTTGTCGTTGTCTTTGCCTTTGTGGTCTATCTGGCATGGAAACTCTACGTGATGCCTCGTACGGAAGCCAAGGATTATACCACCGCAAAGAGTCGATGGATATATACCGGTAAACTTTTTGCTTGTCTTGCCATTGCTGTTGTCCTTACCATTGGTGGTTGTCGTGGAGGATTACAGTCCGGTGTTCGTCCCATCACAATCAGCAATGCCAACGAATATGTTGAGCGCCCGACAGATTGTGCTATTGTACTGAATACGCCTTTTGCCCTAATCCGTACAATAGGCAAATCAGACTTTGTAGTTCCTGATTACTATCAGTCACTTCAGGCTTCTGCACAAATCTATCAACCTATTCACAAGGAAGAATATCTGAACTCGATGGTAGATGCAGAACCTACAAAACTACATAAGAAGAATATTGTGATTCTAATTGTAGAAAGTTTTGGACGTGAGTATATCGGTGGCTTCAACAAGGACTTTTTTGGTGGTAAATACAAAGGTTATACCCCAAATGTAGATAAGATTATAGAGAAGAGTTTGGTATATCGCTATTCATTTTGTAATGGTAGAAAGAGTATCGACGGTATGCCATCCGTGCTCTGTAGTATTCCGCGATTTGGAGAACCTTTTATCCTTACACCAGCATCCATGAATACCTATACCGGTATTCCAGGACTGTTGAGCAAGTGGGGCTATCAGACAGCTTTCTTCCATGGCGCAAACAGAGGGTCTATGGGATTCCTTGCTTTTGCCAACAAGATAGGATTCCAGAACTATTATGGTCGACAAGACTATGATGAAGATGCCCGTTTTGGTGGTGATAAAGACTTTGACGGCAACTGGGGAATCTGGGATGAACCGTTCATGCAGTATTATTGCACGAAGATGGGAGAAATGAAAGAACCTTTCATGACGGCTATCTTTACCGTATCTAGTCATGATCCGTTCGTTGTTCCCGATAAATATAAGAATGTATATAAAGAAGAGCATCTTCCTATCCAGAAATGTATCCGTTATACTGATATGGCTATTGGTAAGTTCTTCAAGTCTGCAAGTAAACAAAAATGGTTTAAGAATACCATTTTCGTGATTACCAGCGATCATACAAACCAGAGTGATCATGAACAGTATAAGACGGATATTGGTGGCTTCTGTTCTCCTATTATCATCTATGATCCATCGGGTGAAATCAAGGCTCAACGTGTAGACGGTATCGCTCAGCAGATAGATATCATGCCGACATTACTCAACTATATAGGTTATCCTCATACCTATATGGCCTTTGGTGCCGACTTACTTCGTACTCCTGCACGGGAAACATGGGCTGTAAACTATCTTAATGGTATCTATCAGTATGTGAAATATGGTTATGTCATGCAGTTTGATGGCAAGAAAACCAAAGCAATGTATAAACTTACTGACCTTCTGATGCAGCATAACCTCGTAGGTAAGGTGCCTGAACAAAAGAAAATGGAAACGGAACTTAAGGCTATGATTTATCAATACATGTATCGCATGGTGCATGATAAATTGATGCCTACGAAAAAGTGAAGAGTATGGGTGCAAGGCTGAGTTATATATTCCATAGTGGAAAGAATTCCAAACTGAAATACTATATCGAGTCATTTTGGTCTATTCGGAAACCCCATTGGTTGAAGGTATGGCAATATCGTCATGCCTTATGTTCTTTGGAAAAGCGATTAGACAAGGAGTATATCTTAGAGCGAGTAAACTATTATAACCAACTCACTCAGGATTCTTTTGATAAGAGAACTTTTGCAGAGAAATCTTTGACGCTGAGAGAACAGCCGATAGTACATCCGAAGGTGTATTTCTTGGATTCTTATCGTTATGCAAAGAGTTTCCCTCTTTCCAATCGCTGGTGCCTGTTGGCAGGTGATGTTAATTATGTTCCGGATGTCCCTGCAGTTGTCAAGACCCGTCCTTTGGGAAAAGATACCTGTAATTCAGTTTTGATGAAACTTGATAAGGTACGTCATTTTCTGTTCGTGCATGACAAGAAAAAGTGGATCGAGAAAAAAAATGTGGCTATCTTCCGTGGACTTATTGGTCAAGATGGACAGGTAGATGCCTTCAAACGTAATCGCTATGAGTTCGTCAAACGTTATTTTGGAGACCCGATGGTGGATATTGGTGTACTTGATAAGCAATGCCCGGAATGGTATTCCGAGAAGATGACGATAGGCGAACATCTTGATTATAAGTTTATCATGTCTTTGGAAGGCAATGATGTCGCTAGTAATCTGAAATGGGTGATGTCATCTAATTCGATAGCGGTTATGCCAAGGCCCACCTGTGAGAGTTGGTTTATGGAAGGCAAACTGATCCCTAACTATCACTATATAGAGATCAAATCAGATTATTCTGATTTAAAAGAACGGTTGGCCTATTATATTGATCATCCGGAAGAGGCAGAAGCAATCATTCGTCATGCACACGAATATGTAGATCAGTTTAGAGATCGCAAACGAGAGCATCTGATATCTTATCTAGTTCTAAAAAAATATTTTGATATAACAAATTCATGAAAAAGAGTCTTAGTTTCTTATTATATACCATAGCTTATGGATTTTGGTATCTGATGTCATTGTTACCATTACGGGTATTGTATATCATCTCAGATATACTGTGCTTGTTGGTTGCCGATGTCGTGAGATATCGGCATAAGGTAATCTGGAATAATCTGAAGACATCCTTTCCGGAAAAGACAGATCAAGAACTGAAAGAGATACAAAGAGGGTTCTATCATTATTTCTGTGATTATCTCGTGGAAACTATCAAGTTGATGACGATGAGTCAGGATGAACTCCGTAAACGTATGACTTTTACGGGTATGGAGGAGTTCAACAAAGCATTATCCGAAGGTCAGTCGTTAGGGGTCTATCTAGGTCATCTAGGCAATTGGGAATGGATTACAGCGATGCCTCTTTGGACACCGGATGCTTTGTGTTGCCAACTATATCATCCGTTGGAGAACGAATATTTCGACAGACTCTTTAAGTATGTTCGTGAGCGCCAAGGTGCGCTCTGTATTCCGATGCAAGAGTCCTTGCGTAAGATCATACAGTTCAGACGTGAGGGGAAACCTCTGGTTGTCGGATATATATCAGATCAGGTACCTCTATGGTGGAATATCCACCACTGGCTCGATTTCCTTCATCACGATACCCCAGTGCTTACGGGAGCCGAGAGAATCGTGAAGCATACAGGACAAGCCTTTGTCTATGGCGATGTCACGCGTGTAAGACGAGGCTATTATAATTGTGAGATGAAGGTAATTCGTAGAGATACTAAGGATATTCCGGATTACGAACTTACCGATATCTATTTCCACGAATTAGAGAAGACGATACTCCGACAGCCAGAGATTTATCTTTGGAGTCATAATCGTTGGAAGAGAACACGTGAAGAATTCAACCGTTATTACTATGTCGATGATAATGGTAAGGTAATCATGCGAAAGAATTTGTCATAACTTTATTTTTATGCAGTATCAGGTAAAAGAAGGTTGTAAGAAGGTTGTTATAGTTATTCCGATATATCAATCTGTATTGAAAGACTATGAGATGTCAGCACTAAAGAATAATCTGAAAGTGTTGGCTAAATATCCAACAGTCTTTTTGAAACCTAAAGGATTGGATATCACTAATCTTAAGTCACAGTTTCCACAAGTTGGCGAAGTCACAGTCTCCGATCGTTGGCTTGGTACCAAACGTGGTATTGCCGGGTATAACGAGATGATGCTTTCTGCCGACTTCTATAGTCTATTTTTAGCATATGAATATATGCTTATCTGTCATGTTGATGCTTGGGTATTCCGTGATGAATTAGATTTTTGGTGTAATCAAGGATATGATCATATAGCTTCTCCTTGGCCAAAACGAGAGAGATATACTTATTTTCCTTTGAAACAGTATTTGGAATTAAAACTCTTCTTTAAGCCAAAAAGAAAGAATCTCCATTGTCAGATGTTTGGGCGTATAGGAAATGGCGGGTTCTCATTACGAAGAGTAAGACCTTTCTATAATGCTTGTTTCAAATATAGTAAGGAGATTTCCTATTTCAATTCAAAGTCATGTGATCTCTATAATGAAGATGTATTTTGGTCTTTGATTCCTAAAGAATTGAAGACCCCGAGTGCTCATGAAGCCTTGAAATTCTCTTTTGATATTAAGCCTCAGGTATGTTCTAAGCAGAATAATTATCAACTGCCAATGGCTGTTCATGGATTTCATCAACCTAAACGTCGTGAGTTCTGGAAGTCATATATCGACTGTTTATCAAACTAAAAAGATGAATATCAAGAATACCTTTTTATATCAACTCATAGATTTCTGGAGTCAGAAACTTCGTTATCGAGGCGTCTGTAAGGTGGAATTTGGTGCCCATGTGAAGCATGGAAGTTATTTTGAGGGGAGAAACGTTATAGGAGAGTATACTGTTTTTAAAGGTTCTCTTGGACTTGGTTCCTATCTCGAAAAGAATTGTAATTTATCTGCTCAGATAGGTCGATTTTCTAGTATAGCTCCTCATGTGATTTGTAATCCTGGAATACATTCTTATAAAGCTCCGTTTGCATCAACGTCACCTTTCTTTTTTGATTCTCATCGCAAGAAAAAGTTGACCTTTGCGTCTGAAGATGCCATGAAATTCTTTAGGAGAGTTGATGATGATAATAGTATAGATGTACAAATTGGTAACGACTGTTGGATAGGTGAGGGAGCATTCTTGGTAGGAGGAATTCATATTGGCGATGGAGCCGTGGTGCTTGCCCGTGCAGTCGTAACACATGATGTAGAGCCTTATGCTATTGTTGGAGGGGTACCGGCTCGTGTTATCGGTTATCGATACGATAAGGAAACGATCAAATTCCTGTTACATCGCAAATGGTGGGACGAATCAGAAGACTGGCTTCGCGAAAACTGGAAATTATTGACAGATATAGAAGCACTCAAAGCTTCTTCTACACAGAATATTGATAAACAATAAAGATTAGAAAATTGAAAACAGATTATATTATAGGATATGATGCCAAGCGTATTGTTCGAAATCGAACGGGACTGGGCAGTTATGGACGAAACCTAGTCAATGCCTTGACTCAGGTGGAACATCCCAAGGAGATGCTTCTGTATACACCGGATTCCGGATATGATGATTTGAGTCGTCAGATGAAACTTTCAGATGGTGTCCGCTTTGTATATCCTGAGCATATTCATTTCCGTATTCAGAAAGATATGTGGCGCAATAAAGGTATCGTCAAAGACCTGAAACGCGATCATGTGGATGTCTTTCACGGACTTTCCGGTGAACTGCCTAAAGGATTGAAGAAGGAAGGTATCAGAGGACTTGTTACCATCCATGACCTTATCTTCCTGCGTCATCCTGAGTTTTACCATTGGATAGATGTTCAGATCTATCGTCGTAAGTTTCTGCGTACATTAAAAGAGGCTACAAGAATTATTGCGATTAGTGAATGCACAAAACGGGATATTTTATATTATGGAAATTTCCCAGAAGACAAAATTGATGTTGTTTATCAAGGTTGTAGTAATCGTTTTAGAACTTCGGTGGAAGAGGAGATCTTAAAGCGTGTAAAAGAAAAGTATGCATTACCAGATAGATATATACTTAATGTTGGTTCTATAGAGGCCCGTAAGAACGTTCTTTTGGCTGTTAAGGCACTCTGTAAACTTCCTGAAGATATATCCATCGTTATTGTAGGAAAGCATACTAAGTATACAGATCAGGTGATGGAATATGCAAAGAAGCATCAGTTGACTTCGCGTGTACATATCCTTCACGGAGTTTCCAACGAAGATTTACCGGCCATTTATCATCTAGCAGAAGTCTTTGTATATCCATCTCGTTATGAAGGATTTGGTATTCCGATCATAGAGGCTATCCAGTCTGGATTGCCTGTCGTGGCATGTACAGGCAGTTGTCTAGAAGAGGCTGGAGGTCCTGATAGCTTATATGTCGACCCAGATGATGAGAAAGCTATGGCTGATGCTATCCAAAAAGCATCAGAAGAGAAAGAAATACGTGTCAGAAAAAGTCAGGAATACATTCAACGATTTGAGAATAGTAATCTAGCAAATCAGATGATGGAGGAGTACGATAAAACAATGAATGACGAGTAGGAGGATATATTATTTCCTTCATAATCGAAGTTCTGTTGTTGGATGTATTTATGTGCGTTCGATGTACCACGGCCGTGGTACAAGTGTGCGACGGTCGTGGTATAGTTGTGCGACGGCCGTCGCACACTTGTGCGTCGAACGTCATACATGAAATAATACCAGAAAAGATCAAATCATTTATTAGTTAACATTATCTATGTCGTTATGAGATAACCGAACATAGTCTTTAGTATAGAGTTCATAGCACAATTTGAACCATACGATACTTACAGGGAGAGCACGTAAGGCGTATGGTTGGATGAGTCCCTTTCTCACAATTCTAGGTAATATATCACTATTGCCCATCCCCGCGATGATAAACGCGAGTACCATCAAGGCAAGGTCCCATCTGCTACGTTTCCAGGGAGATACTGTATACCAGATGCATATTCCAGTCATCGCAATGATATATCCGCTCGACTCACTACCTGTACTGAAAAGTATGGTGAACATGAGGGTGGAAGCAAGTATCGTTTCACGGAAGGAGAGATTCTTGATTTGTTTGAATCTTAAGTAAGGCAACAAGAACATTACCATTCCAGGAATAACAAGCCATAGGTCGGAATAGGAATCGTTGCCGCTGATTCTACGTGCCATGCCTAGTAGAGATACATTCTGATAGATGGAGTCTGTATTCAGCCCATTCTTATTGACCAAACTTGGTAGCCAGTCTTGATATTGTTGGATAACATATTCCGGACTACTGATAAGCATTGGTAAGACGAATAATATAGAAGTCCAAAATACCAATGAGAGAATAAATCTACCCTTATGTTTCGAGAAGAAAAAGAAGGCTAGTCCCATGACTCCATAGATCTTGGTCATGGTACCCAATACAATGAACAAGGCGGCCCATCCGTCTTTCTCTTTTTCGATTAGGAAGAATGAAGAGACGATGATGGCCGCAATAGCCACGTTGAACTGCTGCATGAAGAGCGCATCCAGAAGGATAGGTGCGCAAAACCAATAGATAAAGTTCTTTTGATGATCGGTTAAGGTTGACTTCCTGATAACCCAGTAGAGCCACATAGACAGAAAAACAAGCCAAAACAAGAGACCTGCCCATTCGGGGAGTAATGCAAATGGGGCAACAACCATTGAGAATATAGGACCATAATAGTTGTAATCAAAATATTCTTTAGGATATGCTGCATAAAGAGATGTGCCATTGACGGTATGCCAAAATACCCCTCGGAAGACCTTGAAGTTGTTATCTTTGGATAGTTTCAGCATGCCTATAAGAGCAAGGATGATCCAAAGGAATAGAGTGGTTTTCCTTTCTTTGAAGAAAGGGCGCATACAGAACATATTGATCTTTTGATATGCGATATCGAGTTTTTCTCTCATTCTTAATATGAATTGAAAATATATTATTTCTGACTATGCTTTTTGGTGAAAGCCTCCTTGATGACATAAACGGGACGGTTTTTCGATTCAATGAATATTTTGCCAAGATATTCCCCCATCACCCCTAAAGCAATCAGTTGTACGCCACTCAAGAATAGAATTGTTGTCATCAGGGTTGGATATCCAGCCACAGGATCTCCATAGAGCCATGTGTGTATTAATGTGTATGTCATGAAGATGAAAGCCAATATAGAGACCAGGATCCCTAAGTATGCTGCCCATTTCAGAGGAGCTACACTAAAGCTCGTGATACCATCAACGGCAAGATGCATCAGAGAACGATAGCTCATGTGACTCTCACCGGCTATGCGAGGTTGTGTTTCAAATTCCACATAGGTTTTGTTGAATCCTATCCAAGCATACATACCCTTGGTATATCTTTCCGATTCCCTTAGTCTTTTGAGTTCATCGATGCACTTTCTGTCTAAGAGTCTGAAGTCTCCGACATTAGGGAGAATATCATATCTGGCAGATTTCTGTAACAGTTTATAGAAGAGTAACGAACAGTTTCTCCTTATCCACGACTCTTTACCTCGAGACAGTCTCTTGCCATATACATCATCAAATCCTTCTTCCCATTTCTCCAACATCTTAGGAATTGCCGATACAGGATGCTGTAGGTCGGCATCCATGATAATGATGCAGTCGCCGCTGGCATAATCGAATCCTGCCAAAAGAGCGTTCTCCTTACCGAAATTGCGAGAAAGATCGATGAACGAAACCCTTGGGTCTTCCTGATGCAGCTGGTGTATCAGTTCCATAGTTTTGTCAGAACTTCCATCATTGATCAATAGAATCTCCCATTCATATTGTTGATGTTGCTCAGTCAACTCTTTTAATACACCGTATAATGCCGATAACGAAGCTTCTTCGTTATAGCACGGAATGACAAGTGAAACCAGTTTCTTATTCATCGTCTTTTAAGTTTTTTTTCTTGAAGGCAAAGAATCTTTGTCCTAGATAGTTGAGGACGGTAAAGAATCCGCTACCTGCAAGCATAGCGATGTTTTCGAGGAATGCCTTGCTGAAAGCAAAGTCTAATAGCAACAGGCACCATCTTACTATTGGTCGGGCTATGCTGAAAGCAATGAAATAACAGATAGCGATATTCACGACAAATCGAATAAACGAATAGCCGTCATCTTCCTTATATTTAAATGTATAGTTTTTGTTCAGAAAATAGCTGATGATGCTGGCGATAACATAGTCTAGTGCTGTGGATAGCCAATAACCGAAATGAAATAAGTTGTAGCATGAAAACATGATAGCCAGTCCGATAATAGTATTGATAACACCTACTATTATGAATTTTAAAAAAGATTGGTCTTTAAATAAAAATATAATCTTGGAGATCATCTGGTTTTTTCTTTTCGGTTGTATGCTTCTTATCGTTTTGCAAAGATAACGTTTTTATTACGAAATGTCGATAAAAAGAGTAAATTCTTTATATTACAATGTATGATCATGGATTTTTTTGTACTTTTGCCTCCGAATTTAAATTTCGAAGAAAGAAAATGATACTATTAAGTTTTGATACAGAAGAGTTTGAGGTACCCCGTGAACATGGTGTAGAGATTTCCTTGGAAGAAGGAATGAAGGTGTCTGTATATGGTACAAATAAAATCTTGGATGTCTTAAAACAGAATCAAGTACATGCCACATTCTTTTGTACGGGTAACTTTGCAGAGAATGCTCCTGAGGTTATCGAACGTATCAAGCGAGAAGGTCATGAGATAGCCTGTCATGGCGTAGATCATTGGATTCCAAGAGTAGATGATGTCTATCGTTCTAAAGAGATTGTAGAACGCGTGAGTGGGGTGAAGACTTATGGCTATCGACAGCCCCGAATGTTTCCGGTGTCTGATGAGGATATCGAGAAGGCTGGTTATGTGTATAACTCATCGCTGAATCCTGCTTTTATCCCAGGAAGATATATGCATCTCAATACACCTCGTACTTGGTTTATGCGTGGTAAAGTCATGGAAATTCCTGCGTCTGTCACCCCATGTTTTCGTATTCCTTTATTCTGGTTGGCTCTGCACAATTTCCCAGAAAGACTTTACCATTGGTTCGTAAATCGTGTGCTCCGTCATGATGGATATTTCGTCACTTATTTTCATCCATGGGAATTCTATCAGTTGAAAGAGCACCCAGAATATAAGATTCCGCTTATCATCAAGAACCATAGCGGAAATGAGATGGTCAACCGTCTTGACCGCTTAGTGAAGATGTTGAAAAGTAGAAATCAAGAATTTGTGACGTTCTCGGAGTTTGTTAAGCGCCGGATATCCAAATAAAATGGATATTGGGCGTTTACCTTACAGCGATGTCGTCATACAATTTCTGAAGGTATGCTTTACCCTTCTGTACTAGTTTCTTACTTTCCCCTTTACTAACAACAACCTTTTTATTCTTATTGTTGAATATCAGATAATTACCATTCTGGTTCATTCCCCAAGCATCAGGAACAGTAAAGAATGCAAAATGCGGAACTTGTGGGGACAACATGTTCTTGCTGAATTTCATGTCATGATGTGCGATACCCATCTGTCCTAGAAGAGTTGCCGCTATATCCTGTTGCGATCCGTATGTCTTAATCTGTTTAGGGGCTTTGATAGCGCCACCTAACCAAACCATTGGTATTTGATATCTACTGATGCTGAAATTGTCGATATTTTCCGGGAAGCATCCGAGATGGTCCGGGATAAGAATTACGAGAGATCTGTTCCATCTGTCACTTCCTTTAAGTTTGTTGATGAACTTCCCGATGCAACTGTCGGTATAGTTGAAAGCGTTCAAAACCTTATCGTTAAGTTTGTGATAAGGTACATCGAAAGGTTCGTGCGAACTACTTGTCTGTATCACCCAAAGACGTGGTTTCTTGTCTTTCGCCTTTAGATTCTGTTGTACGCGTTGAAATAAAAAATGATCGGGTACACCCCATTTGCAAATCTGTTCGTTTATTGGGAAACTGGTATTACTGGTGATATCTGTAAAATCCATGCTAACCATATAGGAACGCATATTGGTGAAGTCTGCGTCTCCACCATAGAAATATCTCAGATTGTATCCTCGTTGTGACAACTTTTTACCGATGGAAGGCAGTTTGTTAGTCTTCTTGGGATATTTCATCAAACTCATCGTTGGTTGAGCCGGATAACCACTCAGAATAGCCAATGTACCACGATCCGTTCGGAAACTGTTCGCGTACATGTTTTCAAAGTAAACACCCTCATGGCATAATGCTTTGAGATGAGGCGTGACGCCTGTTTTCATCACAGCATCAGAAAAGCTTTCTAATATAATAATGTATATATCTGGGCGTTTCTCCTTGAGCAACATCTCGGTATCCTTATCGCTGGTACTTATCATTCCACTAACAATCTCCCCGGCTTTTTTGTCGTCCATGAAACGATACTGGTTAGCAAAGTCGTTGTCTTTGGTGATGCTCTCCAGTAAACTGAATGTTGGATTCACGGCAGCATGGTTCAATTTCATTTCATTACTGAAATATGCACTTCCTGTATTCTGGGTGGAAGCGGTAATTCCACCACGTATAGGGATGAAGAGAAATGCTGTCATCACGGTTAATATAATAGTGGTGGTGATGGCAATCTTCTTGCTGCTGATGGCCGGAATGTCGAGAAGTTTGTGAACACATTGTAGAATGTTGCTCGTAACATAAATCATACCGATGGTAGCGATGATACCAGCAATTGTGACGCCGATACTTACACTCGCTATGGCGTCTATAGGGGATGACAAGAAATAGAATACGGGAGTAGAATCTAGAGGAAATCCCCAGAATTTATAGAGAATGATATTCAGAAAGAAAGTTACGATGATGATAGTAGAGGCTAGAATATTGTATATTCGTCTGATGTGATGGGTGGTATTTCCTTCCTTCCAAACCTCTGCGATAAGTAGTAATGCGGGAATGATCATGAGATAACCGGCCATCGTAAAATCTATCGACAGTCCGTGATAGACGACTCGGAGCCAATCTGCCTTACTGGCAATATCACGGCAATAGATAGCCATAAAGAAAGGTTTCTGTATTACGTAAAGTGTTACGAAAGTCAGATATGTAATGATGAATTTTAAAATCTGTATTCTGATGAAATGTCTACGAATTATACCCATAATGTTGAACCGTTGTTCTATACGCCCGCAAAGTTAGTTATTCTTATTAAGAAAAACGAATAATTTCTTGGGTTTATAATTCGTGCTCAGATATTTGTCAAAATCTTCTTTTACGTGAGTCTCTATATATTAGGAAATTAGATAATTTAACTGTTAATAAAATTGAATATTAGCACTTGAAAATGGTATTCTTGCAATCTTTAAAATTTCTAAAATGTAGCATCTGAAGTATACAACTAATTGATATTTTTACTAATTTTGCTTTCGTATAAAATGGTAAACTTGGTAACCCTAAGTATTACAAAAGTTTCCCAAAACGGAAAACTTTTTTAATTTTAAAATGATAAAACTTATCCAAAAATAATAATAAACTGCTCGATATGGAAATGAAAGACTTCGCAATCACGAAACGAGATGGCTCAAAAGAGCGCTTTTCTTTAGACAAAATAATGAATGCTATTATCAAGGCATTTGAGTCTGTTAAGGAACCTGCTAATCTTGGCATTATCTCCAAGATAATCAGCAACTTAGACCTCTGCGACGGTATCAAGGTAGAGGATATCCAGAACCAGGTAGAGACGGCCTTGATGAAGGAAGGTTATTATAAGGTTGCAAAGAGTTTCATTATCTATCGTCAACAGCATTCTGAGGATCGTGATACGATTGAGAAAATGAAATTTTTGTCAGACTACATGGAAGCTGACAATGCCGCAACGGGTTCAAAGTTTGACGCAAATGCAAATGTTGAGCATAAAAATATAGCAACTTTAATCGGTGAATTGCCAAAGGCAGGATTCATCCGTTTGAATCGTCGTCTACTTACCGACCGTATAAAAAAGATGTATGGTAAGGAATTGGCAGACGAATATATCGAATGTTTGACACACCATTTTATATATAAGAACGATGAAACAAATTTAGCCAACTATTGCGCCTCTATTACCATGTATCCATGGTTGATAGGAGGTACGACAAGTATTGGCGGAAATTCTACGGCTCCAACCAACCTTAAATCATTCTGTGGCGGTTTTATCAATATGGTGTTTATGGTAAGTAGTATGCTTGCCGGTGCATGTGCCACCCCAGAGTTCTTGATGTATATGAATTATTTCATTGAGTTGGAATATGGCAAGGATTATTGGAAACACCCGGATGAAGTCGTTGACATGAGCTTGAAGAAGCGTACCATCGACAAGGTCATCACAGATTGTTTCGAACAGATTGTCTATTCTTTGAACCAACCGACAGGAGCTCGTAACTATCAGGCTGTATTCTGGAATATCAGCTACTATGATCGCTACTATTTTGATTCTCTTTTCGGTAACTTTTATTTCCCTGATGGTTCACAACCAGATTGGGATGGTTTGAACTGGTTGCAGAAGCGCTTTATGGTATGGTTTAATGAGGAGCGTACCAAGACGGTTCTTACCTTCCCTGTAGAAACTATGGCGATGCTTACGGAGAATGGTGATTGTAAGGATAAGGAATGGGGCGATTTTGCTGCGAAAATGTATTCTGAAGGCCACAGTTTCTTTACCTATCTGAGTGATAATGCAGATTCGCTGTCTAGTTGTTGTCGTCTACGCAATGAAATTCAGGATAATGGATTTAGTTATACACTTGGTGCTGGTGGTGTGAGCACAGGTTCCAAGAGTGTACTTACCATCAATTTGAATCGTTGTGTACAATATGCTGTGAACCATCAGCAGGATTATAAGGAATATCTCGCTCATGTCATAGATCTCTGTCATAAGGTACAGTTGGCCTACAACGAGAATCTGAAGGCTCTTCAGGCTCATGGTATGTTGCCATTGTTCGATGCCGGATATATCAATATCAATCGCCAGTATCTCACCATAGGTATCAATGGTCTTGTTGAGGCTGCCGAGTTTATGGGACTTACGATAACTCCTAATGATGACTATAAGCATTTTGTACAGGGCATTCTTTCTCTTATCGAAAAGTATAACAAACAGTATCGTTCTAAGGAAGTGATGTTCAATTGCGAGATGATTCCTGCCGAGAACGTAGGTGTTAAGCATGCTAAATGGGATCGTGAGGATGGCTATTTCGTTCCTCGTGATTGTTATAATAGTTACTTCTATGTTGTAGAGGACGACTCTTTGGATATTGTCGATAAGTTTAAGTTGCATGGTACTCCGTATATCGAGCATCTTACAGGTGGTTCTGCTCTTCATATGAACCTTGAAGAGCATCTGAGTCAGGCTCAGTATCGTCAACTTTTCCGTGTAGCTGCCAAGGAGGGATGTAACTACTTTACCTACAATATTCCTAACACAGTATGTAATGAATGTGGTCATATCGATAAGAGATATCTTAAAGAGTGCCCTTGCTGCCATAGTAAGAATGTTGACTATCTTACTCGTATTATCGGTTATCTGAAACGAGTAAGCAACTTCTCTGAGGCTCGTCAGAAAGAAGCACATCGCCGTTACTATGCAGGCAATGAAAAATATCAGTCAGCAGCCATAGCAGTTCCAACAATAGACGTTAAGAAGAATGCTTAAATACGTAAATACAGGAATAGTCTTCCAGGAGATACCCGACGAGATGACATTATCGATAAATATATCGAATTGCCCTTGTCATTGTCCTGGCTGCCATAGTAGTTATCTGTGGCAGGATATTGGTGAACCACTTACTCCAATGGTTCTCGAACAGTTCATACAGAAGTATGAAGACGAGATTACTTGTATTTGTTTTATGGGTGGTGATGCAGAACCTAAGGCTGTTAATGATTTAGCTGTTTATCTACATCGTGAACATCCACAATATAAGGTGGGATGGTATAGTGGAAGAACTCATGTTTCTACGTCGATATGCAAGAGCAACTTTGATTATATCAAGGTTGGGCCATATATTAAGCATCTAGGTTGTTTGAAGGATATGACAACTAATCAACGTTTGTATAAACGTGTGTCAGGAGATGAATTCAGCGATATTACATCCCGATTTTGGCGAAAGAAAGACTAAAATCTCCAACGAATCTGCATTTCCATATCTGTTTTGGAACTATGATTGATTTGTTGGTAAGAACTGGATATTTGGGCACGGTCGAAATAATCGGTCGTGCCTATTTTTGTTGTGAGCGTCACAGATTTCCCGATGTTAGTATGTAGATATAGTGCATATCTTATCCCTCTGCCATAGTAGTTGTTGAATCCCATGTCGTAAAGCATGCCTGGCTCGAAGGTGTATATGCGCGTATGGTAGTCGGGTGTATGGAAATATCCTAGGATGATGGCAGATTGTAATTGTTTATAGTTCCATCTCAGCGATTCAGAAACCATATATCCAGTAGTACTATTACTTTCCTTCTGATAATGGTTTATGTTCAGTGAAGTACAAGAATACCAAATGGTATCCTGATATTTTACTGCAATTCTACAGCGTTGAATATTCTCATATACCAGTTTTGTTTTCTTCTGATTGTCCTTCTCTCGCCATTTTATTCGATATCTGACATCAAAGTTCCATTTCTGTAGTTGGTAACTGGCAGAGAAGAATTGGTCGAAAGCATGTGAACCGACCTTACTGGCACCATATTTAGGCCATATAAAATATACAATATCAGTATATTCCATGAGACTAAGATGTGGAATAGGCCTCCAGTTGATTCCTGTATAAAGTCCTTTCTCATCTTGTATGTTTCCTCCTTCTGAAAAACTGTTGCTGAAGAAAGAATAGTATTTGTGAGAGTAGAAACGATATAGAGCCAACAAGGATAAGCTGTTGTTTATTTGCCATGAAACCATGTCCAATGTTGCTATACCATGTCTGTTGTTCGTAGCCGTTTCTCCTTGTAGCGTGAGACTATGATTGACATAACCATAGTCGATGCTTGCATTCCAAAAACGCTGACCATATGGCATGAAATGTTGGTATAGTGCATTCCTGCCAGGGTGATAAGGATGATTGAATCCAGTGAGAAACCCTGTTGTCCCGATATGAAATCCGTTCCAGAAATAATTGATGTTTCCTCCAACGAGACTTTCTGTAGCATTTTGTTTCTGTAGTATTTCCTTTGAGGTGCGATGGTAGCCTGTTTTTATGATAGCCTTGATAGATTGGTCATCTTGATTGAAACTAGCATCAATGTTACGATAAGATAAAAAACCCGTGATGTTAAGGTTATGAAGTGGTTCTACCGTCGCTGTTGCACCTTGTAAATAATTTGCTTCGCTACGTGAGGAATGAACATGTATCGCATGAGTAGTATGTCCTAGATTCGTTAATGCGATGATTTTTCCTAGTCCAAAACTATTATTCATGATCAGTCCTGCCCCGAATTGTAGATGATATCTTCCAAGGGTAAGATTTTTGAGTTTACCGAGTTTCTGTATCTGTAGATAGAAAGAATAATAGTCGTATCCCCATCGGTTGCAATCTGCGAAAAAGGGTTCTCCGGCATCTTGTGCCCCCATAATTCCAAATCTTACCAAATCGCTGAATCTGAAATTATAGCGTATTCCATGTTTATAGGGATATCCTCGGTATATAGAAGAGTCTCCTTTCCTGCGATAAAATGGTATGTTGATATTTGCTGTTACCTCATGATGTCCATATTGCATAATCTTCCTAAACGAAGGAAACTGTTTATCTTCTATATGTCCTGCGTAGACGAAATATTCCAAGAGTTTACGTTGAGGATAGTCCAAACTGCCAATCATGGCCAATTCATTGATCGTTCTCATCTCTCCATATTGATAGAGATAAGCAAGAATATCTTCCACCTGTTGAGCTGTGAGAAAAGGTAACTGTTCCAAATCCTCTCTTGTCGCGGTGTTGATATTCATAGGGTGAGTAGTTAAATCGGAAAGAAAGTCATAGTAATCCTCCCATGACACCGACTCAAAGTCTTCCGTCTCACTAAGTTGTTGTAGATATTCCTCCCATGGTTGTCGTTGTTGTGCGATTAGATGAATAGGAGAAAGAAATTCTACAGCAATAATTATCATTAAAGCTATTTTCTTTCTCATTACGATACAAAGGTACTGTGAAATGACGAAAATAAAGAATAAAAAATAAAAGTTGTATGCGATTATGGAAAATAATTACTATTTTTGTCGCAAATATGAGATATAGATTCTTTTTGTTATCAATATTGGTGTTCATCGCTACAGTTCCGACTTTTTCTCAGAATGATAAAGATGAGCATATAAACCCGGAAGATTTGGAAGTAGATATGGATAATCCTACTTTCGAGCCGAAGGTACGTGTCGGTAAAGCCTTGTTGGGTAAGGATAGTGTGCAATATGTGGAACTCAATAATGTTTATGTTTTCCCAGCGCCGATCTTTAAGAATGCTGAAGAACGCGCAGCCTATAATAGACTGGTGTATAATGTAAAAAAGGTACTTCCTATCGCAAAAGAGGTAAACAGAATTATCATAGAAACTTATGAGTATTTGCAGACTTTACCTAATAAGAAGGCAAAGGATGAACATATGAAACGTGTGGAGGTAAGTATCAAGAAGGAATATACACCAAGAATGAAGAAACTCACCTATGCTCAGGGCAAGTTGCTGATCAAATTGGTTTATCGTGAGTGTAATAGTTCTGCCTATGGTGCCATCAAAGCTTTCCTTGGTCCTATCCGTGCTGGCTTCTATCAGGCTTTTGCAGCTTTATTCGGTGCTAGTCTTACTAAGAAATATGATCCGAATGGTGTTGACCGACTTACTGAACGTATTGTCTTGCAGGTCGAGAGTGGTGAACTATAAAGACTATGAGTATGGAATCATCATACGATAGATTAAAAAAGAGGCGACTGCTTATCATAAGTAGTCGCCTCTTTTTCCTATATAGGTTGATGTCAACCGGATGTATTATTCTTCAGTATAAAGAACTTGAATCAAAGTTTGTCCTACAGCCTTTAGTGTGGCCTTGTCAAGATGTTTCATGTCATCACTTACGGTGTGCCATGTAGGTCCGAAGGTACTCTGTTGACAATCAGGATAGTATGGAATGATGTCGATGGTTGGAATTTGCGCATTCTGGTTCACAGGAATATGATCGTCTGTAATCATACCGCCATCCTCTTTAGGAAAGTAACTGCCGTATCCTGCCTGATAAGCAGCACGCCATACCTTCTTGACGATAGCATTAGCATATTGTTGTGACATACCTTCGCGATAGAATTTTGCGCCTTGACCGCCTACCATATCTAACAAAATACCATAGCGTGCCTCATAGCCTTGTGGTAAGTTCTTACTCCAATATTGAGCACCAAGAGCCCAGGAATTGTCATCCTGATGATCTGCCCAGTAAGGAGTTCCATAATCTTCGGCATCAAAGCATACAAAGTCGACACCAATCTTCAGTTTCTTATCTTTTTGTAACTGTCGTGCGATCTCTATCATTACGCCAATACCGCTGGCACCGTCGTTAGCAGCCATCACAGGTTTATGATGGTTAGCACTGTCTGGGTCGTTATCCGCCCAAGGACGACTGTCCCAATGTGCACATAAAAGAATACGTGTAGTAGCTTTGGGGTTGTAGCTGGCGATAATGTTAGTGCTCTTCAGCGTAGTGCCATCGAAACCTTGAAGATCTGCCTTCTGTGTCTTTACCTCGCATCCTATTTGCTTGAACTTCGCAACTATCCAGTCGGCACATTTCTCATGAGCTTCACTGTTCATCGTACGAGGACCGAACTCACATTGTGCAGCACAATAAGTAAAGGCACTGTCTGCATTGAAGGAAGGACCTACCGGTTGAACCTTCTCTACCTCCTCAGTGTCTTCTACTTCTGTAGTTCTTTCTATGTGATTCTTGTAAGTGTAGATGCCTGTACCAATCATAGCTATAGCGACTACACCTATTAATATTTTCATTGAATTCTTCATTGTTACTTAATTACACATTCCTGTACTTGCTTCATGACACGAAGCCAGTTGCCACCCCATATCTTTCTGATGTCTTCGATGCTGTAACGGCGGCGGAGCAACTGACGGGTAAACTGGATAAGTTCACTGGCATCGGCAATGCCACGTACACCGCCATCTCCATCAAAGTCGGTGCCTAATCCTACGTGATCAATACCCATGATGTCGATGGCATGCTCGAGATGCTTCATGGCATCCATAATACTGGCTTCATCGTCCTTCTGTAGGAATCCGTGGTATAGTGTGATTTGTGCCACACCATCCTTGGCAGCCAAAGCGCGTAGTTGGTCATCAGTAAGATTTCTTGGAACATCGCATAGGGATTTGCAGTTACTATGACTGCAGACAATAGGAGTAGAACTGATATCGAGAGCATCATAGAAACTCTTTTCGGCAGCATGGCTCAAATCCACCATGAGACCAAGTCGGTTCATCTCATGAATAACTTTCTCGCCCAGTTCGCTGATACCATTGTGTGTGTGTTCGCCGCGTGCACTATCACAGATATCATTATCGCCATTGTGGCAGAGTGTGATATATGTGATGCCACGGTCTGCAAAATGCTGGATATTTTTGATGTCTCCCTCCAAGGCTAATCCATTCTCTATACCGAGCATGATAGTTTTCTTGTTAGCATGCTTGTTTGCAATTAACTCATGAGGATTGCGAGCTAAAGCAATATAATCATTATTGTGGTCTACAATATCCTTAATATTGTCGAATATACTGTCAGCATACTGTCGTGGTGACATACCTTCTGGAATCTCTCCCGGTTTGGGATGCTGTGGGATATAAGCTACCATTGTGACAGCATCGGTACGTCCTTCGTTCATCTTATGGAGGTCGTATAGGATGCGAGAGTCACGGTTTTCAAAATGTACCCCTTGTGGAAAGAACATCGGAGTATCGCAGTGGGAATCGATGGTGATGACATGTCGTTGTACATCCTTGGCCTGAGCAAATTCCTGAGCCTCATTGACGAGCCATTGGAAAATCTTTAGTCCATCTTCCTCGAGCCATTCAGGATGCCACTGTACACCAAGAATCGATTTATATTCGTTGCTTTCTATACCTTCGATGATGCCGTCTGGAGCTTTGGCAATTACTCGGAGATGAGGCCCGGGCTCTCCTACGGCCTGATGATGGAATGTGTTGACGAATAATCTCTGTTCACCATAGATCTTTTCTAAAATACTATTTGCAGCGATGCTTACGCTGTGAGTAGGTTCGTTGCGGTCTGCATCTTGGTCGTGTTTGATTTTGTTGTCAATATCCTGAATGACCTTGCCTCCCAGTGCCATTGCCAAGGTCTGTATGCCACGGCATATTCCCAGCATAGGAATCTGACGGTTGAAAGCAAGACGGGTGATCATGAGTTCAGCAAGGTCACGTTCTCTATTGATATGATGAAGTTTAGGAGAAGGTTCTTCGCCAGCCCAAAGCGGGTTGTAATCAGCACCACCTGTAAGGATAAGTCCATCGAGATGAGATAGTGTGTTGATGATTACATCCTTGTCGGCAACAGGAGGAATAATGACTGGAGTTCCACCGGCCTTTACGATTTGCTGGTAGTAGACGCTACGAAGTGTAGCATCAATATTGCTATAATTAGCAGTGAGGCCAATGATCGGTTGATGATTGGCCTCAGGATAGTTCGTATAGACATCTGTCAAATACGATTCTAAATCAAAATTGTTCATTAGTTTTCGTCTATCTTGACTGGTATCTCTCGTTTGATGCTCTGCTCAAGAGAAATTAAGGTTTCGGTTGATACAACGCCAGGAATACTCTGAAGTTGATTGTTGAGCAGGTCCATAAGTTGCTCATTGTCTTTTGCATAGAGCTTAACGAGCATGGTGTAAGGACCTGTAGTAAAGTGGCACTCAACGACTTCTGCAATGTTGACGAGTCGCTCTACTACTTTCTTATACATACTACCACGTTCCAGGTTTAGTCCCACGTAAGTGCATGTAGAGTATCCGAGACTTTTGGGGTTTACGTCAAAACCACTACCAGTAATGATTCCGTTTTCCACTAAGTGTTGTACACGCTGATGGATGGCGGCTCTGGAAACGCCACACTCTATTGCTACATCCTTAAAAGGAATGCGCGCATTCTTACTGAGGATACTGAGTATCTTCTTATCGAGATTATCAATCTTGTCCATGCTTTTTTGTTTTGTTTAATGTCTATAGAATCTCAAAAGGTTTTAATTTTAAGAGCAAATATAAGCAAAATTATTGAATGAAGCAACAAAATGCGCGATAAATTTTAAAATATCGTGCATTTTGTTTGTTCCTTATTTCTTTTTCTCTTCTTTCTTTTGAGGTTCTACGATATTCACCAACTCTAAAGTGAAGATCAGAGTAGAATAAGGGGCAATCTGTCCTGCTCGGTGCTCACCATATGCTAGTTCTGAAGGAATATAGATTTCCCATTTGCTTCCTACAGGCATCATCGTGAGGGCTTCTGTCCATCCCTTGATGAGATTTCCTGCATTAAAGGTATCTGTCTTCTTTCCATGCTTGCTGGTTGCATCGAACACCTTACCGTCGGTAGTTTTACCTTCATAGATAACTTCAACCTCATCGGTAGCTTTAGGGATTGCGCCATGTCCTTCGGTAATTACTTTGTATTGAAGACCGTCAGGCAATACCTTTACACCTGGCTTCTTTGCATTTTCTGCAAGCCATTTCTTGTCGACAGAAGCCAGAACCTGGTTACTATACTTCTTAGCGCTCTCTACATTGAAAATGGTAGTATCTTTGCTGATAGCAGCAATGAAGCCATCGATGAATTTATTTTCGTCGAAGGTTAGGTTTTTGCTGGATGCTGTCTCTTTCTCAGAAGGTAGAATGCGCTCGCTTACTATTTGCGCGATTTGCATACCAGCGATACGAGCTGTGTTCTGAGGAGTGCTCGCCTTGCCGATGACCTCTTTGAAACCATTAATAAACTCTGCCGTATAGGCAGTGTCTACATGATAATTTTCTTGAACGAAAGACATAAGACCTTGAGTTGCTGATACACCCTTTGCATAGCCTAGAGAGTCTGATGCTGTTGTAAGACTTATAGGAGCAATAGTCTTAACCTCTTTCTTTTTGTCCTTCTTCGGTCCATTTCCGGCTACCGAAAAAGAAGCACTCGCCACGAGGACGAGTGCCAAAATTATAGTTTTCTTCATATTCAATGATACAATAATTACTTGCCTACAGAATGTATCTCTATCTTGCCTACAGAAAGTAACTCTATCTTGAAAATCAAAGTAGAGAATGGCTTGATCTCGCCTCCCTGTTCACGATCACCATATGCCAGATTCTGAGGGATGTAAACCTCCCAGATAGAACCGGCAGGCATGCGAACGAGTGCCTCTGTCCAACCCTTGATTACCTGATTGGCATGAAGTTCAACTGGCTGTCCGCGCTTGTAAGTAGAGTCGAATACCTTACCATCGATAGTTCTGCCTTCATAGTTTACCTTAACGATAGAGGTGTCAGAAGGGATAGGACCATTACCAACCTTGATCACCTTATACTGGAGACCAGAAGGAAGGGTCTTTACACCTGGCTTTTTCTTGTTGGCAGCGAGGAATTTCTCACCGGCGATTTTGTTAGGACCGTATTCCTTCTCCATATTCTTGGCCTTGATTGCCATCATCTTCAGTTGAGCAATCTTAGTAGCCTGTTCTACAGTCATCTCACCCTTCTTGCCTAAAGTACCCTGGATGAAACCTGCCATGAAATTCTTCATAGAGATGGTCTTGGTAGAATCCTCTCCAAATACTTCGTGATTGATGCCTTTGATCATCTGGTTAGAGATTTGCTGACCAATCTGAATACCTGCATAGTATGCAGCCTTCTTCTTGTCATCGCCAGCATTGGCACCGTCGTTGAGACCTTTAATGAATTCGTCCATGTATGTGGTATCAATACCCATACGACTTACTAAGAAATCCTTCAGACCTTGAGTCTGTGACAAGCCCATAGCATAAGACATGGTGTCAACATCTGTCTTAAGATCTGCTTTTGGGGTTGAATTACCACAACCTATGAATGTGGCAGTGCTGAGAGCGATAAGAGCTCCAAAAACTAATTTTTTCATTTATTTATCTTAGATTATTATTTAACAGCAATGAGTTCTACATCAAAAATCAAGGTCGCAAATGGAGGAATAGACTGTCCTGCACCGCGCTCGCCATAACCGAGGTTATAAGGAATGAAGAAGCGATACTTTGCACCTTCTTGCATGAGTTGAAGACCTTCTGTCCAGCCAGCAATAACTTGGTTCAAAGGGAATGTAGCTGTCTGACCACGATCGTATGATGAATCAAATTTAGTACCATTGATCAATGTTCCTTCATAGTGGCATTCTACCTGGTCAGTGGCTTTTGGCTTCTTACCGTTGCCTTCGCGAAGAACCTGATATTGAAGACCTGAAGGTAGTGTGACAACACCTTCTTTCTTGCTATTTTCCTCTAGAAACTTCTGACCTTCTTCTTTCATCTTAGATGTAACCATGTCTTGTTTCTGCTGGAGGTATGCGCTGACAAGACTCTGACCTTCTTCGTCACTAATCTGAGGCTCTTTGCCTGAAAAAATATCCTTTAATGCTTGTGCGAAATCTTCAACATTAATTTCTGTTGCTCCTAAACCTGAAAGTTGACGTGCAATACCTAGGCCTAGTGCGTAACTTACTTTATCCATAAAATCAATTAAAATTTATAATATGTATTGTTTTAAAACTAACGCAAAGATAATATTTTTCTTTCATAAGTAGACACACATTTGCGAAAAATTACTAATTTTGTGCATTGTTAATACTATACTTATGAAGAAAATTGTATTTTTAACAGGTGCAGGTATGTCGGTGGAAAGTGGTTTCAAGACTTTCCGTGGTAATGATGGATTGTGGGAAAACTATCCTGTAGAACAGGTGGCTTCGCATGATGGATGGGAGGCTGATCCTACGCTCGTGACCAATTTTTATAATATGCTACGTAAGAAACTTTGGAATGCGCAGCCTAATGAGGGACATCGACTGATTAAGCAACTGGAAAATGATTATGAGGTGTGTGTGGTAACACAGAATGTAGATAATCTACATGAAAAAGCTGGATCTTCGCATGTTATTCATCTTCATGGTGAACTGACAAAGGTGTGCTCGAGCCGTGATCCTTATAATCATCATTATATCAAACAACTGACTCCTGATAATTCTGATGTTGTTCCTGGTGAAAAGGCTGGGGATGGTAGCTTGCTCCGTCCTTACATCGTGTTCTTTGGTGAGAGTGTCCCGATGATGGATGCTGCAGCTTATGAAGCTAAGGATGCTGATATCTTCGTGATTATAGGAACAAGTATGAATGTGTATCCGGCTGCCGGACTTATACAATATACTGATCCTTCAATCCCTGTATATCTTATTGATCCGGAACCAGTGATGGGAGTTAATTCTTATCGTAAGATTGTTCATATTCAGAAAGGTGCTTCTGAAGGAATGAAAGAACTGGTGAAGATACTTGTTAAATGATATTGATATCCAATAAAAAATGGGATTCAATTCTGAATCCCATTTTTGTTGATTATGCTATTTGTTGTTTTGTTCCCATTCTTGCTTCAACAACATTGACTACATAGTCGCCGAGTTTCTCGCATTCTTGGATTATGTCCATATACATAGTACCAATACCATAAGTATATTTATTATCCTCGATGTCCATGATATTCTCTTTCTTCAACTGATTACGATAATTGTTGATTTCGTTTTCTATGTTGAAACTTCGGTTTGCATCCACATTGTTCCTAGTATGTGAGAACATATAGTTCATTTGTGTTAGCGCATCATCGGTAAGTTCGAACATCTGATGGATATGCTCATATTGTTCAGCTGTGAAATCTTCTTTGCTGGTCATTTTGCGGTTAATGGTACGCGCGATATTGAACAATGCTTTCTATCTCAGAAATCTCACGGAGCATGGCACGGATCTTACTCTTTGTCTCATCACTTAGATGTGCATCACTTACTTGATTCAAGTATTTGGCAATTTCGATTTCCATGTTGTCGGAGATACCCTCATATTTTTCTATGCGAGCATACAACTTGATGAATTTATCTTGATTCTTCTCACTCAATAAGTCGCGTGACATGGTGAACATACGTTGGATACGTTCTGCAAAACTATGAATTTCCTTCTGAGCTTCTAGAACAGAGAGTTCTGGAGTCTTCATGATACCAGCTTGGATGAAACGAAGACGGAAATCTTCCTCGTCCTTGTTGGTAGATGGCTTCCAAACCCAGCAGCATATCTTTGCCATTTGTTTTACGAAAGGCAACAGAATCAATGTGTTCGTGACATTGAAGCATGTGTGGAAAGAAGCCAACGCAAAGGTGAGCTGAGTATGTGTAGGGGTTATACCTGCACTATTAGGATCGAATCCTACGAAACTACAAGCAAAGTTGACGAAATGCCTGAAGACACAAAGTATCCAGATGACACCGAAAACATTAAAGAACAAATGGCCGAAAGCTGCGCGACGAGCTTCAGTGTTAGCCGTGAGTGCAACCAAGTTGGCTGTAAGGGTGGTACCGATATTCTCGCCCATGACAAGTGCAATACCTAAATAAATAGGTAGACCAGCTTGTGTACAAAGCATCATGGTGATGGCCATCAATGCGGCAGAACTTTGTAGAGTAAAAGTGAGAATAGTACCAAAGAACAAGAATAATAATATTGTTCCAAAGCTATTTGGATCGAAAGTCTGAAAGAAAATGCGAAGTGTACCTAGTTGGTCAGAAGGAATCTGAGACTCTCCCAGTGTGGTGAGTGCTAGGAACATAAAGGCAATACCGAAAAGGAAATCTCCTATATAACGATGTCTCTTAGAATAAATAAGTAATAGGCCGATGAGGAATACAGGCCATACAAAACTACTAATCTTAAAAGAAAATCCTGCTGACATGATCCATGCCGTAAGGGTAGTACCGATGTTGGCACCCATAATAACAGAGATAGCTTGAACAAGAGTTAAAAGTCCTGCGTTGACAAAGGAAACTGTCATTACGGTTGTTGCGGTAGAAGATTGTACGGCAACAGTGGTAAACATACCCGTGAAAACACTCGAAATACGATTGGTGGTCATAGCACCAAGTACATGGCGTAGTTGTGGACCTGCCAATTTTTGCAGAGCCTCACTCATGATCTTCATACCATAAATCAGTAAAGCGAGTGCTCCAACAATCTTTAAGAGAAGAATCGTCATATTTTAATTATTTTGTTATGCGATATTCTTGGAGTTTTAAGTGGAATTTGTTACTTTTACCCTCGATTAAAAAATCGAATTTATAGTGAAACATAAAAGTTAACACATATGGGTCAAGAAATACAAATCCGTTGCAAAAATAATAAAAAAATTCAAAAAGTACCTATTGGAAGCACACTTTCTGAAGTTTTTCGCTTATTTAATTTGAAAATGCCTTTTCCACCGGTGAATGCAAAAGTCAATAATAAGGTGGAAGGTTTGAATTTTAGAGTATACCATGCCAAGGATATCGAATTCCTTGATATTACCTCACCTTCAGGGCATCGTGCTTATACCCGTAGCGTATTTTTTGTGCTTTGCAAGGCTGTACGAGAACTCTATCCTCATGGTCATGTAGTAATAGACATCCCTGTAAGTAATGGTTATTACTGTGACATGAGTATCGGGCATGCTGTGACCGAAGAAGATGTGGTAAAGATTCGTCAGCGCATGAAGGAGATCGTTGATGCTCATTTGGCTATCAAGCGTCATGAGGTGCCTACAGATGATGCTATAAAACTCTTTCGGGAGTGTGGTGCCTCTACCAAAGCAAAACTTCTCGAAAATATTGGTAGTTTATATACGACATATTATGAACTAGACAACTACGTCGATTATTTCTATGGTTCGATGCTTACGAATACGAAGCAGATTTATCTCTATGGCATAGAGAAATATTATGACGGACTTCTGCTGAGGGTACCGGATATAAACAATCCTGTTGAGTTGGGCAAGATCGTAAAGCAGGATAAGATGTTTGAAATCTTTAAAGAGCATCATCGATGGCAAAGTATCATCGGACTGAATACCGTTGGGGATTTGAATGAAGCTGTCTTGAACAATCATACGTCGGAACTTATCAATGTCAGTGAGGCTTTACAAGAAAAGAAAATCGCTGATATCGCAGAGGAAATAGTTGCACGAAAGAATGTAAGGATGGTTCTTATCGCAGGACCTTCTTCGTCGGGAAAGACAACGACCTGCAAACGATTGTCGGTACAATTACTTGCTAATGGTGTCAAACCTATTGGTATCTCACTGGATGATTATTTCCTAGATCGGGAAAAAACACCGAAGGATGAGACTGGTGATTATGATTTTGAAAATTTGCACGCACTTGATATTCCGTTTCTGAATGCTCAGATGAAGGCACTTTTTGCCGGTGAGGAAATAGAGTTGCCTAAATATAATTTCCAGAAAGGAAAAAGGGAAAAGAGTGGCCGTCGACTGAGATTGCATGATAATGAGATTCTTGTGGTGGAAGGTATCCATGCCTTGAACCCAGAGTTGACAGCGTTGATTCCAGAGGAACAGAAGTTTCGTGTATATGCCTCGGCGTTGACAACGATCTTGTTGGATAGTCATAACTATATTCCTACCACAGATAACCGCTTGCTTCGCAGAATCATCCGCGATTATAAATATCGTGGTGTATCTGCTCAGGAAACCATCCGTCGCTGGCCAAGTGTCCGTGCTGGTGAGAATAAGTGGATATTCCCGTTTCAGGAAAATGCAGATGTCATGATGAATACGGCTATGCTCTTTGAATTGGCAGTCATCAAGACACAGGCAGAACCATTGTTGCAACAAGTTCCAGAGAAATGCCCTGAATATTCAGAAGCATATCGATTGCTGAAATTCCTGAAATATTTCCATCCGATAGCCGACCGTGACCTGCCACCGACCAGTTTGCTTCGAGAATTCCTCGGGGGGAGTACGTTCCAATACTAATTTCCGGATGAAAGTTTGGAGCTTATACTAAAAAAGCATATATTTGCAATAAGGTATAAAAAACACAATCTTAATAATGATACCTATGGCAGACGGACTAAGAATTAAGGAATTAGACCATGTCGTTGTCCGCTTTTCCGGAGACTCTGGTGATGGAATGCAATTGGCTGGAAATATCTTTTCCACTGTGTCGGCTATAGTAGGGAATGGAGTTTCTACATTTCCTGATTATCCTGCGGATATCCGAGCTCCTCAGGGATCACTCACAGGTGTAAGTGCGTCGCAGATTCAGATAAATGATGATTCCGACCAGGTGCTTACACCTGGTGATAGATGTGATGTGTTGATAGCAATGAATGCGGCAGCTCTGAAGACCCAGATCAAGTATGCACGAGCGGGAGCTATTATCATCCTTGATACAGACGGTTTCGGAACTTCTAATCTTGAGAAAGCACAGATCAGTAATCCTGATTATCTCGAAGAACTTGGGGTGGATAGAGATCATGTCGTCGCTTGCCCGATGACACAGATGGTGGAAGAATGCCTGAAAAACACAAGTATGGACCATAAGTCTATACTGAAGACCAGAAATATGTTTGCCCTTGGTGTCGTTTGTTGGTTACTTCATCGTGATGCACATCTTGTGGAAGATTTTCTGAGAAAGAAATTCCAGAAGAATCCTCAACTTGCAGAGAATGATATCAAAGTCTTTATGGCTGGATACCACTTCGCGGGTAATACGCATGCTAGTGTTCCGGCCACATATCGTATAGATACTCGAAAGAAACATCCCGGCAGATATATGGATATCACGGGTAATAAGGCCTTATCCTATGGACTTATTGCTGCGGCAGAACAAGCAAAGATGAGACTGTTTCTTGGAAGTTATCCTATCACACCAGCCTCAGATATTTTAAATGAGTTGTCGAAGCATAAGAGTCTTGATGTTGTCACAGTTCAATGTGAGGACGAAATTGCTGGATGTGCCAGTGCGATAGGTGCTTCTTTTGCCGGTGCTATGGCAGTAACCTCAACGTCAGGCCCTGGTATCTGTTTGAAGAGTGAGGCAATGAACCTCGCTGTGATGGACGAACTGCCACTTGTTGTTATTGATGTACAGCGTGGTGGTCCTTCGACAGGACTTCCTACCAAAGGAGAACAGACAGACCTTTTGCAAGTGTTATACGGAAGAAATGGAGAAAGTCCAGTACCGGTGATAGCTCCTGTGTCTCCTACCGATTGCTTTGAAGCCGCTTATTGGGCTTGTAAGACCGCTGTAGAGCATGTCACTCCTGTTGTAATCCTCAGTGATGCTTATATCGCCAATGGCAGTGGGGCCTGGCGACTTCCGGATATTGGACAACTTGCATCAATTCATCCACATTATGCACCCAAAGAGATGGCCGACCATTACACACCTTATATTCGTGATGAAAAGACATTGGCTCGATATTGGGCAATACCAGGAAGTTGGAATAACGGCTCTGGAAAAGGTTTTGAGCATATATTGGGTGGATTGGAAAAGGATAGTGTTACTGGAGAGATTTCCAACAATCCTGAGAATCATGATAAAATGGTAAGATTGCGGGCCGAGAAGGTGGCACGTATCCCTGTATCTCATGTTAGAATAGAAGGTGATGAAGATGCAGAACTACTGCTTGTAGGTTTTGGTGGTACTTATGGTCATCTGTATACAGCAATGCGAGTTCTTCTCGGTAAGGGCTTTGCTGTAGCCTTGGCTCAGTTTAAGTATATCAATCCCTTACCAGCAAATACCCAAGAGATACTGCTGAAATATAAAAAGGTTATCGTATGTGAACAGAATCTTGGACAGTTTGCAACTTATCTTCGTAGTAAGGTTGATGGCTTTGTGCCTTTACAGTATAATGAAGTGAAGGGCAAACCATTTGTCGTGTCTGAAATCGTAGATTACTGTATTAAAGTGTTGGAGGAATAGTTGTGGAAAATAATAAACAATATAAAGCATCAGATTTTAAGAAAGGTCAACCTAGATGGTGCCCTGGATGTGGTGATCATTTCTTCCTTTCGTCATTCCTTAAGGCATTGGAAGAGATAGGAGCTACTCTGTATGATACTGTTGTTGTTTCCGGTATAGGATGCTCCGGCAGGTTACCCTATTATGTGAATACCTATGCCTTGCAGACGATTCATGGCAGAGCAGCTTCCGTTGCCACAGGAATAAAAGTCGTGAACCCTAAACTCTCGGTATGGCAAATTTCCGGTGACGGGGATGGACTGGCCATAGGTGGTAATCATTTTATACATGCCAATCGACGGAATGTCGATCTGAATATGGTGATTCTAAATAATAGAATCTACGGATTGACCAAAGGACAGTATAGTCCAACCTCTCCCAGAGGATTCGTTTCTAAGTCCAGTCCGTATGGTACTGTGGAAGATCCTTTCCGTCCTGCGGAATTATGCTTTGGGGCACGCGGTCACTTCTTTGCCCGTTCCGTAGCAAACGATGGTTCTCATCTTGTGGAAATACTCAAGGCAGCTTATCATCATCATGGAGCCAGTGTGTGTGAAATCCTGCAAAACTGTATGATTTTCAATAATGGCGCATACGAGTCAATATACAGTAAAGAGGGGCGAAGTAAAAATGCCATCTATGTAGAAGATGGGAAGCCACTGGTGTTTGGGGAAAATCATGAATATGGGTTAATTCAGAAAGGCTTTGAACTGGAAGTGGTGAAGATCGGAGAGAATGGAGTCACACTGGATGACATTCTTGTACACGATTCACATTGTGAGGATAATACTTTACAAATGAAATTGGCAATGATGGATAATGAACACGGTTTTCCAGTAGCACTTGGGGTGATAAGGGATGTACCATCTCTTACTTACGACGAATGTGTAAACCAACAAATCGACGAAGTAAGTGAGAAGAAAAACTACCATAGCTTCGCCGAGTTGTTAGAAACCAATGACATCTGGGAAGTAAGATGAATTAGATTTTATCTCCGTAGCAGAGATCACCAGCATCACCAAAACCAGGAACGATATACTTGTGTTCGTTCATGCCAGGGTCGATGGCGGCACACCAGACAGTTGTCTTATCTTCAGGGAAAGTCTTCTTGATATGCTCAATGCCTTCAGGAGTAGCGATGACACAAGCAACATGGATTTTCTTAGGAGTTCCCTTTGTGAGGAAAGCCTTGTAGCCCAATTCCATACTACCACCAGTAGCCAGCATAGGGTCGGCAATGACCAAAGTTTTTTCATCAATGCTTGGAGTTGCCAGATATTCCACATGAATACCAACCTCATGATGCCCCGCATCCTTATACTCTCTGTAAGCGCTGACGAAAGCATTTCCGGCATGGTCGAAAACATTGAGGAAACCATTATGGAAAGGCAGTCCTGCACGGAAAATAGTGGCGAGCACAATCTTATCGGTAGGAACGTTGACCTTAGCAATACCTAAAGGAGTAGCAATAGATTTTTCCTCATAGTTCAGAGTCTTTGAAATCTCAAAAGCCTCGAATTCTCCAATGCGTTGGATGTTGTTGCGGAACAATAGACGGTTTTTCTGATATTCAGCATCACGAATCTCAGCCATGTACTGATTAATGATTGAATTTTGCTCACTTAAATTGATTATTTCCATCGTGTTTTTGTTTGAATCGGATGCAAAATTACAACTTTTGGTTCACTTTTGCAAAGTGAGAATTACAAAATTTATTATATAAGGTGACTTTTTAACTTCTTTAACCTAAAAAGACTTAGCAATTTACAATTTTGCGTGAGGAAAGTTGGTTGTTCGACACTTTTTCTTTATCTTTGCGGTCGGTAAAATTGAGAGGTTCATAGCCTCTTAGGTAAAAAGGAAATCATTCACAACTTAAATACATTTTAAAATGGCAAAGTTTGATAAGTCAGTTTTAGAGAAGTACGGAATCACAGGTACAACTGAGGTTCTTTACAATCCTTCTTATGAAGTATTGTTCAACGAAGAGACCAAAGAAGGTCTTGAGGGTTTTGAAGTAGGTCAGGAGACAGAACTTGGTGCTGTTAACGTAATGACCGGTATCTATACAGGTCGTTCTCCTAAGGATAAGTTCATCGTTGATGATGAGACTTCTCACGATACAGTATGGTGGGATTCAGAGGAATACCACAATGATAACCACCGTGCAACTAAGGAAGCATGGTCTGCAGTAAAGGAAATCGCTAAGAAGGAGCTTTCAAACAAGAAGCTTTACGTAGTAGATGGTTTCTGCGGTACACACAAGGATACCCGTATGAAGGTTCGCTTCATCGTAGAGGTAGCTTGGCAGGCACACTTCGTAACAAACATGTTCATCCGTCCTCAGAGTGAGGCTGACTTCGAGCAGGAGCCAGATTTCATCGTATACAATGCTTCTAAGGCTAAGGTTGAGAACTACAAGGAACTCGGTCTTCACTCAGAGACAGCTGTTGTATTCAATGTAACTTCTAAGGAGCAGGTTATCATCAACACTTGGTATGGTGGTGAGATGAAGAAGGGTATGTTCTCTATGATGAACTACTTCTTGCCTTTGAAGGGTATGGCTGCTATGCACTGTTCTGCTAACACAGATATGAACGGTGAGAATACTGCAATCTTCTTCGGTCTTTCTGGTACTGGTAAGACTACTTTGTCAACAGATCCTAAGCGTAAGTTGATCGGTGACGATGAGCACGGATGGGATGATAAGGGTGTATTCAACTTCGAAGGTGGTTGCTACGCTAAGGTTATCAACCTCGATAAGGAGTCTGAGCCTGATATCTACAACGCTATCCGTCGTGACGCTCTTCTTGAGAACGTTAGCGTTTCTAAGGATGGTAAGATCGATTTCGCAGATAAGACTGTTACCGAGAATACTCGTGTATCTTATCCTATCTACCATATCAAGAACATCCAGCGTCCTGCATCTCAGGGCCCAGCTGCTAAGCAGGTTATCTTCCTTTCTGCTGATGCATTCGGTGTTCTTCCTCCAGTATCTATCTTGAACGCTGAGCAGACTAAGTACTACTTCCTCTCTGGTTTCACAGCTAAGTTGGCTGGTACAGAGCGTGGTATCACTGAGCCTACTCCAACATTCTCTGCTTGCTTCGGCCAGGCATTCCTTGAGTTGCACCCAACTAAGTATGCTGAGGAGCTTGTTAAGAAGATGGAGAAGAGTGGTGCTAAGGCATACTTGGTTAACACTGGTTGGAACGGTACTGGTAAGCGTATCTCTATCCGTGATACTCGTGGTATCATCGATGCTATCCTTGATCACTCTATCGATAAGGTTCCTACTAAGACTATTCCTTTCTTCAACTTCGTAGTTCCTACTCAGTTGGAAGGTGTAGATACTAACATCCTCGATCCTCGTGATACATACGCTGATGCTAGTCAGTGGGAGGAGAAGGCTAAGGATTTGGCAGCTCGCTTCATCAAGAACTTCAAGAAGTATGAGAGCAATGAGGCTGGTAAGGCTCTTGTTGCAGCTGGTCCACAGCTTTAATTAAGTATAATATATACTTTACATATTTAAGAGCTAGATCTTCGGATCTGGCTCTTTTTTTTGTTTTCTGCTTTTCTCTATACTCTCTATATATATTAAGGTGAAAACTCCTTATTTCGTGATGCTAAAAATGTGTATAACTGCATTGCTTTACGCAGTTAACTTCGTCGCCTTACGCAGTTAACTTCATCAGCTTACGCAGTTAACTTCATCAGCTTACGTAGTTAACTTCATCAGCTTACGTAGTTAACTTCATTCGCCTACGCAGTTAACTGCGGTGAAAAGTAATTTCTGGTTAGAATATCATAAAACCATTTGTTGATATAAATCAAGTAAATCATAACGTATAGAAAAAAGTCATGGATTTATATGGAAGGATAAAATATGCATATTAATTTTGCCGCCGCTAAGGTAAAAAGATGGTAATATGGGATTAGAATTTGAAACGATAGTAATGCTTTGCAGTATAGTAGTGTGTACTATACTCAGTATTATTGCGCTTAAGCACAATAATGTGCGATAGAACGAAAAATAAATCACTAAACAAACTTAAAAAATTACTTTTAATCAATAATTTACATAATAAACCATCTGAAAAACATTGTTTTTGAATAAATCTGTGTAAATTTGCAAGCAAAAACAATTTTAAAGTGTAATGAATAGAAAAATATCAGCCTTCATTATTTTATTTTCGACAGTGTTACTATTGTCGTCATGTTTGAAAGATGATGAAGATACTACAACATATTATCATGATACAGCTATAACATCGTTCAGCGTAGGAACGTTGAAGTCTCTTGATAAGAAGACTTCCAGTGGCGCAGCAGCTTCTGTGAACTGTAGTAGTTATAAGTTTTATATCGATCAGGCAAATCATCTAATCTATAATGTAGATTCTTTGCCTTATCGTGTTGATGCATCAAAGGTCGTAGCTTCGATTTCAACCAAAAACAGTGGCGTGTTGGGATTGAAGAGTCTAACGAGTGACTCAGTTCTTTACTATAGTGGTACCGATTCTGTAGATTTTACAAAGCCTCGTACCTTCTATGTATATGCACCGGATTATTCAGCTTATTCTACCTATCAGGTTAAGGTGAATGTACACCAACAAGATGGTGATGTGTTCAAGTGGCAAGAAATAGGAACCGTTTCCGAGTTTACTTCCCTGAATACGATGAAGGCTGTGGTAAACGGAGCAAAGATTTATGTGTTTGGCACCGTCGGCAATCAGTTGCATATCTATTCCAGTGCAATAGAAGATGGTGCTAAATGGCAGGAAATAGAAACTTCATTACCAGCATCTGTGGCACAGAATGTCGTTGCCTATGATGGTAATCTCTATACATTGAACAGAGGCCAGTTGATTAAATCAGAAGATGCAAAGAACTGGCAGAGTGTCAGTAGTGTAACCCTTGATCATCTGGTAGCAGCCGGCACATTGCGTCTCTTTGGTGTTTCTGCAGGCAAGTTGATGCAATCTCGTGATGGTGGAAAGAGTTGGGAAACAGACGCACAATCAGGTGAGGCAGCACTTCCGGAAAACTATACCGGTTATGCCGCTGTAGCAGCCTTGACGAATGACAGTACAGAAACCGTTATGGTGGTAGGCACTAAGGATAGTGTCGTAGTATGGAATAAGATTTCGGAATACTCACAGAATTCAGAGAATCAGGAATGGGATAAGGTAAATGCCCAGTTCTTATATGACAAAGGAAACTCAAGACTCAAAGTGTCAGAGTATCCAAAACAGATGATTATAACCAGATATGCTGATGGCGCGATTGGCTTAGCAAGTGATGGCTATTTCTATTATACCGAGAATGGCGGCTTGCATTGGTTGCGCAGTAGTTCTGTAGAAGCTCCGGTGCAGATACAATCTGTAGCAGCACTGACGAAAGACGAAAAGAATTTCTTATGGCTTGTGGATGGCACTACAGGAAAAATCTGGAAAGGGCGTCACAATAATCAAGGTTGGGCTATTAAGAATTAAGCAAGAGACCAAAAACGCAGCGTATGAATAAGATGCTCATAACCCTATGTTTTGTGCTCTTTTCTATGACGATGTATGCACAAGATGACCCAGAATACAAGATGGAAATTGGTGCTGGGGTAGGATTTATGAACTATATAGGCGACTTCAATGAGAGTCTGCTAAAGAATCTTCGGCCTGCGGCATCGGCTATGATACGATATAATCTGAATACGATGAACGACTTGAAGTTTGGTGTCGCCTATAGTAAACTGGTCGGTAATGCGTCTAAAGTCGAAACCTATTATCCTGATTTGTCTACGGAGGCAATGCAAAGGATGAACTACCATTTCGATAATCATCTGATAGATGCAAGTTTGGTATACGAATATAATTTCTGGCCTTATGGAACAGGTCGTGATTATAGAGGAGCAAAACGGTTGACTCCATTTATTTTTGCGGGGATAGGTGCAACGATAGTGAGTGGAGGCAAAAGCATTGTTACTGCCAATATCCCGATGGGATTAGGACTGAAGTATAAAATCGGTGAACGGACGAACGTAGGCATGGACTATTCGTTACATCTCTCGATAAGTGATAGGTTGGATGGAATGAAAGATCCCTATGGCGTAAAAAGTTCAGGACTGTTCAAAAATACCGATGGATATGGAGAACTGAAAGTATTTGTAACTTATAGCTTTCGTGAGAAATGCAGAACCTGTAATAAAGATTTTTAATATATATGATTAACGGAATAGATATGAAACGAATACCGCAGCATATTGCTATTATCATGGATGGTAATGGACGATGGGCTGTAGAAAAAGGTAAGGAACGTAGCTTCGGACATCAGGCAGGTGTAGAAACTGTAAGAAGAATTACCTCAGAGTGTGTTCGTCTTGGTGTGAAATATCTTACCCTCTATACATTTTCTACTGAAAACTGGAATCGTCCGGCGACAGAGGTCCAAGCTTTAATGGGTCTTGTTCTCTCATCGCTCGAGGACGAAATATTTATGAAGAATAATGTCCGTTTTCAGGTTATCGGTGATTTGAAACGACTTCCTCAGGAGGTTCAAGATAAACTTCAGGAAACAATGGCACATACCGCTAAGAATGATGCCATGACAATGGTCGTTGCCTTGAGCTATTCCAGTCGATGGGAAATTACGGAGGCTTGTAGGCAAATCGCACTTGAAGTGGCCGGAAAGGTGAAGAATGGAGAACAGGTGGATATTGAAAATCTGATAACAGAGGATGTGCTGAGCAAGCATATGAATACCAGTTTCATGCCAGATCCGGATCTTCTGATAAGAACAGGAGGAGAACTGAGAATCTCCAACTATCTGTTGTGGCAAATCGCATATTCAGAGCTCTATTTCTGTGATACCTACTGGCCGGACTTCAGTGAAGAAGATTTGCAGAGAGCGATATTGAGTTTTCAAAAACGCCAACGCAGATTTGGTAAGACAGAACAGCAAGTAGAAGAAAACAAATGAAAATGAATAATATAAATAAGGTATTGTTGGCTTTAGGGCTTGCTATCACAGGGTGTGTAGCATCGCAGGCTCAAGACAAAATAGTAAATCCTGATATCTCTTATGCCGGAACTCCACGCGATGTTGTTATTGGAGGAATCACGACTTCCGGTGTTGAGGAATATGAAGATTATGTGCTTACGGGTATCTCTGGACTTTCGATAGGTCAGCAGATCACTGTTCCTGGACCAGAAGTGACAGATGCTGTAAAGAGATATTGGAAACACGGATTATTCTCAAAGGTTGTAATCTCGGCAGATTCTATCGTCGGAGACAAAATCTATCTGCATATCTATTTGGCTGTCAGACCACGTGTCTCTACAATCAATTATATAGGACTCAAGAAGAGTGAGCGTGAGGATATGGAGAATAAGTTGGGATTGCTCAAGGGTATGCAACTTACGCCAAACTCCCTAGATCGTGCGAAACTTTTGGCAAAGAAATACTTTGATGATAAAGGATATAAGAATGCTGAGATCACGATTAGTCAGCGTGATGATATCTCCCAGAAAAATCAAGTGATCCTTGATGTCATTGTAGACAAGAAGGAGAAGATGAAAGTTCGAAAGATCATCATCGAAGGTAATAAGGAGGTTACTGACGAGAAGTTGAAGGGCTCAATGTTCTCCAAGGGCGCCTTTGCAAAGATACACGAAGCAGGAAAGTTTGCCAATTTCTTTAAGTCTAAGAAATACACTCCAGAGAGATGGAAAGAGGATAAGCAGAACATCATAGATAAATATAATGAATATGGTTATCGTGATGCGGAAATCCTGGAAGATAGTGTTTGGAATGTAGACGACAAGCATGTCAATATCTTCGTTAAGATTAATGAAGGTAAGAAATATTATATCCGAAATATCAGTTGGGTTGGTAATACGGTATATTCTACGGATGTCCTTAACAGAGTTTTGGGCATGAAGAAAGGCGATGTGTATAATCAGAAACTTCTGAATAAGCGCCTGTCAGAGGATGATGATGCCGTAGGTAACTTGTATTATAATAATGGTTACCTGTTCTATAGTCTTACCCCTGCTGAGGTCAACATCGTAGGTGATTCCGTAGATTTGGAAATGAGAATCATAGAAAACCAGAAGGCTTATCTGAATCATGTTCGTATCTATGGTAATGACAAACTCTACGAAAATGTAGTAAGACGCGAATTGCGTACAAAGCCTGGTGATTTGTTCTCAAGGGAAGCTATCATGCGTTCTATAAGAGAGTTAGCCTCTATGGGACATTTCGATCCTGAAAAGATAGAACCAAATTATGAACCAAATTATGAAGAGGGTAATGTTGATATCAACTGGAATCTGGTACAAAAGAGCAACGACCAGATTGAGTTCTCTCTGGGATGGGGACAGACAGGTGTTATTGGCCGCGTAGGTTTGAAGTTGAACAACTTCTCTATGCGTAATCTGTTCAACAAGAATAAGGAACATCGCGGAATTATGCCTATCGGTGATGGTGAAGTACTTAGTCTTGGTGCTCAGACCAATGGTACCTATTATCAGAGCTATAACATGAGCTATTCTACGAATTGGTTCGGAGGAAAACGACCAAATCAGTTTAGCGTTGGTGCATATTATAGTAAGCAGACGGATGTCAATTCCAACTACTATAATATGAATGCTCTACAGAACTATTATAATTACTATTCTCTGGGTTATGGCTCAAGTTATTATAACAATTATGAGAATTACTATGATCCGGATAAGTATGTACAGTTGCTCGGTTTGAGTCTGGGTTGGGGTAAGCGCCTTCACTGGCCTGATGACTACTTCACCTTGTCATTCCAGTTGGCTTATCAGCGTTATATCCTGAAAAACTGGAACTACTTCCTGATGAAGAACGGTACAGCAAACAACCTGAACCTTACCCTGAGTCTGAATCGTAACTCTACGGATAATCAACTGTTCCCACGTCGTGGTTCAGAATTCGAGGCCAGTGTGAGCCTTACTCCACCTTGGAGTAAATGGGACCACAAAGATTATGCACACCTTGCTACTGATAACAAGTCAGCTACTTTCGATCAGGAACAGCAGGAAAAATACCGTTGGGTAGAATACAACAAATGGAAGTTTAAGGCTAAGACCTATACAGCTCTTACCGAAGGTCAGAAGTGTTTTGTGCTGATGACCCGTGTAGAAATGGGATTGCTCGGTGCTTATAATAAATATAAGAAGTCACCATTCGAAACCTTCTATGTCGGTGGTGATGGTATGAGTGGATATTCTACGGGCTATGCAGAAGAAACTATTGGATTGAGAGGTTATGAGAACGGTTCTCTCGCCTATAATGGTTATGCTTACAACAGATACACCATGGAGTTGAGATATCCATTCTTGTTAGGAAATACCACAATCTACGGATTGTCATTCCTTGAAGGAGGTAATGCATGGACAGATACCAAGAAGTTCAATCCATTCAGTATTAAGCGCTCTGCAGGTATTGGTGTACGTATCTTCTTACCAATGGTTGGTATGATGGGTATCGACTGGGCATACGGTTTTGATAAAGATAATGTAAATGGGAAAAAGGGTGGAAGTCAGTTCCACTTTGTCCTAGGTCAAGAATTTTAAAGAAAGGAGCATATGATGAAGAAAATATTTGCTTTTTGTCTATTCATTCTAGTGTCATTTACAGCTAATGCACAGAAATATGCACTTGTTGACATGGAGTATATTCTGAGTAAACTCCCCGCTTATGAGCGAGCTAATGAACAGTTAAATCAGGTGAGCAAAAAGTGGCAGGCAGAAGTTGAGGCTTTGAATACAGAGGCTAGCACCATGTATAAGAACTATCAGAACGAAGTGGTGTTTCTGTCACAGCAACAGAAAAAAGCCCGTCAGGAGTTGATAATGAAGAAAGAAAAGCAAGCCAGTGACCTTAAGCAGAAGTATTTCGGTCCTAATGGCGAACTTTTCAAGAAGCGTGAAGCCTTGATGTCTCCTATGCAGGATGAGATCTACAATACGATAAAGTCGATTAGTGAACTACATGGCTATTCAATGGTAATAGACCGAGCATCAAACTCAGGTGTAGTTTTCGCATCACCTAAAATAGATATTAGTAATGAAGTTCTTGAGAAATTAGGATATTCGAAATAATAATATTATATTTGCATCCAGCAAGAAAATAATAACTAAAAGATAAAAGAAAATGAAGAAACTTATTTTGATGTTGATGCTTTGCGCACCAATGGCAATGTTTGCTCAGAAATTCGGAAAAGTAAATGCCCGTGCTGTTGTAGAGTCTCTCCCTTCTTATGCTAAGGCTCAGGGTGAAATCTCAGCTTTGTCAAAGCAGAAGGAGAATGAGATAAAATCTATGCAGGATGAACTTCAGCGTAAGGTGGACGAGTATCAGAAGAGTCAGTCAACAATGAATCCAACAGCAAAGAAGGCTAAAGAGGATGAGTTGAACAGTCTTTCTCAGAAGGTACAGCAGGCTTACAATGATGCACAGAACGAATTGCAGAAGAAGAATGCTGAACTGTTGCAGCCAATTTCTGCTAGTGTTCAGGATGCTATCGAGAAGGTAGGTAAAGAGGGTGGCTATACATTCATCTTCGAGGATGGTGCAGCTCTTTACACTGGTACTACCGTTAAAGATGTTACAGCCGAGGTTAAGGCTAAATTGAAGTAATCAGTATATAAAATATACGTTATTGAGGGCAGGCCTATGAAGTGCCTGCCCTTGTTTCTCTAATATTAAATGTGTTAATGATGAAAAAACTTGTTCTGTTATTGATCATGACTGTTGCAATGTCGACAGTTCAGGCTCAGAGTCTGAGGTTTGGTTATTTCTGTCTGCAGAACGTAATGAAATCGTTGCCGGAATATACTATTGCCAAGCAGAATATGGCTACGCTTACTTCTAAGTATGAAGCAGAGACAAAGCGCTCAGAAGATGAGTTTAATCGTAAATATGAAGAGTTTTTAGAGGGTCAGCATGATTTCGCTCCATCGATTCTTGAGAAACGACAGTCAGAATTGCGCGAGTTATTGGAGAAAAACATAGCTTTCAAGGAAAATTCCAAGAAACTACTGAAGCAGGCTGAGGTGGAGGCTTATGCTCCAGTAAAGAAAAAAGTCTTTGAGGCTGTAAAAATCGTAGGACAGAAGTTGAATCTAGCATTCGTCATGAATTCGGATGAAGATACTCTGCCTTATGTTGATACCAATATGGGTATCGACATTACAGATGCCTTGAAGATAGAATTAGCTCATTAATTATAGAATAGAATGAGATTACCATTAAATCCAGGACCAATTGGTGTCTTTGACTCAGGATATGGCGGACTGACCATATTGCATGGAATTCGACAGTTGCTGCCAGATTATAATTATATCTATCTGGGTGATAACGCACGTGCTCCTTACGGAACACGCTCGTTCGATGTGGTATATCAGTTTACCCGTCAGGCTGTTATCAAACTTTTCGAGATGGGATGCCATTTGGTGATATTGGGATGTAATACAGCTTCTGCTAAAGCTTTGAGAAGTATTCAGCAGAGAGACCTTCCAGAATTGGATCCTTCGCGACGCGTATTGGGAGTGATTAGACCGACGGCAGAGGTTATCGGTCATCTGACGAGAAATAATCATGTAGGACTATTTGCCACAGAAGGTACGGTGAAAAGTCATAGCTATGATTTGGAAATCAGTAAACTATGGCCGGATATTAAAGTCAGTGGAGTGGCTTGTCCTTTCTGGGTGCCGCTTGTTGAATATAATGAGGCGGACAGTCCGGGAGCCGATTACTTCGTAAAGAAGCGTATTGATGAGTTGATGCACAAAGATGCAGATATAGATACTATCATATTAGGTTGTACGCACTATCCACTGCTTATGCCTAAAATCCTGAAGTATGTGAATCCTAATGTCAGAATTGTACCACAAGGTGAGTATGTGGCAGACAGCTTGAAGGATTATCTGCAGCGTCATCCCGATATAGAGAAGGCCTGTACAAAGGGTGGAAATTGTAATTATTATACAACGGAGAACCCAGATAAGTTTAAAGAAAGTGCAAGAATCTTTCTACATGAAGATGTGCATGTGAGTCATGTCGATTTTGAATGATTAAATTATAAAGTTATGCAAGAAACGAGACAAAACCGAATATCACGACTCCTACAGAAGGAGCTCGCAACAATTTTTCAGTTGCAAACCAGTAAGACACATGGTGTGCTTGTTAGTGTGACAAGAGTTCGCGTAAGTCCTGATCTGAGTATCTGTACAGCCTACTTGTCTATCTTCCCTTCTGATAAGGGTGATGAGATTTTGGAGAATATCAGAAAGAACGAGAAGTCTATCCGTTTTGAATTGGGAACCCGTGTGGGTAAGCAATTACGTGTTGTGCCAGAGGTAAGATTCTTTATCGATGACTCCCTTGACTATATAGAACATATCGACGAATTGTTGAAGAAATAATGAATTTTCCATTTTTTATTGCTCGCAGATATCTTTTCTCAAAGAAAAGTACCCATGCCATTAATGTGATTAGTGCAATCTCAGTAATCGGTGTGGCTGTTGCTACTATGGCATTGGTTATCGTGCTGAGTGTCTTTAATGGATTTCACGATTTAGTAGCAACACTTTTCACTAGCTTCGACCCCCAGTTGGAGATCGTTCCGGCTATGGGAAAAACTGCACTTTCTGATGATCCGGTGTTAACTCAGATAAGGCAACTGCCAGAGGTAGATATCGCTACAGAGTGTGTGGAAGATCAGGCATTGGCCATGTTTAACGGGAAACAGGCCATGGTCAAAATCAAGGGCGTGGATGATAACTTTGCAGAGTTGTCCCACATCAATGATATACTTACAGGTGATGGCAGTTTCCAGTTGCATGCGGCTAATCTGCAATATGGAACATTGGGAATACGTCTGGCAATGGATCTGGGAACAGGGAGCCGATGGGATGGTTATCTGAAAGTATATGCTCCTAAGAAAGAAGGACAATTGGATATGACTAATCCTGCAGACGGTTTTGTCGTAGACTCTTTGTTGTCTCCAGGAGTGATATTCTCCGTAAAACAAGCTAAGTATGACAAGAACTATATCATCACTTCTATAGCCTTTGCGCGTAATCTATTTGGACAGCAAGGAATGCTGTCTGCTTTGGAACTAAGACTGAAGTCTGGTTCTGACCTGGAAGCCGTGAAGGCAAAGATCAGTAAGATAGCGGGCGATAAATACAGAGTCCTTGACCGGTTTGAGCAACAGGAAGATACATTCAAGATTATGTCTGTCGAGAAGATTATAGCCTATATCTTCCTTACGTTTATTTTGATCATAGCTTGTTTCAACATCATCGGTTCGTTGTCAATGCTGATCATAGATAAGAAAAATGATGTCGTTACACTGAGGAATCTGGGTGCCAGTGATAAACAGATTGTAAGAGTCTTCTTGTTTGAGGGAAGAATGATCGCTGTAATAGGAGCAGTTATCGGTATTGGTATCGGTCTTCTACTTTGTCTTTTACAGCAGCAATATGGCTTTGTTAGACTAGGAGATTCAGAAGGCTCATTTATCGTAGATTCTTATCCAGTAAGTGTCCATTATATCGATGTACTTCTGATTTTCATTACAGTAGTTACAGTAGGTTGGTTAGCCGTATGGTATCCTGTAAGATATCTGAGCAAGCGATTACTCAATTAATCTTTTTTTCGGATAATGGTCAGTCCATCACGCAAGGGTAGCATAACTTTTTCTACTCTTGCGTCTTGGGCAACATAATCATTAAAAGATTCTATACCCTGTGTCTGTCGGTCATGATTGTAAGAAGGGTCTACAACATGTCCATCCCATAAAGTGTTGTCTGCTAGGATGAAACCTCCGGGCCGAAGGATGCTGAGAGTCATCTCGTAGTCTTCTATATAAGTACGCTTGTTTCCATCAATGAAGGCCATATCGAACGTGACCCCCAGTTTGGGAGCATATTCCTTAGCATCGCCGATAATCATTTCTATCTTATCGCCAAATCCACTGCCTTCAATCCAACTACGAGTGAAGTCTTCTATTTCGTCGTTAACATCAAAGGTATAAATCTTACCATCCTCGTTTAATCCCTCTGCCATACAGATCGCACTATATCCACTGAATGTACCTATTTCCAGAATGTTCCTAGGTTGGATCATTCGTACAAACATTTTCAGGATGCGACCTTGTAGATGTCCACTGACCATACGACCATGTATGGTATGGATATTGGTTGCACGCCAAAGGCGATGAAGATATTCACCCTCAGCATCACTATGGTCAAGAATATATTGATGGATAAGTTCTGTTTCTGTCATGTGGCAATTATTTGTTTGACTCAAGGTGTTCATAGATGCCTCGGATGGCAAGTTCATAACTGTTGAGGCCAAAACCACAAATTACTCCCAGACAAGCAGCACTGATATAACTATGATGACGGAATTCCTCTCGTGTATGTACATTCGAGATATGTACTTCGACACATGGACATTTTACAGAACGAATGCAATCCTGTAAAGCAATGCTTGTATGTGTGTAGGCTCCCGCATTCAGTACAATACCGTCATAATCAAAACCGACCTCTTGGATTTTATTGATGAGCTCACCCTCTATATTACTCTGATAATATTCTATGGTGATATCAGGAAATTTGCTGCGTAGCTCCTGAAGATATGTCTCGAAATTATGGTTGCCGTAGATTTCTGGTTCTCTTACGCCAAGCAAATTAAGATTAGGTCCGTTAATAATTTGTATTTTCATATCAGAAAAATTGTTTATCTTTGCTGCAAAGATAAAGCAAAAAATGGAGAAAGACAAAAAATATATTACGAATATTGTAAAAAGCTATGTCAGATACCTGAAACTAGAGCGAAATTATTCTCCGAATACTCTGGCTGCTTATCAACATGACCTGAAATATCTTATGGACTTCCTTGAGGAACAGAAGATGTCGCTGCTGGAGGTAAAGTTGGAGGATATGGACACCTTTGTCGCTTGGTTACATGACAAGGCTGTTGGAGCCAGATCGCAAGCGAGAATACTTAGTGGAATAAGGTCTTTCTATGGTTTCTTGGTAAAGGATGGATATCTGAAAGATGATCCTACAGAATTGCTAGCTTCGCCTCATATTGGTGAACATCTGCCAGAATATCTGTCTACCGAGGAGGTGGATGCGCTGGAAGCATCCATAGATCTGAGTAAGCCAGAGGGACAGCGCAATAAGGCGATCATAGAGGTCCTCTTTTCCTGTGGTCTTCGAGTGTCAGAATTAGTAAACTTACAATATAGCAACTTATTTATAGAAGAAAAGTTTCTTCGCGTAATTGGTAAGGGTAAAAAAGAACGACTTGTCCCGATATCAGACAAAGCGATTCGCGAACTGGAACTATGGGCTTATGATAGAAATAAACTAAAAATCAAACCCGGTGAGGAAAGTTATGTTTTCTTAAACCGTCGCGGTCATCATCTCACGAGAGTCATGGTACTTATCATGATCAAGCAACAGGCCAAATTGGCAGGAATAAAGAAAACGATCTCACCTCATACCCTGCGCCATTCCTTTGCCACAGCATTGTTGAAAGGAGGGGCTGATCTGAGATCTATACAAGCCATGTTAGGTCATGAGAGTATTGGCACTACAGAAATCTATACCCACTTGGAAATAAGTGACTTGCGACGAGAAATATTAGAGCATCATCCACGAAATATCAACTATAAAAAGCATCACCCGAAGGGTATCAATGAATAAAATATGTAATTTTTAGGGTTAATGCCTAAAATAGTTGGTGGGTAAATTAAAAATTTGTAACTTTGCACGTTCATATAAGAATTAATAATTAGAGAATAACGATATGTCGTATTTATTTTCATCAGAATCAGTGTCAGAAGGACATCCAGATAAGGTGTCAGATCAGATTTCAGACGCTTTGTTAGATCAATTCCTGGCATATGATAATCAGGCACACTGTGCTATTGAATCATTTGTAACAACCGGTCAGGTGGTCATTATGGGTGAAGTTCGTTCTGAAGCTTATGTTGATTTACCTACTATAGCCCGAAACACAATCAAGAAGATTGGTTATACCAAGTCGGAATATCAATTTGATGGTGATTCTTGTGGTATCCTTTCTGCCATTCATGAGCAAAGCGACGATATCAATCGTGGCGTGAGTCGTGAGGATGAAGATAATCAGGGTGCTGGTGACCAAGGTATGATGTTTGGTTATGCTTGTAACGAAACGGAAAACCTGATGCCTGTGTCTCTTGATTTGGCGCATTTGATTATGCGAGTTCTTGCAGATATTCGCAAGGAAGGTAAAGTGATGACTTATCTTCGTCCCGATTCTAAGAGTCAAGTGACGGTAGAATATAGCGACGATAACATTCCTCAGCGCATTGATACGATCGTCGTAAGTACACAGCATGACGAATTTGATAGTGATGATGATCGCATGTTGGCAAAGATCAAAGATGACGTTATCAATATCTTGATGCCTAGAGTAAAAGCTCTTTGCGATGATAAAGTTCTGTCATTGTTCAATGATGACATCAAATATTTCGTAAACCCTACAGGTAAATTCGTTATCGGTGGTCCTCATGGAGATACAGGACTTACAGGTCGTAAGATTATCGTAGATACCTATGGTGGTAAAGGTGCTCATGGTGGTGGCGCATTCTCCGGTAAGGACCCTTCTAAGGTAGACCGTAGTGCTGCCTATGCTGCGCGATATATTGCCAAGAATATGGTAGCAGCTGGTGTAGCCGATGAAATGCTGGTACAATTGGCTTATGCTATTGGTGTGGCAGAACCTGTTAGTATCTATGTGAATACTTATGGCCGTAGCAATGTGAAGATGTCGGATGGTGATATTGCTAAGAAAATTGGTGAGATGTTCGATCTCCGTCCAAAAGCTATCGAGCGCAAGTTGAAACTGAGACAGCCGATGTATTTGGAGACAGCAGCCTATGGACATATGGGTAGAAAGAATGAAATCGTAAAGAAGACTTTCACAAGTCGCTATCATGAGACAAAGACCATGGATGTAGAACTCTTCACATGGGAGAAACTCGATCAGATAGAAACAATTAAAAAGGCATTTAATCTATAAAGGTAATGTCAGTATTACAGGCAGACAGTACTTCCTTCTTGTCCGATGCAGAGCAAAATGTGGCATCGGTACAGCATCATAGTCATCAGCTCACACCTTGCGAGGTGCTGAGCTGGTTGCCTAAAAATGCTACGCCTGAAGAGCAGGATTCCATGATACAGGCTCACTTTTCTCCACAACCTGTGCATTGGAGCTCTTGCCCAGATACCCTGCATCTGCCTGGACAGCCAATAGGACATAGTTTGCGCGATGTCAGTTTACCTACCTACTACAAAGAATCTTTTTTCTCGAAAGATTCTCTTTTCCATCCCGAGTTACCGGGGGGACGTTTAGGTGTGGCCGGCGACCCTATACCTTACACTATTGCCGGTGATAACCTGATAACGAGTATATTGCTGGGTTGCTTTGTGTTGGGTGCAATTTCTATTGCCCAAACGAAAGAGTTTATTCTTCGTCAGATCAAGAAGTTCTTCTATGCTCCAAGAAATACAGATACAGGAATAAGAGAAACCTCTGTAGAGATGCAGTTCCAATTTTTCTTCTTACTCCAGACCTGTTTGCTTCTGGCCATTACTTATTTCTTCTTTACCCGAACATTCCTCAGTGAGACATTCATTATAGCAAACTATGGCGTAATAGGAATATATTCATTGGCGTTCCTGCTATATTTTTCCTTGAAGGGAATAGCCTACTGGTTTGTAAACTGGGTGTTCTTCGATAAGAAAAAAAATGAACAATGGTTTCGCTCTTTCTCCTTTCTGACGGCAGCAGAAGGTGCAGCTCAGTTTCCTATGATTCTACTGCTTTCCTTCTTCGGGTTGTCGATGGAGAGTGCGGTAATTTATACAATGATAGTTATCATTTTGTTTAAATTACTTACGTTCTATAAACTGTATATTATATTTTTCTATAAAATAGGCGCTTTTGTGCAATTTTTTTTGTACTTTTGTGCCCTTGAAGTAGTTCCCCTATTCGCATTGCGAGGAGTGCTTCTTATGATTGATAATTATTTGAAAATAAATTTTTAGGACAGAATAGAGATGATTAAGAAGATTTTGGTTTCACAACCACAGCCTACTAGCGAAAAATCACCATATTACGATATTGAGAAAGAATTTGGTGTAGACTGTGTATTTCGTCCATTCTTCAAGGTCGAGGGCGTAGACTCTAAGGAATTCCGTCAGCAGAAAGTGAATCTGTTAGATTACTCTGCTGTGGTATTTACCTCTCGCCATGCAATAGACAACTATTTCAAGTTAGCTAAAGAGATGCGTGTCACAATACCAGAAGAGATGAAATACTTCTGCGTTATTGAGAATATCGCCTTATACATTCAGAAATATGTGCAGTATCGTAAGCGCAAGATATTCTTTGGTACAACAGGAAAAATAGATGGATTAATTCCGTTGATGACTAAACATAAGAATGAGAAATATCTTGTTCCTATGAGTAGTGTACACAATGATAGTATCCCTAATCTATTGACATCTAAAGACTTGAATCATAAAGAGTGTGTGATGTATCGCACGGTAAGTAATGATTTTAGTGAAGAGGAGAAAAAGAAATTCGACTATGATATGTTGATATTCTTTAGTCCTACAGGTGTAAAGGCTTTGAAGAAGAATTTCCCTGATTTTGTACAGGGTGATATCAAAATTGCAGCATTTGGTTCGGCTACAGCAAAGACTGTTGAGGAGGAAGGTTTACGATTGGATTTTGAAGCTCCTACCAAACAGTTCCCTTCAATGACAGCTGCTCTCAAAGATTATCTGAAGAAAAATAAGTAAATGTCGGAAGACGAGACTTTGACATTCAATAAGAAAGAGCGTGTATGTAGTAAATTACTCATTGACCGTCTCTTTTCACATGGAGGAAGCTCTTCTATGTCGGTTTATCCTTTGCGCTTGGTCTTTCAGCAGATGGAACGAAACGAAGGTGAGCCATCCGTTATGTTACTTGTGAGCGTGCCTAAGCGTTGTTTCAAACGCGCTGTGAAACGCAATCGCGTAAAACGCCAGGTTCGTGAGGTATATCGGAGAAACAAACATATCCTCAGTCAGGTTATGGACGGACGTGAGACCAAGAAATTGGTGATGGCCCTTATCTGGTTGGATGACCAATTACATGAGACCTCTGATGTAGAAAGATGTGTAGGACTGCTGATGCAACGAGTTGTAGAGAAAATATGAACCTATTCAAGGCTGTTATAGATAAGGTTTCTCATGCAATAGCTTGGTTGTTGGTACAGCCTATTGTGTTTTATCAGAAGTTTATTACTCCATATACGCCACCATCATGTCGCTTTACTCCTACATGTTCCGAATATGCCCGTCAAGCTATTCTGAAGCATGGACCTATAAAGGGGTTAGCGTTAGCAATATGGCGAATTTTAAGATGTAATCCGTGGGGTGGAAGTGGATATGATCCTGTTCCGTAAGTTTTCCTGTAGAGACGCCCTAATAAATTAAAGTAAATATTAAATTCATTCGATGAAAAATTTTGTTGAAGAACTGAAATGGCGTGGTATGCTGGCTCAGATCATGCCTGGAACTGAAGAGTATCTTCAGAAGCATATGGTCTCAGCTTATTTAGGTACAGACCCAACGGCTGATTCATTACATATTGGTCACCTTTGTGGTATTATGATGCTGCGTCATCTGCAGCGCTGTGGTCACAAGCCTTATCTGCTTGTCGGTGGCGCTACAGGTATGATTGGTGACCCTTCTGGTAAGAGTCAAGAACGCAATCTGCTTGATTCTGAGACACTTTATCATAACCAAGAGGCTATTAAGAAACAGGTAGCAAAATTCCTCGACTTTGACGGCACAGAGCCTAATAAGGCCGAACTTGTGAACAACTATGATTGGATGAAAGACTTCTCATTCCTTGATTTTGCTCGTGAGGTAGGTAAGCACATCACAGTAAATTACATGATGGCTAAGGATTCTGTACAGAAACGTCTGAATGGTGAGGCTCGTGATGGACTTTCTTTCACAGAATTTACCTATCAGTTGCTTCAGGGATACGATTTCTTGTATCAGTATCAGCATTATGGTGTAAGACTACAGCTCGGTGGTAACGACCAGTGGGGAAATATGACAACAGGTACCGAATTGATCCGCCGTACCTTAGGAAATGATGCAGAAGCATTCTGCCTTACATGTCCTTTGATTACCAAGGCTGATGGCAAGAAGTTTGGTAAGACAGAGAGTGGCAATGTATGGCTTGACCGTAACAGAACAACACCGTATGCATTCTATCAGTTCTGGTTGAATGTAACAGATTCTGATGCAGAACGTTATATCAAGATCTTTACCGATTTGGATCAGCCAACCATCGAAGGCTTGATCGAAGAACATCATCAGGACCCAGGACGTCGTATCTTACAACGTCGTTTGGCCGAAGAAGTTACCACAATGGTACATTCAAAGGAAGACCTTGACATGGCTATTGCCGCAAGTAACATCCTCTTTGGTAAGGCTACTAAAGACAGTTTGGCTCAACTTGATGAGGCTACACTTAATGATGTATTCAAGGATGTTCCTCATTACACTGTTGATAAGGACCAATTGGGCACTCCAGCCGTAGACCTGTTCTGTCAGGAAGGATGGGATATATTCCCAAGTAAGAGCGAGATGCGCAAGTTGGTAAAGGGAAATGGTGTAAGTTTGAATAAAGAGAAACTTACAGCATTCGATCGCCCTGTTACAACAGACGACTTGATAGATGGTAAGTACCTTCTTGTACAGCGTGGAAAGAAGAATTATTATCTCATTACTGTAAAGTAAGCGTTATAAGCTATATAAAATTAAAAAAGTTGCAGAAAAATTTGGTAGTGGCATAAAAAAACACTACCTTTGCAAACACGATTGTCCCATGGTGTAATGGTAGCACTACAGTTTTTGGTTCTGTCAGTGGTGGTTCGAGTCCGCCTAGGACAACAGAAATAGCCGAGTGGTTTTTACTACTTGGCTATTTTTGCATTATAGCTCAAGCAAGTACCTATATAAAACATAAAAGGATGACCATTATGGCCATCCTTCTATATTGGAATAATTGTTGACAATTATTTATTTACTGCAGCATCGAGTTCAGCACCTGCCTTGAATTTAACAACCTTCTTTGCAGGGATATTAATCTTCTGCTTTGTAGCTGGGTTGATACCTGTACGTGCAGGACGCTCATTGATAGAGAAAGTACCAAAACCAATCAACTGTATCTTGTCGCCTTTTATCAAAGCGTCCTTGAATGCGTCTAATGCTACTTCAACAGCTTTCTTTGCATCTACCTTTGCTAAATCGGTATTTGCAGCTACCTTCTCGATTAATTCTGTCTTGTTCATAATTTTAAATTTAGAAATTAATAATTCGATAAAATTTTATGTTATTTGATGACAAATATAGAAAACACTTTTGATAATTACAACAAAAAAACAAGAAAAATACGGAAAATACAAAAAAAAAGTTGTTAACACCCCTTTTTGTTGTGGTTATCAGAGGTTTTTTTAGTACTTTTGCTGCTGTTATTGATATTACTAGACACATTAATTCTACGCATTATGTTGAAGTTGACGGTTATGACGAGGAATTTGTTGATAATTAATATTATCGCATTCCTTGCAATGGAAATATTGAGAATGGTTTCTGGTCCAAGTGGTCTCCCTTTGGACTTAAATAACATATTCGGCCTTCATTTCTTCTTAGCGCCAGATTTCCACTATTATCAGTTGTTCACGTATATGTTTATGCACGCAAATATTACGCATATTGTGTTCAATATGTTCGCTTTGTGGATGTTCGGGTGCGTTATAGAACGTATATGGGGTGCTAAGAAATTCCTTTTTTATTACATTTGCTGTGGCGTTGGTGCTGGATTGTTCCAGGAATTTGCACAATATATGCAGTATATAACCTATATGCCTATAGATCCTAGTTTGATTAATCAATGGACTACGGTAGGAGCCTCAGGAGCTGTGTATGCTATACTTTTGGCTTTTGGAATGCTGTTCCCTAACGAACGAATGTTTATCATTCCATTCCCATTCCCGATCAAGGCAAAATGGCTTGTGATGGGATATGTGGTGATAGAACTCTATCTAGCAATTACAACTACCGGTGATGGTGTGGCTCATGTTGCCCATCTTGGTGGTATGGTCTTTGGCTTCATCATGATAAAATATTGGAGTAAGAGTCTACAGAATGGCAATAATAAGAATCGGAAGGGAGACGAGATCATAAATAAGATAAAGAGAATGTTTGAAGAGACTGAGCGGGAAAAGACAAATTGCCAATCAAATTCTTATTATCATGATGATAGACAGACCGATAGAAAGCGGGATGCCAGAAGAAAAGCCAATCAAGAAGAGATAGACAGAATACTTGATAAAATCAGGAAGAGCGGTTATGACGCCCTTACGAATGAAGAAAAGCAGAAACTTTTCGATCAGCATAAATAATTTTTCATTGTTATGCTGAGAGACTTCAAAAAATATACTTTGCAAATACTGGCTGGGGCTAATATCTCGTCTATTATCCTCATGTTCTTGGTAGGATACTCGGATTATCTTAATCCTACGGAATTTCCAATGCTTAGCAATGTGGGACTGGCGTTCCCTGTTTTTCTGTTAATAAATTTGGGTTTCCTGATATTCTGGTTAATCTTTAAGCCTCGTTTCTCTTTGATACCGTTTATCGGTTTCATCATCTGTTATAGTCCTGTACGGAAATATATCCCCATCAATGTCTCACATGACGTGCCTCGGAACTCCATTAAAGTGTTGTCTTATAACATCCTGTCGTTTGGTGAATACGACCATTCAAAAAACGCAGGAATGGAGATCCTGAACTATCTGTGTAATGAACGGGCAGATATTGTATGCTTACAGGAATTTTCAACAACAGTAGTTTCTCAAGATGATATCGATCAGAAACTTAATCCCATTTATCAATATAGCGATACCATGTCCGTAGGAGATGGAGGAGAAGCTATAGCCATCTATTCCCGTTATCCGATAGTAGGCAAAGACAGGATCGAGTTTGAGTCGAGAGGCAATCTGAGTGGAGCATGGAAATTGCTCGTAGGCAAAGATACCGTAGTCGTAGTAAACAATCATTTGGAGACAACAGGTTTGACAAAAGAACAGCGGAAAGATTTCAAGAATCTGTTAAAGGGGAAACTACATAAGGATACTGCCGAAGAAGCCTCAAAGATGCTAGTGAAGAAACTCGCCGAATCCACTCGGAAACGCGCACCGGAAGCAGATGCCGTTGCCGACTATATAGGACAACATCTGAGATATCCGATAATCGTATGTGGAGATTTCAATGATGGTCCTATCTCCTATGCCCATAGGGTGATCGCTAAGAAACTGAAAGATTGCTATATAGAGTCAGGAAATGGTTTAGGAATAAGCTATCATCGCGGAGGCTTCTTTGTGAGGATAGACAATATGATGTGCTCAGATGATTTTATCCCATATCGATGCGTTGTAGACAGTAAGATAAAGGCTTCTGATCATTATCCCATAACATGTTGGTTAAAAAAGCAAGTAAAAGGATAAAATATGTGGCAATAAATTTTCATAAATGGCAGAAAATGTGTATTTTTGCATGTCTATAATAGTGTAAACCAAGAAAATCAATAATTAAAAACATATCAAAATAAAAATGCAAAACAAAGGATTAGTAATTTTTGTTGCCGTAGCGTTGACACTTGTCAGCGTTTTCTACCTATCTTTTGCTGGAGCAACCAGTTATTACGATAGTCAGGCAGCCAAGATTAGCGACCCAGTGGCACAGCAGGATTATAAGGACTCTGTGAAATATTTGGGTGTCTATTCTTACAAGAAGTGCTTGGAAACCCAGATTGGTCTAGGTCTAGACTTGAAGGGCGGTATGAATGTTGTTCTTGAGATCTCAGTACCTGATGTTGTTGAGATGCTTGCTGACCACAAGACTGATGTAGCTTTTGTAAAGTCAATGAAGGAAGCTCGTCAGGAAGAGGAGAAGAGTCAGAGTGATTTCATCTCATTGTTCATCAATGCATATCATAAGAATGCTCCTGGACACAAGTTGGCAGAAATTTTTGCTACACAACAGTTGCAGGGCAAGGTTTCTCCTCAGAGTTCTGATAGTGAAGTTGAGAAGGTACTTCGCGAGCAGGTTAATGCAGCCATCGACAATTCATTCAATGTCGTTCGTACCCGTATCGACCAGTTTGGTGTTGTTCAGCCAAATATTCAGAAACTAGAGGGACAGGAAGGCCGTATCATGGTAGAGATGCCAGGTATCAAAGAGCCAGAGCGTATGCGTAAGTTACTTCAGGGTTCTGCAAACTTGGAATTCTGGGAGACTTATAACAGCGATGAGATTGCTCCTTACCTTCAGCAACTTGATGCACGTATGGTAGCTGGTGCAGAAGCTGATACCACTAAAACAGTAAAGCCAGAGAAAAAGGCTCCTTCTAAGTTCCAGTTGAAGGGCGTAAATAAGAATGCTACAGTTTCAGAGAGCGCAGCAGAGAAGGCAGCTATCAAGCAGCATCCTCTTCTTGCTCGTCTTCAGCTCACAGGTCGTCAGAGCTTGAGCCTAGTAGGTTATGCAAGTGTTCGTGATACAGCAGCCATCAATAAGATCATCTATTCTCAGGTCGCTAAGCAAGTACTTCCTAATGACTTGAAGTTGTTGTGGAGTGCAAAGCCAGCTGATGGCATCCAGGCGAAGAATATCTTCGAACTTCATGCCTTGAAGGTTACAACATCTAATGGACGTGCTCCGTTGGAGGGTGATGTTATCACAGATGCTAAGGATGAGTTCGACCAGATGGGTCGTCCAGTAGTTAGCATGAGCATGAATACAGAAGGTGCTCGTAAGTGGGCTCAGTTAACCAAGGCCAATATTGGTAAGGCTATTGCAATTGTTTTGGATGGTGTCGTATATTCTGCACCAAACGTAAATCAGGAGATTGATGGTGGTAATTCACAGATCAGTGGTAACTTCACCATTCAAGATACAAAAGATTTGGCTAACACTTTGAAGTCTGGTCGTATGCCAGCTCCTGCTCATATTGTACAGGAAGAAGTTGTTGGTCCTACTTTGGGTGCTCAATCTATCCAGCAAGGTCTTGTATCATTCGTTATTGCTTTCGTATTATTGATCTTATACATGGTATTGATGTATAATTTCGTTCCTGGTATGATTGCAAATCTTGCATTGATCGTCAATGTATTCTTTACACTCGGTATATTAACCTCATTCCAGGCAGCCCTTACGATGAGTGGTATTGCCGGTATGGTACTTACCTTGGGTACTGCGGTAGATGCCAACGTACTTATCTATGAGCGTATCAAGGAAGAACTTCGTGCAGGTAAGGGAATGAAGCAGGCTGTAGCAGCTGGTTATAGCAACGCATTCTCTGCAATCTTCGACTCTAACCTCACATCTCTTATCACAGGTGTAATCCTTTATGTATTCGGTACTGGTCCTATCCGTGGTTTTGCTACTACATGGATTATCGGTATTGTTATCTCATTCTTCACAGCAGTATTCCTGACACGTCTTGTTTATGAATATCAGCTTAAGAATAATCGTTGGGTGAATCTGAAGTTCTGGACAGGCTTCAGTAAGAATCTGATGCAGGGAACAAACTTCAAGTTCATGAGTATGTACAAGAAGAGTTTCACTGCTTGGGGTGTTGCCATCGTAATCTGTATCATCAGTTTCGCAGTTCGTGGCTTGAGTCAGAGTATTGACTTTACAGGTGGTCGTAACTATGTTGTAACACTTGATAAACCAGTAGAGGTAGAGCAGGTACGTTCAGTCCTTGGTAATGCGTTTACCAATACTGTAGGTCCAAATGCAGGTAAGTTGGCAACAACTTCTGTGATTGCAATTGGTACAGATGGCAAGACAATCCGTATTTCTACCAATTATAATATTGATACCAATAGTCCTACAGAGGATGACAAAGTAGAAACAAAACTTTATCAGGAACTTAAGAAGGCAGGTTTCATTAGCCAGTCTAGTGTTGAGGCCTTCAAGAACCCAGATATCCGTCAGGGTGGTAGTATCATCAGCAGTGCAAAGGTAGGTCCTTCAGTTGCTAAGGATATCACTTATGGTGCAATCATCAGTGTAGCCCTTGCATTGGTATTTATCTTCCTCTATATCTTGCTCCGTTTCCGCAACATCGGTTTCTCAATCGGTTCTATTGTCGGCTTGGTTCTGGATACAACTATCGTTATCGGTTTCTTCTCACTGTGCTATGGTTGGATTGGTTTCTCTTTGGAGATTGACCAGACATTCATTGGTGCTATCCTGACAGTAATCGGTTATGATATCAACGACTCTGTGGTTGTATTCGACCGTATCCGTGAGCATCTTCGCGAGCGTAAAGGACTTTTGGAAAAGACTGATATTCAGGCATTGTTCAACAAGTCTATCAACGAGACACTTGCACGTACCATTAATACATCAGTATCAACATTGATCGTGTTGGTATCAATCTTCGTATTGGGTGGCGACAGTATCCGTAGCTTTGCATTCGCAATGATCATCGGTGTCGTAATTGGTACATTGTCTTCTATCTTCATCGCTTCTCCAATGGCATATCTTGTTTTGGGTAAGAAGATTCGTGAGGAGGACAAGGCTAACGCAGAAGTTGCCGTAGCTGAATAATATATAAATAGGTATCTCGGCTGAGATACCTATTTATAATAAGCCCTATGATTCATTATAAATCATAGGGCTTATTTTATGTTCATCCATCGGTATTGGATGAATCTTTTTATAATATTTAAACTTTATCCCATAACTGTTAAAAGAAAAAGTGTTCATCTTTTTGCTCCATCTAGAGCAAAAAGACAGCATCTAAGCCCATAAAAAGAAGAAAAACATCTTTTTTAAAGTTGTCTTTTTGATCGCAGTTAACTTCATCAGCTTACGAAGTTAACTGCGTGAACTGATGCGAGTAGGTATGTAGACCTATGCAGTTAACTGTATAAGCCTACATACCCACTATATTTTGATTATCAAAGCGAATGCTAATGATATAACACGTTGATTAATAGGAAGTTATGTTTTACTCGTAATTTTTGTATTCCCAATCAACTAGTCTTTTATTCTGAATTCACGAATTATAACCACCTTTTATCGGTTGAAAATTAAACAATGAAAGATTTGTTAAACATTGCAGGATTCAATTGGCTATCTGTTGTCGGTTGAGAATCTCTCGAAGAACTGATCTATTACAGCCAACATGTCTTTAGGAAGATAACTGAAAGTTTTCTCTATCATTGTGTCTGGAATTTCATAGAAAGCTTCAGCTATAGCGCCGGTGATATCAGCTTTGGTGTCGGTATCCCCATCTGCCAAGACCGCTATTCGTATAGCGTCTTCAAAGTTCTGACTCTCCAGGAAGCATCTAATAGCCCAAGGTACGGTTTCCTGGCAGATACCATCAAAATGCCCTTCACTTCCTATCTTATAGATATCTTTGAGCGGGGGAATCTCATAGCCGAAATTCTTCTTGACAGCATGTTCTACCTCGTCCTTAGTGATTCTGCATGTTCTCAACCAATATATCAAGGTAGCCACACATTGAGCTCCCTTGATACCCTCAGGATGATTATGAGTACATTCAGCACTTAGTTTAGCCTGTTGTAAGATGTCGTGATAGTCATTGAATAGCCATCCTATGGCACTCACACGCATAGCACTTCCATTTCCGAAGCTGTTGTAAGGCTGTGGATTTTTCTCGTTTATCCAATCATTGAATCCGACACCATATCCGCCAATAGGATTGGGATATTTACGGCACCAATTCAGTAAGGACTCCTGATAAGGGATGTTCTTAAGAATAGCATCCGCAATAGCTACTGTGCAGATGGTATCATCAGTAAATCCACACTCTGCATCTTCTGTGAATAATTTAAAATCTTTCCGGGGTGGGGCTGAGAATTCAAACCTGGACCCTATGATATCTCCAATAATGGCTCCAAGCATAGTATTAATGTAAAATTGGTTAATTAAAAGTACTCCGACCGGGAATCGAACCCGGATCAAAGGTTTAGGAAACCTACGTTCTATCCATTGAACTATCAGAGCTTCTTGATGCAAAAGTAAGAAATAAAACTGATGTATGCAAAAAATAGATGGAATTTGTATAATATCTTTTGTTATTTTGTTGTTAGTGTGATTACTAATGGAAGATGATCGGAGTAACCTTCAAGATACTTCGGACCAAGATAACATCTGAAGGGTTTTAAACCTCCGTAGGTGTCGTCTTCTATCAAGGTCCATGTCTTATCACCTATCCAACTGTCCATCACGTCTTTTGCCAGCGAAGAAGACATAAAACAATGGTCTATGCTTTCCCACTTACCATGATATTTATAAGAAGCCTTGGCTCCATGTCTTCCCGTTGCATTTTGGGTGACATTGATGAAATTCTCATGCAGGAGAGGTTGAAGTTCTTGGGAATTATGTCCTGTGTTAAAGTCTCCCATGATGATGATTTTGGCATTGTCACCTTCCTGTTGTCGTATCGAGTCGGAAGTATAGATCAGTTTATCTACAACAGTCTTTCTGAAAGGCATAGATTCCTTCTCACCACCTAATTTACTTGGAGCATGTACGCCAAGGACAAATAAGGTCTGATTATTCTGATCGGATAATTTTGCATATAGGATGTCTCTGGTGGCCTTCATTCCCTTTAGTGGAATCACTCTAATGCCATGCCATTCTACAAGCTTGTAGGCAAAGGGATCGTACATTAATGCTACGTCAATACCTCTTGCATCAGGACTGTTTGTCATGATGTAATCATATCCGGCATTTCTCAGTAAAGATCGCTTAGTCAAGTCTCTCATCACAGAATCATTCTCTACCTCGGTAAGTATAATGAGAGAAGGAAGTTTATTCTCCAATTCAGAATCTTCTGTTTGTGATAGGATGACGCGTGCTATTCCATTGAGCTTTTTATAATATCGATGCGGAGTCCACCGATATGTTCCAGTCGGTAACCACTCCGCATCCAGTTTTCCTGCATCATGTGTGCAGTCGAATAAATTCTCACAATTAAGCTCTATGAGAGTAAGTATACTCGCAAGTAGCCATTTTATCATATTAGCATACCTGGCTGCCAGGTTTTACTTCACCTAATGTTGTTGTGACACTAAGAGAATCGTCGAAGTTGACAGCACTGAGAATCATTCCCTGACTTTCAATGCCCATCATCTTTCTAGGTGCAAGGTTGGCTATAAACAATACATCCTTACCGATGAGTTGCTCAGGAGAATAAACCTTAGCGATACCACTAAGAATGGTTCTATCGGTACCACTTCCGTCATCGATAGTAAACTGTAACAGTTTATTGCTCTTCTTGACCTTCTGACAATCCTTGATATGTCCAACTCGGATATCCAGCTTCTCAAAATCGCTGAAATCTATTGTTGGTTTGATAGGTTTTGCTTTATAACTTGCAGCAGCTGCGGCAGCTTCATTAGCTTCTTTAGTCTTTGCAAGTTTGTCGAGTTGCTCTTGGATAGTCTCGTCCTCAATCTTCTCGAACAATAGATGAGGCTCACCCAGTTGATGACCAGGCTTTAAGATCGAAGTACTACCGAGTTCAGACCAGTCAAACTCTTCCATTCCGATCATATTGCGTAAGTCTTTACTAGAGAAAGGCAAGAAAGGCTCGAAAGCAATAGCAAGGTTGGCAACCAACTGCAAAGAGATGTTCAGGATGGTCTCAACACGCTTAGGATCAGTTTTCCATACCTTCCAAGGCTCACATTCGGTGATGTACTTGTTACCGATACGAGCAAGAGTCATAGCCTCTTTCTGAGCCTCACGGAACTTGAAGACGTTGAGATATGATTCAACCTTATCCTTGACATCCTTGAATTCCTGGATAGCCTGTTTGTCAACATCCTGTAACTCACCACATTCAGGGACGATGCCATTCCAATATTTCTTAGTCAATTGGAGAGCACGGTTCACGAAATTACCGTAGATAGCAACAAGTTCAGAATTATTACGTTCTTGGAAATCCTTCCAAGTGAAGTTGTTGTCTTTTGTTTCAGGTGCGTTTGCTGTCAACACATATCTAAGCACATCCTGTTTTCCCTTGAAGTCCTGAAGATATTCATGGAGCCATACAGCCCAGTTTCTACTGGTAGAAATCTTGTCATTCTCCAGATTCAAGAACTCGTTTGCAGGTACGTTATCAGGAAGAATGTAATCACCATGTGCTTTAAGCATTGTAGGGAAGATCAAACAATGGAACACGATATTGTCTTTACCAATGAAGTGAACCAGTCGAGTCTCAGGATCCTTCCACCATTTTTCCCAATTGCCATATTTCTCTGGTTCTTTCTCGCAGAGTTCCTTAGTGTTACTGATGTAGCCAATAGGAGCATCGAACCATACATATAGAACTTTTCCCTCAGCACCTTCTACAGGAACAGGAATACCCCAGTCCAGATCACGGGTCATAGCACGAGGCTGAAGGTCCATATCCAACCAACTCTTACATTGACCATATACGTTAGGACGCCATTCTGGATGCTCCTGAAGGATCCATTGTTTCAACCAGTTCTGGTATTCGTTTAAAGGAAGATACCAGTTCTTGGTCTTTCTGATAACAGGTTTAGAACCAGAGATGGTAGAATGTGGATTAATCAACTCCATAGGACTTAAATCGCTACCGCACTTCTCGCATTGGTCACCATATGCATTAGGATTACCACAATGTGGGCATTCTCCCATGATATAGCGGTCGGCCAGGAATTGGTGAGCTTCCTCGTCATAGTACTGCTCTGATTCTTTCTCAATAAGTTTACCGTCTTCATAGAGCTTTTTGAAGAAATCGCTTGCAAACTTATTGTGAGTAGAAGATGTGGTACGGCTATATATATCAAAAGAAATTCCAAATTCCTTGAAGGAGTCTTTGATCATCTTATGATAGCGATCGCAAACATCCTGAGGAGTAATACCTTCTTTCTTTGCTCGAATTGTGATAGGTACGCCATGCTCATCAGAACCACCGATAAATACTACATCTTCCTTCTTGAGTCTAAGATATCTGACGTAGATATCAGCAGGTACATAAACACCGGCAAGATGACCTATATGTACACCACCATTGGCATAAGGTAATGCTGCTGTGACAGTTGTACGCTTAAATTTCTTTTGTTCCATACTATATCTTTTATTTGTGCTTGCAAAATTACAAAAATTCGTTGAATATCATGCATTTAGCAATGCTTTTTTAATTTATCCTTGTTATCTTTCTGCCCAATCACCTCTATCGAGTTCGCGGTATTGTATGGCCTCGGCAATATGTTCGGATTTTATATTCTCGGAACCTTCTAGGTCGGCTATCGTCCTTGACACCTTTAAGATTCTTGTATATGCTCTTGCACTTAGACTTAATTTGTCTATTGCCATGTGGAGTAGGGAAAGACAGGAATCATCGAGTTTTACATATTTTTCGGTCATGTGCTCTGTCATCTGTGCATTACAGTGGATTCCTTTGATATCCTTAAACCGAATATTTTGAATTTCCCGGGCTTTTATGACCCGTTTTCTGATGACCTCACTGGATTCTCCCTTCTTGGTATTGCTAAGTTCCGAGAAAGGGACTGGTAAAATGTTTACTTGTATGTCTATTCTGTCGAGAAGTGGACCGGAGATTTTGTTCATGTATTTTTGAATTTGTCCGGGTGTACAGTTGCAATGGTGGGTAGGGTCACCATAATATCCGCAAGGACATGGATTCATACTTGCTATGAACTGGAAATTACATGGAAACTGTGCTGTATATTTGGCACGACTTATTGTGATGGTCCTATCTTCTAATGGTTGACGAAGTACCTCGAGTGTATGTTTGTTGAATTCCGGTAATTCGTCGCAAAACAATATACCATTATGTGCAAGAGAGATTTCTCCTGGCATAGGGGTAGAACCGCCACCGACAAGAGCCGTCTCTGTTATCGTGTGATGCGGTGATCTGAAAGGTCGTTCTTTGATGAGAGCCGAGCCTTTTGATAATTTTCCTGCAACGGAATGTATCATGGTGGTTTCCAGACTCTCGGCAATAGTCAGAGGTGGAAGTATCGATGGCAGACGCTTTGCCATCATAGACTTACCGCTTCCTGGAGGACCTATCATGATAAGGTTGTGACCACCTGCGGCAGCAACTTCGAGGGCTCTTTTCACATTATCTTGTCCTTTTACATCAGCGAAATCCAGATCATATTCATCGCTCTTTTTGTTGAACTCTGTTCTCGTGTCGAAGACATAAGGTTCAAAGGATTTTGTGTCATTGAAGAAGTCTACGACCTGAGTGATGTTTTCTAATCCATATACTTCCAGATTGTTGACAATGGCAGCCTCTTTGACGTTTTGTTTAGGAACGATGAGACCTTTGTAATGGAGCGCGCGTGCTTTGATAGAAATAGGTAGTGCACCTTTGATAGGTTGTAGCTTTCCGTCAAGGCTAAGCTCACCTACCAACATGTATTTGTCTAGTTTCTCGGTGTTGAGATTGTTGTTGGCCGCCAAGATGCCTATTGCAAGAGGCAAGTCAAATGAACTTCCTTCTTTCCTCAGGTCGGCAGGCGCCATATTGATGGTAATTGCAGCTATAGGAAAATGGAATCCATTATTGTTTAGTGCTGCATTTATTCTATCTTTACTTTCTCGTACAGCTTCATCTCCTAAGCCCGTCAAATGAAATTGTACTCCTTTGCTAATGCTGACTTCTACAGTAACCTCAGTAACTTCTAATCCGTTTACAGCGGCAGTATATGTCTTTGTTATCAACGCGTTGATTTATTATAAAGGTTGTGTGGCCATCTGTTTTCTTATCTGCTTCGCATGATACCACATTTACATGTGGAGCAGTTGTTTGATCTTGTTCTCCAAATCGGTTGTCTGCAAGTTGCGTGCGATGATCTTACCATTCTGCATAACGAGGTTTCCTGGAATACAGGTCAGACCAAGTTGCTTGATGAGTTTACCTTCAAGCATTTCGCCGTCGCATACAGTTGGCCATGTTATGCTGTCCTGTTTGATGGCATTCTTGCAATCTTGCTTACAGGCATCAATATTGATACTTAAAAGTTTAAGTTGTCCTTTACTCTGTCTCTCGAGCTGGTGGAGAGTTCGTTGCACGTTTTCGCTTTCATAATTCCAGTTAGCCCATACGGAAATAACACTTACAGGGGAAGCCGCTAACGTTCTGCTTGCAATAAGATTACCATTGATGTCGTATTCTGTGAAAGCAGGTAATCGGCATCCGATATTGGAATTGCAAATAGATTTCAGTTTCTGAGCAAGTTTTTTGATTTCACCGTTTCTTGGTTGTGCAGCGATTAATCGGTCAAGTAATTCTCCAGCCTCTTTGTAGTTAGCTTGTGGATTGTTTATCCAATAGTTGATGAGCAACCAGTTTGAGGCGAGACTCTTAGGATTCTCAAGAATAAAATCTTTTGCGCTCTTTCTGATTTCAGGAGGAGAAAGGTTAGATATTCTTTTCCGGAAATCAGTCATCAGGTTATTATCATCATTACCTTTTACCTCCATCTCCTTCAGGTGACTGGCATCAGCTTTCAGGCTAACGCTTTTTCCGCTTTCTGCAAAGACAGGATGCTGAGAGAAGTTAGGAAATACCAAAACAAGAGTACCCTTATCCTCACATGGAATCTCGTAGGCAAAGCTACCACCTTCTATCTTTATTGTGTCGATGCCGGAAATCAATCCATCGGTACTATAGGCGTAAATCTCCCCTTGGTTCATGTGTAGAAATTTACCCTCAAGTTTAAAATATCCTTTGCGGGTACCACATGATGTTATCAAAAAAAGAAATGTGAGAATAAAAAAAGAGGTGAGAATATGATAAATATGGGTCTTCTTCATTGTATATAAATGATTGTGGTGCCGAGAGCGGGACTCGAACCCGCACAGCCATTTCTGGCCAAGGGATTTTAAGTCCCTCGTGTCTACCAATTCCACCATCACGGCCCCATATTTCTATGAGAGCGGCAAACGAGACTCGAACTCGCGACCCCGACCTTGGCAAGGTCGTGCTCTACCAACTGAGCTATTGCCGCATTTTGCGATTGCAAAGATATCCTTTTTCTATGGTATGACCAAATGTTTTAGACTTTTTAACACTAATTACTTACAATAATTACGCCATTATGATTTTGAATATGATATTTTTCTAGTTTTCTTCCTTCCTGTCCTTTGATTACGATACCGTTATTGTTTAAATCATAACTTCTGCCGCATCTTGTGCATGTGGTATAGAAATTTGGATTTCCCCAAGTTAACTTGTTGAATATTCCTTTTTCTAAGCAGTTTGGGCATAATGCATCATACGCATAGAGTTTGGAATTGTAGCTACTCCATCCAATGATCAGACCGTTTTGTATTCCTAATTTATATGGAGTATTGATTTCTTGAGCTGTTGTAACCTTCTCTGTATTTTCCTTTCCGTTATTAAGTTGGGTGTGGATGTTGTATCCTACCACTTTATCGGAACTGAGAATTGAAGAGTAGGAGACCATGACGAAGACATTATTGCTAAGTGGATTTATCGCTTGTCGTATGTGACTGGTAATGTGTATGTTTGTGTCAAAGATGAAATGACAGGAATCATGACTATAATCGTCCTCTATGGAACAGGCAGAAATAAACAAGAAACCTATGCCCAACAATAAGTAACTTAATGTTTGGTATAGATTTCTTGTATGTATTTTCTTTATTTGCATGAGTTTAGCAGAGATTCGATGGCGTTAGCCACATAATCAAAGTGGAACTGGCTCAACGTATTACTCATGAGTGCAGAGATTTTGTCATTGCACAAGTTTCCGATACTTCCCTCATGAGTGTGATGGATATCTTTATTTGGCTTGAAAGTTCCAGCCTCGATTTCCAGTCCTACAGTTTTATAAGCGTCTCGGAAAGGCATGCCATGACTGGCTAAGTCGTTCACCTCCTCAACGCTGAATATTGGATCGTATTTCTTGTCGTCAAGGATACTTTCGTTCACTTCCATCTTATTAATGATGTAGGCGGTCATCTGCAGACAATCCTCTAGTTCTTTGAAAGCAGGCAAGAATACCTCTTTGATAATCTGTAGGTCACGGAAATATCCCACAGGAAGATTATTCATGATGAGCATAACCTGTTGTGGAAGACTTTGGATTTTATTGCACTTCGCACGAATCAATTCAAAGACGTCAGGATTCTTCTTGTGTGGCATAATACTACTGCCGGTAGTACACTCCTTAGGCAATTTGATGAAGTTGAAGTTCTGACAGTTGAACAGACATGCGTCGAAGGCCATCTTTGCGAGAGTTCCTGCCACAGAAGCAAGACTGAAGGCAACGTTTCTCTCCATTTTTCCGCGGCCCATCTGTGCATATACAACATTATAGTCGAGACTGTCGAAACCCAACAAGTCGGTGGTCATCTGTCTATTCAGAGGAAAACTGCTTCCGTATCCAGCTGCGCTTCCTAATGGATTTCTGTTTGTTATTTTCCATGCAGCCAACAGATAGTACATATCATCGACGAGACTTTCAGCATAAGCACCAAACCATAAACCAAAACTAGAAGGCATGGCTATCTGCAGATGGGTATATCCAGGCATCAGAACATTCCGATATTGGTTACTCTTTTGGATAAGTTCATTAAAGAGAATTCTGATATGGTCTATTACCTCAATGAGTTCGTGACGGGTAAAAAGTTTAAGGTCCAGTAAGACCTGATCATTTCTACTTCGTCCGGAATGTATCTTCTTACCGATGTCACCTAACTTACGAGTAAGCATCACCTCTACTTGAGAATGAACATCTTCTACATCAGGTTCGATAATGAACTCACCCTTCTCACATTGTTCATAAATATGATACAATTCTTTGAGGAGCTTTTTTAATTCCTCTTTTGTCAGAAGTCCGATGCTTTCCAGCATAGTGATATGAGCCATAGAGCCAATCACATCATATTTAGCAAGATACAGATCAAGTTCACGATCATGACCGACGGTAAATCTTTCAATTTCCTTGTTTACCTCGAAGTTCTTTTCCCAGAGTTTGTTTGCCATATTTCCAGTCTTTATATTCATTTATACTTATCCTCTGATTATCCAGAAGACATTAATAGACTTTCTCCTCGTACGGTATAATGCTTAGGGCATCAGCAATCTTCTCGATACCTTCCTTCAATGGTTTCTGTACCATACCCTTGATGAAAGGATTAAGGTCAGCTTTTATAGTGAGTTTCATCTTGCAGGAAGACTCTCCTGTAGAGACAAGTTGAATCCAGAAGTTAAAAGGTACAGGACTGTTTTCAGTTTCAAACTTTATCGTCTTGTAAGGATCTCTGTCGATGATGCGCATCTTGATGCTTCCAACCATTGGGGCCTCGATGGAGATGCTGTCGGCATCAAAAGAGAAATCCTTGACCTTATCAGCAGGGATTCTGTCCTTGATACGTTCAAGATTATTCAGATCGCTCAATGTTGTGTAAACAGATTCCTGACTATGAGGAATCTGTTTGATACTACTTTCGAATGTACTAGACATACGTTTCTTAATTATATTTCCTAATTATTTTTTCCAGTTTGCAGGGTCCTTACGCCATTCATGTAAGATCTCTACATCTTCCTGATCTATATATCCGGTTTCCAATGCCTCGTCGACAACATGTTCGTAATCTGTCAAAGTAACGAGTTCTACATTTGCGTCTTTAAAAGCCTTTTTAGCGACAGGGAAACCATATGTGTATGAAGCTACCATACCAACGACATCACATCCGTTCTTACGGATAGCTTCGACAGCCTTCAAAGAAGATCCACCAGTAGAAATCAAGTCTTCAATGACAACCACCTTGCTACCTGGTCTCAGGTCACCTTCGATAAGGTTCTCCAGTCCATGGTCCTTTGGTTTGCTTCGTACATAGACGAAAGGCAAGTGAAGTTCATCGGCTACGAGTGCACCTTGAGGGATAGCTCCCGTTGCGACACCAGCGATAGCATCAACCTCAGGGAATTTCTCTAGGATGACATGTACGATTTCCAACTTCACATAGTCGCGCAGATCAGGATATGAGAGAGTCTTTCTGTTGTCACAGTAAAATGGTGATTTCCAGCCTGAGGCCCATGTGAACGGGTTGTTTGGTTGTAATTTAATGGCCTTAATTTTTAATAACTTAGATGCGAAATCTTTCTTCAGCTTGTCCATATTCTTTCGGATTATAAATTATGTTCATGCAAAGGTATTAATTTTTGGTGAAACCAAGAGATAAAACACTTATTTTAACATTGGCAGGGAGCGCATGAACACAAGATACAATCGTAGCCCCTGTCGTTATGATGTCGTCGATGATAAGTAGGTGAGTTCTTTCGTCTTTGTTGCTTGGAAAATGAAAGTTCCGAGGAAGTTTGGCATGTGGGTTGAGATAGAACAAGTTTTCTACGTTTTCTGCTCTTTGCCATCTGTTAAGATGCGTTTGACTCTTGTTGAATTCAGACCGGCATATGAAGTCTGATAAGATAGGAATCCCAGTTGCTTTTGATACCCCCTTGGCAATCTCCATACTCTGATTATATCCACGTTGCTTATATCTCTTTTTAGCCAAAGGAACCGGTACGATGGCATCGATATCCGTAAAGAAGTCTTTACCCTTACATTGATTTGCCAACATTTCTCCCATGGTCACCCCAATATACGGCTCGTTATGGTATTTCAGATTATAGATGATGTTGGCAACCTCACTTCCCGCATGATAAAAGAATAAGGAAGTAGCTTTCTCTATTGGAATTCTACCGAAGAACTCCTTAGCGAGTTCGTTCTCGTACGGGTTGTCTTCGAAATTCGTTCGGGGCAGATGTAAGTTGCAAGTACCACAGATAACATTCTCGCTTGATGACAGGCGGCATCCGCAGACGGCACAAGCCCTAGGAGCGATGAGTGATAAAATCTTTTCTAATATCATAAACCTTCATCCTCTTCTTCTATCTCTATCGTATGAATACAGTTTCGTATATGTTCCATCAGAAATCCCCTTCCCAGAGCCCATCGTATGGTTTTTATAGAACGTTCATAGTCATTTTTCCCCTTTGTAGTCTTCAACTTCTGTTCTATCATGGGTTTAAGGACTTCTATCCAATCCTCGTCAGGGATCTCTTCAAAGATAGGAGTCGAGACATCTTTTCCTATTTTCTTCATGAAGAGAGCCTGCTCAATTTTTCTTTGTCCCCATTTATTATATAACATCTTGTCATGAACAAAGAATCTGCAGAAACGCTCGTCATCGACATATTTCTCCTTTCTGAGATAATCGAGGATGCGTTCTTGTTCATCTTTCGCTATTTCCCATTTATCCATTCGTTCTCTCATCTCCTGAGAACAATGTTCTGACTGTGAGCATAATGTAGTCAGCATGAAGAGAGCTTGTTGTTCTGTTTTTGGTCTCATTGTGTACTTTATTAAGCATGTATTGCCCTTAGCATCCTTTGCTTTCCATATAGGTCATTTGTTATCTTAACATCCCTATATCCAAGAGACTCCATCATCTCTACCATCTCCTGAGCATAGATAGGGTTGATTTCATAATATATCCGATCTCCATCCTTAAGATTCTTCACTCCGTATTCCGCAATAGAACGATAAAAGATCAGAGGGTCATCATCAGAAACGAATAAGGCCAACGAAGGTTCATGGTCGAGTACGTTCTTGCACATCTCCTTCTTCTCTTTTTCCGCAATATACGGCGGATTACTTACGATAATATTCATGATCTTGTCATCAGTAGACTTCTTTTCAAGACGGAGAGCATCTTGTATCTCAAAGTCTACATCTGCTCCAAGGACTTCTGCATTCTTCTTGGCGATTTCCAAAGCCTTGGTACTGATATCATATGCCCTGACCTTGCAGTTATGTAGTTCGAGTGATAAGGTGATGGCGATGCACCCACTTCCTGTTCCGACATCTGTGATGACAATAGGATCAGCGTCTTTGTGAATAGCTTTGATATCATTGACGATTAACCGGCATAGTTCAGCAGTCTCAGGTCTTGGTATTAATACCCCAGGTTCAACATGAAAGGTTCTACCTGCAAATTCAGCTTCACCCAATACATATTGCAAAGGTTCACCATTTTCCAGTCTTTTCATGATTTCTTCCAATTCTTTTTCTTTGTCTGCGGATAATTCATTAACTTTGCCACAAACAATGTCGGTGTATGACATTTTGAAGCGTATTTCAAGAATCGTTCTTACGATAGCCTGAGCTTCTCTTGTATCATACAAGATCTCTAGTCGAGTGTATAAATCGCGATATGTCATCATGCTGCAAAGGTAATAAAATTAAGGAAATGACGCAACAGGAAATAGATGAAATATATATGCGCCGCTGTTTACAACTAGCGGTGAATGGTCGTCAGAATGCAAAGCCTAATCCCATGGTGGGCGCTGTCATCGTGAGTGCCGATGGACGGATTATAGGTGAAGGTTATCATGCTCGTTGTGGTGAAGGACATGCCGAAGTGAATGCCTTTGCCAGTGTTAGTTCAGAAGATGAGGCTTTGTTGCATGATGCTACCATATATGTAAGTCTTGAACCTTGTTCACATTATGGGAAGACACCTCCTTGTGCCGACTTGATTATAAAGAAAGGTGTACGCCGTTGTGTTTGTGGTTGCATAGATCCGTTTGCAAAGGTACAGGGTAGGGGTATCCAGAAGATTCGGAATGCTGGTATCGAGGTAACGGTAGGAGTTCTTGAACATGAATGTTTAGAATTGAATCGTCGCTTTATTACTGTCAACACGCTTCATCGTCCTTATGTTTTATTGAAATGGGCGCAGACTTCTAATGGGTTCCTGGATGAAATGAAGACAGATCCTAAAGGTCATCAAGTGTTCTCACCTTTGAAAATCTCTTCACCTTTTACTCAGATACTTGTCCATAAACTTCGTGCGGAGAATGATGCCATTGTTGTGGGAAGAACCACAGACGAGCGTGAACATCCTCGGCTTACAGTTCGCGAATGGACGGGGAAGAACCCTCTTCGCTTCGTGCTATCTTCCGACTTTTCCGTTCAAGATCTGTTCAAGACATTGATGGAGAAATCGTGTCAATCCCTGATCGTTGAGGGTGGAGCAAAGACACTGGAGAGTTTCATCCAGAGTGGATGTTATGATGAGATCAGAGTAGAAACGAATACTGGTTTATATGTCAACCAAGGAACTCCCGCTCCCCAGTTACCATCAGGTTTAACGGTAGCCAAACATGAAGTTTATGGTGACCAAGTGATTATTACATACGAAAAAGAAAATGGCAACAAATAGATTTACCTCCCGACTGAGTATGTCGGATGATTATAAGCGTCAGATGCTCATTCAGAAAATCGAGCAAGCAGTAGAAAATATGACGTTGAGTGAACTTGAGGCTGTAAGTTACGACCTCTTTACAAAAGGATATATCGAAAGCCTATAATCCTTATTTTCGACCAAAGTCAGCAGGACATTCTCCCCATTTTTTTGTCTCCCATTTCAGTATAGGAGTATGGATAGGATGTGTCTTTAGCCAATGTTCAGCTCTAGCGATAATCCGATAGAGTTCTTCGGTCTGGGCATTTCTTTCTAATTTCGTTTTGCATTGTTTCTTGGCAACCCACAGTTGTGCGTTTACGCTGTCGCTATAGATTACCTTATCTGTGATACCTTCTTTCTCCATAAGAGCTAAGGCATGAACGATAGCGAGGAATTCCCCGATATTATTCGTTCCATGAATAGGACCGAAATGAAAAACCTGTGTACCCGTAGACAAGTCGATGCACTGATACTCCATAGGACCCGGATTACCGCTACATGCGGCATCAACAGCCCACGCATTTGCCTTTACCTCATTGGGCAATGGTAATACCGTATCGTTTCGCCAGTCAGGCGGGTTCAACAATTCGTTTTTCTTCATGTTGTTTTTTAGTAGGGTTTATCCGAGGGGGAAATGTCCTTGCATCCCCTCGGATTGAACCTATATCGTTTACATTCTTTCAGGAACCTCGATACCCAATAGAGACATACCGTTCTTGATGATCTTTGCTACATTCTTAGCAAGTACCAGTCGGGTAATCTTTTCATCGTCAGTATCAGCCTTCAAGATACTATAATCATGATAGAACTGGTTAAAGTCCTTGGTTAACTCATAGCAATAGTTTGCGATACCACTTGGGCTATAGTCGATACCAGCCTGTTCAACGGCAGCACCAAACTCGTTCATCTTTTGTATGAGTTGAATCTCTTTCTCATTCAGAGGAGCATTGTCAGTAAGAACATCTGGCAACTTGATACCCTCAGCTTCAGCCTTACGCAATACACTACGGATACGAGCATATGTATATTGGATGAAAGGACCTGTATTTCCGTTGAAGTCGATACTTTCTTCTGGGTTGAAGAGCATGTTCTTACGTGCATCAACTTTTAAGATAAAGTATTTGAGTGCACCCATACCGACGATACGAGCAATCTCTTTCTTCTCATCTTCGGTGATGCCTTCCAGTTTGTTCACCTTATCTTCACTGGTCTTGTAAGCGTCGCTGATCATCTGTGCGATCAAGTCGTCAGCATCTACAACAGTACCCTCACGACTCTTCATCTTACCGTTAGGTAATTCTACCATACCATAAGAGAAGTGAACGAGATCCTTACCCCACTTGAAGCCTAAGCGGTCGAGGAGAATAGACAATACCTGAAAATGATAATTCTGCTCGTTACCTACGACATAGATCATCTTGTCGATAGGGAAGTCGCTGAATCGCATCTCAGCAGTACCGATGTCCTGTGTCATATATACAGAAGTACCGTCCTTACGGAGCAACAATTTCTGATCAAGACCCTCCTGAGTAAGGTCAGCCCATACAGAGCCATCCTCCTTACGGAAGAAAAGATTTTTCGCAAGACCCTCTTCAACCTTCTTCTTACCAACGAGATAAGTATTTGATTCATAGTATATCTTGTCGAAACCTACGCCCATAGCCTTGTAAGTCTCATCGAAACCAGCGTATACCCAAGAGTTCATCTTGCTCCAGAGCGCACGAACCTCAGGGTCGTTATGCTCCCATTTTACGAGCATCTCGTGAGCTTCCTTGATGAGTGGAGCCTCCTGTTCGGCCTTTTCCTTTGCAGCATCTTCGGTCATGCCCTCTGCCACATACTGTTTAGTCAGTTCTGCACACTCCTCTTTGAAGTGCTTATCAAAGGCTACATAGAAGTCACCGATCAAGTGGTCACCTTTTTTTCCTGCCTTCTCAGGAGTAATACCATTACCCCATTTCAGCCAAGCAAGCATAGACTTACAGATATGGATACCACGGTCGTTTACGATATTTGTTTTCACCACCTTATTACCGTTAGCCTCCATGATCTGAGCCAAAGACCAACCAAGCAGGTTGTTACGCACATGTCCGAGGTGTAAAGGTTTGTTGGTGTTAGGTGAAGAATATTCGATCATCACGAGAGGAGAATCATCAGTTACTCTCTTCTCACCGAATTTCTTATCAGCATTGATGTCGTTGAGGAGTTCCACCCATGCAGCACGAGCAATGGTGAGATTTAGGAAACCCTTGACAACATTGAATTTCTCTACAGCCTTACAGTTCTTCTGTAGATATTCACCGATTTCTTGAGCTGTATCCTCAGGTTTTTTCTTTGAAATCTTAAGGAATGGGAAGACAACGAGAGTCAAGTTACCCTCGAAGTTGCTACGAGTCTTCTGCAGTTGTACCATTTTTTCTGGTATCTCCTGACCATATAACTCTTTAATGGCCTGAATAGCCGAAGCACTTATTTGGTTTTCAATCTTCATACCGGTATTTTTATTATTCTAGAATTTGTGTGCAAAGTTAATAAAATAAATCCATACTATAGTGTATGTGTATCTTTTTTTTCTAATATCCCGGGTTCTGGTCGAGGTTGTGGTTTAAATCTTTGCAGATGCTTGGAATAGGGAAGACAGTCAGATGTTTGTCCTCGTCGAATTTACCGAATCTTATCAAGTCATTTCTTCTCCATCCTTCCCACATCAGTTCCAAGAGTCTTTCCTTGAGAATGTTATCCAAGTTGGCAGACAAGGAAGGTGCACCGACACGCTTTTCCACGGCAGCGAGTTCTTCTTCTCCATCCATTCCATTTCTCGTCTTTGCTTCAGCTTCCATGAGCAGAACGTCGGCATATCTGAACAAAACGATATCATTATCCTGCAGATGTCCGTTGTCGTATGCTGTCGGGTCTGTTTCATATTTGCTCATTCTCGCTCCACCAGTCTTCTCGTATAAACTTCCGGTCATATTCTCTGATACCTCCAGAGGATAGTACACCAGTGGTTTCCCGTTGTTTAGTTTGACGACATTACCATTTACCTTGACCGTGTCGGCGAAGAAATTGAGTTGGAATCTTGGGTCTACAGAATCCGTACCATATCCATAAGCCTTTACGGTAGAGCATGTTGCACAGGTTCCATTTTCCGCATCTAATCCGAGAGCACTTCCGTGAGCATAGTGTCTACTTCTGAAAAGATACGAGAACGTGTTGGAATACAGCATCTTATCCATTGGGATGACGAAGATATTCTCTTTGGATTCCTCATTGTGTATACAGAAGTTCTTGGCATATCCGTCCAGCACATATCCCGTCTCCTTGATTTTCTCACAATAAGTGATCGTAGCCTCCCAGGCATTCTTCTTTTTTCCGTCAATGGTAAAATAGATATCTTTCCCATTCGGGATTTTTTTGTCTGTCCAGTCATCATCCGAGTACACCTCAGCGTTCAGACAGAGCTTAGCCAGAAGGAATTCTGCGACAGGGCGTGTAATCCTTCCGTAATACTTCCCTTTGTAGTTACTATGTTCATTAGCCAAGTAAGGCAATACACTTTGCAGTTCGTCTATGATAAACTGGTATACAACATTTCTGTTACATTGTTTGATTTGATTCTGAGTCGTATGATAATCCGTTACCAACGGAATGTTGCCGAACATATCCATGGTATAGAAGTAAAACAAAGCCCTGATAGCTCTTACCTCAGATGTAAATCCCGTATATTCGGTATTGGAGAGAACAGTTTTGTTTTTCTCAATGTTGTATAGCGACTTATTGCAGAGTGTGATCACCTTATACAGATAATTCCATGTATTTTCCAGAGGTAATTCCGTAGGTGTCCAAGTATGTGTGTGAAGTCTTAGCCAGAAGCCACCATCATACCAGTCACCACCTCTTACCGGTATCAGTTGCTCGTCTGTAGTTATAGAGTTCCAGTCGTAGACACCGCGAGGTGTTCCCTGTAATCCCTCACTTTCCGTTGCACCACCGATATAGTTGTATAGTGTGGCGACTAAATTTTGTTCGATATCTTTAGCCGAAGTATAAGCTTTATCTTCGGGCATCTTTCCTACCGGATTTTCGCTAAGGCACGCCGACAGGAGTAGGCATAAGAGCAAGATACAGATATATTTATTTTTCATCTTTAAAATTGAATTGAGAGACCAAAACTAAACGAACGATAAGATGGGTAATTACGTTTGTCATCGATACCCAAGGTGTTGTCCACAACATAACTGTTTATCATAGGAGTCAATCCACTATATGATGTGATGGTAGCAATGTTGTTCACAGACAGCGAGAGTCTTAGATTACTGATATATTTAGACAAATTCCTGATAGGAACATTCCATCCCAAGGTTAAATAGTCAAAGTTCAGATAGTCACCTCTTTCCAGCCAATAGTCTGTAGCGACCTGATCTTTTATATTGGTCTCAGGTGCCTTTTTCATCACATTATATTCTGGAAAACTATTCATATTCATATAGGTAAGTGATGTACCATTGTATATCTTATGTCCGAAAGCTCCGTTTATCTGGAGAGAAATGTCAAAGTCCTTATATCTAAAACTTACATTAGAACCGAGAGTCATCTTTGGTGTAGCTTGTCCTGCTATGTATCGGTCTTTGCCATCGGCAACATCGATGACTTTATCATTGTCCAAGTCAGCGATCTCATAACTATAACTTCCGTCAGCGTTCTTGGTAAGTCCGGTGCAATGAGGCAGATAGAATACACCTAGAGGTTGACCGATGATCTGGTATACGATATTGTTGTTACCTCCATGGAATCCTGCACCGTCAAGACTTCCTATGCTTGTGTGCTCCGGTGCAGACAGATGTGTACCCTCATAGTTTCCACTAAGAGAAATCAGTTTGTTCTTCTGGAAAGAAACGTTTAGGTTGATGTTGAGTTCCATGTCTTTTTTCTGGATAGGAGTCAATCCGATACCCAACTCAAGACCACTATTACTCATGCTTCCTAGATTTGCCAATAGTTTATTGTAAATAAATGGAGGTACAGGCACATCATACATATAAAGCATATCCCTTGTTCTGCTGTAATAATATTCAGCGGTAAGGACGATTCTGTTGCTTAGGAATCCCATATCAGCACCGATGTTAAAGGAAGCCCTTGTCTCCCATTTAAGGTTAGGATTGGTGTTGGATGTCGTTCCAAGTGTTGTCGTTGGTGTTCCATTCCAACTGATCAGACCATTAGGATTCAACAAGAACAGAGAGTTATACGACTCTATACCCCCCGTATTTCCCGAGAGACCATATCCCGATCGTACAGAGAATGCCGACAACCATCTCAGACTTCTCAGTTTACTGAACGTCTTGTATACATCCCAAGAAGTAGAGATAGAAGGGAAAAATCCCCATTTGTTGCCATTACCGAACATAGACGACCCATCAGCTCTGGCATTTCCGGTAAGTTCAACAACATCATGAAAAGAATACTTTATCAGGAACATTGCCGAAGCCAAAGCCGGATCCTCGTAGTCGCTTCCCGTTCCTCCATAGGGAAGGGTACTTCCCGCCTTCATGTTATCATAGCCGAAATCATTGTTCGAGAACCCCTTTACCGTCGTGAAGAATCCCCTTTGATTTCTCTTTTGATATTCCCCGAGTAAGTTTACCTCTATCTTGTTACCATTTACAAAGGTATGATGATAATTCAGTTGCGCATTACCCAGCCAGTCCTCATTTTTCACTTCCGACCGATACGCCTGTCCCTGTGCCCATACCCATGTAGGGAGATATTGTGCATTTTCTATAGAATTATAACTGTACGAGCCAAAAAACTTCAAGTCCCAGTCTTGTCCCAGGTCAAAAGAGAAAGCCATATGGGTGTTGAAGTTGAGCATCTTGTTGTGGTCTTGTTCATGGAGCAGAGCCAAAGGATTTCCAATTTGTGAAGCCGAAGAGTTTCTGTCCCATCCACCATTTGCATTCTTCCCATTAGGAAACGTAGGGTTTTGTGTAGCTGCCGAATAGAAGAGCTTCTGTTTATCATAGATACCCTCCTTCTTCATGCTACTTCCGAAGACCCCGAAGTCGATGGTCATGATGTCATCGAAAGCCTTTTGCTGCAAGTCCACTTTTGCAGCAAAGTTAGCATTGTCATGTTTTCTGATGATCGTATTTTGTTTCATTAGAGCGAGAGAAGCACGATAGTTGGAATTCTCGCCACCGCCACTAAAAGCAATATGATGGTTTTGTATCATCCCGGTTCTGCTGATAGCCTTTTGGAAATCCGTATGATATCCTCCGTCCTCGTAGTCCAGTCCGAGCCTCTGTGCGGTCGTCCGATAGCCATCTCCGGATAACATATCCAGATATTTATACACACTTTGCACACCCATATTACCATCATACGAGATATGAAATTTACTTCCGAGTCCCTTCTTTGTCGTCACTTGTATCACACCGGAAGCCCCTCGGGAACCATATAAAGCCGTTTCCGAAGCATTCTTCAGGATTGTGAAACTTTGGATATCAGCCGGATAAATACTGTTCAGCGTTGAAATGTCACTATATACGCCATCGATGATGACAAGAGGGTCGTTGCCTCCTGTCAGCGAAGTCGTTCCTCGTACACGAACAGAACTAAGCATAGCCATATGACTCGAGCCATTTGACGAAACGTTTACACCGGCAGCCTGTCCGCTGAGAGCTTCCAGTGAGTTTATGATAAGACCCTTGTTCATGCGACTTTCATCAATGATGTCAGCAGATCCTTTCTGATAAGGATGTACCGAAATGATTGCTGAGTCAGCAAGTATTGTTTGGGGATGTCTCTTTTGAGCATTTGCCGTTATTGGTAACAATCCCAATAGTAGTAAATAATTAATTCTCATATTATAGCTAATCAGATGACGGTTCAAAGATATAAAAAATATTGCTATTTGGTGTTAAGAAAATGATATTTTTGTTACATAATAGACAATTTAGCTATATCTTTGCGTAAAACTTAAAATATCTATAATGAAAAAACTTAGATTGTTTGCTTTTGCTGTCATGGCATTAGCTACCCTTCATGCGTATGCTATTTCTGAAAATGTGAAAATCACAGGCGACCACGGACAACTGGATGCCATTATCCAAACTCCAAAAATCCATCAAGGACAGCGCGTCCCTATGGTTATCATCTGTCATGGCTTTATGGGTAACAAGAATGAACCCTTGCTTACGAATCTCGCAGATAGTCTGGAGAAGCGAGGCATTGCCAGTATCCGTTTCGATTTCAACGGTCATGGCCAAAGTGAAGGAAGATTCCAGGATATGACGGTACCCAATGAACTCATTGATGCACAAAAGGTATATGACTATGTTGCAGCATTACCTTATGTTTCAAAGATAGGAATGGCGGGTCATTCACAAGGTGGCGTCGTTACTGCGATGACAGCAGGAAATATGGGTGTCGAGAAAATCAAGGCTATCTGTCTGATGGCTCCGGCAGCAGTTCTCCGAGAAGATGCCCTACGTGGGAACACCTTTGGTGCCCAGTATGATCCTTACAATCCACCTGCTGAGATAAAACTGTTTGGTGGTCGCTCGTTAGGAGGTAACTTTGTGAAAACTGCCATCACACTTCCTATCTACGAGACAGCCATGAAATATACCGGTAAAGCGATTATCCTTCATGGCAACACCGACCGTATCGTACCTTATACCTATGGTCAGCGTTTCCATTATGTCATCAAGGATAGTGAATTCCATCTGCTGAACTCATGTGACCATGGATTCGGTGGACATGTTGCTGAGGCTGCACATCTTGCAGCAGACTACCTTCAGCAGACTCTGAAATGTTGCGGTCGTAAAGATTGCAAAAAGAAGAACTGATACAAAGACTTTCTCAAGTTCTATAAGTTTACATCATCGTGGATGTATTCCCATAGTTTCTTATAGAAAGGATGATGACATAACGTCTCCTTGTCGCCCAGGATGATCAGTTTCATCCGGGCACGCGTTATGGCAACATTCATTCTTCGCAGATCACGCAGGAATCCGATTTGTCCATCGTCGTTGGCCCTTACCATAGAGATCATAATCACATCGCGTTCCTGTCCTTGGAATCCATCCACGGTGTTTACCGTTATCAGTCGACGGTAAGGTTTGAAGAACTCCTTTTTTCTAATAAGTTTTCGCAGATACTGTACCTGAGCACGATAAGGTGAGATGACGCCCACATCAATCTGCTCGTCAAGGATACGTTGTTTCCCTATTTTCTGGAAATAATCCTGCAAGACATTCAGCGTCAACTCCGCCTCACCTCTGTTTACTCGTCCGAAACTTTCACCTACGAACTGCTCCTTGAGCGGCTCCTCCTCAATGTCGATACCAGTTCTTTCAGCTTCTGTGTTAGGATCAATCCACATCATCGGTTCATCGTAGTCGAGAATGCCCCGGTATTTGATTTGCGGAGCACTCTGCACCTCACCATGATAGAACCAGTCACTGGAGAATCGCATGATCTTTTCGTTCATGCGATATTGCACTTTCAACAATGTCACCACCTCCGGTTTGTTCTCCACGATACGTTCCATCAGCGTCTTTCCTAATCCCGCTTTCAGAGCAGCGATACTCTTCACAGTTGGAGGCAACTGACAATGGTCACCGGCGAAGATCACTCGATAAGCTCTTCGCATCGGTATCCAGCAGGCAGCTTCCAGTGCCTGAGCCGCTTCATCGATGAAAAGTGTACCGAACTTCATACCATCGAGCAGTCTGTTGGCTGATCCTACAAGTGTTGAGGCTATGACGCGAGCTTCGCCAAATAATTCCGCGTTGATCTTTATCTCTATTTCCGTAGCACGTCCTTTCAGGCGGTCTAACTTTTGGTGGAAATCTTCATGATGTCCCTTCCTATGTTGTCTCAGTTCACGGATAGCTTTCCTGATCGCCCACAGTTGAGGATAATCAGGATGAGCTTCGAATCTCCGCTCATAAGTAAATGAGAGCATCTTATCGTTGACCTTTGTAGGATTTCCGATACGTAACACATTGATACCCCTATCCACGAGTTTCTCGCAGATCCAGTCTACAGCCATATTACTTTGTGCACAAACCAGCACCTGACTTTCGCGCATCAATACCTCGTTGATGGCTTCGACAAGGGTAGTGGTCTTACCGGTACCGGGAGGACCATGGACCACCTCTACATCCTTAGCCCATAGAATTTCGTTGACGGCTTTCTCCTGAGAAGGGTTCAACCAGGGAAACTTCGTAGCAGCGAAAGAGAACCTTTCCGCTTTTTGTTGAGAGTAAAAGAGGTCACGCAAATGAGCCAATCGGTTACCTTTTGCCTTGATAGCACGGTCGAGAGCATCAAACATGAGTTTGTAACTGGTTTCATCGAAGAACAATTGGATACCAACCGGTTGCGAGCATCCCTGTATGTCGATAGCCTGTCCACCGTCAGGAATTAATACTACCATGCGGTCACCATCAACATAACTTACCGTACCGGTAAAATTAAAGTAACTCAGTTTGTTTTTCTCATCTACGCGAAAGAAAGCTACAGGTCGACCAAATTCAAAGTTATGTTCCACCTCCAGATCAGCAGTACGCGTAATTTCTATTGCCATCTGGTTGAGAGAATTATAGAAACTCTTTCCCACCTGTAACGGAAACCAAGCATCACCACGTTTCACCTTCCGTTGCAATCCCATCGTTTCGGTTTGCTTCCTGAAGGCCTCCTTTTCCGTGTAATATTCCATCTGCAGGAGCATCCGCTGCCTCTGGAGTGTTTGTATTGAAGATTCTTGTTGACTCATTTGTGTACAAAGTTACAAAAAAACTGTAAAACGAGGACAGATATTGGTAGATTAACATAGGATGATGGTAAAAATAAAAGCAAAACGTAAGAAAATGAACAAAGAACTTGACAGTCCACGCTTTTTTTCTATATTTGGCACTAGAATTGCGATTTCATCGCTCTTCATGACATAGTGGGAATCACGGAACGTATTTGATTGATAGTTACATTTTTCAGTAGTGCTTATAGCACTTGTGTGGATCTACTCATAAGAATGAACAAAAATTTCTAAAACGATGATTATATCTAAACTTTTTGGCTTCGACTCTCAGAAGCATAGCATTAAGGCGGAGATCCTAGCGGGTATCACTACGTTTCTGACCATGGCCTACATTCTGGCCGTGAACCCCGCTGTTTTCAGTGCCTTGCCCGGCATGCCAAGTGGCAGTGTGTTCACCGCTACGGCCCTTGCCTCCATTATCGGTACGCAGGTGATGGCCAAACTCGAGGCCGCCCGTAAGGCGGGTAAGCCCATTGACGGACACGCGCCAGGGCTGATGGGTGAAGAGCGCAAACAGTACGCTCAAGCCGGTATTACGAGTGACCATGAGTGCTCTAGCTTGGAGGAGGGTCGCCTATGTATCGAAGTGGGCATGAAACCTATGGCCAGTCTACATCATTAAGGTGCTCATAAGGATTTTCTAATTAGTGCAGATAAATAGTAATAAAGTGAAGGTTAAGGCGTAATAAGCGCACAACCTTCACTTTGGTGAATAATTGTAATAAAATAATCTATTCTTGTTCCTTTTGCTTAGTGTTAATATATTTAACGCTAAAATCGTGAATGTTAAAATAAAAGATGCAGACTTTTTCCGTCATTTAGAGAATGTGTCGTCTCCAAATTTCTCGGAAAACATAAAATATGGTCCCAAAAACATGTTTTGAGGAAGATAAATACTTCCTTTTTTGAACGCAGTTAACTTCATCTGCTTACGAAGTTAACTGCATATACTGATGTGAATAGGCATGTAGTGTTACGTAGTTAACTGAAGAAACTGATATATCCTGTATATTTTGATGATATAATTGGTAATAGAAAATGTAACTATTTGAAAATCAGTAGGTTGTGTTTTGACTGTAGCTTAGGTTTTCATAATCAATCGATCATTAATTCAGAATTCGCGAGTTATGAGCACCTTTCAGCGATGGAAAATTAAACATTGAAAGAAATTTCGTGTTAATTAGTATAAAATTAAGAAGAACGTATAAATAGCTCGCTTTAAAATTCCCATTCATGGAAACTATGATGATTGACATACCGGGAAGCAAATGGATTATTGGGTAGGAAATATATATATACAGAAAACCCTGAGTTTATTTAAACTCAGGGCCTTTTTTTTATTTATCCATATTCAAAACCACGTCGATATCATAGTTTTCACCATTATCACCTGTCAAAACAGTTACCTTACCTTGATTTTCTCCAACGATAGGAACCCAAAGGGCTATCTTTTGGCCATCACTCGTCGTTGCCTCATACTTGATAGACATATTTGCAGCTTCAAAATGAACGAATTTGCGTTCGAGAGATTGATATTGAGAAGCTCTACTCCAGTCTAAGTTTACACGCACTGCTGCATTCTTGTTGATATCACAAATATAGAAGCCATCGTTATCCACATCACCACATGCTATGCCATTGATATATTCGTTGATACTACCCGGATAATGGGCTGGTAATTCATGCATCACAAAGACATCATCACCGCTGGCCTTCGGATTGAAGATACACATAATGCGCTTTGGTGGTACCTGTCCGTCATCGTTCATGATAAACTTAAAGGTGGACTCTGTGGTAGCAAAACCCTTGGCAAAGAATTTGTCATCATCAAAGATTATACCAATCTGCATCGGTGTACTATACAACATTGTGCCGACCGTTGCATCATTGACATTTACACTATAGAAGTCCATCCTATTAGGATCTTCCGGATGACCGTCTGGTTGATGATGGTTACGTATCGCATAGAATTCACCGGCAATAGTTATCAACGACCAACGAGTGTTTACGTCATTTTTATCAGCCTCCGGGATAACAAGACGAGTCAACTTATTGGTGGATGTATTATATATATAAGGTACAGGGAACAGTTTTTCTTCTCCTCTGTCCATTACCTTTTCGCGACAAACCACCCCTAAATTATTACCCGCAGGAAGGATATGAGCTACATCATATTTATTCTCAACCACGGCAGGAATGATCTCCTCATAGCTGAGTGAGGTTCCATTATCCGTGATACGCAACACCCTACCATTCGGATGGTTGTGGTCTATCTCATAGCCGCCCTCACGTACATAGATATGATTACCTACGGCATGGAGCCATCCATTCAACATACTCTGAGGGTTATAGCCGTCACCCAAGTCGTTCGGCGCACCATCCTTTATTTCCCAAGTAACTAGGGCTCCATCACTCTTACGAATGAAATACTGTCCGCCATGTGTACTGCGATGAGAATCATTGTAATCATCGCGGATTGTCGTCAGAATCTTCTTGACCGGTGATTCTTCCATCTGATCATAGTCAGGCACTTCATAGCGGCAATTGCTCAGCCATAGATAGTTGTCACCGACATTGAAGATGAAGTTAGGAACAATTCTCATACTCGAGTTTACACGTTCGATGATAGTCTTCACCTCCTTCTTCTGTTCTTCAGAAGCCTTATCGATATCTTCTTCCTTACCGTTTTCATCCTTCACGGCAACTTCTACATCAAAGGTATATTTCACCTCAATGAACTTCATATCGTCAGAGGCTTTCAACAACGAGTTGATGATTTTCACATCACCTTCAGCACGGGTCATATCTTTTGCCGATGCTGAGTTTCCACCCAACTTTCGTCCAACAGCCACTGCCTTTGCTCCGGTTATGTCCGTATTATTGGCTTTTGCAGCTTTAAAGACCAGACTGGTATTACTAACACTACCTCCTCCACCACCATTATTAATAATAGTGGTATTATCATCACCAGAACAAGAGGTAAACATAGTTACAGGTAATGTAATAAGAATTAATGCGAGAACTTTCTTCATATCCAAAATAGTTAGTAGTAATAACCGCAAATATATATAATGATTCTCAATTTATTCTGTTTTAAACAGAAATTAAAAAAAACAGTTGCTAGTTGATTCACGGACACCATCATAATGCATTTATGAAAAAATATCGTAAATTTGCATTTGCTAGTTGAATTCACGTTTAAGCATACTCAGGGTTCTTTTATAAAATCGGTTGAAAAGTCCTCTGTGAATAGTTGTGTTATAGAAAAAACTAATTTTGATTCTTACCAGTCTGTAAACATAAGAATCCTTATTTTTTATATTATTGAATCTTACATAATAAACCAAAGAAAAAGTGCTGTAACTAAAAGTTACAGCACTTTGTTTTGTACCCAGAGCCGGGATCGAACCGGCATGCCTTGCGGCACTGGTGTTTGAGACCAGCGCGTCTACCAATTCCGCCATCTGGGCATGGCGTCTTTTGTGATTGACGCTGCAAAGGTAGTACTTTTTTTCGAATTGACAAACTTTTAGCATAAAATTCTTAATTTTCTTGCTAATAATTGCTATTTTTTCGTACCTTTACATCGAAATCAAACATGCGTTAAGACTATGATGACATCGAATAATGATTATTGTGTAATATTGGCTGGTGGAAAGGGTAGAAGGCTCTGGCCGTGTAGTCGTGAGAGTTATCCTAAACAGTTTATTGACTTTTTCGGTACTGGGAAAACTCAATTGCAACAGACGTATGAGCGCATGACGAAATTCATGAACCCTGATCATGTTCTCGTAAATACGAATATTGAATATGCTGATTTGGTAAGACAACAGTTGCCTGATTTGGCTGAGAATAATCTGATGGCTGAACCGATCCATCGTAATACTGCTCCTAGTGTGGCATGGGTGGCTCATCGGGTGGCTCATCGTAATCCGTATGCTAACTTGGTCGTCGTTCCTTCGGATCAGGTCATCTTGGATGCTGAACAGTTTGAACGTGACTTGAAAGAGGGCTTGGAATTCGTTGCCAACAACAATTGCTTGCTTACGATGGGAGTGAAGCCTACTCGTCCGGAACCGGGATATGGATATATCCAGTTGGGTGACTATTCTCACTTTGATGATATCTTTAAGGTGCAGAGCTTTATCGAAAAACCTGACCGTGAGTTTGCCAAGGCTTTCATGGAGAGCGGTGAATGGTTCTGGAATACGGGTATCTTCCTCTCTAATGTCCATTATCTTGGTATATGTCTGTATAAGTTCCTGCCATCGGTGTTGCGTAATCTTGACAAGGTGAACCCTGATTTCACGGAAGAAGAGGAGAGTGAATATGTGAAGGAGCACTTCCCTTCGTATCCGAATATTTCTATAGATTATGGTGTACTCGAGAAATCGGAAAATGTATATGTGAAGAAGTGTACTTTCGGATGGGCTGATGTGGGTACATGGCATGGTATCTATGAGGCGATGCAGAAGAGTGATGACGATAATGTGGTCATCAACTCTGATGTGCTCCTCGAGGATTGCCATAATAATGTGATCAAGATGCCGTCGGGTAAACTGGCTGTGCTGAATGGATTGGATGGATATATCGTGGCCGAGAAGGATAACGTGCTCTTGGTATGCAAGAAGGAGGATTCTTCGGCACTCGTCAAAAAATATGTGAATGAGGTTCTCATCAAGAAAGGTGAGGGATATGTGTGATGGCTTTCCCATACCTTATCATATAATAAAGGCTGGTCTTATTACTATCAAGACCAGCCTTTATATTTATTAATAGATGAAGCAGGGGTTATCCCAACTTCTTGAATTCGGCATAGATGTTATCAGCAATTGTTTTCATCTCGCTATCTTCGAGTTTCAGATGCTCCTTACGGAAGTTTACGTCGGCTTCTGAATTCATCGGGATAAGGTGGATGTGAGCATGAGGCACCTCAAGGCCTAAAACTACCTGAGCTACTTTCTTACAAGGGAAAACAGCTTTTATAGCTTTTGCCACCTTCTTGGCGAAGACTTCGAATTCGGCCAAATCCTGGTCGTCCATATCGAAGATATAATCTACTTCCTTGCGAGGAATCACCAAAGTATGACCTTTGGCGATGGGACTAATGTCGAGAAAAGCATAAAACTTGTCACTTTCTGCACATTTGTAGCTAGGAATCTCGCCTGCTGCAATCTTACTGAATATTGTTGCCATAATCAGAATGTCTTTATATGAATTGATTATTCGAGAGTAATCTTGTCGATGCGCAACTGGATGGTGCCACGAGGAATCTTGATTTCCGCAATATCACCAACTTTCTTGTTGAGCAATCCTTGTGCGATAGGGGTCTTGATGGAAATCTTTCCTTCCTTCAGGTTGGCTTCCTGCTCGCTCACGATTGTGTAGATCATCTTCTTGTTCAATGTAAGGTTGGTCATCTCAACTTTTGAAAGAATCTGTACTGCATCAGCGCTCAGACGAGAGATATCTACGATCTTAGCTTCTGCGATGGTTAGCTTCAGTTCGTTGATCTTAGCTTCGAGATGAGCCTGATTTTCCTTTGCAGCATCATATTCAGAATTCTCACTTAAATCTCCCTTATCGGCAGCCTCTGCAATAGCAGCCGAAGCCTTAGGGCGCTCAACTGTTTCGAGCTGACGTAGCTCTGCTACGAGTTTGTCGTAGCCTGCTTGTGACATATAAGCCATAATATTTTCTTTTTAATTGTTACTACTAAAATGTTCTAACAGGGACAAAAAAATAGAGAATTCTGACGTTTTACTGTCAGAATTCTGTATCCTTTCTTCTTTCTGTTTTCTATGTCTCTATTTGCAAAGATAGCTATTCTTTTTGATACCTCCAAATATTTTAAGAAAAAGTAAGGTTCTGTTTTGATTTATATCAAGAATTTGTTGGGGTAAAATATAATTCTTTTGTAATTATTTGGCGTTTAGAGAAATGTAGATACCTTTGCATCGTGTTTTTCATAGTATTAGATTTAAGGTTAACAAAAGGTTGGGACTCAGCGGAGCCCCTTTTTTTATGTTCTTATCTCTGTTGTAGCTGAAAGCATATCATCTTTTCCCATTGATGACAAAGCGGTATTATACCTTTATCATAAAAAAAGGAAGATTCCGTATAGGAGTCTTCCTTGTCAATATAGGTATTTCTTAAAATCTAATATTAGAGATCGAACTTATAACCCAGGGTAAGCTGGAATACTGAGTTCTTGCAATCACTGTTGATGAAACGGTTGATGAAACGGTTGATGTCGTCTTTTACCACGTTTGTTACACCAAAGTTGTAACGAGCATCCAACACGAAGTTCTCGTATTCATAAGAAACACCAACAGGAATTGACAGGTCTACTGATTTGAAAGTATCAGAACTGCTGCTGTTTACGAGGAAACCTGGTTGCAGACCGGCTTTCAGTGCAAGACCTGGGGCTACATAGACATTAGCCAGGACAGGTACGTTGATATAATCCATTTTTAGGGTGTTATCTTTGTCGTCCTGTGTTCCTTGCATAGAATATAAGGCACCGGCACTCAAAGAGAATACAGGAGTAGCTTGGTATTCGAACTCTGCACCTGCTGCAAGACCGAGCCGGCGGTCGTCTTTGTCAAGGTTTGTAAGACCTGCGAGGTTCATACCAACTTTTGGTTGGAAAGTTACGCTACCTACTGTATGCTGTGCGAAAGCACCTACTGATGAGAGCAGTACTACTGCCATTAATAATAGTTTTTTCATATCTAATTGTTTTTATTTGTTGTTCTTGTTTTTTCCTTTCAAGTATTCTGGCAGCAAAGGTAATGGCTTTTCCTTTACGATATGGTGTGTTTTCCCTATTCGTTAGGGGAAAATCCCTATTATAAGGAAAAGAAGAAAAAAGAGAACAAAAAAACAGCCAATCGGATGATACTCCGATTGGCTGCTATTGACTTTATAATCCTTTTCTAAAAATTAGAAGTTCAGATACAAACCGAAAGTCAAGTTGTTGCCATCAAGGTCGAGACCGTAGTGGCTTACCTTTACATTGGTGTTGTTATTCTTGGTCTGGTTCCAGCCAAGGAATCCTGCATGAGTAACGAATGATAATCTCTTGGTCAGGTTGACTGCAACACCTGGGCGTAAACCTACTGCGAAGAGGTCTGCATCCTGACCTGCATCATACTGGTGTGTATAGCCGAAACTGCCATCGCAGAATACGTTTACATATTTAGAATGAAGGAATGTGTAACGAACGTAAGGGTTTACCTCTACAGATTTTGCATTACCCTCAGTCTCGCCTTGCCAACCGAAAGCAACACCTGCTGCCCAGTCGCGATTGAAGTTGTAACCAACTTCTGGAACAAACTTGTAACTTGTTGTGGTGTTATCATTGTAATCGTTACCTGCAATACCTAAACTACCACCTACATAAACCTGTGCATCAGCACTTACTGCAACCAATACGGCTGCAATAACAGTCATTAAAAACTTTTTCATAAAACTCTTAATTTGTTGTTATACAATCTATATTCTTATAGTCGATGCAAAGGTAGGAATGTTTGGGTATATAAGGAAATCATTTATGTTAAAATTGTGCTATAAGTTTATTAAAATTGTTCAATAAATTCTTTTTTCTCTTTGCAGAAATTGATTAACTCTCTGAATATCAGATTCCTGGATAGTATCTGTACGTTACCTGTCATAATCATCTGTTTTCGTGCTCGGGTGATGGCAACGTTGAGCTTTCTGTCGATGATGCGTTCTCCCTCACGGAAACAGTTGCTTGTGAGGAATTCCAGTTGATAATAGTTTTGTATGGTAAAACTGTAGATGATGACATCGCGCTGACTACCTTGATAGCGCTCTACGGTGTCGATGCTGATCTTCTGCAAATCGACAATATCCAGTTTTTCTATTTCCTTGCGTATCATGGCAATTTGGTTGCGGTATGGCACGATGACGCCCACGGTCTTCGTCGCATCCCAGTCGTCCTTATGTTCTTGATAGATCTTCTGTAGGCATCCGGCCACGATCTTTGCTTCCGAGATATTGATCTTGTCTGATATGTTGGGCTGCTTGCAGAATTCACTCGGGATGAAGACCATACGATGAGCAATCGACTGGTCTAACTGGTGTGGGCATGGTACTGGTTCGAGGTTTTCACGGAAATAGAACATCTTGTTCGGAAATTCGGCGATGGCGGGATGCATTCGTCCTTGTCGACGTAGAATTCCGATGAACTCATTGCGACGGTTCTTCTCCTCCCAATGGATGAGACGTTCGAAAAGAGAGTTGCGGCAGTTGTCGAGACAGATATCTTGCAACAGTTTGTCATCTACTCTGGATTCGTTCTCACTCTGTTGTACCACGGCAGGTAATTGCTTGTAGTCGCCAACAAGGATAAACTTGTCGACAAGTGTCAGTAGACCGATGAGGTTGGGTTCTAGAATCTGACTGCTCTCATCGATGATTGCCAAATCAAAATGCTTAAGATTGAAGATGAAAGGTTTGGCAGCCATGAAGGATGTGGTACCTACGATTACGCGCGTACCTATTAATATATTACGGATGTCAGCAAGTTTAGGAGAATGTTCTATGGCCTTTTCCAGCAGATATGGTTTGAAACGCTCATCACAGGAATACTCGTTGCTGATGCGAAGGAAAGGAATCTCGTTATCACACAGCATCTCACAGATTTCATCGACGGCACGGTTCGTGTACGACATAAGCAGAACATTACGTCTCGGTGTGGATAAAGCCTCGCGTACCATAAACTGGAGAGCGCGAGAGGTCTTGCCCGTTCCCGGTGGCCCGATGAGTAGGAAATAGTCTTGTGCTTGTTTGGCCCGCAGAAGTATCGGATCAAGGATGTCGTCGTAACTTCCGGAGAGGACGAGCGACTCATCCTTTCTCGGTTCACGTTGCCCTAAGAGCAACTGTCGTTTGTGCTGTTCAGAACATATCAGTTGATGCAGACCCCGTATAGCTCCACCAATGGAAGCATCCGAAGAAGCATGCTCTATCGCAAAGTTATCACCGGTGATGACATCCGGATTCTGTTGTCCATTGTTCAGATGTACGATGATTCGTTCAGTATGAATCTCCTGTAGCACACCTTTGAAGAGGATTGCGCTTCGCACATCAGGCGTTGCTTGGTCAGCATAAGCATAGAGATATACCATGTCACCCATGCGGAAGTTGGGCAGAAAGTCTTCCCCTTGATCAGGAATAGAAAACGTAAGCGTGTCGAAGCCATTGAAATCAGAGCTTTTCGATTTCTCTACTATCTTCAGTCCCGTATAAATACTTCCTGTATCTTTCTTCTCTGCCAGCGGCAAGTTCCACAGGTCACTCTGCGAATTGCTTGTTCCCTCCTGAGCGCCCAACTTAGAGATGAGTTCTTCGCGCAGGACGAAAGTCATCATCCTGCAGAAATAACTTTCTTCGAGTGGAGATAGTTGATGGATAGGGTCGGTGATCTCGGCGAATTGAGGAGTGATAAACCTTTTATAGAAATAACTGTCACACTTGTTTACATTCAAGAAGTCCGGATACAGTTCGTTGAGTCTGGTCTCGAATCCGTCACGAGCCATCCCGATATTTTCAGTAACCAGTTGGTTACGGAACTTTATCGCCTCTCGAAAGAGTTTCTGATAATAAGCTACTACCATCAACCCATCGCGTGGAGGATATTTAGAGTAAAGTAGTCGAATGTCCACCTTCTCCTTACCGAGATGGAAATTATAATGCAGCACACCGTAATAAAGCAGCAACTGCACGTAATGGTTTTCAAGTTGGAAACTACGGTAACGTGGGTCAGACTGTCGGCGCTCCACATTGATATTCCTGCCCGATTTCTGTTCCACCAGCAGTTTATAATCTGTTGTCATCAAGTCGACTCGTCCTTGAATGCCCAAAGCCTCACAGATGAATGAAGGCTCGAGGATAGCCTTACTTTTGTCGTAAAGATGTTCGCGTCCCGGCATCTTCCCGAAGAGAACCCGAACGACCTGTCCAAGATTATAGCATTGCTTGTAAGCATCCTCCTTGAACTTCTGAGAATCGAAACCGGTACAGGTACAAAACTCCAGCGCTTTCTCCTTGAAATTACTTTTAAGAGTGTCACGAGGATCGTATTGTTCTCGACAGTTGATGATATCATCAAGAGCACTTCCCGCAAAGTTACCGAGTAAAGTAGCCTGCGAGTTTGCCCGAGGTTTCATCTGGTTGACGATATAGAGAAGAGGATGATGTCCACATTCCAAGAAACAAGCCGCAATGGCGCTGATGTCGATCAGATAATCCGGTTCCACCACGATGATTCGTGCCGTTATCGTATTTGAAGCCTTATCAACATGATTATCAAGGAGATTCAGTTGCATCCCCTTGTAAAGGATGTCGGTGAGATAACTATGGTCGATGGCAAGTTCTTCGTTGCGCAGATGTATCTTGAAATCCATATCAGCATGCTCCGTATCCATGCTGACGAAGATGAAATTCTCGTCAAACTGCTGTACGATACAACGGATGTACCTATTGTTGATATCCAATTGACTCGTGTAGGGACGATTTTCGGAAGGGATGAGGCTTACGACATTCGAAGGAATATCTACGGAGAATACCGCAGAAATCAGCAGACAAAGTGCGCGCAGATCATATTTCATCTCCGTTGATGGCAGAGGAACTTCCGAATTGCTATGTCGGCGCATCGTCTGTATTGCCATCTTGTCACCGGCGCTCATATGATGCAACTTACACAGATAATCCACTTGAGAGAATAGATTACCATAACTCTGTTGCGTATCTTTGATTCCCGCATGACAACAGAGCACCAACGTGTCGTGCATCATCTTATTGCGTGCAGAACCGTCAAGGTCAGCCCGCGTAAGTATCTCTTCCACTCTATGGAAGAGTTCTTCTGCTGTAATGATATTCTCCATATTATTGCAAAGATACGGAAAAAATTTTGTTCTAATTCATTTTTTTTGTACCTTTGCTTGCTATTCATAAAAACAAAGCCTATGGAAAAAAAGGATTTTATGCAGAGAGCTATCGACCTCTCTATTAATAGCGTCAAGAATGGCGGAGGTCCTTTTGGCGCTGTCATCGTCAAGGATGGCGAGATTATAGCCGAGGCTTCTAATAGTGTTACCATTGACAACGATCCTACTGCCCATGCAGAGGTGAATGCCATCCGTAAGGCTACTAAGAAGTTGGGCTCTTTCGATTTGGCTGGTTGTGACATCTATACGAGTTGTGAACCGTGTCCGATGTGTCTGGGAGCAATCTATTGGGCACATCTCGACAAGATCTATTATGCTAACGATCGTAAAGATGCTGCAAAGATAGGATTTGATGATGATTTCATCTATCAGGAGATTGCTCTAAAACCGGTAGATCGTCATAAACCAATGGAAATTTTCATGCGTGCCGAAGCCATTAAAGCTTTCGAAGCATGGATGCAGAAAACAGATAAGACGGAATATTGATATTCCGTCTTTTTTATGATAAAGGGTTATTGTCCACCCAGTCGTTCAAAGAACGTGATGATCTCCTCCCAAGTTTTGAACTCGTTGCTGCCGAAGGCGATAGTCGTTCCCATGAAATTCTCATCAGGTGTGGTATCGATGAAATAATCGCCATAGAGCAGATTTTTCTGTTTGGTAAAGATCACATGGTTCCATGCCGGAGCACTAAGATATTCCTCCACCCATGTCTGTACCTTCGTAAGATACTCATGGTCGTTGGTAGGAGCATCGGCAACGATATACACCTGATAGTTTTCAATCAGCATCTCATAAGCCTTGTGCATACTTGATGTAGGATTGTCATAACTATCGTGCAGCGTAGAATAGTCAATATAGACGACAGGACGCTCCTTCCCGTTCTGTCGGTCATCAATCCAACGGATGACAGGAATCAGATAATGATGAGCCACCTTGTCGATGAGGCGATGCTCGCCATGGAAATAGATGGCCTGAGGATAATGTTCACGGAATAAGTCGAAGGTATGTACGACAGGGTCCTTGTCACCGAAGAGACCGAAGATCCTACCCTTGTCCTCGTCTTCACAGCCCTCGAAACAATGAGAGCATATCTCAGCATATTCCTTGATCAGACCTTTCGTCACCATGAAGTCTTGTACGCCATCCTTTCGTGGATTCTGAAACTGCTGTTTCCCCGTCATACTACTCATCGTGTCACCCATCTTAAAGGCCGGGTTCACGAGGATGCGATCATATCCATATAGCATCTCCGTGAACATACCACCCATAGAAGAACCGATGATCAAATCCGGTTTCTCCCTGTCAGCAAGTTCTCTAAGCATCGTCAGAGCCTCTTCCGGATGCAGGGGAATATCCTCGGCGATGATATCAGCCTGCGGCATCAATTCCTGTAAAAGTTTCACCGTTCCACTTTGTGCAGAGGACATGAAACCATGAACATACATTACTTTTTTCCCCGACATCAGATCGGGATATTGTTTGATATATGGATTTTCCATTTGTGCAAATCTTATTTATGGCAAAATTACGTATAATATGCCGAATAATCAAATATATCTATCTTTTTTCTCTTTTTCTTTTGGTCATTAATGATAAAATATCTATATTTGTGTCAAAAATAGATAACCTAGAAAATGCACTACAACCTAAGAAGTCTAACAACCATGTTTATGTTTCTTTCCACCATATTAATATATGGGCAGGAATTTCATCCGGGAAAGTTATGGCCCGATAATTTTGGAAAGCACATCAATGCACATGGTGGAGGTATTATCAAGTACGGTAACCGTTATTATTGGTTTGGAGAAGACAAAGACGCCAAGACAACAGCGGCGTTAGTTGGTGTAAATTGTTATTCTTCGAAGAATCTGAAAGATTGGAAGTATGAAGGCGTTGCCTTGTCGGTTTCTGATGAACCAGGCAATGATATCGAGAAAGGTTGCATCTTGGAGCGCCCCAAAGTCATCTACAATCGTAAAACCCACAAGTTTGTCATGTGGTTTCATCTGGAACTCAAAGGTCAAGGGTATGGAGCTGCTCGTGCAGGTGTTGCTGTGAGCGATCGCGTCACCGGTCCTTACCGCTTTCTCCGTTCTTCGCGTGTGAATGCCGGGAAATATCCTATGGATATGACGGCAGAACAGATCGCAGAACTGAACCGTCTTGATGCTGACAAATATAAAGAATGGTGGACACCGGAATGGAATGAGGCCGTGAAGAAAGGACTTTTCCTAAAGCGTGACCTAGCAGGAGGACAGATGGCCCGTGATATGACACTCTTTGTCGATGATGACGGCAAAGCCTACCATATCTTCTCATCCGAGGAAAATATGACCCTGCATATCGCAGAACTCTCCGATGATTACACCTCACATACAGGAAAATATGTACGCGTGGCAGCAGGAGGACAGAATGAAGCACCTGCCATTATGAAGCACAACGGAAAATACTGGATGATAACCAGTGGCTGTACAGGGTGGGCTCCCAATGAAGCGCGTATGTTCTCGAGCAATAGTATCTGGGGACCATGGAAACAACATCCATCACCTTGTGTCGGTGAGAATGCCAAGAAAACATTCAACGGACAGAGTACCTATATACTCCCTCTACCTAAAAAGCACACCTATATCTTCATGGCCGACGAATGGCGCCCATCACATCCGGATGATTCCAGATATCTGTGGCTGCCTATTCAGTTCGTTGATGATGTTCCTGTTATCGAATGGAAAGATAGTTGGAAACTGAAGAAATGATTAATCACTTAAATTAATAATATATCTATTTAACCTAATTTTTTAATTAATGAAACACGATTATCTTATGATGACGTCAAAACGCACGATGATGCTTTTGGCATTGACAGTTGGGTGTTCATTATCTCCACTTGGAGTGATACAAGCTTCAGCTGCACAGATCACACAACAATCGAATGTTGTTAAAGGACATGTCGTTGACCCTACAGGTGAACCAATCATTGGTGCCACCGTTAAGGTGAAAGGTTCAACCTCTGCCGGTGCTATCACCGATTTGGATGGTAAGTTCTCTCTTGAGGCCCAACCGGGTGCAATACTTGAGATTTCTTACATCGGATTCAAGAACCAAGAAGTCAAGGTCGGTCGTGGACCTATTAACATTACGATGGTAGAAGATAGCAAGGCCTTGAACGAGGTCGTTGTCGTAGGTTTCGGTACACAGAAGAAGGTGAACCTTACCGGTTCTGTGGCCGTTGTAGACGGTGAAGAACTTGCCCAGCGTCCGGTGCAGAGTGCTGCACAAGCTCTGCAAGGTGTCGTTCCGGGATTGCAGATTTCTTCTACAAGTGGTAGCTTGGAGTCGAATCCATCTATCAATGTCCGTGGTACAGCCACCATTGGCGAAGGTTCCAGTGGATCACCTCTTATCCTGATAGACGGTATGGAGGGCGATATCAATACCGTGAACCCACAGGATATCGAGAGCATTTCTGTATTGAAGGATGCTGCAGCCTCTTCTATCTATGGATCTCGCGCACCGTTCGGTGTCATCCTGATTACCACGAAGAATGGTAGTAAAGAAGGTAAGGTTACGGTAAACTATAACAACAGTTTCCAGTTTAGTAATTTGATTCGTGGCAAACACATGATGAACTCTGTCGACTATGCCGCTTGGGTGAATGATGCCAAGACAAATAGTGGACAAAGTGTGTTCTTCGGTGAAGACAGAATGAAGCAGATCGTAGCTTATCACAATGCCACTCCATATAGTCCTGGTGTTCGTCAGGCTGCTGACGGTACCTTGCTTTATGCTATCCCTACAGAGAATGGTACCACATGGGCAGACGGTTATGGCTATGGTATCGACGATGTCGACTGGTATGATGTTGTCTATAAAGGCACAGCCTTCTCTATGGAACATAACGCCAGTGTGAATGGTGGTAGTGATAAGATGAACTACTATGCATCATTCAACTATCTCGACAAGGGTGGTTTCATGAATATGGGTTCCGATGGCTATAAGCGTTACAACGGAACAGCCAAGTTTAGTGCACAGTTGTCTAAATGGGCTCGCATGAACTATGCGATGCGCTATACTCGTACCAACTATAAGCGTCCTTCTGCCATGACGGGTAGTCTGTATAGTGATATGGCTCGTCAAGGATGGCCAATGCTTCCTCTTTACGATCGTAACGGCTATCTCTATAGTTCACCATCTCCAGCTCTCGGACTTGCTACAGGTGGTGAGGACACGACAGAGCGCGATTTGTTGAATCATCAGTTAGGATTCGTTTTCGAACCGATCAAGAACTGGGTTACCCATGTAGAATTCAACTATAAGGTAGATAACCGTACACGTCATTGGGACAGTCAGCGTACTTACAACCATAATGTGGCAGGTGATGCCGTAATCTATAATCAAGGTTCAAACGTCCACGAAGACGAATTCAAGGATAATTATCTGAACTTCCAAGCCTATACGGAATATAGTTGGAATCTTAACAAGAAGCATAACTTCCATGTGATGGGCGGTTTCCAGACAGAACAGTTGAAACGTCTTGAGTTCGGTTTGCAGCGTGATGGTATCCTCGACCCATCAAAGCCAGAAGTTGACTTGACAAACGGACTTGCCTATAATGGCACTGCCGTAGTACCTTCTGTGAACGGTGCCCGCAACCAATGGCAGACAGCCGGTTTCTTCGGTCGTATCAACTATAACTATATGGAGCGTTATCTCCTTGAGGCCAACTTGCGTTATGATGGTACTTCACGATTCCGTCGTGACCGTATGTGGAAAGCATTCCCTTCTGTATCACTCGGTTGGAGAATCACCGAAGAGAGTTTCATGAAGAATGCAGATATCAAGTGGCTCGACAACTTGAAACTCCGTCTCTCTTACGGTTCTCTGGGTAACCAGAATATCAACAACTGGTATCAAACTTATCAGACTATTGCCTATAACTCAGTAGCCGGTACATGGTTGCAGAATGGCGAGAAGACAAATGTCACCAGTGCGCCAAGTCTCGTCTCTGCCCTGTTGACATGGGAGACCGTAGAGAGTTACAATGTAGGTATCGATTTCGGATTATTTGGTAACCGACTTACTGGTAGCATCGATGCTTATGTACGTAACACCAAGAACATGGTGGGTAAGGCTCCTGAACTTCCTGCTCTCCTTGGTACCTCAGTTCCTGTTACCAACAACACCGACCTTCGCACTACCGGTTGGGAACTTCAGATTGGATGGAACGACACCTTACATAATGGTCTCCATTATGGTGCTACCTTCAACCTTTCTGATGCTCGTACCAAGATTACCCGTTATCCTAATAACCCAACAGGTTCACTGGATAACTATATCGAGGGCAGATACCTGAATGAAATCTGGGGTTATGAAACCATCGGTATTGCTAAGAGCGACGAAGAGATGCAGAAGCATCTTGCTACTGCCGACCAGAGTTCTCTCGGTAGCAACTGGGCTGCCGGTGATATCATGTATGCCGACCTGAATGGCGACAAGAAGATCACCAATGGCGCCAACACAATCGAAGACCATGGCGATTTGAAGGTTATCGGTAACTCAACACCTCGCTTCCTCTTCGGTCTCGACTTGAACGCAAGTTGGAAAGGTTTCGACCTTAGAGCATTCTTCCAGGGCGTGATGAAGCGCGACAGTTGGTTGGGTGGCTCTTGGGGCTCACTGGAATATCTGTTTGGTGCTACCAACTCTTGGGAGTGGTGGGCAACAGGTATCACCGCCGTACAAGATTACTATCGTGATGCCAATACATGGTCTGTACAGAATGGTTATATGAGCGAGAATGTCAACGGATGGCTTCCTCGCGTACAGTATAGTGATAAGAACGAAAAGTGCCAGACTCGTTATCTGATGAATGCAGCTTATATGCGTCTGAAGAACTTCCAGATTGGTTATACTATTCCTCGTGCCATCACCTCAAAATGGAGCATCAGCAATCTGCGCGTATTCTTCTCTGCAGAGAACCTGTTCACCATTACGGATATGCCTGAGCAGTTCGACCCAGAACTGATCGGTACCAGTGCCGAGAGAACAAATGGTTATCCACTGTCAAGAACATTCTCTTTTGGACTTAACGTTACATTCTAAAAATGATACAACCATGAAAAAATATAAATTTCCTATTATCGCATTAACGCTGGCTGCCGGACTTGTGTCTTGTTCTGATTATCTAGAACAAGAGCCACCTTCTTATCTTACTCCGGAGAAATTCTATACCAGCGAAGATCAAGTACAGGCTGTTGCCAACCAATTTTATACAGATATCCTTCCCGGTCATGGTGGTTGGGACTATGGAACTTACACAACGGATAATAATACCGACAATCAGATGTCGCGTACACCAAGTAGTAAGTTTACCAAGAATCTCTACAAGACCAGTAATACCAATGGTGACTGGAGTTGGGGCAACATCCGTAATATCAACTATCAGTTGAATCAGGTCAAGACCAAGTATGCTGCCGGTCAGATTAGTGGCAATGAGACGAATATTCGCCAGTATATCGGTGAACTGTATTTCTTCCGTGCTTATGCATACTTTGATCTGTTGAAGAAGTTTGGCGACCTGCCAATCCTTACCGAGGCCCTTCCTGATAACGAAGCCATCCTCGTGGCAGCCAACAAGCGTCAACCTTGTAACGAGGTTGCCCGTTTCATCATCAACAACCTAGATACGGCAACAACCTACCTGAAGGAAGATTTCGAAAACCGTCACACCCGTGTATCTTATGACGTGGCTTTGTTGTTCAAGAGTCGTGTAGCCCTATTCGAAGGCTCTTGGCTCACCAACTTTGCCGGTACACCTTTCGTTCCTAATGGTAAGGGATGGCCGGGTGCCGCAAAGAATGCCAACTATCAGTATCCTACGGGCTCTATCGATGCTGAGGCCAAATACTTCTTTACCCAGTCTGCTGAGGCTGCCGAGAAGGTGGCAGAGAAGTATAAGAACCTGTTGGTTACCAATAATGGTATCGTACCTCAGAAGGAAGGACAGAGCAATCCTTATCTCGAACTCTGGGGAACCACCAGCGATGCCGGTAAACCAGAGATTCTGTTATGGCGCGAGTATAACAAGTCGTTGGGTGTAAGAAATGATGTCGAGGTTGCCGTAGAGAAGGGTAACATCGGTACCGGTTTCACCCGTAGTCTGGTAGAAGGTTATCTGATGAAGGATGGCAAACCTATCTATGCTTCCGCTTACGAATATTGTGATACCTCAGTAAACAAGGTAACACAGAATCGTGACCCTCGTTTGGCTGTATTCCTGAAGAAACCTGGTGACATCAACTGTTTCAAGAACATGTCATCTTCAGAAGACCATTATACAGAGATAGAACCAGTTCCTGCCATCACCAATGCGAATGCTGAGGATGGATATATCACCGGTTATGCAATACGAAAGGGTATGACCTTTGATAAGGAGCAGACTGCCAACGGTGCTAGCTCTAACGTATGTGTGGAGTTCCGCGCTACGGAGGCTTTGCTCAACTATATGGAGGCCGAGTATATGCTCACCCATAGTCTTTCGGGCAAGGTGTTGGAATACTGGAAGATCGTACGCGAGAGAGCAGGATTCACCGGTGCAGCCGTTAATCCACAGACCACTATCGATGCTACCGATATGAGTAAGGAAACCCTTGATTGGGGTTCTTATACCGCTGGTAAGCAACTTACCGACAAGGTGCTCTATAATATCCGTCGTGAGCGTCGTTGCGAACTCCTGGCCGAAGGTCTTCGTGGCATGGATCTCCAGCGCTGGCGCTCTTACGACCAGCTGATTCAGAATCCTGCTCATACCGAGGGCATCCATGTATGGAATACCGTGATGGAAGACTGGTATCCAGGAGCTGTTGCCGACGGAAGTAACAGCGCTACGCTCTCTGCCAAGAGTCTGAGTGAATACTATCGTCCTCATGAGGTCATCAAGGGCAACAACAATTATTACAATGGTCTGACATGGAGAATGGCTCACTATCTGGAACCATTACCATTACGCCAGTTCTTGCTCACTGCCGCTGACCACAAGAGTATCGATCAGAGTCCGTTGTACCAGAATCCTTACTGGCCAACAACAGCCGATCAAACTGCAGAACAGTAATTCTTTGTAATATCCCCCGAAAGTTATATAAAAAACTTTCGGGGGTTTTAATTATTAATGGCTATTTCTCTAAATTCATACAACGCTGAATTAGGGTTGCCTACTCATGATGATAAATATAATATCGACTATCCTTACATAAACTTCAGATATAGTGGACCTCAAGACGTAAGTAGTTCTAGATTATCAAAACCAATGTATACTAAGAAAGACGGTTCTTATATATCACAAGGACGCGATTTATCCGATAAAGATAGATCATGGCTTAACTACTACTATCTCCCGTTTGTGGCAAGGTCTGATACTTATTTGGAATTAGATTCTGTTGTTTATGACGGTAATAACACACGTCTTACAGAACAACAGAGACTTCAAATACAGGCACAGCTTAACAACGGAAATCCTACTCCTCCAGCAGGTGGAAGAATTATTAATAATTTCTAATTTTCAAAGAGTTCAAATGGTTGGCTTAAATGCGTGTTTTTACGCAGTTAACTCCATCGCCTTATGCAGTTAACTTCATCGCTTTACGCAGTTAATCGTGTTACCTTACGAAATTAACTGCATCAGCTTACGTAGTTAACTGCGTTTTTACGTCCTATTAGTTTGCTTTTACAATAAATTTTCGGTATCTCTCAATTTTTAACTAGAAACCAGTATTGTCGGACGATGTTTTTTTTGTATATTTGCGGAGGAAAACCTAAATAATAACTTTTAAAATGAAAAAACCTAAAATTCTTGGTGCATTGCTTTTTGCCGCAATGACATCACTTTGTGCGAACGCCCAACACCTATTCACGGTGAATGCTAAACCGGGTGCTCCTATTCAACCGACGATGTATGGTATCTTCTTCGAGGACATCAACTTTGGAGCCGATGGCGGTCTCTATGCCGAGATGGTAGAGAATCGTTCCTTTGAGTTCCCTAACCATCTGATGGGATGGAATGTCTTTGGAAATGTCATGGTAAATGATTTCAAACCGGCCTTTGAGCGTAATCCTCATTATGTAACCCTTCAGAATGCCGGCCATGATCAGAAACTTACCGGTCTTGAGAATCATGGCTTCTTCGGTATGGGATTGAAGAAGGGGATGAAATATGATTTCTCTGTGTATGCGCGTCTGAATAACTTACAGGGTAAGAAGACCAAACTCCGTGTGGAAATCGTTGGCGAGGATGATTCTCCTATTGCTCGCGACACCATCACGGTGACCAATAATAAATGGCAGAAATATACGGCTACGCTGCTGTCGAAGAAGACGGTGAAGAAGGGCTTTATGCGTATCTTCCTGATGGGTAAGGAGGGTGTTGACCTCGATCATATCAGTATGTTCCCGGAAGACAACTGGCATGGCCTTCGTGCCGACTTGGTACAGGACTTGGCCGATTTACATCCTGGTATCTTCCGTTTCCCTGGTGGTTGTATCGTGGAGGGTACCGACTTGGCCACTCGCTATCAGTGGAAGAATTCCGTAGGACCTGTAGAGAACCGTCCTTTGAACGAGAACAGATGGAACTATACCTTCCCTCATCGTATGTATCCTAATTATTATCAATCGTACGGATTGGGATTCTATGAGTTCTTCCTTTTGTCAGAGAAGATCGGGGCAGAACCATTGCCTGTTGTCAGCTGTGGATTGGCCTGTCAGTTCCAGAACAAAGATGATGACGCTAATGCGCATGTGGCTGTGAAAGACCTTCAACCTTATATTGATGATGCGCTCGATCTGATAGAGTTCGCCAACGGAGGTGTGAACACGAAGTGGGGTAAGCTCCGTGCAGAGATGGGCCACCCGGCTCCTTTCAACCTGAAGCAGATTGGTGTAGGCAACGAACAGTGGGGTAAGGTATATCCTGAGCGCTTGGCAGAATTCGTGAAGCAGATTCGTGCCAAATATCCAAACATCAAGATCTGTGGAACTTCGGGTCCTTCTGCGTCTGGCAAGGATTTCGACTATGGATGGGAACAGATGCGCAAGTTGAAGGTGGACCTCGTGGATGAGCATTACTATATGAGTCCTAAGTGGTTCTTCGATAACGCTAACCGTTATGATAAGTATGATCGTAAGGGTCCTAAGGTCTTTGCGGGTGAGTATGCTGCCCATGCCGATCATGAACCAAACTCTTTCGAGGCAGCACTCTCAGAGGCTTGTTTCATGACAGGTCTTGAGCGCAACGCAGATGTTGTCTATCAGGCTACTTATGCTCCGCTCTTTGCACATGTCGATGGATGGCAGTGGCGTCCTGACTTGATCTGGTTTGATAATCTCACGAGTGTACGTTCTGTCAACTGGTATGTACAGATGCTCTATGGCACCAATAAGGGTACCAACATCGTAAACATCACCGAAGACGGTAAGGTCCTCACCGGACAGGATGGTCTTTATGCTAGTGCCGTTTATGATAAACCTTCAAAGAATTATATCGTGAAGATCGGTAACAATGCTGACAAGGATCAGCAGATCACGCTCTTCTTCAAGGGGGGCAAGTTGAATGGCGGTAAGGCTACGATTCTCCATGGTAACCGTCTGGCAGAGAATACCATCAAGCACAAGAATACCGTTATTCCGCACACTTCGGATATTCAAGCATCAGGGAATCGTGTCACGATCACCATCCCTGCCAAGTCGTTCGGAGTATATCGCTTCTAACATGAGAATACATCTGAAATAAAACAAAATAAAAGCCGGTTAGGAATATTCCCAACCGGCTTTTTGATATGTTTTTTTCGGAATTATCTGATAAACAACATCTCGCGATATTTAGGAAGCGTCCATAGCTCATCGCTGACGATGAGTTCTAGTTTGTCTATCTGACAACGTATCGTCTCCATCTTAGGAGCAACGGTATCGTGATAAGCAACGGCCTTTTCTCGGGCATCCTCAATCTTATTGGCAACCTTACGTGCATTCACCAGTTCCTCTACACCTTTCTCTATGCTGTCGGTACGCTCGGCAATCTCTGTGATGATCTTGATATTTCTGTCGGATAACTCCAAAGCTTTCTCACGTCCGAAGATTTCTATCATGCTACCGACATTCTTAGCCAACTGACTCTGATAATGGGTAGCCACAGGAACGATATGGTTCATTGCCAAGTCACCCATCACACGAGCCTCTATCTGGATCTTCTTGGTATAGGTTTCCCATTTCACCTCATTGCGTGCCTCAAGTTCGTTCTTCTGCATCACATTCTCGCTCTCGAACATCTTGATACTGTCAGCATCAAGGTAACGATCGAAACATACAGGACAACTTGCTTCACAGTCGAGGCCGCGACGGGCTGCTTCCTCTTTCCATTCGTCGCTATAACCATTGCCGTCGAAACGGATTGGCTTGCAGGTTTTGATATCTTCGCGGATGATGTCAACGATAGCGCTGGTCTTGTCCTCACCTTTAGCGATGAGCGCATCCACACGAACTTTGAAGTTGGTGAGCGCTTCGGCAACGGCGGTGTTCAGTACGATCATCGCACTGGCGCTGTTGGCCTCGCTACCTACGGCACGGAACTCAAAACGGTTACCGGTAAAGGCAAAAGGAGAAGTACGGTTGCGGTCGTTGTTATCTATCATCAACTCAGGAATCTCAGGGATGCCGAGTTGCATACCCTTCTTACCTTCGATCTTGAAGAGTTCATCTTTGTCAGCCTTCTCAATATGGTCGAGCAAATCGCTCAACTGGCGACCGAGGAAAGAAGAGATGATGGCAGGAGGTGCTTCGTTGGCACCTAAGCGGTGATCGTTGGTGGCACTCATCACACTGGCCTTCAGAAGTCCGTTATGCTTATATACACCCATCAAGGTTTCCACGATGAATACCACGAAGCGCAGGTTGTCTTCAGGAGTCTTGCCACTCTTGTGCAACAGAACCCCCGTGTTGGTGGTCAGACTCCAGTTGTTGTGCTTACCCGAGCCGTTGATACCGGCGAAAGGTTTCTCATGCAACAAAACCTGGAAACCATGCTTGCGAGCCACCTTCTTCATGAGCGACATCAATAACATGTTGTGGTCTACGGCCAGGTTGCAGTCCTCGAAGATTGGGGCCAACTCAAACTGTCCCGGTGCCACCTCATTATGGCGGGTCTTACAAGGAATGCCGAGTTCGAGCGCTTGAATCTCAAGGTCTTTCATGAAGGCCTGTACACGTTCAGGGATTGTACCGAAGAAGTGGTCATCCATCTGCTGGTTTTTGGCAGAATCGTGTCCCATCAACGTGCGACCGGTAAGCATCAGGTCAGGACGAGCGAAATATAAGTCTTCGTCCACGAGGAAGTATTCCTGTTCCCATCCGAGGTTCGCATGGACACTCTTGACATTCTGGTCGAAATAATGGCATACATTAGTAGCAGCGACATTGACGGCATGCAAGGAACGAAGCAGAGGAGCTTTGTAGTCGAGAGCCTCGCCTGTGTATGAGATAAAGATGGTAGGGATGCACAACGTGTCGTCCATGATGAAGACAGGAGATGTAGGGTCCCAAGCAGAATAACCGCGAGCCTCGAAAGTGTTGCGGATACCACCCGAAGGGAAACTGGAAGCATCCGGTTCCTGTTGTACGAGGAGTTTACCCGAGAATTCCTCGATCATTCCGCCCTTGCCATCATGCTCCACGAAAGCATCGTGCTTCTCGGCAGTACCTTCTGTCAGAGGTTGAAACCAGTGTGTGTAGTGGGTAACGCCGTTTTCCATAGCCCATTGCTTCATGCCATCGGCCACAGCATCAGCGATACCTCTATCCAGATGAGCACCATTTTCCATCACGTCAACCAACTTTTCGTAAATGTCGGCAGGCAGGTATTTGTACATCTTCTGGCGGTTGAACACATACTTTGCGAAATATTCCGAAGGTCTCTCATAAGGAGTCCTCACGTCAACAGGTCTTTTCTTAAAGGCCTCTGCTACAACCTCAAATCTTAAGTTTGCCATTTGTATTATTTCTTTTATTGGTAATTTGTTGTTTGCGGGGATGGTAAAAAACGAAAAAACTCCCACGATGATGCGGGAGTTGATGCTATTCTTTACCAGAATTTATTTTCTTTTTCGTTGAATTCGAAGCCGGCGGTAGCAAGCTTAGCCTCAAGCGATTTACGCTCGATGCCGAATGCGTAACAGAGCTCGTCCAAGTTCTTGTACTCCTCATCACGGAGCAGCATGTTGACAGAACTGAACAGCATCATCGGATCATTTGGTAACTTTTCCATTATCTTTTTAATCTTTTACCTAATTCGGATGCAAAAATATAAAATTTCTGTTAGATAACGAAAGAATCGCAGCTTTTTTGTAACTTTGCCGGCTGAAATTATCAAATGTGATATTGTTTTATGAAAAGATACAGAATAATGATACTGATGATTGCCGTCATGATGGGCATTTCGGCTTTCGGAAAGGTTACGCCAAATGAGCGACAGGCCCGTGAGATGTTCGACAGAATCTATCAGATGGTTTATGGCCCTCAAGGAAGTACGTTTCGATATAGTGTTAATATCGTGGGACTCTACAAGACTGCTGGGACGATATGGTATAAGGGGAATAAACAGCGCTTTGTGGAGAGCCGTTATGCTTCATGGAGTGACGGTAACCGTTTCTATCGGGTAGACAAGAAGGAGCATACAGTGGAACTCCATAACCCGAAATCCAAAAAGAAGGATCGCTTTGCCAGTAAGTTTACTTTCTCTCCGGATAATTATTACTATCATATTGCTGACAGTCGTGAGGGCTTTGTGATCATGCTCGATGCTAAACCTGGTGTGAAGAGCGGCATCAAACATGTCAAGGCGATCATTGATAAGATTACCCGTGCTCCAAAGAGTTTGAAGATTAAGGTCGCATTCTTCTGGACAACGGTGAATATCAGTAATTTCCGTAGTGGAGGTATCAGTGATGCGATATTCAACTTTCCTGAATCGGCTTATCGTGGATACGAATTCATAGACAAACGTCCGGACTAAAAAGCCCGGACGTTTCCGTTATCATCGTATGTCTGAATATTATTCTACTACGACAGTCATCTTGATGTCCTCCTCAGGACGGTCATCTCTTGATGTCTTGCAGTTCTGGATTGCCTCTACCACGTCGAGACCCTCTTCAACTTCTCCAAAGACCGTATATTGATTGTCGAGGAACGGAGTACCACCCACGGTGGTATAGGTTTCTACCTGTTCTGGGGTAAAGGTAGGTTTACCCATCTCCTTGCATTTTGCCTTCGTCTCATCTACCAGTTTATCTTGTAACTGCATCAGTCCATTGCGGTCGCGGTTTCTACGCATATCCATAATCTCGTTACGATGAGCCGTAGCCAACGACTGGAATACCTGTTGCTCCTGTTGCATAGCCATCTGCTTCTCCATCTGTTTGAGTTCAGACTCCTTGAAAGTCTTGCCCCATACGATATAGAACTGACTGCCACTGCTTTCTCTTTCCGGGTTTACTTCGTCTCCCAGGCGGGCTGCACTCAAAGCACCACGTTTGTGGAAATATTGCGGATATACAAACTCTGCAGGAATCGTATAGTCTGGTCCACCGGTACCCAGACGCTTTCCCTTAGGAGCATCCTTACTGTCAGGGTCACCGCCCTGAATCATAAAGTCTTTTATTACTCGATGGAAGAGTGTTCCATCAAAATACCCCTCTTTAGCTAATTTGATAAAGTTATCGCGATGTTTTGGGGTCTCATCATAGAGTCGTACACGAATGTCGCCCTTTGTAGTCTTGATAATTACCTTCGTTGCCATAATTTTAAAATAAGCGATGCAAAAGTACAACTTTTCTTCAATAATTCTTTAGGAAAGGTGATGTATTTTCGAATATTTGTTTATCTTTGCAGGATTATTAGAAATTAAATGAACAAAATTAGTCTATAGAGGAGCATATCAAAGGATATGTAAAGGTAAGAACAATGAAGAAGGTACTTGTAATTAACGGAAGTCCTCGTCGTAAGGGATTGATCTCTCGAATGCTTGACATTATGATAGAAGAAGCCGATTTCCACGGTTGTGAGGTAGATGTAATAAGAGCCAATGATTTGAATGTTAAACCCTGTATGGGGTGTATGGTCTGCCGTTCCAAGAATGCGTGTGTGCTTCCTAAGGATGACTCCGTCGAGATGTTGCATAAACTCCAACTGGCTGATGTCGTCATCATCGGTGCCCCATGTTATTGGGGAAATATCCCCGGTCAACTGAAGTTGCTTTTCGACCGTATGGTCTATGGTATGATGCGCGATACGGCATATTTCCCGGAACCGCTGATGAAGGGTAAGAAGAGTATCCTTATAAGTACCAGTACCACGGCATGGCCATGGAACATCTTATTCCGTCAGACACGTGGGGCTATACGGGCGCTCCGTGAGATCCTTCATTATTCGGGTATTAAGATCGTGAAGACTATCGAACGAGGTGGTACGGCAAAGCATCCACAGTTATCAGAGAAGGATAAGAAGAAGTGCAGAAAGGCTATCCTTTGTGCTTTGAAGTGAAAGAATTAACATACTTTATATCGTGATGGTAACATTTGTTACCGGCAGGTCGTGAATGTCATCCTATCTTTGCGCCATCATTTTTAAGTAAAGAGACAATGGATACATCAAGACATGAATTTGGCGAATGTCCTGTAGACCTTCTTATCGATTATGCCCTGAAGGTACATCATCGTGGTATCAGAGTGAAGAGCCCTCGACTGCTTCAGCTCATCCGGTTGCTGATGGATGAGAATATGGTGATGACGGAAATAGAACAACTGTTCAGTCAGTCGCTTGCGAATCTCGAAAATCATCTGCGCAAGGAGGAGAACGTTTTCTTTCCATATCTCTATGACCTGTTGGAGGCTTCACGGAACGGTGAGCATATCGAGGCAATGCATTGCGGTACGATAGCCAACCCTATCCGTGTGATGGTGATGGAACATGAGGATTATAAGTTGCTCGTTGCCGGTTTGAAAGATTTTGCCGCAGACCTCCAAGAGCATACCCATATAGAGAATGATATCATCTTTCCCTACTGTCAGAGAATAGAAGAGAAAATGGTAGGAACATGTATCAGTTGAAAATCAAACGGATATACCTGTCGCCCGAGGAGGACGATGGGTATCGTATTCTGATAGACCGTTTATGGCCGAGAGGTATGGCAAAGAGTAAAGCCTGTATAGACGAATGGAATAAGACTGTTACACCTTCTCCCGAACTTCGTAAGTGGTTTGGACATAAGGAGGAGCATTATGCTGATTTCGCAGATCGGTATCGTACCGAACTGGATCAGAATCCTGAGGCTATTCCTTTTGCCCGACATGTGGGAAATCTTCTTCGTGATACCAATGTCACCTTATTGTATGGTGCCAAAAGTCATACTTGTAATCATGCCATTATCCTTTGTGATTGGATTCTTTCTCACAATGTTGTCAGGTAGTGGCGTCCTTGGATTTCAGTTCGGCCCTTACTATGGCGATGTCACCATACGTGATGTCTTCGGGACAAGCAGCTTTGATGTCTCTATTTCCTCCTTCGGGATTATTTTGAATAGCCAGGAGCACCTGTTGGCGATGTTTAGGAGAAATGAGTTTCTCAGAAGAGATTTCACCCAATGATACGAAGTAAGCCAGATGACCGATGATCGTCTGTGAGGTCAGTTTACGCATGTTGGCGATTTCCTTAGGAGAGAGACCCTGTTTGAAGAGTTTCAACGTCTCCTGTTTGGTATCAGGTTTCGGAATTTTCGGTTTACTTTCTGTTGTTTTCCTCTTCTTTTTCTTCGTCTCCGGTTCTTGAGTCTCTATGGCATCGAGGAGCGTATGCTGTTTGGCATGCATATAGTCAGCGATGGAGAACGTCTTTGTAGACATCTCATGGAGAAGAGCCAGTTTGGAATCATACGACTCCTGTAAGTCACTGTAACTGTTATCCAACCGCTTCATAGCCGTCTTGTTTGTCGATGTGAGTCCCTTGGTATGCGCAAGGATTACCGCGAAAATCTTAGGAAGTTCGGTAGAGAAGTAATCCGCACTGCGCTTGATGCGTTCAAGGAAATCATCATCATGAAGTTTGTCGACAGGCATATTCCAGATGACATGAAGCCACTTTTTCGCTATCGTGTTGAGTTTATCGAAATTCTGCAATTGAATTTTGTGCAACGTACAGATCTTAGGAAACTTAAAGAAGAACTCGTTGACCACATGTTGCAGATGCTCCTGCATCTGAGCGATTTGTCGGAAGTCGAAGAGGTCCATGACCTGATAGCGGAAATACTCCTCACGGAGCGTAGGTAACTGACGGATACTCTCTGCGGCAGCTACTTCCTGTTGACTGATGAAGTTGAACACACGACCATCGCGGATGATGGCATTGTCTTGGATTGGAGAAGTCAGCACCAATCCTTCGAGCGATTTGCATCGACTCAAGGCCACATACACCTGTCCGGAAGCAAAACTCTGTGCGGCATCGATGATGGCATGTTCAAAGGTCAATCCCTGTGATTTATGGATCGTTATCGCCCATGCCAGTCGCAGTGGATATTGTTTGAAGGTGCCCAGCACCTCAGATTCAATCTCCTTACTTTCCTCGTTGAGCTTATATTTCGTGTTTTCCCAGATTTCCGGTTCCACATCTATGGTGAAATCATCGCCAGGGCATTGTACTTCGATTCTGTCTTTGGCAAGATATATCACATGACCTATCTTACCGTTGAAATACTGATGTTCCTCACTGTTGTCATTTTTGAGAAACATTACCTGTGCGCCAACTTTCAGTGTAAGCGTCTCATCGGTAGGATAGTTGTACTCTGGAAAATCATCTTTGATATCAGCATGAAAACTGTACAGTTCAGTTTTCAGACGATTCAGTTCCCCCTCATTGTATTCATCAGCAAGTCGGTTATGTGTCGTCAGACGGATATATCCCTCTTTGGCATCAGGATGGAAATCATGGAGCACACGACCGTTGAGTACCCGGAAGTCATCCGGTGACAGTTGTCCGTCACGAATGTTATTGAGAATCCTGATGAAACCCTCATCACTCTGTCGGAACACCTTCGTGAGTTGGATGGTGACATAAGAGATGGAGCGCAGAGCATGGCTGCTGAAAAAATACGGAGTATCATAATACGGGCGTAGGATACGTTCATCCTCAGGAGTTACCACCGGTGTAAGCTGTTGCAGGTCACCGATGAGCAATAGTTGTACACCACCGAATGGTAGAGAATGGTCACGGAAACGTCGGAGCACGGAGTCGATGGCATCGAGCAAGTCACTACGCACCATCGAGATTTCGTCAATGATCAGTAAATCAAGTGTACGTATGATCTTTTTCTTCTCCTTGTTGAAATCATAGCGATTATGCATCTGAGCCTCGGGAACGAAAGGTGACAGAGGCAACTGGAAGAAACTATGTATGGTGACGCCACCGGCATTCATGGCAGCGACACCCGTAGGAGCAACGATGACGATACGCTTCTTGCTCTTCTCTACCACACGGCGAAGGAAGGTAGTTTTTCCCGTACCTGCCTTTCCGGTAAGAAAGATGGAAGTACCCGTGTTCTCTACGAAGTCCCAAGCCGTTTGAAGTTCCTGATTATCTATCATTGACGAATATACCTTTTTGTTGTATCAAAGATTTGTGTGCAAAATTACGTATTCTTTTTGAGAATAAGTAGTCTTTTCGTAAACTTGTTGGGGAATAAGTGGATATCTTTATTTCTTGTTGGACAGATACACACCCAATAAGATGAGAATGGAACCGAGATAAGCCAAGGGCGTCATCGGTTCGGAGAGAACAAGTGCCGAGACAATGACGGTGGATATCGGGTTGAGATATACATAGTTGCTTACAGGGATGGCACCGATCTTCTTGATAACGAGGCTCCATAGTTCGAAACAGGCAAAACTGGCGATGGTTCCGAGAAATAGTAGGTTGCCCCATACTGCGGGATGAGTGAATCTTGAGAGTGGAAACTGCCAAGGACGCAGAAGAAAATAGGGTAGTACGGTGATGAGGCCGTAGAAGAAAACCTTGCGTGTGATGAAGATGGAACTGTAGCGGTTGGCAACAAATTTCATCAGAATGCTGTATACTGCCCAGCAGAGTGCGGCCGAAAGGGCGAGTGCATCGCCTAACGGGTTGAGCTTCAAAACGAAATGACCGTTGAAGACAACCAGTGCTACACCTAAGGTGGCAGCAATGGCACCGAGGACGAGATTTCGAGTAGCCTTCACACTTTTGAGAAACTTCAAGGCAAGGAGTGTGGTGAGCAATGGTGCTGTGCAGACGATGAACGACACATTGTTGACATAATCTATCTGGACGGCATGGTTCTCGGTGATGAAATAGAGAGAACCTCCCGTGATGCCCAGTAGTACGAAAAGCAATTCATCCTTTATAGTATCTCCGAAAAGGCGATGCGGAGAGATAAACCAGATGCAGATATATGCGAAGAGGAAACGCAGTACAAAGATTTCGTGAGGTTCCAGTCCGTGCTGTAACAGAATCTTGGAGTTGATGAAAGTTCCGCCCCAGATGAGCACCGTGATGATAGCGATGATATGATAAACAATGTTATTCTTACCCATGGCTGCAAAGGTAATAAAAAAATAAGAAAAACGGAGTGTAATCTCACGATTACGCTCCGCCGCAAACTTAAACAACCAATAAAAGAAATAGATTGGTTAATTATATATCTTCAGTTGAAGAGTACAATTATCGTATGAATAATAGTTCTCTATATTTTGGTAGTGTCCAAATTTCATCGCTGACGATAAGCTCGAGTTTGTCAATCTCATATCGAATGGCATCCATCTTAGGTTCCACTGTGTCGTGGTAAGCAATAGCCTTAGCGTGCTCATCCTCTATCTTGTTGGCAACCTTACGGGCATTAACCAAGTCTTCTACGCCTTTTTCGATACGTTCTGTACGCTCAGAAATTTCACGGATGATCTTGATATTTCTATCGGATAACTTCAGAGCTTCGTCACGACCGAAGATGTCGATCATATTTTCTACATTCTTAGCGAGCTGACTCTGATAGTGTGTCGCTACAGGAATGATATGGTTCATAGAGAGGTCACCCATCACACGAGCCTCAATCTGAATCTTCTTTGTATAGGTTTCCCATTTCACCTCGTTACGAGCTTCAAGTTCATTCTTCTGCATGACATTCATGTCACTGAACATCTTGATGCTCTCTGGGTCGAGATAACGCTCGAAGATAACAGGGCAAGACTTCTCACAGTCGAGTCCGCGCTTCTGAGCCTCTTCTACCCATTCATCACTGTAACCATTACCATCGAAGTGGATAGGAGCAGAAGTCTTGATATCCTCGCGTACAATATCTATGATAGCACTCATCTTGTCCTCACCCTTAGCAATCAAAGCGTCAACACGTGTTTTGAAGTTAGTAAGAGCTTCGGCAACAGCAGTGTTCAGAACGATCATAGCAGAAGCACAGTTAGCCTCACTACCGACAGCACGGAATTCGAAACGGTTACCGGTGAAGGCGAAAGGAGAAGTTCTGTTACGGTCAGTATTATCGAGCATAATTTCAGGGATCTCAGGAATATCCAAGTCTACACCCTTCTTGCCCTCTAACTTGAACAAGTCTTTCTTATCAGCTTTCTCGATATGCTCGAGAAGGTCGCTCAACTGTTTGCCAAGGAAAGAAGAGATGATAGCAGGAGGTGCCTCGTTAGCACCAAGACGATGTGCATTAGTAGCGCTCATGATAGAAGCTTTGAGCAGACCATTGTGCTTGTAGACACCCATCAGTGTCTCAACGATGAAGACAACGAATCGTAGGTTATCCTCAGCAGTCTTGCCAGGTCCGTGCAGCAACACACCCGTATCAGTAGAAAGTGACCAGTTGTTGTGTTTACCGGAACCGTTGATGCCATCGAAAGGTTTTTCATGCAGTAATACCTGGAAACCATGTTTGCGTGCCACTTTCTTCATGAGTGACATGAGAAGCATGTTGTGATCCACAGCAAGGTTAGTTTCTTCGAAGATTGGAGCGAGCTCAAACTGGTTAGGAGCAACCTCATTATGGCGAGTCTTGCAAGGGATACCAAGTTCGAGAGCCTGGAATTCTAGATCTTTCATGAAAGCCTGTACACGCTCAGGGATAGTACCAAAGTAATGGTCATCCATCTGCTGATTTTTAGCAGAATCATGTCCCATAAGTGTACGACCGGTCAGGACGAGGTCAGGACGAGCTGCATATAAGTCAGCGTCAACGAGGAAATATTCCTGTTCCCATCCCAGGTTACTGCTAACCTTCTTAACATCAGGATAGAAATAATGACATACCTCTGTTGCAGCTACGTTGACAGCATGCAAGGCACGAAGTAAAGGAGCCTTGTAGTCGAGAGCCTCTCCGGTATAAGAAATGAAGATTGTAGGGATGCAGAGCGTATCATCAATGATGAATACAGGAGAAGTAGGGTCCCAAGCAGAATATCCGCGAGCCTCGAAAGTATTACGGATACCACCAGAAGGGAAACTAGAAGCATCAGGTTCCTGCTGTACGAGGAGTTTACCAGAGAAATCCTCGATCATACCACCTTTTCCATCATGCTCGATGAAAGCATCATGCTTTTCAGCAGTACCCTCAGTAAGAGGTTGGAACCAGTGTGTATAGTGGGTTACGCCATTTTCGTCAGCCCATTGTTTAATACCTTTAGCCACCTCGTCAGCGATACTACGGTCGAGGCGTGCACCATTGTCAATAACATCAATAAGTTTCGCATACACGTCGGCAGGAAGATATTTGTACATCTTCTGGCGATTGAAAACTTTCTTGCCAAAGAATTCAGAAGGGCGCTCTACTGGAGCAAGAACCTCAACAGGTCTTTTTCTAGAGGCCTCTGCTACTGCTTCAAATCTTAAATTTGCCATATTTTTTATTAGTTGAATAAATATATTTGTGTTTGTGGTTATTTATTTGTTGGAACCGAGCATCCAGTCGGCAATGCGTCGCATGGCTTCCTTACAATCCTCACGGTCACCGAAAGAAGTGAGACGGATATATCCCTCACCGCTAGGGCCGAAGCCCACACCAGGAGTGCAGACGACAGAAGCGCCATATAGCATTTGTTCGAAGAACTTCCAACTGCTAGTATTATTAGGAGTCTTCACCCAGAGGTAAGGTGCATTCTCACCTCCGAAGACCTTGAATCCGAGTTTAGTGAGTTGTGTACGCATGATGCGTGCATTCTCCATATAATAATTAATGGTAGCCTTTACCTGTTCCTTTCCCTCAGGAGTATATATAGCCTCGGCAGCGCGTTGGCTGATATAGCTGGTACCATTGAACTTTGTGTTCTGTCGGCGATCCCAGAGTTGGTTGAGGCTTACGCGAGTCTTCCCATCAACGGTGACGGCAGTAAGATCCTTAGGAACTATGGTATATCCACATCTCACACCGGTGAAACCGGCAGTCTTTGAGAAACTTCTGAATTCGATGGCCACCTTTCGAGCCCCTCGTATTTCATAGATAGAGTGTGGGATAGAATCATCCTGGATGTAAGCTTGGTAGGCTGCATCATAAAAGATGATAGAATCGTTTCTTATTGCATAGTTCACCCATTTGCGTAGTTCTTCTTTAGGAAGAACCGTACCCGTAGGGTTGTTAGGGTAACACAGATAGATCATGTCCACGCGATGGTCAGGAATTTGAGGAACGAAACCATTCTCGTCGGTACAAGGCATATAAGTAACATTGCTCCATCTACCGTTCTCGAGAACGCCAGCTCTACCGATCATCACATTAGAATCAATATAGACAGGATAGATAGGGTCGGTAACACCGACATTGTTGTCCCATCTTACGATTTCCTGGATGTTTCCCGTATCACTCTTGGCACCATCATTGATAAAGATCTCGTTAGGATCGAGATGAATGCCACGAGGTAAGAATTCGTTCTTGATGATAGCCTCGCGAAGGAAGTTATATCCCCGTTCAGGTCCGTAACCACGGAAACTGGCTTTGTGTGCCATCTCGTCGACAGCTTTGTGCATCGCCTCGATGACGGCAGGACACAAAGGCTGAGTGACATCACCGATGCCCAGACTGATAACCTTCTGCTTCGGGTGAGAAACTTGATAGGCATTTACCTTCTTTGCGATATCAGCAAATAAGTAGTTGCCAGGTAATTTTAGGAAATGTTCGTTTACTAATGCCATAATCTTTTCTTTATATTGTTTGAGTTTGCTTCATTTCTATAAGTCGATGTCACCTTCAAAGGCAAAGGCCGCAGGGCCGGTCATATAAATATGGTTGTCGGTCTCGTCCCACTTGATGTGGAGTGTACCCCCGTCCATCATGATATCACACTCTCGTGAAGTTCGGGATGTAAGGGCGGCAGCAACGGCTGTGGCGCAAGCACCAGTCCCGCATGCCATAGTGATGCCGCTCCCTCTTTCCCATACTCTCGTCTTTATTTCGTTTTTGTTGAATAGTTGTGCAAATTCGATGTTGCATCGCTGTGGAAAATTAGCCTCGTGTTCCAAGATTTTACCGTATCGTGCGATGTCGATATCGTTCAAGTCATCGACAAAGATCACATAATGTGGATTTCCCATACAGACAAAGGTTCCGGGAAGGAATGGTGTGATGGCACTGTTGCTGAGCAAAGGATTCTGAAAGTTCAACTCATCATTGAACTGCTCTGTCACATCAAACCGAGGCTCCAGCATATCCACGGTAACGCTTTCTACCTTGTTTTTGTCATCTATCTTTAAATGTAACGTTTTAATGCCCGATTTAGTCTCTAAACGAATAGATTTTTTATCGGTAAGTCCCTTATCATACAGATATTTACCAATACATCTGCTTGCGTTTCCGCACATCATCGCCTCCGAACCATCGGCATTGAAGATACGCATCGAGAAGTCAGCTGTAGTCTTATCCTTCGGTTGACCGATGAGAACAAGTCCATCACTCCCGATTCCGAAATGAGGCATACTCCATTTGATGGAAGCCTGAGCGGGATTGGGGATGCTATATAAAGAGGTGTCTACGTATATATAATCGTTGCCTGCACCGTGCATCTTAGTGAAATGAACCTTGTTTGACATTATGACTATTATATTTTTAAAACGCTTACTTTTTGTTTGATTTCTGCTGCAAAGGTATATCGAAATGAAGAATAATGAAATGCTTTTTCTACAAAATAATCTTATATTTTTGCTAAAGTTTTAAATTGAAAGGAAATATATGCAAAATAGTTTCAAACTGTAAGGATACAGACTTCTACTGCTTACAGAATTGATTTTTTGAAGTTTTTTATCTGACATATCGTCGTGAGTATGATGCTTTTGATATCAAAATGAATTAATTTTGCAGCAGAAACCTTACAAATGGTAAGAAAATATAAGGTATTAACTATTAAAGAGAGATGTAAACATGAAGAAGATTGAAGCAATCATTCGAAAAACAAAGTTCGAAGAAGTAAAGGAAGCGTTGCTTGCTGCAGACATCGAATGGTTCTCTTATTATGATGTAAGAGGTGAGGGAAAGATGCGCCAAGCGAGGATTTACCGCGGAGTAATGTATGACACAAGTAGTATAGAGCGTATGCTACTGAATATTGTAGTTCGCGACAAGAATGTTGAAAAGACCATCACGGCAGTGCAACGTGCAGCACAGACTGGTGAGATTGGAGACGGACGAATCTTCGTTATCCCAGTAGAGGACACTGTAAGAATCAGAACAGGCGAGCGCGGAGATATCGCACTATACAACGCTGAGAATGAAAAGTAAATAGTTAGGTAAGGTTTTTAAGGACAACAAAACAAACACAATTATGACAACACAAGATTTAGGAATATCATTGGATACAGTATGGATGTTATTGGCAGCTATGCTTGTATTCTTCATGCAGCCAGGATTTGCTCTCTGTGAGGCAGGTTTCACCCGTAGTAAAAATACAGCCAACATACTTTTCAAGAACTTTGTTGACTTTATGGTTGGTTCGATTCTCTTCTGGTTTATTGGTTTCGGATTCATGTTTGGTTCAGACGGTCAGGGCTTCATCGGAATGCCAAATTTTGGTGATCTATCATTCTACCATCAGTCAGCAGGACTTCCAGTAGAAGGATTCTTGATTTTCGAGACCGTATTCTGTGCAACATCAGCAACGATTGTATCAGGAGCCATGGCAGAGCGTACCAAGTTCTCTATGTACTGTGTATACTCATTCTTTATATCATTGATCATCTATCCGGTAGAAGGCCACTGGACATGGGGCGGCGGATGGCTCTGCAACTCAGAGGTTGGCAGTTTCATGATGAACACCTTTGGTACCATCTTCCATGATTTTGCTGGTAGTGCCATCGTTCACTCTGTAGGAGGTGTACTTGCTTTGGTAGGTGCCATCTTCCTTGGTCCACGTCTTGGCAAGTATCGCAAAGATGGTCGAAGCAATGCCATCCCAGGACATTCTCTTACGATAGCAGCTTTAGGAGTTTTTATCCTATGGTTTGGTTGGTTCGGTTTCAACCCAGGTTCACAGTTAGCAGCCAGTGGTGAAGAAAATCGTGTTGCCATCTCTCACGTATTCCTTACAACCAATCTTGCAGCAGTAGCAGGCGGTTTGGCAACCATGTTTACCACTTGGATAAAGTATGGCAAACCATCATTCTCATTGACATTGAATGGAGTTTTGGCCGGTCTTGTAGGTATCACCGCCGGTTGTGATGTCGTAAGTCCTGCAGGTGCAGTGATTATCGGTTTGATTTGTGGTTTCGTACTTCCTTATGGCATTGAGTTTATCGATCAGAAGCTACATATCGATGACCCAGTAGGTGCAAGTTCAGTACACGGTATTTGCGGTATCATCGGTACCATCCTTACAGGTGTACTCTCAGTAAGCGAAGGATGTCTTTACGGTCATGGCTTCGGTTTCCTTGGAGCTCAGGTCTTTGGTATCATCGTTATCGATGCATGGGCAGCTGTAACCGGTATCATCCTCTTCTGGACAATCAAGCACGTAGCAGGATTGAGAGTAGACAAGCGAATCGAGGAAGAAGGTCTCGACATCTACGAGCATGGTGAGAGTTGTTACAATTAATCTTGTCCATAGACAATGGACTTAATAAAACTAAATTATACTAATATGAGAGAGATGAAGTATCTAGCATTGGCTCTGTTGGCAATATTGCCAGCAGCTGCCATTGCACAAGAAAAAGTGGAAACGACAGTTTCAGCCGATGTCGTCAATCAGTACATCTGGCGTGGTCAAGACCTTGGCGATGTATCTTTACAGCCTACTCTTGGTATAGACTATAAAGGATTCTCATTGTCAGCATGGGGTAGTGTCGGACTATCAGATAAAGATGATACCAAGGAATTCGATCTTACAGCATCTTATGGAGTAGGCGGTTTCCATGTAGGTGTTACCGACTATTGGTTCAACAGTCCGAACGAAAGGTATTTCTCTTATGCATCCCACAAGACCTCTCATGTATTTGAGGGTAATATCGGTTACGATTTCGGAGCAGTAGCATTCAACTGGTATACCAACTTTGCCGGAAACGATGGCGTCAACAAGAGTGGTAAGCGAGCATATTCATCTTATGCAGAGGCCACAGCACCATTCAAGTTAGGCGGTTGCGATTGGGAGGCCACGTTAGGATTTGTTCCTTACGCCACCAGTTTCTATGGTGATGCTCACGGTTTTGCAGTGACCAATTTGGGACTAAAAGCGACAAAAGAAATAAAAGTAACAGATAGTTTCGTTGTGCCAATCTTTGCAGGTGTAACAGCCAATCCAAGTACCGAGAAAGCGTATCTGGTATTTGGCTTTACCCTGAAACCTTAAGAATCTAGCACTCCCGAATGCATTCGGGAGTGCAAGCTATTTCAAACTTAATTCAACTAAAAAAGAAAAATAAAATATGTGTGGAATTGTATCGATCTTTAATATTAAGGAACAGACTCCTGAGCTGAGGCAAAAAGCATTAGGAATGAGCAGGAAAATACGCCATCGAGGTCCCGACTGGAGTGGCATCTATTGTGGCGGTTCAGCGATTCTCGCTCATGAGCGCTTATCTATCGTGGATCCGGAATCAGGAAAGCAACCTTTGTTCTCTCCGGACAAGAAGCAGGTGCTGGCCGTAAATGGTGAAATCTATAACCATCAGGACATCCGTAAGAGTTTCAAGGATTATTCTTTTCAGACCGGAAGTGACTGTGAAGTGATTCTGGCCCTTTATCGCGACTGGAAGGCCAAAGGAGGAGAAGCGTCGAAACTCGTTGACATGATAGAGAAACTTAGTGGCATCTTTGCTTTTGCACTCTATGACACCGAAGATGATACATTTCTGATAGCTCGCGACCCGATAGGCGTGATACCCCTCTATATCGGCTATGATACAGATGGAAAAGTTTATGTAGCGAGCGAGTTGAAAGCATTAGAAGGTCAATGCGACCATTATGAACCATTCCTTCCGGGTCATTATTACTGGAGCAAGACCCCAGGGATGAAAAGATATTATTCTCGTGACTGGTTTGATTACTCCGCCGTGAAAGACAATACGGCGAGCGTAGAAGAAATACATGATGCCTTAGAAGATGCCGTGAAGCGCCAGTTGATGAGTGATGTACCTTATGGTGTACTTCTGAGTGGCGGTCTAGACTCATCCGTCATCTCAGCAGTAGCCGAGAAATACAGTCAGCACCGTATCGAAGAAGGCGGAGCGACGAAAGCCTGGTGGCCACGTCTTCATTCCTTTGCCGTTGGATTGAAGGGAGCGCCAGATTTAGCCAAGGCCCGTTTAGTGGCCGAACGCATCGGCACCGTACATCATGAGATCAACTACACCATTCAGGAAGGTCTTGATGCCATTTGCGACGTCATCTATTTCATCGAAACCTACGATGTCACTACCGTGCGAGCATCCACCCCGATGTATTTGCTTGCCCGTGTCATCAAATCGATGGGTATCAAGATGGTACTTTCTGGTGAGGGTGCCGACGAAATCTTCGGAGGTTATCTGTATTTCCACAAAGCTCCGGATGCGAAAGCCTTTCATGAGGAAACAGTAAGGAAACTCTCTAAACTATATATGTACGACTGTCTGAGAGCCAACAAGAGTCTGTCGGCATGGGGTGTAGAAGGTCGCGTTCCATTCCTGGACAAAGAGTTCCTGGATGTAGCTATGCGTACCAACCCAGAGGCCAAGATGTGTCCCGGTGCAAAGATAGAGAAGAAGATTGTAAGAGAAGCCTTCTCGGATATGCTACCGGAGGAAGTTGTCTGGCGCCAAAAAGAACAATTCTCGGATGGTGTAGGGTACAGTTGGATAGACACATTGAAGCAGATTACTTCATCAGCCGTGAGTGATGAACAGATGGCTCATGCAGCAGAACGTTTTCCTATCAACCCTCCACAGAATAAGGAGGAATATTATTATCGTTCTATTTTTGCAGAGCATTTCCCATCCGACAGTGCAGCCCGCAGTGTACCGTCAGTGCCAAGCGTGGCATGTTCTACGGCAGAAGCCCTTGCTTGGGATTCCTCTTTCAAGAGCATGAATGATCCTAGTGGGCGTGCCGTGAAAGGTGTACACGAACAGGCGTATTAATCCTGAAAGTAACACACATTACTGTATCGGCTTGCGCAGTTAACTTCGTATTTTTTACGCAGTTAACTGCGTTTTTTATATAGAGAAAGTCAGTAAACTCTTAAAAGCTTACAAAGGAATCATGAACAATGAGTATCATCAAAAAATAATTGTGATATTTTCATATTGTGTTTGAATGTTTCTCGTTTAAAACAAATGATACAGGTAGAAATTCCGTACCTTTGCATAAGTTTTTGGGAATCTATACAAGAAAAAAATAAAAAAGTTGGCGTTTCCGTAAAAAACATTGGTTCTGAAGTGTCTTAAATATAGATGTGCCTTAAAAGCAAGGCGCAAATATGAATAGACTGATATGCTTGAACAGAGAATACTTGAAGATCTTTTCCGACGGAATTATAGCGAGATGAATCATCTGGCTATGGTATTGCTGGGCGATGACAAAGAGGCTGAGGACGTGGTACAGGACATATTCTTGCGTGTGGCCGACAGTGATATTCCACCGAAGAATGACACTTATCTGTTAAGCGCTGTGCGCAATGCTTGTTTGAACAGAATTCGACAGATGAAACTTCATGACAAAGTGAAGGGATTGATGCCGATAGAAGACGAAGTCGATCTTCAGCCTATTGACAAACAGTTTGAATGGCTCGATGATATTGCTGCTTATGTGGATGGGCAAATGGATGAACCACATCGCAGTATCTTCCATCTCCGTTTCGATGAAGACCTGACCGTTAGTGAAATTGCCCGTCGGCTTGGCCTGAATCCTAATACTTCCTATAAGTATCTCATGCAGAGCATCCAGAAAATCAAACACCATCTCGAAAAACATTAAAATGATAACGACAATGGAAACGACGAAAGAAAGAGAGCAGAACCAAACTAACTTGAGTTCTGTTGAGCGAAAAGAAGTTCGACATAGTCAAATGACCAACGAGAACATCCGAGAGTTGCTGGAAATGCTCGATAATCCAGATGCATACACCGATCAGGAAATACAAGACATCATCAACCGTGATGAAGATACCTGTGATACCTATAGTCTGATGGTAGAAGCCAAACGAAGTAGTCGCCATCGTCAGAACCGAAAGTCTGTCGATGTGGATGCTGCTTGGCAGCGTTTTAACCAAAAACGACAGTCTAAACAGCATGGCTTTGACTGGATGAAGATAGCAGTCTTCTTCATTGGTGCGTTACTTGTTTCTGGTATTACCTTTGCCGCAATCCATATCATCCGACAGTATCAAAGAACGGGAGTTCCACAAAATGATATTACGGAAAACGTGACACAAACTACCACAACTATCCCTGTTGATACGCTTACAAAAGATACCGTCACCGTACAGCCTGTCATCTACGATAACATTCCGTTGGAAAAAATGCTGCCTGAGATAGCCGTACATTATAATGTCAAGGTCGTTTTCGTCAACAACGAATCCCGACAACTTCGATTCCGTTTCGTATGGAATCCGCAGCAGGGCATCGATCAGGTCATCAGTGACCTCAACCAGTTTGAGCGTCTGACCATTACACGAAAGGATAATCAAATCACCGTAGAATAGTCAGCCGCCATGAATAGACATATTGCACTTATTTTTCTTGCCCTTTTACTGACAGTCAGCACACAAGCTCAGAAACATATATTCCACGAATATAATAATGTGTCACTTTCTGATGCTCTTAGCCAACTTGCTAAGCAACAGACTGACTACGTCATCATGTTCCTCTATAATGAACTGGAGGACTTCCGCATCACCACTACTGTAAGACACAAGACGTTGCCCGATGCTATTCAGCAGATGATAGCCTTCTATCCTATTCGCATGACTGTCGACGAAAGTAACACTAAAGAAAAGAAGATATTCGTGGAGTGTACTCACAAGACAGACCGACATTTGACGGGAACCATTATCGATGAACAAGGTCATCCTGTGGCATATGCTAACGTAGCAATCTTCAATCCTGTCGACTCTACCTTATGCGGTGGTGGCGTCAGCAACGAGAGTGGCTATTTTGCTATTCCTTATGAGCAGTCTTCCGTTCTTGCTCGTATCTCCTACATCGGTTTCAAAACCATCTATAAGTTCTGTGATCATCCTCAAATAGGAAAGATACGTATGCAGCCTGATAAATACACGCTGAAAGGTGTGACGGTGAAGGGAGAACGGCCGTTATATCAAACAAAAGGCGGTAGCATCGTTACGAATGTGGCGGGCACGGTGTTGGAGAGACTGCATAATGCCAATGAACTATTGATGCAAGTGCCCGGAGTGGTCTGTGCACCAGACGGCACGTTGACTGTATTCGGACGTGGTACACCTATATACTATATCAACAACCGTAAGGTGCAGAACATACAGGAGATAACTCGCCTATCACCAAAGGATATACAAAACATTGAACTTGTTCGCAATCCCGGAGCACAGTATGATGCGGATGTGACAGCCGTTATCAAAATAACAACACGTATAAAGGAGGAGGGCTATACGCTACAGATAAAAGCCAATGAGAAACAGAATGACGTGCTGACCTCAGACGAATCTTTAGACGTAGGCTTGAAACAGGGTGGACTGAATGCCTCAATGCATCTAGAGTACGAAGATTTCCGTTGTCATTATAACCAGCCGCAGATTGAGGAATTGGTAGTGGATGGCGATATCTATCGATATGACAAGACCCAGAATTACAGCAAGTCGCACCAGAAATCACCGAGTTGGTCGGCTAACGTGGATTACGAGTTTAACGAACGGCACATTGCAGGTGTCAGTTACGATGGCTATCATAACACGTGGGTGTCACCGGGTGATGCTCTGCACATCTATAGCAAGAATGGTTTGGAGTTCCAGCGTACCCATATCTTGAGCGATTACCATAACGACATGGACTATGCCCATATCAACACGTTTTATAATGCCGAGTGGACGAATCGGTTGCGTACAGCTCTTAATCTCGATTATGTTGGCAACTCCAACAATTATCGCCAATTGACCGATGAAACGACAGACAACGTAACTTGTTCTACGCTTAACAGGAGTAAGAACCACTACCACATCTATGCAGGTAGGTTAACGTTCGACTATACATTTGGACAGAAATCTTCATTGTCATGGGGTGCTGAGTATAATCGAGTGACGGGTAGTGGAACTGCCGATTGCAGCAATGTCATTTTGAAACCATCTGACTATGGGCAATGGGAAAACAAAGCAGCTGTCTTTGTGGAGACAAAAACGGCATTTGGCGACTGGACATTGAGCGGAGGCCTACGTTATGAGGATGTGACGAGCGACTATGCAGACCGTCAAGCTCCCGATGTAGATATCCACCGTCACTACCACAATTTATTTCCTTCAGTGAAAGTCTGTCACAAGGATAGGGGGTGGATGAACACCCTCTCGTTCTCGTCGCATACCAGCCGTCCGTCTTTACGCCAGCTAAGCAACTATACCTATTATGACAGCGAACTTGCTTATCAGCACGGCAATCCCAGTCTTCAACCTATGACGTTCTACACTGTCGAGTGGAGCACGGGTTATAAGTTTATTAATGCCTCACTTAGCTATATTTATAAGGACAACTTGATCGCTCCTGATATGTATACCGAGAACGAGCACTCTCGCATACTAGTAAGTTCCTATAGCAATTTTGACCATGCCAGTCTACTAGGTGCTAATGTCAGTTTGCAGCATAACTTCCGTTGGTGGCGCCCCTCGCTTAGTATGGCTGTTGAGCATCTGTTCTTCGACTATGAGTATATGAATGAGTCATATAGTTATGGCAAGACCAAATTTTATATCATAGCAAACCAATACTTCGACTTACCCAAGTCATGGCTCGCCAACATCTATTATTACTATGACAGTGGAGGCACACAAAACAACATTCTGTTGAAACCTTACCAGATGTTAAACCTCAGCCTACAGAAGTCCTTCCTACAAGATCGCCTGAGTGTGAAACTTGCGGCGCGTGACCTCTTCCACAAGATGAAGTTCGAGGAAAACGAGCGCATCCGTAATGTTCACTTCTGGCAGATTGAGGACTACCGAGATTGGAACTTCTCGTTTAGCATTGTCTATCGTTTGAATCAACTCAAAACCAAATATCGTGGAAAGAGTGCTGCAAATGAGCAAATCAATCGACTATAAATCTCTCGTTTTGATGGGCAGTTGTCGACCTCATTTCGACACTGCCCTGTTATGAAAGGTTCGCATTATGCATATTTAAACGTTGTCCAGTACCTGTTAAACCGAAAACAGCAATTGTTTTGTGATAGGTGTTCTTATTAAAGAAACAATGCCATATAAAGTGGCAAGCAAAGCAAATCCTGTTCCTTCCTAATGTCTTTGACATGAAGCAAATAACGCTGATAGATGCGTGAGGAGAATTTCTTCTGAAATTCGTCGATAGATACATGCACATTAGACATGGAAGATTTCACCTCTATGGGACACACTTTCGCCTGATGTGACAATAAGAAGTCTATCTCATAATTGTGCTTGCCTGATGGCGTAGGCCAGGTATGGTAATATAACTTATGCTTGGCAGCAACGAGCATTTGTGAAACCACGTTCTCATAAACATATCCCACGTCAGCATTAAGTTTGTCACTCAAAAGTTTTTGATAGATGACGTTTCCGGTGAAAGCATCATCCCAAAAAGCCAGTGTAACAAATAGGCCTGTATCACCGCAATATAGCTTAAATTGGTCTCTATTGATATGAAATGCCAATCCCGCACTTGGATCATTGGCATGATAAGCCAAGTTGGCTGTCATAGAATCTCTCAGAATAATAATTTGGTCTCTTAAGCGGTCTATTCTTCCTCCGGAAATAACACTACTTACTTGATAACGTGAGGCATTGCTATTCAATTGGGCAGGAATGGCGTGAAATAAATCGGAAGTTTGTCCTGACGGATCAAGGTCATAGAAATCCTCGTCATATAGATCGAGGATACTCCGTTTGCGCTGATCGACAATACTCAGATTATGAGTGTCAAGGTAGTCATTGACAGCCTGGGGCATACCACCCACCAACACATAGAGACGGAAGTCACGCATCATCTTGCGGTTAGTAGTATCGCTTAATGGTTGCCTTTTTTCAAACATGGTACGTAACAATGGAATCGTGTCCTCATCACCTAAAGCCCAACGAAACTCCTCATAGTCCATCGGATACATATCTATTCGGGTCTCTTCACTTGGAATTAGAATGCTTTCTTGAGAACCTATCTGACCTTTTCTTTTCCTCTTGATACTTAGTAACGAGCCTGTTTCTATATAATCATACCGCCCATCAGCCACAAGGCTTTTAATAGCTTGACGAGCTAACGGCTGTTTTTGGATTTCATCAAAGATGATGACAGATTTGTGGGGCTTCAAGCTTTTGCGATAGGTCAACTGGAGCTGTGTAAAGATAAAGTTTAAATCGGAGATATCCTCAAATAATTTATGAATATCTTGTGATGCTTTTGAAAAGTCAACCAATAGATAACTTTCGTACTCTCTACGTGCGAATTCTTCTGCAATCGTGGATTTGCCAATACGTCTGGCTCCTCTAATCAACAAGGCTGTAGTGCCATGCTGGTTCTTCTTCCAATTGAGCATCTGCTCATAAATCTTCCTCTTGAATATTCTTTCTGCCATACTCAATAATCATAAATTATGCACAAAGGTAGCAATATTTTCTTGAATTTCAAAAGAAATGCCGGAATTCTCAATACGTCACATTTGATATCTGTCAAAATTCTCAATACGTCACATTTAGTATCTGTCAAAATTCTCAATACGTCATTCTTTATATTTGTCGAAATTCTTATGCTTAGATTCCTTTCAGTAGACTGTTGCCTGTCCTGAATTCCATAGTTGCCCTTACGATTTTTAGTTCTTATTTCGTTTGAAATAAATAATCAAAACAATTCATTAACATCGGCTACGATCAATGAAGGCTCAAATGTTCATGACGTTAGCTTTAAATTTTCTATTAAAGGATATACTTCACATCAAGATAGACAATATGGTTATAATAGGTTTTATTAATAGATTCTTATTCGTGATTACCTCCATAAATTTAGATTGGATGATTGCTCAACTTTGTTTTCCACATTGTCGTCAAGGGAAGAAAAGAAATCCATTCCTACAATCTCTTCGACTTTATCAACCGACATAACATATTTAGATTTTCCTCCAGAACATTTTCTATTTGGGTAGATAAAACCTAAGGCCTGTGGTTTATTACCAAGGCGAAGGATAACCTTGAAGAAAGCGTCAGGGACAGCTATTTTGTCTTCACCTATGGTTGTCCCGTGTGTCTTCCCATAGAAGATAGGACCGCATACGATATATATGCAATTGTAAGCCTCTGCCCAGTCGCGACAATCTTCTTCCAAGTATTTCCACGCCCCACCATTTAGTTTTCCATACTGAGGACAGATATTGGAAAGCAGATGACATTCATCCATAGCTCTGTCAGACCATTTGTTATCACCTGCAGGGCACATATGGCCTCTCTCTAAGCCTAAACCGTTATAAGAATAATCGTGTAATTTGGCTCGGGGACTCGGAACATCCATGTCCTCATGGAAGTTATAATTTTTTCTTTTGTATGAGCCATAGGTATGATTACCTGTCAGTTTCCATGCTACCCAGTTTGGACAACGCGTAGACTTGTTGTAAGACATGGTATATGCATATCGTTTCAAAATAAAATTGGGAACATTCTTGAGCATAACAGGAATTTCTATGGCACTGGTATGCTGTTTTAAAATGACTTTGGACTTCTCTGTTGAACTTGATGAAGGTGAACTATCCTGCCCACCTTCATTGTCAAATACACCAAAAGTCTTCTTGGGCAAGACTATATTTTTTTTGTTGTCGGGAGTCTCCTGATATTCAGTAGAGTCACCGATACTTGAGCTTCCTTTATCTCCAGCTTTGTTTGCGCATGACGACATAATGAATTCTACCGCAAAGAATAGGAGTAGAGGATAAGTCTTTAGTGTCATTTTCTTAAAGCTCATAAGCGTTTCCTGCTATTTTAGAATTGCATTGAATTTTGCCTTAGTAACGTCAATATTTCCAATGATAGGAATGATGTTGATAAGGAATCGTTGATTTTTAATTTCAGTATTCTTCCAAGTGGCAAGCTGCCTCGCTGGTACATCGTTAATGGTAGGATAAATTTCGTCGGCAGGATTTTCACTAATAACATTATCTTTTCCCGTATAATAATAACGCGGCACACCGCCTTCTCCACTACCAGAGACAATGATTTCACATTTGCTGTTAATGTCATTCTCACTTGTGTGTCTGAAAAGACCACAATCCTCAGTCCAGAATTTCTTCAAGAACTCTGCACGAAGGAAAGCGTTTCGTTATTTTGCCAGTCATTGTCTTGGAAAGGAATCTTAGACGATTGTCCCTCGATGATAACTAAGAACTTGATGTTTTTGCTATTTTTACCTATCTTTTCAAGATTATGAATAGTTCGTTGAACGAGTATTCCTGCCTGCCTAATATCCTCGCGTTTCCTGTCAGCTAATTGCTTGTTTGTCAAATCCTCAGCAAGCTTGTTCTTAATGTTATATTCCTTGTCTTGGTAGGCAATACCCACAGTAAGTGTGTGCTTCAAATATAAAGAATCATAAGCATAGTACTCGCTTTTATCAATAGAATCGACCTGCGAATACACATTGATAATATCCTTGTATTCGTTGACCAGTACACCCAGTTGACGCTCCTTTACTTTGAAACGTCCATAGGTAACTGCAAATAGCACCAACATAATGGCGAATAATGTCGTCATTATGTCTACATAGCTTGGCCAAAAAGAACTATTATCCTTTTTCATAGATTAATCCTTATCTTTGTTCCTTCCACCAAACAAGCCAAAGAAGCTACCTACCTTTTCTTCATCATTCTTTTCTGAAGATGCTTGTGCAGTTTCTTGATGATTTCATTTGCAGTCAGGTTGCCATAAGGAGTCTGGTATCTGGTCTTGCCAAGTTTGATCATACCAAGAAGATTGCATTTGATGTGACGGGACGTTATCAGACGTACGAAAGAAACATTGGTAAACCAACTGTCTATCAGAAGATAATCAAAACGGATACCACGCTTTATGGCGTGACCATCTCGATGGCCTTGTCTGTCTTCTTCATGTCATACTCCTTGACACGCTCTTCAAAAGCCTGTCCAGTGTGATCTTCACTAAAGCGGGCATGACGTTCTTTGGCAGTAAGACCTTGGATCTTATCTTCCTTCTTTCCCTTTTCACCATGAAGGGAGAAGTCAAGCATCAACTGACTGGTTCCATCAGAAAGAAGAAGTGTAAGACATTTGTAGCCAAGGATACTGCGCTGCTGTACATGAGACCAGATACGCCCGATAAGCTTCTGTATGCTTGCCACTTTTGGGAGCATCGGTATCATCGATAATCAAACAGACGGGCTTGTCATGAGTAACATTGCTTGCATGCTGTATCTTCTTAATCAACTGGAGATTCATTGCATAAAGCAACTTGCGCCATCTAACATTGCCATCATTAACATGTCCTTTTCACAAACAAATGGCTGAGTGCTGAACCTGAGTACTGGTATGCATTCTTAACGACAAAGAATGGAAAGAGCTTTAGCAGATTGAGTACTTGCAAGGAAGTAAATTTGCAGTTCTCTTTCTTCTCTACTCCGATCTGGCTGGAGCGTATGTTTATATGTTCCATCATACCCATTATGCTGTTAATTGCATGATTATTTTCACTTTCTGAGAAAAAATCTCTCAAATCTGATAAAATTAAATTGTTGTACCTTTGTTCATGGCTCCCAAATTTGAATTTTGTTTTTTGGCGATTATAAAGTTACTTATTTTCAATGAGTTAAACAAACTTTGGAGCCAATTTTATTCCAAATTTACGTTAATTTATGCATGTGATTTATCACTTGCGAAACTTTAGAAAATAATATAATAGCTGAAACATTTTAGCAATTTAGATACCTATTAGGTATTTCTGAATCCAAACTTAATAGCTTATATTATACAAATCCCGCCGAAAGATAACTTTCGGCGGGATTAATAATATTCGAATTCAATCAAACGACTATAATTGTAGATCGTATACTACTACTTTACAGTTGCTTTTACATAACTTTTTCCTGCTGGAAGCTTTTGATCATTATCATATTTTGTGCCATATCTACCTTCTGGCATATCGCTTAATACAAACGTTGTACATTTTCGTCCAGCAACAACCTTGTCAGTTGCAGAAGTTACAATTGCAGTTGCTGCAAGGTCGAGTAATGCACCCAATAGACCTCCACTGCCGCTGCTCACGCTAGTATCAACACTTACTAGACCTTCACGATGGTATAAAGTTTCGCCGGTTTTTGTTGAGCGGAGAATATATTCAACTCCAGCTGTTATACTTCCTCCGAGTTTATATCTTTTCCATGATTTTATGATTGTGAACATGGCGGCATCGGCTCCAAGTACATTGCGGAATTGAGAAAGATCAGCATTGATGAACTGCTCAGCATCGTATGCACTTTCCGATTGGAACATCTCCATAGTCATCATAGGAGAATAAACATAGTATCCTTTTTCGCAAAGAGGAGTATATAGTGTAGTATAGAAATAGTCTTTTGCTTCTACAAAATTTGTCTGATTGATAGGGGGCATCACTGCGATAGTAAGAGGCTTTTCCTCATATATCTTAGGATATTGAGCAAGACGAGTAGTAATCTGTTCTGCACATGATGACATTAACAATGTCAATAAAGCAAGAATGATATATTTCTTCATTTTTCTAGTTGATTAATGATTCTTGAAATGAATTTCTTTGATTCTGGATAAGCTTTTATTTCTGCGCGAAGAAGTGCCAATCCCTCTTCTTTCTTTCCTGCTTTGTAAAGAAGATATCCATACTCTGCGTTAACTCCTGGTGGAACAACTTTGCGAAGTCCTTTCTGGTTATTGATAACTTTTTCATATTGGGCCATAGCTTTAGCAAGTGCCTCTTCTGTTCCACGTTTGGTGTATGTGTAAGTTGCATCCTCGGAGCCATACCAAGAATAAAGTGATTGTTGCGTTTGGCAAGAAGTCATAGCCATCACACCGATGGCTAAAATAAAGAAATTCTTCATGGTAAGTTTATAATTTTAGTTTCTTGACTTGATAAGAATAATTGTTTTTGATAAATAGTTTGGTCATTGAATTTAACGGTAATATTTCTACGACCTGTTGCAATCCCATACTGAGTTCCCTTTCTGTTCGCAGTCTTAGGTTTTACAACTTTGGCGTCAAACTTGTTTCCATCTACGTCAACTTGTACAGTTTTAGAACCGTTACCATAAGTTTTCGATGGACCTACGAATACCAAGTATGCCATATCTGCCTTTCCGCTCTGTTGAGCTACAGGATAGTTTGCCTTACATCCAACCATTAAGCTGGTTATGGCAATCAATAAAAATAATATTTTAGCTTTCATACTAGATTCTATTTGATTTCTTCGATATAGTAGTCTGTCAATTTATCAGCATTAATCGTTGTTCCGTTACCAGTAAACGAGACAAAAGAGTACTCTGTTTCTGGTGTGTCACCACCTGTTGCAGAGACAGTCACTGTTCCAATTTGTTTACCTGGAAGTTCTATCATCACACCCGTTTGAGGATTCTTGACCTTCTTTCCTTTGGTTTTGACAGCAAATGTGTCACCTACCTTAATGCCTTGACTTGCACCACCGGCAATTAGCTGTGCATTATCGTCATAAGAAAGGAAGAATGTGCGCCAAGGTTTGTCTGTACATTTATTGATAATATTCTCTACAAGTTGACCGATTGCTTCCGATATAGCCTTATCGCTCAAAGTTGCATCGTAGCTGGCTTGTCCACCAATCCCCATTGTAGTTTTTGTTGTAATTTCGGCAGAACCTTTACCTTCATCAGAGTAGATGATGAGGCCTGTTGCTACATCGACCAAGCGAATGGCTACGGCAGCTTCCACGGTTTGTGTTTTTACATTTGTGAAAACACCATTCTTACCAGTATTCTTTCGACCAAACTCTGTGATAGAGCCGATAATCATGTAGTCGGCACCAATGGTTGCGAGACTGTTGTCACTCTTCTCTGCTTCTTCTAAAAGAGATGCAAGATCATCTCTTTCTAGCAATAAGAACTTTCCAGATGCAGCCAACTTTGCGGATAAAATGTCAAGAGCTTGCTTTCTCATAGGGTCATTCTCCTTGTCATAGAAGATGCCTTTAGCATACTGCGTTTCATTACTAAAACGACCAATAGCCACTTTACGCTTAATCGTGCGCTTGCCTGTGTCTTCTAAGTTCTGTTTCACGGGCTCAACTATTTCCACATTTCGTTGTGCATTGGCAAACGTGCAAAGCGAAAATAGCATTGCAAACAAAAGAATTTTCTTCATTTCGTTTATTATTAGTTAAACAAATATATACATAGATGTGTACAGAGAATATCTCCACTACGTCATTGCAAAGGTAATAAAAAATATTAGTAGTTTGTATTTATTGTAGAAAAATGTTTAAAATAGTTGCGACTGGATACCCTTTATGTAAGAAGATTATTCTTGATTTCCTTGTAATGTTGCAAAAATAAGATGAAAATATGATGAGATCTGATAATTTTCACTAACTTTGCACATATGGAAACGATACAACTTAGAGATTTCTGTGTAGGTTATCATCTCGACAAAGGTCGGGTACGTCGGGTAGTTTCTGGCATGAACGCATCTATCCGTAGTGGTGAACTTACCTGTCTGATCGGTTCTAATGGTATCGGTAAATCCACTTTACTTCGCACTTTATCCGCTTTCCAACCACCTCTTTCCGGTGATTGCTTCATTCTGGGAAAGCCTATTAAAGACTATACTCATTCTGAACTGGCCCGTACGATAGGTGTGGTCCTCACTAGAAAACCACATATCAACAACATCACGGTGAAGGAACTTGTGGGAATGGGGCGCGCTCCCTATACCGGATTTTGGGGCACACTGTCCAAGGAAGATGATAAGATCGTAGACGAGAGTATCTCTATGGTGGGAATCGACCATCTAAAATACAGGATGGTAACGCATCTGAGTGATGGAGAACGACAGAAGGTGATGATAGCGAAAGCTTTGGCACAGCAGACACCCGTTATCTTCCTTGATGAGCCTACGGCCTTTCTTGATTTCTCCAGTAAGGTGGAGATGATGAAACTCCTCAAGCGTCTGGCCCATGACATGGATAAAACGATATTCCTTTCTACACATGATCTGGAATTGGCCGTGAAACTTGCGGATGTGTTGTGGCAACTTGATGAATCAGGACTTCATGCCGTTGCCAAGGAAGAAGTTCAAAATGAGATTGATGTTCTTTTAGCGTTGTAATATTCTTTCTACCTCTTCGATATTTTTGTCGAATGGACCATTATGTTCAAGTTTCAGCATACACATGGCCGCGGCAAATTTACCACTTTCCATAGGTTCTTTTCCTTGAAGTCTACAGTATAGATATCCTGCAGCATACGTATCTCCGCATCCTGTTGCATCGACTATTCTATGTGGTTTGTAGGCTGGAATTTCATAGAAAATACCATCCTTGTAAATCAAAGATCCCTTACTTCCTAAAGTGATACACACCTCTTTTACCCCCCATTCATGCAGTTTCATGGCAGCAAGATGCGTGTCGGTGAATCCTGTGATAGTTTGCATCTCAGTTTCGTTCACCTTAATATAGTACGTGTTTTCGAGAACCCTTCGTTTATCCTTCCAGTCTTTGGCAAAAACATTGCCATTGCGTACCTCCCTCAGATATCCTTGTACATCGATGCTCACCTTTCCTTTACTTGCCAGATATGCCACCACATCGGGCGAGAAGTCATCGTTGAGGAGACTTCCTAGATGATATACCCGAGCATGAACATCTTCGAGTTGCGAAATACAGAAAGGATCAGCCTTAGCCAATACCCGTTGCTTACGATCGTTGAGATTATCGCCATAGATATTTTCAAAGAATACCGTATGGCGAGAAGGGAAGAGCGTGACGTCTATGCCCTTTCGTCTCATCTCCTCCACAGGTTCCTTATCGTTGACATTCATCGCCGTTACCAAAGAGAAATCAATCCTTGGAGGTAAACAGTTCAGAGCATGGGCGAAATAAAAGGAGGTGCCGCCACTCATGAAGACCGTATGGTCAGGAGTGACGACCTTATCCTTGGTGATATGTCCGATGCAACATATATCCTTCATATCCTTCTTGTCGATAATTCCTCTTTTATGATGGATTAATCTCTCCCCTCATCAACGATAGGGTATAATTCGATAAACTCACCCTGATGATGTTTTCCGTCATTGATGACTTCTTCAATCTTTTTGCCGACGACATCCACAGAATGTGCGCCAGGTCCTGTATAGTGGTCATTCAAATCGGTCGTTGTAGCTCCGGGATGAATATCGAAGATTTCAACAGGAATATTCTTCTTGTCAAACTCCATCGCCATGATACCCGTCATCGCGTTCTGTGCGGCTTTACTTGCGACATAAGCCATAGGATGCCAGTATGGACTTATCTCCGACGGAACTGTTATGTTGACGATGCGTCCCTGATTCTTCGCCAACAAAGGAACGAGTGATTTTGTTAAGAAGAACGTTCCGATATAGTTGACCTGAATGGTTTCTGCTACATCTTTGATATCCGAATCATAACTTGTTACGGCCATATCTCCGGGAATTCCCGCATTATTGACAAGGAGACACAGATCAGGATACTTGTTGGCAATTTCTGATGCAGATTTTGCAATAGAATCATTGTCAGACAGGTTAATATACTGCCATCCAAGAACAGTAACTCCTTCAGTCCGGAGTTGATTTGTTGCCTTCAGCGCCTTTGCTTCATCACGAGCACCGACGATGATTTCCCATCCGGATTGACCTAAGAATTTACAGATGCCATAGCCAATACCCTTATTGGCACCTGTTATTAAAGCAATTTTGTGCATTGTGTTTTATTTTTGTAAGTATAATATTATTCTGCAAAATTATATAAAATATTGATATCTTGTCATCATTATCAATAATTTTTATTATAGTAAAACAGATATTCTTGGATATATACCAATATGAGGATACCCGAACCATCTTACTTGATTACCGTGCATAATTGCAGAACGTCATCCTCAAAGGTCTCCTTACAGAGAGCCTTGTTCTTTACCGCCGACCTATAATTATATATCGTCTGCGGAGAATAGAAGAGTAAGTCGGCAATCTCACTGCTTTCCTTGACACCAAGTCGGATGAGCGCAAAGATGCGAAGTTCCGGCGTTAAAGAATTAGAAGATGGCATAATGGTACGGTTTTCTGGTTTCAACAGAGCCGTAAATTCCTCTATAAAGGTAGGGTATAGATCCAAGAAAGCCTTATCGAAACGGTTGAGGAATGTCGCTGCATCTTCCTCCGAGAATTTGGATGATGCTATGAGGGTGAGGAGTTCGTTTACCTGATTAGCCTTGATCTTACGTTGTACGAGAGTCTTCTGATTCTTGAGTCTGTTGATGTACTTTGCGCATAAGTCGATATAGATTCTTGCCAGACCTTCACGTTTCTTGTTTGTATCCACAAGGCGAGCATTCAAAGTGTTCAACTGCATGTTGAGTTTATTCTGATGCTCGTTAAGTTCCGACAGTTGCTGGTTTCTCTCGTAGAGTTCTTTCCTTCGTGCTGTAAGTTTAGCATTTTGCTTGAAGATGAAGACCATAGCTCCCAAGAGGATGAACAATAGGATAGAAACAGAGATGATGACAAGTTTCTGCATATTATTACGTGCCCTTACCGCCTTCTCGTATTTAGAGATGATGCTAGGAAGTCTTTCCGAGATTTCAATGATACGGAGTTTACTGTTGTAAAACTTGGCATCCTCCAACGACTGGTTGATATAAGTCTGAGCACGCTCAATATTGTGTTCGTCTGTCTCGAAGATATAAGAAGCCAACATTTGGAGAGAGAAGTTCTCCATGGTCAGGTTTTGTGCATCACTCAAGGCCGAAAGAATCAGATACTTCTCATATTGCTGTTCATCGTTGTCATTCCTGTAATTGCCTGCCAGCGCAAAACAGGCCATGGCATAGTAGCGTGAACTCTTCGGGCAAGTTTTCAGTGCCGCCAGATAATATTTGCGGGCAGTCCGTGCATCAAAGTTCACATATACATAATATTCGCCCATGAAGTAATCATATCCCATGTTGTTCTTGTCGAGATGGAAGATGGCCTTACTTAGAAAGGTGTTGGCAAGAGTCCTGTAGCGAGGTTTATACTCCTTATCGTTACAGTAGTCGCTCCAGTAACTGTAGATACGAAACAAACTCAGGTAATAATCAAACTGCAGTTCCTTATCCAGGTTCGATACGTCTATGGTCTCTATAAGGTCCTTGGCCTCGTGATACAGTCCTCCTATGGCCATCAGCTGAGCTTTGCGGATCACGAAAAGACTGTAGTAGTATTTGTCATTCTGCTTCTTGGCCAGTTCTATACCTCTGTTAATATATACCTGAGCAGAATCAAACTGGAAGACATAATATTCCTCATATAACTGATTGTAGATATTGAACTGAGCCTTCGTGCTTTGCTCTTTCTGCAAACTTGTTTTGAGATAGTCTATGCGTTTTTCCTTTTCTGTGATAGCTTGTTGTCGATGTGTCAATACAGAGTCGAGTTGAAGGAGAATATGTTCCTTCCGCTGAGCAGAGACGCAACAGCTGAATAAGATGAAAAATGATATTAATAAGGTTCTTAACATGACTGTTTTAGGTTTTTTGCAAAGATAAACAGTTTTTTCGAAACTACAAACATCTACTTGACAAACTTTTTGTAAATTTCGTAAATGCCTAATTATCAGTATAATAAACATAGTGCTAAATATTGTCGAATCTACTAAGTACCTACTGAGCCATACATTTTTATCAAAATAGTTGTTACTTTGCAAGGTAAAATAGAATAATTAATGTCTTAAAACCTTATTATGAAAGAAATGAAAAGACTTCTAACCCAACGATTATCGCTGTTTGTCTTCACCATGCTTTTATCACTTACGGCTATGGCCCAGAATGTAAAAGTTAGCGGTGTCGTTACAGACGAATCCGGTGAACCGATCATCGGGTGTACGATTATGCAGAAAGGAACCAGTAATGGAGTAACTTCTGATTTGGATGGTAAGTTTACTCTCTTGGTACCACAAAACTCAACACTGACTTTTTCTTATATAGGTTTTACAACCCAAGAAGCAAAAGCTACGGAAAAACCATTGTCTATAACCCTTCATGAGAAGAATCTTAAAATCAATGAGGTCGTCGTCATCGGTTATGGTACAATGCGAAAGAGTGACCTAACGGGTTCTGTAGGTTCGCTCAACGCTAAGGATATGGATGTTCCTGTTACCAATATCGGACAGGCTATACAAGGAAAGATCGCCGGTCTGCAGATTGTGGACGCAGGAAAACCTGGCGATAATGTGTCTATCAAGATCCGTGGCTTGGGATCTATCAATAACTGTGACCCTCTTGTGGTCATCGATGGTGTGCCGACAGACCTGAGTTTGAACAGTCTGAATATGGCTGATGTAGAACGCCTCGATGTCCTCAAGGATGCATCGGCGACAGCAATCTATGGTAGTCGTGGCGCTAACGGCGTGGTCATGATCACCACGAAGAAAGGTAAAGAGGGTAAAGGAATCCTCTCTTTCTCAGCCAACTTCTCAGCCCAGAAGACCACAAAGGTTCCCGATATGCTTAACGCCAGTCAGTATGCAGCATTGAGTAATGATATGCTTGGCAATGCAAGATATGCCACTAATCCTGATTGGGCAGACCCTTCTTTGTTGGGCAAAGGTACCGACTGGCTCGACGAACTCCTGCATACCGGATATATGCAGAATTATTCCCTTAGCTATTCCGGTGGTAGTGAGAAGGCTCATTATTATGTTTCCGGTGGATATCTTAATCAGACCGGAACCGTGAGAAGCGTGGAATACAATCGCTTCACTTTCCAGGAAAATGCCGATGCTCAGGTGCTCCCTTGGTTGAAGATGTCCAATAATATCACTGTCAGCGCAGATAAGAAGCAGCAAGGCAGCTACAACATCGGTAGTGCGTTCCGTGCTCTCCCTACCTATGCAGTAAAAGATGAGAACGGTAACTGGACAGGACCTGAAGGTAATTCCACATGGTTTGGTTCTACCCGTAACCCGATAGGTCCTACGGAAACGGATCTGCAGAAAACCAACGGATATAACTTCCTAGGTAATATTACAGCGGAGCTGAGCTTCTGTAAGTGGCTCAAGTTCAGAAGTACTCTGGGTGTGGACGCTAAGTTCTGGTATACCGACAACTTTACACCCGCATACAACTGGAAACCAACTCCTGTAGAGGAAAGTTCTCGATACAAGAGCGACAACAAGTCGTTTACCTACCTATGGGATAATTATTTTCTTTTCGACTACACACTTGCCAAGAAGCATCATTTCAATGTCATGGCCGGTGTATCATCACAATGGAACGACTTCGACTATCTCAATGCGCAGAAGAACGTGTTTGCTTTTGCCAATGTGCACGAGATGGACAATGGACAGAAAATGCACTCCATTGGCGGAAACGAAACAGAATGGGCTCTGTTCTCTTATATGGCTCGTCTGAACTATGATTATCAGAACAAATATCTCCTTACCGCTACGGTAAGACGTGATGGTTCCAGTCGCTTCGGTAGCGAGCATCGTTGGGGAACATTCCCTTCGGTCTCTCTGGCATGGCGTATCTCAGAAGAAGACTGGTTCCCTAAGAATGATGTACTCAGCGACCTGAAGATTCGCACCGGATATGGTGTTACCGGTAGTCAGGCCAGTGTGAGCAACTATAGTTATCTGGCATCTTATAACACCAGTGTATATCCTTTTGGCTATAGTGGCAATGAGCAGGCAGCTCTTGTCTCTGCTACGCTTTCCAATCCTTCTATCCACTGGGAGGAAGTGGCACAATCCAATATCGGCTTTGATGCCACTCTCTTCCATCAGCGTGCTACACTTTCCTTTGATGCTTATCTCAAGACAACAAGAGATATGCTTGTGAAAGCTTCTATCCCTATCACCTCGGGATTTGAGGATACCAGCACCACTTATACCAATGCCGGAAAGGTACGCAACAGTGGTTTTGAGGTTTCCCTTCATACCGTTAACCTGAAGGGCAAACTGGGGTGGACTTCAGATCTCTCCTACACCTATAACAGAAATAAGATCATCGACCTGAACAGTAGTGTTCCTTATTATATCAACCAGATCAACAATTCGTATGTGACGATATTGGAGAAGGGACTTCCTATAAACGTGTTCTATGGATATGTCACGGATGGTATCTTCCAGAACGAGGCAGAGGTGCAGCAGCATGCTATTCAGCCTGGTGCTGAGGCCGGTGACATCAGATTCAAGGATCTCAACAACGATGGTGTCATCAATGATGAAGACCGTACGATCATCGGTAACCCGAATCCTACAAGTCTGTTCTCTCTGAATAATACACTTACATGGAATGGCTTTGAACTGGGTATCTTCTTCCAAGGTGTTGCGGGAAACAAAATCTTTAACGCCAACAGTATAGACCTTACGGGTATGTCGGCAGCCTATAACCAAACGACGGATGTGCTGAACCGATGGACTGCCGAGGGTACCAGTAACAATATGCCGCGTGCCGTCTTCGGTGACCCTAACCAGAATACACGTGTCTCTGACAGATATGTAGAAAATGGCTCTTATATTCGACTCAAGACGTTGAGCCTTTCTTACAATTTCCCTAAGAGTTGGCTCAAGGTGCTCACCGTTCAGAATGCACGTCTGACACTCTCTTGCGAGAATGTCTTCACCATTACTAAATATAGTGGTTTTGACCCTGAGGTTGATATCAATGGAATTGATCTCTCTCGTTATCCGATTTCAAGAACTTTCAATCTTGGTATAAACTTCAATTTCTAAAACAAAAGCTATCATGAAACGAAATATAAGAAATATCATTGGCAATGTCTTCCTTGGACTGACTATTGCAACTGCTTTGTCATCTTGTGTTGACGATTTCTTGGAGAAAACTCCTAAAAATACCGTCGACCCAGAAACGGAAATTGATGACCAGGTGGCTGTCGCTATGACGAATGCGTGCTATCGTACTCTTCAAAGCTCGAATATGTATAACCAGCGTTTGTGGACGCTCGATATCGTTGCGGGAAACAGTATTGTGGGTGCCGGAGGCGGTACCGACGGACTGGAAACGGTGCAGGCATCTAACTTCACAACACTTAGTGATAACGGTATGGCACTTTATATGTGGCGCTCTCCTTGGGTCGGCATCGGACAGTGCAACACTTTGATAAAGAGTATCGAGTCGACGGGATACGAGAAGGGCAGTCTGAAGGAGCGTTGCTTGGGCGAAGCTCTTTTCCTCCGTTCACATTATTATTATATCCTCGTAAGGCTCTATGGCGGTGTCCCTCTCCGTCTGGAACCCTTCAAACCTGGACAGAATACTGCTATCGCACGTGCTTCCGTTGATGAGGTATATCGCCAGATCATGTCCGATTGCCAACGTGCGATAGATATCCTCCCTGCCAAGTCGCAGTATGATTCCGAAAATGTCGGTCGTGCCTGCAAGGATGCAGCTCTCACCCAGATGGCAGACATCTATCTTACCCTTGCTCCTAAGAATAAGGAGTACTATAAGCATGTGGTGAACCTCTGTGACTCTGTAACAGCCCTCGGTTACGACTTGTCAAAGTGTAGCTATGAGCGTAATTTCGATGCCACCGTCAACAATGGACCCGAATCAATCTTCGAGGTACAGTTCTCCGGAAATACAGAATATGATTTCTGGGGAAACAATCCACAGTCAAGTTGGCTGTCTACTTTCATGGGACCTCGTAACTCCGATTTCGTTGCCGGAAGTTATGGATGGAATCAGCCTACAAAGGAATTCATGTCGCAATATGAGGAGGGAGACAAACGTAAAGATCTGACCGTGTTCTATGAGGGTTGCCCCGACTTCGACGGCAAGACTTATAAGCGCAGTTTTTCGAATACGGGATTCAACGTACGGAAATTCCTCGTTACCAAGAATATCTCTCCGGAATATAATACCAACCCAGCAAACTTTGTCGTATGGCGTTATGCCGATGTGTTCCTGATGAAGGCTGAGGCCTTGAACGAACTCGGACAGACTGCTGCGGCATGCGCACCATTGAATATCGTGCGCCATCGTGCCGGTCTACCTAATGTCGCAGGACTCTCTCAGACAGAGATGAGGGAGAAGATCATCCACGAACGCCGTATGGAACTGGCTTTCGAAGGACATCGATGGTTCGACCTCATCCGTATCGGTGATGGCTCTTATGCTGTCAAATTCCTACACTCTATTGGCAAGACTCGTGCCACCAAGGAACGTCTGTTGTTCCCTATTCCTCAGACAGAGATGGATGCTAATCCTTTGATGACTCAGAATCCAGGTTATTAAAATGAGCTTTTCACAGAATATACATTTTAAACAAAGCAAAAGATGAAAAAGATATATAAGCTATTGTTCTTGGTTGTGGCCGTTGTCGCATTGGCTTCTTGTGCCGATAATGACTATTCGGAATTGGATAAGGGATGCAATCAACTGATGTTGACTTCTGATCAACAGGCGACGACGCTTAACGAGAAAACTCATGCCAACGAGGCCGTTGCCTTCTCTTGGACAACGGGTAACAACAATGGAACGGGTCACCGTATCTATTATCAGCTCGAATTGGCTCCTAAGGGTTCTGACTTCCAGAACTCTTATGTTGCTGTGAACAATGAAACTCAAGTATATGCATGGAGCGTGAACCAAGAGAACCTAAATAATATCATCCTTGATAAGTTTAATGGCGTTCCCGGACAGAATATCGAACTAGAGGCTCGTATCTCGGCAATCTCCGAAGGCGTACCTACCCAAACCTCTTCAGTAGACTTCACGGTGACACCTTATCAACCGGTTACGGAAACACTGTATCTCGTCGGTGATGCTACACCTACCGGATGGAATGCCGACCATCCTACGGTGATGACCCGTGAGGATAATGGTAAGTTCTCTTGGGAGGGTAATCTTGTAGCCGGAGACTATAAGTTTATCACGACACAGGGTCAGTTCCTTCCTTCTTATAACAATGACGGAAAAGGAAAGGTAATCTATCGTTCCGGTGATGAAGAACCTGACGGGAAGTTCCATATCACCGAACCCCATTATTATCGCATGACGGTAGACCTACTCGACAGTACGCTACTTTGCGAGAAAGCAGACGGTCAGCAACCCGATTATGATCAGTTGTTCTTTGTAGGAGATGCTACAGGATGGAGCTTTGACGAGATGACGAAAGATCCGCTCGACCCATTCCTCTTCCGTTATGGCAGAGTCTTCGATGCTGCCGGTGAATTCAAGTTTGGCACTGCTAACGGCAGTTGGGAGAATATGTTCAAGGCCGTGACTTATCATCAGGCCTATACCGATCCAGCCGTTACCCTAGTTAGTGGATTTGATCCGGACAACAAATGGTATCTTAATGCCGGTGAGACCGGTAAAGCCTATAAGATCTGTTTCGACATCCGTGCCGGTAAGGAACGGATGATGATGAAAGAGTTTGTTCCTTATGCAATGGTTTACCTTGTCGGTGATGCTGCACCGAACGGATGGGATCTCGGAAACGCTACCGCTATGAAGACTACCGCAGACCCTATGGTCTTTACCTGGACAGGAAACCTTCAGGCAGGAGAACTGAAATTCTCTTTGGATAAGCAGAGCGACTGGAATGGTGCTTGGCTGATGTGCGCTGCCGGCAACGACGTAGCTCCGACAGGAAGCGAGGAACATGCGCTCCTGATTAATAAGAGTGATGAATATCAGAAAGAACAATATCCGGATTGTAATATCGGAGATGTCGACCAGAAGTGGAAGATTACCTCTTCGGGAACATATACCATCACTGTGAACCAATTGAAAGAAACTGTAACAATCGTAAAACAATAATTGTGAAATGAAAAAGATGAATATTCTACTCTTTATTGCAACGCTTACCACACTGTCGTGTAGTTGCAACAATGATGTTGACGGAAACGAATATAATACTCCGGAAATCTTCTCGTCTGTGGTTCCCATGTCAGAGGACCTCAGTCTGGAGATTACCACTGATAAGGCAATCTATGCTCCCGGAAGTCATGTGGACTTCAGTATCAAGGGTACCATTCCTGCTGATGCGAAGATCCGTATCCGCCATGGTGCCGATGTAATCCTTGATGAGGCTCTCTCGGGGAATTCCTTCACGTGGACGGCACCTTCAGACGACACCAAGGGCTATCTTGTTGATGTCTACGGTCAGGCCGGCGACAAGGAGACGATATATGGAACGATTGGAGTCGACGTATCGAGTGACTGGAAGCGATTCCCACGTTATGGTTTCGTAGGCACCTATGACGCATCGAAGACCCCATCGCAGGTAGCATCGGAACTGCAGTATCTGAACCGTTGCCATATCAACGGTTTGCAGTTTTATGATTGGCAGAACAAACACCATTGGCCTCTCGGTGGTACTCCGGAGAATCTCTTGGATGAATATAAGGACATCGCTAACCGTCAGGTGCTCACTTCTGTCGTGAAGGATTATATCAGTACAGCCCATCAACATGGTATGAAGGCGATGTTCTACAATCTCTGCTATGGCGCCCTCGACGACGCTGCTGCCGATGGCGTGAACAGTCATTGGTATCTCTACAAGAACAGCAACCACTCAGAGAAGGACAAACTGGACCTTTCCGATAGTTGGAAGAGTGACATCTACCTTCTCGACCCTTCTAATGCCGATTGGAAGAAATATATCATCGAGCGCAACAACGAAGTGTATAGCAGTCTTGACTTTGACGGCTTCCATATCGACCAAGTAGGAGACCGTGGCGCTGTGTATGATTATTACGGAAGTGCCGTAAACCTGACACAGGGCTTTGGCTCTTTCGTCAGCAATATCAAGAAGGCGCGTCCGGAAAAGTCACTTGTCATGAATGCAGTATCCCGTTTCGGACAACGGAACATTGCCGCCACAGGAGACGTAGATTTCCTATATAACGAGATGTGGGGAACAGAAGATCAGTTCAGTGACTTCTATAAGGTCATCAACGAGAACAATAGTTTTAGCGGTAACACCAAGAATACGGTCTTTGCCGCATATATGGACTATAACAAGTCGGGTGCCAAGGGTACTTTCAACACACCGGGAGTTCTCCTCACCGATGCCGTCATCTTTGCGCTCGGTGGCGCCCATCTTGAACTTGGCGACCACATGCTCTGCCATGAGTATTTCCCGAACAACAATCTCGAGATGAGCAGTGAACTCAAGAAGAGTATCATCGCATATTATGATTTCATGACAGCCTATGAAAATCTTCTTCGCGATGGTGGAGAGCAGACGGTAGCGAACATAGTCTCCGGAGACGCTTCGGTAAGAATCAACGCATGGCCTCCACAGTTGCACGGTGTGACAGCCCTCTCACGACAGGTAGGAAACCGTCAGGTGATTAGTCTGCTTAATTTCTCCAAGGCAAACAGTCTGAGCTGGCGAGACCTCGATGGGACACAACCAGAGCCGACAACCTATAGCAATCTGCCTCTACGCATCAAGGCATCCGGTGTAAAGAAAGTATGGGTGGCAAGTCCTGACTATATGGGTGGAGCCCCACAGGAGATCAATTTCAGACAAGATGGTAACTATGTGCTTACGACAGCTCCTAATCTGAAGTACTGGACAATGATAGTAATAGAAAAATAGAATATATAATGAAGAATGTAATTAAAAGAATTCTCTTGGTCGTCATGATCTGTCTTACCGGTAAGATGATGGCCGCGGAACCTATCGTATTGAACTCACCAAACGGAAAACTCAGGATGACATTCTGCTTGTCGCAAAAGGGTGAGCCTACTTATCAACTGGAATATAAGGGAAAGACGGTGATTCGTCCTTCCCATCTAGGACTGGAACTTAAGAATGCGCACGACTTGCAGCGAGGGTTCACCATCAAGAAGAGTACTATCTCTACTTTTGATGAAACGTGGCAACCGGTATGGGGAGAGACCCGCAAGATACGCAACCACTATAACGAGGTGTTCGTAGAACTATCCCAAGAGTCGGAAGAGCGCGGACTGAATATTCGTTTCCGTCTTTATGATGACGGACTTGGATTTCGCTATGAGTTTCCTTTGTCGAAGAATCTCAACTACTTCGTCATCAAGGAAGAACATAGTCAGTTTGCTATGAGTGGTGACAATACTGCTTGGTGGATACCGGCTGATTATGATACACAGGAATATAACTATACCGAGTCGAAGCTATCAGAAATCCGTAAGAAACTTCCTCATGCTTATGACAGTAACGCATCGCAGACCATTGCCGGACCTACATGCGTCCAGACCTCACTCCAGATGAAGACACCAGACGGAATCTATCTGAACCTCCATGAGGCAGCATTGGTCGACTATAGTTGTATGCACCTCAACTTGGATGATAAGAATATGGTTTTCGAATCATTCCTTACCCCCGATGCCAGAGGAGACAAAGGATATCTTCAGGCACCTTGCAAGAGTCCTTGGCGAACGATTATCGTGAGCGATGATGCCCGAGATATGCTCTCAAGCAATCTGATCCTCAACCTGAACGACCCTTGCAAACTTAAGGATACCAGTTGGATTCATCCCGTGAAATATGTTGGTGTATGGTGGGAGATGATCAACGGTATGAGCCAATGGTCATACACATGGGATCTTCCTTCGGTAAAACTCGATGCCATCGACTATACCAAGGTGAAGCCACACGGCAAGCATGGCGCCAACAATGAGAATGTGAGAAAATATATTGATTTCGCCGCAGCGAATGGATTCGACCAAGTACTCGTCGAAGGATGGAATATTGGTTGGGAAGACTGGTTCGGTCATGAGAAGGACGATGTCTTCGATTTTGTTACCCCTTATCCGGATTTCGATATCAAGACACTCAACGAATATGCCCACAGCAAGGGAGTAAAACTCCTGATGCATCATGAGACCAGTGGTTCCGTGCGCAACTATGAGCGCCACATGGAGGCCGCCTACAGTTTGATGAACAAATACGGATATGATGCTGTGAAGAGTGGATATGTGGGTAACATATTACCACGAGGCGAACATCACTATGGTCAGTGGATGGTGAACCATTATCTTTATGCCGTGAAGGAAGCAGCCAAGCATCATATTATGGTGAATGCCCATGAGGCCGTCCGCCCGACAGGCTTGTGTCGTACCTATCCCAACCTCATTGGTAACGAGGCCGCTCGTGGCACCGAATATGAAGCGGGAGCCGGTAATAATGTGAACCACACGACGATACTTCCTTTCACCCGTCTGCAGGGTGGTCCGATGGATTACACTCCAGGTATCTTCGAGATGGATATGAGTAAGATGAATCCACAGAACCATTCACATGTCAATTCTACCCTGGCAAGACAGTTGGCCCTGTATGTCACGATGTATAGTCCGCTCCAGATGGCTGCCGACCTCGTAGAAAACTATCGCAAACACATGGATGCCTTCCAGTTTATCAAAGATGTTGCAGTCGACTGGGATGACAGTCGTTACTTGGAGGCAGAACCGGGTCAGTATATCACCGTTGCCCGTAAGGCCAAGAATTCCGATAAATGGTTTGTCGGTTGCACGGCAGGTGAGAAAGGCCATGTATCGAAACTCCATCTTGACTTCCTCGATAAAGGTCGTCAATATGTAGCAACGATATATGCGGATGCCAAGGATGCAGATTATCGCAAGAACCCACAGGCATACGTAATCAGTAAGAAGACTGTTACCGCCCGCTCAGTACTCACGTTGAGAGCTGCTGCCGGTGGTGGCTATGCCATCAGCATCATGCCCAAATAAGGCATGATGCGTTGCATCATTCAGCATTTGCTTCTTTGATTTTAGTTAGTATTTGCGCGCGATTCCCTTCACTGGTACCGTGGACAGCATGACGGACAATGCCATGCTTGTCGACCACGACAGTGAGGGGAAATCCTTTGTTGCCAATCCACGACATCATATCTTTGGCCTCTACAAGGTGCGTCCACGTGAAATGCTGCTTCTCGGTAATATTCTTCACCTGTTCGGCTTTGTGGAAGGTAGCAGAAAAGAATATGACATCAGGAAACTTTTCCTTCCACGTAGAAAGCTCCGGCATCTCTGCTCGGCATGGCCCACACCCGGAGTACCATAGGTTAAGTACCATCACATGACCTCGCACACTATCGTTAGTCCATATTCGTCCGTCCACATCTTTCTCACAGAACTTAGGGAACTGTTTGCCGACTTCCGGATAATATAAAATGTCGTGACCTTTTGCTTTCCCCCTTGTCAGTTCCTCCATCTCGTGCAGCATATTGATACCTTTCAGAAACTGGTCAGCGTTGTGAACCTGCTCACGAGGGATAGCCTGTTGGATGACAGACTCCGGTAATGCGCCATTGACATCGACAGCAACGATGCTGTTGCCCTCATTGTCTTTCAGTCGATGAATAGAGAACGAACTATAAGGAAGACTTTTCATATCACGAAAGAAATAGCCATTGCATAAAACTTTCGGAATCACAGTGTCAGTACGTTCTTGTGCGGTCGCAGTCAGCGAGCACAACATGAGTAGTAAAATAAATAGATTCTTCATATTATTACTTTGTTTTTCCCATTCTCTCCATTACAGTTATTTACTCTGGTAAGTATAATCTAACACAAAGGTATGCAAAATATGAATACCTTCCATCATAAAGAAGTTCGTTTTACCCCTTTTTCTGCAATCTTAATATCTGTTAACTTACGCATGGAATAGCATCTTTTTCTTTCTGCTATTCTTAAAGAGTGTTAATTAAATATGCTTTTCGATGAAAAAGCTTGGAAGATATTCACCTAATATATACTTTTGCAGTGTCATACAACAGTAGTACACTATTACTACAAATATACAAGGTTTAAGTTCATCATGGAAATGAACATTACACAAGCAACATCTGTCGTGACGATACATGTTGTTTACATCAAAAAATAAACAAAACAACAATAAGAAGATATGAAACAGAAAACTTACAGAATGATGGCACTCGCCATGTCGGGTTTCATCTATTTAACCACAACAGCTCGACCGGTAAACGACAGTACCTCGGTTGATTCTACAAAATGGTTTAACAAGACTCATCAACTGGGAGAGGTTACCGTAAAGAGTACCCTACCGAAGATTCGTACCAATGCCGATGGCATGAAGATAACAATCACAGGAAGTGAACTGGAGAAAGTCGGTAACACCGAAGACTTGCTCCGTCGACTGCCAAGTATCAAGAAGGTGGAAGATGGTGTAGAAATCTTCGGTCGCGGCAACGCAGAAATCTACGTGAACGGGCGTAAACTCTATGACATGAAGGAACTCAAAGAGATTCCTTCCGACCAAATCGTCAACGTAGAGATCATCACCAACCCGGGAGCACGCTATCATGCTACTACCAAGGCGGTGATAAAAATCAAGACTCGTCGCCCTTTAGGCGAAGGATGGGGATTCCGTGATGAACTTAAAGGATACTATCAGAAAGGACTAAGCGTACGTAATCAGTTGGACGTAAACTATCGAAAAGGTGGTCTCGACCTTGGTGGATGGGTAACAGGCGAAGATTTCAACAATCATCAGATTGTCTATCAAGAGACAAATGCTTATCAACAAGGCAAACTCCTGCGCCAGTCTATCGACAAAAGCAACCAAAAGATCAACCGCAAGCAATTTGACCTAGGATTGAAGTTCAACTATATGTTCAACGAAAACCAATCCATTGGTGCTCGATATGATTTCTTCCGTATGCCGGGCATGAAAGGCGACATGTACTTCCCTTCAGTCTTCACCTTCGACGGTAAACTTTTGCAGGAATCCCTCAGTCAATTGTACACGAACGAACCTACCTATAAGCACAACTTCAACGCTTATTATAGTGGAAAGATAGGTCAATGGCAGGTAGATGCCAACGTGGATGGTGTATGGACCGACTCTAAGACCACTACCGATACCTACGAGACCATCAAGTTACCGGGACAAGACGGCACCAAGGAAGATGTACACATCAAGGCATTCACCAAAAACCGCATCGTGGCTTCCAAACTCGTATTGGAACATCCGCTCTTTGGTGGTAAGATTAGCTTCGGAACAGAATACGACGACACACGAAGAACAGAGCAGACCGTGAATCCAAAGGCTTCAAACGGTGACAGTAAGGTAAATGAAAAGATATGGGCAGGATTTGCAGAATATAGTCGCGTCTTCTTCGACAAGCTCACCATGAATGCGGGATTGCGATATGAGGATGTGAAGACCGATTTCTACGAGAAAGGCAACTTTGACATGGATCGTGACTATGCCGACTGGTTCCCATCACTGGGATTGGCTATGCCGATAGGAAAGGTACAGGTGGGGGCTCACTATGGAATAGACATCGACCGTCCTAATTTCCAGAACCTCTCGGATAACGTATACTATATCAACAGCTACAGTTATCAGACGGGTAACTCTAAGCTGAAACCTACCTATACACATAACTTCTCACTCAACGCTTCTTGGAAGTGGTTATGGGCAGAGGCATCATACAGCAAGATCGTGGACGACATCCAGATAGCAAGTACCAGTTATACCAAAGACAACGAATTCATCACCCTGTTGCGCCCGGAGAATTTGGCAAACTTCCATCGCTATACTTTCCAGGTCTTCGCTTCACCTACGCTTTTCAATATATGGCATCCAACATGTGGATTCATTGTCACCGGCCAGGATTATGAGACGACCATTGCAGACGGTAGCAGGAAGAAGATGAACTCACCGATGATCAATGGCATCTGGAACAACCTCGTCATCCTAAAGAGTGGATGGAGACTGGGATTAGACTTCCAATACCAAGGCTCAGGCGACTATTCCACCTATCATATACACAAGCCATGTGTTACGGTAAACGCCAGCATCCAAAAGAGTTTCTTCAAGAACAAACTCGATATGAAGTTGTATGCCATTGACCTTACCGGTGTAAGATCTCAACCAGTAACGGTATACAGTAACAGAGATATCTATGTAAAGAACAACAACTACACCTATGGCGAACTTACCCTTACCTATAAGTTCAATATCGCTGCCGACAAATACAAAGGTCGCGGAGCCGGTGATCAGGTGAAGTCAAGAATCAAGTAGAACATATCCAACACAATAGGATAGTCTTATTTGCAATAGACTTACGAAATACATTCCTTTCTGGCAGAAATATCGACAAAATATAACATTTCTCCTTATTCCTTTGTCAGAAAGGAAATAATTACATACCTTTGTACGTGCTTTCAAGGCTTTGGAATTACACAAAAATGAAATGTATTGCTCTACTATTCATTATATGTATTTAAATTTGTTCCGGCTGCACCCGTTCCATGCACAGAGATGAGCTGAACCATATTGATACCCTTATACAACACGAGGATACCACAGCCTTGGTATTGCTAAACCACTTAGGAAAAGCTCAAGATCATTTCTCCGAGACCGACAGGATGCAACCAACTACTCCTTGTCGATGCATACAATAAATTCTTTATCTCCTTAGCCAAAGACAACAAACAACTTATAGTTCTCATCCAGTTAGTCATTCTGACACTCCTTATCATCGGCATCATCATCTTCCATGTCATAAGGAAAAACATATCAAGACGAAAGCAACAACAGAAGATAGAGAATCAGAGATACATCTCTTTACTTTTCGAACATAATAAAGCCATCAAAGAGTTTTAATCCATGCAATCCAATATAGAGGATTACATGAAGCAAAAAGAAGAGAACATCAAAAAGTTGGAAAAACAACTATCGTAAATTTGCACTTGCTAGTTGAATTCGCCAATGTATAACATTGGTTAATTTTGATAAATCATCACTAATGCTAATATTACATAAAGAAAATTATCTACCTTTGTCTTGAGAATACAAAATGAAACAAATAATTGTAGTTTAGTTTTTTTTTGATGCAATTGTTCTCGTAACCTTGCGCAAGTTGTAAACTCTGAAAAAATGATTTTTATATTAAATGGCGTATAAATAACAGTTTAACAGTGCCATTTTATGCAGTTAACTACATCGGCTTACGCAGTTAACTGCATCAGCTTATACAATTAACTGCGTCACCCTACGAAGTTAACTTCGTTTTTTACACCTGGCAGAAGAGGAAAAAATGAGAAAAATAAAAACTAAAAAAAATTACAAATAGTGTGTACTCTACTCGCTTTTTAACTGTTGCGCCCAAACACGAATAACGAGATCTAGAGCACTGGATATAGACCTACTTACCAATCGTTACATGAAGGGGTAAAAAAGTTACCATTCGTTACACACAGAGTTACCAATCGTTACATAAAGGGTAGTGCGTTTTTACCAAAGTGTACATTTACAGCGTCGTAACTCGTTGAGTATTAGTATGTTGCTGGGCCCTAAGATATTACTTAGTATAGATAGTATTAAGATATTACACTAAGATAGACGTTAAAACATTTTTTAATGGGAAGTAAAAAAAAGGATGGTATCGAAATTAGAATTAGTTCAGCGCTATTTTCTAAAGGCATCAAGTCTAAGTATTGCACGAACGTGTCTGATACGCATCATCAAGAGATATTCGCATCATTTCGTTGCGTATCGCAGCAAATCGTAACAAATCGCAGCATTGGAGTTTGGGGATGTCGTATCTTTGCCATCGCATTCGAAAATCGGATGTGTCAGGCTGGTGTAAGCCTTAATGCGTGGCTATAGTTTAACTAATATTAGAAAAAATCCACGGCCTTCGGAAAGGAAAGCCGTGGATAGATAAACAATATCGTTTAGATAATGAATAGTGTCTGATTACCAAATGTGGGCACGCTGCTCGGCAGGTACATAGAGTTTGTCGCCGGCTTTGATGTCGAAGGCCTCATACCAACCATCGATCATAGGGAGAGCAGCGTTTACACGAAGTTTGTTAGGTGAATGGGTGTCGCTGTTCACGATGTATGCTTCGAATGCAGGACTGATGTTGCTTGCCCAGATACGACCATAAGAGAGGAAGAAGCATTGCTCCGGGGTGAAGCCCTCTGTACCTTTCTGGGCATTCTGTTTCTGCGCATTCTTGAATGCAAGATAAGCTACGTTGATACCACCATTGTCACCGATGTTCTCGCCTAAGGTCTTCTCACCATTCACCTTAAGACCTGGTTGAACTTCCTGAGAACTGAACCAGTCGGCAAGAACTTTGGTACGTTTGTCATAGTTTGCTTTGTCCTCGGCTGTCCACCAGTTGTTCAGGTTTCCGTCCTTATCAAACTGGCAACCTTGATCGTCGAAACCATGACTCATCTCGTGACCGATGACAGAACCAATACCACCGTAGTTGGAAGCATTGTCGGCATCGGCATCGAAGAATGGAGCCTGAAGAATGGCTGCCGGGAAGTTGATGCTGTTGTTGGTAGGATTGTAGAATGCATTTACGATCTGAGGGTCGCAAGCCATCAAATCCTTGTCGACAGGTTTCTTCCAGTGGCGCTCTATGGTGGCCTTGCGCAAAGCTACAGACAAGGCATCATAGTTTTCGCGCAGACTCTTGCTCTCGTCGATGTTTACATATTGCTCCAAGTTCTCCGTGCGATCGGCATAACCGATGAAGATACGCATAGAGCGGAGTTTCTCGATGGCTTTCTTCTTGGTAGTTTCCGACATCCATGTGTTGTTCTGGATTCTCTCGGCAAAAGCATCTTGTAAGTTTCTTACCAACTGGGTAGCACTCTTGCGACTGCTTTCCGGGAAATATTTGGCAACATATAGTTTGCCGATAGATTCGCCCATCAAGCCTTGAACGAAGCTCAATCCTCGTTTCCATCGTGGCTGTTGCTCCTTGACACCATATACCACCTTGGTGTATTCGAACAATCTGTTGCTGAAGGCATCAGAAAGGATACTTGCAGAAGCCTTGATGGCACGTAACTCCATATAAGCTTTGAGGGATTCCAGATTGGTAGAGGTTAGAATCTTCTCTACCTCGTGGATAGGTTCAGGTTGACCGACGTCCACGGTGTCTATGTCTGCAGGATAGCCATAAGCCTTGCAGAGTTGGTTCCAGTTGATGCCAGGGAAGTCTTTTACAAGTTTTGCCCAAGGCATCTTATGGATGTTTGCCTGAGGGTCACGACTCTTCACCTGATCGTAGCTCTGCTTAGCGATTTGACATTCGATGGCGAAAGCCTGCTCCATCTTCTTGGTAGCCGTAGCCTCGTCGTTACCTACCATCTTCAGCAAGTCCTTGTTCAAGTCCTTGTAAGCAGCCACGACAGCCTTCTGCTGTTCGTTAGGTTGAGTGTAGTATTCCGGATCGAGACCGATACCGCCCTGACTGGCAGAGAAAGTATATTTATCAGAGTTGATGGCATCCTGTTCGAGGTAGAAACCGAACATCATCGAACCATATCCCTTGGCGCCTAACTCATACATCTTTTGGATATAGTCCTTACGATTCTTGATGGCGCGAATCTGTTTTAGTACAGGTTTGATAGGAGTGTATCCCATCTTGTTGCGACCGATGCTGTCCATGTACATACGATACAGACTACCGATCTTCTGTCCGGCAGAGCCCTGAGGCATCTTCTTGTCGGCATACTCCTTGACGAGTTCCTTGATACGGTCGTTGTTCTGCTCTTCCAAATCGATGAAGGCACCATTCATAGGATGTTGAGCATCGAGCGGATGATTTTTCAACCAGTTACCTACCGCATACTGATAGAAGTTCTCGCCCGGTTTTACGCTAAGGTCCATGTTGGCCTTGTCCACGTTGCTCTTGGTCTGTGCATTTGCACCCAGGGTTATAGCCATGAGTGCAACGGCAATTAATGTTTTTCTCATATGTTTATTGTGATGATTAATTCAAATAAAATCTCTACCTTAAATTTTCTGCAAAGGTAACATTTTCCTATTTCAAATGCAAATAAAAAGTAAGTTTATTGCAGTTTTTGATGGAAGTCTTTCATTCGGAAATGTTTACATGATATTGATCGGGTAAACTTGATTTTAGTTTGCTTAAAGTTTTTTTTAATATATAATAAGGTATAGTCTCAGAATTTATGTGTACCTTTGCCGAACATAAATAGTCGCAACACATAATTATGAGATATGCATTTGTAACAGGCGGTTCAAGAGGTATCGGTAAAGCCATCGCCGTGAAGTTGGCGAAGATGGGATTGCCTGTAGTAATTAATTATCGTAGCAATGACGATGCTGCCCAGTCTACATTGAGTGAAATAGAAGCTGTTGGCGGCAAGGCAGAGTTGCTGCGATTCGATGTGTCGGATCCGCAAGCTACCGAGGAAGCCCTTTCTGTCTGGGAAGAGAAGCATCCCGATGATTATATTTCCGTGTTGGTGAACAATGCGGGAATCCGTCGTGATAATCTGATGATCTTCATGCAGAACGAAGAGTGGGACGACGTGTTGAAGACGCCGCTCAACGGTTTCTTTTATGTAACCCGTCGATTGCTCAAGAATATGCTTACCCATCGTGACGGGCGCATCATCAACATCGCCTCGCTGAGCGGTATCAAGGGACTTCCCGGACAAACCAACTATAGTGCAGCCAAGGCTGCCGTCATCGGTGCCACTAAGGCATTGGCACAAGAGGTGGCCAAACGAAAGGTTACCGTGAACGCGATAGCTCCGGGATTCATCGCTACCGATATGACGAAGGATCTTGATGAGACCGAACTGAAGAAACTTATCCCGATGGGACGCTTCGGAAAACCTGAAGAGGTGGCATCGCTTGCCGGATTCCTCGCCAGTGATGAGGCTGCCTATATCACCGGACAGGTGGTGCAGGTGAACGGTGGACTCTATACTTGATAGAGCGTAAGGGAAATATAGAAAAGGAAAACAAAGAATCTTGATAAAAATAAACAAATGAGAAGAGTTGTAATTACCGGTATGGGTATCTGGTCGTGTCTGGGTACAAATAAGGAAACTGTGGCAAAGTCCTTGCGAGAAGGTAAGAGCGGAATTGGATTAGAAGAAAAGCGATTGGAATATGGTTATCAGTCTGCTCTCACGGGTGTCGTAGAGCATCCTGTGCTGAAAGGTCTGTTGCACCGTCGACTCCGTGTGGGGCTTCCGGAAGAGGGAGAGTATGCTTTTATGGCTGCCAAGGAGGCTTTTGAACAAGCTCGTATAGATGATGAATTTCTGCAGAACAACGAGGTAGGCGTCATCTTCGGTAATGACTCTTCGGCAAAACCCGTCATCGAGGCTGCCCATATCATGGATGAAAAGCATGATACACAGTTGCTTGGCTCGGGATATATCTTCCAGGCGATGAATTCTACGGTAAATATGAATCTGAGCGCGATCTTCCATCTGCGTGGCGTCAACTTTTCGGTGAGCTCGGCCTGTGCCAGTGGCAGTCATGCCATAGGACTTGGTTTCCTGCTCATCAAACAAGGTCTGCAGGATCGTGTGCTTTGTGGTGGCGCTCAGGAAACTAACTATTATAGTATGGCATCTTTCGATGCGCTGAATGCCTTCAGCAAACGAATGGATGAACCAACAAAAGCCTCTCGCCCTTTCGATCGGGATCGTGACGGGTTGATACCGAGTGGTGGCGCGGCAGCAGTGATGCTCGAAGATTATGAAAGTGCCGTGAAGCGTGGTGCTCCGATCCTTGCCGAAATCACCGGCTATGGATTCTCTTCGAATGGTGGCGGCATCTCACAGCCTTCAGATGACGGAAGTGTTATCGCCATGTCGAGAGCTATGGAGATGGCTGGGGTGAAAGCTGATGATATCGATTATATCAACGCACATGCCACAAGTACCCATCAAGGGGATATGTTCGAGGCGATAGCCCTCGACCGCCTGTTCCGCAACAAGCATGCGTGGATTTCTTCTACCAAGGGTATGACGGGACATGAATGTTGGATGGCAGGAGCTTCGGAGGTGGTGTACAGTACTCTTATGATGCAAAATGATTTCGTGGCTCCGAATATCAACTTCGAGAATCCTGACGAATATAGTGAACCGCTGCATCTGGCAACGACAACCCAGGAGGCGGAAATCAATACCGTGCTGAGTAATAGTTTCGGATTCGGTGGAACGAATTCGGCATTGGTGATCAAGAAAATCTAATCGACACAAACGAACATGTATTTATCAGAATCTTTAAGAAAGAAATATACGCAGGAAACGCTGTCGGCTCGTGATGCACAGCGACAGGCCGAATTTATCGCTTTCGGTCCTATCGTCTTTCAGGTGTCTCGACTGATGGTGAAGTGGGGTATCCTGGAGATGCTTCGCGATGAAGCCCTTACTATCGAGGAGATTGCCCGTAAGGCGGACATCTCCGTTTATGCATCGAAATGTCTGATGGAGGCTTCGCTCACCATCGGTACTGTCCTCGTTGATGAGGAGACGAATCGATTCACGATTTCCAAGACGGGATGGTTCCTGCTCAATGACCCGGCAACACGTGTCAACATCGATTTCAATCATGATGTAAACTATGAAGGCTTGTTTCGTCTCGAAGAGTCGTTGAAGGAAGGTCGTCCGGCAGGACTGGAGCATTTCGGTAACTGGCCTACGGTATATGAAGGACTGTCGCAGTTGCCTGAACAGGCACAGAAGAGTTGGTTTGCTTTCGACCATTTCTATAGCGACAGTTCGTTCGAGGAAGCACTGAAGATTGTTTTTGCCCGTCATCCTAAGACCTTGATGGATGTAGGTGGCAACACCGGTAGATGGGCGATGCAGTGTGTGAACTATGACAAGGACGTGCATGTTACCATCGTTGACTTGCCACAGCAGTTGGAGATGATGCGTGAGCAGACGGCGGGTAAGGAAGGAGCCGATAGAATCCACGGATTTGGTACCAACCTGCTCGACCGTGAGAATACATTGCCACAAGATCAGCATTATGATGCCATCTGGATGAGTCAGTTTTTGGACTGTTTCGGAGAGGATGAGATAGAAAGTATCTTGGAACGTGCGGCACAGGTGATGGATGAAGACACGACGCTCTATATCATGGAGACGTTATGGGATCGCCAGAAATATGAACCTGCAGCATTCTGTCTTACTCAGATCAGTCTTTACTTTACCGACATCGCCAATGGCAACAGTAAAATGTATCATAGTGAGGACCTGATACGGATCATCGAGAAGGTGGGACTTCAGGTGAAGGAAATCCACGACAACCTGGGACAGGGACATAGTATCATAGAAGTAAAGAAAAAGTAAAAGGAAGAACAAAACAACAAGATAAAAATAAACATGGAAAGAAACGAAATTGAAGAGAAAGTACGTGAGTTTTTAATCGATGACTTGGAAATCGATGAGGAAAAGATTGCTCCAGAGGCCCTGTTGAAGGATGACCTCGGCATCGACTCATTGGACTTTGTAGATATTGTCGTTATCGTGGAGAAGAAGTTTGGTTTCAAAATCAAGCCTGAGGAGATGGCTAACGTGAAAACCTTGAAACAGTTCTGCGATTACATAGAGAGCAAGGTGGGTTGAACAGATGACTGAAGAGAAGAGAGACTGGAAAGGAAAGACTTCTGGTGCGGGATGGATGCATCGTAGTCTGATCTGGATGATGCGTAATCTTCCCTTGTGTGGGATGTATGTCTTCGTGAACATCTTGATCATCCCTTTCTGCATGATTTTCTCTCACAAAGGTTATCTCTCGATGTATCACTTCTTTCGCTTTCGTCGTCATGAAGGGTGGTTCAAGGCTTTCTGGCATACTTATCAGAATCATTGTAAGTTTGCCGAGATTATCCTCGACCGTTTCTATGTGTATGCCGGAGGTACGTTCGACTTCGATATTCCCGATTACGAGGAATATCTAAAGTTGGCCCGGGGAAAGGAAGGGTTTGTTGTGCTCAGTGCACATATCGGCAACTATGAGGCTGCCGGTTATACATTGGTAGCGGAAACCAAACGGTTCAATGCCTTGGTGTATGCCGGTGAGGCTGAGACTGTGATGGAAAACCGACAGAGGATGTTCGAAGGCAACAACTTGCACATGATCCTCATCCGTAAGGATATGAGTCATCTCTTCGAGATCAGCAATGCCTTGGCGGAGGGGGAGAGTGTGAGCATCCCTGCCGACAGAATATTTGGAAGTAATCGCCATTTCGATATCGACTTCATGGGGGCGCAGGCTTCTTTCCCTATGGGCCCTTTTGCCATCGCTGCCCAGCGAGAGGTGCCGGTGATCACAATCCATGTGATGAAAGAAAGTGCCCGGAAGTATCGCATCTACATCAAACGACTGGACACTACCGATGGACAGAATATCAAGGTGAAGGCGCGGCAACTGGCAGAACAGTATGCTGATTATCTACAGTATATCGTAGAGAGATATCCTACACAGTGGTTCAACTACTTTGAATTTTGGAATAAATGAATTTACAGAAGATAGACATTCACGAATTGCTCCCGCAGCAGGAACCATTTGTCATGGTCGACAAGCTGACTTATTTCGATGAGAAGAAAACCTCTACGACTTTTCTGGTACGCGAGGATAACCTCTTCGTAGAAGATGGTCAGCTTAACGCCTGTGCTCTGGCGGAAAATATCGCACAGACCTGTGCTGCCCGATTGGGATATGTCAACAAGTATATCCTGAAGAGAGCCATTCAGATAGGTTTCATCGGGGCTATCAAGAATATGGAGGTGATAGAGACACCAAAGGTGGGAGAACTGTTGGATACCAGCATCGATGTGATAGAACAGGTGATGGAATTGACATTGGTGAATGCCACCGCCAAGGTGGGTGATCGACTGATCGCATCTGCCGAGATGAAGATTGCATTAGCCGAGGAGGTGAAAGGATGAAGGAACTGAAGGCCAGTAAGGATTTTGAAATCAGATTCAGCGAGGTGGACTCTATGAAGTTTGTCTGGCATGGGTCGTATCCTCTCTATTTCGAGGATGCGCGTGAAGTCTTTGGTGCTCAGTATGGACTGGAGTATATGACCATCTTCGACCATGGATATTATGCTCCATTGGTTGACCTAAACTTTCATTACAAGCGTCCGCTCATCTATGGCATGCACCCTCGTATCACGATCACCTATAAGCCTACGGAGGCGGCAAAGATCGTGTTCGAATATGAGATTCGCGATCGGGAGGATGATTCGCTCATCGCTACCGGTGAGAGTACACAGGTGTTCCTCGACAAAGACTATCAACTGGTATGGGACAATCCTCCATTCTATGAGGAATGGAAACAACGATGGGGGGTATTGGAATGATCAAGGTCATAGCTGATAATATCACATCGCCGTTGGGCATGACTTCTTCGGAGAATTATCTGAAGGTGAAGGACGGACTGTCGTGCCTGCAAAGTTATGAGGGTGTGATGGATATCCCTACACCTTTCACAGCTTCGCTGTTCACGGAAGAACAGTGGGATGCCTTGATGCAGTATGGTGATTATACTCGTTTTGAGAGTTGTCTGATCCATTCTATCCGTGAAGCCCTGGAAGGTTCTGATGTTGACGTATCATCACCACGTGTGATCTTCATCATCAGTACGACAAAAGGAAATGTGGAACTCCTCGACAGTAGAAGTCATCGACTGAAGAATCGTACAACCGATGAGGCTGTAAGACTGGGCAATGCTGCTCTGATGATAGCACGGTATTTCGGTAATCCTAACATACCTGTCACGGTAAGTAATGCCTGTATCTCCGGACTGGCTGCACAACTTACGGCCAAGAGAATGCTGGAGAGTGGAAGATATGATTATGCTATCGTGGCAGGAGCTGACATACAGTCGCGTTTCATCATCTCCGGTTTCCAATCTTTCAAGGCCTTATCACCGAAAGTATGCCGACCTTTCGACATCGAACGATGTGGACTGAATCTGGGAGAGGCTGCAGCCTGTATGGTCTTCGGTAGAATGACGGAGCAAGATACGGACGATTGGGTAGCAGTGAGAGGTGCCGTACGGAATGATGCCAATCACATCTCTAGTCCTTCGCGTACTGCCGAGGGTGCTTATCGTGCCATCGCGTATGCCATGGCAGATGGCGATGCCGAACAACTGGCGGTGGTGAATGCCCATGGCACGTCGACACTCTATAATGATGAGATGGAATCTGTTGCCATAGCCCGAAGTGGACTGGAACATACACCGGTGAACTCCCTGAAAGGATATTATGGTCATACGATGGGAGCAGCGGGACTGTTGGAAACCATATTGACGATGAAGTCAATAGATGATCATATCATCCTCGGAACACGTGGATTCCAGGAACTGGGTGTCTCCCGTAGTATTCGTGTCATCGGTGAACATATCCCTACCGATAAACGAGGCTTCCTGAAGTTGCTGTCGGGATTCGGTGGGTCGAATGCTGCCATGCTTTATCAGAAAGGAGGTAGACGATGAGAACTTTGCATCATGTTGTCATCACTCCGCATAGAGTGGTCGTGGATGAAGAACAGATGACGGTGACATCTTCGGGTAAGATGATGCTCAAGGAAATCTATCAGAGTAATATAGGGAACTATCCCAAGTTCTATAAGATGGATATGCTCTGCAAGTTGGGCTTCGTGGCTTCGGAACTGCTTCTGCAGAAAGAAGGAAACAGAAATATCGGAGCCAAAGGTGTCGTTGATGAAGAGAATCAGCGTGATGACCGTGCTGTCATCCTTCTAAACTCGAGCAGCAGTATCTGTGACGATAGAGCATATCAGGCAACAATAGATAACTTAGATGACTATTTCCCGAGTCCGATGGTCTTCGTCTATACGCTGGCCAATATCGTGACAGGTGAGATTGCTCTTCGTAATCGTTATTATGGTGAGACTAACTTTTATGTGTTGCCACAGAAAGATGAGAAGGTGATGACACAGATCGTGGAAGATTCCTTCCAAGATGAACATACGACAAGTGCGATATGTGGTTGGTTAAACTGTGATGATGAAGACCATTTTGAAGCTGATCTGTATCTGGTGGAAAAATGAGGAAAAGATAAATAAGGTGAGACAACTTTTTTAGAAACAATAGAATTTAAAATATGGAATTACAGGAAGAATTAAAATCAAAGATCATCGAGGCATTAAATTTAGAAGATATCCAACCGGAAGACATTGATGACGATGCTCCTCTTTTCGGTGATGATGGCTTCGGGCTCGACTCTATTGATGCTCTGGAACTGATCGTTCTCTTGGAGAAAAACTATGGCATCAAGATCAGTGACCCTAAGACCGGAAAGGAAATCTTCAAGAGTATCAATGTGATGGCTGAATATGTGGCCGCAAATCGTAAAAAATAAGCATCGACTTTGAAGAACAAAGTATTCATAACAGGTGTCGGTGTGGTGTCGGCTATCGGTGTCGGCAAGGAGGCTAATTGGAATTCCCTGTCTGCTAATCAGTCGGGAATAGGTGAGGTGCGATATCTCAACACCGTACATCATGAGTTTCCTGTGGGCGAGGTCAAGATGAGTAATGAAGAGATGAAACATCAACTTGGTATCAATGCCGAGACCATCATCTCGCGTGCTGCTCTCCTTGGAATCCTTGCCGTGAAGGAGGCCGTGAAAGAGGCTCAGGTAGAGGAACAGCAGTTGGCACTGATATCCGGAACGACAGTAGGGGGCATGGATCTGACCGAAGAGATGTATCCTGATGCACTTACTGCCGACATCATCAACCAGCATGATTGCGGAGGTACCACCAATGCCATTGCCGATTATTTCGGATGTTTTGACTTCACGTCGACATCATCGACAGCCTGCAGCTCTGCTCTTAATGCCATCATCTTCGGTGCGAGGATGATACAGAGCGGAATGCGCGATATCGTTGTCGTTGGTGGAACAGAAAGTCTTACCCGTTTTCATCTGAATGGTTTCAAATCGCTGATGATCCTCGATGAAGAAAATTGCCGACCTTTCGACGCCGGTCGTCGTGGATTGAACTTAGGAGAAGGTGCCGGATATCTGGTACTGGAATCTGAGAAATCCTTACAGCGCCGTGGTGTAAAGGCCATAGCCCGACTGGAGGGAATGGGTAATGCCTGTGATGCCTTTCATCAGACAGCATCCTCAGCGAATGGCGAAGGTGCTTATCTTGCCATGTGTCAGGCTTTAACTGAGGCACAATTAGAGGCAAAGGATATACAGTATGTCAATGCCCACGGAACGGGGACACCCAACAATGATGCCAGTGAGAGTGCTGCACTCCGTCGCGTGTTTGGCAACGATATGCCTTTGATATCCTCGACGAAAGGGTTGACAGGACATACGACGAGTGCCTCCGGAAGTATCGAGACCGTATTCTCCGTGATGGCCTTGCAACATCAGATGGTACCGGCCAACTATGGATGGCATCAGTGCGACGAGGACTGTATATCCCCACAGTCAGTTCCATCTCGTGCAGAATTACACCATGTAGTGTGCAATAGTTTTGGATTTGGAGGCAATGACTCCTCTATAATAATAGGTGTAGATGGAAAATAAGGTTTATGTCATAGCAATGGCCCACGATATTCCGGAGGAGGAATATCGCAACTATGTCAGTCCGATGAAGACTCGTCGGTATGGTAAGTTGCTGAAGCGTGCTCTGGTGACGGCATTGAAATGCATGAAGGATAGTGGAATTGAACATCCTGATGCCGTCATCAATGGTACAGCCTTGGGAAGTATCGAGGAGTCGGAGAAGATATTGAATGGTCTTGTTGCCGAGGGCGAGGACGTGAGTATGCCGACACAGTTTATGCTTTGTACCCATAATGCGGTAGCATCACTCATTGGCATCTTCACGCATAGTCATGGATACAATAATACCTATAGTCAAGGGAAAGTGTCACTGGAGTGTGCCCTGTTGGATGCATGGATGCAACTCAAAACCGGTATGATCAGAAATGCACTGGTTTGTCGGAATGACCTCCTCACCCCGGATCTTAAGACAAAGATGGAGAAGATCGGGATGGATACCTCTCAAGTAAAAGATGGATCTTTGGCTTTGATGCTATCCATAGAGCCGGGAGAAAGACCGTTATACGAGATCAAGAATATCGACATCATGCATCGCAAAGGATGCAAGGATGTTGCAACAATAGATTATGTGAGCTTATGCGACTAATCATACTGGCAATTCTGCAGAGTCTGCTGCTATGTAGTGGACAGGTATTTCTGAAGATGGCTCTCCGGAAGATGGGTGGCTTTGTGTGGTCATCCCATTTCTTCATCGCCCAACTCACCAATTGGTGGTGGCTGGGGTGCGGACTGTGTTATGGAGCAGCCTCGGTGTTATGGATGTATATCGTGAAGAACTTCCCATTCTCCATGGCCTATCCGATGATCAGTATAAGTTATGTATTAGGTATGTTTGCTGCCATATTTATCTTCCATGAAGATGTACCCTTGGTGCGTTGGATAGGAGCTTTCCTCATTATGGCAGGATGTGTACTCGTGGCAAAATAATAAGTAAATGAAGAAGTTCAATTTATTTCTGGCATTCATCTTGATGACAGTCTGTGTACAGATGCAGGCGATGAAAAAGGTAAGTCCCCGTCAGCAGAAACAGGTGATAGCCCAGATCAGCAGAATAGCATCAAAGGTGAAGACGATGCGCTGTAATTTTACGCAGGTGAGCGACTATTCCTTTATGGATGAGAAGACCACTTCGGTGGGATGTATGAGCTATAACTCTTCCGGTGGATTGCTTTGGCAGTATACCTCACCATTTAAATATATCGTAACGGTAAATAACGGAAAGATCATCACCCGTTCGGGAAATCATGTCAATACCATGGACATGAAGTCGAACAAGATGTATCAGAATATCTCCAGGATGATGATGAACTGTGTGTCGGGGAAGAATCTGAATGCAAACCGCGACTTTACGGTATCACTCTTTGCTGAGGGGAAAGAATGGATCGCCTGTTTGTATCCTAAGAAACCTGCTATGAAGAATATGTTCCGATATATTCGTTTGCACTTCAATAATGCCAAGAAGATGGTTGAAGGGGTCGATATGGTACATGCCAATGGTGATAACATCCAAATTAGATTGTCGAACATTCAAGTTACTTATCGCCAATGAAATTACTTGATTCTATGTTTCAGGTTCTCTCGTATGAGGAGAATCATTATCGCATCCGATTTTGTGCCGACCATGTCATCTATCAGGCACATTTCCCGGGAAAACCTATTACTCCTGGTGTATGTATCGTGAAGATATTAGGTGAACTGTTGGAACTTCAGTTGCAAAGTCATCTCCAGTTGAAGATGATCAAGAACTTGAAGTTTGTGAAACCCATCTCTCCGATAGATGATGAAGAGGTAGAAGTGGTATTTCAGAAGGTAGAGTATGTGGATGACGAAATACGAGTAAAGGGTATTATCCAGCACGAACAGGATGTGTATACGAAGTTCTCACTAAGATTTGACAAGGCGCGATGAATCAGGAAATCAATCAATATATGACGAAAGAGAGGATATGCGTCATTGTACCCACCTATAATAATGCCGGTACATTGATGGATATCATCAGTCGTATTCGTGAATTTACCCACCAGATTATCGTTGTCAATGATGGTTCTACGGATGATACACAACGGATACTTGCTGCGGAAGAGAATCTTGTGGTGGTAGACTATACCCCTAACCGTGGCAAGGGATGTGCGTTGAAGATGGGATTTGAGCGTGCTGTTCAGAAAAACTACCGATATGCCATCACGATAGACTCCGACGGACAGCATTTCCCTGAAGATATTCCACTCTTCATAGAAGCCCATCGCAGAAACCAACAGGCATTGATCGTAGGAGCACGCGAACTGAATCCGGACAGAATGAGGAGAGGAAGCAACTTTGCCAACAAGTTTTCCAACTTCTGGTTTAATTTTCAGACCGGACTACATCTCAATGATACCCAGAGCGGATATCGTCTGTATCCTATCACCAGTATGAATCTACATTGGCCCATTACCGCACGCTATGAGAGTGAACTGGAGTTTCTGGTCTATTCGGCTTGGAAAGGTATCGATGTCATCAGCATCCCGGTACGCGTATATTATCCTCCGAAAGAAGAACGGGTAAGTAGTTTCCGTCCTATATACGATTTCACGCGAATATCGATATTGAATACCGTACTGACCGTGGGAGCCATTATTTATTATTTTCCTAAAAAAATATTGAGAAGGTTGCATCTATGAGCGAATATCTGATCAGATTATATGAAAAGTTAAAGCATCACCAGCGACTGACCTTGTTGGGAATGGTCGTGGTGACGATATTGTTTGTGGTGCTGGCGTCAACGATCCATTATGAAGAAGACATCGCGAAGTTTCTTCCTAGAAATGCACAAAACGAGAAATTCCAGAATATCTATGATCAGATATCTTCTCAAAACAAGATTGCCGTAATCTTTTCATCAAGAGATACATTGAACAGAGTTTCCGATGATTCTCTGGAGATGGCCATGGAGGATTTAGGTCAACGGTTGAGAGATGCCCATATTGGCAAGAACCTGCAGGTCACCATCGACGAGAAGAATGTCCAAGATATGATGGACTTTGTATATCGAAACGTACCTTATTTCCTTAAGGCAGAAGATTATCATCGCATGGATTCCCTGTTGTCTTCACCAGATTATGTGAAGGAACAGATGACGGAAAACCGTAAGATGCTGATGATGCCAATGGCCGGTATGATGATACAGTCGCTGAAATACGACCCTCTTCATCTCTACACTCCGGTATTAAAGCGACTTCAGCATTTCAATGTCAGTGATAACTATCAGATGGCTGATGGCTATCTTTTTACCAAGGACGGCAAACATTCATTGATATCTTTTGAGTCACCTTATGGTTCTAGTGAAACCTATAAGAACTCAGCTTTGGCATCACAGTTGGATACTTTGATGGCTCATACCGAGAAAGAATATCCAACGGTGAAGGTGTCTGCTGTCGGTGCTCCACTGATAGCCGTGACCAATGCAAATCAGATCAAGAAAGACTCCCTTTTGTCGGTGGCTTTAGCCGTTGTCGTCATACTCTTCCTGTTGATCTGGCATTATAGAAGGATTTCTGATATCCTATGGATAGGAGTGTCACTGACCTTTGGATTTCTTTTTGCGCTTGCCGGAATGGCTGTATTCAAGGATTCCGTCTCGATCATTGTCTTAGGTATCGGGTCGGTGATCATCGGTATAGCCGTAAACTATCCTTTGCATTTCCTTGATCATATCCGTGAGGTGACCAATCGCAAAGAGGCATTGAGGGAAATAGCTCCTCCTTTGCTGATCGGAAACATTACCACCGTTGCCGCCTTCTTCTGTCTTGTATGGCTTGACGCACAGGCCATGCGCGACTTAGGACTATTCGGTTCTTTGATGCTTATCGGTACGATTCTCTTTGTACTGGTATTTTTACCCGTATATGCGAAGTCGGCAAAGATGGAGACTCGTCCGATCATTCCTCCGCAGATCAGAATTCCTCGCATCCCATATCTACTTCCGGCTGTCCTTGTCATCACCCTCATATTGGGATATTTCTCTTTACAGACATCTTTTGATTCTAATCTGTCGAATATCAACTATATGACGGTTGACCAGAAGGAGAATATGCAGATGATGACTTCTTCGATGAAGAAGAATCCTCTGTATGTGATAGCAGATGGAAAGACGATGGACGATGCTGTTGATAAGAACGAGAAACTTTATCAGCAGTTGATGGCATCGGGAAAGGTGGAGAGCGTGAATGGCGTGAGTGATTTCCTGGTTTCCAAGGAAGAACAGAAACATCGTATCGCTTTATGGAACAGGTTTGTCGGAAAGTATCATGCGTTGTTGCATGATGAACTGCTGGCACAGTCTCGTCAGTCGGGATTCTCCTCTTCAGCCTTCGCTCCGTATATAGAGATTTTGCAGAAGGATTATCACCCACAGCCGTTGTCCCACTTCAATATGCTGACCAGTAAACTGGGAGGTAGTTTCATCCTTCAAGACTCCTCAGCGGTACATATCATCAACTATGTATATGCCAAGGATGAGGCTCAAGTCCGAAAACTTGTTCCTCAGGCCTTTAACGGCAAGGATATCGGAAACCAACTAGTAGAAGTACTGAACGATTCCTTCAACTATATCGGTTATGTATGTGGTTTTGTCGTATTCTTCTTCCTCTGGTTCTCCTTTGGCAGTATCGAACTCGCTTCCATGTCGTTCCTTCCTTTGGCCGTAAGTTGGATATGGATATTGGGCATCATGCACCTGCTGGGTATACAGTTTAATATTGTCAATATCATCTTGGCGACATTCATCTTCGGTCAGGGTGACGACTACACCATATTCATTACCGAAGGACTCATGTATGAGTATTCCACAGGAAAGAAGCGACTGGCATCCTATAAGAATTCCGTGATGTTCTCAGCCATCTTGATGTTTATCGGCATCGGCTGTCTTATCTTTGCCAAGCATCCGGCACTTCGTTCTCTCGGAGCGGTCACCGTGATCGGTATGATCACCGTCGTGCTGATGGCATACTATCTGCCCCCATTGGTATTCCACTGGTTGACGATGAGTCATGGAGTACGTCGTGAAGTCCCTATCACAGCAAGTCGACTGGTTTATTCCTTGGGAGCAATGTCCTTCTTCCTTGCATTCATGTATATGGGCGCATTACCATATACTTGGTTCTACTTCCATTTCGGAACGTTGACCGAAGAGAGGAAACTCAGGTTTCATCGCTTAATCCAGAAGGTGAGCGACTGGATGATGAATCATATACCAGGTGTCACATTCAGTTACGACAACTCCGTTGGTGAGACCTTTGAGAAACCAGCAGTCATCATCTGTAACCATCAGAGTCATTTCGACATCATGAGTTTGCTTCGTTTCTCACCGAAGATGGTCATCGTCACCAACAATTGGACATGGAACAATCCTTTCTATGGAATGGTCATCCATCATGCCGAATTCCTTCCGGCAGCAGACGGTGTGGAGAAGAATTTGCCTAAACTGCAAGACTTATATCAGAGAGGATACAGTATAGTCATCTTCCCGGAAGGAACGCGAAGTGCAGATTGCAGTATCATGCGCTTCCACAAAGGAGCTTTCTATTTGGCCAAGAAGTTGGGTGCCGATATACTTCCTATGTATATCCACGGACAAGGACACGTGTTGCCGAAGAAAGATTTCATGCTCCGTCGAGGTAAGATGTATGTAGAAGTAGGAGAACGAGTAAGATTCCAGGAGTCGACGGCATCGAACTCCAAAGCTGAGAAAATCAATGGTATCGATATAGAAGAGAACCAACAAATCTTGGAGATGACACATCGTATGCGCCATCAGTATCAAGCACATTATGCAGAACTCTGCGATAGGTTGGAAACCGAAGACTATTGGAAATCATATCGTGAATACCAGAAAATCTATGAATTATGAAAGAAGTTGTCATTATAGGTAGTGGTCTCGGAGGCTTGTCCTGTGGTGTGATCCTAGCCAAGAATGGATATCATGTAACCATTCTTGAAAAGGAAACTCAAGCAGGTGGATGTTTACAGTGCTTCGTAAGAGACGGTGCCAAGTTTGAGACAGGCATGCACTTTATTGGTTCTGCGGCAGAGGGACAGACCCTCAACCGACTACTTCGTTATCTGGAGGCTGACGTGAAACTGTCCCAACTCGATACCCACCATTATGACGTTATCTCGTTGAAAGGAGAGCACTTTGCCTTTGCCAACGGGAGAGAGACCTTTATAGACACACTATCCACAGCTTTTCCTGATCAGAGAGAGAATCTTGTTCGTCTTTTCGATATTATAGAGCGTGTAGCGAAGGCATCTTCGCTCCATTCTCTGGAGCACACAGAAACCGATGATGCGTTGAATACAGAATATCAATTGAAGTCGATCAACGAGGTTATCAGTAGTGTCATCACCGACGAGAAACTGCAGAACGTACTGGTCGGTAATCTTCCGTTGTATGCTGCAGAGAAAGACAAGACCCCATTCTCCGTATATGCCTTTATCATGGATTTCTATAATCAGAGTGCCTGGCGTGTCGTAGGAGGAAGTGACCATCTTGCAAAATCGATGATTGCCACCATCGAGAAATATGGTGGACAGGTACTCACCCGTAAGAAGGTGACCGAGATTGTATGCGATGAAGAGAAGACCACAGGGGTGACCTGCGAAGATGGCAACTCGTATGCCGCTAACCTTGTTATCAGTGATGCCCATCCTTCAGTGACGGTAGAGTTGGTGAAGAGTCGTCTGTTCCGTCCGGCTTATCGCAAACGCATTCAAAACATCCCGAATACCATCGGTGGCTTTGCCGTCTATCTGCATTTCAAGGAAGATGAAGTAGCCTATATGAATTATAACTTCTATGGTTATAACCAGTCGACACCTTGGGGATGCGAGAACTATGATGCCGCGACATGGCCTAAGGGATACCTTTATATGCACCTTTGTGAGGAAGAAGGACAGAAGTATGCCAAGAGTGGTGTCATCCTTTCCTATATGCAGATGAAGGATGTAGAAAAGTGGAAAGGAACGAAAGTAGGGCGACGGGGCAAGGAATACGAGGAGTTCAAGCATCAGCATGCAGAGAAACTTCTGGATTCATTGGAGAAGGAATTCCCCGGACTGCGCTCCCATATCGCATCCTATACCACCAGTACCCCATTGACATACCTTGATTACACTGGAACTCCCGGAGGTTCTATGTATGGTGTGGCCAAAGATGTCCATGCAGGAGCGGCAGCACGTGTGCATCATCGAACAAAGATTCCCAACCTGTTACTGACAGGTCAGAATATCAACAGTCATGGAATATTGGGTGTCCTCGTAGGAACCATGGTGACCTGTGGAGAAGTCATCGGTAGTGAGCAGCTCTTCCACCAAATCGTAAACGATAAGAAGTCGGTAGTTATAGGTGGTGGATTAGGAGGACTCTTCACGGGAGCATTACTCGCGAAGGAAGGCTATCAGGTAACCGTCATCGAGAAGAACCGTGTGATCGGTGGAGGACTACAGACCTTCTCCCGTCATGGCGTGAACTTTGAGACCGGTATGCACTTGTTGGGTGGAATCCGAAAGGATGGTGCCATCTATAAGATCTGTGAATATCTCGGAATTATGAAGGATTTGAAAATCCATGATGTAGATGCCGACTGTATGGATGAAATCACCTATATCAGTGATGGAAAAACCTATCACATACCCGAGGGAAAGGAAAACTTCATCCGCTATTTCCAGAGTGAGTTTCCGGAAGAGAAACAAGGGATACGCGACTATGTAGAAGAACTCTATCATATCGTTGACGAGATAGATTTCTTCTATCTGCGAACAGAAAACGAACACATCTATAGTCATGATGAGAAGTTCTATTGGCCTGCAGACAAGATTGTAGAGTATTATTTCAAGAACCCTAAGTTGCGCGATGCCATCTCGTATATGAATCCCATGTTCGGAGGAAGTGCCGGTCATACACCGGGATATATATCAGCATTGATCAATGTCCTCTATATCAACGGTCCGTCTCGATTCGTTTCCAACAGTCAACAGATGGCAGAAGCCCTTGCCCGTGTCATCGAAGAGGGTGGAGGCAAAATCGTTTCCGGTGATCCCGTAGTGAAAATAGATATCGAAGGTCGTCAGATGAAGAGTGTAACCACAGAGAGCGGACGACAGTTCTCCGGTGAAAACTATATCTGTGCCATCCATCCCAAGCAACTCCTTCGGCTTACCGATGCTAAAGCCTTCTCCAAGGCATATCGAAACAGAATCAACGAAGCGCCTAACAGTTTCAGTTCGTTCTGTGTTTTCTGTATCTTTAAGCCCGAGTCATTCCCTTATATCAACCATACCTGTTATCTGCAGATGGATTATGGTAAGGTATGGCATTATGGAGAATATGATGCCAAGGATTGGCCACGCGGCTTCATGTATATGACCCCATGCGAAGACCACCAAGGTCCCTATGCCCGTAAGATGATCATCAACTCACCGATGCCTTATAGCGTGTGCAGTAAATGGGCAGACTCCCGAACGGGTCATCGAAGTGAAGAATATGAAGAGTGGAAACAAGAACATCTCGACAGAATCCTCGACAGGATGGAGATGATCTATCCAGCGTTCCGTGACAAGTGCGAGTATGTCTTTGCCAGTAGTCCACTCACCATTCGCGACTACTATAACGAACCCGAAGGCGCATTGTACGGACTCTTCAAAGATTGCGAACATATCGCCGAGAGTCAGGTACCCGTATTTACCAAGGTGAGGAATCTCTTCATGGCAGGACAGAACTGTAATGTCCATGGCTTCTGTGGGGTACCCCTTACCGCTATCAACACCGTTGAGGCTATTGTAGGTATAAACCGAGTAACGAATAAAATAAATGAAGCGTATGAGCGTTCTAAATAAGATCATCCTGTTGTGCCTGTTTGCATTACCGGCAAAGGCCCAGAAGTTGCAGGAGTTTCTGCCAAAGGAAGCGACAGAGACGGCTGTCATCGTGTGTCCCGGAGGCAGTTATTGCTGGTTAAGCAAGGAAACCGAAGGACGTGGCATAGCCAGATGGCTCAATGAGAACGGTATAGCAGCATACGTTCTCTATTACCCTACAGCAGGATGGGCAGGTTTTGCATGGCATACCCGATGGCTGTTCCGTGGCAATCAGTATCCGGACCAGTTGAATATGTTGAACGACGCATTGCGAAAGGTCCGTGCAAAAGGTTACCGTACAGTTGGTGCCATGGGATTTTCAGCGGGAGGACATTTGGTACTCTCCTCCGCAGAATATTCACCCCAAGAGATTGCTCCAGACTTTGTAGCCCCTATCTATCCTGTCGTCACCCTCTCAGCATCGTGTGTTCATCGCAGAAGTCGACGAGGGTTATTGGGAGAGAGAAGATGGAGAAACAAAACAATCTGTGACTCCCTGTCCATGGAGAAGCATACCGACAGAATAACATGTCCTGTATTTATGATCAACTGCAAGGACGACCCCATCGTTGACTATCACAATTCCGAACTTATGGATAGCGCACTTACAGCGAATGGGAAACCACATTTCTATAAACAATTTGCACGAGGAGGACATGGCTTCGGAATTGACAAGAGAAAGACAAGTAAAGAAGCCATCCAATGGGGAACGTTCTTTTTGGATTGGTTGCGACGAATGTTGGCGAAAGATGAAGTGAAGAATTAAAGAAAGGAAAATGGAAAAGTTTGATGATATACGCCCCTATGTAGATTGTGAGATTCCTGCAGCCATGCAGAGAATCTGTCAGACGGATGCCTTCCCTCTGTTGGCATCCTGGATATTCCCAGGGCGTGATATAGAAGATGTCAAGGAGATGATGCTCTCTTTTCGCACGATCAGAGAGTTTCAGCATGCTGTCATGATACCTGTCAACCAACAGGTCATAGACCGTAGTATCACAAAACTTACCTATCGCGGTTTTGAACAGTTGGATCCCGATACCCAATATCTTTTTGTCTCCAACCATCGTGACATCATGCTTGATGCCTCTCTTCTGCAATATCTTCTTGTGAAGCATCATCGTGAAACTTCCGAGATTACCTTTGGAGCCAACCTGATGAGTCCGGGTCTTGTCACCGATATCGGTAAATCGAATAAGATGTTCCGTGTAGAGCGTGGCGGTAAGATGCGCGATTTCTATATGTCGTCACAGCATCTAAGCGACTATATCCGTCATACCCTCTTACATAAGAAAGAAAGTGTCTGGATAGCTCAGCGTAATGGTCGTACCAAGGATGGGTTGGATAAAACCGATCAAGGTATCATCAAGATGTTTTGTATGAGTTGTCCAGAGGACAAGATCAAGGCATTGAGCGAACTGCACATCATCCCGGTAAGTATCAGTTACGAGCGTGAGAGTTGCGATATCCTGAAAGCCATCGAACTCTATGAGAGTAGATATCAGAAATATATCAAGAAACCCGGTGAGGACCTGAATAGTATTCTTACGGGTATCGTACAGCATAAGGGGCGTGTGAATATCACATTGTGCCCGGAGATAACCCGTAAGGATCTCGAACGCTACGACCATTGTACCAACAATGAATATCATAAGAAAGTAGCCGAACTGCTGGATCGCCGTATCTGTGATTCCTATGTGCTCTATCCCAACAACTATATCGCCCATGACTTGAGATATGGACAGACACTCTATCGTCAGCAATACACCGATGCACAGTTTAACAATTTCCTGAGATATATGGAACGGTTGAATGATTATGACATCACAGACCCTGATATTCTGAAAGATATCTTCCTGGGTATCTATGCCAATCCGGTAAAATCAAAGTCTGCTGATCAGCGGTAGAATTTGCGGTCTATCTTCCCGTTGAAGGTGCGATGGATGCATTCCACCTTCTCGTAAAAGAAAGGCACCTTATAGCTTTCCAGTTTTGATTGGAGATATCGGGCTATACCCTTCTTGTCAATATCTCCGTCTGAGACAATGAGAAGTTTAAGAACAGTACCGATGATCGGATGAGGAGCCGCGATACAGATACAGTCAGAAATCTCCGGTCGCTCTAAGGCAACACTCTCCACCTCAGAAGGAGCGACCTTGAAGCCTCCAGTGTTGATGACATCATCCTCACGTCCGAGGATATGGAGCATTCCCTCATCGTCGATATTTCCAAGGTCGGAACTATATAGTGTGTTATCGCGCAACACCTTGCGTGTCATCTCCTCCTCCCCGAAATATCCACTCATCAGCGTCTGGCCCTGACAAGCGATGGTACCTTTCTCCGTGATGAAGAATCTGGAGTTCTTCATAGCCTTGCCCAGACACCCCTCCGTGCATCTACCGTCATTATAATTATAAGTCGCTATGATTCCCGTCTCCGTAGACGCATACGTATTGTAGAGTCGAGTCGTAGGGAGCATCTCGCACAATTTCGACATATCAGTGTGCGTGATAGGAGCAGCCCCGGTCTCGATGAAATCAATCTTATGAGCCAGTTGTCTGAGTTTCTTACTGCCATAGAACAGAAGCATATGGATACTTGCAGGTACAAGGAACGTAGCGACCTTTCCTTCTGCCCAGGATATCGCATCGAAGAAAGCATTGATATCTTTCATTCCCTCCAAGATATAGAGCGTGGCACCACACATGATGACCGGGAAGATCTTAGAAAGACAACCGATATGATTCATCGGTCCCGAAATGATGAAAGTAGTGTCGTTGTTGAACCCCTGAGCTTCTATGAGGTTCTCACCGTCAGCAAGGATAGCCTGATGACCTATCATGACCCCTTTGGATTTCCCCGTTGTTCCCGTTGTGAAAAGAATGTCGGCAATGGCATCCTCGAAAGTTGTATCGCTCACTTCCTTCTGAATATGCAGGAAGCGATCTTCAGGACAATCCTTTTCCAAAGGAACCGCTACGGCACCAGCCATATGAATGGCCAGATAAGTGATGATGAAGTCGGCATCCTGAGTGTTAGGAAAAACGACAGCTTTTCCTTTGAATGGAAGAAATTCCGAAGAACGCGAACACACCAACCCATACAGTTGAGCATAGGTCAACCTATTACCCTGACAGAATATCGCGATTTTGTCAGGATAAAGAGAAGCATCTCGTTTTAGAAAATCCTCCAGTGTATTCATTCTTTCTCACCAAGTTTCTTCTCCACAAGAGCAGCCAAACTCTCCAGCGTTTTCAAGTTCTTCGGCGTAGCGTCTTCAGCTTCCAGAACGATGTCATACTTTTCAGAGAGCATCATGAGAATCGTCGTCACCTCAAGAGAATCCAGTTCACTGAACAGAAATTCCGAGTCCAAGTTTACCAATGGCAACGCATCCTCAAGTAGAGATCTTATGTCTTCTTTTGTAATCATATTTCCGTTTGTTAGATGAAAAGTTGTATTCTGCGTCGGCAAAGGTACTTATAAAATATGAGATTATGAAGAATTCATGTCGAAATTAAAGTGTTTTTTATTACCTTTGCATGCTGAATAATATAGAGAAAATGAGCAAGAAACAAATACTTCTTATCAATGATATGGCAGGATACGGTAAGGTAGCTACCGCAGCGATGCTTCCTATCCTGTCTTATTTTGGTCATCCCACTTATAATCTACCGACAGCGCTCGTCTCGAATACGCTCGACTATGGGAAATTCAATATCTTGGATACCACAGAATATATAAAAGGTGTATTCCCGGTGTGGAAGCAGTTGGGGTTCTCCTTTAATGCGATAGCGACCGGTTTCATCGTGTCAGAACTTCAAGCCGACATAGTCAGTCGTTATTGCCAAGAACAGGCGGCAAAAGGAACAACGATCTTCGTAGACCCTATCATGGGCGATGAGGGCAAGTTGTATAATGGTGTGACACCGACAACGATAAAGAGTATGCGAGAGATGCTCAGTGTGGCCCATCTTTGTTATCCAAACTACACAGAAGCCTGTTATCTTACAGGTCGAGAGTATGATCCGGATGGCGTTTCTGCCGATGTCGCCCGCAGTTTGGTAGACCATCTTCGTAAGATAGGATCCAAATCCGTATTGATTACGAGCATTCCTGTAGACGGTCAACCATCCGTAGTAGGATACAATCACATGTCGGAGGAATACTTCACGTTACCTTATACCGAGATACCGGTACATTTCCCGGGTACGGGAGATATGTTCTCAGCCATCTTGATCGGTCATCTGCTCAATGATGAACCTCTGAAAGAGAGTACACGCAAGGCCATGGACGGCGTATGGAAACTTATCGACCTAAATAAGGACAACGAGGATAAAAATCGTGGTATTCCTTTGGAGAATTTCCTGAATATTTTGTAAATTTGCAGCCGATTTTAAAATATACGAGAAATGGAATGGCTCGAAGGGCTCTTTAGTATACATTCTTCCGTTCAGACGGTTGTTGTAATTTCGTTGATTATCGCCCTTGGTCTTGCATTGGGTAAGATCAAGGTAATGGGAATATCTCTCGGTATTGCCTTCGTCTTTTTTACTGGTATTCTTGCCGGTCATATCGGTATGAGTGCCGACCCTGTGGTTATCGATTATGCAGAGACCTTCGGCCTCTCGATGTTCGTGTATTGTCTGGGTCTGCATGTGGGACCCAACTTTTTCGGGTCTTTGCGCCATGAAGGTATGGCCCTCAATATGTGGGGATTGGCAGTCATCGTTGTCGGAACGATTTTCGCGTTGATATTGGTTCCTGTCACAGGTGTCAAGTTACCGGATATGGTGGGATTGCTATGTGGAGCAACGACCAATACCCCTGCTCTTGGTGCAGCCACTCAAGCTTTGGAACATCTAGGATTCTATAGTGGAAGTGTAGCTTTGGCCACAGCTGTCACCTATCCTTTGGGTGTACTGGGAGTAATCCTTGCCATGGTCTTCATCCGTAAGATCTTTGTGAAACCGATAGATCTCGAGGTAAAACCCCTATCAGAGGAAGACCACACCTATATCGCTCAGTTTGTCGTTGTGAATCCCGCCATTGCAGGGAAGAGTATCGCAGAAGTTGCAGCGATGACCCATCTCAAGTTTATCATCTCCCGTGTATGGCGTGCCGACCAAGTCATCGTGCCGATGGCCAGTACCCAGTTGCAGCAGGGAGATAACGTACTTGTTGTCACGACGAAGGAAGACGAGGCAGCCATGGAGATTCTCTTTGGTCGTCGTGTTGCCAAAGACTATAATCAGGAAGTTATCGACTGGAACTCCATCGATGCCAAGGTAGAGAGTAGAGTCCTTGTCGTAACACGTCCTACTTTGAACGGCAAGATACTCGGTCATCTCGCCTTGCGTTCCACCTATGGCGTCAACGTAAGTCGTGTGATTCGTGGTGATATCAAGTTACTGGCCACCGATGATCTGCGTTTACAGTATGGTGACCGCGTCACCGTAGTAGGTTTGCATGAAGCAGTAAACAATGTAGAGACCTTTTTCGGTAACTCCGTGAAGACATTGAACGAACCCAATATCGGCAGCATCTTCCTCGGTATCATCTTGGGTTTGATGCTCGGTACCATCCCTATTCCTATTCCGGGTATGGATAGTCCCGTACGCCTTGGTATTGCCGGAGGTCCTATCATCATGGGAATTGTCATCGGAGCCTTAGGACCAAAGATGCATTTCATCTCCTATACCACCCGTTCAGCATCGCTGATGCTTCGTAAGTTAGGACTTAGTCTCTATCTGGCCTGTCTGGGCCTTGATGCCGGTCGCGACTTCTTTGCCACTGTCATCCGTCCGGAAGGTTTAGCATGGGTAGGAATAGGATTCCTAATCACCGTAGTACCCGTCATCATCGTCGGTCTGATAGCCCTGAAGAGTCATAAGTATGATTTTGGTACCATCTGTGGAATCCTTTGTGGCAGTATGGCCAACCCGATGGCCTTAGGATATGCCAACGACACATTGAAAGGCGACACTGCCAGTGTCAGTTATGCATCAGTATATCCATTAGGAATGTTCATCCGAGTAATCATTGCCCAGATGCTTATCATGTTCTTTGTTTAGAAATCAGGACTTTTCTCGAAATGAATGCGCTTGCCCGTTGTAGGGTGCGTGAATCGTAGATAAGTAGCATGCAAATACAGGCGGTCGGCTCTTTCACCATAGAGTTCATCGCCTTTTATCGAATGGTTGAGTCCCTGAGGATAGGCGCAGTGTACCCTAAGCTGATGAGTTCTACCGGTGTGTGGAACCAGCGACACCCTGATCTGTTCCTTATCTTTCGAAAGCACATGATATTCTGTGATAGCAGTCTTACCGTTTTCAAAGTCAACCTTCTGTCGAGGTCGGTCATCGACATCCGGTGATAGAGGCAATGATATAGACCCCTTCAAGACCATATCATTATCTTCCTCCGTATTTGACTTTGCGGAAAGTATTGCGATATACCTCTTATATATACTATGCGTACGGAATTGCTCCTGTAGGTTGGCATAGCTATGCGAGTTCCTTGCCAACACCAGTAATCCACTTGTTGCCATGTCGAGACGATGAACGATCATCGGTCCCTCAATATCAGGATATTTATCCTTGATGATCGAATAGACACTCTCCCGGTCGCTATTTCCCGGAACCGACAACATACCGGCAGGTTTGTTTACCACGATGATATCATCATCCTCGTATAAGATGTTAAGATTCAGATGCACATCTTCCTCCAAAGGATTCTTCTCCACCTCCAACCCCTGTAACATCCAAGAGAGAATTGGTTTACACTTACCATTGCAAGCAGGGTAGAAATGTTCATGCTGTCGAATCTCAGTTTTAGGTGAAGGTCCCCACCAGAACATTGCCATACATAGCGGATGCAGATGATGAGAATAAGCATATTGTAGCATCTTTGGTTCACAGCATTCCCCGGCTCCCGAAGGAGGAATCCCCGGGAAGGCACGGTTCATATAGTATTCTCTGAAGATGTCGATAAGATTTTTCTCCTCACCCCGCCCATTCCTCATATTAAATTGAGCGAAGAGCCAGTTCTGCAGATGGTCACTTTTGAGTTTCCGTTCCTGTTTCAAGTTGAAGATATGCATACGTATGCTGTCGATCTTCATTTTAGCATTCTCAAGGATGACTGCATACTTCTGTTTGACGCGATGCACCTCAGCCTTCATAAACTGACTCTCCCGAATCATATCTTGCAGTTCTTCTGTCGATAAGGTTCCCATTTCGCGTTTCTGATCACGCACCCTCTTAGCCCTCTTCATCATCTCCTGTTTCAGAGCGATTGCCGAGACAGCCTCCCTTTTCAACGTCTCATATTCCTCATACACCCTTTTATATTCATCACTATTCTCCATCAACTCTATCTCATGGTTAATGGCAGAAATTTTAGTCTCGTTCGTCTTGAAGTATCCATCCGGTTGCAGATAGTCATAGACGGCAGGGACGAATTCGTGATCATCAAGATATCGATATTCCGTATCCACGATTTGTCCGCTATACGCAGCGAGATACCCAATCTCGTTTTCAGCATTGCGCACAACGAGAACCCCAAACATTTTGCCCTCTTTCGGATGTTTGGGTAACAGTTTCTTGACCTCCTCTACAGCCAATAGACAGAGAGGATGAGGCTCATAATAAAACGGATTGTTGAATCGTCTTGGAGCAGGAATATGAGAGTTTGTGAGATGCATCATCATGCAAAGTTACGAAAAAAGGTTGTAAAGAACAACGGTTTTTGGAAGATTAACGCAATTCGGCCTGAAATAAAGGCAATATGGGGAAGAACGAGGCAACCCAATTAGAGTGCGATAACAAATTGGGGAGGATTGGTGAAGGAGTTAGGTTTCTAATTCGTAACCCAAAATTAGGCCTCTGAGAAGGCTTAATAGGCAACGCGAATTGAGGTGAAATGACGCACCTTTCACCGCCCGTTTCTTATTCCGCAAACTGCTATATTTTGCATGGCGATGGATGCCTAAAAAAATAGTAGTTTTGCAGTCAAAATTAAAAAAGAGTAAGAAACATGAGAAGTACTTTTAACATTCTGTTCTATGTGAACAAGAGTCTGCCGAGCTTGCTCAATCAGAAAGCAGACAAGCATTTTTGTGTGGCACTCCACAGAAAAGTGCGTATTAGGCTACACCCTTCAACGGAAACTCTTTGCAGTATGTCAAGCAAAAGGAAATAATAGGCAACAGCTATTGTGGCATATGTTCATGAAAAACTCTAAAAAAAGAACTTTTTTCTTTGTAGGATGAATAGTTTTCACTAACTTTACATCCAAACTAAAAATTTGAAATGTATGCAAGACGTAAATCGCCTGAAATTAGTACTGGTAGAACAGAAGAAAACCAGCAAGTGGCTTTCTGAAGAACTGGGCGTGAGTCCATCTACAGTTTCCAAATGGTGCACCAACTCTTCACAGCCAGACATTGAAACTTTAGCAAAAATCTCAAAACTATTGGAAGTTGGTGTAGAGGAATTATACAACAAAAAATTCATGGAATCTGTAAGTAAAAGCTAGAACAAAGATATTGGATTATGGGTTGGAGGTATAGGAAAAGAATAAAAATATTGCCTGGTATTCATATTAATATCAGCAAAAGTGGGATAAGCACCAATGTTGGTATAAAAGGAGCAAGTGTTACATTTGGCCCGAAAGGGACCTATGTCAATACTGGTTTTCCAGGAACAGGATTGTATAGAAGAGATAAAGTGCAAGAAGATAGTATAGCAAGACATTCGACTCAATCTTTTAATTCCCTCGACAATGAAAAGTCACAGAATGTACATATCAATAGGAAATACGATAAAACGACTTCTATATTAGCGTATAATCCATTACATTATGTCTTTTATTTTTTTTCATTGGTTTTCTCGATTGCAGCATTTGTATGGTATCTTAATAATTTAGATATGATTTATTGCTGTCTTATCAATGCTGTTTTTCAAGCAATTTGGGGGCTAGCAATTATACTAAATATGTCTGTCAAAGAAGATACGTCTTCATACACTATTAAATCCATCAAAAAAGTCTCAAAGCACTATATCAAAAAGGAAATAATAGGACATAAGATTAGATGTTCCTTGTGCGTTATTATAATCCTGCTCAATTTGTTTCCTTTCCTTTCTATGAGTGGGGCGTTTGTTCGGATATTCCTTGGATATGAAAAGATATGGGAAGGTGGCATCATTTCTATCTTAATTACACTTATAATTATTTTTCTCTGGATATCAGCATTAAAAAAAGAGAAAGATTTTATTGCACCTCTAAATGACGCATTATTACTGAAAGACAAGAAAAAAAGTAACCCGTTATCAGTCACACCAACCAATGAGGGATATAAAACAACAAACGACGAATTAATTAAGGAATCAAATCTGAACGCTATTTACGAAACAGTCGATATAGAGACTCCACAAGAAGGAAGTAAAGCAGAATCTTGTTCGCAGGAAAAAAACATAAGAAATGTGGTGAGCAAAGATTATCCTAATGCCAACATCCCTCCTGCAACAGATAGCCCTGACAAAGAGGATGGCGTTATTTGTCTGGAAGAATTAGAGCCTTACGATCCAAAAAGAGATTTAGAAAACTACCATTATCCAACTCTTGATTTGCTCAAAAAGTATGATGACGATGGATTACCACATATTGATATGGAAGAGCAAACTGCCAATAAAAATCGTATTGTTGAAGTCTTACGAAATTTTGGGATTGAAATATCGTCAATTAAAGCAACAGTAGGGCCAAGATTTACTTTATATGAGATAACCCCTGCTCCAGGTATCAGTATCAATAAAGTACGAGGATTAGAAGATGATTTGGCTCTGTGGCTTGGCGCTCAAGGCATTCGCATTATTTCCTTTCCTGGCAAAGGCACTGTAGGTATCGAAGTTCCTAATATGAGGCCTTCTATCACATCGATTGATAGTATCTTTAATTCTAAGAAATTCCAGGAGTCAACAATGGAATTACCTTGTGCTTTAGGAAAGACTATTACCAACGAGGTCTTTATATTTGACCTTACGAAAGCCCCTCATGTTCTAATTGCAGGCTCAACAGGTCAAGGTAAGTCAGTTGCCATCAATACTATCCTAACTTCTTTGTTGTATAAGAAACATCCTGCAGAATTAAAGTTAGTTTTAATGGATCCTTGTGTGATAGAACTTGGGGTATATAGCATCATTGAAAGGCATTATCTCGCAGCATTATACGATGAACCTTCTGTTGTAATTAATAGCAATCAGGCAGTTGACACATTGAATAGTCTTTGCAAAGAAATGAATATCCGTTATGATTTGTTGAAGATGGCGTTTGTCCGCAATATAAAAGAGTATAACAAAAAGTTCATAGAGCGTCAGTTGAATCCAGCTATCGGACATAAGTTCCTGCCCTATATTGTGGTGATAATTGATGAATATGCTAACTTTATTTCTGAAAAAGGGAAAGAATTTGAGCTTCCTTTAGTTCGTTTAGCGCAATTGGCTCGCGCTGTTGGTATTCATGTCATTATTTCAACAAAGTTTCCTACAAATGACATTATCACAGGAAACATAAAGTCAAATTTTCAGACACGCATTTCATTTAGAGTACCTGAGAGTGTTGACTCAAGGGTGATTATCGACCGAAATGGAGCAGAAAGGCTTTTTGGTAATGGCGATATGCTTTACACAAATGGAGGCGAACCTGTTCGTGTACAATGTGCATTTATAGACACACCAGAGACGGAGCTTATCTGCCAGTTCATCTCCGACCAACAAGGCTACAAAAGGCCATTTGAATTGCCTAATCCATATTTTGATGAAAAAGAATACAACGAGTTAAACGATGTTGATATGACTAATTTAGATCCGTTGTTTGAAGATGCAGCCCGTCTAATAGTTCGTGAACAGAGTGGTTCAACTAGTCTGATCCAAAGAAAGTTCGCAATTGGCTATAATCGAGCAGGCAGATTAATGGACCAGTTGGAAAAGGCTGGTGTTGTCGGTGAAGCTTATGGCAGCAAGCCTCGTGAAGTTTTTATCCAAGACGAAGTGAGTCTTAAGAACCTTTTTAATGCTCTAAGATGATAAATATGGAAGAGAAATCAACAGACATGTCGTTTAAAACAATGATGGTATTTGCAACAGAGATGATAAATCTGTTAAAAGTAAGATTCTCTTCTAGTTCTATTGAGGATTGGCAGGGTTATCTAGTGCAGCGTTTATCACTGATGTTGCAGATTTTTCGGACTTTTAGTAAAGTACTATTGGAGGATAAAGATTACATCACATCAAATACTATTTTAAGAATGATAGTAGACAATTTGGCTATCACAAAATTCATTTACGTTGATCACGATGGAGAGATGAGGTTACTGAGGCATTATTTATTCTTATTGGATGGCTCGCTGACATATCTCAAGATTACGGATTCAATGAAAAGTAATGTTTTAATAATTGAAGAAAGGGAAAGATGTAAACGAGAAGTGCAGCACACTAAAGAACAAATCATGAAGCTGTCTATTTATGAAATACAGCATTTATATGTTGATAAGCTATTAAGTAAAGGAAATTGGAAATTTAAGGATTTTTCGAATACTGGAAAATATTCTTATCAGGATTTATATAAGACATTTGGAATTACACCTAACATCGTAGCATATTTTATGTACATATCTCAATTTGCGCATGGATTGAGTTTGTCTAGTCTAGGAACTGTTGCTTCTATTCAAAATGTTCCTTTTCTGTTAGAAGTTAGAGATATGCTATTAGGATTGCAGATAAACTGTATATATAGATTATTCTCTAAATATATTTGTAATGGTGAGCTTTTAGAGTCTCTAAGCACAAAATTAAGTCGCAATGAATTGGATCGTTTTTTTGAGTTAGCAACAAATAGTAATAAATAAAGCAATTAATATGGAACTGTTAAAAGACAAATTATTTAATGGAATTTCCTTAGAGATAATCAATGATGGTTATATTAAAAGTGATAGTTACTATAGTATAATTATTAAAGTAACTAATCACAATGACAAGAAAAAAAAGGTTCAATTGGAAGCTCGCTATGTATCAGTAGAGGAAGGGTTGCTAGATACCTATGGTAATATAGATATGTTGGGAAGTGGAAGATTTCTTCAACCCCAGTCTTTTGTAAACGTAGCTATGGATTATAAAGAATTAAAAAGTTTACATGATAAAGACCGTATTGAATTGGATATAAATGAAGGAACAATTGCTTCTTTATTGCTAATTAGAGAACATGGTCAATGGTGGATAGCAGAATCTAAAGAAAGAAGTACATACAATAGGAATATAAAGAGCAAAATCGAGCACTTTGAAGCAATCGAGGAGCAATTTGGTATAACCCTTCAGAATTTTTCAGTCAAGGTAGAAGATGAAAACTCTCTGAAATTGTTCTGTGAAGTTCTTGCCTTAAATGGTGAAGTTCCCCAAAAGGGCTTCAATGTAGAAGTTGCTATATATGATTCTGATAACTCTATAATTTATCAAACAAGTATTAGCAAATATGACGGAGATTTTAAAGGATTTGATGTCTTTAATTTTGGGACTATAAGGCTTGACATTCCTGTCGACGAAATTAGTAAAATTAGATTTTATCCTACACGATGAATAAAGAAATGTCTATTCTGAGAGAATCTCTTATTTCTGAAGCCAAGAGTTCTCCTATGCTTTTGTCTGATCTAGCAGGCTTGGAAGCATACGTATCTGAAAGTTACAATAGCCGATCTTTTATTGAGCTACTTCAGAATGCAGATGACGCTAAGGCGACTAAGTTTTATGTTAAACGCTCTGGTGAATATTTGTTCGTTGCCAATAATGGCCGTCATTTTAATATAAAAGATTTAGAAAGCCTTTGCCGTAGTGCATCCTCCAACAAAGTAAGAGGAGCAACAATTGGCTATAGAGGAATTGGCTTTAAATCCGTAGTCAGTTTCGCGAAAGAGGTACATCTGATAAGTGGCGACTTTGCGATAACATTCTCAAAAGAGTTGTCAAAACAAATCGTTCCACAGGCTAATAAAGTGCCTTTGATAAGAATTCCACACGAATTGGATAAGTCCATAAGAATTGAATTAGCTGGAGAAATAAAAGAGATACAAGATGAAGGGTTTAATACAATCTTCATTTTCTCTGGCGTATTGGCTAATCAAATAGATGAAGAGTACACTTCATTTGCTAATACAACATTATTATTTTTGAATAGTATTCAGGTTATTAAGATCCACTTAAGTAAAAAAGTAACTGCAAATATTGCTGTAATTGAAGAAAACGAAAAAGGGCGCATCTTAAGAGTATCAACAACTGATGCTATATCTAATTGGTTTGTATGTTCAAATTCCACATGCAGTATAGCATTCTCTATGAATAAAGACAAGGTTGATAGACTTCCCAAGAGCGAGGCTATTATCCATGCTTTTCTCCCAACAGAAGATAGTTGCGGATTAGGAGTTGTGGTAAATGGCGATTTTAGTACAGATCCTTCTCGTAGACATCTTATCATGGACGAGACAACTATAAATGTTATATCGAATATTGCTCGGCTCTATGCATCTTTGCTAAAATATGCTTTAGCAAATAAAGACAGGAATATGGTTGATGCATTGATGCCATATTTTGATCTCAAACTGATTCAATTGATGAAGCAATCATTTGAAAGAGAATTTGCAAAAAGGATTAAAGAAGCTTTTGGTAAGGAACTCTCAAACATAAGACTTGCTCCTTCATGGTTGAATGCTGAGGATTTCGCCAAAATTATGGAAGCTTCTAATTTATCATTCATTGCTCCAAGATGTAGTGATGTCATAGGATTGAACGATCTTTTGAAATATTTAGGGAATAAGCCTGAAGATGTTGATTCATTATTAAAGAAAGTTAGTAAAGCAGAGATTTCTGTGTTGGGATATGCTCAAATAATGGCAGCTGGAATAAAAGGGGCTTTGATGAATCACAGGTTCTCTTCTTTAACCACCACGCCGTTAATTATATCGAATGGAAGATTATGCTCTCTAAAAGAAATAAATGATGACGAAGAAGAAATAGATGAGAGCTACGTTCAATTACTGCTAGACAGTGGCGTCTCTGAGAATGACATTTCCCAGTTCCTCAAGAAAATGGGATTATCCAAGATAAATGAAGTACAATTCTCTGATGACGACGATGATGATTATACTTTTAATGATGAGGAAGATGAAGACGAGGATAATTATGGTAATAAGGAATCATATAATCCCACAAGTGTTTCCCAGTGGTTTAACGATGCAGAATCTTCTTCTAAGCAAGCCGTAAATAATGACGGTATCCAAAAATGGAGAAGTGCTGAAGAAAACACCTTGGTAGCATTGAATGCAAACGGATTCAGGCTTAAGGACGTAAGTAAGCAAAATCTTGGATTTGACCTTGAAGGAAGTGACCCAAACGGAAAAAATATTTATATAGAAGTAAAATCAATCGATTATGTTGGGCAAAAGTTCAGAATGACAAACAACGAATTTGCCGCAGCACAATATAAACCAGGCAACTACTACCTTGCTCTTGTATATCAAAACAAAGATTCCTTCGAAATAAGCTTGATTAAAGATCCTGTTAATCGACTTAATCTGACTAGACAAGTTGTACAATGGGTTTGGGAGTGTTCCGATTATGAGTATAAGCCGATGAAGTTTAAATTGTAGAAACTATCTCTATGCTGAAAGACCTTCCTATTTGCAATCACATCTACGATTTTGTCTATGATGAATCCTCATTGTTGATTCAGAAACTCCAATCACACGAGAAGAATATGAACAATCCAAATGACAATTGTGTATGAAATGGCTACAGAATAAATGGATTATCGCTTTGCTTTTCATTAGTTTAGCATGTGTTATTGCGAATGGTATAGTTTTATATCAATATCGTTCCGTCTTTAACGGTAATATTTCTCAAGAGCTAAATGACTGGAATCTTTTTATAGTAATTTTCAATGGGGTAATTACAACAGTATTAGCTGTAGTAAATATTTGTGCTATCATTAAGATAAATTCGACCTTAGATAATAATAGTGAAAATAGACACATTAATAATTTGCTTTTTGAGGCTCAAACTATTTTGGCAAAGATGCGGTTGGATGATTACAATGTTGTCAAAGAGCTAATTAATGATATAAAAGTGTCTATTTTTAAAAGGCATATGTCTGCTGAAAAAATAGAGAGTCTCAAAAAGAAATTGATGGAAATAGATAGTTCTTCTTTTCTATACAAGAATCAGAGTTTACGGGATGAACCTTTTTTACGACCTATAACAAAGAGACTTGTTGTGCAAATAGACATTTTTATTAACAAGATAAAAGATAGTAAAGTTGTAGATGAAGAAGACGAAGAAGAACTGTTGCATAGTTTATCTTCATTTCAAAGTATTATGGAATTTTATGTCATATCACAGTTAGTGCGTGGTAATAAGGTTCAAGAATACATATCGGATCACCAAAATGAAATAGATAGTGCAATATCGAATATATATGATTTTGCAAAAGGGTTAAATGAGAAACTTCATGAACAATCAAATAAATGACAGCAGAACAGACCAATGTCTTAATAACATTCAAAAATACGAGAAGTGGGGAAAATTGCTTGCAGGACAAAGTTGGGTTCATCTATTCAACTCCAATGCCCCTGTGAGTGCATTAGCGATTCACAACGGATTGGAATGTATTAAGGCTAAAATGAAATTGAGTACGCTTCAAGACAACAAGCATACAGATGAGGAAAAGGAAAAGCGTCTGAAGCAAATAGACATTGACATCCATTATACGGAAGAAGCAATGAAGCATGACCTTGAATATAGAGGTCTGTTGATACCATAATTAAAATGTATAAATATGGACAGAAAGATAAAGATAATGGTTGGCTCAACTGTATATGGCTTTGAAAATGAGCTGTATCAGGTTGTGGCATTGCTACAGACTCTTGGGTATGAGGTCCTGAATTCGCATGTCGGGACTATCAAGGTGAATCCCAAACTGTCGAATCTGGAGAACTGCCTGAATGCTGTAGATGAGTGCGATTTGTTCCTTGGTATTATCAGACCTTATTACGGAACTGGGAATATCGGTGAGAAGAATATCACGTTTGAAGAAATCAAAAGAGCGATAGAACTGAAAAAGCCGTATTGGTTCTTGGTGCACAGGGATGTGGTGTTTGCAAGAAAGTTGTTCACGAAGATAAAAGACGCAGACAAAATAGAAGTGAGAAAGAACAACTTCTTTGACCCTCGCAGTATAGACGTGTATAACTACGTAATAAAGAATCACATCCCCATTACGCTAAGAAACGGAAATTGGGCGCAGGAGTTTTATCGTCTTGACGAGATGAGCATCTACATTAAGACTCAGTTTGAGACAGAACATTCATAGAAAACATATTGGCACAGGAGGATTAAGTTATGGATGGAAGATTTATTATAGACAACTTGCTGAGACAAGAAAAGAATGAGCGTTTGGATTTCTTGCCTAAAGCAACGGAAGATATGCTTGCCAAGACGATTACGGCAATGCTTAATAATCGTGGTGGCGATATAGTTATCGGAGTAGATGATAACAAACGTGTTTTAGGGGTGTCTGAGGGAGATATAAGTGGATTGTCTAAGGCATTGGCTAACAGGATACGCCCATCGGCTCCTATTGATATCCATTCTATTGATTATAATGGAACAAATATACTGCTTATAAGCGTTTGGGAAGGTGCACAGAAACCATATCATTGCGATGGAAAGATATATCAAAAGTTAGGGGATGAAATCATTGTGGCCAGCCCTGAGAGCATCGGCAACATGCTGTTAGAGCGTAAACAATCTGATTTCAACTGGGAACGGATGCCTGTCCTTGGTGCTGAGATGGACGATTTGGAGATGGATGAGGTCAGAAATACGATGAAGGAGTATATTCGCACGAGCGGTAATAATATAGATGACGAGGAATTGTTCCTAATCAAGAATGGACTTCTTAAGGATGGTAATCTTACGAATGCCTGTATTGCCCTTTACGCTAAGACACCAGCGCAATTCATTGTCCAGACAAGAATCAAGTTGTCGGTATTCTCTTCGGACTCTAATGCTGATTTGGTGGAGGCACGACTATTTGAAGGTAATATCTTTAAGAATATCAGTGCCATATTCCAGTTTATAGATATTACATATTCTAAAAGTGTCAAGATTGACGGTCTGCTTAGAGAGGAGAGGTGGATTTACCCACAAGTAGCAGTAAGGGAAGGCATTATGAACGCCATCGTGCATAGAGATTACAACTCAGTTAATGGCTTTATGCATATTCTCCTTTATCCTAATCGCTTAGAAATAGCTAACTATGGAATAATACCCTTAATGGAATCCGTTATTAAAAGGTGGTGAAGGTGTGTCAATGCTTCGTAATCCAGATATTGCTCATCAGTGCTATTACAGAAAGCTGATAGAGATGATGGGGACAGGCATCCATCGAATGATTCAAGACAGCAAGGAACACGGCTTTGATATTCCTATATTTGAGATTAAAGACCAAATAGTTAAGGTGTCTTTCCCCAATATCCATTACCTGCGTGCGGAACAACCACATCAAAGCGCTACAGATTTGATGGCTCATTTTGAGGGAGTAATTGAGGGAGTAGGTAAAGACATTAAAGAGAAACTCGCATCTATTCTTTGTGTCCTGAACAATCAGCCTGGGCTTAGGACGACAATGCTCAGTAGTAAGACGGATATTCCCGTGAAAAGCGTTGAGCGATATGTAAAACGTTTGAAGGATGCGGGACTTATAAAGTATTCAGGTTCAAGTAAATCTGGTGGTTACTTTCTTTCCGATTCCCTCGTGAGGGAGTAATGAGGGGGTAATGAGGGAGTAAATTTGTTCACTGAACATTTGGATATGTGAGATATTATGCCTACCTTTGCATCCGACAACGAGCCATGAAACAGGCGGTGGCTCACCGTCGGGTGTTCTTTGATGCATTTCATAGCAGAATGTGGAATTGAGTACGGTTTCCAATTCGTAACCCCATTTTCTTTCAATTCCCCAGACTGCCTTTATACAAAAGAAAAGCTGCAAATTCTTCCAAAGTTACCAAAAATCGTTGTAAAGAACAACGGATTGGGGAGAAATAATGCAGTCGATATAAAATTAAGACAAAATAGGTGAAGAGCGAGAATCAAGGGAATGTGCAATAGGAGGTTGGGTGAAGAACTGTTTTCTGTGTCATAAAATAGTTGTAATAGAAAATATATATGGCAACATTTTTGAGTTTAGTATACTTTTTTATAGAAAAGGTAGTAATTTTGCAGAAAACAAAAGGAGGGCGGAGTCAATTAGCAAGTGTAAATTTACGAAGTTTTTTTGTAAACGACTTCATCAGGAGTGAGGAAATTTAATTTTTCCCTTGGTCTTGCGTTAATTTTTCTTTGTATCATCTTAATTCTTTGTTGACTTACGTCTTTGAAGTCAGTACCTTTTGGGATGTATTGCCGTATGAGTCCATTGGTGTTTTCTATTCCACCTTTCTGCCAGGGCGCATGAGGGTCGGCAAAGTACACCTTAGTACCTAACTTTTTGGTTATGTCCTCATGACAGTAGAACTCAGATCCCTCCCTTTTCTTTTTTATGCATTGCTAATCTCTTCTGCCATGCAAAGTCGTTTATGGGGGCTTCTCGCCCCCTGACCCCTCGGTGTTTTCAGGTATAGATTATTGAGGTTACACCTGTCAACCGATTGCACTTCTATGTTGAATTTGCCAATTTGTCTGTAGACAGGCGAACGTTAACGAATCTTATCCTTTCTTAATTCCCGACTGACAAAAGGTTCTTGTAATTCCTGGATTCAGAATTAAAGATAGGGATGATTAGGAATATTAAAATTATGGTCGAAACGCAATTAGTTGATAATCAATTGATTGTAGATTTTTGTTTTGTTTTGATCTTTAAAATATACAGGAAAATCGGCTTTTCAATTAACTGCATAAGGCTACAAACCTATTCGCATAAACTTACGAAGTTAACTTCGTAAGCCGATGAAGTTAACTTCGTTCAAAAAGTCAATCCCTTTCGGGAGTATCTGTCATACTGGTGAAGGGGCAAATGCCCCTTATCTGTTCTAGATGAAGCAAAAATCGGAACAATTTTTCTTTAACAGTTCTGCGATAAAGTTTAAAGATTGTAAAGATTATCTTGCTATCTTTTACTCATGTTGATTTTCACCTTACGATAGAGTTGGGCACGACTCAGTCCTACTTGTTGTCCGATCATCTCCACCTTGAAATCACTATTGCCGATGTTGTCCATGATAATCAGGCGGAGTTTGCCGATAAAGGTACGGTCACTTTCAGCAAAGGCTTTCTCTTGTGAAGCATTCATGTTGAAGATAGAGCGAAGGCGCGTACGCTCCTTCAATAAGTTATCGATACGCACCATAAGAAGTTTACTGTTGAAAGGTTTAGTGATATAAGCATCGGCACCATGTTCGTATCCTTCGATGCGTTGGTCATCAAGACTCTTGGCAGTAAGCATCACCACAGGGATATGACTTGTGGCCGTATCGGTTTTCAGTTTCCGGCAACATTCCTGTCTATCCATGACAGGCATCATCACATCACAGATAATCAATCGGGTACCGTCTTTCGTGCTAACTGCAGACCGTCCAAGCCATTGGCGGCTTCGAGAACCGTATAGGAATCGCTCAGGATGGTACGAATATAATTGCGGATATCCTCATTGTCATCAATGACGAGTAGAGTAGGTTGCTCCTCATGATGACTGATGATCTTGTTGACATTCAGTTCATTTTGAGTATTTTTGTTAGCCTCCTGCGCTGATGCTGATGTATCCTGTGAGGTAGGATGCTCCACCCAGGAACGTAACTTTTCCTCATCGAGTAAGTCTTCTACGATTTTCTGTAACGATATCGCATTACGTTTCACCATATTGATGATCTCCTTGCTACTTCCTTGTATACTCTCATCCTTGGCCAGTTGCTCTATAGGGTCGATGATGAGTGTGAGTGGTGTGCGCACCCGATGACTCACATCAGTGAAGAAACGAAGTTTTGCTTGTGCCCTTTGTTTCCCTTGCTGATGACGTCTCATCAGTTCACGATAGAGGAAGAAGAAAATGATCAGTATTAGGATACTGATGATGATCGTCATGAACAGATATACACGCTGATGCTCCAGATCTATAAAGAACTTGTCTATCTTATGATGTAAATCCTCCACCTGTTGAACCTGACTAGCCAGTTCGTTTCGCATCATCAACATTCGTTCTGCATTCTCCCTGGTGACGAGTGTCGATTGTAGCAAGTTTTCCTTCTTATAAGGTTTCCCCTGTAAGATATTCATGGCAAGATGCATCACCAAATCACCACGAGTAGGATACCGACCTTGCCGAATCTTGTTTCCATCCAGCCGATTCCGAATCAATGAGTTTCAGACCGGGATATTTGCTTATCGCCTCTACGAATCCCTTATGTCGCTCTATCGTAGGCGAAGACGACAGAAGACCCTCGATCTCAACGATGTTACCCTTACCATGAAGAGCCTCGGCGACATATTCCCCCATCATCCTACCAATCTTATGATTATCAGCACCAATGAAGGCTGTATAATCACGACTGTCCGTCTTTCTGTCGAAGAGAATCACCGGGATACCCTTATGCGTGGCACGGTCGATGGCAGCAGTAATGGTATGCATCTGGTTGGGTGACACGATCAGCAAGTCAACGCCCTAGTCTATCAACCGGTTAATCTGATTCTTCTGTTCTATACTGTTGTCTTGAGTAGAGACAAATTTCATATCCACATTATCATATTGATAAGAAGCCGTGCGCAGCGCATCATTCATATACTGTCGCCAGACATCTTCCGAACATTGCGACACACCAATCGTATATGTCTTATGCTTGTTAGTGCAAGCAAAGAAAATGAAAGATGCGATGATAAGCAGGATAGATTTCTTCATAAATCAAATTTTAACGATGACATAAAGAGAACTTATCGTGAAGTCTTTGGCTCCAATAAGATCTCTATTAAACGAGGAATAGCATATTTGTCAATATCATTCTTGTTGATCCAGATATAGTCAGGTGGTAGGACTGGTTTCTTGTCAGCATAGAACTGATAATAGTCAGCAAAGAGCACTCGATGTGTAAGTACATGCTTTACCGACTGTTTACAGAGTTCCCATACTCCCTGCCAGTCGGGTAGTTGCACCTGTTCACCCTCTAAGAGATAAGGTTCCCATAACCCTTGCCAGATGTCACCGGTTCCCCGTTGATGAATGGCGATCTTATCATGGTGATGAATCATGACATAGGTAAGATAACGGTTCTTTACCTTTGTGGTCTTGATTTTCACCGGTAGCTCATCGATTCTGTTCTCGCGATAAGCCACACATTGTTCCATGTAAGGACATTGCGAACAGAGGGGCGACTTCGGAGTGCATTGCGTAGCACCAAAATCCATCATAGCCTGGTTGAAGTCAGCGGCGCGATCATGAGGAATCAACGACTGTGCCAATGCAGCAAACACCTTCTTACCTTCCGTAGAATTTATCGGTGTGTCGATGCCCTCAATTCTGGATAACACCCGATACACATTACCGTCAACGGCAGCCGCAGGGATGCCATAAGCCGAACTGGCAATGGCAGCCGCTGTATAGTCGCCAACTCCCTTCAAGAGTTTGATATCTTTGAGTGTGTCGGGGAAATGGCCCAGTTTTACAATCTGTCGAGCCGCAGTATGTAAGTTGCGTGCCCTACTGTAATAGCCTAATCCCTGCCAAGCCTTGAGCACATCGTCCTCGCTGGCAGCAGCCAAAGATTCCACATCAGGCCATGTCTGCATGAAGCGATGCCAATAATCCATGCCTTGCACAATACGAGTCTGTTGAAGGATTACCTCACTGAGCCATATAGCATAAGGGTCTCGGGTATGTCGCCAAGGCAAGTCACGTCCATTTGCTGAGAACCATTCTAATAATGTTGAAGCAAAAGTATTATCCATTTCGTTGCAAAAATAGCATAATTTTATTATTTTTGCGACGTAAAACGAAAAAAATATGGATATTAAAGAATATAGACAAGCTATCCTTGAGGCTGTACTGGCAGCGAAGGATGAGAACGGAGAACCTAAAATAGACGAATTGGAAGCTCGTGAAATGCTCGCAGAACTGGAAGACGAGGAACTGTTGGAAGGTATGGAATTCAACACACCACAGGATGTGGCGGATATCATATTAGAAGAATTCTAGAGCTTCACATTCCATTCGTCAAACTCACATTATATTAATGAAACACTAAAATGGAAAAAACAATCGTTATGTAGTAGGTTTGGGAGAAGCCCTTTGGGATGTTCTTCCGGACGGAAAGAAATTAGGTGGAGCGCCTGCTAACTTTGCCTATCATGCTGGTCAGTTTGGCTTACAGACAATAGCTGTAAGTGCACTTGGAGAAGATGCTCTTTCCAAGGAGACTGTTCAACAGTTGGAGGAGAAGAAATTGAATTATGAGATGCCTCGTGTACCTTATCCTACGGGTACTGTCTTAGTAGAATTGGATGCTGAGGGCATACCAACCTATGATATCAAGGAGAATGTAGCATGGGATAATATACCTTTCTCTGAATCTATCGAGAATATCGCGCGCCATGCTCAGGCCGTATGTTTCGGTTCTCTTGCTCAGCGTAATGTCGTGAGCCGTGAAACGATCTATAAGTTCCTGGATAGTACTCCATCGGATTGTGTGAAGATCTTCGATATCAATTTGCGTCAGCAGTTTTATACCAAGGAAATTATCCAAGAGTCATTGAAGCGTTGTAACATCCTAAAAATCAATGATGAAGAACTCGTCACTATTGGCCGTATGTTTGGTTATCCTGGTTTGGATATCGAGAATAAATGCTTCTTGATATTAGGAAAGTACAACCTCGACATGTTGGTGCTGACCTGTGGCGTGAATGGCAGCTATGTGTTTACTCCGGGAAAGGTTTCTTGTCAGCCAACACCAAAGGTTGAAGTTGCAGATACCGTAGGTGCCGGAGATTCCTTTACAGGTTCTTTCTGTGCTGCTATCTTGCGTGGTAAGACCGTAGAAGAGGCTCATCATTTGGCTGTTCGCGTGAGTGCTTACGTATGTACTCAGAATGGTGCTATGCCACAGATTCCTGATACCTATAAGTGTGATTGATGTATGACGGCATGATATGATGCCGTAAACAGATCATATTAAAAGATGAGGGCGCATCAATAGCGATCTATTGAAGCACCCTCTTTCTGCTTGATTATAATTGATAGGATAACTACTTAGATAAGTACTTATCTACTTCTGCAGCAATTTTTCTACCACTTGCCAATGCTCTTACGACAAGTGAAGCACCATTGGCAGCATCACCGGCAATAAAGACATTCTCTGGGAATTCCGGATGTTCTGGACGGAGGAATCCCATGGCTAGGAATACGATGTCGGCCTTGATGATTTCAGGCTTACCTTTCTCTATCATGAGTGGTCTGCCTCCTTCTGGATTTGGTTTCCAGTCGATTTCCTGTACCTTGACACCTGTCAATTTGCCATCCTTACCGAGGAATTCCAATGAATTGATATTCCATCTACGTGTACATCCCTCTTCATGGCTGGAGGTGGTCTTTAAGGTGCGAGGCCAGTTAGGCCATGGATTCTTAGGATCTTCAGGACCAACAGGAGGTTTTGGCATGATCTCAATCTGGGTGACGCTCTTGCATCCCTGACGATGAGCAGTACCGATACAGTCGGAACCGGTGTCACCACCACCGATAACAAGGACATTCTTGTCTTTTGCGTTTACCAGTTCACCTTTCTTGAATTCCATTCCGGCAAGAACGCGATTCTGCTGAGAAAGTAATTCTAGGGCAAAGTGTACTCCGTTGAGTTCACGACCAGGAATCTTTAGATCGCGAGCTGTCGGAGTTCCTGTACATAGGACGACAGCATCATATTTCTTGGCAAGTTCCTGGATGCTGACCTTCTTGTCTTTGCCTAGGGTAGGGTCGTTCTGAATGTTTGTGTCGCTCTTGTCACTTTCCAGTACATGAACGCCATATTTGAATTCAATGCCCTCCTCTTCGAGCAGTCGAAGGCGGCGGTTGATGATCTCCTTGTTCAGTTTGAAGTTAGGAATACCATATCTAAGTAGACCACCGGCATTCTCGCGAGCTTCGAGGACTGTAACCTTATAACCTTTTTGGTTGAGTTGAGTCGCCGTAGAAAGTCCGGCAGGACCTGCACCGATGACAACGGCAGTCTTACCGTTTCTTGATGGTATGCGCACCTTGACGAAATCCTCCTGGAAGGCATGCTCGATGATGGCACATTCATCTTCACGGTTGGTAGTAGGCTCATGTTCCGTCAGGTTGAGGATACATGCCTTTTCGCAGAGTGCAGGACAGATACGTCCTGTGAACTCCGGAAAATCATTCGTTGCAGTAAGCAACTTATACGCCAACTCCCAGTCACCCTTGTATAGAGCATCGTTCCACTCTGGTGGCTTGTTGCCTAAAGGACAAGCCCAGTGGCAGAAAGGAACACCGCAATCCATACAACGACTAGCCTGAGTTCTGCGGTCATTACTATTTAGAGTTTGTTCTACTTCTCCAAAATCATGTATACGGTCGTGGATGGGACGATAGCCAGCTTCTTTACGACCTATTGTTAGAAATGCTTTAGGATTTCCCATTTTCTTCTGTCTTCTTTTTTAGGATTAATAATCGCGCTGCATATCAGCAATCTTCTGTTGCAACTTCTTAACCTGCTCTTCCTGCAGAACTCGCTTGTATTCGATAGGTACTACCTGAATGAACTCTTCTACATAGTGATTCCAGTCATCGAGCATCGTTCGTGCCAGTTTAGAACCGGTATAGAGGTAATGCTGTCGGATGAGTTCGTGTAATTCCTTACGGTAGCTGCTCTCCTCTACAAGGTTGATCTCTACCATATCCATGTTACAGAAGTAGTCGAAGTTATGTTTCTTATCCCATACGTATGCAACACCACCACTCATACCTGCAGCAAAGTTTCTTCCAGTCTCTCCGAGTACAACGACGCGACCGCCTGTCATATATTCACAGCAATGGTCGCCGGCACCTTCGATGACTGCGATAGCTCCGGAGTTTCTTACACCAAAGCGTTCGCCTACCTTACCGTTGATGTAGAGTTCTCCACTTGTGGCACCATACAGACCGGTGTTACCGGCAATGATGTTATCCTCAGCAGAGAAGTTGCTACGGATAGGTGGCAGGATGGAGATACGACCGCCTGAAAGACCTTTGGCAAAATAGTCGTTGGTCTCACCTTCGAGCTTAAAGTCGACACCTTTTACCAAGAATGCTCCGAAACTCTGTCCTGCAGAGCCTTTGAATTTCACATTGATGGTCTTATCGGGTAATCCTTCCTCGCCATATTTGCTGGCAATCATACCGCTAAGCATTGTTCCTACGGCACGGTTGGTATTCTTGATGGCAAAGTCTAAGTTTACTTCCTCTTGATCTTGTATAGCCTTCTGGCATCCTGAGATTAGCTGTTCGTCGAGGATACCCTCAAGGTCGTGCTCCTGTGTCTTGGTACAATAATTGGTACAGTCCCCAGTCTCAGTATGAAGCATACGGGTGAAGTCGAGACTTTCCCATTTCTCGTTATCCGTCTTCTTCGGTATGATCAGATCGGTACGGCCAATGATCTCGTTGAGACTCTTGAATCCCATCTCTGCAAGATATTCTCGTACCTCCTGTGCAAGGAAGGTGAAGAAATTGATGACATATTTATAACTGCCACGGAAATGAGCGCGAAGTTTAGGATCCTGTGTGGCTACGCCCATAGGACAGGTGTTCTGATTACATTTGCGCATCATGACACATCCTAGGGTGATCAATGCTGTTGTACCGAAACCGAATTCCTCAGCACCAAGCAAAGCCATCATGATAACATCGCGACCACTCTTCAACTGACCGTCGGCCTGAAGGCGTACCAGACTTCTTAAGCCATTCTTGACCAACGTCTGTTGGGTCTCTGCGATACCGATTTCTGGTGATATACCTGCGAATCGCATACTTGAAGCAGGACTTGCACCTGTACCACCTTCTGCTCCTGAGATGACGATGAGGTCGGCTTTAGCTTTTACGACACCTGCTGCAATGGTTCCTACACCACTCTCTGCAACAAGTTTGACGCTGATGGCGGCCTTTGGATTGACATTCTTCAAATCGAAGATGAGTTGTTTCAAATCCTCGATAGAATAGATATCGTGATGAGGTGGAGGTGATATCAATGAGATGCCAGGGATAGAGTGACGGGTCTTGGCAATGATCTCGTTGACCTTGAAACCAGGTAACTGACCACCTTCACCAGGTTTAGCACCCTGAGCTACCTTGATCTGAATTTCTTCGGCATTGACCAGATATTCTGTGGTTACACCAAATCGACCAGAGGCTACCTGCTTGGTCTTACTGCTCAGACTGATGCCGTTTACGGTATCATGGAATCGTGAATTATCCTCACCACCTTCTCCGGTATTGCTTCGGGCACCCAACTTGTTCATGGCAAGGGCTAAAGCCTCGTGAGCTTCTTTACTTAACGCACCAAAACTCATGGCACCGGTGACGAAATGCTTGACAATGCTTTCTACGGGTTCTACCTCCTTAATGTCGATAGGGTTCTTCTTGTAATCGAAGAAATCACGCAGGAAGATAGGACTGTCCTTATGGTCTACCAAGTCGGTATATTTCTTGAATAGATTGTAGTCGCCTTTGCGGGTTGCTAGTTGCAGAGTCGCGATAGTCTCTGGGTTCCACGCATGCTTGATACCATCCTTGCGCCAATGGAACTGACCAAGGGCAGGGAGAAAATCTATATTTGTGTTTGTGTCGAAAGCCTGGTCATGGAAAGCTATTGCGTCCTTTGCAATGGTCTTCAAACCAATACCGCCCACAGTACTGATCTCTGTTCCGAAATAACTCTTGAGCAAGCTCTCGCTCAATCCGATAGATTCAAAGATCTTGGCTCCGCGATATGAACGGATGGTAGAAATACCCATCTTGGCCATAATCTTGAACAAACCCTTCTTGACGGCCTTGATATAGTTGGCTTCGGCTGTCTCGTAGTTCTCTTGAATCTTTCCTCGTTTTACGAGGTCATCGAGAACGGCATAGGTCATATATGGACAGAGGGCGCTGGCACCGTATCCTAACAGTAGTGCTGCATGCATCACCTCTCTGATCTCACCACTTTCTACGATCAATGCTGTCTGTACACGTTTGCCGACACTAATGAGATAATGGTGTACAGCGCTTACTGCGAGCAATGAAGGTATGGCTACATGTTCTGCATCGACGTCGCGGTCGGAGAGAATGATGTAGTTGTATCCATCGTCTACGCTCTTCTCAGCCTGATGGCACAGGTTTTCGAGAGCTTCATGAAGTCCTTCCTCCTTCTTGCTTCGCTCGAAGAGCATTGGCAACTTGATGGTATTGAATCCTTTGTATCGAATGTTACAAAGAATATCCAACTGTGTATTGGTAAGGATAGGATGTGGAAGACGTACCATCTTGCAGTTGGTCTCGTCAGGATTGAGGATACCTGTACCCACGCGTCCAATATATTCGGTAAGACTCATCACGAGGGATTCACGTATGGAGTCGATGGCAGGGTTGGTGACCTGTGCGAACTGCTGACGGAAATAATTGAAGAATATCTGTGGCTTGTCACTTAATATGGCCAATGGGGTGTCGTTACCCATTGAGGCTGTAGGCTCTTGTCCCTTTGTAGCCATAGGTACGATGGTACCTTCGATATCTTCCTGTCCGAAACCGAACTCAATCTCCTTGCGGGTGAGATTGTCAACGGAATTACTGATCTTTCTACCACTATGAATTTTCTCCAACTGGATACGGTTGGTATTCAACCATTGACGGTAAGGATGCTCGGTAGCTAATTGCTCCTTGATCTCTCCGTCGTAGTAGATCTTTCCTTCTTGTGTATCGATGAGTAGAATCTTACCAGGTTGCAGACGACCTTTCTCTGCTATCTCTGTAGGGTCGAAATCCATCACACCAACCTCTGAGGCTACTACCATCATGTCGTTCTTGGTAATGGTGTATCGGGCAGGGCGCAGACCGTTACGGTCGAGCATTCCTCCTGCGAATCTTCCATCGCTGAAAAGTAATGCTGCAGGACCATCCCATGGCTCCATCAAGATAGAATAGTATTCGTAGAATGCTTTTAGGTCTTCTGATATCGGATTCTTGTCGTTGAAACTTTCTGGTATCATTACTGCCATGGCATGTGGCAGAGAAAGACCGCTCATTACAAAGAATTCGAAGACATTGTCAAGACTCGCAGAGTCGCTCATGCCAGGCTGGACAATAGGGGAAATCTTGCTGATATCGCCAAGAGAATCTGATGAAAGTACACTCTCACGGGCTTTCATCCATCCTCGGTTTCCTCTGATGGTGTTAATCTCACCATTATGAGCCAACATTCTAAAAGGTTGTGCAAGACTCCATGTAGGGAATGTGTTCGTACTGAATCTACTGTGTACGACAGCCAAACCACTCGTAAAATAATTGTTGGTGAGGTCTGGATAATATTGGCGAAGCTGTAGACTTGAGAGCATTCCCTTGTAGATGATGCTCTTGCTTGAAAGAGAACAAATGTAGAAGTCTTTGTCGTCGATTCTCTTTTCTATCTTCTTCCTTATTATATATAAGGTGCGCTCAAAGACTTTTACCTTGTCGTCCGTGACACCAGTGATAAAGATCTGTTTGATGTCCGGTTCTGATGAAAGAGCGGCTTCTCCGAGACAATCAGGATTGGTTGGTACGTTGCGTAAATGCATGAGTGAAAGGCCTTCACGCTCGATTTCCTCAATCATGATAGAGAGTATTGTCTGCTGGCGTTTCTCATCCTTAGGAAGAAAAACAAGACCAGTACCATATTTTCCTTTCTCAGGAACTGGTATACCTTGTAAAAGAATGAATTCGTGAGGAATCTGAAGTAGGATACCTGCACCATCTCCTGTCTTTCCATCTGCGCCCTCGGCACCTCGATGACGTAGGTTTTCTAGAACCTTTAAAGCGTTGTCAACAAGTTCATGACTTTTGTTGCCGTGGATATTGACGACCATACCGACACCGCATGCGTCATGTTCGTAAGTATTGCTGTACAATCCCGTTTGTTGTTGCATATAAATTAAATTTTGAAGTTTTTCCTATCAATTTGATTGCAAAATTAAGAAAATGCTTTCAGAATGAAACATATACGTGGGGAAATATGACTTATTAAATATGTTTTTTATCGTGAAAGTATTAATCTGTAAGTATATAAGGTATAAAAATAAATAAACTGTAAGTATTGAAGGTTCTAATACTTACAGTTTAATGTTTTGTTGTAAAAATAGTATTCTCTTTGTTACATAAATCCTAAAAATCGTAATACATCATTCAAATTTGCGACAATGAGCAAGAGAATGAGTATTGTGAATCCTACGTATTCTGCCTTCACTAAGAAGTCCTCACTTGGTTTTCGGCGAGTGATCATCTCATAGATCAGGAACATGACATGACCACCATCGAGAGCAGGGATTGGCAGAATGTTCATGAATGCCAGAATGATGCTCAGGAAGGCTGTCATCTTCCAGAACAGATACCAGTCCCATGTTGTTGGGAACATGCTTCCGATAGCACCGAAACCACCAAGGCTCTTGACGCCATCCTTGGATGCTACATATTTCATATCACCAATATAGCCTTTGAGTACGTCCCATCCGTATTTGATACCAGCAGGGAAACTGGCTAGAAAACTGTATTCGATATGAGTTTGCTTATAGTCTTTCATGACATTGACGAAACTCAAACCAATCTTGATGTTGTCGGTCTCGGCGTCCTTGACCAGTGTAACGTTGGTCGTGTCGGCCTTTGTGGCATTCTTATGAAGAATGACGATAGGAACGGTGAGGATGTCTGTACTGTCTTTGTGTGACATACCTTTGTTTAGGTCGTCAGACTTTCCTCTTACTATTCTTGTGAAATCAGAACCGGTGATGACCTTCTGACCGTTTATGGCAAGGATCTTATCTCCTGATTGTATACCGATCTTCTGAGCTGGACTTCCCTTTTCTATGCTGTCTACAACATTAGGTAGATATGGATACATGAAAGAAGGTTTTGCCTTGATCATGTCGAGCATGTTCAAATCGCCAGGCAACTGGATGGAAATCTTCTTGCCTTTACGGATAACATCTACTCGTTTGGCTTGACTGATGTCTCGGTACATGTCGCCTCCGAACTCCTTGAATTCTCCGTGGACATCACTTCCTACAAGGATGTCGTGATCTTGGAATCCCAGTGATTTGGCATAACTATTGAACTGCATACCCTGGGTGTAGTTTTTGGGCATGATATAGGTGTCGCCCCAGGTAAACATCAGCATCGAATAGATGAAAAGAGCAAGGATGAAGTTTACTGTCACACCACCTATCATGATCAGTAAGCGCTGCCATGCTGGTTTACTTCTAAACTCCCACGGTTCAGCTGGTTTCTTCATCTGTTCTGTATCGAAACTTTCATCTATCATTCCTGCAATCTTGCAATAGCCACCTAGAGGAAGCCATCCCAGACCGTAGGTAGTATCACTATGCTTAGGTTTGAATTCAAAGATATGGAACCATGGGTCGAAGAAAAGATAAAATTTCTCTACTCTAACACCAAAGAGTTTAGAGAAAAAGAAGTGTCCACCTTCGTGTAACAGGACTAAGAGAGAGATTGACAGCATAAACTGCAATACTCTGATCAGAATATCTTCCATTTGTTTTTATGCAATTGTTTATTTGTTATTCATTATTTCTGTGGCTATGCGACGTGCTTCAGCATCTGTCTGCATATAGACGTCGTAATCGGGATTCTTGTCGAATGGGGTTTTGTTCATCGTCTTCTCGATGATGTCGGCCATTCCGAGGAATGAGCACTGGCCTTTTCTGAATCCTGCATTTACGATCTCGTTGGCTGCATTAAGGATACACGGCATATTGCCTCCCTTGTTGATGGCCTCGTAAGATAATGCCAGACATTTGAATTTGTTGATGTCCGGTTCGAAGAATTCCAGATTCTGTGCCTTGAAGAGGTCTAGACGGTCGCCATTCAAACTGAGTCGCTCTGGGAATGAGAACGCGTATTGGATAGGAAGGCGCATGTCGGGAACACCTAACTGTGCCTTCACAGCTCCATCCTTGAACTGTACACCACTGTGAACGATGCTTTGAGGGTGTATCAGCACTTGGATCTTCTCTGCAGGAACACCAAAGAGCCATTTGGCCTCCATAACTTCGAAACCTTTGTTCATGAGTGATGCGGAGTCGATGGTTATCTTGGCACCCATGTCCCAGGTAGGATGCTTGAGGGCATCGGCGGCTGTGACATGCTTGAGTTGTTCTTCGGTGAACTTCCTGAACGGACCACCGGAACATGTTAATAGTATCTTCTCTATTTCGTTCTGATCCTCGCCTACAAGACTTTGGAAGATAGCGCTATGCTCAGAGTCTACCGGTAGAAGAGGTACATGATATTGACTGACAAGATTTAGAATGAGTTCACCGGCAACAACAAGGGTCTCCTTGTTGGCCAGACATATCTTCTTCCCTGCCTTGATGGCATGAATCGTAGGAGTGAGTCCTGCGAATCCAACCATTGATGCGAGGACAACATCTATCGGTTTGGCTTCTACAATCTGATTGATGGCATCCTTGCCGGCATAAACCTTGATGTCAGGTTCGTCACTCAGCAAGTCTTGTAGTTCCTGATAATGTTCTTCGTTGGCTATCACCACGGCTGCGGGATGAAAACGATGTGCCTGTTCTGCCAATTTCTCAACAGAATTGTTAGCAGTTAAACAGTAAGCTTCGTATAGATCGCTATGTTGCGCAATTACATCAAGGGCTTGAGTACCAATACTTCCGGTACTACCCAAGATACATATTTGTTGTTTTTTCATTATTCTAAATCTAAAATTCCTTCAGGCAAATTGATCTTTATCTGTCGATTCTCTACATCTACTTCTTGTATCAACTCCTCTGAAGCAGGAATCAATATGTCTTTGCCGTCTTTGGTCTTTACCTCGAAAAGTATATTTATGGTGGAATCGTCAACAGACTGAATGGTTCCTACCACATTATTTATATGTAAGTCGATAAGTTGGAATCCGATGATCTGACTCCATGATATGTTCGTGGGGTCGTTATCCGATAACTTGTATGGGAAGTATACTTCGCATCCTGTCAGGTCGCGGGCTCTGTCCTCTGTATCGATATCCTCGAACTTTACAAGTGCTGTAGAGTCTGAACGAAAACGATATTCCTCCATAAAGAAAGGTACAAGGATTTCGTCAATATCCAGAATCAGATATTGAGCATCAACACGATCGAATACATCGTCATCGAATAGGAAGTTGATCTCACCCTTTACACCGTGAGGTTTTCCCAACTTCCCAATCTTATAAACTTCTTCTTGCTTAATCATTTACACGAGTAATCTTTGCTCCCAACTGATTCAGTCGCTTCTCAATGTTCTGATAGCCACGGTCAATCTGAGCGATATTTGCAATTTTACTTGTTCCGTTTGCACTCATGGCAGCAATCAACAAGGCTATACCGGCACGAATATCCGGACTTGTCATCCTGCCTGCTCGTAAGGTGATCTTTCTGTCGTGTCCCACAACGACAGCGCGATGTGGGTCGCATAGGATGATCTGTGCTCCCATGTCGATGAGTTTGTCGACAAAGAACAGTCGACTCTCGAACATCTTCTGGTGGATGAGTACGGTTCCGCGAGCCTGTGTCGCAACGACGAGTAAGACGGAAAGAAGGTCTGGGGTAAGTCCTGGCCAAGGTGCATCGGCGAGTGTCATTATCGTTCCGTCGATGAAAGAATCGATGACGTAGCTCTCTTGTTTCGGAACGACAAGGTCATCGCCTTCGATATCGATTTTTACACCAAGTCTTCGGAATGCCTCCGGGATGATACCCAGATCCTTTACAGAGACATCCTTGATGCGTATGCCTTCTCCCACCATTGCTGCCATACCGATGAAAGATCCTACCTCTATCATATCGGGCAGAATCTTATGGTCAGCTCCGTGAAGGTTCTTCACGCCTACGATGGTGATCAGGTTGCTGCCGATGCCACTGATGTTTGCGCCCATAGCGTTGAGTAGATGGCACAATTGCTGGATATAGGGTTCGCAGGCTGCATTATAGATGGTCGTTGTACCTTCAGCTCTCACCGCTGCCATGATGATGTTCGCGGTTCCTGTGACAGAGGCTTCATCGAGCAGCATATAGCATCCTTTGAGCTTCTCGGCCTGAATCTCAAAGACGTTGCGTTCATCGTCGTGGACGAAATGTGCTCCAAGATTCTTGAATCCCAAGAAGTGAGTGTCCAAGCGACGGCGCCCAATCTTGTCGCCACCAGGTTTTGCAACGGTAGCTTTTCCAAATCTGCCGAGGAGTGGACCAATCATCAACACGCTACCACGAAGTTGTGAGCATTTCTTGACGAACTCTGCACTTTGCAGATAATTCAGGTCTAGTTCGTCGGCCTGGAAAGTCATATCGTTTTCGGCATTCTTGGTAACCTTTACTCCAATCTCTTTCAGAAGAAGAATAAGGTTATTCACATCAAGGATGTCCGGGATATTCTTGATTCTGACAGGGTCTGAGGTGAGGATTGTCGCACAAATCACTTCCAAGGCTTCGTTCTTAGCTCCCTGAGGAGTAATAGTACCTTTGAGCGGATGACCGCCTTCTATGATGAAAGACTCCATTTACTTTTTCTTTTTCTTACCGTTATTAATTTCTTTCTCGTTGATTTTCTCAAACTGGAAGGTGTCCAGATCCAACTGAATCTTTCCGTCTGTGAACTTTGCCAAATCAGATGCAACTTTTTCATCATCGCAAGAACCATGACTCCATGATATCAGGTCACGCTTCATCTGGTTGGCAACGATTTTTGTCAACTCATCACGTTCTTCACCAGGCTCCATGTCCTTCAACTTCTTGAAAGCTTCGAACATCAAGTTGCCATAATGTCTTACGGGGATGCGCTTCATAGGATATTCTATAGCTTCCGGTTTTGTGGCGATCTTCTTGGCATTGCTGATATCGAAAGGATAGTCGATGTCTAATTTGAAATCGCTGATCAATGCTAACTGATCCCATAGCTTGCGCTCATGGTCTTCGGTAGCACTATTCTGTGGAAACATACGATCCATGATGGCAACGATAGACTCTGCACATTTTTGACGCTCGTCTCGGTCTTCGATGGTCATACAGTAATCTACCATATTCTGAATGGTTCTGCCATACTCAGGGAGAACCAGTTTTTCGCGTTGCGTGTTGTAATCCAATCCGTCTAATTTCATTCTTTACTACTCTTATAGTTATTTTTTTGCCCGCTACCGGATTAAAGCAGACTCTTAGGCTTCTTTGCAACAAAGTCCTTTAGATAGAATGGTACGAAGTATGCTACATCTTCGTATTTTTCCAATGCTATGCGCTTTTCTGCAAGTGGAAACATATTCTTGGCCAATGGCTCGATGCCCTCGATGAGGTGAGCATTAGGATGATTGATGGTATCCATACATTTGGCTGCACCGTTTCCGAAGAAATATACAGGTCCTTTGTCAAGGAATTCTTTGTATGTTTCTGCATCTACCACGTCAGCCTGAATAGGACGATGTTCTTTGAGAGCACGGTCGAAGACTTGTGCGTAAACTTCCATGCGGCGAGCGTCGAGCATAGGAACGAGCAATGCATTATCCTCTGTCACCATCTCTCTGAGGAGTACCGGTACTGTCATGAGTTCCAGTGTAGGGATTGCGATGAGCTTTGCTCCACGTCCATAGCATATACCTTTTGCCATACTTGTTCCTATACGTAGACCTGTATATGAACCTGGTCCGCAACTTACCGCTACGGCATCCAATGGGATGGCATGGTTATCAATAAATGATAAGGCTTCGTCAACGAAAACGCCGAGTTTTACGGCGTGGTTAGGGCCACTGTGGTCCTCCTTGTTGAAGATGCATTCTGCATCATTACTTACTGCTACTGAGCACACGTCGGTGCTTGTTTCAATGTTTAATATGCACGACATAAACAAAAATATTCTTATAATAAGGTGCAAATTTACGTTTTTTTCCGCGAAAATTTGTACTTTTGCAAAAAATTAACGCGAAAGTAACAATGATACAGTCAATGACAGGTTACGGCAAATCAGTCGTAGTCTACAAGGAAAAGAAAATTAATGTTGAGATTAAGTCATTAAATTCTAAGACTTTGGATCTCTCTGCTCGTATCGCTCCTCTCTATCGCGAGAAAGAGATGGAAATTCGTCAAACTATTGGTCGTGCCTTGCATAGAGGTAAGGTCGATTTCTCTATATGGATTGAGAAGGATGTGCTTGCTGATGCGGCTCCTATCAATGCTTCTCTTGTAGAAAATTATTATCAGCAAATAAAGGAAATTTCTGCAAAAACGGGTATACCAGAACCAGATGACTGGTATGCTACATTGCTTCGCCTTCCTGATGTTACAACAAAGAACGATGTCGAAGAGTTGTCGGAGGAAGAGTGGAATGCTGCTCGTAAAGCTATCGATGAGGCTTTGGATAATTTGATTAATTTCCGTAAACAAGAGGGTGCTGCTCTTCAGAAGAAGTTTACTGAGAAGGTGGACAATATCGAAAAGTTGTTGAAGAGTATCGAACCTTATGAGAAATCTCGCGTACCTAAGATTAAAGAGTCTATTATCAAGGGATTGGAACAGATCCCTGAGGTGGAATATGATAAGAATCGTCTTGAGCAGGAACTGATCTACTATATCGAGAAACTTGATATTAGTGAGGAAAAGCAGCGCCTGACAAATCACCTGAAGTATTTTCGTGAGACAATGATGGAAGATTGCCCTGTAGGTAAGAAACTGGGATTTATCGCTCAGGAGATGGGTCGTGAGATCAATACGACAGGGTCTAAGAGCAATCAGGCCGAGATGCAGAATATTGTTGTTAAGATGAAGGACGAACTTGAGCAGATTAAAGAGCAAGTTCTCAATGCACTATAATTATGGATAATAAAGGTAAGTTGATTATATTTTCAGCTCCAAGTGGCAGCGGTAAGAGTACCATTGTCCAGTATTTGATGAAAGAACATCCAGAGCTTAATCTGGCATTTTCTGTGAGTTGTACATCTCGTGCTCCTCGCGGAACGGAAAAGAATGGAGTGGAATATTTCTTCCTGACCCCAGAAGAGTTCAAGGCTAAGATTGCCAATGATGAATTCTTGGAGTATGAGGAAGTGTACGAGGATAGATTCTACGGAACACTAAAATCTCAGGTCGTTAATCAGACCGAGAAAGGTGAGAACGTGGTCTTTGATGTTGATGTCAAGGGCGGATGCAATATAAAGAACTTCTATGGTGATAAGGCATTGAGCGTTTTCATTCAGCCACCTTCGATAGAAGAACTTCGTCGCCGTCTGGTAGGACGTGCCACGGATGCTCCTGAAGTTATCGAACAACGCTTAGCTAAGGCCGGCTACGAGTTGACATTCGCTCCGAAATTTGATTATGTCGTCGTTAATGACGATTTGGAGAAGGCAGAACAGGAAACTCTGAAACTCGTTGAGGAGTTTTTGGCAAAATAATAAATGAAAAAGAAGACGGGCATCTTTGGTGGGTCTTTTAATCCCATTCATGTGGGGCATATAGCCCTTGCCCGGCAACTTTTGAAGTGTGCCGGTCTTCAGGAAGTGTGGTTTGTGGTTTCTCCGCAGAATCCTTGGAAGTGTGAGCGAGAATTGTTGGATGACGAAAGGCGTCTTGATATGGCTCGTATCGCTCTGCGTGAAGAAGAGAATCTGTTGGCCTCGGACTACGAATTTCATCTTCAGCGTCCTTCGTATACGTTGAACACCTTGCGTCATCTTTCCGAAGATTATCCAGATCGGGAATTTGTCTTGTTGATAGGTGGAGACAATTGGGCACAATTTGATAAGTGGTATGGTTATCAGGAGATTCTCAGCAATTATTCTATTGTAGTATATCCACGTAGAGGTGAGAATGTAGAAGTGAAGGAACTTCCCGGGAACGTGTCTGTTGTAGACACACCGTTTCTGGATATCAGTAGTACAGAAATACGTAATCGCATACTTCAAGGTCAGTCTATTCATGGCCTTGTTCCTAAGTCTATAGAATCGCTTGTTTTAAGAAATTATCAGAAATGAAGATATTACAACGATTGAAGAAATATTTGGAGTTCGTGTTCGTGCCAATTCGTAGGAACGCGACATTCTTTACCTTCATGTATCTGTTGGGAATCCTTAGTGCACTTTGTACACTCCCCGATACAGATGGGGCAGAACTTTATGGGAATCTATTCTTGGAGTTGTTCGTAGATCTCTATTGCTGTTGCGCAGTTCTGCTGTTGATACCACGTATTGCGCGTAGGTGGATAACGATATTTCTCTACATTATATTATATGTAGTAGCATTAATAGACGTATACTGTTTCGTCAATTTTGATTCTACGCTCAACCCATCTATGCTCATGCTTGTTGGAGAGACCGACAGCAGAGAGGTTGGAGATTTCCTGTCCTCTTTGGTCAGTCCGGATCTGCTTTTCAGTAGGGTAGGTTGGATACTTTTGTTAGCAGTCGTAAATATTGTTGTTTCGTGGGAACCCTATATCATCAAGAAAGTCAAAGGTGTTGCCTTGGACAGTTATCTGAAAGTTCGCTGTCAGATTATGGATTTCTTCGAACATTATCATACTTATTTGAGCATAGCTTGTGTAGCTATCCTTATCTGGGGCGCAATAAGTAGCGTACCGAACAAGATCGGATGTTGGAAGTTGATGACAGGTCGTACGATAGGCGAAGTAGAGCACACCTTGACCGAGAAAGACCACGGTCAGATGTACATTCCTATTTATCGTCTGATATTCAGTGCCTATGCCAATACACTGGCCGCTCAGCAGATCGGTTTGTTGATAAAGGCAGCCGACAAGGTAAGTGTCGACAGTTGTTCATATCGTTCTCCGAATATCGTTCTGATTATTGGCGAGAGCTATGGCAAGCATCATTCTCAGCAATATGGTTATCCGTTAGAGACGACACCTCGTCAAGTAAGACTGGAGAAGTCAGGATTCCTGACCAAGTTTGATGATGTGATAACATGTTGGAATCTTACCAGTTTCGTCTTTAAGAATGTATTCTCACTTCATGTCATTGGTGAGAAAGGCGAATGGTGTGATTATCCATTGTTCCCGGAGGTATTCCGTAAGGCAGGCTATCACGTCAGCTTTATCACTAACCAGTTCTTACCTAAGGCAAAGGAAGCCGTGTATGATTTCAGTGGAGGATTCTTCCTGAACAATCCAAAGTTGAGCAAGGAACAGTTTGATACACGAAATACGAGTCTTCACTATTTTGATGAAGATCTCTTGAAGGATTATGATCAACTGAAGAGTCAGAATGGAAAGTATAATCTGACGATATTCCATCTCATCGGTCAGCACGTCAACTATCGTACGCGTTTCCGTAATTCGCAAACACATTTCTATGCCTCTACCTATGATGAGATGCGTCCAGAATTGACGAATAAGCAAAAGAAGGTTCTGAGCTATTATGATAATGCAGTTCTCTATAACGACTCTGTGGTTTATCAGATTGTGAAGAAGTTCAAAAAGCAAGATGCCATCGTCATCTATATGCCAGACCATGGTGAGGAGTGTTACGAAGAGAATCGCGGATTCATCTGTCGAAATCACTCTGCCAATATAGATTGGCCATTGGCACATTATGAGTTTGAAATTCCATTCTGGATATATTGTAGTCCTAAGTATGCCCACAATCATCCGGAGATTTTCCAGCAGATTGTCCAAGCACGTCATCGTCGCTTTATGACCGATGCGCTACCACATCTGTTACTCTATCTGGCGGGAATCCATACGAAGGATTATCATGATGAATATAACCTTCTGAGTCCGAACTACAAGGAAGACCGTCCTCGTATTTTGAAGAATACGACAGATTACGATCAATTACGGGAAGAACATTTTAAAGAAATGAAGCGTAAATGAACAATCAAGAATTATTAACTCGTACGGAGTGCAACGTCCTTCGCGGATTGGCGATTATCGGTATTGTCATGCACAATTTCTGTCATTGGCTGAATCCGATAGTCAAGGAGAATGAGTATCAGTATTTCAGTCATAATGTGGAGTGGTTCTGGCAGGTTATGCTGAGTCCCGATGAGAAAGTGCTGGCACATCTATTTTCCTTCTTTGGTCATTACGGTGTACCTGTTTTTCTTTTCCTGAGTGCTTATGGTTTGGTCCGTAAGTACGAGTCTCGTGCTACAGAACCTACGGTACAACGTTTCTCATTACAGTCATTTTGTTTTGTGCGCTATCATTTTCTGAAGTTATTCAAGATGATGATTGTTGGTTTTGTAGCGTTTACGATGATTGACGCGATTACTCCGGGTTCCCATCATTATTCCTTCCTTGATGTTGTAGCCCAGATGGGTATGTTCAACAACCTGTTACCTCATCCGGATGATATCATCTGGCCAGGTCCATATTGGTTCTTTGGTCTGATGCTTCAACTCTATATCGTTTATCGACTGTTCCTGTATCGCAGAAATTGGAAATGGATTGTTGGCGCTATTGTTGTCTGTTGGCTCTTACAGATATTCTGTGACCCAGAAGGCGATATGCTGAACAGAATACGCTATAATTTTATAGGAGGTATGCTGCCATTTGGCTTGGGCATACTTTATGCAAAATATGGTCGACCATTAAGTCAGCAACAGAATGCCATCATGCTGATCGTGTCGACAGTACTTATATTGATCTTCAGTTCATCATATCAGTTATGGTACTTTGTTCCAGCCTTTGTCTGCACATTCTGTATAGGTTTTGTAAAGACCATCGGAAAGATGACATACCTGTTCAACCATTTAGATTGGGTAGGTTCTATTAGTGCGGCAATGTTTGTCTGTCATCCTATTACCCGCAAAGTTTTTATACCGATCAGTCGTCAGGGAGATCTTTATTGTGGTCTGTTACTTTATGTGATAGCGACGATAGCCTTATCGTGGGTATTCCGTGAGTTTATGAAGAAAATACCAAGTCCGAAGTTGAAATGAACTTGAAGATCAAAGACATAGAACTGGCAAACATCAGTCGTTATCGCGGTGAGTTGATGGGTATGGCAATGGTTTTCATTATTCTTTTCCATGCCGACCTACCTCGTAATGATATGTTTTATGGCCTGCGAAGGATGGGAAATGTTGGTGTCGACATGTTTCTCTTTCTGAGTGGTGTCGGTTTATGGTTCTCGTGGATGAAGACCCCATCCTATAAGCGTTTCTTCAAGCGCCGTTATCTTCGTATCTATCCAGCATGGCTGATCATTGCTTGTCTGTTTTATATACCCCGTTTCCATGGCGGAAGTGTGATGTCTTGGGTTGACTTGATAGGTGATATTACCATAAATTGGGATTTCTGGCTTCATGACGAACTCAACTTTTGGTATATACCAGCAACGATGATGCTTTATCTTTTTGCTCCATTCTATATGGAACTTATCAAGAAGCATCCTATCTATCGATGGCTTCCTGTCGTGATGATCCTGTGGTGCATACTTGTACAATATGTCACACCAGTCCATGATATTGTAGGTCATATCGAGATATTTTGGAGTCGTGTGCCAATCTTCTTTATCGGCATCAATATGGGAGAACTCGTGCGTACCAAGCAGAAGATGGACGGAGCCAGCATCTGGATGATTATCATCATGTTTGTGATGACGCTGACCTCAAGTATATTTCTGGAGCAGCAACGTCATGGACAGTTCCCATTATATGTAGAACGTATGCTTTACATTCCGCTTACGATTACCTCGATACTTCTTCTCAATCGACTTTTCCGTCGTACACCGAAGTGGTTTAATAAGAGTTTCAAGTTTATCGGTGCTCTGAGTCTGGAATGTTATCTTATCCATATCCATTTCGTGCTGGATTATTTGCCACACAATTGGAGCTATTGGCCAACTTTTTTTGTATGCACAGCGATCACCCTGCCTTTGGCATGGCTGTTGTGCAAGATAGTTACTTGGATTTCTAATCAGTTGAATAAAGTTATACCAGAATGAAGAATTTAATCAAGCTATTACGACCTAATCAGTGGATCAAGAATTTCTTTGTTTTTGGTCCGTTGGTCTTTGGTGGAGAATTATTCATCAAGGACTCCTTTGTAGAAGGTATCATCACATTCTTCGCCTATAGTTTTGCAGCATCATCGATATATTGTTTCAACGACATCCACGATGTAGAAGATGATCGACACCATGTCACGAAGTGTCATCGTCCGATAGCATCAGGTGCTATCAGCATCGCACAAGCCTATGGACTGATGATCTTAATGTTCTTGTTGTCTATGGGCACAATAGCACTGATGTATCTGATTCCGGAAAGTGCAGATGGCCGACCATTACAGGTAGGAGGAGTAATTCTTTTTTATTGGTTGCTTAACTTGGCCTATTGCGCCAAACTCAAACAGTTTGCAATCATTGATGTCTGTATTGTCGCCTTTGGTTTTGTCCTTCGTCTGCTGGCTGGTGGTTTTGCCACAGATGTCATGCTTAGTAAGTGGATTGTGCTGATGACATTCCTTTTAACCCTCTTCATGAGTTTTGCCAAGCGCCGCGATGACGTACTTCTTATGGAGGAAACCGGTAAGGCACCACGCAAGAATACGATTCGCTATAATCTCACTTTCATCAATCAAGCCATTACCATCACAGCATCAGTAACCCTAGTATGTTATATTATGTATACCGTAAGTCCTGAGGTTATTAAGAATTTCCATACAGAGAATCTTTACCTCACCAGTATCTTTGTACTTGTAGGACTGCTCCGATATATTCAGATTGCTGTTGTTGACGAGAAGAGTGGCAATCCTACGAAAATCATCCAGAAGGATCATTTCACCCAGTTGATCGTTCTGGCATGGCTTTTAGCCTTTATCCTTATTATATATGTGATGTAGCGTATATACCCAGATGAAAAGAAAAGTATATTGTTATGATTTTGATGGCACGATAACCCGTAAGGATACACTCCTCGAGTTTATCAGATATACCAAGGGAACCTCTCGCTTTCTTCAGGGATTTCTCCTTTATAGTCCTTTGCTGATATTGATGAAACTTCATTTGTATCCGAACTATAAGGTGAAAGAGAAAATATTCAGCTATTTCTTTCGTGGAGAATCTATAGACGACTTCAATCATCAGTGTCGAAGTTTTGCACGAGATTGTGCAGACCTTCTGAGAGAGCCTGCCAAGACATCACTCCGTAAGGCGATAGCAGAAGAGGCAACCATACTTATCGTTAGTGCCAGTATCGATAACTGGGTAGCTCCATTCTTCAGAGATTCCGTGGAGTTCCATCTTGGTCATACCGATTTCCATATCTTGGGAACACAGATCGAGGTCGTGGACAACAAGATAACCGGTCGATTCCAATCCCGAAACTGTTATGGGCAGGAGAAGGTAAACCGTATCCGGAAAATGGTTACAGCACCACGCGAAGAGTATCATATCATAGCCTATGGTGATAGCCGAGGAGATCAAGAAATGTTAGCTTATGCCAATCAAGGATATTATAAACCGTTTAGACGATAAACAGCGCCAGGGATTGGGCGAGGTCATTCGCTTTGGTATTGTTGGTGTCATCGCTGTTGTCATACAATATCTAGGTTATCTGTTGGTCGTAGCATTGTTGGAATATATGATGCCAGACTGGGGCAATCATGTTATCGTAACATCAGCCAACACAATAGCGTATGTGATCAGTTTCATCTTCAATTACATTGCCAGCACCCGTTACACCTTTAAGGTGAAGTCTAATGTCAAACGTAGTGCAGGTTTTGTTTTCTCACATATCATCAACTATATATTACAGACAGTAGTCTTGAACTTCCTTGTGGGAATAGGTTTGAGCAAGCAGATTGCGATGGTACCTATGTTTGCGATTACCGTTCCGACAAATTTTATATTAGTAAGATTCTTTTTAAAGAGATAGGCGAAATGAAAAATCCATTCCATATATTCAGAATCAAAAGAGAAGAGCGATGGCTAGCCTTGGCAGCATTCCTTCTTATCACAGTGCTCAATGCACTATGTATCTACAAATACTTTGATAAGTTTACGCAGATAACAAACAATTATCATGATCTGTTTGTGAAGAACTTCCATATCTCAGGATTCGACCCGATAACCTATACAGTGGTTTCCCATTGGGATACAGGATATAATATCTATCGTCATCCTTTGTTGGCATTCTTTATGTATGTACCCAACCAACTGAACCAAGGAATGATGATGCTTACAGGTATCAACCTCGTTCAGTTTATTGTTGCAGCGATTTTGATATTCTGTTCTTTCTATGCTTTCATCTTCTTCTATCGTATACTTCGTGAAATTGTAGCGTTGCAACGTATCGATGCAACAATCCTGACGGTATTCTTCTATAGCTTCTCCTATATCCTTGTATCATCGATCGTTCCCGACCATTTCATCCTGTCGATGTTCATGCTCATCCTTACCCTTTATGTTGCAGGTAAGAAGATGCAGCGTAATCATCCGTTTACCAAATGGCAGACCATTCTATTCTTTTTCATTACGGCTGGTATTTCATTGAATAATGGAGTGAAAGTATTTCTGGCAAATCTCTTTGTTAACGGAAAGAAGTTCTGGCGTCCGGCCAACTTGATTCTTGCCGTGATCATTCCATCTGCATTGATATGGGTAGGAGCAAGGATGGAATGGAACCACTTTGAAAAATCCAAATACCAACATCGGCAGGAGGTGAAAGCTCAAAAAGATTTCATACTTCGTGCCAATATCTATAAGAACTATCTAGATACCGTCTCTGCAACAGATAGCGCAGAGATTGCTGCAGGATTTCAGCAACTTATGAAGAAGAGAATCCATGATAAGTATGTCAGCGATCACCAGAAACCTTGGAATCTGCATACCGGTAAACCTATCAACAAGACGGAATTCGGTCAGTGGACGGATATTTCAACTCCACGATGGGCAACGCTTGTAGAAAATTTCTTCGGCGAACCAATACAGTTGCATCGTGACCATTTGTTACAAGATACGTTGACAAAGCGTCCTGTTATCGTTGAATATCGTTGGATAGGCAGTTATGTCGTTGAGGCTATTATCATACTGATGTTCATCCTTGGCATTTGCTTTGCCCGTCGTAGTCGTTTCTTCTGGATGGCATTTAGTTTCTTTGCCTTCGACGTCTTCATCCATATCATTCTTGGCTTTGGCATCAATGAGGTATATATTATGGGAGCACATTATCTCTTCATCATCCCACTTGCCATCGCCTACCTTGTAAGAAGACTGAGAAAGGAAGGTATCGGTATAGCCCGAGTTGTACTTTCTCTGATAGCAGTTTATCTCTATATCTATAATATTACGTTACTCACCCAGTATATATTGGAGTGATAAAAACATATAATATGAAGGATCCATTTAGAATCTTTAAAATAAGCAAGGAAGAGAGATGGCCTTCGGTGGTCGTCTTCCTATATTTGGTGGCCTTGAATGCGTTAGCCATCTATCAGCATTTCGAGCAATTCACGAGATGTGGCAAATTAGGTTTCTATACAATATTCACCAAGAACTTTTGTTTGTCGGGTTTCGATCCATACACCTATATCACACTTTCACAGTGGCGCTCACTTTATGTCCTTTCCCGTCATCCTTTACTGGCAATCTTCGTTTATCCGTTCTCAGAACTCAATCAGTGGTTGATGGATGTCACGGATATGAATTGCGCAGTCTTCATCGTTGCAGTTGTTCTAGTCCTTCTGTCCCTATATTCCTTTTTATTCCTTTTTAGAATCCTGCGTCAAATCGTTGAGATAGGATACAAGGAGAGTCTCTTGCTATGTACTTTTTTCTTCTCTTTTGCCTATATCATGGTAACTGTAGTAGCACCAGACCATTTTGGACTGTCTTTGTTCTTTTTGTTGCTTACCTTATATATCGCAGGAAAAAGTATCAAGGATAACAAGAAGATGCCAAGTTGGGCCACAGCACTATTGTTTCTGTTGTCCACAGGTATTACCACTACCAATTGCGTGAAGATCGGTCTGGCACAATGGTTTGCTAATGGTCGACGCGTGTTTCATCCTCGTAGTTTTCTTATCGCCTTTATATTACCATCATGTCTATTGGTAGGTTCTTATCTGCTCATAGACGAATATATACAGAAACCAGAACAGGAGCGTCGTGATAATGCCTTACAGGAACGACTGAAGGATCCGAAGTTTAAGAAAGATTTAGAAGCATTCCATAGGAAACAAGACAAAGCTCATGCCAATGCCATCATGTCGGGAGAAACATTCCGATGGACAGATATGAAACTTTCACGTTCACGTTCCATTGTAGAGAATCTTTTCGGCGAGTCATTGATGTTCCATGACGAGAAGATGCTTCATGATGTGAATGTAGATCGTCCGGTCTTCGTTGCCTATACCAATTATTTCTGTTACGTCATTGTTGGTATCGTCCTGTTGCTATTTATTTTAGGCATAGCATGTGGCATAAAGTCCCACTTCTTCCTACTATGTCTATCATGGTTTGGCTTTGATATGTTCCTTCACCTTGTATTAGGTTTCGGCCTTCAGGAAGTATATATCATGACAGCCCACTGGGCTTTTATCCTGCCTATAGCTATCGCTTATATGTTCAAGCACATCAAGAAAGCAAGTTATCAACAAGCATTAAGGTATATAGTATTGTTTCTTACAATATTCCTATTAACTTATAATTGGAATCTGTATATCCATTATATGTTATCGTAAAAGTTAGCATCTTCCTGTCCATTTCTTATAGTAGTGGACAGGGAAATAAGCTAATCGAGGAGGTAAGGCCATTACGATTTTGTCAAGCAGAGGAATGTCCTTATTCATATGCTTACGAAACTGTTTGTAATAATCTCGGAAAGCATAGAATTTTCTTTCATTTATAAAATTCTCATACATCTTCACCCGATGATGCAAGATAGAAGACTTGTATCTATTTCCCATCCCGGATAAAGTGTTCTCAAGGATTTTATCGTAGAGTTTCTCTACCTCCAGTTCCAATCTACGGTCATTAGGTAACCCCTCCATATAATAATAGATACATTTCCCGATAAAGTAAACCTTAGGTTTCTTAGCCAGAACTTTTATTTGTAAGAGGATATCCTCTCCGTTTCTGATGTCCCGAGGAATATCCAGGCATCCTTTCAAAATCTCTTTACGAAATAGAATTCCCCATAACACACAGAAGTAGATTCTGCTGGCGAGTAGTTCCTTTATCATAAAGTCCGGGTTTGCCCATCCTCTAATTCCAGAGTCAGCAATTCTTCCATGTTGAGTCTTATAATAGGCCACCACTTCATCGGCATTCTGTTGGATGATAGCATCGTATGTTGATGAAAGAGCATCGTCCAGTAGTTTATCATCAGAATCAACAAACATGATATATTTGCCCAAAGCATGCTCATAGCCTATTCTTCGTGCAGCTGTCACTCCACCATTCTCTGTATGGATAATCTTTATGCGATGGTCTTTTGTGGCTATTTTGTCAGCGACCATTCCCGAATTATCCGTACTCCCGTCATCGACGACAATTACTTCGAAATCGCCTTGAAAGTTTTGACTTAGACAGCTGTCCAAACATTCTTCGATATATTCCTCTTTATTATATAAGGGGATGATAATAGAGATGTCCATAGTAAAGATTATTTTGAGAATTTCTGTTTTACGAATTTGATGCAGTCATCCAGAATTACTACATGAGCAAGTTTCATTACTGCGAAATATAGTGTCGCAGCGATGATGATGCGTATAGCAATTAATAGATAGACATTTTCTATTTTCATCGTTATGAGGTAAGTAGTCCCCATTACAGCAATAGAAGTCATAAAGAATGGCATAGTGTCTTTGAAGATATCGAGAATTCGGATTCCCGAAATTCGTCTTGTGGCAAAATGCCAAACCAATAACCATAGTATAACAAAGATGCTATAAGCCGTTACGAGATAAGTCATCCCTAGAGAATGACCGACGATGATAAGGACGATCAATAGAATCACTTGTCCGAAGTTGCACCATAGATAGATATCTGAACGACCATTGCTGATGGCAAGGTTTTGATAAAGCGTATAGATGGGCATAAAAGCACCGCTGATACATAGAATCTGCAATAATGGTATACAACCAATCCATTTGCTACCAATGGTGATCAAGATAAACTCCCGACTGACAAGTGTCAGTCCCAGCATCAGAGGAAAAGATAAAAACGCCGTGAAGCGCATCATCTTGCGAAACACCTGTCGCTCTTTATCCTTATTTTCATTTACTGCAGCCAAAACGGGTTGCGCAATTTGTCCGATAGCATTGGCTACAAATGAGTTCGCCTTGTTGTCCCAGTTGTAGGCCTGAGTATAGTTGCCTACATCATGGATCGTATATAATCGACCGAAGATAAGTGTCAGAATATTGTTGCTGATGGTGTTGATAATGTTCGTAAATAAAATCTTTACACTAAAGTTGAACATCCTCTTTACCGGACCGAAGTCGATATGCAGGTTAGGGCGCCATCCCGTATAGTAATATCTTCCGATGTTCAATACACAGATATAGATGATTTGTTGCCAGGCCAGACTCCAATAGCTCATCCCCATGGAAGCCATTGTGATACCAACAATGCCAGAACATATTAAGGCTATAAATCCGCATATTGCGATTTCTTTGTTCATCATATTCTTCGTCATATAGGCACCCTGTGCTATTCCCAGTGAAGAAAAGACGAAGCCAAGGAATACGAAACGGGAAACCTCCACCAAACAAGGTTGATGGAAATACCAAGCGATGGTGGGAGCACAGAAGAAAAGAATACAATACATGCTGATACCAGCAATGATATTGAACCAGAATACCGAATTGTAGTCATTTCCCGTAGGGTGTTTCAGGTTGATAAGTCCCTGAGTGAATCCACTGCTCTGTATATTACCTGCAATCAGAGTGAAGATGGTAAGAACACCTACGATACCCGTCTCAGTCGGAGATAGTAAGCGGCCAAGAAATATACCAATGACGATATTGAGTATCTGCGTGGTACCACTATTCATGGCACCCCAAAAAAGGCCTTTTGCTGTTTTTTCTTTTAGCGTTTCTACCATATTGTCATTTATTTCCTGTATATATCAATCTTGTCTAGTAACTTATCGCTTTCTCCTGTTTTTGTTTTTCTGCAGAACATTTTACCCGAATCTATCAAAGTCTTGAAGTCTTCTTCTTGGAAGACCTTGATCTCTTCACCATATTCTATATAGGTGAGTGGTGATAGTTCCTCCAGTTCCAGTTCCTTACCTTCTATAAGTTTACAGTATTTCGCAAATTTCGAGTTTAATGCTATTGTATGGATGAAAGTCTCGTCGGGTCCGAATGAAGTCTTGAAATAATTTGTAAATTCAGGATGCTTCTCGTATATAGATAGTGCATATTGTGCCAGCTCTCGTGTGATGCCCCACCAAGAACCACCTTTATATAGAGGCACTCTTCTGTTTCCCAAAGGAACCGTTAGTGGCTTGTGAATATTCATTCCCGTAAGAAGTTTTCTGATAGCCACTCTAAACTTACTTTTGATAGTACCATATTTCCAAGGCTTGGTGTTCAGAAATCGATATTCCCGATAGAGCCTGGCATCTTCTTTATTGTTAGTCAAGCAAGTTGCCCTTAGAAAGTTCTTTCCTTGTACAGAATCGATATATCTCATGATTTTATCATTACTCCATAGTGGATAATCCAATCCACTGATAGAGAATAGATAATCGAAAGGGTCAGGGAAGGCTAGGGCAGCCTTGATTAATGCCATCTGGTATCTCACCTGTCCGAAACTTCCCCACATCACATTGATCCTATCCTCAATAAAGTGAGCATGGGGATTTGTAACACATCTTTTGAATGTATTGATGTCGGCTCTTGCATCCACATGAATGAAGAATTCAGCATCGTTAGGGAGTGCCTGAATCAATCTATTTAGATGCGGAGCATCCGTATGGGCAGATATCAGATAAGCTATTCTAGTCATATTCTTTGCAAAAATAGCAAATCATGATTGATTTTCAAAATATTCTTTTTACTTTTGCAATAATAAAGATTCAAAAGAGATGTTAGTAACCCAAGAACAGCAACCTTTATGGAATGCCATCATCACAGATGTCTTTAGAGAATTTATAGACATCTGTCAAAAATATGACCTAACTTATTATTGTTGTGGCGGAACAGCTATCGGTGCAGTCCGTCATCATGGTATAATTCCTTGGGATGATGATATAGATGTGTTTATGCCTCGTCCGGATTATGATAAGTTTCTGGAACTGGCAGAGAAAGTGAATTTGGGTAAATACGAAGTCGTTTCTCCTTATAATACAGTTGATTATCCACTTTATTTCTCCAAGTTATGCAATAAGGAAACCTCATTGGTCGAGATTGCAGAGCATCCATTTTTGATGGGACTATACATCGACATCTTTCCGTTGGATGGAGCGTCTGATTCTATAGAGGAGGCAAAGCAGCAACAGGCAGAATTCCGGCATATCATGAATAAGTTGGAGGCCGTTTCCACCCATAACTCTTTTTGGAAATATATCTCTTTATTGGCAAATCCAAAGGAGTGGGGGCGCTTCTTGCGTAAAACCTATGCTTTCTTCAATAGAGAAAATTATCGTCGTTCTTTGATTCGGCAATTGGATGCAATCTGTCGTAGATATGACTTTTCCACCTCTAAGCATGTCATGGCTTATAGCGGTAGTTATGGTGAGCGAGAAGTATTCCCTAAAGAATGGCTTGATGGCATTGTAAAATGTCCATTCGAGAATCTGGAGGTGAATCTTTTCTCAGGATATGATAAATATCTCAAACAGTTGTATGGAGATTATATGCAGTTGCCACCTGTGGAGAAGCGACAGAGTCATCATTTCAAGGCATATTTTGATTTGGCGAAGAGAATAACGCTTCGCGAGGCTCTCTCCAAGATCAAGTAACTTTATCGGCTTTCCATACTTTCTTCGATGGTAGCTTGCAGATATTCTCTTAGGCTACCTTTTACATTCCAGCCGAGTTCCTTTAATTTCTGATTAGAGAATATTGATTTCGTTATAGGATTGGTTCTTCCTTTCTTTGCATCGCTTGGAATGTCAAAGATGACCTGTTTATGGCCTATTTCCGCAATGATTTCTGCTAATTCTCGAATTGTGATATTAGACAGGTCGTCGGCAATGTTATAGGCTTCGCCGCTGCCTCCTTTTAGTAAGATATATAGCAAAGCGCTGGCGCAGTCTACAACAAAAGTCCAGGAACGAAAGGCCTCTCCCTTACTCTTAAGGACGATATCCTCGTCGTTGAGTATGTTTCGGATAAATTGCGCATACACCCGATTGTCAGACTCTGTAAAATGTGGACCATATACATGGCCTGGACGGGCTATGACGATATTGGCTTGATATTCAGCGATATAAGAGGCGCATAGAGTCTCTGCTGCTCGTTTGGATGAAGGATAACAAGAGCGTGGTTTGGTACAATCCACGTATCCACTATAATCTTCGGTAAATACTCTGCCATCCCCTTCTCCATATATTTCCCCCGTGGAAACATAAAGCATACGCATCATATGATGCTTCAGGCCATATTCTATCAAGTTTGATGTCCCGAAAAGATTAGCTTTCATCACCTCTACGGGTTTCTGCATAAAGAAGTTAGGACTGGCATTGCTTGCCGCATGGATGATATAATGATAGTTGATATCACTTTCCAAAGGCTCAGTCACATCATACCTGATCAGATGAAAATGATCACAATCAATATAATTTTGGAATCTCTTTTGGGCTCTCTTCTCGTTTCTTCCTGCGGCATAGATGTGAAGTCCCGCTATATGCTTCCGCATCAGCACATCAACAAGTGCAGAACCTATAAGTCCCGTAGCACCAGTGATGAGAATGTTGCAATTTTCCAGTTTCTCCCAAGGCAAACTGTCGTTGCATACATCGTCGATATATTGTGGATAAGTTTTTATTTCAGCCATGAATCCTTCTGCACATGCAGTAATGATTTTACGATTTCAAGATCTTCTACAGTGGTAATCTTCACGTTCTTCTCAGATCCAGGTACGATATGCATCTCCCTGTTGTCGAGTTCAGCCATCAGCGTACAAGAAGCCACGGAATTGGTAATACCTTTTTTCTTTGCTTCTTCGTGAGCGGCGATTAGATTTCTCAGTCGGAAAGTCTGAGGAGTCTGTGTACGGATCAAGGTATCCCTCGGGATGCTCTTTGTTGCTTTGAATCCATCCTCGCTTACCAATATAGCCTCACGGCATTGTATACCCGTGATGGCATATCCATATTTTTCACAGATTGCAATGTTTGACGAAATGATATCCTGTGAGACAAGTGGTCTCACGGCATCGTGGATAAGCACCAAGTCTTCGTCTCCACAACCTTGTTCTTTCAGTCCGTATATTCCGTTATGTATACTCTCCTGTCCGTTTTGTCCTCCGGGGAATATCCATTTCAGTTTTGTAATGCAAAACTGGTTGGCATATGAGCGAAGTACCGTTTCCCATCCTTCAAGGCACACGACAGCGATACCATCGATATTAGGATGCTTCTGAAAAGCCATCATAGTATGGATGATTACCGGACAATTGTCGATATGCATAAACTGCTTAGGGATATCTTGTCCCATTCTGTTACCGGATCCACCAGCGATGATCAAAGCGTAATTCATTTGCAAACTATATAATAATTGTCGAATATATTTTTTTTGTACAGATTATATCTTAGCACGTTCTATAATTCTTCCTGGGTTCCCAACAACGGTTGCACCGTCTGGTACATCTGTGAATACCACGGCGTTGGCACCGATGGTGACGTTGTTGCCGATATGTATCGGTCCGAAGACAGTAGCTCCCGTCATAATCTTCACGTTGTCACCGATCGTTGGTCGTCCGGTATCGCCATGATGTCCATGTCCCGTACCGATAGTAACGAGTTGCAGACAATAGAAATTCTTACCGATACGCTCAGCGTTGAGATAAGTGGAATAGTTGTGCTCAAAATGTGCTCCTTTTCCGATGCTCGGGCACCAGATATGAAGTGTCGGGTCGCCGGGGCACATCCATTTGATAAATATACTCAGATATTCGCCTAACCGATAATAGAAGAGATTGCGAAATGTCTTCTCGCGCGTCATTGCCTTGATAAAGTTCAAGACAGTGGCTTTATGGTCTTGTACTTTCAGCAAATCATCGTCAAAGTCCTTATGATGGAACATATAGTGCCCTATATGAGGGATCATCCTCAGCGATGAAGCTGTCAGTATTATCGTTTGAGTGATTGGGTTCATCTGATGTTTTCTTTTGGGTACAAAGGTAGCATTTTTTTGGTGAAAACAAGTTTAAAGCATTTGCTTTTTTATATTATAATAGGTATTAGAAGTGCATTTTTTGCAATATTTATATTCTTCTAGATTTTATATAAATATTACACGATTCTATCAAAACAAAGGTTCTATTATGGTATTATTACCATCATATTTAATTTTAATTGAATTGATGCCCATTTTTTCTGTAGGATAAATTGTTTTATTGTCATATTCTATAGACTTAATGCGAATACAATTTCCACCATACATATGCATAGCGTCCTTAGATGAAGTGAAACTAAAGTTCACATGCATTGGTAGCTTTGTCCCTTTGATATTCATTGCTAGACTTACTTTTCCTGAAGCTTCTGTTCTGTCCTTATTAAAAACCATAGAATTAATATCTGGAAGATCGACGCTAAAGCGAAATACTTTTGTTCTCTCGTAATCGGTAATGTCTATTTTCGCTTCTCGCTTTGATACTTTTTCTATAACAGAGAACTCTTTGTTAGCAAGCATCTCTTCATAGTTTATAGGCTTTCCGCTTTCTGATATAGAGACCAAAAGTGAGTTTAAAATAGTAGATGAAGGTTGTGGATTGTATTCCTCATCTTTTGAGCAGGAACAGAGTACAGTCGAAACAAGGAGAGTAAAACTCATGGCTGCTAAGCAACACATCACTAAGGTTGAGATCTTAAATTGTTTCATCTTTTATTTTTTTATTAATCTATTTAGTTATCACTTACAACTACGAAATGCAAATGTAAGGAAATACTTGCTTATATATACGTTAAACGATGTTAATAGATGGGGAAATAGGAAAGTCTTAGCACTTTTTAATGTGAAAATGAATAGGCTAGGCGAAAATAGAGAGCAGCGATTGATACAATTATTCCGATGGGGTGATGCCACGGCAATGGATAGATTGTATATCGAGATACAAAAAAGTGGCATTCCAAAAGATGTCACTTTCACTATTACACTATATCGATAAATTATTTAATACTCGAAGTAAAGGGCTTACTTGCCCATCGACATTTTGTTGTTAACGTTTACTACGTTTGCACTTACTGCTACAACAACTGCTAATACAAACATTAATGTCATCATAATTTGTTTCCTTTCCTAATTTAGAGCCTCAGGCTCATTAAACAATCTTTTTATCCTTGAATTATCCTTTAACTGCTGCAAGGGTACGCATTGTGTACGAACACAGCAAGAAAAATCTTGTTTTTAGTGTAAAATTCCGCTTTTTCTTGCTCTATGTCAAGAATATGGCATCATGATGAATGAAAAATAGGGTAGAATATTATCTATATATGTGTAAAATTGAGATTTAAAATCTAAAATTATTTTACGGATGTTTGCAACTGTACTAAAATATATGTACTTTTGTACTATCATTGAAAAAATACTTCATAATATGAGAAACTTTAAGAAAACAATAGCCGTATTTTCCTTTTTTTTCTGTCTGCCGTCCCCTGGTATCATCCATGCACAGACGGCGTCAGAGCTCTATCTAAGTTCCAAGATTGAGACTTTCCTTCTTCCCTCTAGGTACTTTCCTTTCGATCGAAAGATTGACGTAATCTTACCTACAGGATATGATCTGTTAGAGGAAACACAGGACTTCAACGTGATCTATGTATTTGATGGTCAGACACGCGAGTATCCTATGATGGCGTACGCGATGCCAGCCTTTGTCAACTTGAAATATGGCGATAAGTCCATAATCGTGGCAGTGCACAGTCCTTCTTCCTCAATATATTCTAGACAGGATGACTTTCTCCCTGATGATGAGGCCACGAAGGCACGTTATCATGGTCATGGCGGTTATGCTGATGCCCTTGGACGATTCGTATCAGAAGAGCTCTTCCCCTATATCAACAGCCACTATCATACCAACGGTCATAATCTTGCCATCGGTCATTCTCTTGGCGCATCTTTTCTGCTCCATAATTTGGTGACTCGAAATATCTTTGATCACATTATAGCCATCTCTCCAAACTTTGCCTACGGTAATCAGTATCTGGCTAAGGAATTCATAGGTTATGACTTCAACCAGAAAAAGGCGCCTAAGTTTCTCTTTATCAGTGACGCAGGAGAAGAGCGGATCCAGGGATGGAGTGACTGGAAGCCTGCTAGGGAGATCATTGATGAGTTTGTTGCAAAAGGTGGTATCCCGAAGAGTACGGTCTATACCCGCAGGTCATATCTTGACTATGACCATATGAGCAGTTTTGTACCGGCTCTGAGGGATGCACTCTCTCGCTATTATGCTTACAGGGATTCCTTGTCTGCCGGTCAGAGTCAGACCAAGGAGACTTATCATAAGCATCTAGAACTCATTGTTCCCAAGGGGTCAGGAGAGGTATATATTACCGGCAATCAGACCTGCCTTAAGAACTGGAATCCTAAGGGTGTCAAGATGAAGCAGGTTAGTGATACGCTTCGCGTGATTGATGTGGATGTACAGTTGCCAGTGTACTTCAAGTTCACTCAGGGAAGCTGGCAGACAGAAGCAGTCTACGAAAACTCCTATTCATATCAGAACCAGTTCTTCGAGAGCAAGACCCGGGAAAGTTATTGCTTTAAGATTGATGAGTGGGAAAAAGTAAACGAATAGAAAGTATAGAATGAAAGGATAATAGATGAGAGAAATTTTCTATGGTGATCCCTTGCCTCCCAGCGGGATCCGAACACGTTCTCTCGACCTCTTATTTCAGTGGCATTTAGCAACCGATATTCAGAGCTATTTTCTCTTTAAACTTCTTCTGTCTCAATTTTTCAAGAATCTCAGCCCCCTTTACATGACCTTAAACCTGTAGCGGAATGTATCGACGCTGATAATCAACGATTCAACCTCAAAAAAAACACCCTTAAAAAGTGTAGCGAAGTTGTAGTGATGATGTGGCGACTTGTGGCGATGTCAAAATAAGACTACTTTTTTGAGAGTAAATCATGTTTTATAATAAACTTAATCCTGTAGATACATTATTTGATATCTTTGTCTTAAAAATACCTCTTGCATATATATCTTGACCAATCGCCATACATTATTAATTATTGGCTCAGGAAGTAGAAAGGAATCATTGCGTAAGTTGAGTTCGTGAATAGTTAAGATAGGTTTATATTCCTTAATTCCCAACCGATAAAAGACGCTCATAATTCGTGAATTCAGAATTAAAGATGGGGTTGGTTACGAATATTAAAAATATGAGTAAAATATAATTACTTGATTATCAGCGGATTGGAATTTTATTGCTTGTTTTTGTTCTCGAAAAGCACCGGAATTGTAGGCTTTTCTAGTTAACTGCATAAGGCTATATACCTATTCACATTGGCTTACAAAGTTAACTGCGTAAGCTGATGAAGTTAACTTCGTTCAAAAATGCAACCTTTTGGAGAACGTTTCTTATGTTTTTAGAGAGTGAAAATGCAGCCAAGCGTTCTAGATGAAGTAAAAAGCGGAAAATTTCTCTTTTAACAGTTCCGTGATAAAGTTTAAAGATTGTGAAGAGTTCTTCTGATAATCTCTACTCCTATATGACTTATATATTATTGTAAATAAAAACCAGAGTACGTTAATAATCTATAATATAGTTAATAATTTATAAAATGACATACTTGCAAGACAAGTGTTGATGCTCGTTTTAAATAAAATATGTACCTTTGCACACCGAATTGTGAAGGTCTACGCTTAGAAGCCTTCGCGCAGAGCCGTGTTAATAGTACTTCTTCTGGCCGAGAAGTGCGGTTAGTGAATCGGTGAAGCTACAGAGAGTAATGCTGTGGATGGTCTCTTTTAGACTGGAGGCGCCGCGAGGTCTCTGTAAGATTCGACAGAAAGTAATCAATTAGTTTTTTAGTAGTAAAATTAAATTTTAAAATGGACACTTTAAGTTACAAGACTATTTCCGCAAACAAGGAAACAGCTAAGAAAGAGTGGGTCGTAGTTGACGCCAGCGATCAGATCGTAGGTCGCCTCTGCTCAAAAGTTGCAAAGCTGCTCCGCGGAAAGTACAAACCAAACTTCACACCTAACGTAGATTGTGGAGACAACGTAATCATTATCAATGCCGCTAAGGTAGTTTTCTCTGGTAAAAAGGAAACAGATAAGGTTTACACACGTTATACTGGTTATCCAGGTGGTCAGCGTTTCAATACTCCTGCTGAGCTCCGTACTCGCAAGAACGGTATCGACAAGATTATTCGTCACGCTGTTAAGGGTATGTTGCCAAAGGGCCCTCTGGGTCGTTCTTTGATGAACAACCTTTATGTTTTCGATGGTGCAGAGCACGATAAGGAAGCTCAGAAGCCAAAGTCAATTGATATTAACCAGTATAAGTAATTTTAGAAATGGAAGTAATTAATGCAATTGGTCGCCGTAAGAGCGCTGTAGCTCGTGTATACCTGACAGAGGGTACCGGCAAGATCACAATTAATAAAAAAGATATCGAGACATTCTTCCCATCAGCAATTCTTCGCTATGTTGTAAAGCAGCCATTACAGTTGCTCGAGGCTGAGGGTAAGTATGATATTAAGGCTAACCTTGACGGTGGTGGTTTCACAGGTCAGAGCCAGGCTCTTCGCCTTGCTATCGCTCGTGCACTCGTTAAGATCAACGCTGAAGACAAGAAGGCTCTTAAGGATGCAGGATTCCTGACCCGTGATAGCCGTGCTGTTGAGCGTAAGAAACCAGGTCAGCCTAAGGCTCGTCGTCGCTTCCAGTTCAGTAAGCGTTAATCACTGGACTACCAGTTTAGTATCTAAACCTATAAGACTTCCTGATGGGATTACTTATGGGCTGATTCTAACAAGAATTAAAAAGAAAGTAAACAATTTAAAAAAGAAAAAGAAATGTCAAGAACAAATTTTGACCAATTATTGCAGGCAGGTTGCCACTTCGGTCACCTCAAGCGTAAATGGAATCCAGCAATGGCTCCTTACATCTTCATGGAGCGTAATGGTATTCATATTATCGACCTTAACAAGACTGTAGCTAAGATTGACGAGGCTGCTGAGGCTCTTAAGGGTATCGCAAAGTCAGGCAAAAAGGTATTGTTTGTCGCTACTAAAAAACAGGCTAAGGACGTTGTAGCTGAAAAGGCTGCTTCTGTTAATATGCCTTATGTTATTGAGCGCTGGCCAGGTGGTATGCTCACTAACTTCCCTACTATTCGTAAGGCTGTTAAGAAAATGGCAAACATCGATAAGCTGATGAATGACGGTACATTCTCTAACCTTTCTAAGCGCGAGCTGCTTCAGATCAGCCGTCAGCGTGCTAAGTTGGAGAAGAACCTTGGTTCTATCGCTGACCTTACTCGTCTTCCAAGCGCACTCTTCGTTATCGACGTAATGAAGGAGCACATCGCTGTTAAGGAGGCTAATCGTCTTGGTATCCCTGTATTTGCTATTGTAGATACAAACTCTGATCCTAAGAACGTAGATTACATCATCCCTGCTAACGATGACGCTAAGGATTCTATCGAGGTTATCCTTTCTGCTGTTTGCGGTGCAATCGCTGAGGGTCTCGAGGAGCGTAAGGCTGAGAAGGCTGATGAGAAGGCTGCTGCTGAGCAGAAGGAAGTTGCTGCTGACGCAAAACCTAAGCGTGCTCGCAAGGCTGCACAGGCAGAGGCTACTGCTGAGTAATTTTTAATTAATAAAAAATAAGGAAACTATATTATGGCTGTATCTATAGCTGATATCCAGAAGCTTCGTAAGATGACAGGTGCTGGTCTTGCTGACTGTAAGAAGGCGCTGACTGAGGCTGATGGTGATATTAATAAGGCAATCGAGCTCGTTCGTGAGCGTGGTCTTGCTATCGCTGCAAAGCGTTCTGACCGTGAGACTTCTAATGGTTGTGTCCTCGTAAAGAAGGTAGACAATTTCGCAGCAATGGTTGCTGTTAAGTGTGAGACTGACTTCGTTGCTGCTGGTAAAGACTTCATCGCAATGGTTCAGGAAATCCTTGACGCTGCTATCGCTAACAAGTGCCAGAACCTTGACGAGGTTAAGGCTCTTAAGCTCGCTAACGGCGATGACGCTGAGACTGCTGTAAAGCATCGCTCTGGTGTTACCGGTGAGAAGATGGAGCTTGATGGCTACAACTTCTTGGAGGGTGAGAACGTATCTGTATACGATCACATGGGTAAGCACACTCTCGCTACTATGGTTCTTTTGAACGAGAACAACGAGGAGGCTGCTCATAAGGTTGCTATGCAGGTTGCTGCTATGAAACCAGTTGCTCTTGATGAGGCTTCTGTTGCTCAGTCTGTAAAGGATGAGGAACTTCGTGTTGCTATCGAGAAGACTAAGGAAGAGCAGGTTGAGAAGGCTGTTGTTGCTGCTATCCGTAAGGCTGGTATCAACCCAGCTCACGTAGACTCTGAGGATCATATCGAGTCTAACATGAAGAAGGGTTGGATTACTGCTGAGCAGGCTGAGCAGGCTCGCGAGATCAGAAAGACTGTTGCTGCTGAGAAGGCTGCAAATCTTCCTGAGCAGATGATCCAGAATATCGCTAAGGGTCGTATGGCTAAGTTCTTCAAGGAGAACTGCCTTGTTGATCAGGAGTTCCAGTTTGGCGACGGCGACAAGAAGACTGTTGCTCAGTGGCTTCAGGAGCAGAGTAAGGATTTGAAGGTTGTTGCTTACAAGCGTTTCAGCCTCTCTGCTGACTAATTCCAGAATTAGTAAAAACCAAATAGGGGGCGTCTGTTTTTCGCAAGAAGAGCAGACGCTCATTTTTTTAATATGAAAATCTTTGCTATTGGATTGAACTATCTGGAGCACAATAAAGCGCTCCATGGTTCGTTATTAAAACCAGAAGAACCGGTAATTTTCATGAAACCAGAAACGGCACTGCTCAAAGATCATCATCCGTTCTTTATCCCTGATGATATGGGACGCATCGAGTATGAGACTGAGGTGGTGGTGCGAATCAACAAACTTGGTAAGTCGGTACCTGCACGCTTTGCTTCGCGTTATTATGACGCTGTCACTGTAGGAATTGATTTTACGGCCCGGGAGATGCAGGCTAAGTTTAAAGCTGCTGGTCGTCCATGGGAGGTTGCTAAGGGATTTGATAATTCTGCGGCGATAGGTGACTGGATAGAGGTGGAAAAGATACGCGATGTACAGGCTCTTAACTTCCATCTGGACATCAATGGAAAGACCGTGCAGACTGGATGTACTGCTGATATGCTTTTTAAGATAGATGAGATCATTGAATATATCAGTCGTTTCTTTACGTTGAAAACGGGTGACTTACTCTATACGGGATGCCCGACGGGGTGTGGACCGGTACAGATCGATGACCATCTTGAAGGCTATCTGGGTGACCAAAAGGTTCTTGACTTTGAATGTAAATAAAATATGGTGAGGAGGCTACTTTGGAGTTGTGTAACATTCCTTCTGCTTCTTAGTGTCTCTGCTCATGCGGAGAGGAAGGTATTCTTTAACTTGACAGCAAGTCAGGTTAGAGCCGACTCCATTCTGCCTCAGTTTACCTATTCCATCCCACTTGCCGGTGATTGGAGGGATTCTATTTATACGGTGAGTTTGGCCTATCCGGAATTCATAGAGATGGAAGCCTCGGATGTTGCCGCTTATAACCATATATCGGGTGCTCCTTTGCCCGAGTTGCCATCTGTTGTACCTCAGTTGGCAACGAATCGACAACAAGGTTCACTTGTTGTTAGTTTTTGTCCTTATGTGTTTCGTAATAACAGATATCAGATCCTTGTTAGTTTCATGCTTCGTGTAGAGGCTAAGGCGAAGTCTCGTTCTGTCAGCAAGTTGTATTCTGTTACCCGTGCTTCGTCTTTGCAGCAGCGTTATGCTCCGTCTTCGGTTCTTGCCACAGGAAACTGGGCCAAGATCCGTGTGCCGTCTACCGGTGTGTATCAGTTGACGGAGGATATCATCCGACGGGCTGGGTTTACAGATATTAATAAGGTGAAAATCTATGGATATGGTGGTGCTCTACAACCAGAAAAATTAGACGGAGGTTATCTCGCAAGTCATGATGACCTGAAGGAAGTTGCCCAGTGCGTGATAGGAAGTAAGCATCTGTTTTATGCCCAAGGACCGGTAAGTTGGTCGGACTATACGACAACCATAAGAACACGAAACCCATATTCAAACTATGGTTACTATCTGATTACACAAAGCGAAGAACCCTCTCTGAAGATCGATTCTGTAAACTTTCTGCAAAGTTTCTATCCATCCCCGAATGATTATCATCATTTGTATGAAGTAGATGGGTATAGTTGGTATCATGGTGGAAGAAATCTCTTCGACCCAGAAGAAATCACCAGTGGACGGAACAAGCAAATTGTCTTTGCTAATCCCCAAGGTGCTAATAGCGGTAAACTATATGTGAAGATTACAGCCAGTTCGGAGAATACATCCTCTGTTTGGGTGAATGGTACGTGCCGAGGCCAGTTGAAGATAAAACTGTCTTCTTATGATAAGGCTAATGAAGCCTCTGCAATCTATGATATAGACCGTTTGTCGACTAGTGATACGATACTTATCAAAAACGAGTCGGGCGGTCCTATCCGTCTTGACTATGTGAGTATGTCTGTGGACAAGCCCCTGCCGGCACCGAATCTGTCATCTGTCCGGTCAACTCCAGAATACGTTTATAATATAACCAATCAAAATCATCATGCCGATGCCCAAGCTAATATGGTCATCATCATTCCGACTTCGCAGAAACTCTTGACGCAGGCACAACGTCTCAAGGCTTTCCACGAAAGTCATGACTCCTTGAGTGTGAACATCGTAGCAGCAGATGAACTCTATAATGAATTCTCCAGTGGTACACCGGATGTCAATGCATATCGTAGATACCTTAAAATGCTCTATGACAGAGCTGAAGGAGACGAGCATAAGATGCCGAAATATCTGTTGCTACTTGGTGATTGCGTGTGGGATAACCGTATGCTCACCAGTGACTGTCATCAGTTGAATGCCGATGATTATCTGTTATGCTATGAAAGTGAAAACTCATATAATGAGGTGATATGCTATGTGGACGATAGTTGGATAGGACTTCTTGATGATGGAGAAGGAAAAAGTCCGACGACGGAACTACTGGATGTTGCTGTAGGGCGTATACCTACGGTGAATGCCAGTGATGCCAAGGCTGTGGTAGATAAGATCATCAATTATGGTAATAACAAAAATGCAGGAAACTGGCAGAATGAAATCATGTTTATGGGAGATGATGGTAATGAGAATTTGCACATGGCAGATGAAAATGCCACTGCTGACATGATCTCTTCTTTCTATCCTGGGTATGTGACAAAGAAAGTCATGTGGGATGCCTATACCCGTGAGACATCATCTACGGGTAACACTTATCCGGAAGTGACTAGAATTCTAAAGCAGCAACAAGCGGGTGGTGCCTTGGTCATGGATTATGCGGGGCATGGTAGTGAGATACAACTCTCGCACGAGACAATACTTCGTATTTCTGATTTCTCTGAGTTTAAAAATAAGAATCTACCATTATGGATTACAGCTTCGTGTGACATCATGCCGTTTGACGGAACCTCGGAAACAATCGGGGAAAAGTGCTTGTTGAATAAGGATGGCGGTTCTGTGGCTTTCTATGGAACGACACGAACGGTATATGCTAACCTGAACAAGTATATGAACCGAGCATTCCTGTATTATGTGCTGAGTCATGATAGTAACGGGAAACCGATGACAATAGGTGAAGCCCATCGGTTAGCCCAGAATACGCTGGCACAAGGAGGCCCGTTTGGGGGTGATCGCTCCGAGAATCGATTGCAGTATTCTTTGTTAGGTGATCCTGCGCTGGCTTTGAACTTACCTTCGCGTACCATCAAGATAGATAGCGTGAATGGTATAGATGTGGATGCTATAGACAGTCTGCTGATGCTAAAGGCTGGTACTATAGCTAAGGTCTCCGGACATATAGAGAATGATGATAATTTTGACGGAATCGTCACGATGACGGTTCGAGATTCTAAGGAGTTGGTAACCTGTAAATTGAATGATGCGACCGAAGCAAGTGAACGTTTCACGTATTATGATAGGACCAAAACTTTATATCAAGGTACGGATAGCATCAAGAGCGGTCGTTTCGAGTTTACTTTTGCAGTACCTAAGGATATCAACTATTCAAAAGATCCAGGTTTGATAAATGTGTATGCCGTGAACGCAGACCATAGTATGTCCGCTCATGGATATTACGAAAAGTTCAATTTCGGAGAAGGCGAACAGATAGACAACGATTCTGTCGGCCCATCTATCTATTGCTATCTGAACAGTCGTTCTTTTGTGAATGGAGGTGATGTGAACCCTACACCATACTTTGTCGCTGAACTGTCAGACCGTCAGGGAATCAATGCAGCTGGTAATGGTATCGGGCACGATTTGATACTTATCATTGATGGTGATATGTCGAAAACTTATGTGCTGAATGATCATTTCACGTATGATTTCGGAAGTTATACTTCGGGAAAAACATTCTTTTCAATACCACAACTTGCCCCTGGTCGCCATACCTTACAGTTCAGAGCATGGGATGTACAGAATAATTCATCAATATCCACATTAGACTTTAATGTCGTAAATGGTCTGCAACCAACCCTTTTCGATGTCTCTACGACGAATAATCCGGTCAAGACCTCCACAACGTTTATCATTAATCATGATCGAACGGGAAGTAATATGGAGGTGACCCTCGAAGTATTTGATCTCGCAGGCAGACTTCTCTGGAAACATCATGAGAGTGGCGTTCCAACGACAACGGCTTATACCGTGGATTGGGATTTGACAACGGATGGAGGACGAAGATTGGGGACAGGAGTATATCTCTATCGTGCCAAGATCGCTTCTGACGGTAGCAACGAAGTTTCCAAAGCTAAGAAATTGATCGTAGTCAGCAATAACTAAGTATAAACAACGTTTATTCAGTATATGAACAAATCCATGAAAATAATGATCTCCAGTCTACTGGCAGTGATGTCACTGACAGTTTCGGCTCAGGACAAGAATAGTATGTTCAACCCTGTTCATACTTCGGTAACATCACAGACAATAGCCCCGGATGCACGAGGTGGTGCGATGGGTGACATCGGTGCAGCTACCGATCCGGATGTGAACTCACAGTATTGGAATCCGGCAAAATATCCTTTCGCCATTTCCCGTGCAGGGGTTGCCCTTAACTATACCCCGTGGTTGAGACAACTTGTAAATGATATGGATTTAGCATATCTTGCAGGATATTATCGCATAGGTGATTATAGTGCAGTGTCTAGTTCTTTGCGCTATTTCTCCTTGGGCGAGGTGTATACCAGCAGCGATGTCTCGGGGAGTAATGACATGACGATTCATCCCTATGAGATGTCATTCGACGTTGCCTATTCCCTGATGCTTAGTGAAAAATTCTCTATTGCAGCCGCAGTGAGGTGGATTCATTCTGATCTTACCTACGACTATACCGAGGAGACAACTCCGGGAAATGCGTTCGCTGCAGATATAGCGGCTTATTATCAGAACTATATAAATATAGGACAGCGTGAATGTCAGTTGGGTATCGGACTTAATGTCTCGAATATCGGTTCCAAGATAACCTTTGGCGGAGACGATAACAGTGAGTTTATCCCTACGAATCTTCGTTTGGGAGCATCCCTCATGGTACCTATTGATGAATATAATAAATTCACGATAGCAGCAGACGCCAATAAATTACTTGTACCTACTTATCCACAGAAGAAAGACGGAGAAAGTGATGAAGATTTCGAAGTGCGTAAGCAGAAAGACTACTACGATGTGTCAAGTATCAGTGGAATGTTCAAGAGTTTTACGGATGCACCTGGTGGATTTAAAGAAGAGATGCAGGAAGTAAACTGGAGTGTAGGTGGTGAATATACCTATAACGATAAATTTTCGGTTCGTGTCGGTTATCATCACGAGAGCGAGAACAAGGGAAATCGCAAATATTTCACGGTAGGTGCCGGTTTCAAGATGAATGTATTCTCGTTGGATGCAGGATATGTTATCGCAACAGCCAAGAGTAATCCTCTTGACCAGACGATGCGTTTTACCCTTACCTTTGATATGGACGGAATTAAAGATTTGTTTAAGCGAAAATAAAATATATGAAGATTAGAGTAGGAATGGGCTATGATGTTCATAAGCTCGTAGAAGGTAGAGACTTGTGGTTGGGCGGAATCAAGATTGAACATACCCTTGGATTGTTAGGACATAGTGATGCCGACGTGCTGATACATGCAATATGTGATGCACTTCTTGGTGCTGCGAATTTGCGTGATATTGGTTATCATTTTCCTGATACGGCAGAATCAACATTGGATATCGATTCAAAGATCCTTTTGAAGAAAACAATGGATTTGGTTCGTGCAAAAGGATTCGAACTTGGTAACATCGACGCTACAGTCTGTGCCGAACGTCCGAAATTGAACCCTCATGTTCCGGAAATGAAAGAATGCCTGGCAAAAATTCTGGAAACAGATGTCGATAATATCAGTATCAAAGCTACGACAACAGAGAAATTAGGTTTTACAGGAAGACAAGAAGGAATTTCAGCCTATGCGGTCTGTTTAATCGAAAAGAGTTGATATATGTCAATTATACGCTTTTAATTCACTGTGTGCGAGCACAATGTTTTGATATAGGTCAAGAAAGTATAGGATTAGACTAAAAAGATAATAGAACAGTTGCTACTTTCAAAATCTTGACGTACCTTTGCATCATCAAAAGGTTAATAGATTGTTTAGGTTAGTAGTAATAAATAGATTTTTAGGTTTTTAGTTATTAGGTTTTAAGGTAAATAACATGATTGTTTAACAGGTTGACAAAGAGAGTCGTGAGACTATCTTTTGTTAAGAATAAAATGATAGTTAAACATAATGATATGCTGCAGCTCGTTGAGAGTTGCAGCATATTTTTTTATATAACTTTACAAATTAGTATCAATTTATTTTGTATTATCTTTGATTTGCCTTATCTTTGCATTATGCGAGTATTGATAATAAACACATCAGAGAAAACAGGTGGAGCAGCCGTTGCTGCCAATCGCCTGATGGATGCCTTAAATAATAATGGTGTCAAAGCCAAGATGCTAGTACGTGATAAAATCACCGATGACATTACCGTTGTGGGATTGAACTGCAGTATGAAAACGCAGTTTCATTTCCTTTGGGAACGTTGGTGCATATTTTGGCACTTGCATTTTTCGAAGGATCATTTATGGGAGATAGATCTTGCCAATTCCGGAAATGATATAACATCTCTTCCTGAATTCCAAGAGGCTGATGTCATTCATCTCTCATGGATAAATCAAGGTATGCTGTCTTTTTCTGGCATCCGGAAAATCCTAAAGAGTGGTAAACCTATCGTCTGGACGATGCATGATCTATGGAATGCTACGGGTATCTGCCATTACTCTCGCAAGTGCAAACGATATGCCTCGGGGTGTGGACAATGTCCGCTGTTGCCAGGTGGTGGCTCTAAGAAGGATATCTCTGCCCAGGTGTTTAAGAACAAACAGAATCTCTATAAGGATGCCAACATACATTTCGTGGCTTGTAGCAGATGGCTGCAAGATGAGGCTAAGAATAGTGCATTACTCGTTGGGCGTCACCTTACCAATATCCCTAACCCTATTGATACACGTATCTATTGTCAACACGATAAGAAGGAAGCACGACTTTATGCCGGTCTTCCAGAGGATAAGCGAATTATTCTCTTCGTGTCACAGAAAGTGACAGATGAGCGTAAAGGTATGGAATATTTTGTGGAGGCCATGAATATTCTGGTGAAGAATGATCCTTCTTATAAGGACAATACCTGTATCGCAATTCTGGGAGGACACTCTGAAGATGTCGCAGACCGTCTTCCTTTACCGGTATATCCTCTGGGGTTTGTCAACGACGATAAGAAAATCGTATGCGTTTACAATTCTGCAGATGTTTTTGTATTGCCGTCTCTAGAAGATAATCTCCCGAATACCATTATGGAGGCAATGGCTTGTGGGGTACCTTGTGTAGGATTCAAGACCGGAGGAATACCGGAAATGATCGAACACCAGAAGAGTGGTTATGTAGCCCAATATATGAAGTCGGACGACTTGGCCCAAGGTATCCATTGGGTTCTGGATGAAGCTGATGCCGAACAACTCAGCAAGAATTGTCAGAAGAAGGTTGTACAAACTTATTCCCAGCATGCCGTAGCCATGCGTTATATCGAAGTATACAATCAGGCTCTTGCCTTTAAAAATTACAATATATGATAACTTTTAGCATTATTACCTGTACCTATAATGCTGAGTCTGTGCTTAAGCGTACACTTCATAGTGTGCTCGAACAGACTTATCCTTATGTCGAACATATCATATGGGATGGCGCATCGGAAGACCATACAATGGATATGGTAGATGAATATCTTCATGAAGATGAGCAAAAGGAAACCCGTCATCAGATTGTTGTCAGCTCTGAGCCTGATGGTGGACTTTATTTTGCGATGAATAAGGCGATAAAGAAAGCAACAGGAACGTATCTTGTGTTCCTTAATGCCGGAGATGTGTTCCCGGCCTCTGATACTTTGGAGGTGATAGCAAACTCTATTGGCGATGGAGAGGCTCTTCCTGGTGTGATCTATGGCGATACCGATATTGTAGATGAAGAGGGCCATTTCCTACGTCATCGCCGGTTGACACCACCGGAAAAATTGAGTTGGAAGTCGTTCAAGTATGGTATGTTAGTATGCCATCAGTCTTTTTATGCTCAGGCTGATATAGCCAAGGACGTGCTCTATAACACTAATTACAGATATTCTGCAGATGTCGATTGGTGTATCCGCATTATGAAAGTATGTAGTGAGAAAAAACTGAAACTAAAGTATGTCCATCATGTATTTACGAATTATCTGGATGGTGGAATGTCGATAAAGAACCATCGCGCTTCACTGAAAGAGCGCTTCCGGGTGATGCAAACTCATTACGGATGGATTACTACCGTTATGATGCATATATGGTTTGTCTTGCGATCGATGATAAAGAAATAACAGAAAACAAATAGTCTAAGAAATCAATGAAAAGAAAACTTTTATTGTTCATGTTGTCTATGGCAGCATGTGCTGACATGATGGCAATTCAGGAAGTTGCTGCCCCTATGAATGTGTATGCCCGCGATATGTTGTCGCTGAATGGAAAATGGAATTATATCATTGATCAACAAGATATCGGATATTATGATTATCGGATGAATCCTACGCCTTGGGGATTCTTCTTGGATGCTAAAGCAAATCAACCATCAGATTTAGTAGAATATAATTTCGACAAGAGTGAAACCTTGAAGGTACCTGGTGACTGGAATACGCAGGATGAGAAGTTATTTTGGTATGAAGGGACTGTCTGGTATCGGAAGAAATTTAATTGGATACCACAGGAAGGTCGCAGGTCTTTGCTTTATTTCGCAGCATCAAATTATATGACCCGTGTATGGGTGAATGGCAAAAAGGCTGGAGAGCACAAAGGCGGTTTCACTCCTTTTTGTTTTGATGTGTCTGATGCTGTGAAGAAAGGTGAAAATACAGTCGTTGTCATGGTCAATAATGTGCGAAGGAAGGAAAATATACCGACGCAGATCTTCGACTGGTGGAACTATGGCGGTATTACTCGTGATGTGATGATGGTTTCTGTTCCGCAAGTTTATATCGAGGATTATTTTGTCCAGTTGCGTAAGGGCAATCGTAAAATTGTTGACGTGAATGTGCGATTGAATGAATTTTGTGCAGGAAAGAAAGTTGTCTTGTCGATACCTGAATTAAAGGTAAACAAGCAGATGATAACAGATGAGAACGGTGTCGCCTCTGTCTCTCTACGCATCAAACCGGTGTTATGGAGTCCGAAGAATCCAAAGTTGTACCGAGTGAATCTGACAATGGGAGATGAAACTGTTAAGGATGAAATCGGTTTCAGAACAATAGAAACACGAGGTAAACAGATACTATTGAACGGTAAACCGATTTTCTTGAAAGGAGTATCTTGTCATGAGGAAACAGCTTATACGAGTCGTCGGTGCAATTCCGCTGAGGATGCCGATACGTTGATTAGTTGGGCAAAAGATCTGGGATGTAACTTCATGCGCTTGGCTCATTATCCCCACAATGAGCATGCCATTCGCGAAGCAGAGCGACAGGGCATACTTCTCTGGGAAGAACTACCTTGCTATTGGACTATCGACTGGACTAATGAGAGGACTTTTGCTTGTGCTAAGCGTCAGTTGACAGATATGATAGCTCGTGACAAAAATCGCGCAAATGTGATAATATGGTCGATAGCCAATGAAACTCCTCATAGTGAAGCTCGTGACAAATTCCTTTCGGGATTGGCTCGATATGCGCGTACTCAAGATAGTACCCGACTAATCTCTATGGCTATGGAGGTGACGGGGGCAAGTAATTATGTGAACCGATTGCATGATAACATGAGTAAATATGTTGATGTTGTTAGTTTTAATCAGTATATCGGTTGGTACCGCGATGTCAACGATGCTCCTAAGATGAAGTGGGAGATTCCTTATAACAAACCGGTTATTATCAGTGAGTTTGGTGGTGGTGCTGTTGCTGGGCTTCATGGGGATAAAAATCAGCGATGGACGGAGGAATTCCAAGAAAATCTATATGTGCAAAACTTGTCAATGCTCGATAAGATAGATGGTTTGGCTGGTACTACACCATGGGTATTGAAAGACTTCAGATCTCCTCGTCGCATGGAACCTGTTGTGCAGAAGGGCTTTAATCGGAAAGGTTTGTTTTCTGATCAGGGTAAACGCAAAAAGGCTTTCTACGTGATGAAGAAATGGTATGAGAAGAAGACCCTCCAGTATTAGAGATAGATAGTAAAAAAAATAGGATGCATCATCTGATGTGACCCCGAAAAGTTGGACGATTAATTAAATATTAATTATTTATCTCTCTATAGTAGTGAGCTCGGTATATAGCCGGGCTCATTCCTTTTAATCTCAGTTTTATTCTTTTATTGTTATACCACCATATATATTTTTTCAGTTCTCGTTCAAACTCTTCGATAGATTCAAAATGATTCACGTATAGCAATTCGTTCTTCATCAGTCCGAAGAAATTTTCCATCATAGCATTGTCCAGACAGTTGCCTTTCCTTGACATGCTTTGCACTATTCCATGGTCTTTGAGCATCTTCTGATACATCATGTGCTG